>CAWHIW010000016.1:0-370635 GCA_963829445.1 uncultured Solirubrobacterales bacterium | reverse complement strand
GCGAGCAGCACCCAGGTGATGGGGTCCTCGAAGAAGCCGGCGTAGGCCATCGTGTGGACCAGGAGGGCGACGAAGGCGGCGAGCACCGCGGCGCGGGCGGCGAGCAGCGCGAGGGGGAGTCCTGCGGGCGGGGCAAACTGGCTCCGTTCTCGGACTCCCCCTCCGTGCCCATCGGGGGGTCCCCGGATTCCCGAGGTCATGGTCCAGAAGGCCACGACGATTAGAGCCACGTAGAGGAGTAGTCCCAGGAGGCCCTGCTCGGCGGCGATCGTGACGGGCTCGGTGTGGGAGACGGAGACGGGGACGTCCTTGTTGGCGCGGTGGTCGCGGTAGGCGTCTGGAAGGAGCCGGAGCCGTAGCCCTGGAGCGGGCGTTCGGCGAAGAGTTCGAGGCCGCCGGAGACGAGGTTGCCGCGGCCGCTGAGGTCGACGTTGAGGCGGTCGGTGGTGAGCTTGCCGGAGCCGCCGACGAGGACGATCGCCAGCGCCGCGCCGACGATGCCGACGGCGACCGCCGCCAGCGTCCACTTCCAGCTCCAGCGGATCGCGGCGAGGACCGCGAGGCCCGCCAGCAGGGCGATGAAGCTCGACTGCGAGAAGGTCTGGGCGAGGCCGAGCCAGAGCACGGCGACCAGGACCGTCAGCAGCGCGAAGGCGCGCCGTTCCTTCACCCACAGCAGCGCCGCCATCGCGACCACGATCACCAGCGCCAGGTAGCGGCCGTAGACGTTGGGGTCCCAGAAGACCGAGTTGACCCGGAAGTAGGTGTGGAATTCGTTCGACCTGATCACCTGGTCGTTCCAGAACAGGCTGCGGGTCAGGTACTCGACCGAGCCGATCGAGGACGAAGGCGGCCGCCTCGACCCCGACCACGACCAGAGACCAGGGTCAGCAGCCGCCGGTCCCACTCGACCTCGCGCAGCAGCCGGTAGGCGACGGTGAAGGGGACGAGGAAGAAGCAGACGTTCTGCAGCCCCTTCGAGAAGTCGCCCGAGTAGAGCGCCTGGACCGCGTAGAGGACGACGAAGGCGGCCAGCAGGTAGGCCAGCGGCCGCGGGGTCCAGGTGCTGGGAGGCGAGCGCCCAGTCGCGCAGCAGGGTGAAGACGACCCCGGCCGCGATCACCAGGTAGAGCGGGACCAGGAGGTTGGCGGTGTCGCCGCCGGCGTGCAGCGGCACCCGGAAGGGCAGCGCGGCGACGATCGCCAGCGGCAGCAGGACCGGCCAGCGGCGGAACGCGTAGGCGAGCGCCCCGACCGCGACCGCGCCGCCGAGCGAGCAGCGCCGCGATCCGGGCGTCGTCGTGGCGCAGGTCGA
Organism: uncultured Solirubrobacterales bacterium; assembly: GCA_963829445.1. Classification (GTDB taxonomy): domain Bacteria; phylum Actinomycetota; class Thermoleophilia; order Solirubrobacterales; family 70-9; genus VAYN01. Next base: position 369,320 of record CAWHIW010000016.1, on the reverse strand, counting down.
CGATCTGGGTCGTGTGCCACTGGTCGCCGAGGATCAGCAGCGGGAAGAGCCCGATCGCCAGCGCCATCGCCAGCGAGCGGGCGCGCCCGGGGGGCAGCAGGATCGAGGCGGCGCAGGCGCGCGGCCGCGACCAGGACGCCGGCGGCGGCGAGGAAGTCGCTCAAGGCGGCTGCCTCGCCACCGGCAGGCACGCCGTCGCGGAGCGCTGGTCGCGGCGCCCGGTGCAGCTTGATCACGCCGGGCGGGACCAGGTTGCGTTCCTGCCCCAGCAGCTTCACCCGCAGCTTGTAGCGGCCCGGGCGCGGCGATGCCGCCGCCGCGCTGGCGGCCGTCCCAGTAGAAGGTGAAGTAGTGGTAGCGCTTGAGGAAGCGGTCGCGGGCGAGGGTGATGACGACCCCGCCGCCGGGCTTGACCACCTGGACCGTGGCGTGGTCGGACTGGGTGACGCGGAACTTGATCCGCACCCGGTCGTAGCGGCAGTCGCCGTTGGGGGTGAAGCTGTGGACCGGGTTGTCGGGGTGCAGCACCGGCACGCGCGACGAAGGTGACCCGGTCCAGCACCAGCGGGTCGCGCTTGAGCCGCTGCGCCCAGCCGAAGGCGGCAACCGTGGCGAGGACGAGAAGCGCGAAGACCAGGGCGGCCGGACGTTAGCCCGCCGCCGCGGCATTGTCCTCGCCGACCACGACCGCGACGTCCGCCCCCGCCGCGGCGGACTTGACTTCGGGAGCTCATCAGTTCGAGCTTCGAGATCCCCAGCTGCTTGGCGACCTTGCGCGCTTCCGGAGCGTGGCCGCGTTCGAACATGACGACGCTGGTGGCGAAGCTCTGGTCGGTGTTGGAGACGGCGCCGAGGTTGAAGCCCTTGCTTCGACTTTGTCGCCGTAGGTGGCGGCGAGGCCGGCGGTGGCGGTGCCGTTGAGGACGGTGACGTCGATTTCGCTCGGCTGCACCTTGGCCGCGGCCTGCTTGCCCCCTTCTTGCCGCTGGCGCTGTCGTCGGAGCCGCTGACCACGAGTAGGCGACGCCGCCGACGATGACCAGCGAGGACGACGAAGATCGCGATCAGGGAGCGGGGTTCGGCCAGGCGGGCGCCGAGGCCGGAGGTGCCCTCGCTGAAGCGCTCGCGGCGGCTCTGCGCCGGCAGCCCGGCCTCGCGGCGCCGGCGCCGTTCCTCGCGCTTGCTGACCGCCTCGTGCTCGGCGGTGCGGGACTCCTCCAGCTGCCGCAGCTCCTCGGCCCGCTGGGCGGCGATCGTCGAGGTCGCCTCCTTGCGCTCGGCGTCGCGCTCCGGAGCCGAGCCGGCCCACTCGCGCAGACGGCGGATGTCGCGGCCGTGGGTGAACGAGAGCAGCGCGAGGACGCCCAGGCCGAGGAAAGCGGCGAGGCCGGCGAACGCGCCTATTTGTTCGATAACCCGGACCAAAGTGGCTGCGAGAGGTTATTCGGCGGCGGGGACTGCCGCCGCGTCGCCCCCCGGGGAGGCGATCAGCTCGACCACCCGCTCGGCCAAATTGGCCTCGTCGCCGGCCATCACCAGGTGTTCCAGCGAGGTCAGCGTCGACTCCACCCAGGCCGAGTCGATCGGCACCGCGCGGACCGCGCGGTTGATCCGCCGCGCCGCCGTCGGCTGCAGCTCCTCGGCCGCGCCGAAGAGCTCCTCGTGCAGCTTCTCGCCGGGGCGGGGCTGGGTGAACTCGACCGCGATCTCCTCTTCCGGCTCGTAGCCGGCGAGGCGGATCATGTTGTGGGCGAGGTCGACGATCTTCACCGGCTCGCCCATGTCGAGGACGAAGACCTCGCCCTTGCCGGCGCCGATGTCGCCGGCGCGGATCACCATCTGCACCGCCTCCGGGATCGTCATGAAGTAGCGCGTCATCTCCGGGTGGGTGACGGTGACCGGGCCGCCGCGCTCGATCTGGTTGCGGAAGATCGGGACCACGCTGCCGGACGAGGCGAGGACGTTGCCGAAGCGGACCGAGGCGAAGCGGGTGCCGGGGTGCTTGTTGCCGGCCTCCTCGACGATGAACTCGGCCATCGCCTTCGAGGCGCCCATCACCGTCTTCGGGTTGACCGCCTTGTCGGTCGAGATCAGGACGAAGCGCTCGACCTTGGAGGCGGCGGCGGTCTCGGCCGTGATCCGGGTCGCGATCGCGTTGTTGCGGACCGCCTCGAGCGGGTTCGCCTCCATCAGCGGCACGTGCTTGTAGGCGGCGGCGTGGAAGACGACGCTCGGCTTGAAGCGCTGCATCACCTCCAGCATCCGGTGCGGCTCCTTGCAGTCGGCCAGCACCGACTCGACGTTGGTGAAGTGGCGCAGCTCGACCATCTCGCGGTCGATCTCGAAGAGGTTGTCCTCGGCGTGGTCGAGCATCACCAGCAGCCGCGGTTTGACCTGGGCGATCTGGCGGCAGAGCTCGGAGCCGATCGAGCCGCCGGCGCCGGTGACGAGGACGATGCGGTCGCGCAGGTAGGCGCCGACGCGGTCGAGCTCGCGCACGATCGGGTCGCGGCCGAGCACGTCCTCGACCCGCACCTCGCGCAGCTGTTTGTTGAGCTGGACGCCGCCGCGCAGGAGCTCGAACACGGTCGGCAGGGTGCGGACGCGGATCTCGCGCTCGCGGCAGGCGGAGACGACCTGGCCGCGCAGCTGGCCCGGGCGCCGAGGGGATCGCGATCACGACCTCGTCGGGCTCGGTCTCGTCGAGGATCTTGACGATCTCCTTGGTCGAGCCCAGCACCTTCAGCCCCAGCATCCGCATCCCCCGCTTGCGCGGGTCGTCGTCGACGAAGCCGATCGCGGTGGCGCCGAGGTTGGGGTTGAGCTGCAGCTCGCGCACGACCATCTGGCCGCCGGAGCCGGCGCCGACCACCAGCACCTCGTGCTTGGGCAGGCGGGCGCCGCGCGAGGGCCGCTCGACGATCAGCCGCACCGCCAGGCGGGCGCCGGCGATCAGCATCATCGTCAGCACGAAGTCGGTCACCTCGACCGCCCGCGGCAGCGTGTGCGCGAAGGGCTTGGCGACGGCGAAGAAGACGACCAGGATCGCGCTGGCGATGGCGACGGCGCGGAAGATCAGGCAGGAAGTCGCGGCCGCTCACGTAGCGCCACCACTTCTGGTAGAGCCCGCAGGCGTAGAAGACGACGAGCTTGCCGGCGACGACGAAGCCGACCGACTGCGATGAAGAGGGTCTGGTAGCGCTCGCGGCCAGCCGTGCGGTTCGTCGAGGAAGCGCAGCTGGAAGGCGAGGAAGTAGGCCAGGGCGACGAGCGCCGCGTCGGCCGCCAGCTGCAGCATCCGGTTGCGGTAGACGGGGTGGTTCAACCGGCTCATCAGAGGCAGCCAGTTTAGGGCCAGAAGCGGGGTTGAGGGGGTCGAGCGCCCTTCGGCCGCATCGTCCCTACGATGTGCCGCTCGATGCACGCCCTCCTCCGCTCGCCAGCATCACCGACAAGGTGGTCGAACCGATCGTCGACGTCGCCACCGAATTCATCGGCTCGGCCGGGTCTGTCGCCGTCTTCCTGCTGATGACCCTGGAGTCGGCCTGCATCCCGATTCCGAGCGAGGCGATCATGCTCTTCGCCGGCTTCGCCGTCTCCAAAGGCGAACTGACCCTGTTCGGGGTCGTCGCCGCGGGCGTGCTCGGCAACCTCGCCGGCTCCTGGATCGCCTACGCGGTCGGCTACTACGGGCGCCTCGACCTGCTGGAAAAGAACAAGCTGATCCACATCAGCCCCAAGCACCTGAAATGGGCCGACGACTGGTTCGAGCGCTACGGCTCCTGGACCGTCTTCTTCTCGCGCATGCTGCCGATCATCCGCACCTTCATCTCGCTGCCGGCCGGGGTGGCGAAGATGCCGTTCTGGCGCTTCTCCGTCCTTCACCCTGCTCGGCTCGATCCCCTGGGTCCTGGCGCTGGCGCTGGTCGGCGAAGAGGTCGGCGACAACTGGGAGGACTGGCGCCACAAACTCGGCTACCTCGACTACGTGGTCCTGGCGGCGATCATCGTCGGCGTCGTCTACTGGTCGTCAAGCGACGGCGCGGCGGCGGGCCCGGCGAGGACGGCGAGGCGCCGGTCGCAGCGCCCGAGCCGGCCGGCACCGGCGGCGCTTGAGCGAGCGGGCGAGCGGCCGGCTGCCGGCCCGGCGCGCGGTCGCGCTCGGCATCGTCCAGGGACCGGCGGAGCTGCTGCCGGTCTCCAGCTCGGCCCACATCGTCCTCGTCCCCTGGCTCGCCGGCTGGGACTGGGAGACGATCGACCCCGAGCTGCGCAAGAGCTTCGAGGTGGCGCTGCACACCGGCGCCGCGGCGGCGCTGCTGATCGGCCAGCGGCGCCTGATCGGCGAGGAGCTGCGCGAGCTTCAACGGCCGCCGGGCGCTGCTGCTCGGCCTCTCCTTCCTGCCGGCGGCGATCGTCGGCTACACCCTCGAGCGCCCGATCGAGCAGCGGCTCGGCGGCCCGCGGGCGACCGCCTACGGCCTGCTCGCCGGGGCGGCGGCGATGCTCCTCGCCGACACCCGCCCGCAGCGGCGCGGGCGCGGCGACGCCACCCCGGCCGACGGCCTCGCGCTCGGCATCGCCCAGGCGGCGGCGCTGGCCCCGGGCGTCTCCCGCAACGGCGTCACCCTCGCCGCGGCCCGCTGGCGCCACTTCTCGCGCGACCAGGCGAACCTGCTCTCGCGCACGATCGCGCTGCCGATCATCGTCGGCGCCACCGCGCTCAAGGGCACCCGCCTCGCCCGCCGCGGCACCACCCCCGAGCTGCGCCGCACGCTCGGCGCTCGGCGTCGCCGCCTCCTTCGCCTCGACCCTCGCCTCCCAGCGCCTGATCGGCCTGGTCGAGCGCGACCGGGCGCTGTGGCCGTACGCGGCGTACCGGGCGGCCCTGGCGGCCGCGGTGCTGCAAAGCTGGCGCGAGGACGCGATGAGCGACGCCTACGCCAAAGCCGGGGTCGACCAGGGCGCCGCCGACGCCGCGGTCGCCGGGCTGGTGCGGGCGCTGGGAGCGATCAAGCTGGACCGGCCCTCGCTGCAGGTGCCGCTGCCCGGGCACTACGCGAGCGTGATCGAGCTCGGCGAGAACCTCGGGGTCGCGCTCTCGACCGACGGGGTCGGGACCAAGCTGCTGGTCGCCGAGGAGCTGGGGCGCTTCGACACGGTCGGGATCGACTGCGTGGCGATGAACGTCAACGACGTCATCTGCGTCGGCGCCGAGCCGCTGGCGATGCTCGACTACATCGCCGTGCAGAAGGCCGACCCGGCGGTCTGCGAGGAAATCGGCGTCGGCCTGGCCCGCGGGGCGGAGCTGGCCGGGGTCGAGATCCCCGGCGGCGAGCTCGCCCAGCTCGGCGAGCTGGTCTCCAGCGTCGACGTCTCCGGCGCCTGCTTCGGGACCGTCGCCCTCGACGCGATCGTCGACGGCTCGGCGGTGCGGCCGGGCGACGTCGTGATCGGCCTGCCCTCCTCCGGGATCCACTCCAACGGCTACACGCTCGCCCGCGTCGGCGCTGGCCGGGATCCCGCCTCGACGACGAGCGCCTCGGCCGGCCGCTCGGCGACGTCCTGCTGGAGCCGACCGAGATCTACGTCAAGCCGGTGATCGAGCTGCTGCGCTCCGGCGGTCGACGTCCGCGGCCTCGCCCACATCACCTCCGGCGGCACGGCCAACCTGCTGCGGCTGGCGGCCGAGGTCGGCTACGAGATCGACGCGCCGCTGCCGCGTGCCGCCGATCTTCGGCCTGATCCAGGAGCAGGGCGGCGTCTCCGAGGAGGAGATGTACGACGTCTTCAACATGGGCTGCGGCTTCTGCGTGGTGGTGCCGGCGAGCGACGAAGCGGCGGCGCTGTCGCTGCTGCGGGCCGCACTACCCGGCGCGCAGCGCATCGGGCGCGCGGTCGAGGGCCGCCCAGGCAGCGTCCGCCGGCCTATCCACGAGTCGCGGGACGGCAGCCGCCCACCGGTCCGCGGGCAGGCGGGGTCGGGGCAGCAGCGAACCTGTACTGACACTTGCGCTGCGACTTGCGAAATTCCTATCGAGACCCTTTCCAACGCCCCATAACGTTCGCCACCCGCTGATGGACCCACGCCCGACCAGCTCGCAGATGATCGGCACCGTGCTCTCCGGCCGCTACAAGCTGGAGGCCAAGCTCGGCAGCGGCGGCATGTCGACCGTCTACCTGGCCAACGACGGCACCCTCGACCGCGCCGTCGCGGTCAAGGTGATGCACCGCGAGATGTCCGAGCAGCCCGACCAGCTCGAGCGCTTCCGCCAGGAGGCGCGGGCGGTGGCCAAGCTCTCGCACCCGAACGTGGTCGCGGTGATCGACGCCGGCGAGGACGGCGGCCACCCCTACATCGTCTTCGAGTACGTCGAAGGGGAGACGCTGAAGCAGCGGATCGCCCGGCTCGGCGCCCTTGACGCGCAGGAGGCGCTGGCCTACGCGATCGAGATCGCCCGCGGCCTCACCGTCGCCCATGCCCGCAACATGGTCCACCGCGACATCAAGCCGCAGAACGTCCTGATCGACGCCGAGGGCCGGGCCAAGCTGACCGACTTCGGGATCTCGCGCCAGCTCGAGCAGGACGGGATGACCGCGACCGGCCGCGTCCTCGGCACCACCGACTACGTCGCCCCCGAGCAGGCGATGGGCCACCCGGTCGACATCCGCTCCGACATCTACTCGCTCGGCGTCGTCCTCTACGAGATGCTGATCGGCCAGGTCCCCTTCCACGCCGACAGCCAGGTCGGGGTGGCGATGAAACACGTCAACGAGGAGCTGCCCGACGTCCAGCAGCGGCGGCCCGAGCTCTCCGCCGCGGCGGCGCTGGTGGTCGAGCGGGCGACCGCCAAGGACCCGGCCGAGCGCTACCAGGAGGTCGGCGAGATGATCGACGACCTCTCGACCGCGCTCGAGGTCGAGGCGGCGCGGGCGGGCTCGACCACCGGCGAGGCGACCAGCGTGCTCGACGCGGTGCCGCCGCCCAAGCGCAAGCTCCCCGGCGCGCAAGCGCTGGTCCTGGGCGGCGATCGCGCTGCTGGTCGCTGATCGCCGTCGGCGCCCTGGTCGCGGTCTGGAAAATCAGCGACGGCGGGGGCGGTGGCGGGGCGCTGAAGGACAAGGGCGCGGTCGTCGCCCTCTCCTCGGCCACCGACTTCGACCCGGCCGGCGACGGCGAAGAGGACCCGGAATCGGTCAGCCTCGCGGTCGACGGCAACCCGACCGGCACCGCCTGGACCAGCGAGCACTACGACACCGCCGACTTCGCCGGCACCAAGAGCGGCGAAGACCCCGGCGTCGGCCTCTACGTCACCGCCGAGTCGCCGGCCAAGCCGGCCGAGATGGTCGTCCGCGGCGCCCCCGGCTGGGACGCGGAGATCTACGCCGCCGCCTCGGGCCCGCCCGAGGAACTCGAGGAATGGGGCGAACCGGTCGGCGCGGTGGCCGAAGCCGGGGAGACGGCCGAGATCAAGCTCGACGTCCCCGCCCCCTCCAAGTACTTCCTGATCTGGTTCACCAAGGCCGCCCCGTCGCTCGACCAGTCCGGCCGCTACCGGCTCGAGATCGACGACGTCAAGCTGATCGGCTGAGCTCGCCGCCGGCGCGGGCGGGAGTTCCACATCCGCTCGGTCTGCCGGGTCAGCGCCGGGTAGACGATCAGGTAGCGGAACGGCTTGATCAGCGCCATGTACCCCTTGCCGAAGAGGCCGCGCGGCTTCACGTAGACGGCCATCTGGGCCTGGTAGCGAGCCGCCGCCCTGAGCGACCCAGGCCAGGTGCATCACCCCGTGCACGGTCCGGTTCGACATCTCCGCGGCGAACTCGACGTCGGTGCGGTAGAGGGGCACGAAGGGCAGGGCAGCCGAAGTCGACATCCGCCGCCGTGCCGCGCAGGTCCTCCGGCAGACGGCCGGCCAGGGAGGTCTCGCTGCGGTCTGGAATCGGCAGCTTGCCCTCGCCCATGACCTCGTCCGGGGCCGAGATCCGGCCGAGGTCGAACCAAGCGCCGAGGCGGTCGCGCAGGCGCCAGAGGGCGCGGGTCGGAAGCGAGTCGGCGTTGGCCAGATCGGCGCTGGCGCCCAGCTCGATCAGGTCCTGGAAGTCCTCGATGCCGCCCTGCGCGGGCAGCTCCCAGACGTCCTCCAGGGTGAAGTCCGGGACGATCTCGCGGATCCGCCAGGACACGGATTCGTGTGCGGAGTTCGGCAGTCTCATGACATCCCCTCTCTCATCTATACGCTGTCGTATGGATGTTAGGCGGGGTGCTTGCATCTGTCAATACGGTGCCGTATAGATAGGCCGATGGCCAAGGTTCGAACTCCCCGCGGCGCCTGGGTGCGAGGCCGGACTGCAGGCGCTGGCGGACGGGGGGCCGGACGCGGTGAGGGTCGAGGCCCTGGCCGCGTCGCTGGGGGTCTCCAAGGGCGGCTTCTACTGGCACTTCAAGGATCGCCAAGCCCTGCTCGAGGAGATGCTCGACGGCTGGGAGAAGGCCATGGTCGGGGACGTGATCGCGCAGATCGAGAGCCGGCCGGCAGAGCCGCGCGACAAGCTGCGGCAGCTGTTCGCGCTCGCCTCGACGGTCGACCTCCGGGTCGAGCTGGCGATCCGCGACTGGGCCCGGCGCGACGGCGAGGTCGAGGCACGGGTGCGGCGGGTCGACAACCGGCGCATGGACTACATGCGCCGGCTGTTCGGGCAACTCGGGCTCGACGAGGAGGAGGCCGAGGTCCGCGCCCTGCTCGCCTTCTCGCTGTTCGTCGGCAGCTACTTCATCGCCGCCGACCACGCCGGCAAGAGCCGCTCCCAGGTGCTGGCGATCGCGCTCGAACGGCTCTACGCCGAGCCGGCCGCGAGCCTAGAACTGGTGCGAGCGGGCGCTGCGGTGGCGCTCGACGGCGAGCGCCACCAGGCGGTCGCAGAGGTCGGCGTAGGCGATGCCGCTGGCCTCCAGCAGCTTCGCGTAGACGCTGGTCTCGGTGAAGCCGGGCATGGTGTTGATCTCGTTGACGAGCACGGCGCCGTCGGGCTCGACGAAGAAGTCGCAGCGGGCGAGGCCGGAGCAGCCGGCGAGGGCGAAGGTCGCGGCGGCCAGCTCGCGGACGCGCTCGGTCTCGGCCTCGGCCGAGCGGCGCCGGCACCCGCAGCTCCATCCCGCCCTGCTCGTACTTGGCCTCGAAGTCGTACCACTCGGCGTTGGCGACGATCTCCCCCGGCAACGAGGTCAGCGGCGACTCGTTGCCGAGCACCGAGCACTCGACCTCGCGCCCGACCGCCGGCGCCTCGACGATCACCCGCGGGTCGTGGCGCAGCGCGAGCTCGATCGCGGCGTCGAGGTCCGCCGAGATCGTCGACCTTGCTGATGCCGACGCTGGAGCCCATCCGCGACGGCTTCACCCAGAGCGGCAGCCCCATCGCCGCGCAGCGCTCGCGCCAGCCCTCCTCGCCGTAGGCGACGAAGTCGACCTGGGGGATGCCGCGGGCGGCGAACAGGCGCTTGAGGCTGAGCTTGTCCATGCAGATCGCCGAGGCGAGCACGTCGGAGCCGACGTAGGGGACGTCGAGCAGCTCCAGCAGGCCCTGAACGCTGCCGTCCTCGCCGAAGGCCCCGTGCAGGACCGGGAAGACGGCGTCGGCGCCGAGCAGGCCCGCGGCCGGGGTCAGCCGCAGCGGCACGCCCGTCGTGCAGCCAGCGGCCCTCGCGCTCGATCGTCACCGCCGCCACCTCGTGGCCAGCCGCCTCGAGGCCGCGGGCGACCGAGGCGCCGGAGCGCAGCGAGACGTCGTGCTCGGAGGAGCGGCCGCCGCTGAGGACCGCGACCCTCATTCTTCGGCTTCCGGTTCGGCCCGCGCCTGCTTGCCGACGACGATCGTCACCGTGTCGCCCGGTTCGAGCTCGGAGCCCGGCGGCGGGAACTGGTCGATCGCGCGGCCGACTTTGCCGGTGACTTCGGTTTCTTCTTCTTCCACCGCCGGGCTGAGGCCGGCTTCGCGCACCGTCTGCACGCGCTTCCTGAGCGCAGCTTGCCGATCACGTTCGGCACCTTCGCCTGCTGCTTGCCGGCGGAGACCGTGATCGCCACCGTGGAGCCCGCTTCGACCTCGCTGCCGGCGCTCGGGGACTGGCTGATCACCTCGCCTGCCGGCGAGTCCCCTTCTTCTTCGGAGACGCTCGGGGTGAGCCCGCGGCCGCGGATCTGCTGGACCGCGAGGCGGCGCTGGCTGCCGACCAGGACCGGGACCTTGGTCAGCTTCGGACCCCTGGAGACGACGATGACGACGGTCGCGCCGTGGGTGAGGCTGCTGCCGCCGTTGGGGCTGGAGTGGATCACCGTGCCTTCTTCGACGCTGTCGGAGTTGGCGCTTTCGACGTCGACTTCGAATTCCGCGGCTTCGAGCCGTTCGGTCGCTTCTTCCTGGCTGAGTCCGGCGGTAGCCGGCACCTTGCCGCTGCCCGGGCCGGAGCTGACCGTCAGCGTCACCTTCGGCTTCGAGCAGAAGAAGGTGAGGAAGGAGCAGTCGAGTTCCGCCTTGCCGGCCGGCGGCGAGCCCAGCGGCTGCTGCTCCAGCACTTCGTTGGCCGGCGCGTTGCGCTGGACGTAGACGGGCTGGGCGACCGAGAAGCCGTTGCGTTCGAGCCGCTGGGTCGCGGCGCTGCGCATTTCGCCGGTCACGTCGGGGACCTCGGTGGTGGTGTCGCGGGTCAGCGCCAGGCCGACGAGGACGCCGATCAGGACCGCGGCGATCGCGGCGGCGATCCAGCGGCGGCGGCGCTTTGCGCGCCTCCTCCTCGGGGTCGAGCTCGTCCTCCTCGACCGGGACCGCGACCACCGGCGGCAGCGCCGCGAAGTCGGCCGTGCCGTCGCCGGCGCCCGGCTCCTTGAGGGCGGCGTCGAGGGCGGCGATGAAGGCGTCGGCGCTCTGGAAGCGCTCGCCGGGCTCCTTGGCCAGCGCCCGCATCACCGCCGCGTCGAGGGCCGGAGAGACACGGGGGTTGATCGAGCTCGGCCGCAGCGGCGTCTGCGAGACCTGTTTCATCGCCACCGCCACTGCCGACTCGGCCTCGAACGGAACCCGCCCGGTCAGCGCCTCGTAGAGGATCACCCCGATCGAGTAGAGGTCGGAGACGGCGGTGACCTCGAAGCCCTGGGCCTGCTCGGGCGAGAGGTAGTGCGGGGTCCCCATCACCGAGCCGGTCTGGGTGATCTCGGAGACGCCGGCGCGGGCGATGCCGAAGTCGGTGACGACCGCCTTTCCCTCGCCGTCGACGATCACGTTCTGCGGCTTCAGGTCGCGGTGGACGACGCCGTTGCGGTGGGCGAAGCGAGCCGCCTCGAGGACCTGGCGGATCAGCGCCACCGCCTGCTCCGGGGTCAGCCCGCGGTCGATCAGCTGCTTCAGGGTCGGGCCGTCGATGTACTGCATGGCGATGTAGTAGGTGCCCTCGAACTGGCCGCGATCGAAGACCGAGACGATGTTGGGGTGCTGCAGCCGCGCCGCCGACTCCGCCTCGCGCTGGAAGCGCTGGACGAACTCCTGGTCCTGGGCGAAGCGCCGGTGCAGGACCTTCAGCGCCACCTGGCGCTGAAGGTGCGTGTCCTCCGCCAGCCAGACGTCGGCCATCCCCCCGCTCCCCAACCGCGCCAGAACCCGGTAACGCCCGTCAACCACGCTCCCCTCGCTCACCTCAGCCACTCAAGCCTCCATTCTCGGGTCGATGGGCCGATTCCGTCCGGCATATGGACGTCTCAGGCCCATCGGCATGCTGTTTCTCTCATTCGCCATTGAGGATCGTTTCGGCGACGTCGCGGAAGATCGGGGCGGCGACGTCGTTGCCGAACTGTTCGGTGCACTCGACCGAGGCGGCGATCGCGATCTTCGGGTCGTCGGCCGGGGCGAAGCCGATGAACCAGGCCTGGTTCTCTTCTTCGCCGCCGCCGCAGGCCTTGTTGCCGGGGGTTTCCGCGGTGCCGGTCTTGCCGGCGACCTGGACGCCGGAGATCGCCGCGTTGGTGCCGGTCCCTTCGGAGACCACCCCTTCCATCGCCGTCGTCAGCTCTTCGGCCGTCTCGGAGCTGACCGGCTGGCTGTACTCGGAGGGGTCGAGGCGTTCGGTCACGCGCCCGTCGGGGTCGACCACCCGGTTCCAGATCTGCGGCTTCATCAGCTTGCCGCCGTTGGCGACCGCGGAGGCGACCATCGCCATCTGCAGCGGCGTTGCCAGCAGCCGCTCCTGGCCGATCGCGACCCGCGCCAGGTCGACCGGGTCGCGCGCGGTCAGCAGCCCGTCTTCGCCCGAGACGCCGCTCTCGTAGACCTCGTCGTCGGGCAGGTCGATCGGCGGCGTCGAGTTGAAGCCGAACTTTTCCATCGTCTCGAACAGCTGGTCGTTGCCGAGCTGCTGGCCCAGCTGCCCGAACCAGGTGTTGACCGAGTTGGTCAGTGCCGTGTCGAGCGCGATCGGGCCGAAGTCCTCGTTGAAGTCGTTGGCCAGTTCGTGCCCTTCGTCGATGATCGTGCCCGGCGCGTCGATCGTCGTTTCCGGCGTGATCACACCGCTCTCCAGTCCGGCCGCGGCGGTCACCACCTTGAAGGTCGAGCCCGGCGGGTAGAGCCCCTGCGTGGCCCGGTTCAGCAGCGGCGTTTCGATTTCGTTGGTGCTCAGCTTCGAGTATTCGTAGGGGACGCGATTGGGGTCGAAGGGAGCGTTCGAGGCCATCACCTTGACCGCGCCGGTGCTCGGTTCGAGCGCGACCACGGCGCCGAAGCCCTGTTCTTCGAGGTCCGACAGCGCCACCCGCTGGGCTGCCGGGTCGATGTTGGTGACGATGTCGTTGCCTTCCTGGTTGCGGCCGCGCAGCTCGTCGAGGATCGAGCTGAATTCCGATTCCTCGCCGACCAGCTGGTCGTTGTGGAACTGCTCGAACTCGGTGTCGCCGTAGCGCACGAAGCTGTAGCCGATCGGGTGCCCGTAGAGCGCCCCTTCCGGGTAGCGGCGGACGAAGCGCAGCGAGTCGCCCTTGCCCTTGGCGACCGACTTGGCGAGCACGGTGCCGTCGGCGGCGAGGATGCGGCCGCGGCGGATCTGCTGCTGCTCCAGCAGCGGCCGCTTGTTCGCTTCCTCTTCCTTCAGCGCCTTCGCGTCGAAGACCGACCAGTAGGACGTGAAGCCGACGAGGACCCCGAAGAGGACGACGATGAAGGCGAACAATTTGACGATCTGGCGGTTCACGCGCGCCCCATCGCCAGCGCCCGGCCGGCCGGTTCGACCGCTTCCCGGCGGGCCCGGTCGGAGATCAGCAGCAGCAGCGCCAGCAGCACGAAGTTGGCGACGATCGAGCTGCCGCCGTAGCTGATGAAGGGCAGGGTGACGCCGGTCAGCGGGATCACCCGGGTGACGCCGCCGATGATCACGAAGGCCTGGATCGAGAAGACCGCGGTCAGTCCGGTCGCCAGCAGCTTCGAGAAGCCGTCGCGGGCGAGCAGGGCGATCTTGAAGCCGCGGGCGGCGATCAGCAGGTAGATGAGGATCACCCCGCAGGCTCCGAACAGGCCCAGCTCGTTGACGATCAGCGAGTAGATCGTGTCCGTCTGCGCCGCCGGCAGCAGCGCGTCATTGGTGCCCGGGATCGTGATCAGCGCCTGCCCGAAGCCCTTGCCGAAGAGGCCGCCGTCAGCCTGGGCGAAGATCGACTGCAGGATCTGGTAGCCGGTGTCCTGGTAATGGGGGTACGGATGCAGCCAGACCTCGACCCGATCGTGGACGTGGGGCACGGTCGCGGCGAAGAACCAGGCACCGACCGTGAACATCGCCATCCCGATGACGACGAAGGAGAAGCGCCCGGTCGCCACGTAGAGCAGGGCGAGGAAGGCGGCGAAGAACATCAGCGAGCTGCCGAGGTCGCGGATGAAGACGAGCATGAACATCGACGCTCCCCAGACCACCAGCATCGGCCCGAAGTGCTTCAGCGGCGGCAGCGTCACCCCGAGCACGCGCCGCGCCCCGACGACCAGCACCTCGCGGTTCTCGCGCAGGTAGCTGGCGAGGAAGACGACGATCGCGATCTTCGAGAACTCGGCCGGCTGGAAGGCGAGCGGCCCGATCTTGACCCCGAGGTAGGCCCCGTTGACCTGCTGCCCGATCCCCGGCAGCCGCGGTGCCAGCAGCAGCAGCAGCCCGGCGGCGGCGATCGTGTAGCGGTAGCGCTCCAGCACCTCGTAGTCGCGGAGGAACTGGATCGTCAGCGCGAAGAGCACCAGGCCGAGGACGAACCAGTTGGCCTGGTCGCGGGCGAGAGCGTCGTCGATCCGGTAGACCATCACCAGCCCGAAGGCGGTCAGCAGCGCCACCAGCGGGAACAGGTACGGGTCGGCGTTGGGCAGCCGGATCCGCAGGTAGACGTGGGTCGCCATGCAGACCGCGAGGAAGTACGCCCCGTAGATGAGGCTGAGGTTGTCGAGGCGGGCGCCCTCCTGGGCGAAGACGGCGGCGAAGCCAGCCGTGAGCAGGATGGCGACGGGAACCAGAGCGACCAGCTCGCGGTTCCGGGCGGAGCTCAAGGAACCCCCTGGCTCTTCTGGATGTCTTCGATCAGGGAGACGGCGTCCTCGCGCGAGCGCAGGTCGTGGCCGGTGACGGCGTCGCGGCGCCTGGCCGGCAGCGACTCGGTCTGGATCGGGCTCGCGTAGCGCTCGTCGTAGAGCTTGACCCCGAACGGCAGCTCATATGGAGCGCCGCGGTAGAGGGCGACGCGGCCGGCATCGTCGGTGCCGAGGAACCAGATCTGACGGTTGCCGTACCAGGCCCCGAAGGCGAGGGCCGCGAGCACGACGATCACGGCCAGCACCTTGGCCGCCCGGCGCAGGCCACGGCGGCGCGGCTTTGCGTCGAGCTGCTCGCGGCGCTGCCTGGCGGCGTCGGCGGCGGCGCGGCGGCGCACCTCGGTCGCGGTCAGCCCCGCCTCCTCGGCGGCCGAGCCGACCAGGGTCGCGCCCTCCGGCACGGCGCCCTCGGGTGCCTCGGCGTCGCCGAGGCGGAAGGCGACGACAGTGATGTTGTCGCGGCCGCCGGCGCGGTTGGCTTCGTCGACCAGAGCGCGGACCGCGGAGGACATCGAGGTCGCCCGCGCCAGCAGGCGGCCGATCTGCTCGTCGCCGAGCATCGTCGTCAGTCCGTCGGAGCAGATCAGGAAGGTGTCACCGGCCTGGGCGGGCACGGTCTGCAGGTCGACCTCGACCTCCGGTTCGGGACCGAGGGCGCGGGTGATGATCGAGCGCTGTGGGTGGTCCTCGGCCTGGGCGTCGGTCAGCTGTCCCTTGCGCCGCATCTCCTCGACCAGCGAGTGGTCGCGGGTCAGGCGCTCGAACTTGTTGCCGCGCAGGCGGTAGGCACGGCTGTCGCCGACGTGGCCGATCGCCACCTCTTCCGCGCCGAGATCGACGATCGCGGCGGTGATCGTCGTCCCCATCCCGGCCAGGTCGGGGTCGCTGCCGGCGCGCTCGTGGATCGTCCGGTTGGCGAGCTCGATCGTCTCGCGCAGGACCTGCTCCGGCGGCCCCTGCGGGAGCTCGCGGTCGAAGGACTCGGCGGCGGTCTTGGAGGCGACCTCGCCGGCCTGGGCCCCGCCCATCCCGTCGGCGACGACGAACAGCGGCGCCCGGGTGAAGAGCGAGTCCTCGTTGGCGTTGCGCTGGCGGCCGGTGTCGGTGCGCTCGGCCTGGTCGTCGATCCGCAGGGTCATCTGACACCGGTTCCGCGCATGCTCCGCTCTCGCTGAATCAGATATGGACGTTCGCTCCGCATGCGCTTCACTGGGCCTCGAGCCTGAACACCGTGTCGCCGATCTGCACCGTGTCGCCGTCGATCAGCTCCGCCTCTCCCACCAAGGTGGCGTTGTTTAGAAGGGTGCCGTTGGTCGAGTTCATGTCCTCGACGTAGAAGTGGCCTCCGCGTTCGAAGACGCGGGCGTGGAGGCTTGAGGCGTAGCGGTCCTCGATCTGCACGTCGGAGTCCTTGGAGCGCCCGATCGAGAGCCCGCCGATGAGGTCGAAGCGGTGGTCGGCCTCGAGGCCGCCGCCGCGCTCGACGACGAGCCAGGCATCGGCGCCGCGCGGTGCCTCGGCGTAGGCCGGGGCGGCGTGGAAACCAGTCGCTTCAGGGGCGGGCGAGGCAGTCCTGCGCAGGTCCTTGAAGGCGCTGCGCGCGATCACGAGCAGGAACAGGTAGAGGACGGCCAGGAAGCCGAACTTCAGGGCGACGGATATGGGGTCATAGTCCACGCGCCCAGCAGATTACGGCCAGCGGCCGTCACTGCTCGATGTCGAAGCGGAAGGTCGTGGTCCCGACGGTCACCTGGTCCCCTGGCGAGAGCCGGGTCGAGGCGACGCGGCGGCCGTTGACCTTGATCCCGTTGGTCGAGCCGAGGTCGACGATCTGCCAGTCGCCGGACTCCGCCCGGCGCAGCTCGGCGTGGCGGCGGGAGACGTTGGGGTCGGAGAGCACGCACTCGGCCGCCTTCGAGCGGCCGATCGTCGCCCGCGGCCCGTCGAGCACGTAGCGGCGGTCGTCGAGCGAGACCACGGCGCGGGTGGAGACCAGGGCGGTGACCGCCTCCTCGGGGTGTTTTGGCCGGCTGCGGTCGCGCTCGCGCACGGCCGAGTAGACCATCGTGTGGCCCTCTTCGCCCTGCTTCGGCGCCTCGCCCTCGTGCGCCGGCGGCTTGACCAGGCGGGCCTGGATCCCGAACTCGCCCAGCCGCAGGCGCTCGTCGGTGTCGAAGCCGACGGTCGGCCGGGTCAGCAGGTCGTAGCTGCGGCGGCGGGCGTGCTCCAGCAGGTAGCCGGAGAGCTCCTGCTCCAGCGACCGCTCATATCCCTCGAGCTTGGCCCGGTCTTTGGTCGAGAGGTAGACCGTGTACTCGTTCGGCACGTAGACGCGTTCCACCGAGGCCGTCTTGTGGGCGTCCATTTCCTTCGCCAGTTTGCGCGCGAGTTCGACCGGCTGCACCTCGGAGCTGAAGGCGCGGCTGAAGACCCCCTCGACGAGGCCTTCGATCCGGGACTCGAGATTGCGTAGGACGCCGATCGGAAAATCCTAGAGAAGGAGGCCGTGGCCGAGCGCCAGCCAGGCGCCGAGGGCGGCGGCGAGAGCGAGGGCGCCGAGGCGGACCCCGAGGTGGCTGTGACGGGGCGCCGCCTGCTCGGCCAGGAGGTCGAGCGAGTCCTCGATCGCCCCGCCGAGCTGCTCCAGCGAGGGTCGGTGGTTGGGACGGGCGGCGAGGCAGGCGTCGATCTCGGCGGTCAGCTCACGGGGGAGGTCGGGGCGCAGACGCCGCAGCGGCCGGGTGCGGTCGCCGATTGCCCGCGCGGTCGCCGCCGGGCTCTCGCGCCGGTGCGGGTTTTCGCCGCTCCAGCACTCGTAGAGCATCAGCGCCAGCGAGTAGACGTCGGCCTCGGGGCCGGCGGGGCGTCCCTCCGCCTGCTCGGGAGACATATAGGCGAGGGTGCCGACGACGTCCCCCGGCGCGGTCAGCGAGGCGCCGTCGGCGAGGTGGGCGACGCCGAAGTCCATCAGCTTCGCCCGCGACTCCCCTTCGCAATCGCCCTCGGTCACCTGCACGTTCTGCGGCTTGATGTCGCGGTGGACGACGCCGCGCGAGTGGGCGTGGTCGAGCGCCTCGCAGAGATCGGCGCCGATCTCGCCGATCTCGCGATCGGAAAGCTCGCCGGCGTGGGCGAGGCGGGCCAGGGTCGAGCCCTCGACCAGCTCGGAGACGAGCAGGGCGTTGCCGTCCTCCTCCCCCATCTCATAGAGGGTGACGATGCCGGGATGGTTGAGCCGGGCGGCGGCCTGAGCCTCGCGCAGCACCCGCCGCCCGGCCTCCCCCCGCTGCTCGATCGCCTTGACCGCGACCGGGCGCTCAAGGCGCCCGTCCCAGGCCTCGTAGACAACGCCGAAGCCGCCGCTGCCGATGCGACGCTCGATGAGGAAGCGGTTGAGCACGAGGGAACCGACCAAAGCTCCTTCTGTTTCGCTCGCGGAGCACTTTCTCCTGCCTCGATCTGGCTGGGAAAACCCCACCGTTTGCTGGCTCTCCTGCCGCTCCAGCCGTCTCAGCGTTCATACTCTCCGGCCACGCAACCAGCTTGGAGAGCCGCTTCTTGGAGGATTCGCCAGCACGCGCGCCGCGGCGCCGCGAGCGCCCACAACGTCGACCCGAACGCCAGCAGATCATGCTGCGGCGCGGCCTCGCGCTGGGCGGCGGCCTGATCGTCCTGATCCTGGTCGTGCTCGGCGTCAAGGGCTGCCTCGACGCCCGCGCCAACCGCGAGCTCAGCGACTACGCCGACAACGTCACCCAGATCGTCGACGAGACCGACCAGACCAGCAAGGGGTTCTTCGACAAGCTGGCCGAACCGGGCGACCTCTCGGTCACCGACTTCATCGCCGAGGTCAACGCCGACCGCAGCGCCATGGACAACTACGCCGCCCGGGTCGACAGCCTCAGCGCCCCCGGCGACATGGGCCGGGCCCAGAACGCGCTGGAGCTGACCTACGAGCTGCGCAGCAGCGCGATGACCGAAATCGCCAACAAGATGCCGACCGCGCTCGGCGATGCCGGCTCCGCCAAGGCGATGGCGGGGATCGCCCGCCAGATGCGCAAGCTGCTCGCCTCCGACGCGATCTACGCCGCCGTCGTCCGCCCCGAAATCAACGGCGTTCTCGCCAGTAACGGGATCGAAGGCAGCGACGTGCCCAAGAGCGTCTTCCTGCCGGAAGAGACGAAGTGGCTGGAAGAAAGCGCGGTCACCGACGCGCTCGGGGCGGTCAGCGGCTCCAGCGGCGAAGTCACCTCGGGCCTGCACGGCCTCGGCCTCAGCGGGGTCAGCGTCAACGGCACCGAACTCGGCGAAGAAGCGGTCGGCGTGGCGGCCGAAGAAGGAGCCGAAGTCGAAGTGACGGTCGAAAACCAGGGCGAATCGACCGAGAACGGCATCGGCGTCACGGTCAAGGCGGGCGGCACCGAAGCGGCGGACGACATCGAAACGATCGGCGCCGGGGAAACCGGCACCGCCTCGATCCTGCTGACCCCGACCCCGAGCGGCGAAGTCACGCTCGAAGTGAAGGTGGACACGGTGCCCGGCGAGCAGGTCTCCACCAACAACGAAGCCAGCTACACCGTCGTCTTCGAATAAGAAGGACCCAGTGGGTCCTTCGGGCCGGCGGGGACTAGGCTGAGCTCTATGCGCGTCGCCTACCTCGGCCCGGCCGGAACCTTCACCGAGGACGCGCTCGGCGAGGCGACAAGCGAGGAGTTCGAGCCGCTGCGCACGACGACGATCCACGACGCGATCCTCGCCGTCGAGCGCGGCGAGGCCGAGCGGGCGCTGGTGCCGATCGAGAACTCGATCGAGGGCTCGGTCCGCCCCACCCTCGACGCGCTCGCCTTCGAGGCCGACTCGGTGACGATCGTCGGCGAGCACGACTACGCCGTGCGCGCCCACCTGATCGGGCGCGAGCAGGTCGAGCTGAGCGCGGTCGAGGCGGTCCTCTCCCACCAGCAGCCGCTGGCCCAGTGCGCCCGCTTCCTGCGCGAGCAGCTGCCCGGGGTCGAACTGCGCAGCGTCAGCAGCACCGCGGCGGCGGTCCGCATGGTCGCGGAGTCGGTGCGGCCCTGGGCGGCGATCGGCTCGCGCGCGGCGGCCTCCCTCTACGGCTGCGAGATCCTCCGCGAGGGGATCCAGGACGAGGCCGACAACGTCACCCGCTTCGTCTGGATCGCCCCCGCCGGCACCGCCGTCCCGGCGGGCGAGACCTGGAAGACCTCGCTCGTCTTCTCCGAGCTGGGCGAAGACCACCCGGGCGCCCTGGTCAACGCCCTCAGCGAGTTCTCCAGCCGCGGGATCAACCTCACTCGGATCGAGTCGCGCCCCCTGCGCAGCGGCCTCGGCCGCTACATGTTCTTCTGCGACGCCGAGGGGGCGGAGAACGATGGGCTCGTCGCCGAGGCGATTTCCGCCCTCCGCGCCAAGGCCGACTCGGTCCGCATCCTCGGCTCCTATCCAGTCGTCTGAGCAGGCCAAAGGTCCCCGCCCGGGCCTCGCCGCTTGGCGACCTGCCTACAATTCTCGGCAGTCATGGCTCGAGTCCTCGTACTCAACGCAACCTATGAGCCGATCAACGTCTGCACGTTGAGACGCGCCGCCGTGCTCCTCCTCAAGGAAAAGGCGGAGCTGCTGGAGCAGCGCGCCGGCGCCGCCCTCCACTCCGAGCACATGACGATGGAGCGCCCCGACGTGATCCGCCTCGTCAACTACGTCCGCATCCCCCGCGAGGCCCACCGCCGCAAGATCACCCGTCGCGCCGTCCTCGCCCGCGACTCCTGGACCTGCCAGTACTGCGGCTCGACCAAGTCCGGCCTCACCGTCGACCACGTGATCCCCCGCAGCCGCGGTGGCAAGTCGGTCTGGGAGAACATCGTCGCCGCCTGCGCCACGTGCAACCGGAGGAAGGGCAACCGCCTCCCCCGCGAGATCCACATGCACCCGAAGAACTCGCCGAAGGCACCGGCGGCGACGGTGTTCATCCAGGTGGCTAGCCCGAAGATCCCGCAGGCTTGGCAGCAGTACTTGCCTCAGGCTGCGTAAGGCAGGCAGTAAGGAGGGTCGGGGGTCCCTTCCGCGGAGACCGTCGCGCAGCTGGGTCGCGTCCTGAGGGTTCCAGCGCGGTTCCTTGAGCCTCCGCGGAAGGGACCCCCGACCCTCCATCCCGACACGTCTCCGCAGACGATCAGGAACGAGGCGGCCCCAGAATTTCGGCTCCCGGTACGCGGAAGCTGAAGACACGGGACGGGAAGCTGGTGGTTCTCCCGCTCTCCGTGAGTGGATCGTCCCTGGCTCGGAGCTTGGAGCTACTCGTGAACCGACGCGCTGCGTTGGGGGACGCTGGGTAAGCCTCGTCCTAGCCTCCACAACTCGTTGCGTAATTCCTGGCGCCGCCAGGCGCCATCCAGGTTGCACCGGCTTTGCCGGTGCTAGGCGTAGACGAGGCTTACCCAGCGTCCCCGTCTATAGAGCCATCGTCCGTCGCAGGTAGTTCGTCTGCCTGAGGCTCGGTCGCTGCACCCTCGTCGCTGTCGGACTCGACCACCAGCGCCACGGCGCTGACCACGTCGTCGTCCTTGATGTTCATCACCTTCACCCCCTGCGTCGAGCGGCCCATCTGCGAGATGCCGCTGACGGAGGTGCGCTGGACCATGCCGTTCTGGGAGATGAAGAGGAGCTCCTGGTGTTCGCCGACGATCAGGGCGCCGGCGAGGCCGCCCTTCTTCTCGGTCAGCTTCGCGGTCAGCACGCCTTTGGTCCCGCGGCCCTTGACGGGATATTCGGAGACCGGGGTGCGCTTGCCGTAGCCGTTCTCGGTGACGACGAAGAGTTCGGTGTCGTTGCGGGCGATGTCCATCGCCAGGACCCGGTTGTCCTTGCCGGACACGTTCATGCCTTTGATGCCGCTGGTGTCGCGGCCCATCGAGCGCACCAGCTCCTCCGAGAAGCGCGAGGCGTGGCCGGAGTGGGAGACGATGAGGATGTCGTCCTCGCCCGAGGTGAGCCGCACCTGGACCAGCTCGTCGCCGTCGCGGACCTTGATCGCGATGATCCCGTCGGCGCGGATCGGCGTGTTGTAGGCGAGGAACTCGGTCTTCTTGATCAGGCCTTTGGCAGTGGCGAAGGCGAGGTACTTGTTCTCCTTGAAGTCCCGGGTCGGGATCACCGCCATCACCTTCTCGCCTTCGCGCAGCGGCAGCAGGTTGTTCAGCGAGCTGCCTTTGGCGTTGCGCGAGCCCTCCGGCAGCTCGTAGACCTTGAGCCGGTAGACCTTGCCGCGGTTGGTGAAGAAGAGCAGGTAGTCGTGGGTCGAGGAGATGTGGAGGTGGGCGATGTAGTCGTCGTCTTTGAGATTCATCCCCATCACGCCGACACCGCCGCGATGCTGCTGACGGTAGGTGGCCAGCGGCAAGCGCTTCACGTAGCCGGAGGCGGTCAGCGAGATCACCATCTGCTGGTCGGCGATCATGTCCTCGATGCCGACGTCGCCCTCGAAGTGGGCCAGTTCGGTGCGGCGCTCGTCACCGTAGGACTCGACCACTTCGGCCAGCTCCTCCTTGACCAGCGCCATCACCCTCGCCTCGTCGCCGAGGATCGCCCGCAGCTCGCCGATCCGCTCCATCAGGTCGGCGTGCTCGGCCCGGACTTTGTCGGCCTCGAGCGCGGTCAGGCGCTGCAGGCGCATGTCGAGGATCGCCTGCGCCTGCTCGCGCGAGAGCTCGAACTGCGACATCAGGCCCTCGCGGGCGGTGTCGGGGTCGCTCGAGGCGCGGATCAGTTTGATCACCGCGTCGAGGTTGTCGAGCGCGATCAGCAGGCCTTCGAGGATGTGGGCCCGGGCCTCGGCCCGGCGCAGTTCGTACTGGGTGCGGCGGGTGACGACCTCGCGCTGGTGATCGACGTAGTGGTGGATCAGCTCGCGCAGGCTGAGCGTTTTCGGCACCCCGTCGACCAGCGCCACCATGTTGGCACCGAAGGTCGTCTGCATCGAGGTTTTCTTGTAGAGGTTGTTGAGCACGACCTTGGCCGGCGGGCCGCCGCGCTTGAGCTCGATGACCAGGCGCATGCCCGAGCCGTCGGACTCGTCGCGGAGGTCGGAGATCCCCTCCAGTTTTTTGTCGCGGACGAGGTCGGCGATCTTGGTGACGAGTCCGCCATCGCCGAGCTTCTTCACCGTGAACGGCAGCTCGGTGACGATGATCGCCTCCTTGCCCCCCTTCAGCGGCTCGACGTGGGCGCGGGCGCGGACCTTGATGCTGCCGCGGCCGGAGGCGTAGGCGTCGCGGATCCCCTCGCGGCTCATGATCCCGCCGCCGGGGAAGTCGGGGCCCTTGATGTGCTCCATCAGCCCGGCCATGTCGATCTGCGGGTCGTCGATGTAGGCGGCGACCGCGGCCGAGACCTCGCGCAGGTTGTGCGGCGGGATGTTGGTCGCCATCCCGACGGCGATCCCGGAGGTGCCGTTGACCAGCAGGTTCGGGAAGCGCGCCGGCAGGACCGACGGCTCCTGGGTCGATTCGTCGTAGTTGGGGACGAAGTCGACGGTGTCGGCGTCGATGTCGCGCAGCAGCTCGGTGGCGAGGCGGGTGAGGCGGGCCTCGGTGTACCTCATCGCCGCCGCGGGGTCGTCGTCGATCGAGCCGAAGTTGCCCTGGCCGTCGACCAGCAGGTAGCGCAGGGAGAAGTCCTGCGCCATCCGCACCAGCGTGTCGTAGATCGCCGAGTCGCCGTGAGGGTGGTACTTGCCCATGACCTCGCCGACGATGAAGGCGCACTTGCGGTAGGCCCGGGTCGGCTGCAGGCCGACGTCGTGCATCGCGTAGAGGACGCGGCGGTGGACCGGCTTGAGGCCGTCGCGCACGTCAGGCAGCGCTCGCCCGACGATCACGCTCATCGCGTAATCGAGATACGAAGACCGCATCTCCTTCTCGAGCTCCCGCTCCTCGATGCGGCCGGTTAGAGCATCAAGCGCCATCTAGATCAGTCTCCAATCAAAGGAACGGGGGCGCCTAGACGTCAAGGAAGCGCACCTCCTTGGCATGCGCCTCGATGAATTCGCGTCGAGGCAAGACCTGGTCGCCCATCAACATCGAGAAGATCTGGTCGGCCGCGGTCGCGTCTTCGAGCGTGACCCGGGCCAGGGTGCGGCTGGCGGGGTCCATCGTCGTCTCGCGCAGCTGATCGGCGTTCATCTCGCCGAGTCCCTTGAAGCGGGTCAGCTGGACGCCGTGGCGGGCCAGCTCCAGGACCGCTCCACGCAGCGCCTGGAACGAGAGGGCGACGTTGCGGCGGCCGCCGAACTGAATCTCGAAGGCGGGGCGGCCGACCTGTTTCAACAGTGCCTCGTGGACCTCGACGAACTTGCGGTAGTCGAAATGCGAGAACAGCTCGGCCGGGAGCCGGTGGGTCCGGGCGAGGCCGCTCTTGCGTTCGATCGCCTTCACGACCAGGACCGACTCGTCGGCCTGGAGCACCTCGGTGTCGAAGGCCGCTCCCTCGGGCGCGTCGGCTCGCAGCAGTTTGGCCGCGGCCTCGACGCTGCTCGCTCCCTCGTCGAGCAGGTTCGATTCCTCGAGGAAGCGGACGGCCTCGTGGCCGAACTCCGCCTGCAGTGAGGAGCCCCAGCCCTCGTACTCCTTCGAGCGCCGCACGTACGCCTGCCAACGACTCTGGGTCAGCTTCTTGGTGCTGCCGGTGGCATCGGTCAGCTCGAAGTCCTCGAGCTTGTCGCGCAGCAGCAGCTCCTCGAGTTCGGACTCGCGCTCCAGGTAGGTCTCCTGGTTGCCCTGCTTGACCCGGTAGAGCGGCGGTTTGGCGATGTAGACGAAGCCGGCGTCGATCAGCTCCGGCATCTGCCGGTAGAGGAAGGTGAGGACCAGGGTGCGGATGTGGGCGCCGTCGACGTCGGCGTCGGTCGCCATCACGATCTTGTGGTACCTGGCGCCCTCGATGTCGAACTCGTCGTGGACGCCGGTGCCGATCGCCGTGATCAGCGCCTGGATCTCGTTGTTGGCGAGGACCTTGTCGATGCGGCTCTTCTCGACGTTGATGATCTTGCCGCGCAGGGGCAGCACCGCCTGCGTGTTGCGGTCGCGCGCCTGCTTGGCGGAACCGCCGGCGGAGTCGCCCTCGACCACGAAGATCTCGGCCAGGCTGGGGTCCTTGACCGAGCAGTCGGCGAGCTTGCCCGGCAGGGTCGAGTTCTCCAGCGCCGACTTGCGCCGGGTCAGGTCGCGGGCCTTGCGGGCGGCGTCGCGGGCGCGGGAGGCCTCGATCGCCTTGCTGATGATCCGGCGCGCGTCTGTGGGGTTCTCCTCGAAGTACTCGGCCAGCTTGCGGTTGACGGTCTCCTCGACCAGGCCGCGGATCGGCGGATTGCCGAGTTTGGTCTTGGTCTGGCCCTCGAACTGGGGGTCGTGGAGCTTGACCGAGATCACCGCGGTCAGCCCCTCGCGCACGTCCTCGCCGGCGAGGTTCTCGTCTTTTTTCTCGTGCAGCAGCCCTTTGTTGCGGGCGTAGGCGTTGAGCGTCCGGGTCAGCGCCGAGCGGAAGCCGGAGAGATGGGTGCCGCCCTCATGGGTGTTGATGTTGTTGGCGAAGCTGAAGATCGACTCCTGGTAGGAGGAGTTCCACTGCATCGCGATCTCCACTTCGCCGTCCTCCTCATCGGCGCCCTCGAAGTAGATGACCTTGCGGTGCAGTTCGTCCTTGTTCTCGTTGAGGTGACGGACGAAGTCCTCGATGCCGCCGTCGTACTTGAAGACGACGCTGTTGGTCTCACCGCGCTCGTCGACCAGCTCGATCCGCAGGCCGCGAGTGAGGAAGGCGGTCTCGCGCAGGCGCTCGGCGAGGGTGTCGAAGTCGAAGCCGATCTCTTCGAAGATCTCCAGGTCCGGGAGGAAGGTGATCTGGGTCCCGTGCTCCTTGGTCGCCTCGCCCTTGCTCAGCTCGGTCATCGGTTTGCCGCGCTCGTAGTCCTGGGACCAGACGTTGCCGTCGGTGCTGATCTGCAGGTGCAGGCGCTCGGAGAGAGCGTTGACGACGGAGACGCCGACGCCGTGCAGGCCACCGGAGACCTTGTAGCCGCCGCCGTCCCCGAACTTGCCGCCGGCGTGGAGGACCGTCAGCACGACCTCGGCGGCGGGTTTGCCCTCTTTCTCCATCATCCCGACCGGGATGCCGCGGCCGTTGTCGGCGACCGTGCAGCTGTTATCGGGGTGGAGGACGACGCGGACGCTGTCGCAGTGGCCGGCCAGGGCCTCGTCGACGGAGTTGTCGACGACCTCATAGACCAGGTGGTGAAGACCACGGGGCCCGGTCGAACCGATGTACATGCCGGGACGCTTGCGCACCGCCTCCAGACCCTCGAGGACGGTGATGTCCTTGGCGCCGTACGACTCAGTCGTGGCGCTGCTGGATTTTTTCTCAGGCAATGAGTCCCTTCCGGTTGACACAGAAAACCCCGACGCGAGGAGGCTGGCTCCACACGGTTCGGGGCTTGAGGCGAGTTGCCATAAGAATACCAGTTGAGTGCCGCGGAAGAGCCGGACAGGTGAGGCAAATTCCCTGCAAATCGTGGATAAAGTGGGACTAGAAGCGGTCGCTGTTTACGCGAAAGCGCAGAGCTTCGGGGGTGAGGTCCCCCAACTCGCCCCGCAGGCGCTCCAGAAGCTGCCCCTGCATCAGGTCCAGCTCCTGCGCCCAGACCGTGTCCGCGACCTCGATCGTCAGCGTCCCGGCGCCCTCGGAGACCGGCTCCGCGACCGCGGCCAGCTGCTCTCCCACCACCCCGGCCCAGGCCGCCTGCACCGCGGCCAGCCCGGTGCGGGGGGCGGCGCGCTCGCGCGCCGCCCGGATCGCCTCCGAGGCCTGGCGGGGGGCGCGGCGGCGGGTCATGCGGCGGCCACGGTCGGTTGGGCGGGGGGCGGCATTCGCACCACCGCCGCCAGCGCCGGGGCCGGCAGCGACTCCTCGTCGGCGGCGGTGATCAGTGCCTGGCCGCCATCGTCGAGCCGCTGCACGAGGCGCTCGCGGCGGCCCGGGTCGAGCTCACTCATGACGTCGTCGAGCAGCAGCAACGGCGTCACCCGGCGCGCGTTCAGCAGCACCTCCCGCTCGGCGAAGAGCAGGGAGAGCAGGGCCGCCCGCTGCTGGCCCTGGGACCCGTAGCGACGCAGCGACCGCCCCGCCATCTCGGTCTTGAACTCGTCCAGGTGCGGTCCCCAGGAGCTGCGTCCCATGCGGATGTCCTGCTCGCGCCGCTGCCCCAGCCCGGCTCGAATCTCCTCCACCCCGCCCTCGGCCCGCGGCGCGTACCCGAGGCTGGCACCGCCCTCGAGGCCGAGCTCCGCCGCTGCCTCCGCGAAGGGCCCGCCGAGCTCGGCGATCGCCTCCTCGCGGGCGGCGATCAGCGGCGCCGCCGCCTCGGCCAGGGTCGTGTCCCAGACGTCGAGCTGAGCCGGGCTGCCGTACCCCGCCGCCAGCCGCGAGAGCAGCGCGTTGCGCTGGGCGAGGGCCTGGCCGAAGCGCTTGCGCAGCTCCCCACGGGCCGGCCAGCGGGCGGCGAGGAACCCGTCCAGGTGAGCGCGGCGCTCCGACGGCGGCCCCTTGATCAGGGTCAGGCGGTCGGGAGCGAAGACCGCCACCGGCGGCCGGTTGCGGGCCAGGGTCGCGGGGTCGGCCGGGCTGCCATCGAGCAGGTGCCGGCGCCCTTCGGTGCGGCTGACCGAGGCGAGCAGCCGCCGCTCGAGCCCGTCGGCGTCGCGCACCGTCGCCTCCGCCCGCGCCAGCGAGGCGCCGAAGGGGATCAGGTCGCGGCGGTCGGAGGTGCGGAAGGAACGGCCGGTGAGGGCGAAATAGAGCGCCTCGACGAGGTTGGTCTTGCCGACGCCGTTGGGGCCGACGACGCTGACGATGCCGGGGGCGAGCTCGACCCGGACCTGGTCGAGGCTGCGCACCGGCCTCGCTTCGATCGCGGTGACCAGCACCGGGTCACAACCTCAGACGTTGAGCCGGATCGGCATCACCAGGTAGCGGAAGTCATCGCCCTCGACCGGCTGCAGCAGCCCCGGGCGCAGCGGCGAGATCAGTCGCAGCAGCACCTCGTCGCCCTCGACGCTCTCGATCCCCTCCTTGAGGAACTCCGGGTTGAAGCCGATCTCCAGCGGCTCGCCCTCGAAGGCGGCCGGCATCGTCTCCTCAGCGTCGCCGACGTCGGGAGTCTCGGCCGCGATCGTCAGCTCCCCCGGCCGGAACGAGAGCCGCAGCGGCGCGTTGCGCTGGGCAAGCTGACTGACCCGGCGGGTGACGTCGAGGAAGTCGCTGCGCGGCAGGCGGACGTCGTGCTCGTAGGACTCCGGCAGGAGCTGTCGAAAGTTGGGGAACTGTCCCTCGATCAGCCTCGTCGTGAGGAGGATCGCCCCTGCCTGGAAAACCGCCTGGTTGGCGAGCAGCGAGACCGTCGCCTCCTCCACGCTTTCCGCGGAGAGGATGCGACCCAGCTCCTTCAGCGCCCGCGCCGGGATGTTGGCGTCGATCTCGCCACCGAGCTCGCTCTCGAGCTCGGTCCGTTTGACCGCCAGCCGGTAGGAGTCGGTGGCGACCATCGTCATCTCCGAGCCGCTGGCGGCGACGAAGACGCCGGTCAGAACCGGCCGCATGTCGTCACGCGACGCCGCGCGAGCGACCAGGTCGATGCTGGCGCCGAGCTCCTTGGCGGGGATCTTCAGCCCCGGCTCCTCGCCCGGCGCCGGCAGCTTCGGGAAGTCCTCGGCGGGGAGGACGCGCAGGTGGAAGCTGGAGCTGCCGCTGCGGATCTCGACGTCGTGCTCGGCCTCGCGCGACTCGATCTCCACCGCCGGGTCGGCCAGCGAGCGCGCGACCTCGGCCAGCAGCCGGCCGGGCAGCAGCACCGATCCCTCGGCCTCGACCTCAGCGGCGAGCGTCGTCTCCAGCCCCATGTCGAGATCGGTGGCGGCGAGCGTCACCTTGCCGTCGGCAGCGGTGAGGAGGACGCCGGAGAGCGCCTGCGTCGCGGCGCGCGTCGATACAGCCCTGGAAACGATCGAAAGCTTGGAGACGAGTTCTTCGCGTTTGGTCGTGAGCTTCAAGTGTTGGATGCCTTCTTGAGTTGGGTTAGGGCTTGTGGAAAAAGCTTGGGCCACGGAGGAAACCGCGTCGGAGCGCGGTTTCGGGCCTGTGGACGCGGCTGTGGGAAAGAGGCGATTCTTGCAGTGTCATCGGCCGTCAGCGCTGCTCGCCAGCGGGATTGTGGATAGCGCCGCGTAACTTCTGGACCCGCTCGGCCAACTGCGGGTCGTCGGCGAGGCCGGCCTCGAGCCGGCGCAGCGAGTTGAGGACGGTGGAGTGATCGCGGCCTCCGTAGAGGCGGCCGATCTGGGGCAGGGAGAGGTCGGTCAGCTCGCGGGTG
The DNA here is from genome assembly GCA_963829445.1 of uncultured Solirubrobacterales bacterium. Classification (GTDB taxonomy): domain Bacteria; phylum Actinomycetota; class Thermoleophilia; order Solirubrobacterales; family 70-9; genus VAYN01. The sequence continues at coordinate 340,285 of CAWHIW010000016.1, read as the reverse complement.
AGGAAGATCGCGACCTGGCGGGCACGCAGAGGGGTGGCCGCGCGGCTGGAGCCGATCAGCTCGGCACGGGAGATGCCATAGCCCTCGGCGACGCGCTGCTGGATCTCCTCGACCGAGGTGGCCTGGCGGGAGCGGCCGCGGGGGATGACCTCCGCGATCAGCTCGGTGCTGAGCGGGCGGGCCATCAGCGACGCATGGGCGAGGACACGGGTGAGGGCGCCGTGCAGCTGCCGCACGTTGACGTCGATCCGGTTGGCGAGCTCGTGCAGCGCGTCGGCGTCGGCGATCTCCACTCCCGCCTCCTGGACCAGGCGGCGGAGGACGGTCAGGCGCGTCGCCAAATTTGGTGGCTCGACCGCGACGGTCAGCCCCCACTCGAAGCGGTCGCGCAGCCGCGAGGCGAGGGTCGAGAGCTCACTGGGGATGCGGTCGGCGGAGAGGACCAGCTGGCTGCCCGATTCATAGAGGGCGTTGAAGGTGTGGAAGAACTCCTCCTCGGTGGCCGGCTTTCCCTCGAGGCACTGGACGTCGTCGATCAGCAGCACATCGAGGTCGCGGTAGCGGGCCTTGAAGCCGTCGGCGCCGGCGGACTTGAGGGCGCCGACGAACTCGTTGGTGAACGACTCGGCGGTCGTGTAGCGGACGCTGAGGCCGGGGGCGTTGGCCCGCAGGTAATTGGCGACCGCGGCCAGCAGGTGCGTCTTGCCGAGCCCGGGAGGGCCGTGGAGGAAGAGCGGGTTGTAGGCCTCCGACGGCGCCTCGGCCACGGCCAGGGCGGCACCGTGGGCAAGGCGGTTGCCACTGCCGATGACGAAGCGGTCGAAGGTGTAATTGGGGTTGAGCTCGGCCCCTTCGACCGCCGCCGTCTCCCCGCTCGGCCCGCCGCCGTCGGTGAATCGAACCAGGTGCAGGGGGCTGCCGGAATCGGCCAGGGCTCGCCCGATCAAGGAGGAGTAGCGGCGCTCGGCCCAGGCCCGGATGCCCTCCGGGCCGGTCAGGTAGAGGGCGTCGGAATCCGCCCCGACGGGGTGCAGGGGCTCCAGCCAGAGGCGAAAGGTCGACTCGGGCACGGATGCCCGAAGCCGGTCCTGGGTCGCCCGCCAAAGGGCGTCGAGTTCTTGTCGCGAGGAGTCATCTTGCACCTGGCCGGCGACCATAGCGGCGTGCCTGACCAGCCATCCTCGACGCCCCGCAAATCCCGTGGAAAAGATTTCGGGACGTCTTTTCGAGCGGCCTCCGTATACTGCCGACGCATGAAGCGCACGTACCAGCCGAAGAAGCGGAAGCGCGCGAAGACGCACGGCTTCCGGGCACGGATGAGCACCCGCGGCGGTCGCGCGATCCTCAGTCGCCGCCGCCGCAAAGGGCGGAAGCGCCTCACCCCCTAGATGGCGTCGAAGCGACGGCGTCTCTCGCGAAGCGGTGAGTTCGACCGCGTCTACCGCGACGGTTCATCCCATGCGACCCGCTATCTCGTTCTCTACACCTTCCCCCGCCGTGATGAGGAGCGCGAGGACGTGAGGCTCGGCGTCTCCGTCAGTCGCAAGGTCGGCGGTTCCGTCGACCGCAACAAGGTCAAGCGGGCGCTGCGCGAGGCCTTCTGGGGCCTCGCCGATCGGTTGCCCGAGCGGCATGACTTCGTCATCGTCGCCCGCTCGGAGATCGGCGACCTGATCGACCGCGAGGGCAGCGGTGGCGTCACCAAGAGCCTCGAAGAGGCGCTGGCCGGGGGGCGTTCCACGTGAAACGCATAGTTCTCGCCCCGATTGCGGCCTACCAGCGCTGGATCTCCCCATCCCGCCCGCGCCGCTGCCGCTACGAGCCAACCTGCTCCGTCTACACGGTTGAGTCGATCGAGCGCTTTGGGGTTGTGCGCGGCCTGCTGCTCGGCACTTGGCGCCTGCTTCGCTGCAATCCCCTCAGCCACGGCGGCTTCGATCCGGTGCCCGACAGCTTCACCCTCCGCGGCGCCGGCCCGGTCGACCCCGCTGAGCACCACCACGGAGCGAGCGCCTGATGCTGCCCCTCGCATTCCAGTTGGCGCCGCAGTTCCTGGTCGACATCGCCGACAACGTCCTCAATTTCTTCCACGACGCCGGCCTCTCCTGGGGCCTGTCGATCATGGCCCTGACGGTCTGCATGCGCACTCTGCTGATCCCGCTGACCTACAAACAGCTGAAAGGGATGCGGGCGCTGCAGGCGCTGCAGCCCCAGATCAAAGAGATCCAGGCCAAATACAAGAACGACAAACAGCGCATGCAGCAAGAGATGATGAATTTCTACAAAGAGAACAAAGTCAACCCCTTTGCCTCCTGCATTCCGCTGGTCGCTCAGCTCCCGGTCTTCATCACGCTCTTCTACGTGCTCCAGCACGACCTTCGCTTCGACATCTGCGAACAGACCGTGAAGACCTGCAGCGAATACGCCTCCAGCCAGGGTCACTCAGCCGGGTTCTTCGGCGAAAGCTTCCTCTTCATCCCCGACCTGACCGCGAAGGCGACCGGCGGCGTCCTGATCGCGCTGCTGATCCTCTACGTCGGCACCCAGCTGATCTCGGGCCTGGTCATGTCGGTCACCGCCGACAAAAGCCAGCGCACGATGATGTTCGTGCTGCCGCTGATCTTCGTCCCCTTCGTGATCAGCTTCCCGGCCGGTCTGATCCTCTACTGGATCACGACCAATATCTGGACGATCGGCCAGCAGTACACGATTCAGAGGATCATCCCGATGCCGGTGGCGGCGACGCCTGAGGGTGCGGCAGCCGTAGCCGCCGCGAAGCCACCACCGCCACCACCAAAAAAGAAGAAGAAGAGACGGTAGGTCGGGTCAGGTCGAGAGGGGTCGGGTAGCCCTCCTCTCTCGCTTATTCGCTGGATCGCTTGCTGCCATCCGAGGTTCTCGCTCGGCGAAAAGCGCAAAACGTTCGGAGGGCTACCCGACCCCTCTCGATCAGCACCAGCGCCTTCCTTGGCTGAACTGCTCAGCCCTTGGGGCGCTTCTTGGCGATCCCGGGCTTGCGGGGAAGGTTGGAGGGCGTGGGGCCTGACTTGCGGATTACGTGGAGGTGGCGGTGTTGGCTGCCGGCGCGGTTTCCCACGTCGAGGATCTGCTCTGGGCGCATGGCGAGGGCCTTAGCGGCATTCGCCAGCTGTCGCTCTTCCTCCTCGTCGCGTTTGCCCTTCCAGGCGACGAGGACTCCGTTTGGCTTCAGGAGCGGAGACGCGAGCTCGGCGAGGGTAGAGAGGCGGCCGACGGCGCGGGCGGTGACGATGTCGTAGGCCTCGCGGCCGTCCGCTGACGCGAGGTCCTCGGAGCGGGTGTTGAGGACGGCGGCGTTGGCGATCGAGGCCTCATCGATGGCACGCTGCATGAAGGCGCACTTACGGCCGATCGACTCGACCAGGTCGACTTGGGCGGCGGGCAAGGCGACCGCGAGGGCCAGACCGGGAAAGCCCGCTCCGGCGCCGACGTCGGCGATCCGCGCGGCCGTCCCGAGCTCGGGGACCTCGAGCCCGGTGAGGCTGTCGGCGACATGGACCTTCCAGGCGCGATCGTCGACGACGGAGCTGACCGAGGCGCGCTCCGCGGCCAGCAGCTTCAGGACCTTGCCCAGCGCCTGGTGGCCGGCCGGGCCGAGCACCGCGGTTGGGTCGCGACTCACTCCGCGACTAGGGGAGCGACGATGACGCAGCGGTTGGGCTCGTCGCCCTCGCTGTAGGTCTCGATGCCGGCCCGCTCCTTCAGCCGCTCGTGGACGACGCGGCGCTCCTGGGCGCTCATCGGGTCCATCTCGACCACGTTGTTGCTGCTCAGCGCCTGCTCGGCGGCGCGGTCGGCACGGCCCTCGAGCGTCTCGCGCCGGCGCTGGCGGTAGCCCGCCGCATCGACGACGACCCGCTTGCGCTCGCGCAGGCCACGGAACGCCGCCTGGTAGCAGAGCAGCTGCAGGGCATCGATCGTCTGCCCGCGTTTGCCGATCAGGAGGCCGTAGTCGTCCTCCCCTTCGACGCTGACGGCGATCCGCTCGTCGTCCTCCTCGATCTCGACCTCGCCGTCCAGGTCGAGCTCGTCCAGAACGCCCTCGACGAGCTCACGAACGCGCTCGGCGGGCTCCTGCGGCCAGTCTGCGGTCTCGGTCACGGGGGGCAGGCTACCCCACCTCCCGCCGTCGCGCGCGGGCAAAAGACGCTCCTCTAGGGTGGCTGCGACATGGGCACGGTCTACGCGGTGGCGAATCAGAAGGGCGGCGTCGGCAAGACGACGACCGCGGTCAACGTCGCCTCCTGCGTGGCCGCGGGCGGTTCGCAGACGCTGCTGGTCGATCTCGACCCCCAGTGCAACGCGACCGTGGCGCTGGGCGGCGGTCGCGAGATGCACCCCTCCTCCTACGACTGTCTGACCGGCGACGTCTCGGTCGCCGAGGCCGCCCGCCCGGCCGGGCCCGACAACCTCTGGCTCGTCCCCGCCAGCCGCGACCTCGCCGGCGCCGCCGTCGAGCTGCCGCGGATCGACGGCTCCGAGACGCGCCTGCGCGAGCGCCTGGGACCGGTGCGCGAGCGCTTTGCGGTGACCCTGCTCGACTGCCCGCCCGCGCTGGGGCCGGTCAGCGTCAATGCCCTGACCGCCGCCGACCGGGTGATCGTGCCGGTGCAGGCGGAGTACCTGGCGCTCGAGGGCCTGGTCCAGTTCCTCGAAACCCTGGCGATGATCCGCCGCGACCTCAACCCCCGGCTCGAGGTCGCGGGCCTGCTGATCACCATGCACGACGAGCGCACCCGGCTGGCCCAGGACGTCGAGTCGGAGCTGCGCGAGCACTTCCCGGAGATGGTCTTCGAGACCGTCATCCCCCGCAGCGTCCGCGTCGCCGAGTCCCCGAGCTATGGTCTGCCGGTGACCGAGCACGCCCCCTCTTCACGCGGATCCGTCGCCTACCAGGCATTGACGAAGGAGCTCGCGGCCCGTGGCTAGCGACACCAAACGCGGCATCGGCCGCGGCCTCTCGGCGATCCTGCCGGAAGCCGCCGCCGGCGACGCCGGCGAGCTGCGCGAGCTGCCGGTCGGCCTGATCAAGCCCAACCCGGGCCAGCCGCGGACCAAGTTCGACCCCGAAGCCCTCGCCGCTCTGGCCGCCTCGATCGAGTCCAGCGGCATCGTCCAGCCGCTGCTGGTCCGCCCCCTCCCCGACGGCAGCTATGAGCTGGTCGCCGGCGAGCGCCGCTGGCGCGCCGCCCAGCAGGCCGGGCTCGAGAAGGTGCCCGCGGTCGTCCGCGACCAGGCCGAGGCCGAGCGCCTGCAGGCGGCGCTGATCGAGAACATGGTGCGAGAGGACCTCAACCCGGTCGAGGAGGCGAAGGCCTGCGCCGCCCTGGTCGAGGACCTGGGGCTGACCAAAGAGGAGCTGGCCCGCCGCGTCGGCCGCAGCCGGCCCGCCGTCTCCAACCTGATCCGCCTGCTCGAGCTTCCCGACGAGACCCTGGAGCTGCTCGAGGGCGGCGAGCTCAGCGAGGGCCATGGCCGCGCCCTGCTCGGGGCCGGCGGCAACGACGTGCGCCGCCGCCTCGCCCGCGACGCCGTGCGCGGCGGCTGGTCGGTGCGCGAGACCGAGAACAGGGTTCGGCTGGCTGGCCAGCCAAAAGCAAGGCCGAAGCAAGCGGTGGTCGATCCCGAGGAGGCCGCGGCCCTCGAGGCTGCCGCCGACGCGCTCGAGGCGGCGCTCGGCCACGAGGTCCTGGTCCGGGCCAAGGGGGAGGGCGTCGTCGCCGAGCTGCGCTTCGACGACATCGACGAGGCCCAGGCGCTGGCCCGCACCCTGCGCAAGCGCACCCGCTGAGGCTCCCGGAGCGCCAAGCGCGCCGTCGCTATCATCGCCGGCCGCGGGCGATTAGCTCAGTTGGTTAGAGCGCGTCTCTGATAAGGACGAGGTCCCTGGTTCGAATCCAGGATCGCCCACTGACCGTGATGCACACGGACCAGGCCGGCAACTACGCCTGCGACCCGGCCTCCTCCACATCGCGTTCACCTTCGCCCGACTCGAGGAGGCGGGCCGATGGGAAACGGCCCAAGAACGTCTCGATCGATGGCGCGCTGAGCACGTGCTGGATCCGCAGCACCTGACCGATCGACGGCTCGACGCTTCCGCGCTCGATCTTCGACCAGTGGCTCTGGCTGATCCCGGCCCGCTCGGCCGCGTCCGCCTGCGACAGGCCCCTTGCTTTCCTCGAGGACCGGACCCGCCCCGCGAAAGTCTGCACGGCCTGTTCAACCCAGCGCTCCTGCACTATGTTTTTTGAGTGATCGGTCAAATCCCAGGTTTGCATCCGGAACTCTAGTTAGATTTGACTAGAAGATGGCAAATCTTCCCTTGAAAATGCCGATCCTCAAGTCATATCGAACTGACCCTCCAGCGAATCTAGGGACTGGAAAGTCGCGGTGGGGACTTCCTGAAGACCGCGACATACGAGCGGTCTGCCTCTTCGGCAGCGCTGCTCGCGGCAGCAACTCCAGCGACAGTGACGTGGACCTTCTGGTGGTGGTGCCAGATGCGGCCGAGGCATCGGCGGTGCGGGAGCGGATCAGTCCTTCGCTCGCGGCCCGCCGCAGCTCGACCCAGATTCGCCTGATGACCGAGGCCCATCTCACCCAGGCCTTCTCGGACAGAACGGTCTTTGCCTCCCACCTGGCCCGGGAAGGGAAGGTCGTGGTCGACCGCGACGGGGTCACCACCGCGCTCCTCAACGATTACCCGAAGGACGCACCGGTCAAGGAGTCGGCAGAGGGGCTGTATTCCCAGTGGCAGGTCTACAGCGACCTGGCTTGGTGTGGGGGGCAGTACCTGTTCTGCTTCGCAGACCTATATGCGTGGGGCCGTTCGGGATCGATGCTGGCCTTGGCCCGGGATGGGAACTTCGAGTTCGATCGGGACGAGGTCTTTCGTCGCCTCGGCGCGACGCATCCGGAGCTGCAGCAGCCAGCTCGAGTCATCCGCCGTCTCCGCCCCTTCTGGGAGATCGTCAATCGGCGTGGCACCCCACCCGTCCCATTTCCGGCCGAGGGGTCCCACGAGGAGGCCGCCGCAGCACGCGATGCGTGTCGAGAGATCCTCTCGCAGAGCCTGTGAGCGGTCCCAAGCTCGGCGACGACGCTGCTCTGCTGGACGTGCCGGCTCGTCTGATCGCGGAGATAACAGCTGCCTCGTTCGACCGTACGGATCTGCCCCGAAAGCTTGCTCAGCTACCGAAATTCCTCCGCACCTTCTTCCTCCGCTTCCTCGCGGAGACGTTCGATCTGGAGATCCACAGTTTTACCCTCGACGAGCGCGAGATGGTCAGCGACTTCCAGGTCGACCTCGAGCGCAAGGACAAGCACGAACCCGCCTGGTCGCTGCTCTTCGACTTCGTGGATCTGTGCGATTGCTTTGTGAAATATGGCCTGATGTCCGTACCCGAGGAAGCGATCGAGCACGAAGCAGAGATCTTCAAGCTGACCGTCCGGGTCCTCTACAACCTCGGCAAGTGGGCCGAGGCGGAAGGATTCCCGAGGCTCGCGGTCGAGGCCGGCGATCTCTCGACCCAGCTGGCGCCGATCCACACTCGCTGAGCTCGTGACAAAGCCCGAGATAGATCGCCTCATAGAGCTGGTTCAGTTCGATTACGAGCACACGCTCAGCTTCATCGACGGGGTGGTGCGGGTGTCGACGAGCATCCGCACGATCGCCACCGCCGGCTGGTTCGGCCTGATCGCGGCCGCGGTGCAGGCAGACCAGCCACTGCTGGCGCTGCTCGCCGCCGCGGGGGTCGCGGTCCTGGGATTGCAGGATGCCTACCACGGCTGGCTGTACGCCGAAGCACGCGGGCGGGCCAGCGAAATGGAGGGAATGCTCGACGACTATTACAAGTGCGTGCAGCGCGGCGATTCCGCGGGTGGGTTGGAAGAGGATCTGATCAAGGAGCTCCACAACCACCGGATAGGCCAGCGGTCCAATACGCTGCGCTTGCGGCCGGCGGAGGAAGGGGACCAAGCCGCGCCAGGCGGGCAGGAGCCCAAGCCCGCTTACGAGAGGGCGTGGAGATGGACGGCGGGCAGCTGGGCGGCATTCATCCGGTTGTTGACCGAGCCCCGGCCGAAATTCTTCTATCGCTGCCTCTACCTGCCCCTCATCATCGCGGCGCTGCTTGTGACCGTCCTGATCGACGCGGATGGGGGAGCAGAGCAGGCTCCCCGGCCCTTGCGGGTCTGCATTGCGTGCGGGCCCCGCATTCAGGGGCCACCGGCCCCCGCCGAGGGGTCGCCCGCGCCGCGGAAGCGGGTCCCTGGGAAGGAGGTCCCTCGACAGGGACACCGGTAACCGCCGGTCAGCGGAGATGGGGGTCGAGGCCTACCTATACTTGGCCGTCAACCACGGTCGGGAGCCTCTTCTCGTGCAGCAGATGCAGATCTATGGCGTCAGCTTCGACATGGTCGGCAAGCAGCCGATCGTGTTGTTGAAGACGGTCGACGGAAATCGGTTCCTGCCGATCTGGATCGGCCACCCCGAGGCCGCCGCGATCCTGATGAAGCTGCAGGGCGCCTCGACGCCGCGGCCGATGACCCACGACCTGCTCTCCGACGTGCTCGACCAGCTCGACGCCAAGTGCGAGCGGGTCTCGGTGACGGAGCTGCGCGACAACACCTTCTACGCCTCGATCACGGTCTCGGTCAACGGCTCCGAGGTCGAGATCGACTCGCGTCCCTCCGACGCCCTCGCCCTCGCCGTCCGCGTCTCCGCCCCGATCTTCGCCGCCGAGGACGTGATCGAGGAGTCGGCGATCGAGTTCGAGCACGAGGTCGAGGACACCGAGGAGGTCGTCGACAAGTTCAAAGAGTTCCTCGACGAGGTGACCCCCGAAGACTTCGCTTCCGGGGCCGACTCTTAGACGCCTGCTGGCCGGCGGATCTCGGCGTCTAGGCGGGAGTGGGGGAAAGGGCCAAGTCGAGGATGTGCTCGACCAGCTGCTCGAAGGACATGCCCGCTGCCTCGGCGGCCTGGGGGAGGAGGCTGGTGTCGGTGAGGCCGGGGATCGCGTTCGCCTCGAGGATCTGGGGGCCGTCGGGGCCGAGGATCAGGTCGACCCGGGCGAAGCCGGAGCAGCCGAGGGTGCGGTAGGTGGCGAGCGCCGCCTCGGTCACCGCCGCCTGCTCGCCCGCGTTGAGCTCGGCGGGGCAGACGAAGCGGGTGCGGCCGATCTCGTAGCGGGCTTCGAAGTCGTAGGCGTCGCCCTCGGCCGGGATCGCTTCGACCACCGGCAGCGCCTCACCGCCGAGCACGCTGACCGCCAGCTCGCGCCCCGCGGCGAAGCGCTCGAGCAGGACGCGGTCGTCATAGCTGAAGGCGGAGACCAGGGCCTGCGGAACCTCGGCCGCCGCCGCGGCGAACTTGACGCCGAGCGAGGAGCCGCCCCGGCTCGGCTTGACCACGAGGGGAAAGCCGAGGCCCTGCTCGAGCCGCCCCAGCGCATCGGCGGCGCCGAGCTCGCGGAAGGCGGTCTGGCTGAAGGCGAACCAGTCCGGGGTCGGCAGCCCGGCCTCGCGGATCGCGTGCTTGGACTGGGACTTGTCCATGCAGCGCGCGCAGGCGGCGGCGCCGGGGCCGGTGAAGGGGATGCCGAGGATCTCCAGCAGCTCCTGCGCGGTGCCGTCCTCGCCACCGACGCCGTGCATGGCGACGAAGGCGACGTCGGGGCGCTCCGCGCTCAGTCGCTTGACCAGGTCACCGCCGACGTCGAGGGCGACCACCTCGTGGCCGAGCCGAGCCAGCGCGTCCTCGACCCGGGCCCCGGAGCGCAGCGAGACGCCGCGCTCGAGCGAGCGCCCGCCCTTGAGGACGGCGACCTTCACCCGCCCCCCTCGCCGGTCTTGCGAAAGGGCAGCACAACCGAATCCGCCCCAGAAGAATCAGATATGGACCGGGACGGATTCGGTTGCGAATCAAGTCCGCCCACGTCCTCGGCTTCGCCTGCGGGCGTATGCGTGCCGGTGAGGGCTTGGTAGAGCTCGACCTGCTCGGCGATCACGGCGCCGATGCGGCGGATGCCCTCGCGGATCTCGCCATCGCCGACGCCGGAGAAGTTGAGCCGCATCGAGTTGCGGCCGCGCTCGTCGATGTAGGCGGCCTGGCCGGGGACGAAGGCGACGTCGGCGCGCAGCGCCTTGGCCAGGAGGTCGCCGGTGTCGATGTACTCCGGCAGGGTCGCCCAGATGAAGAGGCCGCCCTGCGGTTCGGTCCAGCTCGCCGCCGCCGGGAAGTGCTCCTCCAGCGCCGCCAGCATCGTGTCGCGGCGGCCGCGGTAGAGCGCGACCAGGTCTTCGACGTACTGGCGCCAGCGCCCTTCGGCGAAGTACTCGCGGACGAAGTACTGGGTCAGCGTCGAGGTGCAGAGGTCGGCCGCCTGCTTGCCGAGCACGATCTTCTCCATCACCGGCGGCGGCGCCACCGCCCAGCCGAGGCGGATGCCGGGGGAGAGGATCTTCGAGAAGGTGCCGATGTAGACGACGAAGTCGCCGCCGTCGAGCTGGTAGAGCGGCGGCACCGCCTCGCCCTCGTAGCGCAGCAGCCCGTAGGGGTTGTCCTCGACCACCAGCAGCTCGTGCAGCCGCGCCAGTTCGACCAGGCGCTGGCGGCGGGCCAGCGACATCGTCACCCCGGCCGGGTTCTGGAATGTCGGCACCGAGTAGATGAACTTCGGGCGCCGCCCCTCGGCGCGCAGACGATCCAGCAGCCGCTCGAGCTCATCGACCCGCATCCCGTCCTCGTCGCACTCGACCTGGATCACCTCGGCCTGGTAGCTGCAGAAGACCGGGACCGCGCCGGGGTAGGTCGGCGCCTCGCAGATGACGACGTCGCCGGGGTCGACCAGCGTCTTGGCGACGAGGTCGATCGCCTGCTGGCCGCCGGTGGTGACGATCAGGTCGTGCGGGTCGACCAGCATTCCCTCGGCGCCCATTACCTCGACGATGCAGTCCTTGGTCTCCTCGAAGCCCTCGGTCGGCCCGTACTGCAGCGCCTCGGCCGCGGACTCCTGGGCGATCCGGGTCATCTGCGCGGCGAAGCTCTTGGGCGGGAAGGTCGAGGTGTCGGGGAGGCCGCCGGCGAGCGAGATCACTTCCGGCCGCGCGGTGATCGCCATCAGGTCGCGCATCGCCGAGGAGCGCATCACCGTGGTCCGCTCGGCGAAGAGGCCGGCGTAGCGCTCCAGGTCCCTGGTGCTGGTGTGGGCCCGGCGCCGGTGCGGCGGTATCGGCACTTCGCTCATGCACGGAAGTGTGGCGGATCGACGCCGGGGCGCTCGGGAGGGTACGTTTTCGCACGTGGACTTTCTCTCCGACGTAGGCATCGGCATCGCGATCGGCATGCTCGCCGGCACCACCGGCACCCATGGCTCCGCCCGCGGGCGGATGACCCTGCTCGCCGCCGTGATCGGCCTCGTCGCCGGCTTCCTGCTCGACGGCGCGGTCGGCGCGGTGCTGGCGCTCGCCGGCGCCGTCCTCGCCTGCCTCGTGATCAGCGACCTGATCGCCGGCGCCAGCCGCCGCGAAGGCAGCGGCGGCGGGGCGCTCGCCTTCATCGTCGCCCTGGTGGCGCTGGTCGTCGTCGGCGTCTCCCTGGTGCTGCCGGTGCTGGTCGTGTTGGTGATCCTCGCCCTCGCCTGGCTCGGGATCTCCCGCCAGCGCCGCGCGAAGCGCAAGCACGCCGGGCTCCGCGTCCTCCGCTAGGCGCCCGGCCGACCTTCTCGGTCGAGCATCATTCGAGCCATGCCCCCCACCAAGAAGCTCGTCCTCACCTACGTCGACTCGCTGCGCACCGACATGCTGCGGCAGGCGATCGCCGAGGAGCGGGCGCCGACCTTCGGGGCGCTGCTGGAGCGCGGCGTCCTGGTCGAGGACTGCGTCTCCAGCTTCCCCTCGGTGACCCCGGTCGCCTGCTCGGAGATGGTCACCGGCGTCGGCGCCGACCAGCACTGGATCAGCGGCATGAACTGGTACCACCGGCTCGAGCGGCGCTACGTCGAGTACGGCTCCTCGCTCGACGCGACCCGCGCCTTCGGCGTCTTCCGGGCCCTCTACGACCTCGTCTACAACATGAACCTGGCCCACCTCAGCCCGGAGATCGAGACGGTCTTCGAGAGCCTCGAAGACGCCGGCCAGCGCACCGCCTGCACGCCGTTCCTGATCTACCGCGGGCGCCAGCGGCACGAGGTCTCGCTGGAGGGGCTGATGCGCCGCGCCGTCGACGCGACCCGGCTCAAGTTCCGCCACCACACCTACGGCCCGACCGAGCTCTTCTACGGCGACCTCTACGCCAGCCGCGAGGTCCCCTGCAAGTCGACCTCGATCCCCGGCAGCCGCGACGGCTACGCCGCCTGCTGCTCGGCCGAGCTGCTGCAGGAGGACCTCTACGACTTCCTCCTGCTTCTCGCTGCCCGACAACGACAACTACTCGCACCGGCACGGGCCGGAGGCGAGCGTCGAGTCGATCGCCAAGGCCGACCACTGCTTCACCAAGTTCGTCGACGCGGCCGGCGGGCTTCGACGAGTTCCTCGACGGCCCACGCGCTGATCCTCGCTCGCCGACCACTCCCAGACCGCCGTCCACCGCGGCCTGCCGCTGGCCGAGCTGCTGGGCCACGAGTGGTCGGTGCTGCAGCCCTCCGACGATCGCCCCGGCCTGGCCCAGCTCGCGGTCAGCCCGACCGGCCGCGCCGCGCACGTCTACCTGCTTGCCGGGAGAAGGCGAGCGGGCCGAGCCGATGGCGGTGGCGGCGAAGCTGACCGTGATCGAGGGCGTCGACCTGGTCTGCCGGATGGAGGACGCGAGCGGCGCGCCGCTGCGCCGCGAGGACCCGGGCCCGCCGCCCGGCGAAGGCGAGTGGGCGGTCGTGGAACGGGCGGGCGAGAGGCTGCGCTTCCGCCCCGGCGACGAGGTCGCCGACCTGCGCGGCGGGCGCTGGGAGCTCGAGGGCGAGACAGCGGTGCTGGAGGCGACGGTCGAGGACGGGCGGCTGCGCAGCGAGGCTTACCCCGACCCGCTGGCCCGGGTCTGGTCGGCGCTGAGCGCGCCGCACGCGGGCGACTTCATCGTCTCGCTGGCGCTCGGCTTCGAGGCGGTCGACTGGGGCGGCGTCACCCACGCCGGCGGCGGCAGCCACGGGGCGTTGCACGCCGGCGACTCGCTGGGGCCGCTGCTGTTCGTCGGCTGCGGGCCGGAGTCGCGCGGACGAGCGGGATCAGTGGACGCTTGCGGGACGTAGCGCCGGTGATCCGCGAACACTTTGGCTTGGAACGACGGGTGATGGAGCGCCGCGGCCGCGGGTCCGTCACGGGAGGGGTCCTGCGGGCGGGCGAGGGCGTCCGTTCTCGGACCCCTCCTCGCGCCACCCACGGTCGGGGTGCTCGCATCCTCGTCCTGGCGGCACTGCCTGGCCGGGGGTAGCCGGAGCGGCCACGGGCCAGATCAGCGAAGCGGAGGCGATTCGGGTCGCCGACCGAGATCCGAATGCTGAAAAGGAGCGGGACGAGAACGGGCCGCTGGCGCCGGTCGCGAACATGAACGACGGGAAGTGGGAGGTCGCTTACTTCGCTCGACGGCGAGGAGGTGGCGCTGGTGATCGTCGATCCGGAGAGCGGGGAGGTGACGGAGTCCTGGACCGGGTACCAGGTGGCCTGGAAGATGGCGCGGGGGTACTCGGGGGCGTTCGGGCACAAGCTCAACGCGCCCTACGTCTTCCTGCCGCTCTGCCTGATCTTCCTGGTCGGACTGGTCGACTGGCGACGGATTTGGCGGGTCGCCAACCTCGACCTGCTGGTCCTGCTCGGCTTCGGCGTCTCGCACTTCTTCTTCAACCGGGCCGAGATCGGCGTCTCGGTGCCGCTGCAGTACCCGGTCCTGCTCTACCTCCTGGGGCGGGCGCTGTGGATCGGGTTCCGCGGCAGGGGGGAGGGGCTGCGGCCGGTCTGGCCGGTGGCCTGGATCCTGGTCGCGGCGCTCTTCCTGATGGGCTTCCGGGTCGGGCTCAACCTCGCCGACTCCGGGCGCGATCGACGTCGGCTACGCCAGCGTCGTCGGCGCCGACCGCATCACCCACGGCGAACCGATCTACGACAACTTCCCCGACGACGTCTCCCAGGGCGACACCTACGGCCCGGTCAACTACTACGCCTACGTCCCCTCGGAGCTGATCTGGCCCTGGTCGGGAAGCTGGGACGACCTCCCCGCCGCGCACGGCGCCGCCGTCAGCTTCGACATCGCTCACCTTCGGCTTCCTGCTGCTGCTCGGCATCCGCATCCGCCCCGGACCGGCCGGCCGCCGCCTCGCCGCCATCCTCGGCTTCGGCTGGGCCGCCTTCCCCTACACCGCCTTCGCCCTCGAGTCGAACTCCAACGACACGCTCGTGGCGATGCTCCTGGTCGCCACTCTTGCTGGTCCTCGCCCGGCCGATGGCCCGCGGAGCCATGGCGGCCCTCGCCACCTTCGCGAAGTTCGCTCCCGCGCTGCTGGCCCCCATGCTCCTGACCTACAAGCCGAACCCGGAGCAGGGGCCGAGTGGGACGGAGAGGGTGTCCGAGAATGGAGCGCAGCCCCCGCCCGCAGGACACCCTCTCCGTCCCTGCCCCGCTCCTCTTCGCGGGAGCCTTCCTCTTGGTCTCGGCCCTCGTGATGCTGTGGCCGGCGATCGACCCCGGCCTGCACACCTTCTACGACCGCACGATCGCCTACCAGCAGAGCCGCAACTCACCCTTCAGCATCTGGGGCCAGGTTCCGTCGCTGGAGCCGCTGCGCATCGCGATCCTCGTCGCCACCGCGGCTCTGTCGCTGCTCCTCGCCTTCCGCCCCCGCGAGAAGTCCCTGCTCCAAGTCGCGGCGCTAGGGGCGGCGCTCCTGATCTCGCTCCAGCTGACCATGCACCACTGGTTCTACCTCTACATCGTCTGGTTCTACCCGCTGTTCCTGGTCGCCCTGGTGGTCGGGGGTGACCTCGGCAAGCCTCCCCGCTGTTCGCGCAGCCGAGGTCACCCCCGACCACCCGCCCCCTGAGAATCAGGGGCAGGAGCAGCCACCATGATCTGCTCGAACGAGTCGGCCAGCCCCCGCTCGTTGACGTCGACCAGCGCGCCCATCACCCAGACGTCCTCCTCGGCGGTCTCGAACCGGGTCGGCATCTGCGTGATCATCCCCGCCAGCACCTGCTCCACCTTGACCCCGAGCACGCTGGTCCGCGACCCGGTCATGCCGACGTCGGAGATGAACGCGGTCCCCTTCGGCAGCACCCGGCCGTCAGCGGTCGGCACGTGGGTGTGGGTCCCGAACACGGCGGCGACGCGGCCGTCGAGGTGCCAGCCCATCGCCACCTTCTCGCTGGTCACCTCGGCGTGGAAGTCGACGATGACCGCGTCGGCCTCGACCTGGTCGAGGATGCCGTCGACGGTGTCGAAGGGCGAGCGCGCGACCTTGAGCCCGATCGCGCCGCTGAGGTTGATCACCGCCACCCGCATCCCACCCGCCTCGACCACGGTGTAGCCGCGGCCGGGGTTGCCCTGCGGGTAGTTGGCGGGCCGGAGCACCAGCCGCTCGCGTTCGAGGAAGTCGTAGGCGTCGCGCTGGCGGTAGACGTGGTTGCCGGTGGTGATGACGCCGGTGCCGACGCCGAAGAGGTCGTTGGCGGTGCGTTCGGTGATGCCGACCCCGCCGGCGGTGTTCTCGCCGTTGACGACGATCAGGTCCGGCGCGTGCTGCTCGCGCAGCGCCGGCATCGTCTCGCGCAGTCCCTTGCCGGCCGGGGCTGCCGACGACATCGCCGATGAAGAGGACGCGCATCGGCCGACCCTACCCGCAAGTCTGAAGACTTATGGGCCCTATAGGGGCTACAACCCTTCGGCCGTGCGCTGGATCGACCTAGACCGCCGCGAAGCGCCGCAGCGCGAAGCGGGCGAGCAGGCCGTAGGCGGCGATCAGGATCGCCAGGTGCAGCAGCGGCGCCCCGATGCCGGGACCGGCCGAGTCGAGCGCCGCGGTCATCGCCTGCAGCGCCGGCTTGAAGGGGAAGACGGCGGTGACGATCCGGACCAGGTCGGAGACGCCGCTGCCGACCGCGCCGGAGGGGATCAGCGAGAGGAAGGCGACCGGCAGGGTGACCATGAAGGCGAGCAGGGAGACGGCACGGACCTCGCGCGCCGCCGCGCCCAGCGCCGCCCCGGCGGCCGCCAGGGCACCGCCGCCGGCGAGGATCGCCAGCAGCCAGAGCCCGATCCGGCTCCACTGCAGGGGCACGAAGAACTGCATGCCGCCCAGCATCAGCAGCGTCACCACCAGGCCCACGGCCATCCCCAGCAGCACCTTCTCGCCGAGCAGCCCGGAGGGCGAGATCAGGCCCCGGGTCAACCGCGGGAAGGCGTTCTCCTCGCGCTCGAGCGCGAGCGACCCGGCCACCAGCAGGACGGTGACGAAGGCCAGCGTCAGCGTCGCCGCGACCGCGATCGCGAAGATTTCCAGCGGCGGCGCCGAGCCGCTGACGGATTCCTTCTTGACCACGATCGGCTGCGCGATCCGGTCGATCAGCGGCCCCGCGATATTGAGGTTGTCGCGGGCCTGGGTGGCGAAGCTGGTCACCTCCCGCAGCGAGGCGCGCAGCGGGCCCGGCGGCAGCGCCGGTTCCAGCGCACCGAGGATCTGGGCGGTGGCGCGGAGGCCGAGGATGTTGAAGCTCTGGCCGATCACCTCGAGGTTGCCGCCGTTGACCAGCAGGTCGAGGTAGTGGCCGCCTTCGCTGGCGATCCGCCGCGCGATCGCCAGGTTCGCCTGGGCCAGCAGGGTCGTGATCCGTTCGTTGACGAGCTGCGCCTTGACCGGGTCCTCTTCGTTGACCAGCACTTCGACCTGCGGCGTCCCCGGCGTCAAGGTGCCGAGCGAGTTGATCTTGTTGACCAGGTCGGCCGGCAGAACCACAGCCGCCAGCACCTCCCCGGATTCGACCTTGCCGCGGGCTTCGGCACGGTCCTTGACGTCGACGCACTCGACCCGGGAGCAGATGCGGTCGCTGACGCCCGCCGCCGGCAGCTGCTGACCGCCGACGCTGACCCGGGTGTTGGCCGGGACTTCGTTGAGCAGGGCGATCCGCGGCTTGTCCGGGCTGCGCGAGATCGCGAAGCCGACGAGGACGGCGATCAGCACCGGGTAGGCGACGAGCAGGAACGCCTGCAGCGGCGATCGCCGCAGGATCTGCAGGTCCTTGAGCAGCAGCCAGCGCACTCAGTGCCCCCGGTGCTGCAGGTAGGCGACGAAGGCGGTCTCGAAGTCGCGGTCGGCGGCCTCGGGCGCCTCGCTGCGGACCGCCTCGCGCAGCTGCTCGGCCGGCCCGTCGAAGAGCGACTCGCCGTCGGCGAGGACGAGCAGGCGGCGGCCGTAGCGCTCGGCCTCCTGGATGTCGTGGGTGGAGAAGATCACCGTGGTCCCGCGTCCGGCGAGGCCGGAGACGAACTCCCACAGCCGCGCCCGCTGACGCGGGTCGAGGCCGACGCTGGGCTCGTCGAGCAGCAGCACCGCCGGCCGCGAGAGCAGCCCGATCGCGATGTTGATCCGCTGCTGGTTGCCGCCGGAGAGGCGGGCGACGATCTCGCCGCGGCGCTCGCCGAGCCCGGCCAGCTCCAGCATCTCCTCGGTCGAGGCGTGCGGGTCCTCGTGGCCCTCCAGCCGCGCGAACAGCAGCAGGTTCTCCTCCACGGTCAATCGCCGGTAGAGCGCCGCCTGCTGCGGCACCCAGCCGACCGCCCCCGCGTCGACCCCCAGCTCGCCGCCGTCGGGCTTGAGGATCCCGGCCAGGATCGAGAGCAGCGTCGTCTTTCCCGGCCCCGTTCGGGCCGATGATCGCGACCAGCTCCCCCGGGTCGGCGGCGAGGTCGACCCCCCGCAGCGCCTCCCTGTCTCCATACCTCTTGACCAGCCCCCGTGCCCGCACCCGGGGAAAGCTACTGGCCTAAACTCGCCAGCGATGCCTTTCCCAAGCACCCGCATGCGCCGCATGCGCCGGACCGAGACCCTGCGCGGCCTGGTCCGCGAGACCGAGCTCTCGCCGGCGCACCTGATCCAGCCGATGTTCGTCGTCGCCGGCGAGGACGTGCGCGAGGAGGTCGAGTCGATGCCCGGCATCGAGCGCTTCTCGATCTCCGGCCTGGTCGCGGAGGCGGGGGAGATCGCCGCCGCCGGCGTCGGCGCGGTCCTGCTCTTCGGCATCCCCGCCGCCAAGGACGAGTCCGGCACCGGCGCCTACGACGACGAGGGAATCGTGCAAATGGCGGTCCGCGCCCTCAAGGACGCCCATCCCGACCTGGCGGTGATCACCGACGTCTGTCTCTGCGAGTACACCTCGCACGGCCACTGCGGCTTCCTGCGCGAGGGCGAGGTCGACAATGACATCACCGTCGAGCTGCTGGCCAAAGTCGCGATCTCCCACGCCGAGGCCGGCGCCGACGCGGTCGCGCCCAGCGACATGATGGACGGCCGCATCGGCTCGATCCGCTTCCAGCTCGACGAGGAGGGTCACTCCGGTGTGCCGATCGTCGCCTACAGCGCCAAGTACGCCTCCGCCTTCTACGGACCCTTCCGCGACGCCGCCGATTCGACCCCGGAATTCGGCGACCGCCGCGGCTACCAGATGGATCCGGCCAACGCGGCCGAAGCGGTGCGCGAGGCCGAGCTCGACCTCGACGAGGGCGCCGACATGCTGATGGTGAAGCCGGCGATCCCCTACCTCGACGTCGTGCGGCGGGTCAAGGACGCGACCGGCGCGCCCGTCGCCGCCTACCACGTCTCCGGCGAGTACTCGATGCTGAAGGCCGCGGCCGCCAACGGCTGGATCGACGAGCGTGCCGCCGTGCTGGAGACCCTGACCTCGATCCGCCGCGCCGGCGCCGACGCGATCGTCACCTACTACGCGAAGGAGGCCGCCCCGTGGCTTCGGTGAAAATGCCCCAGTCGAAGGCGCGCTCGCGCAAGGACGGCTCGGCGATCCCGCTCGACGAGACCGACAAGCGGCTGATGAACCTGCTGCAGTCGAGCTTCCCGATCGACCCCGAGCCCTTCGCCCTCGTCGCCGCCGAGGCGGAGCTGGAGCTCGAGGATGTGCTGGCGCGCACCCAGCGCCTGCTCGACGGCCGCATCATCCGCGAGATCACGCCGATCTTCGACACCCGCGCCCTCGGCTACGAGTCGATGCTGGTCGCGGCCAAAGTCGACGGCGAGCATCCCCAGCGCGCCGCCCAGATCGTCAACTCGCACCCGGGCGTCTCCCACAACTACCTGCGCACCCACGACTTCAACCTCTGGTTCACGATCGCCACCCCGCCCGACTCCGAGCTCGGCCTGCACGGCACGCTCGAGGTGCTGATGCGCGAGACCGGGGCCGAGTCGATGCGCGAGCTGCCGACCCTGACCCTGTTCAAGATCAACATGAACCTGGAGATGGAGAAGGGGACCGAGGCCCTGGCCGCCGCCGCGGTCGAGGCGGCCCCGCCCCGCGAGCTCGACGCCCAGCCCTACGACGAGGAAGACAAAGCCCTGATCAAGGCCCTGCAGGGGCCGATGGCCGCGGTCGAGCGTCCCTACGACGAGGCCGCCGCCGAGCTCGGGATCTCGACCGAGGCCCTGCTCGAGCGCCTGCGCTCGCTGGTCGACCGCAAGATCCTCCGCCGCGTCGCCGCGATCCTCTACCACCGCCGCGCCGGCTTCTCGGCCAACGGCATGGGCGTCTGGAAGGTCCCAGACGAGCAGATCATGGAGGTCGGCGCCCGCATGGCCTCCTTCCGCGGCGTCTCCCATTGCTACCAGCGTCCTACCTACGAGGACTGGCCCTACAGCGTCTTCACGATGGCCCACGGCCGCTCCAAGGAGGAGTGCGACGCGGTCCTCGACTCGATCGCCGAGGACTGCGGGATCGGCCCCGACGGCCGCGCCACCCTCTACTCCTCGACCGAGTACAAGAAGATCCGCCTGCACTACTTCACCGACGACTACGCGCAGTGGGAGCGGCAGCACGGTTGACCGTCATCCCCGGACGCGGGAGCGAGGTCGCGAGATCGCCGGTGATCATGAGCGCGACCTCGCGGGAGCAGAGGAGATGACGGAATTATTCGAGCGCGCACTGCGCGTTCTCCCGGGCGGCGTCAACTCGCCCGTGCGCGCACTGCGGCAGATCGGTCGCGAGCCGATCTTCATCGAGCGCGGCGAGGGCTGCGAGCTGGTCGACGTCGACGGCAACCGTTACCTCGACTGGGTCGGCTCCTGGGGCCCGCTGCTCCTCGGCCACGCCGAGCCCTCCGTGGTCGCCGCGGTGATCGAGGCGGCCAAGCGGGGCACCAGCTACGGCGCCGCGACCGCGGCCGAGGTGGCGCTGGCCGAGGAGATCGTCGCCCGGGTGCCGTCGGCCGAGATGGTGCGGATGACCAGCTCCGGGACCGAGGCGGCGATGAGCGCGGTGCGACTCGCCCGCGCCGTCAGCGGCCGCGAGGTCGTGGTCAAGTTCGCCGGCGCCTATCACGGCCACTCCGACGGGCTGCTCGCCGACGCCGGCTCCGGCCTGGCGACGCTCGGGGTGCCGGGCAGCCCGGGGGTGACCGCGGCCCAGGCGGCGACGACGGTCGTGGTGCCGTGGAACGACCGCGAGGCGGTGACGCGGGCGCTGGCGGAACACGAGGTCGCCGCCCTGCTGGCCGAGCCGATCGCCGCCAACATGGGCGTCGTCCCGCCCGCCGCGGGCTTCCTCGAGTTCCTCCGCGACGCCACCCGCGAGGCGGGCGCCCTGCTGGTCTTCGACGAGGTGATCACCGGTTTCCGCGTCGCCCGGGGCGGCGCCCAGGAGCTCCACGGGGTCGAACCGGACCTGACCGTGCTCGGCAAGGTGATCGGCGGCGGCCTGCCGGCCGCGGCCTACGCCGGGCCGCGCGCGGCGATGGAGCGGATCGCCCCGGCCGGCGACGTCTACCAGGCGGGCACCCTCTCCGGGAACCCGCTGGCGACCGCCGCCGGGCTGGCGACCCTGGCCCAGCTCGACGCCGCCGCCTACGAGCGGCTCGGCGCCCTCACCGACCGCCTCGCAGCGGCTTCGCCGCGCTCGCCGCCGAGCGCCCGCTCCAAGTCGCGGCTGCGCCCGGCCTGGTCACCCTCTTCTTCAGCCCCATCCCCGTGCACGACTTCGACGGCGCCCGCGCCTGCGACACCGAGGCCCACGCCCACTTCTGCCGCGCCCTGCTCGACCGCGGCGTCTACCCCCCGCCGTCGCAGTTCGAGGCCTGGTTCGTCTCCCTCGCCCACGACGAGGCGAGCGTCGACCGCACCCTCGAAGCCGCCGCCGAGTCGATCGCCGAGGCCCTGGGGTGAGCGAGCCCGCCGCCGCCCTGCGCGACCTCGCCGCCCAGCTGCGCGAGGAGGACACGCCGATCTCGATCCACGTGGTCGATCCCTCGGCGCCGCCGACCCTCGGCCTGCTGGCCGCCGCCGGTCCGCGCGCCGCCGCCGACCCCGGCGAGTACGCCCTGGTCGTCGAGGCGGTCCACGAGGGCTACCTGCTCCATTACGGCGAGCCGCGGCTGCTGGCCGGCCACGACCCCGACCTCGCGCTGCTCGCCGGCGACTATCTCTACGCGCTCGGCCTCGACCGCCTGGCCGCGCTCGGCGACGATCGCGCCATCGCCATTCTCAGCGACCTGATCGGCCGCTGCGCCCGGCTCCACGCCGAGGGCGATGGCGCCGCCGTCGCCGGACTGTGGGAGGCCGCGGCCGGCGCCATCGCCGGCCGCGGCACCCAGCTCAGCTGAACCGCGAGGAGTCGATCAGGCAGTAGTCGAAGTCGAAGCCGAGGACGGCGTTGTTGGCGAGGTTGCCGTTGTGGGTGAGCTTGACCGAAAGCGTCTGCGCCTTCGTCTTGTTCCCGGCCTTCAGCGCCTTGCCGATTTCACTCAGCAGCTTCGTCTCGGTTTCGAGATAGCCGGTCCACTTGGCCAGCTTCGCCTTGTCGGCGACGGGCTGGGGCACCGCCTTGATCTGCTTCACGGCCTTGGTGAAGGCGGCCGAGGCCTGGGTGAACTGGCCGGACGCGACCTTGAGCTTGCCTTCCTTCACTTTCTTTTCGGCGCCGGCAAGGATCCGTTCGTTGGCCTTGGTGTTCGTCTTGCAGATCGGTTCGACCGCGGCGACGTA
Organism: uncultured Solirubrobacterales bacterium; assembly: GCA_963829445.1. Taxonomy (GTDB): domain Bacteria; phylum Actinomycetota; class Thermoleophilia; order Solirubrobacterales; family 70-9; genus VAYN01. The sequence continues at coordinate 318,065 of CAWHIW010000016.1, read as the reverse complement.
GGTTTCGCGGGTCTGTTCCGCCGAGGTCACGGCCAGCGCCCCCGCGGCGCTCAGCGCCAGCAGCAGCAGCGCGGCGACGGCGCTCACGAAAAGCTTGGAACTGCGGTTCACGGTCTTCATTCGTTCGGTTCCCCTGTCTCTGATGACGGTCCATCCATAGTCCCTGTAACGACTAACCCGATCCTAGCGGTGGGAGTTGCGGCGGCGATGACGTCGGCGAGCGCGCCAAGGCAATAGACTGCACAGCCCCGATCCGCAATGGATCCTCGAAGCAACGTGGCTGACGACACGGACAAGATGAACGGGGCCGAAGAGGCCCCCCAGCAGCAGCGGGAGAAGCCCGACCCTCCCGGCTACTTCGAGGGCGAGTCGATGACCCGGCGCCGCGCCTTCACGATCGCCGCCCAGGGCCTGGGCGGAGTCGCCGGCGCCGCGATCATCCTGCCTGCCGTCGGCTTCGCCGTCGCCCCGATCTTCCACCGCGGCAAGGAGCGCTGGGAGGCGGTCGGCCCGACCAGCGACTTCGTCGAGGACACCTACCGCCAGGTCGTCTTCACCGAAACCGAGGGAATCGGCGACGCCGGCAAGACCACCGCCTACATCCGCCGCGGCTCGAAGACCTTCGACGAGGACCCCAAGACCTTCGTCGCCGTCTCCAACCGCTGCGCCCACCTCGGCTGCCCGGTCCGCTTCGTCGAGGCCGCCGGCAACTTCATCTGCCCCTGCCACGGCGGCGTCTACGACTTCCAGGGCAAGCGGATCGGCGGCCCGCCGGTGCGCCCGCTCGACCAGTTCCAGACCCGGATCCGCAACGGCCAGGTCGAGGTCGGCCCCCGTTACAGCGTCACCTCGCAGCTGGAGCCGGTCCGCGCCCGCGACCCCGGCGAGTTCACCGGCGGGATCTGGGAATACCTCTACCCGCCCCGGCCCTCTACCTTCCCCGCTCCCTGATGCCGAAAATCCCGATCCCCAAGATTCCCGACTCGCGTGGTGCCCGCACCGCTGCGCAAACCGGCCAAGCCGGGCGAGGGCGGCGTCGCCAAGGGCCAGGCGCCAGCCGACCTCAAGACCTCGCCGCCGGAGCGCGAGACGCACGTGCAGAAACTCGGTGGGCAGGCCAAAGAAGCGCCCGTCGACGTGCTCGCCTGGGTCGACCAGCGCACCGGCGCCAGCGGCTTCCTCACCGGCATGCTCTACCGCAAGGTGCCGAAAGGGACCAACTGGTTCTACACGCTCGGCTCCGCCACCCTCTTCGCCTTCATCGTGCAGGCCGTCACCGGCGTCTTCCTGGCGATGTTCTACACGCCGTCGACGACCCAGGCCTACGCCTCGATCTCCCACATCAACAACGAGGTCCCGCTCGGCGCCCTCGTGCACGGCATGCACAAGTGGGGATCGAGCCTGATGGTGATCCTGATCTTCCTGCACATGGGCCGCACCTTCTTCTTCGGCGCCTACAAGTACCCGCGCGAGCTCAACTGGGTGATCGGGGTCGTGCTGCTGATCCTGACGATGACGATGGCCTTCACCGGCTACCTGCTGCCCTTCGACCAGCGCTCCTTCTGGGCCTCGGTCGTCGGGATCAACATCAACGGCACCGGTCCCGTCGTCGGGCCCTACCTGAGCGACTTCCTGCGGGCCGGGCCTGAGCTCGGCGCGACCACGCTCTCGCGCTTCTACTCGATCCACATGCTGCTGGTGCCGGGCGCGATCATCGCCCTGATCGGCGCCCACATGTACCTGGTGGTCAAGCTCGGCACCACCGCGCCGCCTTGGGTGCGGGCCGAGAAGCCGAAAAACGCCGCCCCGACCGCCCAGCTCGACGCCGGCGTCGAGGGCAACGGCTCGGTCAACGGCTCCGGCAACGGAGCTGCGCCCGCATGAAGCCGGCGGACAAGCAGGCATATCTGGAGGAGTACGAGCTCCTGAAGAAGAAGGGGAAGCCGTTCTTCCCCTACGCGGTGCTGAAGGACTCGGCGATGGCGCTGATCGTCGTCGCCGTGGTGATCGCGATGTCGCTGATCCTCGGGGCCGAGCAGGGCCCGAAGGCCGACCCGACCACGACCACCTACGTGCCGCGCCCCGAGTGGTACTTCTTCTTCCTCTTCGAGGTCCTGCGCGTGATCAAGCCGCCGGAGCTGGTCCCGATCGCGACGATCGGGATCCCGACGATCTGCATGGTGCTGCTGCTGCTGCTGCCCTTCTATGACCGCGGCCCCGAGCGCCGCCCCGAGCGCCGCCCGCTGGCGACCACGGCCGGGGTGATGACGATCATCGCGATGGCCTACCTCACCTTCCTCGGCGCCACCGGCGGCTCGCCGACCGAGATCGAGATGAAAGTCGCGCCCCAGTACGAGGCTGGCAAGGAGGTGGTCGCCGGCTCCGGCTGCCTGGCCTGCCACAAGATCGGCGAGAACGGCAACAACGGGCCGGGCCCGGAACTGACCCACATCGCGGCCCGGGTGCCGCGAGCGGCGATCCTGCGCTCGGTCGAAATCGGGCCGGGCATCATGCCTTCATTCCGTGACTTGCCCCCGAAAAAGCTGAATGAGCTAGCCGATTTCCTCTCGTCGCTCGATTAGCCACGGCGGTAGGTGACGGCGCCAAGCGCCGCGAGAACCCCATGGACACGATCAACGACAACCGTCAATCGCCGGATTTCGCGGGCCAGGTCAACCGCATGTTCGATCGCGTCGCGAGCAATTACGACGCGCTCAACTCGGTGATGACGGCGGGGCTGCATCACCGCTGGCGCGAGCGGGCCGCCGAGCGGACCGAGCTCGTCGCCGGCGACTCGGCACTCGACATCTGCTGCGGCACCGGCGATCTGACGCTGGAGCTCTCGGGCCGGGTCTCGCCAGACGGCCATGTCATCGGCTCGGACTTCTCCGAGCCGATGCTCGACCTCGCCCGCGAGAAGGCGGCCGAGCGGCAGGCACCCGGGCGTCCGCTTCGAGTGGGCGGACGCCCTGCAACTGCCCTATGACGGCGGCCGCTTCGATGCGGTCACCGTCGGCTTCGGCGTTCGCAACCTCGCCGACCTCGACCGTGGCCTGAACGAGATGGCGCGGGTGCTGAAGCCGGGCGGGCGGGCGGTGATCCTCGAGATCACGCAGCCGACCCGACCGCCGCTCTCGCTCTTCTACTCGCTCTGGTTCGATCGCATCGTGCCGCTGCTGGGCTCCTTCTCGAGCGACCCCGAGGCCTACTCGTACCTGCCCGAATCGGTCCGCAGCTTCCCCAGCCCGCTCGGGCTGGCGGAGAAGATGCACCGGGCCGGCTTCGAGCGCGATTCGCTACACGGTGCTCGCCGGGGGGATCATCGCGATCCACAGCGGCGTCAAAGCCCCCGGTGACCCGGCGCTCGGCCGTGCCGCCGCCGGTGACGGCGGTGCTGGACGCGTCGAGCCGCTGGTTGCCCTCGCGCCTGGCCGAGGTCGAGGAGCGCCTGCGCGAGACCGTCGCCGGCCATGGCGAGCTGCTCGGCGAGGACGCGACGGCGACCCTGGCGGCCGGCGGCAAGCGCCTGCGGCCGATGCTGGTCCTGCTCTGCGCCGGCCAGGCCGGGGGCGAAGCCTCGGTCCGGGCGGCGACGGCGATCGAGCTGGTCCACATGGCGACGCTCGTCCACGACGACGTCCTTGACGCCGCGCCGCTGCGCCGCGGCCTGCCGACCGTCGCCGCCAGCTCCGGCCGCGAGCGCGCCGTCGCCACCGGCGACCTGCTGCTCTCGCGGGCCTTCGCCCTGCTCGCCGACGCCGGCGACGGCCGCGCGGTGGCCCTGCTCGCCGCCGCCTCGGTCGCCCTCGCCCGCGGCGAGCTGGCGCAGCGCCACGATGCCTTCGACCTCGGCGATCTCCGAGCAGCGCTACCTCGAGCGCTGCCGGCTGAAGACGGCGACGCTGTTCGAGTGCGCCTGCCTGCTCGGCCACGACGACGAGCACCTGCGCGCCTTCGGCGCCGAGGTCGGCCTCGCCTTCCAGCTGCTCGACGACGTCCTCGACGTCGCCGGCCCGCCGGAGCGGACCGGCAAGGCGCGCGGCACCGACCTGCTCGACGGCACGGTGACGCTGCCGCTGATCGCCGCCGCCGCCGCCGACCCGGGCATTCGCGAGGTCGACCTGCACGGCCTCGACCCGGCGGCCGCGGAGGCGCTCTGCGACCGCATCGCCGCCAGCGGCGCGCTCGACCAGGTCCGGGCCCGGGCCCTGGAGATGGTCGCGACCGCGAAGCGCCGGCTCGACGGCGCCAGCTTCGCGCCCGAACAGCGGCAGCTGCTCGGCCTCGTCGCCGACGGCGTCGTCCAGCGCTACAGCTGAGCCCGCGGGCTCAGGCGAAGTCGTCGGCCTGATCAGGTCGGCGGCCAGGGCGGCGACGAAGGCGTCGGCCATGTCGGCCATGTTGGAGTGCTCCAGCGCCTGCAGCTCGTCCGCCAGCTCGTGGGCGCCGAGGTCGAGCTGCTCGTCGAAGTCGTCGATCTCGCGCTCGCCGTGAACGCCCTGGCAGGACCACTCGCACTCCGGGCAGCGGCGCCAGACGCGCCAGTGGGTGCGATCGCCCGCCTGCTCCCAGCAGGTCGGCTGCACCAGGCAGGAACCGCACTGCGGGCAGATGTGCAGCTTCGGCGGCCTGCTTGGTCTGGTTGCGACTGGGCTCTGGCATGCGTCACCTATCGAACCCATCTGACGCGCACTTGATCCGCATTTTTCGAAAGTTCCTCGAAGAAACCCAACTACCGGGTATCCAATTGCGCGACTCGAGGCGGGTCCGGCCGCCGTCCGACCCCGTTACCATGGGTTCAATGCTCGGAAACATCGGTCCCCTCGAGATCATCGTCGTCCTCATCATCGCCCTGATCGTCTTCGGCCCGAAACGCCTGCCGGAGCTCGGCAGCAGCCTCGGCCGCGGCATCCGCGAGTTCCGCAGCACGGTCACCGGCGAGAAGGCCGATGACGACGACGAGCCCGAGGTCAAAGCGATCCGCGCCACGGCGCCGCCGACGGCCCCCGTCGAGCAGCCGGCCGAGCCCGAGGTCGTTCACGACAAACGCAGCTGAGGCGCGAGGGGATGCCCCGCCGCGTCAAGGCGGTCTCCCACGAGGACCAGCTCTCCCTCGTCGAGCACCTCGACGAGCTCCGCTTCCGCATCATCGTCTGCTTCGCCGTCTTCGGCGTCGCCCTCGCGCTCTGCTTCTGGCAGAACCACCTGCTGCTGGAAATCGCCGGCGGCCCGCTGCCGGCGGATCACAAGAAGCTGCTGACCTTCGGCATCACCGAGCCCTTCACGACGACGATCACGGTCGCCGCCTACGGCGCCCTGATCCTGTCGATGCCGATCCTGCTCTACCAGGTCTACGCCTACGTCCTGCCCGCCTTCAGCGAGAGCGAGCGCAAGACCGTGCTGCCGATCCTGCTGCTCTTCCCGTTCCTCTTCCTGGCCGGGCTCGCCTTCGCCTACTTCGCGGTGATGCCGGCGGCGGTCAAGTTCCTGCTCAACTTCAACGACAGCCAGTTCAACATCCAGGTCCGCGCCCGCGACTACTACAGCTTCTTCGCGACGACGATGCTGGCGGGCGGCCTGATCTTCCAGCTGCCGCTGGCGATCCTCGCCGTCACCCGGCTCGGGATCGTCAAGGTCGAGCAGCTGCGCTCCAACCGCCGTTACGCGTACCTGCTGATCGCAATCGTCGCCGCGGCGCTGCCCGGAGTCGACCCGGTCTCGATGCTGATTGAGATGGTTCCGCTGCTTGTTCTGTATGAGTTGAGTATCTTGCTCGCGCGGGCCTTTGGCCGGCCGGGAGAATCGGGCGGGGTGGCGGAGCCCTCTACTTAGGAGCGTCGAGGAGCGATGGCGAAGAAAAGGACGGCGAGCGCAGGATGGTGTTCGACACCGGCGGCAAGCGCCGCGGTGTCGTCAAAGTCGTCTACGCGATCCTCGCCGTGCTGATGGGCCTCAGCCTCCTGCTCGTCGTCGGCCCGGCGCCGCTGCAGGAGCTGTTCGGCATCAGCAACGAAGTCAGCCAGCGCCGCCGACCAGTTCGAAGAACAGGCCGAGCGGGCCGAAGTGAAACTGAAGAAAGACCCGGAAGACCCCGACCTGCTGCTTGGCCTGACCCGCGCCCGCATCAACGCCGGCAACTCCCTGGCCGAATCGAACCCGGAAACGGGCGAAATCGCCTACACCCCGGAATCGGTCCAGCAGTTGCAGGCGGCGAGCGAAGCGTGGTCCAAGTACCTGAAGTCGACCGACGAACCGAGCAGCGGCGGCGCCCAGGTCGCCGCCCAGGCGCTGTTCGGCCTGGCACAGGTGTCCCGCACCGGTCCCGAAGCCGAGCTCAACGTTCGCGCCGCCGCGAACGCGCAGGCGATCGTCGCCAAAGCCCGGCCCAGCCTCGGCAGCCTCAGCACGCTGGCGATCTACCGGCTCTACTCCTTCGACTACAAGGGCGCCGTCAAGGCCCAAAAAGAGGCCGAACCGTTCGCCAACACCAAGTTCGAACGCGAAAACCTCGACAACGAACTGAAGCAGATCAGCAAACGGGCGCACGAATTCCAGAAACAGCTGGCGAAAATCGAAAAAGAAGCGAAGAAAGCGCGCGAAGAAGGCAAACCCGCCGTGGCCAACCCGCTGGGCGAAGGCAACCCGCTCGGCGGCGGCTAGGCCCCTCCCAGTCTCGCCAGTGGGCCGCGAAGGACTCGAACCTTCAACCTTGAGCTTAAGAGGCTCCTGCTCTAACCAGTTGAGCTAGCGGCCCTGGAGTCGGCAAAGTATAGGAAGCCGGCGGGCCGGCGTGGACCGCCGCCGGCGGGTCGGCGGGGCTAGCGAGCCCGACAGGGCTTTTCGACGCTGCCGTCGACGACGGTCCCGTCGGCGAAGCTGAAGCGGCCGTGAGTGCGGAGGATTCCGTCGCTGCAGCGGGCGGCGACGTAGCTGCGGCGCCGCCCGTCGACGCTGAAGCGGCGGCCGACCTTGACGTTGACGTGGGTGAGGGCGCCGAGCCCGCGCGGCGATCGGCGGCAGGGCGAGTGTGGCGCGGTAGCGAAAGGCGCCGGGACGGCGTTCGATCGGAACGAGGATCGCAAAGGTCTGGGTGGCCGGAACGGTGATCTGGGCATGGAGGACGACGGTCGGGTTGCCGGCCTGGGCGCGGCCCGTTGAAGATGGTCAGGGGCGAGCTCGCCGCCACCGTGCCGGCTGCGAGGTCGATCAGCGCTTCGATCCGGCCGCTGCCGACGATCGCGCCGGCGCAGGCCTGCCGTGCTTCCGCCGTGCCGGCCTGCGCCACCCGTTCCGGCTGGGCAGACCGGGAGGCCGCCGGCGTTGAGGCGGCCGTCGCGGTCGAAGTCGATCACGGCCTATTCGAGCGCCACCGGCTTGCCGCCGCCTTTGGCGGTGATGTTGAAGTGGCCCTGGAAGTCGATCGGGGCGAACTGGCGGCGCGGCAGGGCGCGGGGCTGGAAGCCGCCGTCGGCGCGGAGGACGATGTCGTTGACGATCACCAGCGCCCCTTCGCCGGCGGCGCCGGCGGCGAAGAGCAGCGCCAGGGTGCAGCAGAGAGCGACGGCCCTGATCAACCCGCCACGTGGCATGGCGAGGTCAGGGTGCCCGGGAAGTAGCTGCCGTCGGTGAAGGTGAGGGTGCCGTAGACCTGCAGGCGCCCACCCGTGCAGTAGGCGTTCGCGAAGCCGACCGTCTTGCCGCCGCGTTTCCAGGTCTTGCCGATGGTCGCTTCGGCCAGCGTGGCGGCGCCGTACCCGCCGGCGATTTCGGGCAGCTCGATCTTCACCTGGAAGCCGTAGCGGCCGTGCTGGATCCGTTCGATCGCGATCGGCACCAGCAGCGTCTTCGGCGCCGGGATCGTCTCGTAGGCGTGGGCGATCAGGCTCGGCATGCCGCCCTGAGGGGGCGCGTTGAAGAAGGTGAGGGGAGTGCTGATGCTGACCGGTGCCTGGCCGGGCAGGCGCACGTCCGCCTTGCCGACGCCTTCGCCGACGATCGCCCCGGCGCAGCGCTTGCGGGCCAGCTCCGGGGTGGTGTCGGCGAGCTTGGCCAGGGTGCAGGTCGCCAGCCCCTTGGTGTCGAGGAAGCCGTGCTTGTCGAAGGAGAAGACCAGCTGTTTCAGCGTCGGCGGCTGCGAGCCGTTGCTGGTCCCGATCCTGGTCACGCTGGAGATGCTGACCGGTTTCCCGCCCTGGGCCGGCAGCACCCGTGGGCAGATGGTCGCGGTGGCGCTGACCCGCGTCGTGCCGATGCTGCTCTTCAGCGCATAGGCGCTGGCGCAGGCGATCAGGACGATCACGCCGGCGGCGAGCATGGCTGTGGGCAGCGTTCTCCTCATCCCGTTACGAACCAGGCTAGCGGCGGGCTTAGCTGTTGTGGTTTCACGTTTCGATTTGGTGGTTGGAACTATGAGTGTGTCCCGGCTGGACGTAGCCGGTTCTCGATCTCTGCGGACGCCAGGCACAGGCTGCGCTCTTCACACGCTAGACACGGCGTTATTTTTGAATGTACTACGATTGTTTAATGTTTAGTAATACCAGTCTGCTTCGATTCCTGGGATTCTCCCTCGCCACCGGCCTTCTCGCACTGATGCTTTCTGGCTGCGGTGGAGGGGGCGGCGACGGCACTGTGCGAGCGCTGACGAAGGCGCAATACATCAAGCAGGCCGACGGAATCTGCAGCAGGGCGGATGAAGCGCAGCAGATTCTTCTCGCGGGCTATGTGAAAAAGCATCCGGAGGCTCAGAAGAGCCCCTCGGGCCAGGAAGCGGCGATCATCGCTGCGCTGCCTCCCGACAGGGCGGGTATGGAAGAAATCAGGTCCCTCACTCCGCCCGCCGCGGACGAGCAGGAGGCCGACTCCCTGCTGGATGAAATGGAAGCGGCATTGGGACAGCTGGAAGAAGAACCGGCTTTAGCGCTGAACCCTGGGGAAGCGCCTTTTCAATCGGCCAATCGGCGGGCTGAAGAGTACGGATACAAAGTTTGTAATCGCCTGCCCTAGGGCGCACGATTAACGCTGTCTGTCGCCTTCACAGGTGGATGGCTTCGGCGGTCGGAGGAGCGGCTGTGCGGCGACCTCCAACATCGTGTGGATCGTCGGGCCGCGGGCGCCAAACCGAACACCGTGGATCTTTGTACTCCTTTCGTTTACAGGGGAAAAAGCCTCAGCCGCAAAGACGATCCGACCCTACTTGGAGCAAATAGGCAAGAGTCCTTGACTGTATGCAGGTCGGTGAGGTAGTCATTACGGCGTCAAGACGGGCTCGACAGACCCGAACGATCTGCCGAGCCCGGCAAACAACTCCTTCCGAGACAGCTCACCTAGCAGGGGTCGTCCCGGCGGGAGCAATACGAAAGGTAAAGCATGAAGCACAAGGCAATTCTGCTCGCACTCACCGTTGTCAGCGCCGCGATGTTCGCGTTGCCGGCGATAGCGTCGGCGGGCGAATGGGAACTCGACGCCAAACTCCCGCAGGCCTTTACCGCGGTCAACAAAGCAGGCACGGTGACGACCCTGACACAGCAGGGGTCGGCTACGAAAGTCACCTGTACCGGCAGCACCGGCAGCGGCAAATACACGACCAAAACGACAGGTGAAGAACTGACACTCACCTTCACCGGCTGCAAAGAGAGTGCCATCGGCACCGCCTGCACTACGTCCGGCCAGGCCTCCGGAACGATCAAAACCACAGACCTGACGTTCCACAACGTCATGCTCGAGGCGACAAAAGCGGCGGGATTCGAAAAAGGAACACCGGGCATCCTGATCACACCGAACGGCACGCATTTCGCGAGCTTCACCTGTGGGTTCGGCCTCGTCAGCGTTGAAGTGACAGGCAACGGCATCATGGGAGACATCTCGGCTCCGGCCTGCGGCGCAGCGGCGCAAAAAACCGCAACGCTGAACTTCGATTCGTCGGCGACCGGCGTGCAGAAATGGATGCAGATCACAACAGCCGGGACGAAATTCGACCTGGACTCCAAAGAAAACGGCACCGTGAGGACAGCTTCTCAAGATGGCGAAGGCACCATCACGTTCTCCGAAAACGTGCAGATGACATGCCCCTAGGTCCGCCCTCTAAATGGCTCTGAGACTCGGAGTCTCTTGAGGAGTTGGCGCGAGGCGGCGACTGCCGCCTCGCGCCACGACAATTGCAAAATAGAGTCGGGTACGATAAAGTCCTTATCTGGGAACGGCCTAACCTCCAATCGGAGGCAGCGGCCTTGGGAGAGTCCATGGGAGCCAGGGTCGGGTGCTGGCGAAGGAGGGGAATCGGAATGCGAGTTCGCAGGGATCGCTCGATCCAAGTCGCGGCCACGCTGGCGGGGTGCTTGGTGCTGGCACTGTTGGGTGCGTCGTCGGCATTTGCGGCTGAACCACCACCGTACTTCTCGAGCTTCGGTCCAGACGGCACTGCGTCGACGGGGTTCGGTCAAGCGGGGCCGATCGCCATCGATCAGCAGGCTCATCTCGTCTATGTGATCGACCATTCCGCCGGGTCGTTGCGCAAGTTCGACACCGAAGGCCACCCTGTCGACTTCAGCGGTTCCGGTTCCAATGTCTCCGGCAATGAAATCAATGGTCTCTCGCTGTTCTCCTGTCCCGGATGCTCCCAGGTGGCGGTCGACCCGGTGAGCCATGACATCTATGTGACCAGCGAAAACTCGATCAAGGCATTCCACGCGAACGGAGAAGCCGCTGAATTTACGGCGGGACCGGGATCCGGAACGAACTCGATAGGCGGGTTCGGGGAACTCCTCGGCGTTGCTGTCGATGCCAACGGCGATATCTACGCAGCCGACTACGCCAGCGGCGTCGAGATCTTCGGCCATGCCGGAGAATCGATCACCCAGTTCTCCGCGCCGGAAGCAGGCAATATCGCGGTGGATGGCAACGGAGCCGTCTATGTCAACCGCTGGTCTGCCACCGTCCTCAAGTTCTCGCCTACGGAATTTCCGGTCACGTCGACGACGGCCTACGCCGCCGCTGCACAGCCGCTCGATCCTGCTCCGTCCAGGACTGTTGCGGTGGACCCGGCGACTAACGACGTCTACGTAGACCGGAGTTTCCTCCAGCCGGGCATCGTCTGGTACGACGAAAACGGCAATCTCATCGCCACCTTCGCCAGGACGGGAGAGGAAGGGGCGCTGGTCTCCTCGGAGGGCATCGCAATCAGCGGTGACGAAAAGCGGGTGTTCGTCTCGAACGTCCCCGAAAGCGGGCTCTCGCAGGTTGAGATCTTTTGGGAGGAAGTCTACGAAGGAGAACCCAGGATCGAAGCGACTTCGAGTATGGACGTGACCGGCGACTCGGCCATCCTGCGTGCATCGATAAATCCGGGCAGCGCGGCGACCACCTACTACTTTGAATATGGGCTCGAGGATTGCGCGGTAAGCATCTGCATGAGCGCTCCGGCAACCCCCGTGGACATCGGTGGTGGCCACAAGGTCATCGGTGTTGCGCAGAGTCTCGCGGGTCTTCAGGCCAATACGATCTATCACTATCGCGTCGTCGCCAAAAATGAAGTCGGTGACAATCTGGCGAACGAAGAGGATCACATCTTCATCACCCAGCCGCGCGGCCTCGGTTTCCAGCTGAGCGATTCCCGGGCCTGGGAGATGGTCTCGCCGCCCGAAAAGCATGGAGCTTTGCTGGACAGCTCCCTGAACGCCCAGGTTCAAGCAGCAGCCGATGGCGACGGGCTCACCTACCCCAGCCGGGGATCGATTGAAATCGATCCGGAAGGGAGCCGTGCTGTTGAAGCATCGACCGTCCTGTCCCGTCGAGCGGGTGACGGCTGGCGCTCGAAGGACATCACCCTTCCTCATGACCGGGTGACCGAACTTCCGGTTGGACGGGAGGGCGAGTACAAGCTTTTCGGCCCTGACCTCACGTTGGCGCTGGTGGAACCGCGTACCAGTAACCCGCTTTCGGCGGACGCGTCCGAAAAGACCCCGTACCTGCGTGAAAACACCGCGTCGCCTGCTTATACGCCGCTGGTCACTGACTCCAATGTCTTTCCTCCCGACACTCAATTTGGGGGCGACCCAGCCAGCCCGATCGGGGCTGTGGGTGTGGAGGGAGCCAGCGAGGATCTCAGTCATGTCGTTCTCAGCTCCGAAGTGCCGCTCGTCCCGGAGGCTCCTCCAGCCCCCGCCAGGAGCCTTTACCTATGGGCAGCCGGACAGCTGCAGCGCGTCAGTGTGCTGCCCGGCGCTGAAGGCGGGACGATGGTCGACACCCGGATCCTCGGATCAGCCGAGGGCAGCGTCCGCCACGCGGTTTCGGACGACGGTTCGCGTGTCTTCTGGAGCGCAGGTGGGCCCTCCGCTCTCTATCTGCGAAGCATGAAAGACCCGGAAACCGTGCGACTCGACGTCGTCCAGCCGGGCGTCACGGGGACGGGAACCCCAAGCCCGATCTTCCAAGGTGCAAACACCGACGGAACCGCAGCCTTCTTCACCGACTCACAGCGCCTGACCAATGACGCCAGTTCAAACGGAGTAGACCTATACCGCTGCGAAATCCCAGCGGCTTCTCCACCGGCCGGCTGCAGCAGTCTGGTCGATATCAGCGCTCCGATGGGAGGCTCCGGAGAAGACACGGAAGTACTGGGCATCGCGTCTGGCCTCGGCGATGAAGGCACCAGGATCTACTTCGTGGCGAAGGGCGTGCTCGACGCCGCCGCCAACGAAGCTGGCCAAACCGCCGTTGCCGCCAAACCAAATCTCTATCTATGGCGGCAAGGACAGGGCGTACGGTTCATCGCCACCCTCTCCGAGCAAGATCAGAACGACTGGGGCGTGCAGGGAGTTACGTACCATCTCAGCGCCATAGCTTCTCCCAGCGGACGGTACCTCTCCTTCATGTCGCTGCGCAGCCTTACCGGCAAGGATAATCTCGATGCCGAGAGTGGTGAGCCCATTGAGCAGGTGTTCCGGTATGACGCTGATAGTGAGCGGCTGGACTGTCTCTCCTGCAATCCAACTGGAGCCGCACCTGATGGGGAATTGGTCACCCACTCGCTTCGCCTCGTCGATCCGCGCTCCCAGTGGGAAGGAGAGCGGGTTGCGGCGATCCTTCCAGAGCCGACCACCTTCGAGGTCGCGGGCGTCTCGCTCTATACGCCCCGGGCCGTACTCGACAATGGCCGTGTCTTCTTCAACGCGATCGATTCACTGGTGTCGGCCGACTCAAACGGCCAGTGGGACATCTACCAGTACGAGCCAGTCGGCGCCGGCAATTGCGACGGATCCTCCAGCGATGCGGCGACGTCCAAGACGGCGGGTGGCTGCGTGTCGCTTCTGTCTTCAGGCACCGGGGAAGCAGAAGCGGGCTTTCTGGATGCCAGTGAAACTGGAGACGATGTCTTCTTCCTTACGCCGGCGAGACTCAACGCACCCGACGAAGACTCAGAGCTCGATGTCTACGACGCCCGGGTGAACGGCATCCCCGCGGTTCTTCCGCGCAGGGCCGAATGCCTCGGGGAAGCCTGTCAGCCGCCTCCGGTGGCGCCGAACGATCCCACTCCCGCGAGCGCCGCATTCAAGGGGCCGGGCAACCTCAAGCAGAGAAGTCCGAACTGTCGCAAGAGCGAGCACCGGGTCCGGCGACGCGGGGAGTCGGTATGCGTCAAGCGCAAGCCAAAGAAGCACCAGCAGCGAGGCGGCAATAGCGGGAGGGTCCGCCGATGAAGTCACACGGCAACGAGCGCAAGCGTCTCAATCACATCCGGATCAAGGAGACCCCTGGCATGTCACTGCGCCTGAAACAGCTGGCCCTGGCCCTGTTCGCTGTCCTCGTCCTCGGAGTTTGCGTGCTACCCGCCAGCCCTGCCTCCGCCGCGCCCCGTCCCTGGTGGCAGGTGCTCACCGGCAGTCGGCCGACGAATCTTTGGGAGCCGCAGAGTCAGATCCAGGAAATCAAGGCGCCCACCTCAGCGTTCATCGTGGGCGTGGAAGGCAATGCCATCGGCGGCTTCAACCCGCCATTCGCCGAAGCGACGGCTGCCAATCTGCAGGCGACTCTGGAGGGGGTTTACGGCGCCGGCAATGTGGAAGTGACCGGAGGCCCTGGCGGTACTGCGCCGCTGATTGTCACCTGGATCGGCGACGACGCTGGGAAGGCTGTCGCCCCGGTGGAAATCCTTGTCGGGGAAGCCAAAGAGAAGGTTCTGCAATCGGGCGGTAGCGGGCATCTGGTCCTCACGATCACCAATCTCGGAGACGCTCCGGTGAAAGCCACTTCGAGCCCGGTGACGATCGTCGACGAGCTGCCGGCGGGGGTCGAAGCCACGGGCGTGGAGGCGTTCGCGGGCGCCCAGGACAGCGCTGGGCCGGTCGATTGCGAAGTTGCGCCGGCCGGCGCAGTCTCCTGCATCTTCGAAGGCGAGCTTCCTTCCTACGAATCGATCGAAGTAGAAATCTTCGCCAGTCTCACCGGGCAGCCACCGGTGCAGGGGGCGCCCGGCAAAGTGACGGTGTCGGGCGGCAACGCCGCCACCGCATCCACTCTCCAGGACATCCACATCAGCCCCGAGCCGACGCGCTTCGGCATCGAGCGGTTCTCGGCCAAGGCCGAAGAAGAGGGCGGCGAACCAGCGACCCACGCCGGGAGCCACCCCTTCCAGCTGACTACGACGGTTCAGCTCAACGCCGGGCGCCTAAGCCCTGGCCCGCGGAGGACCGCGAGCATCGAGCAACCGGCGCTGCCGCGAAATCTCCGCTTCCCGCTTCCCGCTGGACTGGTTGGCAACACCAAAGGCATGCCCCAGTGCGCGATGGACACCTTCCTGACCTCGTTCGAAGCGATCAACCTTTGTCCAGACAGCAGCGCGGTTGGCATCTCCGCCGTGACGATCATCGAAAAATCCCACTTCGGACTGGTGCGACTGGCAGTGCCCGTGTTCAATCTGCCGCCTGCGCATGGGGAGCCAGCGCGCTTTGGCTTCATGGTCGTGGGAACCCCGGTGGTGATCGACACCGCGGTTGACCCTGACAACCAATACCGCATCGAAGCGCTGGTGCGTAACGCGAGCCAGGCGGCCGAATTCCTCTCGAGCACCGTGACGCTTTGGGGGAACCCCAGCGATTCCAGGCACGACAGCTCGAGGGGATGGCGCTGCGCCTACTTCCTGCCCGTGGGCCCCTGCGTGCGCCCTCCCAATCTGGACGAAAACGCTTTCCTCCGCCAGCCCGTCTCCTGTACGACGCCGTTGGACTTCCACGTCGAAATGGAACCGTGGAATGTGCCGCTGGGGAGCGTGGTGGCCACTTCTTCGTCGACGAGCGATCGCTTGAGCGGGTGCAATCAGGTCCCGTTCGACCCCACCGTTTCGTCGTCCCCGACCAGCAAGCTCGCCGGCAATCCCAGTGGCTTCGACTTCCAGCTCACCATGCCCAACTCAGGCCTGCTCAACGAGAACGCGACCGGTGGAGGCGAAGCGAAAAAAGCGATCGCCGAAGGTCAGGCGAAGAAGGTCGAAGTCGTCCTTCCGCAGGGAATGACCCTCAACCCTTCGAACGGAGAAGGGCTGGTCGGATGCAGTCCGGCCGAATACGCGAGGGAGACGGCAAGCTCTGCACCCGGAGCGGGATGCCCGGACGCATCCAAGGTCGGAGAAGTCCAGATCGCGACGCCGCTGCTGGAAGAAGAAGCCCATGGCTCCCTCTACGTCGCGACGCCCCACGACAACCCCTTCGACTCACTCATCGGCCTCTACATGGTCGCCAGGATCCCCGACCGGGGGATTCTCATAAAACAGGCCGGCAAGGTGCAGGCGAACCCGGTGACGGGCCAGCTCACCACCACCTTTGACAACGTGCCTCAGGTCCCCATTTCCAGCTTCAAGCTGCATTTCCGCGAGGGGGGGCGAGCTCCGCTGGTAACCCCGCCCGCCTGCGGCACCTATCGCGTGGAAACCCGCTTCATCCCGTGGTCGGCCACCCGCCCGGACAATCCCGCTCCAGAGGAAATCGTGCCGCGTATGAGTCCCTTCACGATCGAACGCGGCGTCGACGGTGGCGCCTGTCCCTCCGGTGGGCTTCCGCCCTTCAAGCCGGGTCTCGACGCCGGCATGATCAACAACGCCGCCGGTAGCTATTCGCCATTCAACGTGCGCTTGACGCGCAAAGATGGCGAACAGGAGTTCACGAACTTCTCGATCAAGCTGCCGCCGGGGATCAGCGGCAAGCTGGCCGGGATCCCCTTCTGCTCCGATGCCGCAATTGCGGCGGCGAAGTCCCGCACCGGTCCCACCGGCGGGCAGGAAGAGCTCAGCAGTCCCTCTTGCCCGATGGCCAGCCAGGTTGGACGGACCCTGGTCGGCGCCGGCGTCGGCTCGGTGCTGACTTACGTCCCGGGCAAGGTCTACCTTGCCGGTCCCTACCACGGCTCGGCTCTCTCGATTGTCGCGATCACGGCCGCCAAGGTCGGACCGTTCGATCTCGGCACGGTGGTCGTCAGGGAGGCGCTGAAGATCAATCCCGAGACCGCCGAAGTCTTCGTCGATGCGACCGGCTCGGACCCGATCCCCCACATCATCCAGGGCATCGTCGTCCACGCCCGCGACATCCGCGTCTACGTCGACAGGCCCGAATTTGCACTCAACCCGACCAGCTGCGAAAGGACCTCGACCGCATCGACCGTGCTGGGCTCGGGACTCGACTTCTCCTCCGCGGCCGACGATCAGCCGGTTACCGTCACCTCGCCGTTCCAGGCGGCCGACTGCGCCAACCTCGGCTTCAAGCCCAAGCTGGAGCTGAGTCTCAGGGGCGGCACCCGCCGGGCCCAGAACCCCGCCCTGCGGGCGGTACTGCGACCCCGGGCCGGCGACGCCAACGCGAAGAGGATCTCCGTCCAGCTGCCGCATTCGGAGTTCCTCGATCAAAGCCATATCCGCACCGTCTGCACCAGGGCGCAGTTCAACGCCGGTGCCGGCAACGGCGCTCAGTGCCCAGCGGGAGCGGTCTATGGCCACGCCAGAGCGTGGTCGCCGCTCCTCGACGAACCCCTGGAAGGGCCGGTCTTCCTGCGCTCATCCCCCCATCCGCTGCCCGACCTGGTCCTGGCCATGCACGGCTTAATCGACTTCAACGCGATCGGGCGCATCGACTCCGTCAACGGCGGTATCCGCAACACCTTCGACTTCGTTCCCGATGCCCCGATCACCAAAGTGGTACTGAGCATGCAGGGCGGCAAGAAAGGGTTGCTGGAGAACTCCACCAACCTCTGCAAAACCAAGAATGTGGCAATCGCCAAGCTTGCCGCTCACAACGGCAAGGCCTTGGAGGCCAAGCCGGTGCTGCAGGCGAAGTGCCCGAAGGGCAAGAAGCAGAAGCGCCACGCCGCTCCGCGCGCCAGCCGTTGAATTGCCCCTTGAATTCCGGCGATCAATACACGAACATACGTTCGTATGGAGATCGCCTGCGTCATCGACAGTCGTTTGGCGTCTCCTACGCGCCCGGGCCACTCCGGGGGGCTGCGGCCCGGGCGCCATGTTCTTCCCGATCCGGTCGCTGCGGCCGAGGCGACCGAGGCGATGGTGCGGCGGCTGGAGGGGCTTGGCGCCACAGTCGAGTCGGAGCGAGTGGGGGAGGCCTTCTTCGCGGTCGACGGATTGCGGGGCATCCATGGCGGCGACAGCGCCGGGGTGCTCGCGGCGGTGCGGGGGGCGCTGGGAGTCGGCGCTGACGGCGGCGCGATCCGGGTCGGGACCGCGCCCAACCGCTTCGCTGCCTTCGCCGCGGCCTGGAAGGGCGCCGCGGTGCCGGAGGAGCGGCTGCACGTCTTCCTCGCGCCGATCTCGGTCGCGATCCTGCCGCTGCGCCTCGAGGCGCCGGGCCGCGAGGCCGAGGAGCTGGTCGTCACCCTGCAGCGGCTGGGGATCGGGACGCTGCAGGCGCTTTCGCGGATCTCCGCGGACCGCGTCGCCGACCGCTTCGGGCCGCTCGGCCTGCGCGCCCGCCGTCTCGCCCGGGGCGAGGACGAGCCGCTGCGCCCGCGCCCGCCGCACGAGGAGCTGGCGGTGCGGATCGAGCTGCCGGAGGGCACCGCCGGCAGTCAGCTCGAGCGCGCCCTGGAGCTGCTGATCGACCGCCTGCTGGCGGTGCCCCAGCGCCGCGGCCGCACCCTGCTCGGGCTGCGGCTGGGGGCGCTGCTCAGCGCCGGCGGCAGCTGGAGCGTCGAGCAGGGGCTGGGCCGGCCGACCGCCTCGGCCCGCACCCTGCGCTCGCTGCTGGCGCCGCGGCTGCAGAGCCTGCCGGGCCCGGCGCTGGCGCTGCGGCTGCGGGCGCTGGCGCTGGGCCCGGCGGCCGCCGACCAGGCCGAGCTCGCGGTCGGCGGCGAGGAGCCACGCCGGCGCCTGCTCGGAGCGGCGGTGCGCGAGGTCCGCGCCGCCCAGGGGGCCGAGGCGCTGCTGAAGATCCTCCCGGTCGACTCCGCCTCGCGCGTGCCCGAGCGCTGGGCGCTGCTCACTCCCTTCCCGGAGCTGTAGGCGGTGGCACGATGAGCCCAGGGCCGCGGCGTCTCTACGCGCCCGAGCCGGTGGCGGTGCGGGCCGAGAAGGGTCTGCCGGTCGAGGTTGCGGGGTCTGTCGTCGCCGCGGTTCGCGAGCGGTGGGAGGTCGATGATCGCTGGTGGGTCCCGGAGCGCCTGTGCCGCGAGTACTTCGAGCTGGCGCTGGCCAGCGGCCGCTCCACCGTCGTCTTTCGCTGCGCCCTCAGCGGGCGCTGGTACCGGCAGCGCGCCTGATGCCCCCCGCCGCTCCTTATATAGAGCTGCACGCGCACTCGGCCTTCTCCTTCCTCGACGGCGCCTCGACCCCGGCGGAGCTGGCCGCGGCGGCCGCGGAGCTCGGCTACCCGGCCCTCGCCCTCACCGACCACGACGGGATCTGGGGCTCGCGCGAGTTCGCCGAGTCCTGCAAGGGGAGTGCGGTACGGGCGATCACCGGCACGGAGTTGACGGTGGCGTTAGGCCCGCGGGTCCTGTCACGGGGGGAGGGGCCTGCGGGCGGGCGAGGGCGTCCGTTCTCGGCCCCTCCCCCCGTGCCACCCCCGGGCAGCTGCGCACACATCACCCTCTTGGTCGAGAACGCCAGTGGGTACCGCAATCTGTGCAGGTTGCTGACGGCTGCCCACTCGCATACCCGCGATAACCCGGGACGCAGTGCCGGGCAGCCGTGGGCGACGCTGGAGCAGGTGGAGGAGCACGCCGAGGGGCTGGTCTGCCTCTCCGGCTGCGCCCGCGACGGGGCGCTGGCGGGGGCCTGGGAGCGGCGCGACACCGCCCGCGGCGAGCGGCTCGGCCGGCGCCTACTCGCCGCCTTCGGCCGCGAGCGCTTCCGGGTCGAGCTGCAGCGGCCCTACTGGCGCCACGACCGCGCCCGCAACCGCTGGCTGGCGCAGGTCGCCTCCCGGCTCGGCGTCCCCTGCGTGGCGACCGGCAACGTCCACTCCCACAGCCTGCGCCGGGCCCGGCTGCAGGACGCCTTCGTCGCGATCGGGCTGGGGCAGACGCTGGAGGAGTCCGAGCCGCGCCGGCGCGGCAACCGCAGCTCGGCTCTGATCTCGCCCTGGGAGATGGCCGCCCGCTTCGCCGAGCACCCGCGGGCGGTGGCCGAGACCGTGCGCCTGGCCGAGCGGCTCGAGTTCGACCTGACCAGGGACCTCGGCTACCGGCACCCGCGCCAGGGCGATCACGCCGCCGACCACGAGCTGAAGGAGCTCTGCGAGCAGCGCCTCGACGCGAGCTATGGCGGTCGGGCCAGCCACGCCGCTGCCAAGCGTCGCCTCGAGCAGGAGCTGACGACGATCCGCGTTCTCAGTCTCTCCGGTTTCTTCCTCCTCCACCACCAGCTGCTGGAGCTGGCTCGCGAGGTCGCGGTCGAGGTGCGCGGGCGGGCCTCGCCGCGGGCGGTGCTGCCGCCTGGGCGCGGGCGCGGCTCCAGCGTCAGCTCGATCGTCTGTTACCTGACCGGCCTCTCCCACATCGACCCGGTCGAGAAGAAGCTCTTCTCCGGCCGCTTCCTCAACGAGGAATCGCAGACGCTGCCGGACATCGACCTCGACTTCCCCCGCGACATCCGCGAGGTCCTGATTCCCCGCGTGCACGAGGCCTACGGCGCCGACCGCTCGGCTCTGGTCGCCGCCTTCCCGACCTACCGCCCGCGCGGGGTCGTCCGCGACCTCGGCAAGGCCCTGGGGCTGCCGCCGCGGGAGATCGAGAGGGTGGCGAAGACGACCGGCTTCCACGAGTCGGCGGGCGAGATGGAGCAGGACGTAATCGCCGCGATCGGCGCCGAGCGCGCCGCGGCGCCCCGCTGGAAGGCGCTGCTCTGGCTCAGCGGCGATGCCATGGGCCTGCCCCGCAACGCCTCCCAGCACTCGGGCGGGATGGTGATCTCGACCGAGCCGCTCGTCGACGTCTGCCCGATCGTGCCGGCGGCGATGGCGGGGCGCCAGATCGTGCAGTGGGACAAGGACTCCTGCTCGGACGCGGGCCTGCTGAAGATCGACCTGCTGGGGCTGGGGATGCTCTCCGCGGTCGAGCGCTGCGTCGACGAAGTCGCGACCACGCGGGGGGAGGAACTCGACCTCTCCCGGCTGGACCTCGACGACGCCGAGACCTACGAGTCGATCCGCGCCGCCGAGACCACCGGCGTCTTCCAGATCGAGAGCCGGGCGCAGATGCAGATGCTGCCGCGCACGCGGCCGCAGAACCTCGACGACCTCACCGTGCAGGTGGCGCTGGTGCGGCCGGGCCCGATCCAGGGCGGCGCCGTCCACCCTTATATAGAGCGCCGCAAGCGGCAGCGGCAGTGCGAAGCCGAAGGTTGCGAGTACGAGGTCCCCTACGAGCACGAGTCGCTGGAGCGGGCGCTGAAGGAGACGCTGGGGACGATCGTCTACCAGGAGCAGGTGCTGGAGGTGGCGATCGACCTCGCCGACTTCAACCATGCCGAAGCCGAGAAGCTGCGACGGGCGATGAGTCGCAAGCGCTCCCAGCAGGCGATCGACGAGCACCGCGATCGCTTCCTCGTCGGCGCCGTCGGGGCGAAGCGGGTTCCGCTGGAGACGGCCGAAAGCGTCTGGGAGCAGATCCAGGGCTTCGCCGGCTTCGGCTTCCCGAAGGCGCACTCGGCCGCCTTCGGCCTGCTCGCCTACCAGTCGGCCTGGCTGCGGGTCCACCGCGCCGAGGAGTTCCTCTGTGCCCTGCTCAACGAGCAGCCGATGGGCTTCTACCCTCCCGACGCCCTGGTCCAGGAGGCCCGCCGCCGCGCCGTCGCGCATCGCCCCACCCGACGTCAACCGCAGCCGCGTCCACTGCCACGTCGAAACCGCTCCCGGGTTGATCGTGCGGATCGGGCTGGGGTACGTGAAGGGGGTGCGGCGGGAGGAGATGGAGATGCTGGTGGCGGAGCGGGAGCGCGGCGGCGCCTACGGGGGGATCGCGGACCTGGCCTCGCGCTCGGGGGCCGGTGTCCCCAGTCTCGAGCGGCTGGCCTGGGCGGGGGCGCTGGACGGGGTCCCGGCCGGGAACGGCGACGGCGAGCGGCGCGAGGCGCTCTGGAGCGTAGGTGTCAGCGCCAACGGTCGCGGCGGCGCCCGCCGCACCCAGCTGGCACTGCCGCTGGAGCCGCCGCAGCCGCCGCCGCTGGACCCGCTCGGGGACTGGGGCAAGCTGATCGCCGACTACCGCTCGACCGGGATCGCCTTCGGCCGGCACCCGATGGAGCTGATGCGCCCAGGCCTCGACCCGGCGCTGCTGGGCAGCGGCGAGCTGGAGCGGGCTGAGGACGGCAGCACGGTCGAGGTCGCCGGCATGGTCGTCGCCCGCCAGCGCCCGCCGACCGCCAAGGGGATCGTCTTCATGACCCTCGAAGACGAGGGCGGGATCGTCAACGTGATCGTCCCCAAGCGCGTCTACGAGCGCCACCGCGCCACGGTCCGCGCCGCCGTGATGGTCCGCGCCCGCGGCCGCCTCGAGCGCCGCGAAGGCGTCGTCAACGTCCTCGTCGAGAGGGTCGAGCCGCTCGAGCGCGGTGAGGCGCGGCCGGCGCGGACACCGGGCCCCGCGCACCCATCGGCTGGCCGGGCCTTCCCGGCGCCGCGCCCGAACCCAGCCCCCGCCGCGCCCGCGAGCGCGCCGTCGCCGAGCTGCGCGCCGTCGCCCCCGCCGGCCACAGCTTCGGCCGCCGCGGCCGCTGAAGCGACCCCCCTCTCAGGGAACCCGGAGGACGATCTTGCCGCCGCCGTGGCCGGCTTCGGCGAGGCGGTGCGCTTCGGCCGCCTGCTCGAGGTCGAAGACGCGGTCGACCTTGACCTGCAGCCGGCCGTCCTCGACCAGGTGGCAGAGGCCGGCGAGGCCGACCGGGTCGGGCTCGACCAGGAAGCCGGTGGCGCGGCGGTCGCCGCGGGCGGCGAGGTCGAGCAGCTCCTGTGACACGCCGCTGGGGACCGAGACGAGGATCCCGCCCGGCCGCAGCACCGGCAGCGAGCGCTCGCCGTAGGTGCCGGTGAAGTCGATCACCGCGTCGAGGTCGGCGACCAGGTCCTCGAAGCGCTCGCTCCTGTAGTCGATCGTCTGTGCGGCGCCGAGCTCGCGCAGCCACTCGGCCTGCTCGGCCCGGGCGGTGCCGATCACGTTGGCGCCGCGCGCCCTGGCGATCTGCACGGCGAGGTGGCCGACGCCCCCGGCGGCGCCGTGGATGAGGATGTCGGCGCCCGCCTCGAGCGCGATCGTGTCGACGACGATCTGCCAGGCGGTGAGCCCGGCCAGCGGCAGCGCCGCCGCTTCCTCGTGGGAGAGCGCGTGCGGCTTTGTCGCGAAGTGCCGCGAGGGCGCGGTCACGTACTCGGCGTAGGCGCCGGCCTGGCGCGGGAACCAGGGCATCCCGAAGACCTCCTCGCCGACCTGGAAGCGGGTGACGCCCACGCCGATACCGCGCTGACCACGCCGGAGACGTCCCAGCCGAGCCGGACCGGCGGCTCGCCCAACAGCCCGGCCATGCCCTTGCCGGCGCGGGTCTTGAAGTCGACCGGGTTGACCCCGGCGGCGTGGACCCGGACCTGCACCTCGGTCGGGATCGGCTCGGGCTTCGCCACCTCCTCGAGCGCCAGCACCTCCGGCGCTCCGTACTCGTTCAGGACCACTGCCTTCATCGCTGCAGACTAGCCCGGACGCCTGCGATGCCTGGCGACCGCGATTACCAGACGACCTCGATGTCGTAGCGGCGCAGCACCGCATCGCTGGAAACGAGCGGCAGGCCCTCCAGGGTCGCCTGCGCGACCAGCAGGCGGTCGAAGGGATCGCGATGGTGAAGCGGCAGCGAGCCGACGAGGTCCGCATGGCGGGCGCCTATCGGGAGCAGCGCTACGCCCGCGCGCTCCAGCTGGGGCAGAGGTCGTCCGGCCCCTCGAGCTTGCCGAGCCCGCGCTTGATCGCGACCTCCCAGAGGGTCACGGCGCTGACGATCGGGGAGATGCCCTCGGAGCCGAGCGCGGCCAGCGCCTTCTTGCTGATCCGGCTCGCTTCCCCGTTCATCCACCACAGCACCAGGTGGGTGTCGAGGAGCAGCCTCAAGGCCGTATGCCGAGGGACTCGGCGAGCTCGTCGGGCAGCTCGTCGAAGTCGTCGGCGATCCGCGCCCGGCCTCCCCAAACGCCGGCGAGCGAGGCAAAGCCCGCGGCAGCCCGCGCGGGAACCAGCCGCACCGCCGGCTCCCCGCGCCGGGTCAAGACGATCTCCTCGCCCTCCAGTGCCCGCTCCACGAGCTGGGAGAGGTTGGTCTTCGCGGCGTGCATGCCCACTCGCGTCATGGCCGCCATTCTAGCGCCATCTAGCTAGGTATCTAGCTAGATGGCACGGCTGCTAGCTTCGGGCGATGCGACGGCTCGACATCGCATCGTCCCCGCCCGACCGCGACGCCGAGCGATGACCGACGCGGCCCTCCTCGCGGCCGCCCGCGGCGGCGACGAGGGCGCCTTCGAGCGGCTGGTCGAGCCCTACCGGCGCGAGCTGCACGCGCACTGCTACCGCATGCTCGGCTCCCTGCACGACGCCGAGGACGCGCTGCAGGAGGCACTGCTGCGGGTCTGGCGCGGGCTCGACGGCTTCGGCGGCCGCGCCTCGCTGCGCGCCTGGCTGTACCGGATCGCCACCAACGCCAGCCTCGACATCGTCGCCCGCCGCAAGCGGCGCCTGCTGCCGCTCGAGTACGGGCCCGCGGCCGACCCCAACCAGCCGCCGGGGAACCCGGTCGGCGAGCAGGTCTGGCTCGAGCCCTACCCGGACGAGACGCTGGAGGTCGAGGACGGCCGCGCCGCGCCCGACGCCCGCTACGAGCAGCGCGAGGCGCTCGAGCTCGCCTTCGTCGCGGCGATGCAGGAGCTGCCGGCGCGCCAGCGGGCGGTGCTGATCCTGCGCGAGGTGCTCGGCTTCTCGGCCAAGGAGGTGGGGGAGACGCTGGAGACCTCGGTGCCGTCGGTCAACAGCGCCCTGCAGCGCGCCCGCAAGACGGTCGACGAGCGCCTGCCCGAGCGCAGCCAGCAGGCAACGCTGCGCGCGCTCGGCGACGCCCGCATGCGCGAGATCGTCGAGGAATACATGGAGGCGATGCGGACCGGCGACGTCAGCCGCGTGGTCTCGATGCTGGCCGCCGAGGACGCCGCCTGGTCGATGCCGCCGCTGGCCAGCTGGTACGGCGGCCTGGCCGAGATCGAGGTCTTCCTGCGCCGCGGCCCGCTCTCGGGCGATTGGCGCTGGCGCCACCGTCCCGGCACGCGCCAACGGCCAGCTCGCGGTCGGCACCTACACCTGGGTCGAGGGTGAGCGGACTCACATCCCCTTCTCCCTCGACGTGATCACCTTGGCGGGCGAGAAGATCAAGGAGGTCACCGCCTTCGTCGTCAGAACGGCCGACACGCCCGGATGGCTATTCTCGGTGGCCGGAGTACGCGGCAGACACCAGCCGGGTCCAGTCGGTTTTCGAGCGCTTCGGCCTGCCGGACCACCTGGATTGAAAAATTTCGACGCGGGCGATGAGTCTCTTGCCCGCCCAGGAGTCTCTACTTGCATGACTACCGCTACCGCTGAACAGACCGAAGACCGCACCCGCTGGATCGCCCTCTACGTGCTCTGCGCGGGGATGCTGATGATCGTCCTCGACGCGACGATCGTCAACGTCGCCCTGCCGACGATCCAGGACGACCTCGGCTTCTCCCAGAGCAAGCTGGCCTGGGTGGTCAACGCCTACATGATCCCCTTCGGCGGCCTGCTGCTGCTGGCCGGGCGGATCGGCGACCTGGTCGGCCAGCGCCGCGTCTTCCTCGCCGGCCTCACCGTCTTCACCGCCGCCTCGCTGGTCTGCGCCGCCTCGGTCAGCCAGGAGATGCTGATCGGCGCCCGCTTCGTCCAGGGCATCGGCGGCGCGCTTGGCCTCGGCGGTGATCCTGGGGATGATCGTGACGATGTTCCCGGAGCCGGCGCACCAGGCGAAAGCGATCGGCGTCTTCGGCTTCGTCGCCTCCGCCGGCGGCTCGATCGGGCTGCTCGCCGGCGGCGTCCTCACCGAGGCGATCAGCTGGCACTGGATCTTCATCATCAACCTGCCGATCGGCGTCCTCGTCGCCTTCCTCGCCCTGCGCCTGGTCCCCAACCGCGACGGGATCGGCCTCCACGAAGGCGCCGACTTCCCCGGCGCGGCGATGATCACGCTCTCGCTGATGATCGGCGTCTTCACGATCCTGCAGATCACCGAGTGGGGCTGGGTCGACGCCAAAACGCTGGCGCTGAGCGCCGTCTCGGCCGGCCTGCTCGCCCTCTTCATCCACCGCCAGGCGACGATCGCCAACCCGCTGATGCCGCTGCGCCTGTTCCGCTCGCGCAACGTCGCCGGCGCCAACGTGCTGCAGGCGCTGATCGTCGCCGGCATGTTCGGGATGTTCTTCCTCGGCGCCCTCTACCTGCAGCGGGTGCTCGGCTACGACGCGCTCGAGGTCGGCCTCGCCTTCCTGCCGACGACGATCGTGATGGGGACGCTGTCCCTCGGCTTCTCGGAAAAGCTGATCATGCGCTTCGGGCCGCGCAAGACGCTGATCCCCGGCGTCTGCCTGACCGTCGTCGCCCTGCTGCTGTTCGCCCGCACCCCGGTCGACGGCAACTACCTGACCGACCTGCTGCCGCCGTTCCTGCTGATCGCGCGTCGGCATGGGCTCCTCCTTCCCGGCGATCATGACCCTGGCGATGTCGGGGGCGACGCCGGAGGACTCCGGCCTCGCCTCGGGCCTGGTCAACACCAGCATGCAGGTGGGCGGGGCGATCGGCCTGGCGGTGCTGGCGACGCTCTCGACCGAGCGCACCCAGAGCCTGCTCGACGACGGCGTCTCCAACGCGCAGGCGCTGACCTCCGGCTACCACGTCGCCTACCTGATCGGCGCCGGGCTGGCGGCGATCGCGGTGGCGCATCGCGGTCTTCGTGCTGCGCGACGTGGCGCCGGCCGGCGCTCCGCACGGCGCCCCGGCGGAGGGCGGAGGACCGCGCCGGCGCGCCCGCCTACTCCGAGGTCGGTTGAGCACGCAACGCGGGTCCAGTAGTCAAGGATTTCCTCCGGACGGCCGATCAAATTCCGACATGGCGGTCGATCTGACTGACAGAGGGCGGGAGCCCGAGCCCTTCGCCGAAGCGCCGGACGAGCGCGCCCGGATGGGGCGCATCTCGGGTTCCTCTGGATCGTCGGCGCCCTGGTCGGCGCCGCCGCCGCCTTCCTCCCGGGCGCCGTCCACGAGGGGCTGCCCTGGGTCCTGGGGGTGAGCGCGCTGGTCTTCCTCTACGGGCTCGGCAGCGCCACCGGCGTGCTCGCCTGGCAGCACGCCTCGATGAACGCGCTCGCCGTCGGCATGGTGATGACGATCCCGGTCGTCGGCCTCGCCCTCTACCTCACCGGCGGCTCGCTCAGCTACATCGAGCCCTTCCTCGTCTGCTCCCTGCTCTACGCCGCCTTCTTCTTCCCCTCGCGCTGGGCCTGGCCGCTCTCGATCGAGCTGATCCTGGTCGCCGGGACGCCGCTGCTCTACGACTCGCACGCGACCGAAAACGCCTTCGTGCCGCGCTACCTGGCCCTCGTCGCCAGCTTCCTCGCCGCGACCTGGGTGATGGTCGGCCTCAAACGCCGCCTGGTCGCCGCCGAGGCACGGCAGCGCGACATCGCCAATCGCGACCCCCTGACCGGGGTCGGCAACCGCCGCGTCTTCGACGCGATCCTGCGCCGCGAGCTCGAGGCGCGGACGAAGCCGCGCGGGCGCCGCGAGCTCGACGAGAGCCCGCTGGCGCTGCTGGTCCTCGACCTCGACGACTTCAAGGGGGTCAACGACGAGCACGGCCACCAAGTCGGCGACGCGGTTCTCTGCGAGGCCACCAGGCGCGCCCAGGCGATCCTGCGCTCGACCGACTCGCTGGCCCGGATCGGCGGCGACGAGTTCGCCGTGATCGCCCCCGGCGCCCATGGCGAGGGCGCGCAGCGGATGGCCGAAGCGATCCGCACCGCGGTCGGCCTGCGCGAATCCGACGCCCGCGGGCCGGTCCCCAGCGCCTCGGTCGGCTGGGCGGTCTTCCCCGACGACGGCGTCGACTACGAGACCCTGATGCGCGCCGCCGACGAGCGCATGCTGAGGCGCAAGAGCGGCGGCAAGCAGCTCGGCGCTCGGCCGCTGAGCCGGCGCTACTGCTGGATCGAGGCCGACTCGAGCACGCCGAGCAGCTGGGTGACGCGGCAGACCAGCAGGCGCTCCTCGTCGATCTCGACCCAGGCCCCGGCGGCGGCCGGGAAGACGACGTGGTCGCCGGGCTGGACCGGCATCTCCACCCCCGCCTGCGCCCACCAGTCGAGGCCGGGCCCGACGGCGAGCACGATCCCCTGCTCGGGCGGCGGCTCGTGGGTGCCGGGAGGGACGACCAGGCCGGAGCGCCGCACCCGGTCCTGATCGAGCTCCTTGATCACGATCTGGTCGAACAGCGGCCGCAGCTGGTGGCGGACCGACTCGGTCGGGTCGGGTATCTGCGCGGTGCCCACGCCCGTGTTGTAGCTGATTCGCCTAGCGGTGACAGAGGTACTTCCAGACAGGTCATGAAACCATCACTAATTCGTTATAATTAGCTGGTGACCCCAGGTGCCCTGATCCGCACGACCCGGACCCGACGTGGCCTCAGCCAGGCCCGCCTGGCCCGGCGCGTCGGAACCCAGCAGTCGGCGATCAGCCGGCTGGAGGCAGACGAGGTCTCGCCCAGCGTCGAGACTCTCGATCTCCTGATGCGGGCGATGGGAGAGCACCTCCAGCTCTTCGCCGCCCAGCCGCATCGGGACTACGACCCGGCGCACCGGCGGGCCACGGCGGCGCGGTCGCCCGGCGAGCGTCTCGCCCTCGGCATCTCATGGAATCTCATGGCCGGTCGTCTCGCCGCCGCCGGCCGCGAGGCACGTGCCCGAGCCTGACGCCCCACTCGACGCCGAGCGCATCTTGCGCGCGTTAGCCGAGCACGATGTCGACTACGTGCTGATCGGGGGGCTTGCCGTGCAGACCCACGGCCACGTCCGCACGACCAATGACGCCGATCTCATCCCCGCTCCGAACCCGGCAAACCTGAAGCGTCTCGCCTCCGCCCTGCGAGCCCTCGGCGCCCGGGTGCTCAACGCCGGCGAGGAGGACACGAAAGTGGACGCGAAGATGCTGCCCCGAGCGACGATCTGGCAGTTCGTCACCCGCGACGGCGGCATCGACGTGATGCACGAGGTTCCCGGAGGCCGTCCCTACGCCGAGCTCAGCGACCGGGCCCTGCATGTGCGGCTGGGGGATGTCGACGTGCCCGTCGTGGACCTTGACGACCTGATCCAGATGAAGCTGGCGCGCGGCCGTCCTGTCGATCTCGCCGACGTCGCCGCCCTGACCGATCCCGAAGTGGAGCCGGGTTGACGCCGACGTCGCGGCCCTCCCGCCGCCAACTCGGCATGGCGACGCTGGCGCTGGGGGCGCTCGGCATCGTCTTCGGCGACATCGGCACCAGCCCGCTCTACGCGCTGCAGACCGTCTTCGCCGCCGACCACCAGGCGGTGAAGCCGACCGAAGGCGACGTCTTCGGGGTGATCTCGCTGGTCTTCTGGTCGATCACGCTGATCGTCTCGATCGAGTTCGTGCTCTTCATCATGCGCGCCGACAACGACGGCGAGGGCGGGATCCTGGCGCTGATCGCCAAGGTCGAGGGGGCGCCGCTGCGCAGCCACCGGGCGAAGGCGGTGCTGATCGCGCTCGGCATGTTCGGCGTCGCCCTCTTCTACGGCGACGGGATCATCACCCCGGCGATCTCGGTCCTCTCCGCGGTCGAAGGGATGGAGGTGGTCGAGCCCAGCCTGGAGTCGCTGGTGCTGCCGATCACGATCGCCATCCTCGCCGCGCTGTTCGCGATCCAGCGCTTCGGCACCCACGTGATCGGCCGCGTCTTCGGGCCGGTCATGGTCGTCTGGTTCGCGGTCATCGCCGCCGCCGGGCTGGGCCGGATCGTCGCCCACCCGGCGATCGTCAAGGCGCTCTCGCCCCACTACGGGGTCGAGTTCTTCGCCGACCATCCCGGCATCGCCTTCATCTCGCTCGGCGCGATCGTCCTCACCATCACCGGCGCCGAGGCGCTCTACGCCGACATGGGCCATTTCGGCCGCAAGCCGATCAGCCGCGCCTGGTTCTTCGTCGTCTTCCCGGCCCTGACCCTCAACTACATGGGCCAGGGCTCGCTGATCCTCGCCAACCCGAGCGCGATCGACAGCCCCTTCTTCCTGCTGATCCCCGAGTGGGGCCGGATCCCGATGGTGGCGCTGGCGACCGTGGCGACGGTGATCGCCTCGCAGTCGGTCATCTCCGGCGCCTTCTCGGTCACCCGCCAGGCGGTGCAGCTCGGCTTCCTGCCGCGGCTGACGATCCGCCACACCTCGGCCCGGGAGATCGGCCAGGTCTACGTGCCGGCGATCAACTGGTTCCTGCTCGTCGCCGTGGTCCTGCTGGTGCTCGGCTTCGGCTCCTCGACCGGCCTCGCCTCCGCCTACGGGATCGCGGTCACCGGCACGATCACCGTCGACACCCTGCTCTTCCTCGTCGTCGCCCGCGTGCTCTGGCGCAAACCGGGCTGGCTGGTGGCGCTCGGCGCCGCCGTCTTCTTCACCGTCGACCTCGCCTTCCTCGGCGCCAACCTGACCAAGGTCGAGCACGGCGGCTGGTTCCCGCTGACCGTCGGCGCCGCCGTCTTCACCGTGCTCAGCACCTGGAAGCGCGGCAGCGCCCGGGTCCACGCCGCCCGGGTCGAGGAGGAGGGCTCGCTGCGCTCCTTCGTCGAGGAGCTGCGAACGCTGGAGCCGCCGACCGTGCGCGTGCCCGGCACCGCCGTCTACCTCAACGCCCGCCGCGAAACGACGCCGCTGGCGCTGCGGGCCGGGGTCGAGCACAACTTCGCGATCCGCGAGGCGGTCGTGATCATCTCGATCGAGACGCTGAAGGCGCCCTACGTGCCGGAGTCCGAGCGGCTGGTCGTCGACGAGCTCGGCTACGCCGACGACGGGATCATGCACCTCACCGCCCGCTACGGCTTCCAGGACACGCCCGACGTCCCGCGCCTGCTGGCCCTCGCCGCCGCGACCGGGCTCGAGTGCGAGGTCGACGTCGAGGGCGCCGTCTACTTCCTCTCCCAGGTCACGGTCACCCCGACCGCCGCCCCCGGCATCGCCGGCTGGCGCAAGCGCCTGTTCGTGGCGATGTCGCGCAACGCCGCCAGCCCGGTCGACTACTTCCATCTGCCCAAGCGACCGCACCGTCTCGATCGGCTCGGCGATCGAGCTTTAGGACTCAGCCCCGGGAGTGGGATGCCTCGCGCGCGCTGATCGACGCGCGCGAGGCATTCACCCTCAGTCGACTTTCAGTCCATCCGCCCCCGCCGCAGATTCGCCGACCATTGTGCTCTGGCCGGTGTAGGTGCCGTTGGCGAACACCCCTTCGCCTCCCGGACAGGCGGCGTTCTGCGCGAACACGATCATGCCGACGTTGAAATCAACATCGAAATCTTTGACTGCCGGGTGATTTGTGTAGACCAGTTTCGACAGGCCAGCCTGGGGGATGATCTTGACGGTGCAGCCCCCCGGCTCGACGAAGTCGATTCCCGCTCCCTGTGGACACTGCACTTCCATCGAGCCTTCGACACGGTCGTTTTCCAGTGTCATGCCAGCACGAAAGGCATAGTCGCAGCCTGTCATGTTGACTGCGACCGCTTCGCCGCCGCCTGTGGAGCAGTTCCCGTATTCGGCGCCGATTGTCAGATTTTCGGCCGGTCCCGCGAGTTTGCCGTCGAACGCCGCAACCGTGCAGCTGATCGTGCCGCCGTTGAATTTGAACTGGTGTTTCGTCAGCGCCGTACCGGTCACTGTCGCCACGAAATTTTCGGCTGTGAATTCACCGGCCTGAGCCGCCGAAGCCATCGTCGCGCTGACGGCGGCCACCGCTGCGAACGCCAGTCCTAGAGCTTTGATCCTGGTCAACATAGGGTCCACTCCTCCTTGATCCACCGCTCTCCCGCCACCCCCGGCACCGGAGAGTCATAGCCCAAGAGCGACAATTAGTCAATTTTCCTAGTGCAATTAAGCGTGACGCTCCCGATGTTTAGAAGCCAACAAACTGAGCATTAGGTAGCCAGGGACGGGGCAGGGTCAAAATCGTTGGAAGGAGAGGTAATGAACGCGTTGACCCTCAGCCCACGGGCGGTGCTGCGCCTATTTGTTTTGGCGTTCATGGCCGTGGCGCTGCTCACGGTAACGGCCGCCGGAGCGCGGGCGGCGAATTACGCCGCGCTCGGCGACTCCTACGCCGCCGGGCCGCTGATCCCGAACCCGGTGCTGCCGCTCGGCTGTCTCAAATCCGACCACAATTACGCGCACGTGGCGGCTCCCGGCATCGGCCTCACCCTGCGCGACGCCAGCTGCAGCGGCGCCAAGACCAACGACATGACCAGCCCGCAGAGCGTCAGCCCCGACGGGCCCAACCCGCCGCAGCTCAACTCGCTGGACGGGAGCACGACGGTCGTCTCGCTGACGATCGGCGGCAACGACATCGGCTTCTCCGAAGTCGCGGAAAGCTGCATCACCTACAACCCGTTCAGCCACCCCTGCCTCGACAAATACAACCCGGGCGGGAACGACCAGCTGAAGGCGCGGATCGAAGCGACGGCGCCGAAAGTGGCGGCGGTGCTGCAGGGCATCCACAGCCGCTCGCCGGCGGCGAAAATCTACGTCGTCAACTACCCGGCGATCTTCCCGGAGACGGGCAGCGGCTGCTGGCCGCAGATGCCGATCGGCTTCCAGGACGCGCCCTACCTGCGCGCGACCGAGCAGCGCCTGAACTCGATGCTGGCGAGCCAGGCGGCGGCCAACGGCGCCACGCTGGTCAACTGGTACGGCGCCAGCATCGGCCACGACGCCTGCAAGGGCACCTCGACCCGCTGGGTCGAACCGCTCGTGCCGGGCACCCTGGCGGCTCCGATCCATCCCAACAAACAGGGCATGGCCGGTGGCGCCAACGTCCTCCTCGCGGCGGTGAAATAGTCACCCGATGCGAATCGCCAGCCTCGTCCCGTCGGCGACCGAGATGCTGTTCGCGCTCGGTCTCGGCGGCGACGTGGTCGGCGTCACCCACGAGTGCGACTACCCGCCCGCCGCGAGCGAGTTGCCGCACCTGACCGCGACCGTCCTTCCCGACGGGCTCAGCGCCGGCGAGATCGACGCCGCGGTCAAGTCCGTGGTCGGCGAAGGCAGGGCGCTATACAGCCTCGACGAGGAGCGGCTGGCCGAGCTCGCCCCGGACCTGATCGTCACCCAGGCCGTCTGCGACGTCTGCGCGGTCTCCTTCGAGGACGTGGTCGCGATGGCGGCGCGCCTGCCGGGCCGGCCGCGGGTGCTGCAGCAGGATCCGAGCAGCCTCGGCGAGGTGCTGGACGACGTGACCAGACTCGGAGCGGCGGCCGGCATCGAGGCCCGTGCGCTCGAGCTGCGGGGCGAGCTGGAGGCGCGGCTGGCCGCGGTCCGCACCGGCGTCGCCGGCGCGGCGGCGCCCCGGGTCCTCGCCCTCGAGTGGCTCGACCCGCCCTTCGTCGGCGGCCACTGGATCCCGGAGATGGTCGCCTTCGCCGGCGGCGTCGACGTCGCCGGCCCGCCCGGAGCGAAGTCGCCCGAGGTCGAGTGGGAGGCGCTGGCGGCGCTCGCCCCCGACCTCGTCGTCGTCATGCCCTGCGGCATATACGCGGAGGAGTCGCGGCGCGAAGCCGAGGCACACCGCGAGCGAATCGAACGGCTCGGCGCCAGCCGCGTCTTCGCCGTCGACGCCGCCTCCACCTACTCCCGGCCGGGCCCACGCCTGGTCGACGGCACCGAGCTGCTCGCCCACCT
The DNA here is from genome assembly GCA_963829445.1 of uncultured Solirubrobacterales bacterium. GTDB lineage: Bacteria > Actinomycetota > Thermoleophilia > Solirubrobacterales > 70-9 > VAYN01. The sequence continues at coordinate 284,595 of CAWHIW010000016.1, read as the reverse complement.
CCTGCACCCCGAGCTCGTTCCCGCCCCCGCCGGCATCGCCTTCGTCGCGCTGCCCGAGCTCGGGCAGCGCTCTCTATAAGTCCCGCTCGTAGAACAGCATCGAGGGGCCGTCCGGGGACCCTTCGCGGTTGGTGAACCCGCAGCTCTCGTACAGCGCCCGCGCCGCCGTGTCGGTGGTGCCGGTATTGAGGTCGATTCCGGTCGCACCCACCTCGCGGGCCGCCTCCATCGTCGCCTCCAGCAGCACTCGCCCAATTCCGCGCCCGCGCAGCGGCGGCACCACGTAGAGCTCCTGCAGGTGCGCTTCCGGGCCGCCGGTCCAGACCGAGTCGCGGAAGCGCAGCAGCGAGATCCCGTCCGGGCCGTTGCCGGCGAGCAGCACCGTCATCGCTCCCGCCTCGAGCAGCTGCCGCGAGTACGCGGTCAGCGCCGCCACTCCCGGCGTCGGTTCGGAGTACTCCGTGTTGAAGTCGTGCAGCAGGCGCGCGATCGCGGCCGCGTCCTCGACCCCGGCGCGGCGGATCTCGATCTGGTCATCATTCATCCCCCAAAGTTTGCACGCTCGAGTCCTGGGGGGAGATTCCGAACTGCCTGAAGGCTTATGGACCCGATGGGGGCCAAAAAGCTTCAGCCGTGGTCGCGCGAGGTGTGGGCGCTGGCGCGCAGGCAGCATTGGGTGGTGACGCGCGCGCAGCTGCTGGGGCTGGGGATGGGAGCGAAGGCGATCCGGCACCGGCTTCAGACCGGGCGCCTGCACCGTGTGAGGCGCGGGGTCTACGCGGTGGGGAGACCGGAGATCGACTCCCGCGGAAGATGGATGGCAGCGGTGCTCGCCTGCGGCCCGCACGCCCTTCTCAGCCACCACAGCGCCGCCGCCCTGCTCGGCATCAGGGAGGAGAGGTTGGGGCCCATCCACGTCGTAGTTCCTGACTTCGTCGTCCGTCGCCACCCCGGCATACGGGTGCATCGCCGGGCGGGCCTCCTTTCGCCGGGAGAGTGGTCGGAGCGATGGCCGGCGCGGGGCACCGTCAGTCGAATCCCGGTCACTGGCCCGGTTCCCACCCTGGTCGATCTCGCCGCTTCGCTTCCGGTCATTGAGGTGGGGGCCGCGGTCAACGAGGCGAGTCAGCGCGACCTGGTCGACCCGGACAGCCTGCGCGAAGCGCTCGATGCGATCCTGGATCGCCCGGGAGCATCACGTCTGCGCCGGCTCCTCGACCGCGACACCTTCGTGCTCACCACCACGCGCCTCGAGCAGCACTTCGTGCCGCTCGCCCACGCCGCCGGCCTGCCACTGCCGCAGACCCAGGTCTGGCTGAACGGCCATCGCGTTGACTTCTACTGGCCCGACCTGGGGCTGGTGGTCGAGGCCGACAGTCTTCGCTACCACCGCACCGCGGCCAAGCAGACGGCGGACAACCGCCGTGACCAGGACCACATCGCCGCGGGCCTGATGCCCCTTCACTTCAGCCACTGGCAGGTCTGCCACGACCCCGCCCACGTGCGAAAGATGCTGGCGATCGCCGCTGCCCGCGGCGCCTCGTCTACGTAAAGCGCTTGACGAACTCCAGCGCGGTGTCGCAGACCTCGCGCCAGCCGCTGTCGATCGTCAGCGAGTGGCCGCGGTTGGGGATTTTCGCGATCTCGGTCACGGCCTCGTTCTTGCTCTGCTTCTTGTAGGAGGCGTTGGCGATCGCCCAGGGCACCGTGTGGTCCATCTCGCCGTCGATGATCAGCAGCGGCCCGCGGGCGGGGTTCTTCGGGTCGACCTTCGCCTCGGTGAAGGGGTTGAGGTTGGCGTTGGCCATCTGCATCAGGGCCGCCCCCGGCGCCGCCACGTGGTAGGTCTCGTAGAGCTCTTCGCCTCCTCGTCGCTCAGCGCGTTGGCCCAGCCGTACTTGAACTGGTCGAAGGTGAGGGTGACCGCCCTGCCGCGGTTGAGCGGGTTCTTCAGCACCGGCCCCGCCGACTTCAGCGCCGACAGCGGCAGCGGCAGCACCCCGCGGAAGGGGCCGGGATCGATCGCGACCGTCGCCGCCGAGAGGCCGCGGTCGGCGATCATCTGGGCCAGCAGCCCGCCGGTCGAGTGGCCCATCACCGCCGGCTTCTTCTCGCAGCTGCCCGATCACCTCGGCGGTGTGGTCGGCGATCTGCCCGAGCGTCTTGCCGGCGAACACGTCCGGGTTGGCGCGCGCCTCCTCGACCGTCTCGGGGTCGTCCGGCCAGACCGGCGTCACCGCCGCGTAGCCGGCCTCCTCGAAGGCGCCGGCCCAGTTGTCCCAGCTGCTCGGCAGCAGCCAGAGCCCGTGGATGAAGACGACCGGCGTCTTGCCGGCCGCGTTCGCCGCCTCGATCTGCTTCGCCTCGCGCTCGGTGATCGTCGCCATCTCTCGCCCTTCGCTAGCCGGTGCCTGCCTCTACCTAGACTTACAGCATGAGCGACTTCGCGGTGAAGAATCTGATGGACGTCGACGACCTCTCCCCGCGGCCCGAGGTGGAGGCGCGGTTCTCGCGCAAGTACCTCGACTCAGAGCAGCTCGGCATCAGCCTCTTTCGCTACGCGCCCGGCTTCACCGCCAAGGACGGGCACCATCACGACGTGCAGGAGGAGGCCTACGTCGTCGTGGGTGGCTCCGGGCGGATCAGGCTCGACGACGAGGTGGTCGAGCTGCGCCACTGGGACGTGGTGCGGGTCGCCCCATCCGTGGTGCGCGGCTTCGAGGCCGGGCCGGAGGGATTGGAGCTGATCGCCGTCGGCGGCCACAAGCCCGAGGGCGGCGATGGCCACCTCGTCGCCGACCGCTGGGCCGGCCAAGGCGACTAGAGCGGCTCCGCGCGGGAGCCGCCCCAGCCTCCCAGGCGCTCAGGTGTGGTTGGGCCCGTCGTCGGCGCCGTGGCCCTGATGATGGTTGCCGTTGTGGTGATGGTGCTTGCCGTGGTGGTGATGCTTGCCGTGGTGCTCACCGTGGTGGTGGCCGGCAGGGTCGTCGGCGCCGTGCTTGGCGACGGCGGTTCCGGCGCCGCCGACGGCGAGCGCCAGGGCGACTGCGAGCGCAGCGGATATGCGCGCTATCGGTTTCATCTCTGCCTCCTGATGGACGAGTTCGGTCGTGACCCGTAAGTCCCGGGGCCGCGTGTTCTCGGCATACGCATACCCGCTGCCGAGGTTCAGAACGGCTCGGGCAATATGGTTGGCTGGTGAGCCAGCTTGGGACCGACCAGCTCCGCCCTCGACCTCGCCGCCGCCCTGCGGGCCCGCGAGCTCTCCGCCGTCGAGCTGCTCGAGGCCTGCCTCGCCGCGGTCGACGAGCGCAACCCGGAGCTGAACGCGGTGATCTGGCGCGACGACGAGGCCGCCCGGGCGGCGGCCCGCGACGCCGACGCCCGCATCGCCGCCGGCGAGGAGGCGCCCTTCCTCGGGGTGCCGATCCCGATCAAGGACCTCACCGCCGTCGCCGGCTGGCCGCTGACCTACGGCTCCCACGGCGCGCCCGAGGGCGTCGAGCGAGGAGAGCGAACTGGTCGTCGAGTCGCTGCGTCGCGCGCCGGCTTCGTCCTCTGCGGCCGCACCAACACGCCCGAGTTCGGGCCGATCACCGTCGCCGAGAACAGCCGTTACGGCATCAGCCGCAACCCCTGGGACACCAGCCGCTCGCCGGGCGGCTCCTCCGGCGGCGCCGGCGCCGCGGTCGCCGGCGGCATGTTCCCGATCGCCCACGCCAACGACGGCGGCGGCTCGATCCGCATCCCCTCCGCCTACTGCGGCCTGGTCGGGCTCAAGTCCAGCCGCGCCCGGGTGCCGCGCCGCGCCCAGGACTGGATGGGCGCCGTGGTCGAGGGCGTGACCACCCGCACCGATCGCCGACGCCGCCACGGTCCTCGACGCCATCTGCCGGGCCCGACCCGCTGGCCTGGAACAACGCGATCCCGCCGGCCCGCCCGTTCGCCGAGGAGCTCGGCGCGGACCCGGGCAAGCTGCGCATCGGCCTGATGGCCGAGGCGCCGCTCGGCATCCCCACCGCCCAGGACTGCGTCGACGCCGCCCGCGACGCCGCGGCGCTGCTGGAGGAGCTCGGCCACGAGGTCGAGGAGGTCGAGGTGCCGACGATCTCCGCCGAGCTGGTGCCCGCCTTCACGGCGATGGCCGACCGCCGGCCTCGCCGACTACGACGGCGTCGACTGGGAGCGGGTCGAGCCCCACAACCGCCACAGCTACGAGGCCGCGACCAACGGCATCAGCGCCTACGACTACGTGGTCGCCGCCCAGCAGCTGGAGCGCCTCTCCCGCCGCGAGGTCGCCCGCTGGGGCCGCGACTTCGACGTCATGCTGACCCCGACCTCGGCGATCCTGCCGCCCCTGGCCGGCTCCGTGCTCGAGGCCCAGCACGCCGCCCCCGAGGCGGCCACCTTCGACGTCGTCGCCTCGGTCGTCTTCGCCGCCTTCGGCAACATCACCGGCCTGCCGGCGATCTCGCTGCCGCTCTACTGGACCGAGGAGGGCCTGCCGGTCGGCACGATGCTCACCGGCGCCCCCTTCGACGAGGCGACCCTGATCCGCCTCGGCGCCCAGCTCGAAGCCGCGCGCCCCTGGGCGCAGCGCACCCCGGCCGCCGCCAGCGCCTAAGCTCGACCTCGGTGCCCACCGAGAAGAAACAGACCAACTGGCGCGCCTGGGTCGTCGGCATCCTCATCGCCCTGGTCGTCATCGTCTGCCTGCAGAACTCCCAGCAGGTCCGCGTCGACGTCCTCTTCGTCACCCTCGACGCGCCGCTGATCGTCACCCTGCTCGCGGCCGTCGCGATCGGCGCCCTGATCGGCTACGTGGCGCCGCTGGTGCTGCGCCACCGGCGCGGCGGCGGTGCTCAGGACAAGGCCGGCTGAGCCGGCTACCCGCCCCGGGAAACCCGAGCCCGGGTACGCTACGATCCCCTCTGGGAAAGCGCGCGTTCTCGCAGGGAGCGGGAGCTAGACGCACTAGGCGCGCGGCGGCTTCGGCAGAGGAGACCTATATGCGGGCAGTGGCCTTGGGTTTGGGATTGCTCCTGATCGGGGCGGCGTTGGCCGGGGCCACCACCGTGCAGTCGGGCAACCTCCGCATCACCATCCTCTCCCAGCTGCAGCCCTACAAGCTGCCGCGAACGAAGCCGGCGCCGGTCGCCGTCTTCGTCGCCGGCCACCTGGAGAGCGTCAACGGGCAGGTCCCGCCGCAGCTGCAGGAGCTGAAGATCAAGGTCAATCGCCACGGGCTGCTGCAATCGAAGGGCCTTCCGGTTTGCCAGACCCACCAGGTCCAGCCCGCCTCAACCGAAAGAGCGTTGGCCAACTGCGGCGACGCCCTCGTCGGTTCGGGACAGTTCTGGGCCCACATCATCCTCCCCGGCCAGCAGCCCTATCCGACCCGGGGGCGGCTGCTGATCTTCAACGGCCGAGAGCACGGGCACCCGGCGCTCCTCGCCCAGATATATACGGCCAACCCCTTCAACAGCTCCTTCGTGATCGTCTTCGCCATGCGCCACATCGACCAGGGGGCCTACGGCACCGAACTGACCGCATCTCTGCCGCAGGCGCTCGGCTCCTGGGGCTACCTGGACCGGATCAAGCTGACGCTGCGCCGCGAATACATCTACCGCGGCAGGCGCCTCAGCTATTTCAACGCCGCCTGCCCAGCTCCGGCGGGCACCACGCGCGCCGCTTTCGACCTCGCCTACGCGGACCTCTCCTTCGACAGCGCCCGGCTCGGGGCGACGGTGACCAAGAGCTGCGCGGTGGCCAGATGAGTCGCCGCCTGAAGACGGCCGTCCTGGTCCTCCTGCTCGCCCTCTTCGGCACCTCGCCGGCCCATGCCGCCTACGACCCGGTCGGCTCCGGCGGCATCAAGCTCACTCTCGACAAGCGCTTCGCCCGGTTCCTCGCCCAGGACGGAGTGGAGGTGAGCGCGGGCGCGCCGGCCAGGAGCAGCGGCCGGGTCATGACCCTGCCCCTCGCCGGCGGCAAGCTCGACCCCACCGCCGACAAGGGGGAACTGGCGGCCGGCGGAACCCTCTTCTTCAAGAGCGCCCGCAGGAGCCTGCCCCTGCGGGACCTCGTCGTCAAAGCCAACCGTTCGCCGCTGATCGCCAAAGTCGGAGGCGGCCAGCTGAAGCTCGCCACCTCCCCGGAGCTCGGCGCGGAGCGGGTGGGCTTCGGCCTCGAGCTGACGGCAAAGAAGCTCGCCCTCACCGCAAAGCTCGCGACGCGCCTCAACAAGAAGCTGCGCCCCGCCGAGCCCTTTCGGGCAGGCCAGTTGCTCGGCACGCTGACCAGCGTGGCCCAGCCCCTGACCGTGACCCTGCTGGCCAGCGGCAGCGCGGCCCTCACCTTCGCACCCACCCTCCTCGCCAAGCTCGACTCCCTGCACGTCTCGGTCAACCCGATCTTCCCGGCCGAACACCTCGGAACGCTCTTCAACTTCCCGATCGCCGTCGGCGGCGCGATCTCCCCAGACGGCTCCCTGGGCACCCTGGTCAGCGCCGGCGACCTCGAATTCCTCCAGCTCGGCGGCGGCCAGGTCTTCTGGCACCAGCAGTGGCTGGACCTCGCCGCCCGCTCCGATTCGGCCGAGGTCAACATCCAGCCCAGCCCGCCCTTCGCAGGCAAGCTCGACCGGATCCCGATCGCCGCCCTTGCCCTCAGCGGCCCGCCCCTGGTCAATGCCGGGAAGCGCCTGATTACCGTCACGGGCGCGTCCCTCATCATGGACGCCGCCACCGCGGCCACCTTCAACGAAGTCTTCGCGAAGCCCCAGGGCAAGGACGGCGTCTTCGTTGGCGGTGAAGCAATGGGGTCACTCTCCTTCACGGCGCAGGGGCAGTGAAGGCGGCCGGGCCAGCGCCGGGCGCGCGGACGTGGTCAGAGCGAGACTGGCTGAACCGGCTGCCGGTAGAGCCCGGCCGACGGGATCCCGATCACCTCGCCCTGGAAGCGCTTGCTGGTTCCGTAGACGACCCAGGTGGTGTCGATTTCACCGATGTCGAGGTCGAGCCGGAGCTCGTCCGCGTGCTCTTCGAAGTGCTCCATGTGGGTGAGGCCGGAGTCGTAGTCGCCGCGCAGCAGGCCCTCGCCGACGATCGGCTTCGAGGGGACGTCGACGACCTCCTCCCACTGGGACAGATCGACATAGCCCTTGGTCGCGGGCACGATCCCCAGCGATCGCGGCTCCGCGATCTCGCGCCGGCTGAGCAGTACCAGGGGCTTGGTCGGGTAGATGAAGGTGTCGACCACGAAGACCTCGGTCCAGTGCTTCTCGGTGATCTCGTGGACCAGTGGATGGGCGCTGCACTGGACCAGGAAGGCATCGTCGCGCCCGCGGACCGCCTCGAGCCCGTCAAAGAAATCGGTGATCAGCTCGAAGCGGTAGTCGTCGATGCCCTGGAACTCCGCATATCGGCTCACCGCGCGCTCATGGCAGGTTCCGGTCGGCCCGAGCGTGACGAAGGTGATCTCTCGCTGTGAGTTGTCCGCAGGCATCCCGTTGCACAAGGATAGTCCAACTAAACGATAAGAGCCAATCGATAAATGGCCAGTAAGCGAGGGGACAAGCGGCGACGGAAGCAACGCGCCAGGCGGCCGCCGGCGCCGGCAGCGCCACCTCGCCTGATGAGCGGTCCCGGGGATTGGGACCGGGCCCGGGAGGAGGGACGGATGATGGTGATCATGCCAAGCGACCTGTCGCCGGCCGAGCAGGAAGCGCGTCAGCAGGAGATCGTCGAGTCGATCGAGCATTGGCGCCGCCAGTTCGCGCCGGCCAAGGCGAATCTGCTCGCCGCCCTCGCCCCGCACGACGCGTTCGATCTCCTCAGCGCCCTTCAAGTGGCTTTCGCCGGCGACTGGCCGCGCGGGAAGGCGCCGATCCTGCACGGCATGCAGGCGGTGCCAGAGCTGCTCGCCCTGCTGTTGGTCGAGCGCGGCTCTTGCGCTCCCACCGCGGTGAGGGGCAACGAGGAACAGTTCGTCGCGGCGTCGGAGCAGTTCGGGCAGTTCGCGCACGGCCTGCTCTCCGTCACCCCGGATGCGCTGGTGCTGCCGCCGATGCCGGCCGACCGGAGCCCGGAGGGCGCCCTCGCCGAAATTCGCAATCGCATGACCGCACTGCACCTGTTGTCGCCTCTCCACGAAACCGATAGCCAAGGCGGACCAGGCGACCCGCGACCTTTTCGGCCACGCAGCAGTCCGCGCCCATCTCCAGGCGGAGCTGCAGCTCGATGTCGAGGCCCTGCTCCGCCTCACCGATTCCGTCGCCGCCTTGATCGGCCAGGGCTATGAAGCGACGGTGGCGAGGATGAAGGCGAACCGCAGCTGGTTGGGCCACGGTGCCAGGTTCTCGTTCACCATCGCCGAGCTCGCCGCCGCGGCCGACGTTGGCGCCGAGCAGGCGCAGAGATTCGCCGAGCGGTTCTCGCTGACCTTCGACGGCACCCCGCTCGAATTCGCGGAACTGACGACCCGCGCCCGCCACCGACCCCTGCTCAGGGACGGGGACCACCTTCTGCCGATCTCGGTGCCCGGCCTGCGGCGGACGCTGCGCGCCTCGCTGACGGCGCAGCTGAACCCGAGCCTGCCCGCCGCCGGCCGTGGCGACGCCGCGGTCTTCGCCGTCTACACGGCGGAGCGAGGGGATTGGCTCGAGCGCAAAGCGATGACGGTCCTGCGCGAGGGCCTGCGGCCAGACTGGATCGAGACCAACATCCACTTCACCTTGCCCGATGGCCGCAGAGGCGAGATCGACGTGCTGCTGCGGATCGGTGACACGCTGATTCCGGTGCAGGCAAAGTCAGGGGCGACGCGGGTGGACACGGCCGCCGCCACCGACGCCGCCAGCTTTCGCGAAACCCTGGTCGAGCTGCTCGGCCGAGAGAACCTGCGCCAGCACCGGCACGGCATCGAGGCGCTGGAAATGGACGCCCCGCGGCTGGCCCGCGACCAGGCGGGCAAAGAGCCGTTTCAGCCGGACCTCTCCGGAATCTCCCGCATCCTGCCGCTCCACGTCACGCTGGAGAGCCTCGCGGCGGTGGGCTCACGACCGTGGCTGCTGGCCGACGCCGGCCTGAGCGAAAACCGCGATCTGCCCTGGATCGTCAGCCTCGGCCATCTCGAGCTCCTCCTCGAGTACTTCGAGATCCCCGCCCTCTTCCTGCACTTCCTGACCAGGCGCCTGCGCGCGAACAGGAATGGCCAGCTGATAGCCCATGACGAGATCGACTGGGCCGTGCGCTACGGCGAGGACGAGCTGCTCTGGGCCGAGCTCCCCGCGGACGATCCGTATACGGAAAGGCAGTTCGCCGTGCTGGAAGAGCACCACGACTTCGACCACTGGCTGCTCGCGCGCCAGGCCGGGGAACGGGTCAAACGACCTCGCCCGAACCTCCCGGCCCCGCTGTGGAAGATGCTGAGGGCGATCGACCGCTCGCGGCCGCCGGGCTGGCTCCGGCTTCTGCCTCGCCCTACTCGACCTCCCCCAGCCTTCCCGACTGGAGGTGATCAAGCAGTGGCAGCGCCAGCTGCGCAGCGACCGGGCCAAGCCCGCCGACGCGCTCCCGGTGGCCTTCGGCGCCGACGGCCAGATCGACCGCGGCTTCTCCATCCTGCGCGAGGAACGCCTGCCGCATCCACGCGGAGAAGAGATCATCCGCCGCTACTGCGAGGAACAGCTGGACGAGTACGGAGCCCGCCAGTGGTCGGCGGTCGCGGCGCCGTACGATCCCGGCGGCCCGATTTCGTGGACAGTGACGGTGTCGGCGGAGCGAGACGAGTGACCGTCACCTGGACGTCAGCAGCTGGTCGACCGGGGCATAGTCGTCTCGCAGCGGCTCGGCGTCGCCGGCGAAGGCTTCGACAGCACCCCGGCGGAAGGTGGTGGCCTCTTCGAAGTTCGAGCGGACGGAGTTCGGCATCTGCCGATCGGAGGCCAGCAGAACCACATTGCCGCCGAACATCGTTCCGTCGCTGTTGAGGTAGGTGACGAGGCGGACGTCGGCGAAGGCGTCGAGCAGCGTCGCGGCCTCCGCCCGCGCGAATTCCAGCGGCTGCAGGTCGATCAGGTTGAGGGCGTAGAGACCCCCCGGCTTGAGGACGCGCCTTATTTCCTCGGTCCACTCGGACGTGGTGAGGTGCCAGGGCACGGCGTCGTCGCCAAAGGCGTCGCCCACGACGACGTCGGCGCTGTCGCTTTTGACGTCGAGCAGGCTGATGCGGGCATCGCCGACCGCGACGCGCAGGTGAGGGGAGGTGCGCAGGCCGAGGCGTTCCTTGGCGAAGTCGACGAGGTCGCCGTCGACCTCGAGCACTTCCCCCGAGACCCCGGCCGGGTCGCGATCAGCCAGCGCGGCAGCGTGAATCCCCCTCCCCCGAGGAAGACGACGTCGAGAGGTGCGCGGCCGGGGTTCATCGCGTCGACTGCATCGGCGATCCAGTTCACATATCCGTACTTGAGGTAGGTGGGGTCGCGCAGATCGACGTAGGAGTGATACCCGTCGTCGAGCAGAAGGTCGTAGCTGCTGGCGCGTGCCGGGTCAGGCAGGAGGCGCACGCAGTGGTAGCTGGTCTCCGTGTCACAGGGAGACTCGGAGCTGGCGGACAGCGCTCCCAGCGCCAAGGCCGCCACCGCCATCCCCGCCACGACGGCTGGCGAGAGGACCTCGGAGGTCGAGCCGAGGGCGATGCCGACCAGGATCAGCACCGCGCCGATCACGAGCACGGCGGAGCCCACCGGCATCAGCGGCACGATCACGAAGCCGGTTCCAAAGGTCCCGATCAGCGCCCCAGCGGTGGCCCAGGCCGAGAGCCGGCCGACGATCGTGCCGCTCGCCTGCAGGTCGTGCAGCTGCAGGTGGGCGACCGCCGGCGAGATCGCGCTGAGCACCGCGGCGGCAGGCACCAGCGCGATCAACGTGATCCCGAGCGCGGCGAGGTCGCCGTCGCCGCGGGCGCCGGGGCCCAGCCAGTGAACCGCGGGAACGGTCAGCAGGGTGAGCAGGCCGCCGCCGACGAGAAGGCCGACGATCAGCCGGCGGGTGTGGGTGCGGTCGGCGAAGTAGCCGCCGACGGCCGCGCCGATGGCGATGCCGGCAAGGGCGGCGCCGATGATCGAGGTGGTCGTCTCCAGCGTCAGGCCGACGTACGGCGCGAGCAGCCGCACGGCGAGGATCTCCAGCATCAAGACCGCGCCGGCGGCGACGAATACGAGCGCTGCGGCAGCTGGCTTCGGCAGTGCCTTCGGCAGCTTTTCGGCAGCTGAGACCTCTGGTTCCTCCGCCCCTTCTGGACGCGGCTTCCCGCGCTTCCCCCTCGCCATGCGGCAACCTTATCGAGAAAAGAAAAATTACTCAGGTAACTTTGACGCGTGTCCAGGTTGATGCCATACTCAGGCTGATTTTGAGCATAACTCAGGTCAAGCGCGGAGTAGAGATCAGCGGCCGAGCCGGCACCACGGCGCTGACCCTGCTGGCGACTCCAATCAACGTCTGCGTCCTGCGAGCGCTCGCCGAGGGATCCATGCCTCTGATGGACCTCCGCCGCGTCGCCAGCTCGCCGCCGCAGACGACCATGCGCGGGCACATGCGGACTCTGACCGAGACAGGCGTGCTCACACGGAGGCGGCAAAACGAGTTCCCGGGAGCGCTCGACTTCGAGCTGACGAGTGTCGGCCGCGAGCTGTGGGGGGTCGCGGAGATCTTGCAGGCATGGCTGTCGGCCTCGCCCGAAGGTCCGCTCGAGCTGGGAACGGCGGCGGCGAAGAACGCGATCAAGGCCCTGGTGGCCGGCTGGAGCTCGAACATGATCCGTGCGCTCGCCGCCCGGCCCCTCTCCCTGACCGAGCTGAACGCGCTGATCAGCAGCCTCAGCTACCCATCGTTGGAGCGGCGGCTTGCGGCCTTGCGCCTGGCCGGCTTGATCGAGCGGATGCCGGGCCGTGGACGCGGCACCCCTTACGCGGTTACGGATTGGCTGCGTCAGTCCATTGCTCCGCTCGCCGCCGCCTCGCGCTGGGAGCGCGAGAACGCCGCCCCGGAGACGCCGCCGATCAAGCGGCTCGACGCCGAGGCCGGGCTGCTTCTGACGGTGCCTTTCGTCCGTCTCGACGCTGGCGTCTCCGGCTCCTGCCGGTTGGCGGTGGATATTGGGACTGCGTCAGAGCAGCGGCTGGCAGGGGTGACGGTGGAGATCGCGCGGGGCAAGGTCAGCTCATGTGTAGCTCGCCTGGAGGGCGCGCAAAACGCTTGGGCCGTGGGACCGCCCTCGGCCTGGCTGGCCGCCGTCATCGATCGGGACCCCGATCGGCTCGAGCTTGGAGGCAATGCCGACCTGGGGCTGGCCCTGATCGCCGGAATGCACCGAGCCCTATTTCGGAACGCCCCTTGACTCCGATCGGTTAATCGGAGAGGATTGCTTTGATTGATCTTTCTTTAAAGATCAACGAACTACAATGTTTATGGGAGGAAGTATGAAGAAGAGGAAGACCCCTGTCGGGTTTCTAGCGGTCTTGGGGGCCGCGATAATGGCGCTGACCCTATTTGCGCCAGTCGCAGGAGCAAGAAGCCCCGCCCCGGGTTACGGCGAGTTCGCCGCTTGCCCGGACCGTCTGGTCAAACCGGCGATCGCCACCTGCATCCGGGTGGACGTCACCGGCGGTCATTTCCAGATGGGCAACAAAGACGTGCCGATCGTAGACCCGATCGTCCTCAGTGGCGGCGTCAACGGCGGTGGCACCGGATTCGAAGGCACGATGACGGGCGGGAAAGAGAAAGTCCCGGGAGGCGTCATTGGCCTCACCGGCCTCACCTGGCTGGCGGAATTTCTCGGCATCGAAGCGCTTACGCTCTACGCCCAGACCGAACTGGCTGGAACTCCGGAACTGCTCAGCGAACCGGCCGTGCTGCCGATCAAAGTGCATCTGATCAATTCAGCACTGGGCAGCAAATGCTACGTCGGCTCGACCTCGTCGCCGATCACCCTCCATCTCACCACGCACACGACCAGTCCGCCTCTGCCCAACAAACCGATCACGGGCAAAGAACCGGAAGTCGAATTCGAAGAAAAATACGAAATCATCCGTGACAAAAACGGTGAATTCGTCGACAACTCGTTCTCCGCTCCAGGAGCCAGCGGTTGCGTTCTGACCCTCTTCGGGTTCATTCCGATCAGCATCAACGGCTTGGTCAACACCGCGTCCGGATTGCCGGCCGCGGCTGGAACCAACGAGACGCGTCAGAAGTTCAAACTGTCGCTCACCTCGTCGGAACTTGTTTGGCCGTAACGGGTTCTAGTAATTAGAGAGTTGAACGTGGGGGCCGGCATTTCGCCCGGCCCCCACGTTTGTTCGGGTTACTAAGTTGGAATTTCCGGGAGGGAATATGAAATTTCATGAGCGATTTGGCATACCAGGGATAATTTCTGTCGTTGCTCTCGTCTTTGCGATGGCCGGAGGGGCATACGCTGCGAACGATCTCAGCAGCAGCGGCTCCCACGCCACTGCGTCGGCAAAGCAGGGGAAGCCAGGCAAGCGGGGCCCGAAAGGCGCCAAGGGGGACCCTGGTGCGCCAGGCGCCGTTGGCCCTGCCGGGGCCAAGGGAGATCCAGGCGCCCCAGGTGCCGCCGGAGGCCCAGGCGCCGACGGGAAAAGCGTGATCGCCGAAACGGTGAACACCGGCGTGGCCGGGGAATGCAACAAACTCGGCGGCGCCAGCTTCCATCAGGAGGGCTCGGCCACCAAAACCTTTGCCTGCAACGGACAGAGCGGGTTCACGAAAACGTTGCCCAAAGGCGAAACCGAGAAGGGCGCGTTTGCCGTTAGCGGCAGCTCGGCAGATGAATTCGGCGTCTACACGCCGATTTCCTTCGCCATCCCCCTGGCAGCTCCGTTGGACGAAGCGCATGTTCATTACACCGCCGCTGCCGGCGACGCCACCTGCTCCGGTGAAGTCGAAAACCCGACTGCACCGGCCGGTTTCCTCTGCGTCTATGAAGGCTACAAGATAAATCTAGAAGGTCCAGGGACCATCACCAATTTGCTCGCTACCGAAATTGGCGCGGGCAGAAGCGGCGCGATTCTGTCCTTCGGGCTGCCGGAAGGAGGGGAAGCCGCCGGGGTTGCCGCTGGCTCCTGGGCGGTGACCGCCCCCTGACCCAGCAGTAACTCGGCTTCTCCAACCCGAAGGCGACTCCGGTCGTCTTCGGGTTTCTTTTTGGCTCAAACCAGAGGAAATTTGCCGAAAGGTCAAGCGGAATCATCCGGCGCACCATTTGGCACGCGCGCCAATTGCTCGCAGGGCATTTGCAGGACAAATACCTTTCTATTCCTTTGAACCTTGATTGATCCATAAGCACTGAGCTATGCATGTTGGGATCTCCGAAAACGGAGACAAGGCGTCGCCACTTGAGGCGACGTGGGAATTCAGACAGGAGGAATTACAAGATGACTCGCAACCTCAAGGTGCTGGGACTCGCCGTTGTGGCGGTTCTCGCAATGAGCGCGGTTGCCGCCTCAGCGGCATCGGCGCATGTGTTCCACTCAGAAGTCGAAAAAACGACGATCACCGGTGCCCAGGTGGAAAAAAACAAATTCACGGTTGCCGGACAGACGGTCGAATGCGCCACGGCAACCTTCGCTGCCTCCGCGAGCGAAAAAACAGTGACCGAGGTCGAAAATGTCGCGCCGACCTATGGAACCTGCAACTATGGCGCTGAAACCGCCACGGTAACAATGGAAGGCTGCACCTACACACTGTCAAGCACGACAGATGTGAACGGCGACGCTCTGACCAAAGTCAACTGCCCAGCCGGGAAACACATCACGATTGACCTTGCAAAAGGATGCAAAATTACAGTCAAAGAAGCGGCTGCCTCTAACGGCACCCAGACCGCTACCGGCGGTGTGCATTACACAAATCAAGGAGCCGGGACCACGCGGGACGTGCTCATCGACCTGACAGCTACGGTCAAAGTGAGCCATGACTGGACCGGGGAAGGCGCTGAACCGCTTGCCTGTAAAAACATCGTCGGGACCGGCAAACTCACCGGTACCGTTACAGTTAAAGGATTCAATGGTGCAGTTCAGGTCGGTCTCTGGGTCGAATAGTCTCATCGGCTCACTGAGCTAAGACCAGACCAGTAGGTTGTCGCCCGGGGCCAAATCCGGTCCCGGGCGACGTTTGTTTGTTGGCGAATGTGCGGCACGTGCGGAGATGGGTTGATCGGTCGGCGCAGGGAGAAAGGCCTAGACACAGCGACGCGCTTGACTCGAGAGTTGCAACGGATTTACCTGAACCGATATCGCACCGAAGAGCGGCGGGGCAATCTCGGAAGAAAGGAATCCAATGTTTCCCAAGCTCAAGACGCTGGGCCTTACCTTCGCCACGGTTCTCGCAATGAGCGCGGTTGCCGCCTCAGCGGCATCGGCGCATGTGTTCCACTCCGGAAGTCGAAGCAACGACGATCACCGGTACCCAGGTGGAAAAAAGCAAGTTCACAGTTGCCGGACAGACGGTCGAATGCGCCACGGCAACCTTTGCCGTCTCCGCAAAAGAAAAAACAGTGAGCGAGGTCGAAAATGTCGCGCCGACCTATGTAACCTGCAACTATGGCGCCGAAACCGCCACGGTAACAATGGAAGGCTGCACCTACACACTGTCGAGCACGACAGACGCGAACGAAGACGCGTTGACCAAAACAACTGCCCAGTCGCCAAACACATTACGATCGACTTTGAAAAAGGTTGCAAAATAACAGTCAAAGAAGCGGCTGCCACCAACGGCACCCAGACCGCGACCGGCGGTGTGCATTACACAAGGGGCCGGGACCACGCGGGACGTGCTCATCGGCCTCACAGCTACGGTCAAAGTGAGCCATGACTGGACCGGGGGAAGGCGCTGAACCGCTTGCCTGTAAAAACATCGTCGGAACCGGCAAACTCACCGGTACCGCCACAGTTAAAGGAACCAGCGGTGGAGTTCAGGTTGGCCTCTGGGTCGAATAGTCCCACTGGCTCGTTGAGCTAACCAGACCAGTAGGGTCGTCGCCCGCGACCGAAATTCGGCCCGGGCGACGACTGTTTGTTGGTGAATGAGCGCACCGAATGGCACGTGCGGAAATGGGTTGCTCGGCCGGCGCAGGAAGAAAGCGCCCAGGCATGACAACACGCTTGACTCAGAAGCCGCAACGGATTTACCTTGAAACTGATATCGCACCAAAAAGCGGTGTGACAATCTCGGATGAAAGGAATCCAATGTCCCTCAAGCCCAAAACGCTGGGCCTTGCCCTCGTGGCGGTCCTCGCGGTCAGCGTGGTTGCCGCCTCAGCGGCTTCGGCGCATGTGTTCCACTCGGAAACCGGCGCAGCGACGGTCACCGGTACCCAGGTGGAAAAAAACAAATTCACGATCGCCGGACAGGCGTTCGAATGCTCCACGGCAACCCTCGCCGCTTCCACGAGCGAAAAAACAGTGAGCGAGATCGAAAATGTCGCGCCGACCTATGGAACCTGCAACTATGGCGCTCAAAGCGCCACGATAACAATGGAAGGTTGTACCTACACACTGTCGAGTACGACAGACTTGAACGGCGACGCACTGACCAAAATCATCTGCCCAGCCGGCAAACATATCAAGATCGACCTCGAACTAGGATGCACAATTACAGTCAAAGAAGCGCTTGCCGCAAACGGCACCCAGACCGCAACCGGCGGTGTGCATTACACAAATCAGGGGGCCGGGACCACGCGGGACGTGCTCGTCGACCTCACAGCTACGTTCAAACTGAGCCACGACTGGGACGGGGAAGGCGCTGAACCGCTTGCCTGCAAAAACATCGTCGGAACCGGCAAACTCACCGGTACCATCACACTTAAAGGAACCAGCGGTGGAGTCCAGGTTGGCCTCTGGGTCGAATAGCCCCACTGGCCCGTTGAACTAGACCGACCAACGGGACGTTTGTTGCTGGCGACCGGACTCCGTCATTCATTGTCACGTCGCTTGACCTCTTTGGATGTGCGCGCACCGAATGGCACGTGCGGAAATGGGTTGCTCGGCCGGCGCAGGAAGAAAGCGCCCAGGCATGACAACACGCTTGACTCGGAAGCCGCAACGGATTTACCTGAAACTGATATCGCACCAAAAAGCGGTGTGACAATCTCGGATGAAAGGAATCCAATGTCCCTCAAGCTCAAAACGCTGGGTCTTGCCTTCGCCACGGTTCTCGCAATGAGCGCGGTTGCCGCCTCAGCGGCATCGGCGCATGTGTTCCACTCGGAAGTCGAAAAAACGACGATCACCGGTACCCAGGTGGAAAAAAACAAATTCACGATTGCCGGCCAGGCGGTCGAATGCGCCACGGCAACCTTTGCCGCCTCCGCGAGCGAAAAAACAGTGAGCGAGATCGAAAATGTCGTGCCGACCTACGGAACCTGCACCTATGGCGCTGAACTAATGACTGTGACAATGGAAGGCTGTACCTACACACTATCGAGCACGACAGACGCAAACGGCGACGCGCTGACCAAAATCAACTGCCCAGCCGGTAAACACGTCACGATCGACCTTTCAAAAGGTTGCAAGATAACACTTAAAGAAGCGGCTGCCGCAAACGGCACCCAGACCGCAACCGGCGGTGTCCACTACACAAACGAGGGTGCCGGGACCGCTCGGACCGTGCTCATCGACCTCACAGCTACGTTCAAAGTGAGCCACGACTGGACCGGAGAAGGCGCCGAACCGCTTTCCTGCAAAAACATTGTCGGAACCGGCAAACTCACCGGTACCGTCACAGTTAAAGGAACCAGCGGTGGAGTTCAGGTTGGTCTCTGGGTCGAATAACGCGTCGTATCCATGGCGCCTGGTTGCGCAGCTATCCAATGCTCTCCACGTCCGATCGGCGGCCTTGGCCGCCGATCGGCGTCTTCGTCCGCGAGAAAGGTCGATTGGACGGATGCGCCGATGGGGGCCGTAACGGACAGATCGCGCGTGCGAGCTGCGGTTCGGCGAGTACCCACTGAAGTTTATTGACAAATACCTTTGCATTCCCCTATAGTCTCTCCGCAAGTCGGCCGGAGCATGGCCGAGTAACAAAGGGGCGGGGAAATGGGACACGAGCTGGCGGGAAAGACGTGGGTTGTAGCGACGGTGGCAATTGCCGTCGCTTACGTGGCTTTATGCGGCGGCCCGATTGCCAGCGCCTCCGCCGACCTCTCCTTCTGTCCGCCCGGCAGCGCTATCGGCCAGTGCGAACGACCCCAAGGCGTAGCTGTCAATGCTGAAACGGGGCGCATATATGTCGCGGACAGCGGTAACAACCGGGTCGACATCTTCGAGACCGACGGCAGTCCCGTGTCGAGCTTCCCCGTCCAGGGCCCGGCAGAAATTGCCGTCGACAACTCCAATGGTCCAAGTAAAGGCGATATTTACGTCTCCGATAGCCTTAAGCGGATTCAGAAGTTCGGTCCCAGCGGCGCCTTCATCCTTTCCTTTGGTGGAGAAGGCAGCGGGCCAAGCCAATTCAAATCGATCAAGGGGATCGGCGTCACCGCGGCGGGGGTTCTCTATGCGAGCGACACCGAGCGCCTTGGACCTTGCGAACTGCCGGGAGTGTCAGGCAGCAAATTTCGGAAGCGAGTACAAAAGTTCGACGGTAACGGGACCCTTATCGAACAGCTGGTGTTGACGGATGCGCCATGCGGAGAGGTCGAAGGCTTTACCGTCGATTCAACGGGGAATTTTTACCTTTACAACCAGGGGGGGACCACTGCCTTACGGAAATACGACTCCAGTGGTGGTTTGCTCTTCGAAAAAGAGGCCGGTATTGAAGTATCCGCGTTGGCAGTCGATGGAGAAGACAACCTCTTTTCGGCCCAGAGAGAAGCCCCATATAGGGTCATCGCCAAATACAATCCTGCTGGCAATACCCTCTATCGCTTCGGCTACGACGCAATTCAGCGCAATCAGCCGGGCATAGCCGCCTTTCACTCTGGACTTGGCGATGTCTTCGCCTCCGAAGAAGGCGTGGGCGTCAGATACCTGGAAATGCCCGAAGGCCCGATCGCGGTCCCGTCAACCCTCAAAGCGAGCCCGATCAGCAACACCAAAGCTACTCTCAACGCTCAGATCAACCCGGAGGGCAAAGCCGTCGAATACCACTTCGATTACGTCGACCAAGCCGGCTTTGAAGCCAGCGAATTTACGGGCGCGAAAAGCACGCTCCCGACCTCGCTGGGTGCGGCTGATTTCACCCTTCATCCCGCAAAAGCCGAGATCGGCTGCGTCAACCCCCCCGGAGCAGGTTGCCTTGAACCGGAAACCATCTACCACTTCCGCGTCGTCGTCAAAGACTCAGAAGGAAAAGAAGACGAAGCCAAGGGCCAGTTCGAAACCAAACCTCCGCTGGAAATCGACCCCACTTACGCGACCGACGTCGGGGTCGACGCGGCGACGCTGCACGCCGGGGTCAACCCGCTGGGGATCGCCGCGACCGGCTACTTCCAGTATGTCGATGACGCCAACTACCAGGTGAGCGAATTCGATGAAGCGGCCAAAGTCCCAAGCGCGGGGGAAATCAGCTTTGGCTCGGGCGAAGCCACCGAAGTCAAGAGCGTCACGCTCACGCCCCTCGCCCCCCACACCACCTATCACTACCGTCTGGTCGCAGATAACGCGGTGGTCGAACCGGTGGCAGGTCCCGAGCGCACCTTCACCACCTTCGCGCCGCTGGCCTCGGGCGAAGAGCCGTGCGCAAACGCGGCTCTTCGGATCGGCACCGCCGCCTTTCTCAATGACTGCCGGGGCTATGAGATGGTCTCGCCGCTGGAAAAAAGCAACGCCGACATCCTCGCTTCCGAAGAGCCCTCGACCGGCCTTCCCGCCGCGCTCAACCAGAGCTCGCTCACGGGGCAGCGGCTGACCTACTCTTCGAACCGCTCCTTCGGCAACGCTGCCTCAGCCCCAGCGTCGGTCCAATACGTCGCCGCACGGACCCCGGCAGGCTGGCAGAGCCACGGAGTGGTGCCGCCACGGGGAGCGCCGCTGTTGACTCCCGGCAAGCAGCTGGACACCGAATTCAAAGCTTTCTCTCCTGACCTCTGCACCGCCTGGCTTCGGACCACCGCCGAAGCGCCGCTGGCGGCCGGGGCGATCCCGCGCTTCCCCAATCTCTATCGCCGCCAAGACGATGAATGCGGCGGGGCCAGCTTTGAAGCGCTGACCACGGTGGCCCCCACCCACGAAGCCAAAGCCGCTCCCTATCCCGGTCAGCACTACACCTCGCTGGAACTGCAGGGCATCTCCGACGATGGCACCAAGGCGGTCTACGCGGTGGTGGAAAACCTGACCGAAGATACGCCGCCGCAGTCGGCGGCCTGCGTTAAAGAGCTGGAAACCAACCCCAGCAGTACCGGCGAAGAATGCAACTACCGTCTCTATCAATACTCGTCCGCCGACCACTCGCTGCACTACGTCTGCGTCCTGCCCACTGGGTTGCCGAGTGCCAAATCCTGCTCGGCGGGGACGGCGATCGACACCTTCGGCCGAAGTCGCGAAAACCGGGTCGCGAACGCGATCTCCGCCGACGGCTCGCGCGTCTTCTGGTCGGAAAGTGGCTCAGAAAGTTCTGCCAGCGGGGGAGTGGGCCCCGGCAAGATCTACCTGCGTGTCAACCCCGACAGGCCCCAAAGCGAAGTGGGCGGGGAATGCGAAGCGGAGAAGGCCTGCACGATCGCGGTCTCCAAAAAAGCGGAAGAAGAATCGGGAACGAGCGTCTCGCAGTACTGGGGCGCGGCTGAGGACGGCTCGAAGGCGATCTTCACCAGCGGCCAAAACCTCTACGTCTTCAACGTCGCCAGCAAAGGGACGGAACTCGTCGCGGGCGGGGTCTCGGGAGTCATGGGGGCAAGCGAGGATGCCTCGCACATCTACTTCACCAGCACCGAAGACCGCGGTGAAGGCGCGATGGCGGGAAAACAGAACCTCTACCTCGACGAGGAAGGCTCGGTCAGGTTCGTCGTGACGCTGGTCGACGAAGACGTGCCCGCTGAAAACAATTTCTCTCCAGTGAGCAGAGAACCCCGCAAACAGATCGCCCGCGTCAGCCCCGATGGCCGCCACGCCGCCTTCATGTCCTTGGGCTCGCTGACGGGCTATGACAACTTCGACGCGAAAACCGGGGAAGCCGATGGCGAGGTCTACTTGTACGACGCCACCGCCAACGGGGGGGCAGGCGAGCTGGTCTGCGCCTCGTGCAACCCGACGGGGTCGCGGCCGCTGGGACGTGAGCTGCTGGAGGGGCCAAAGCCCGCCGATTACCGCGCCGCCGCCCAGATCCCGGTCTGGGAGAACTCTCTTTACGCCGCCCGCGCCCTTTCGGACGATGGCAGCCGCCTCTTCTTCACCAGTACCGATGTGCTCTCCCCGCGCGACACCAACGGGCGCAAAGACGTCTACCAGTGGGAGGCCCAGGGAGCGGGTGGCTGCCAGGGCACCGACCCCGGTTTCGTTCCCGCCTCGGGCGGCTGCCTCAGCCTCATCTCCTCGGGCAAGAGCGAGCGTGACTCAGAATTCGTCGACGCTTCCCCAAGTGGAGACAACGTCTTCATCTCCACCCTCGCAAGCCTGGTGCCGCAGGACTACGGCCTGGTCGACATCTACGACGTTCGAGTAGGGGGCGGCTTCCCGTCGCCCCCGCCGCCCCCACCTGCTTGCGAAGGCGAAGCCTGTCAGGGCCCCCAGGCTCTGCCCAACGACCCGACCCCGTCTTCGGCGATCTTCAACGGTGCCGGCAACGTCGTTCCTCCCTGCCCCAAGGGCAAGGTCCGCCATAAGGGTCGCTGCCAGGCCAAGAAGCACCAACATGCCAAGAAGCAAAAGAAGCACCAACACGCCAAGCGAGGCCATAGCAAAGGGAGGGCGGGACGATGAAGAGGTTCTTCGCAGGGCTCCTCGCCGTCACTGCTTTCTCCAGCGCCTTTGCTGCCGCGCCGGCGATCGCCGCTGTCGGCTTGCACGATTTCGACGTCACCTTCACCGAAGCGCCTCCGGTGGGATCCAAACCTCACACGCTCGGGCCCATCACCACCCAGGCCGGCGCTCATCCCTACGCGATGACCACTTCCTTCCAGATCAACACCAAGGAAGCCCCCAACGGGGGCACGGTCGCCGACGAACCGTTGCGGGATTTGACGATCGCCCAGATGCCCGGCTTTGCCGGTATCCCCAGCGCGGTGCCGCGCTGCCCGACCACGGACTTCCTCACCCCGATCCCGGGCAGCAACGCCTCGGGCTGCGCCGATAGCGCGGCGATCGGCCTCGCTCATGTCGTGATCGGCGAAGAAAAAGGGATCCAGCCTGTCGACGCGCCCCTTTACAACCTCGAACCAGCTCCCGGGGAGGTGGCGAAGCTCGGCTTTTGGGCTGAGGGCGTGACTGTCACCGTAGACGCCGGCGTCAGCGAAACCCCTCCCTACAACGTCGTCGTCATCTCCAACCAGATCTCCAACGTGCTGGAATTCCTCAGTGGCGAATTCACCCTCTGGGGCACGCCTGCCGACCCCGCCCACGACATCGAACGCGGGCGCTGCTATACCGGCACCAAAGCCAGCTGCCCCGCCGGAATTGCCGAAGTGCCCTTCCTCACTGTCCCGCGTGCCTGCGAGGGGCCGCTCACCACCAGCTGGACCGCCGACTCCTGGCTGAACCCCGGCGCCCGCCTCTCCAACGGCGCCCCGGATCTCTCCGATCCTGCCTGGGTCAGCGGCGCCGCCCAGACCCACACCGACCTCGTGCCTCCCACTCCGCAGGGCTTCAGCGGCTGCGGAAGGCTTGACTTCGTCCCGACGATCAGCGCCCAGCCGACCACCAAGGCGGCCCAGAGCCCAACCGGCCTCGATTTCAGCCTCGACGTCAAAGACGAAGGCCTCACCAACCCGAAAGGGATCGCTGCCTCGGACATCAAGAAAACCGTGATCACCTTGCCGCCGGGCTTCTCCACCAACCCCTCCTTCGCCGAAGGCCTGAACGTCTGCTCGGAATCCGACCTGGCCAGGGAGAAGGTCAAATCCGCCCCCGGGCAGGGCTGCCCGAACGCCTCCAAGATCGGCACCGTGGAAGTCGAAACCCCGCTGGTCGAGGAACCGGTCAACGGGGCGCTCTTCATCGCCAAGCCCTACGAGAACGAATTCGGCTCCCTCGTTGCCCTCTATATGGTGATCAAGAACCCGACTCTGGGGTTGATCGTCAAGCAGGGCTTGAAGGTGGAACCCAATCCAGTCACCGGCCAGCTCACCACCGTGGCCGACAACATCCCCCAGTTCCCCCTCTCCCACGTCAGGGTGCACTTCCGCGAGGGCACCCGCTCCCCCTTGGCAAGCCCCCCTGGCTGTGGCACCTACAACGTCACCGCCCTGCTCTATCCCTGGGCTGGAGGGGCACCCGTCACCAGCACCTCGGGCTTTCAGATCATCACCGGGCCCGGCGCCGGGCCCTGCCCCTCGGGCGGCACCCCGCCCTTCCACCCCGCCCTGGAAGCGGGCACCATCAACAATGCCGCGGGGCGCTACTCGCCCTTCTACCTGCGGCTCTCGAGGAGCGACGGCGAACAGGAGATGACCCACTTCTCGATCAAGCTGCCGCCGGGGATCCTCGGCAAACTCGCCGGCATCCCCTTCTGCCCTGATGCGGCCATTGCCGCGGCAAAGGCGAGGACCGGGCCCCATGGCGGCCAGGAAGAGCTCGAACACCCCTCATGCCCGGCGGCTTCTGAGGTCGGCCACTCCCTGGCCGGCGCCGGCGTCGGCCCCTCGCTTGCCTACGCCCCCGGCAAGATCTACCTCGCGGGCCCCTACAACGGCTCCGCCCTGTCGATCGCCGCGATCACCGCCGCCAAGGTTGGTCCCTTCGACCTCGGCACCGTGGTCATCCGCGAGGCGCTGAAAGTCAACCCCGAAACCGCCGAAGTCTTCATCGACGCCACCGGTTCGGACCCGATCCCCCACATCATCAAAGGCATCCCGGTGCACGCGCGGGAGATCCGCGCCTACATCGACCGCCCCAACTTCGTCTTGAACCCGACCAGCTGCAAGCGCACCTCGACCGCCTCCACGGTCCTGGGCTCGGGCCTCGACTTCGGCTCTGAAGCCGATGACCAGCCGGTCACCGTCACCTCGCCTTTCCAGGCGGCCGATTGCGCCAGCCTGGGCTTCGCCCCGAAACTAGCTCTCTCTCTCAAGGGAGGGACCAAGCGCGGGGACACCCCGAAATTCAAAGCCGTCCTCACCTATCCCAAGGGCTCATACGCCAACATCGCCAAAGCGCAGGTCACGCTGCCCCACTCGGTCTTCCTCGAACAGGCCCACATCAAGACGATCTGCACCCGGGTCCAGTTCGCTCAGGGCAAGATCCCCGGGGAAAAATGCCCGCCCGCCTCGATCTATGGCTATGCGACGGCGATCACGCCGCTGCTGGACGAACCGGTCAAGGGCCCCGTCTACCTGCGTTCCTCATCTCATCCCCTGCCCGACCTGGTCGCCGCCCTGCACAGCGGCAAGATCGACGTCGACCTCGTCGGTCGCATCGACTCGGTCAGGAACGGTCAGATCCGCAACACCTTCGAAAAGGTGCCTGACGCTCCGGTAACCAAATTCACCCTGGAAATGCAGGGAGGCAAGAAGGGGCTGCTGGTCAACTCCACCAACCTCTGTCGCCGCGCCAACCGGGCAATTGCCGAATTCACGGGGCAAAACGGCAAGGTCCACAATTTCAACCCGGTGTTGAAGGCCGCCAACTGCGGCAAGGGCGCGAGTAAGAAGAAGTAGCCCCTCTTACGGGCGAGCGGCCTCGCGTTCCTTTTCGTACACCTCGGCTTCAAACCACAGTTGCTCGAATGCGTTCGACACTCGGCGCAGATCTTTGGCGTCGTTCAGGAAGACCGGAGTTACGGTCGCAGACCTCAGGCGACGAACGAAGTAGATCGCGGCCCTTGGTTTCTTTGCACTGCACGCGACGGTCATGTGCCGATTGTGCCGCCCCCAAGGCAACTGGCGCGTCTCGATGTCGACTCCGTCGATCTCTAGGGTCGCATCGAATGCCTGGAGGAGCCTGACCTTCTTGCAGCGCTCTTTCAGAATCTCTTCAACTCCCTCTTCCTTGATCCAGTGGCCGGTCTCGGCGACAAGACAGAGCTCATCGAACTCCGGCTCGTCGATGAGCATCTCGCGCGTCCAACCCTGAAACGCCGTCAAGGTGATCAGCGGCTTCGCCTCGGAAAAGAGCTTTGAGCACACCCGGTCATCACATGAGTGAATCTCGATCTCGGTGTCACCCTGGAGGTATTCGAGGGTTTTCTTCAGCAGGTTGGTGAGACGTTTCTTCTCAGCCCCCGGCAGAGACAAACTTTTGACCGTATGTTCGGCAAGCTTGCGGGGATCGGCGAGGTGAAATTGATGGATTGAGTGCGCGGATGCCGAGCGACTCGGTTTGCGTCGTACCGACTCGAGCACCTCATAGGTGTCAGGAAAGTCTGGGCTCTCGACCAAGCCCCCCATCTCACAGAGCTTCGACCAGGATGCGGCATTCTGCCGGCCAACCGCCTCTACGTATCGATCGTAATAGCGGCCACAGCGGTCGTCGACCATTGCTGCGATTGAAACGACTCCGCGTCCCTTGGTCGCCGTAAAGGCGATCTCCAGAATCGTTCGGCGTCGCAGGTAGCTCGTGTGTCGATCGTTATTGTCGAGGTCCGTGCCGTCAAGGAGCGTCACGACTGCCTCGTGGCGCACGGTAGAGCGCCAGCCTGCAGGACCGGAGTGCTCTGCTTTGCAGAGACGCTCGAGCTTTGAGTCAAGCAGGCCTAAAAGATCACCCAGGAACTCTGGGCCGGGCTCTACGCCCTTCTTGACTGGGAACTGAGCAAGAATCTGGGGCTCATCCAAGCTCTCCGAGCGCCTGGTCTCATTGCGCTCCCGAGCCTTGCGGCGCTGGCCGGCTATTCCTTCAACCACTTCCTCCGTCAGCTCGTATGGATCCAGGTGATAGATCTCCAAGTGCTGAGGCTTTCGGAGTAGCCGCTGGAAATCGAAACTGCCCATCGCGAATCCCAGGTTTACCACTACGAGGTGCTCGACACTGAACTTCTCTTCTACCAGCTCCACGATTGAGCGCGGAGTCCAGTAGTAGCGCTCCCGGGTGAAGCGAAGGGTCTCAGGCTCCGTCGCGGTGCCATGCATCTTGACGTAAAGTGGACCTTCGACTTCGTGGTTCGGATCGAAGTCGCCCTCACTTACGACCCGGGTGTACTCGTTCTTGCCGAGCTCGTCCTCGAGCGACTGGTCAAGCAGCTCATCGAAGTTGAACGACACGATCATGTCGAGGAAGCGATGATGGAGGAGGTGGGCAAGGAGCTCATACGGCAGAAGAGTCGGATGCTTTAAGCGGTATCGCTTGCTTATCTCTTCGCGCACTTCCCGTTCCGCCTCGACCGTGCGACAGATCGCAGTCAGGCGGGTCTCGAAGTTGGCTCGATCCAGCCCGTATACGTTCTCAAGGCGGTCGAGCTCGATTTCTCTTGCTCTTGGGTCTTTGTCGAACTGGCTCTCGAGTTTGGTCGCCAAATCCTCGGCAATGGGCTGCATCGGCAGGCTGGCACCCGCGCCTACTACTGCAACGGTCCGAATCTGCTCCCCGTAGCGAGGCGGTGGTCCGCCATTTACGAACCAACTGGGATTTGCGCTTTTGGGTGCCGGCCAGGACACCTGCAAGTGGCGGACCAGTAAGGCTTCCGCCAAGGCGCCCAGCTGTTGATCGTGCGTTTTCTTCAACTGCCCTCCCCGTTCCCTGAGTTATTCATGATCTTTTCACAATTAGAGAATTACCCGTCCGATCCAGATTAAGACCTTGCTATGTACAGTTCTATACACGGGTTTATTTGTGTGGTGGTAAGGAGGCGATCGCTTCATACGCCCTCTCTCGTGTCGAGCTGACGGGCCCGGCTGGTCCGGTGGGCTTCATTTCGCGCACTGGCCGGATCGGCGCGCGCGGGAAAGTGCGAACGGGGGTCCAGGGGAAAAGCTCTGCACCGGCAGGTCCCCTTGACTGAGGACCCCGAGGAGTCTTTCTTGAGGGGTCTGCCCAAAAAGGGCGGGCTTCAGACAGGAGGAGCAAGATGACTCGCAACTTCAAGATCTTGGGTATTGCCCTGTTGGCAACCGTCGTGATGGGGGCGACTGGGGCCTCGGCGGCCTCAGCACATGTGTTTCACTCTGAAAGTGTCAAAACGAAGCTCACAGGCGCTCAGGCGACCAAAAACAAACTCACCGTGGCCGGCCTGGGGGTTGAATGCACTACGGCTACCTTTATAGGATCGATGTCCGAAAAAACACAATCCGAAGTGCAGAACATAGCTCCAACCTATGCGGGATGCGTCTATGGTTCAAACGCCGCCACGGTCAGTGTAAATAACTGTTCTTTCACTTTGACGTCTTCGACAGACGCCACTGGCGACGCAACGACGCGGGTCTTGTGCCCCACAGAAAAACATATTGAAATAGAAGTCCCCGCCATTAGCTGCATTATTACACTCAAGGATACGAGTGATTCCATGAACGGAGGAAGCCAAACCGCGACTGGAGGAGTGCACTACACAAATGAAGGTGCAGGAACTACTCGCGATACGCTCATAGACTTAACAGCAACCGTTAAAATTGATCATGACTTCATCAAAGGTGTCGAAACGATCGCATGCAAAAACGTCGTAGGCACTGCGAAACTTACCGGCACCGTCACAGTAAAAGGTGATGAAGAAGGGACTCCGACTCAGGTCGGGATTTGGGTCGAATAGGTAAAGGTTGATGTATGCCGCTATGGGGGTCGGATGGCCAGATCCTCATAGCGGCCATGCGCAAGGCCGGCGGGTGCGAGAGTCGGGCGGCTTCACGCAAGCTATTTAGATTAAACTGAATTTGTGAAAAAGCCGATCGGCATCTTGCTGGCTGTCTTGGCCGTCGCGCTGCTCGCCGCTGGCTGCGGCGGAGGGGGGAACGACAGCACGACGGGCGCTGACAGCGCGGCGGGCGCTGACAGCGGGGGGGCGGCCAGCACCGATTCGTCCAGCTCGACCACCACCGCCGCGGACTCGACCAGCACCACGCCGCTAACCAAGGCTGAATTCATCAAGCAGGGGGACGCGATCTGCACTCAGATCGATGCGGAACAGGAAAATGGCCTCGCGGCGGCACTGAAAAAGAACCCCAAAGCTCAAACGGGCAAAGCGAACCAGGAAAAGCTGCTGACGGAAGTCGGTCTTCCCCCGATTCAGACCGGGGTAGAGGAACTCGCGAGCCTTGCGCCGCCAAGCGGAGACGAGGCCAAGGCCGAAGCGATCGTCTCGGAGATCGAAGCAGGACTCAAGAGCTCCGAAGAAGATCCGAGCATCCTCCTGTCTCCAACTGCCGATCCTTTCGTGAAGGCGGGCAAGCTGGCCGGCGAATATGGCTTCAAGGTCTGCAACAAGCCCGGTTGAGCAAGCTCAGCCGTCCTTCTCATCCAGCCACTTCAGCGCTTCCTCGCCGACGTCCGTCGTGCGTTCCAGGTACAGGCGCCATCATTTCGGCCTCGCAGGTGCGGTTGCCGGCCATCCAGGCCTGCGTGGAGGTAGTTCCACATGCTGATCGTGCGCGGCACGGTCAGGTTGAGGATGTCGGCGGACTGGTCCATCAGGCCTTTGAATTCGGATTCGAGGTGGGAGACGGCGACCGCCTCGAGGTCGGGCTCGGGCTCGGTCGCGCGGGCGTGCATCTGGTCGCGGCCGGAACGGGTGCCGGAGAACCAGGCGAGGGTGAGGAAGTCCTCCATCGCCTCGGTCTGCTCGTAGTCGAGCTCGAGGACCTCCGCGCTCTCCTCCAGCAGCGGCTTGAGATCCCGCTCCTTCGCGGCGAGGAGATCGTTGCCGCATGTCTTCGCTGTCCCGCGGCGACACCCGCCCCAGTCTAGCGATCTACAAATGCTCCGGTATCTCTCTGTAAACGCACTGGAGGTCTTCAGGGCTCTAGAGGCCGGCGGGGTGCCGGGCGACGAAGCTGCGCGAGTCGACGCTGGCACGGTGCCAGCGCGGACCGCTCACCCCGGCGGCGCGTCGCGGGTGTCGAAGCGCAGCCCGGCGACCACCATGAAGACATGGTGGGAGTTGGCGTAGACCGTGATCCAGCGGCCGATCCCCGCTTCTCCCCAGGCGGCGAGCTGGCCGGAGACCATCGTCACCTCGAGCAGGTCGGCCCCGTGGAGGGCGTAGCCGACCGCGCCCGAGCAGTCATAGCCGTGAGTGAACCAGCTGACGTGGCCGCCGCCCCAGACGTAGGGCCGGCCGTTGATCTGGTTGGCGGCCGCGATCACCTGCTTGACGGCGGCGGGCGCACCGGGGGGAGCGATCGCGCGGCCGTTCGACCAGCTCGGCGCCGCAGGTGGCGCTGGTCCGCTGCCCCGCCCGGCGGGACCGCGGTGCAGCCGGCGCCCCAGGGGATCGCCGCCTCCGCGGTCGGCGCGGCCGTGCCGGCCGCCAGCGCGATCGTCGCGCCGGCGGCCACCAGGGCCAGTTTCTCTCTCATTCCCAACAAGGCACCCGGCAGGCTAGTAGCCCGGCGGGTGGCGCGCGACGAAGCCGGCGCTGCTGGCCATGTCGGCGTGCCAGCGGGGACCGGTGCCGCGGGTGTTCCCGGAGGTGTCCCAGCGCAGGCCGGCGATCACCGCGTAGGCGTGGCCGGCGTTGGCGTAGACGGTGATCCAGCGCCCGGCGCCGGGGCTCCCCCAGCGTTCCATCGGGCCGGAGGGCAGCGGGCTGTCGAGGAACTCCCCGCCGCGCAGGGCGAAGCTGACCGCGCCGGAGCAGTCATAGCCGCGGTCCCACCAGCGACCGTGCCCGCCGCCCCATACATAGGGCTTGGTGCGGATCCTGTTCGCCGCCGCGATCACCCGCTTGACCGCGGCCGGTGCGTCGACCGGCGCAACCGCGCGGCCGCGGACCAGGGCGGCCGCCCCGGCTGGCGCGGCTGGCGGCGCTTCGGTGGGCGCTCCGGCGGTGCGGGGCTGGGTTCGGGACTGACGGCGGAGATCCCGCCGTGGGGCTGCGCCCACGCCTTGCCGGTGGCGCAGACCGAGGCCACGGCCAGGGCCGTGAGGAACGTGCAGATGGCGGCGAACCGCGCCGCCCTTTGGGCAATCGTCATCCATGCCTCCTTCGTCGGCCGGCGGGGTTAGCTGACGGGCTGGCGCTGAAGGAGCTTGCGCCCCCACCCGAAGGTGGGTTCGCCCCGAAAACATGGTTCCCCCGCTCCCCGGCCATGGCCGGGGATTAGGCATTCCCCAGTTAACTCGGCTCCGGCCTCAGGGTTGCGGCCGCTCGCACTCAGGCACGCTCGTAGGTGAGGATCTGCGATGCCGTCGCCGACGGTCCGCGACTCGGCCAGCTTCAACGGCTTCTTCCCGGCGCTGGGGCCGAAGAGGCGCTTGCCGCTGCCGAGGACGACCGGGAAGACCATCAGGCGCAGCTCGTCGACCAGGTCGTTCTCGAGCAGGCCCTGGACCAGCTGGGCGCTGCCGGCGACGAGGATGACGCCGTCGACCTCCTGCTTCAGCTTCGCGATGTCCTCGGCGAAGTCGCCGCCAGAGGACGGTCGTGTTGTTCCACTCGGCCTCCTGCAGGGTGGAGGAGACAGACGTACTTCGGCATCCTGTTCATCTTCTCGGCGAAGCCGGCCTCGTCCTGTCATCCGTCGGCCAGGCGGCGGCGAAGCCCTCGTAGGTGCGCCGGCCCAGCAGCTGCGCCTCGGCCTCGACGAGCTCGTCGAGCTTGAACTCGTCGCCCTCGGCGCCGCGCTCGATCTCGAAGGTCCAGCCGCCGTGCTCATAGTCCTCGCCCCCGCCGGGAGCCTCGATCACTCCGTCCAGGGAGATGAACTCGGTAACGACGATCCTTGCCCATGGTTTCTCCTTCTCGAGTTGGCTTTCGAGGGGACGACGAACGAGCCGGGGCGAAATCGACATCCGCCGCAGAAGCTGGGGCGACCCCTCGGAGCTTGTAGGTTCGCAGCGTGGAGGCCCATCGGTCATACGAGCGCTTCGAGCAGGGGCACCAGCTGGCAAGCGGCGGCGAGGGGCACGTCGGGCCGCACTACGGCGCAACGCGGCGCTGGTCGTCGCGGTGATGGCGGCCTTCCTCGCGGTCGCGACCTTCCTCTCCAACGAGGCGGTCAAACACGTGATCACCGGCGAGACCCACCGGGCCGAGGCCTCGGCCCGGCTGGAGACCAACCGGATCCGGATCGACGTCGCCGAAGGCAACTCGACGATGCTGCGCGTGCTCGGCGCCGGCGGCCCGCGCGAGCACCACGCCGCCGCCGCGGCCAGCGAGCACGAGGCCCGCATCGTCGAGGAGCTGGAGCCGGCCGACGCCCACCTCGGGGCCGAGATCGAGCGACCACAAGCACGACACCGACCACGCCAACACCCAGCACATCGACTACGAGCTGGCCGAGGTCGGCCTCCAGGTCGGGATCGTCCTCGCCTCGGTCTCGATCATCGCCCGCCGCCGCTGGCTGCTCGGCGCCGCCGGCGCCGCCGCGACCGCCGGCGTCGTGCTGCTGCTGGTCGGCCTGCTGCTCGTCTAGGCAGCGCC
This sequence comes from uncultured Solirubrobacterales bacterium, assembly GCA_963829445.1. Taxonomy (GTDB): domain Bacteria; phylum Actinomycetota; class Thermoleophilia; order Solirubrobacterales; family 70-9; genus VAYN01. Next base: position 252,928 of record CAWHIW010000016.1, on the reverse strand, counting down.
CGCTGAAAAGGAGCGTCACGCACAACTTTTGTCTGCAAGGGTGCCCATCATGGAGTCGATGCGGGAGAGCTGGACCGACGAGCGTCTCGATGACCTCAACCAGAAGGTCGGCGCGGGCTTTGACCGCATCGATGCCGACATCCGCGGGCTGCGGGTCGAAACGAGGACGGAATTCGTGGCGCTGCGCGGGGAGATGAAAGCTGGCTTCGACCGTGTCGACGAGCGCTTCGAACGGATGAACGAGCGCTTCGAGGCATTACACCGTCTGCTTGCCCAGTCCGCTGTCGTGCTTCTGGCGCGCTGGTCGGCCTGCACTTCGTCTAGCCGCGGCGGGCGGCCGCGACCAGGCGCGGGCCCGGATCGACCTCGCGCACCGGCACGAAGCTCTTCTTCGCGACCGAGATCGTGATCGGCCCGAGGCTCGGGTCGCCGCTGGGGAGGATGCTGAAGCTGCCGGTGATGCCGTCGCTGACCTTGGTCTCGCGGACCGCGTCGAGCACGCCGGAGCGTTCGCCGCTGTGGCCGATCGCTTCCAGCAGCACGCTTGCCGCCTGCCCCGCGTACGGCGCGTAGAGTTCGACCGGCCCGTCGACCTCCTTCTGCAGCTGGTCGACGAACTTGGCGCCGGCGCCCTCGAGGTTCTCGGGCACGCGGCCGGGGACGCTGGCGAACATCCCCTTCGAGGCGCCGCCGGCGAGGTCGATCGTCGACTGCTGGGCGAAGCCGTCGGGCGCCAGCAGCTTGACCACGCCGCTGTTGGGGCCGAGCACGGCGACCTTGTCCTTGATCAGCTGGGCGCCGTTCTGCTCGGTCAGGCCGGCCAGCAGGACGGCGTCGGGCATCGTTCCGCCGACCGTCTTCATCAGGCCGCGTGTAGTTGGCGGCGTCGGGATCCCAGGCGCGGAAGCCGGCGAGCTTCATTCCCAGCTTCTTGGCGGCGCCGCGGAAGGTCCGCGCCTGCCCGAGGCTGGTCGGGTCGCCGCCGGCGTAGAGCACGTAGGGACGGTCGATTCCCTGCTGCTTGGCGAAGCTCGCCAGGCCGGCGCCCTGGTAGGCGTCGTTGGGGACGACCCGCGCGTAGTTGCGCCGCTGCGGGTAGAGGCTCTCGGGCTGGCCCTTGGGGCAGCCGGGCGCCGACTGGGTCAGGCAGATCAGGGTGTTGCCGGGGGAGACCATCGCGACGCCGCCGCCGGGCGCCCGGCCGAGGATCGGGATCATCGCTTCGGCGCAGCCGGAGTTGTAGGTGCCGACGACCCCGAGCACGCTCGGGTCGGCGGCGTAGGCGCGGGCGTTGGCCTGGCACTGCGGCCTTGCTCCAGAGGCCGGTGTCGGCCTCGGAGTCGTCGCAGGCCTGGAAGGCGACCTGGCGGCCGCCGGCCTGCCAGTTGGCGTCGTCGAGCACGGTGCGGATCGCGTCGTTCATCTGCAGCGAGCGCTGCCGCGAGTCGCCCTGCAGCGGCAGGTCGGAGACGATCAGCGCCTGCGTCGTCGCCGGCCGGCGCCGGAGAGCACCGGCCCGCAGGCCGGCGAGTCGACCGCGGTGACCCCGGCGTTCGCCGCGCGGCTGTCGCCGCCGAGCGCGAAGACCCCGACGACGGCGAGCAGCAGCGCGGCGGCGAGGCTGAGGCTCGGGAGGCGGCGGGACACGAAGAGCCAGCCTACTCGCCGGGACGAAAAGGCGACACGGCGCAAAGATTTTGCAGAGACGTCTCCCACGCGTAACGTCTTGTCTGCGATGGTGGCATCATGGAGTCGATGCCCGCCGAATGGAGCGACAAGCGCCTCGATGACCTCAACGGTCACGTTGCCTCCGGGTTCGATCGGATCGACTCCGACATCCGCGGGCTGCGGGTCGAGACGAGGACCGAATTCGTTGGCCTGCGCGGGGAGATGAAGGCGGGCTTCGAGCGTGTTGACGAACGCTTCGAGCGTGTTGACGAACGCTTCGAGCGGATCGACAAACGCTTCGAGCGGATCGACAAACGCTTCGATCGGATCGACGAACGCTTCGAACGGATCAATGAGCGCTTCGACGCGCTACATCGCCTCCTCGTTCAGTCTGCCGTTGTGCTGCTGGCGGCGCTGGTCGGCCTGCACTTCCTCTAGGCGCTAGCCGCGGCCGAGGTGCCGCAGCGCCGACTGCGCCGCGTTGAAGCCGCCCATGCCGTGGACGCCGCCGCCGGGGGGCGTCGCGGCGGAGCAGATGTAGAGGCCCGGGGACGCCGGTGGCGTACGGGTCGAGGGCGAGGCGGGGGCGGATCGAGGATCTGCAGCGGGGTGTTGGCGCCGGTGACGATGTCGCCGCCGACGTAGTTGGGGTTGTGGGCCTCGAAGTCGGCGGGGGAGTGGGTGGCGGTGGCGACGATGCGCTCGCGCAGGCCGGGGGCGAAGCGTTCGATCTGGTCGAGGACCGCCTTCTCGCCGTCGCCGCTGTAGCCGTTGGGCACGTGGGCGTAGGCCCAGATCGGGTGGACGTCGCCGGCCGAGCGCTGGGGGTCGGCGAGGTACTGCTGGCCGACGAGGACGAAGGGGCGCTCGGGCATGCGGCCGCGGTTGGTGTCGCGCTCGGCGGCGACCATCTCCTCGAGCGAGCCGATCGACGTGGACGGTGCCGGCGCGGCGGCAGGCCTCGGCCGTCCAGGGCACGCCGCCCTCGACCGCGAGGTCGACCTTGAAGGCGGCCGGCCCGTGCTTGTAGCGGCGGTAGGCGCGGGCGACCCGGCTGGGCAGGCGGTCGCCGGCGATCTCGGCGACCGCGCGTCGGCGCGAGGTCGAAGACGACCGCGTCGGGGGAGCCGAGCTCGGCCAGCGAGCGGACCCGCACGCCGGTCTCGATCCTGCCCGCCGTGCTCGCGCAGGACCGAGGCCAGCGCGTCGGCGATCGACTGCGAGCCGCCGGCCGCGACCGGCCAGCCGACGCTGTGGCAGGCGGCCGTCAGCGCCATCCCGACCGAGGCGCTCAGCGGCTGCGTCAGCGGGCTGAAGGAGTGGGCGGCGACGCCGGCGAACAGGGCCCGCGTCGCCGGCGTCTTCCAGCGCCGGGCGAGCAGCGTCGCCGGCGCCGCGGCCGGGCATGCCGAAGCGGGCCAGCCGCAGCGGGTGCCTGGGCAGGTGCAGGATCGGGCGCAGCAGGTCCTCGTTGAGCGCGTCGAAGTTCGCGGCCGGCGAGGCGAACAGCCGCCGCCAGGCCTCGCCGTCCTCGCCGAGCCCCGCCGCGGTCTCCTCGAGCGAGCGGACCATCGTCGCGGCGCTGCCGTCGTCGAGCGGGTGGGCGAGGTCGACCTCGGGCCAGCGCCACTCGAGCCCGTGCTTCTCCAGCCCGAGCGAGCGGAGGAAGGGCGAGGCCGCCGCCATCGGGTGCCCCGCCGAGCAGACGTCGTGGATCACGCCCGGCAGCGGTCAGTTCGGCGCTGCGGGTGCCGCCGCCGATCGTCTCCTCCGCCTCCAGCACCGTCACCTCGACCCCGGCCTGGGCCAGCGCCACCGCGCAGGCCAGCCCGTTGGGGCCGGAGCCGACGACCGTCGCCGTGCTCATGCGACCGCCGCGGCCGGGCGTTGCTCGCCGGCGGCCGCCGCTGCGTCACCTCGACCGGGAACTCGAACGACTCTTCCAGCCAGGGCTGGCGCTCGACCATGTCGGCGACGGCGACCGAGCCCTCCTCGACCAGCCCGGTGGCGGCGTCGTAGATCGCGTAGCGCTGGCGGCCGCTGGCCGACCGCTTCGGACTCGAGCGTCGACCACCCGCACCTCGCCCGGCGCGAAGTCGCAGCGCTCCTGCACCGCCTCCAGCAGCTGGCGCCCGTGGAAGTGGCCGTCGCCGAAGTTCCAGCCGTTGACGACGTTGGAGATCAGCTCGCCCTCGCGGGCGTCGTAGGCCTCGACGTCGTCGACCGCGTGCGGGAGCAGGGCGTTGAGCGCGCGCCCGTGCGAGTGCATCGAGCGGAAGGCGAGGCCCTTGTTGAGCAGGAAGTCGGCGGTCTCGCGGGTCGTAGATCTCACGCCACCTGCTCGCCGACCACGCCGCGCCGGCTTCGTCGATCCGCTCGTCCAGCTTCGCTTCGGCGCCGCTGCCCTTGCGGAACAGCCACTGCGTCGTCGCCCAGTTGCCGGCGTAGTAACGCATCGAGGGCAGGAAGGAGATCTTGTCGGGGCGGAAGTTGCCGAGCACCGGCAGGCCGACGCAGACGACGGCGATCAGCGCGATCAGCAGCGGGTCGTCGAGGGTGGACAGCGGCACGTCGCCGTAGTGGCCGAAGAGGAAGAGGGTCCCGAAGATCATGAAGATGTTCCACTCCAGCGGCACCGCCAGCGGGAACATCGAGGTGATGTTGAGGTGGAAGAGGATCATCCCGACGATCGCGATCGTGCGCACGACGTCGTTGTCGACGGTGATCAGCAGCAGCGGCCAGCCGAACTCCTGCACGGTGCCGAAGTGGCGAGATGCCGGCGGCCAGGCTGCGAGGGGCGCATGTCCTCCGGGTAGTCGCGCCAGAGCTTGCGCTTCAGCGCCTTCGGCCCGACCAGCGGCGCGTTGCTGATCATCACCGAGACGACGAAGGGGAAGTGACGGTTCAGCTTCGAGGAGGCGGCGCCCCACCAGATGAAGAGGAAGACGAACTGCCAGGCGACGATCCACTGGCTCGGCGCGAAGAGGCCGACCGCCAGCATCGTCGCGTAGATCTCCGGCCGCGCGCCGAGGAAGGAGACCTTGTCGCGCAGGCCGAGCAGGGCGAGCAGGCCGAGCAGGACGGCGATGCCGGTGGGGGACATGCCGGCCCGGCCGAGCCGGCGGCCGCGTCGACGCCCGGGGCGAAGAGCAGGTAGAGGCCGGCGGCGAGCACCCCCGCGTAGAGCGCGACGTCGAGCAGCGTCGCGCCGGGTGCCGCGGGTCAGCGGCACCTTGTCCGGGCCACGGCGGCAGCCGCACCGTCCCCGGCCGCAGCCAGTAGAGCGGGCCGCCGATCGGCGGCAGGAAGCGGAAGCTGAGCGGCATCGAGCCGGCGCCGAGGCCGAGGATCTCCCACAGCAGCGTCCAGACCGCGAACTTCTGGAAGACGATCGGCTCGGTCCACCAGTCGCCGAAGTCGCCGACGCCCGCCGAGCCCCGGGCGTGGTGATGATCGCCAGCAGCGCCCCGCCCGCGTAGACGACCAGCTTGAAGGCGTAGAGCAGGTAGACGAACGAGGGCGAGCCGAACCCGTTCTCACCCCAGTCCTGCACCAGCGGCTTGAGCCGCGCCAGGTGCGGCTTCGCGCTTCCACTCCTCGAGCTCGAACGGCGGCGGTGAGGGGGAGAGGAAGCTCATCGCCAGGGCAATGTACCCCGTAACCTTCCGGCCTTGAGCCGATTTGGGAAGAAGGGGATCGCGGCCCTGGCGCTGTTGGTCGCGGTGTTGGTTGCGGCCGCCGTGGCGGCGCCGGCGAGCGCGGCGATCCCCTGGGGATCCGGCTGCGCCTCGGTGCCGCCCGGTGGGCAGACGGTCCAGCCTGCAGTTGCGGCGCCAGCCTGATTGAGGCCCGCCGGCTCGCGAACCAGCCCAGCGCTGTTCCGGGGTGTTGCGGATGCGGCGCCACCGCCGCCGCGCTGATCGAGCCGACGCTATTCGGGGCTGTGCGCGACGCACTGGTGCAGCCACGGCACGCACTGCGCCGAGCTGGTCGGCGACGCGGCCTGGCGGCTTGAGCACCTTGCTGCTGACGCCAGTGTGTCTCGCGGCCTTGATCCAGCTTGCCCACTCCGCCGCGGCTGCCGCGCTGCCGACTGGACCTCCGTCTCTCTCGCGACCTTGGATCTCGCTCGCTATGTGGTCGCAAATATCGCCGCCTCCGCTTGGAATCCCAACGCAGTTGCTCCCCTGCTCGCCGTACTCGAGCGAATCGCTGATGACGGCGGGGTTGTCGTCTCCTGGGGCCGCTCATGGCCCGGGCCGCCCGACTGGCCGAGCAGTACTCGATCTCTGTATATGACGCTGCCTATGTAGCAGCGGTCAGCGAGGCAATCGGCGCCTCGTTAGTTGCGACGAGCGCGATCTTGTCTCCAATGGGCTCGCGGTGCTCCCCGGCTTTCACTAACACTATTGCAGGTACATCGTGCTAAGATGCGTTATGCCGGCTCGCACCCGGTCACCCTCGACGAAGAGGTCTTTCGCGCCGTCAGGATCAAGGCGGCACGAACCGGAACGGGATTCGCAGCGCATCGAGGAGTCTCTGCGGCGCGACCTCGGTCTCCAGGGCCTCGAGGATCTCTGGGCCCGCTGACTCCCGTTGCCGAGGGATACGCGGCTGGCCCTCGCCGCCGCTGAGCTTCACGCATGCGCGGGGACGCCGGCGGCGGGTCGTCCTTGACCCCGGTGTCCTCGTCTCGGCCCGATCGCCCCCGGCGGATCCCCTGCCAGTTATTGCGGCAGGTTCGCGACGGTGGTCTGGAGCCGGTCGTCCACCGCTCCTGCTGGACGCCTTGGAGAACACGCTGAGCCGGCAAACTTCCGCCGTTACGTCGCCCTGGACGCCGTGCGCGAGTACATCGACCTCATTCGCCGCGAGGCGGTCCCCGCCCCGACCCCGAGGAGCTCTCGTCGCTGCGGCCAGCGGACCCCGACGACGACTACTTGATCGCGCTCGCCCAGAGCCAGAACGCCATTCTCGTCTCCGGCGACGCTCCGCTCGAGATCGGCGCCGGCGCCCCGATCCTCGCCCCGGCCGATCTACTCCTATCGGCAGGTCAGGGCAAAAGCTTTAGCCCGAATTGAAATTAATTTTCAGCATGGGCTCCGAGATGGCCCGCGCAGAGCGAGATCACGTGGGCGTTGCGCGGCTCGACCCGGCCCTCGAGCACGTCGAGGTAGGCGTCGCGCACCGCCTCGAAGCCCTCGCCGCGGATGCGTCTCGAGCCAGCCGCCGGTCCACTCGCAGAACGGGTGCCAGGCCTCGGCGACCCGCTGCTCGAGACCGGCGCGGCCCCAGTCCTCGGCCCGCTTGGTCACCCGGGTCGGGGCGAAGAAGAAGGTCGGCGTCGGGCCCGGGCAGGTCGCCGGCCACCGCCGCCGAAGTCCTCCCAGTGGGTCACCCCGACCGCCATGCTGTGGACCAGCTCGTCGCCGAAGTGGGAGTGGACGGCCTGGCGCACGGCGCCGTCGCCGGCGAAGTCGACGTAGGTGGCCGGGCCGCGCTCGAGCGAGTCGATCGCCTCGTAGGTGACGGTGCGGTCGTAGATCCCCAGGCCGGCGACGAACTCGGCGTTGCCGCGGCGAGGTCAGGCCGACCAGCTCGACCCCCTGGCGCTGGGCCAGCAGGAAGGCGGCGGCGATCGCCGTCTTGCTCGAGGCGCTCGAGATCACGATCGGCCCGCGCTCCGTCAGGCCCTCGTCGGCGAGCTGGTCGTCGATCAGGAAGGAGGTGAAGAAGAGCGGCCGCAGCAGCATCTGCATCTCCTCGGTGTCGGCGGCGGTAGAAGGGGTCGGCCGCGGTCGCCAGGTAGCGGTGGTAGGCCGAGGGCAGCGCTGCCCGGTGCGGCGAGCCGTCGACGAAGCCGCCGCCGTCGACGCTGACCGGCGTCACCAGCAGGTGCGAGGAGGGCGGCAGGTAGCCGTAGACCCGCGTCCCCACCTCGACCCCGCTGGCCTCGCTGCGCTCGACCGTCGGCGAAGCCCCAGATCGGCACCCGCCCCCAGCCCGCCGCGGCCGGGAAGAAGTCCCAGTAGGACATCGCCTCGCCCATCACCGCGTAGGTGACGTTGTTGGCGGTCATCCCGAAGCTGTCGACCCGCAGCAGCGCCTGCCCGGCCTCGATCGCGGGCGGCTCCGATTCGGCGATGCGGCACTGGCGCAGGTCGCCCTTCTTGACCAGGAAGTCGCTCACCGTCCCTGGATGCTCTCACGCCGGCGCAAGGGCTACCGCGGATCGGCCGCCCAGCGGTCGAGGCCGCGGGTCGCCTGCAGGACCGCGGTGACCTGTTCGTCGCCGCTGACCCTGGAGGCGTAGAGGCGGGCGACGCCGCCGTCGACCTGGCGTGTGTCGGCCAGCGCGACGCTGCCGCATATCTCCAGCACCTGCGCGTGATAGCTGACGACGCTGAGGTTGACGTGAGGCAGGGCGACCGCGGCGATCTCCCCCGGGCTCCGCGGCTCGGCGCTGGCGTTCAGGGCCCGCAGGATCTGCCGGCGCACCGGGTGGCCCAGGGCGTCGCGCTCTGTCGCGCTCAGCTGGGTGGCGAACTGGGACGGCAGCTGCTCGGCTTTCGTCTCGGCCTCGGGGGCGGGCTCGGATTCCATACGGCTCCTTCTCGACATCTGGGTGGCATTCGAATTCGCGTCCGCTCAGGGAACGGTGGAGATGCCCTAAGCGATCAGCCATAGTTGCCACACGGCGGGGATTCCGCTAGCCCAAAGCCGCTGAGCGGGTTGTACAAAGGGGCTCGACGCCCCGGCGGGACGCCGAGCCGGACTGGGTCTGACGAGTCAGCCTCCCTTGCGAATCGAGGCCGTGGGGAAGGGCTGTCCGATCTTCTCGATCGTCACGAAACATCACCCCCTTTTGCCGTTGATCGGTGTCGGCTCAGGGGCGCTGCGCGGAGCCAAGGGCGCTGTACCGCCCCCAAGGGACGGCGACCTGCTCGCCGTGCGAGCGGTCCTGAGCCCTTGCGGCAGTTAACGTAAAGGATCTGGAATAGTCATCTATTCCAGTAACGCTCCACGAAATTATGTCGAGAAAAGCCCCCTCGAAGCAGACACCCCCCCTGGTGGACCCGCGCCTGCTCAAGGCGCTGGCGCACCCGACCCGGGTCCACATCCTCGACATCCTCAGCGAGGGGCCGAGCAGCCCGGTGCGGATGATGAGGCGGATGGAGAACATCAGCCTCAACCTCGTCTCCCACCACGTCAAAGTGCTGCGCGACCTCGGCTGCATCGAGCTGATCGGGACCGTCTCCAAGCGCGGCGCCCGCGAGCACATGTACCGCGCCCGCGAGCGCCAGTTCTTCAGCGCCGAGGAATGGGAGGCGATCGAGCCGAAGAGCCGGCAGCCGATCACCTCGGTTCTGCTGCGGATGATCTCCGAGGACGCCGGCCGCTCGCTGGCCGAAGGCAAGTTCGACGAGCTGCCGGACAACCACCTCAGCCGGGCGCCGATCGAACTCGACGGTGAGGGCTGGGCGGAAGTGGTGGGGAGCCTGGCGCGGGCCCTGGACGAGGTGCTCGAGGCCCACGCCCGCAGCGCCGAACGCGCCTACGAGAGCGGCGAGGAGCTGATGATCGCCCGGGTGGTGATGATGCAGTTCCTGATCGGCCGCGAAGACCCGCGCGAGCACGGCGACGCTAAGCGCTAGCCTGGGCCGATGCCCGATCCGCAGCTGCCCCTGACCGGAGGATGCATGTGCGGAGGCGTTCGCTTCGAGCTCTCCGAGCCGCTGCTGGGCGCTCTCTTCTGCCACTGCAAGCGCTGCCAGCGCCGGACCGGCACGGGTGTCTCCACCACCGCGCTGACCGCGCCCGGCTCCTACCGCACGCTCGAGGGGGAGGAGCTGATCCGCCGCTGGGACCCGGGCGACGGCGGCTACGTCAAGGCCTTCTGCGGGCGCTGCGGCGGCCAGCTCTTCACCACCAACCCGGAGGATCCGGAGATCCTCGCGATCCGCATGGGCGCCCTCGACGACGACCCCGGCATCCGCCCCGCCGCGCACCAGTTCACGAACTACGCGGCGCCCTGGTACCCGGTGCCGGACGATGGCCTGCCGCGGTTCCCGGAGCGGATCGACGCCGGCGCGCTGCCGCCGGAGGCCTAAGCGGTCTCGGCGGGAGGCTCGTGGAGCCGCGCCGCCTGCTTGGTCAGGTAGTGGCGCTCGGGGAGGCTGTTGGTGCGGTCGGCGGCCCGGCGGTACTCGGAGATGGCGGCGCCGGTTTGGCCTGACATCTCCAGCAGGTGGGCGCGGGTCGCGTGCAGCCGGTGGTGGTCCTCGAGCTGCTCGTCGAGGGTGGCGAGGAGGGCGAGCCCTGCCTCCGGCCCGTCGACCATCGCCGCGGCGATGGCGCGGTTGAGGGTGACCATCGGGTTGCCGGTGACGCGCTCGAGCAGGCCGTAGAGGCCGAGGATCTCGCGCCAGTCGGTGTCCTCCGGGCGGGCGGCGCGGGCGTGTTCGGCGGCGATCGCCGCCTGCAGCTGGTACTCGCCGACGGCGCCCCGGGCGACCGCCGCGCTCAGCAGGGCGATGCCCTCCTCGATCTGCCCTTGGTCCCAGAGCGCGCGGTCCTGGGCCTCGAGTGGGATCAGCTCTCCGCTGCCGTCGGTGCGGGCAGCGCGGCGGGAGTCGGTCAGCAGGATCAGCGCCAGCAGGCCGGCGACCTCGGGGTTCTCGGGCAGGGCGAGCTGGGCGATCCGGGCGAGGCGGATCGCTTCGGCCGCCAGCTCGGCCCGGGCCAGCTCGGTGTCGCCGCTGCTCAGGTAGCCCTCGTTGAAGATCAGGTAGACGACCCGCAGCACCGAGCGCAGGCGCTCGGCCTGCTCGTCCTCGGCCGGCATCCGGAAGGGCTCCGGCGAGGCTTTGATGCTCTGCTTGGCGCGGCTTATCCGCTGCGCCATCGTCGCCTCGGGGACGAGGAAGGCGCTGGCGATCTCGGCCGTGGTGAGGCCGGCGACCGCGCGCAGCGTCAGCGCGATCGCCGAGGTCGGGGTCAGCGCCGGATGGCAGCACATGAACATGAGGACGAGGGTGTCGTCGTTGCCCGCCGCCTCGTCCGCCGCGACCTCGCCGGGGGGCCCGGGCGTCGGGTCCGCCGCGACGGTGTCCTCGCGCCCGCGCCGCGCCGAGTCGCCGCGGATGCGGTCGGTCATCCGTCGCGAGGCGACGTGGACCAGCCAGCCGACCGGGTTCTCCGGCGTCCCCTGCGCCGGCCACTGCCGGGCGGCGTCGATCATCGCCTCCTGCACCGCGTCCTCGGAGTCGGCGAAGTCGCCGAAGCGCCGCACCACGGCGGCGAGGACCCGCGGCGCGGCTTTGCGCAGCAGGTCCTCGTTCTCGCTCGCTCGCCTCACGTTCCGCGGTTCCTTTTCCACGTCATCGGTGGATTCCGAACCGCGCACTAGTGCTCGATCGGTCCCATCACCTCGCGCACCTCGATCGCCTGCTGGATCGGCGCGCCGTCGTGGGCGGGCGCGGCCGAGCCCTGGGCGGCGATCTCGAGTGCCCGCGCGAGCGACTCGACGTCGACGATTCGGTAGCCGGCGAGCAGCTCCTTCGACTCGGGGTAGGGACCGTCGAAGACGGTTGGCGCGGCGGCGCCGTCGGAGACGACGAACTTGGCCAGGTCCGGAGTCGACAGCGCCTGCGCTTCGACGAACTCGCCGCGCTCCTTCAGTTCCGCGTTGACGTCCTTCTGGAATTTGATGTGGGCCTCGATCGCCTCCGGCGTCCACTCGCTCATCACCGGCACGTCTTCGCGCTGAATTCCACCGTAGTCCTGCAGCAGCATGAACTTCATCGTTCGCCTCCTTGTCGTCGCGCCCGGTTGGCGCCTTTACCAGTGTGTCGGAGCCGCGCCGTCGTTCTCGACATCGACCCGGAAACTTTTCGGCTAGAGGTCGAACTCGGCGCGCCGGTCCTCCGGGACCAGGTCCACGTACTCGCGGTGGCGCTGGATGTAGGCCTTGACGAAGGGGCAGAAGGGGAGGACCGCCAGCCCGCGATCGCGGGCCTCGCCGAGGGCGAAGGCAACCAGCTTGCCGCCCAGCCCCTGGCCCTCGAAGCGGTCGTCGATCTCGGTGTGGGTGAAGGCGATCTGGCCCGGCTTCGCCTTGTACTGAGCGAAGCCCGCACGCTCGCCGTCGACCCGGATCTCGTAGCGCCGCTCGTCCGGGTTGTCGGCAACCGCGATCGTGGGCTCGCCGCTCATCCCGGCCATTCTCCCAGGCCGGTGGGCGCCGCTCTCTACCCTCGGCTGGTGAGCCGGGTCCACATCCTCGAACGCGAGCAGCAGGTCGAGATGCCGATCGAGCGCGCCTTCGAGTTCTACGGCGACGCGCACAACCTCGAGGCGATCACGCCCCCCTGGCTCGGCTTCGAAGTGACGACGCCGGCGCCGGTGGAGATGCGCGCGGGCACGCTGCTCGACTACCGGCTGAAGCTGCACCGGGTGCCGGTCCGCTGGCGCACCCGGATCGAGGTCTGGGAGCCGCCGCACCGTTTCGTCGACGTCCAGCTCAGCGGCCCCTACGCGCTCTGGGAGCACACGCACGAGTTCGAGCCGGCGGGCGAGGGCGCCACCCTGCTGCGCGACCGGGTCCGCTACGCGCTGCCGCTCGGCCCGTTCGGCGAGCTCGCCCACCGTCTCTTCGTGCGCCGCGACGTCGAGCGCATCTTCGACTTCCGCCGCCAGGCGGTGGCCACCCGCCTCGCCTGAGCCGTTCCTATTTCAGCTCCTGCTCACGCTCGCTCGCCTGGTGCTCGTTGAGGTCGGCTTCGGCGGCGGCGCGCTTGGCGCGCTCCTCGGCCAGCTCGGCCTCGGCGCGGGCGTCGCGGGCCTGCTCGCGGTGGTGGTCGACGTCGTCGTGCTTGGCGGCGACCTGGGCCTCGGCGACCCGGTGCGTCTGCTTGCGCCGGTTGGCCGCGGACACGAGCAGGGCGACGACGACGAGCACGACTACGACGATGACGATGATCAGCACGGTGGACATGTGATTCCTCTCCTAGTTGACGGTGGAGCGGGGATCAGATCCGTCCCAGCAGAAGCAGGATCAGGAGGATGATCGCGATCAGCCCGAGGATCCCGCCGGCGACGGCGACCTTGAGCAGGACCAGCACGATCGCGACGATGATCAGCAGTCCGACTAACGCTCCAACCATTTGGCTCTCTCCTTTGTGGCGCCGCTTCCCCTGCGGCGCGCGTTTTGGAATGAGAACCTTGCCTACCCCGATTTGCCGGACTCAACTCCTCCGGCGGGCACGGCCTCGGAATGGCAGAGCTCCTCCGAGAGCCGCGCGATCATCGCGTCCAGCTCCGGCGCCTCCGATTCCCAGTCGGCGACCAGGCCGGTGAGGCAGCGCTCGCGCGCGGCCAGCAGCCGCTGGCGCATCGCCAGCCCGGCGTCGGTCAGCCGCGCCGGCGCCTCGGCACCCACGATCAGGCCGCGGCCCTGGAGCCGCTCCATTCCCTGTCGCAGCCGGTCGCCATCCGTCGGCTCCCTGGCTTCGAGTGCGGCGGCCGGGATCGACCCCTCCTCGGCTCGGCCCAGCAGCCAGACCTCGGCCGGGGTCAGCTCGACCTCGGCTTCGGCGATCACTCCCTCGATGAAGCGGCGGGTGCGCTCGCGCCCGACCAGGCGGCTCAGCTCGCGGGTGATCTCGCGCAGCGAGTCGGTGTCCCCGGGCGCGGCGAAGGCATCGCCGACGTCGCGGTCCTCGATCGTCTTGCGCAGCGGCCGCTCCTCCAGCAGCCAGGCGAGCAGGAAGGCGACGCCGACCACTCCCGCGGCGATCAGGAAGATGGTCGAGATCGAGTCGGTGAAGGAGTGCACGTAGCTGTCGTGCAGCGCCGCCGGCAGCGCCTTCGAGCTGCGCCGGGTCGATCTGCCCGGAGGAGAGGTTGGCCGCGGCGGCGGAGTTGGAGGGCAGGCTGGAGGCGAGCTCGCCGGCCAGCCGGTTGGCGAAGATCGCGCCGAGGATCGCGGTGCCGAGCGAGCCGCCGATCGAGCGGAACAGGGTCGCCGAGGAGGTGGCGACGCCGAGCTGGGAGTAGGGCACCGCGTTCTGCGCCGCCAGCACCAGCACCTGCATCGTGAAGCCGAGGCCGACGCCGAGCACCAGCATGAAGATGCCGGCTTCGAGCGAGCCGGTGCCCGGCTCCAGGCCGGAGAGCAGCAGCAGGCCGGCGGCGGCGATCGCCGTGCCGATGATCGGGAAGCGCTTGTAGCGGCCGTTGCGGGAGATCAGCTGCCCGGAGCCGATCGAGGCGACCAGGAGCCCGGCCATCAGCGGCACCAGCTGCAGGCCGGAGGCGGTCGGGCTGAGCCCGCGCACCACCTGCTGGAACAGCGGCAGGTAGGTGAGGGCGCCGAAGAGGGCGAAGCCGACGACGAAGCCGATCGCGCAGGTGATGCGGAAGACCGGGTTGCGGAACAGCGCCGGCGGCAGCACCGGCTCCGCCGCGGTGTGCTCGACCCGGATGAAGGCGGCCAGGGCCGCCGCCGAGAGCAGGCCGAGGCCGACGATGGTGGGCGAGCCCCAGCCGTAGGTGGTGCCGCCGAGCGTGGTCAGCAGCACCAGTGAGGCGAGCGAGACGCCGAGCAGCGCCGTGCCCAGGTAGTCGACCTTGTGCTGCTTGCGCTCGCTGGCGCCCGGCAGCGCCACTGCCAGCACGACCAGCGCCGCCAGCCCGAGGGGGATGTTGATGTAGAAGATCCAGCGCCAGCTGGCGTGGCTGGTGAAGAAGCCGCCGATCAGCGGCCCGGCGACGCTGGCGACGCCGAAGACGGCGCCGAACAGGCCCATGTAGCGGCCACGTTCGCGTGGTGAGACGACGTCGCCGACGGCGGCCTGGGCGCTGACCATCAGCCCGCCGCCACCCAGCCCCTGGATCGCCCGGAAGGCGATCAGCTCGCTCATCCCCTGCGCCTGCCCGCAGAGCGCGGAGCCGACGAGGAAGAGGACCAGCGCCCCCTGCAGCACCACCTTGCGCCCGTAGAGGTCGCCGAGCTTGCCGTAGAGCGGGGTGACGATCGTGATCGCCAGCAGGTAGGAGGTGACGACCCAGGAGAGGTGGTTGAGCCCACCCAGCTCGCCGACGATCGTCGGCAGCGCGGTGGAGACGATCGTCTGGTCCAGCGCCGCCAGCAGCATCGTCAGCATCAGCGCGCCGATCACGATCAGCACCCGCCGCCGGGGGACCTCCGTGGTCTCGGGTGCGGTCGCCTCCGCCATGCCGGTCAGGGTATCCGGCGCCCTGCGCGGGCCTGCCGCGAACTACGGGTGCAGCGCTACTCGATGCCCTCCTGTTTGCCGCCGGGCATCAGCAGCTGGGTGGCGACCCAGCCGAGGGCGAGCATCCCCGCCCCGACGTAGAAGGCGGTCTGCATCGCGTCGGCGAAGTCCTGCGGGCCGGAGGCGCCGGTCAGGTCGGTGGCGCCGGCGACGATGCTGCCCATGATCGCCATGCCCAGGGCCGAGCCGAAGTTGCGGAAGGTCTGGATGATCCCCGAGCCCTGGCCGCGCATCGCGTCCGGCAGCCGGTTCAGCGCGTCGGTGTTGAGCGGCGAGAAGACCAGCCCGAAGCCGGCGCCGGTCAGCAGCATCCCGACCAGCGTTTCCGAGCGGCTGAGGTCGGTCAGCTCGCCGGCCCAGACGATCATCCCGATCGTGCCGAGCAGGAAGCCGACCGCGACCGGTTTCTTGGCGCCGAACTTGTCCATCCAGCCGCCGCCGATCCGCGAGGCGACGAAGAAGGAATAGAACATCGTCAGGATCGAGAAGCCGGCCTCGGTCGGTTCCTGGCCGACCGCGACCTGGAAGTACATGCTGCCGAAGAAGAAGACGGCGAGCCAGGGGCCGAAGACGAGGAAGGTGAGCAGGTTGTCGACCGCGAACGGGCGGTTGGCGATCATCGCGTTGACGTCGATCAGCGGGTCCTCGGTTTTGCGCTCGACCGCGACGAAGGTGGCGAGGACGATCAGGCCGACGGCGATCGAGCCGATCGTCGCCGGGTCGCCCCAGCCCCAGACGGTCGACTGCTGGATGCCGAGCACGGTCAGGCCCATCCCGAGGACGATCAGGAAGGCGCCGCGCCAGTCGACCCGGGCCGGGCGCTTGACGTCGTTGAGCTTGGCGAAGGAGAACTCGATCAGCGCGAAGATCGCCACCGGCACGTTGATCCAGAAGATCGCCCGCCAGGTCCAGAACTCGGTCAGGTAGGAGCCGGCGATCGGCCCGATCGCGGTGAAGAGGCCGGCGACGATGAAGAAGATGGCGAGGCCCTTGCCGCGCTCGGCCGGGGGGAAGGCGTCCAGCACCAGCACCGTCGCGGAGGGGATCAGCAGCCCGGCGCCGACGCCCTGGAGGACGCGGAAGGTGATCAGCCAGGGCTCGGCGATGCTGCCGCTGTCGGGCACCAGGCCGCACATCAGCGAGCTGGCGGCGAAGAGGATGACGCCGGACGACGACGATCCGCTTGTGGCCGAGGATGTCGCCGAGGCGGCCGCCGAGGGCGACGAAGGCCGCGGTCGAGAGCGCGTAGGCGGTGACCAGCCACTGCACGGCGGTCTCCGAGAGGCCGAGATCGTCCTGGATCGTGGTGGCCGAGATGCTGACGATCGTGAAGTCGATCATCACCATCGCCATCGCCGGGACCAGCGGCCAGAGGACGCGGTAACGCTGGAATTCACTCGACATGCTCTCTCCTTCGGTCGCGGCTGCGGCTGGTTCGGTCTCTACGTTCGGCACCCTTGCATCAGTCCCTGTCTGAGTGCACGCCGCGCCTCTCTGCGATGCCACGTGTCGATGCCCGCGACCCGGCCAAACTCCGAAAGCGGCCAGTCCCCGTCCCCCTCACTTCCGCGGTTCGCTTTCCACGACATGCGTGGGTAGGGAACCGCGCAACCCGAAACTCTCCCCCTGGCCCGTTCCGCGGTTCTTTCCCCCGCGAAATAGGTGGATTTGGAACCGCGCAACGGCGGGGAGCGGGAGCTTGGCTCACCGCTGTGGCAGCGTCAATACCGGCAGCGGCTTGTCGAAGGGCTCGCAGAGCGCCGCCGGGGCTTCCTCGCGGACGAGGGTGCGGCGCAGCTGCACGAAGGCGACGGCGCCGAGGACGGCGGGGATGCCGAGCTGGACGACGCGGTAGGCGAGCACCGCCGCGGTCGCCTGCGAGAGCGGGCTGCCGTAGAGCGTGAGGGCGCCGATCAGGCCGCCGTCGATGCCGCCGATGCCGCCGGGGAGGGGGATGAGGCCGCCGAGCTGGCCGATCACGTAGGCGAAGACGAAGGCGGCGAAGGGCGGCGTGCTGCCGAAGGCGGCGAAGGCCGCGGCGAGGGCGGCGACGTCGAGCGCCATGTAGCCGATCGAGCCGAGCAGCGCGTAGGGCTGGCGCGCCCGCAGCAGCCCGGCCGCGTCATGGACGCCGTCGGCGATGGTGACGGCGGCGCGGCGGACGAAGCGGCCGGCGCGGGCGCGCCGGCCCTGGTCTGTCACGGCCTCGCCCGCTTCGGGCCCGACCCCGCGCAGGATCTGCGGCAGCACCGCGACCAGCAGGATCGCCGCCACGGCCAGCCCGCCCAGCGCCCAGGTGAGGATCAGCGGCCCGCCGCCGGGCAGCACGCCGGTCGCCAGCGCCAGCCCGAACAGCGCCGCGCAGACGAAGTTCGGGGCGCTGGTGAGGACGAAGAAGGCGACGCTGCGGCGGGCGATCCGGTCGGCGCCCATCCCGCCCTGCCGCAGCGCCCATGCCCCGAGCGCCAGCCCACCGACGCCGCCGGCCGGCACCAGCACGTTCGTCCCCTGCTCGGCCATCCCGATCTCGTAGCTGAAGCGCCAGGTGAGCCGCCTGCAGAAGACCCCGCGGAAGGCGACCACATAAGAGAGGCAGGAGACGACCTCGAGGAAGAACAGTGCCACCAGCCAGACCGGCTCCGCGTGCGCGAAGCGGTGCCGCACCTCGTCGAGCCCGGGCAGCGTGCTGATGAGGAGCGCGACGACAAGCCCGACCAGCACGAGGCCGCCAGCACGGCGCGCGAAACCACCGGGACTGAGTTCGCGCGGAAGCGATTCCGGGACCGGAAGAGACATCCACGCTGATCTTCGCAGCCCCGGAGCATCGGCTTGCGGGCGTCGATCGGCGACCCCGCCGCCGCGGCCCGCCTCAGGCGCCGAGGGGCAGGGATATCCTCCGCGCCCTGTCCTCCGCAACCGAACAGAGGCCGCGCCTGCGCTCGCGCACCCGGGACCTGGCCGAGCGCCGGCTGTCGCTGGTGAAGCTGCTGGTCGCCATCTTCGTCGCCCGGATGGTGGTGACGGTGGTGGAGGTGACCGAGCAGAGGCTCAGCTTCCTTTCCATCCTGGTCACGGGGGCGATCGCCGTCGAGGCCTGGCGGGCCTGGAGCATGGCCCGCGTCGCCAGGCGCGATCACGTCGAGCAGGCACCGCTTCCCGACACCCCCTGGGACCGCTTCCTGCGCCCGCTCGAGCGGGTCGGGCCGGCGGTCGTCTATGGCCTGACGGCACTCTTCGTCGTCGCGGCCGTCGTCCTCCTGGTTCTCGGCGACCCGCACGACAAGCTGCTCGACGTCGCGGTCGTCTGCCGGGAGATAACCACTGTCGTCTTCGTCGGCGTGATCCTCGCCGCCTACATGTCGGTCCGGGCGGCAGATCAGACGGCGGGAAAAGGATCGGCCTCGGAGTAACGCGGCGGACGCCGACCGTCAATCCGAGCTGGGCACGATCTCCCCCAGGCGGCGAAAGAACTCCTCGAGGTAGGCGTCCGGTGAGGCCCCCATCACCTCGTAGTAGCCCTCGCCGAGGTCCTGTCGCCCGGCGGCCGTGAGGTGATCCTCCGCGGCCTGGCTCAGAGCCGTTCGCATCGCCCGTGCGGCCTCGCCGTCATCCCCCGCCAGAAGCCGTGCCACCAAGGCGCACTGGCGGTGCTTCAGGCCCATCGGCTCGACACCGGCGTAGAGGCGCTGCACCGCGCACCGCGCGCACCGCGCCGCCAGCACCCGATCCTCGACCTCGCTGGCCGCGCGGATGATGCCGATCAGCCCCGCGAACGCCCACCACCGCACTATCCAGAACGGGTGCGCGAGCGCTGCTTCGACGAATGAGGTGAACTCGGCGTTTCGGTGCAGGTGGCGGCAGGAGTAGACGGCGAACGCCAGCGTCACCTCCCAGCACTCCAGCCGGGCCTCCACCGCGGGGCCCGAACCGAGCTCCAGGAAGCCGCGATCGCCGTCGATCCACCGCATGCAGCGTCGCACCGAGCCCCCCAGGTCCTGGCTGAAATCGCCGGGCGGCGAAGGCCGCGCCAGGTGCGCGGCCCGCTTGGCGACGAGCCGCTGGCACTCGGCGTAGATATCCGCCACCTCGCCCCCCGCGCCGCTCTCGGTATGAGCGGCCGCGATCTCCAGTAGGCGAGCGACCGCTTCCGCGGCCACCTCGCCCTCGCCCGGACAGCGGTCGACGAGCGCTTCCAGGGTCTCGACCTGGTGGAAGCGGAAGTGCAGGTTGCCGTCGTTGCCCGACATCTCGGAGGGAATCGTCGCCAGGGTCGAGCGGTCGCGTTCCGGGGTCGGCGTCGGAACGTTGTTGACCCAATCCAGCAGCAGGTAGGCGGCCTGGCTCCTGACCAGCGGCTGCGGGTCCCGCATCGCCCCGAGCAGCAGCTCGACCGCCTGGCTCGAGTACGCGGCCATCACTTCGAAGAGCTGATCGAGAACCGGGTCGAGGGTCGGCTGCGGTTCGCTGCGGCCCGCCGTTTCGAGGGAGTCCCGCCAGGTCAGGGCGCGATCGTCGTCGATGGCGATGATCATCTGCTCGAAGAGCGTCGTGTCCAGCTTCGCTCGCCGGGCGCCGAGCAGGCCCGGCTGCTCGCTGCAGAGGACGGTCGCGTAGAACGAGTAGGGGGCGTCGCGGCCTCGCAGGGCGCGCGAAATCGAGTCCGAAACCCGCATCAGCGTCTCCTCCGCATCGGCACCGCTGTTGTCGAGTGTCCACCGCAGCGCCGGCTGCAGGTAGGGAGCGCAGACGTCATAGGCGGTCCGCCCGCGGAGTACGTCCGGGCTCTCGCCCTCGTCGAGCAGGCGGGCGATCCACACCGCGCCCAGTGCCCGCACGACGGTCTCGTTGTCGAAGCGAAGGTGGCGGTCTTCGCAGTGGACCAGTCCCCCCAGCCCGCTCTCCTCCACCCCTTGACGTAGTGCCGCGCGGGCGGTCTCGCCCGCGCCGTCGATCTCCGTGTAGGCGACCGCGGTCACCTCCTTGCTCAGCAGATCGAATGCCACCTCGGCAATGCGATCGAGAGCCGGGGATGGCTTGACGGCGCCCCCGGCCAGGGCGGCAAAGCGCAGGCTTGCCGGCGAGGGCGCGAGAGCGCCGGCCCCCCCGCCGTACCTCCACTCCAAAAACGCCCTCAGGTCTCCACGCGAGAGCGAGCCTGGTGAGCAGCGATCGGCGTAAGCGCGCAGCTCGCCCGTTATCTGCTCCGCGCTCAGCCCTCTGCCGCTTCCTGCCCGCGCCAGTTGCGGGAAGAAGGAGAGGTCGCGATCGTCTGCGGGGTCGAAGAGGAGGTCCATCTGTCGCAGTGGGCCGAAGCCATGGGCAAGCAGCGCCGTGCGCAGGCGGGCCGGGTAGGAGGGGTGCCGGAAGCTGAAGAGGAAGAGCAGCTTGGCTCCGAGGCGCCGCAGCTCGACCTCGTGGTTCGCCAGCCGCGCGCAGAAGAAAACCGGGTCGACGGTCTCGTTGAGCGCATCGATGACGATCAGCGGCCGCCCCGAGAGCCGACGGTCTCGTTCGCCGCCCAGCCGCGCCAGTATCCGCCCGATCTCTACCAGCGGCTCATCGCCGTCCGCCCCGGCGAGGTCGACGTAGAGCGGAGTGAGGCCGTCGCTGGTGGGGAGGCATGACAGCGTCATGCCGAGGACGGACTTGCCATAGCCGGACTCGGCATTGACCAGGTAGACCCGCTCGCCGTGCTGGGCGGCGTGCTTCAGCAGTGCCTTCGCATCGAGGACCCTCTCGCTCTGATCCCATGACTCGAAGTGCGATCTGAGCCGGAGCCGAAACGATCCCCCCAGCAACTCGATCTGCCGCCGCCGGAGGGGCCGTCCCGGATGTGCCCGTGAGGTCCCGAGGTGCGCATTCAGCCGCCGCCGCACGCTCCGCCGCCGGCCGCGGGCGAGCCGCCACAGACTGAGCCGGTCCCAGATGCCGATCACCCGAACCACCACCCCGATTGCCAGGGCGGCGACAACACTCGTCAACACACCCAACGCCAGAGCGTTCATGAAGTGGGTGAGTCACCGTTCGCGATGGCGGCAGGTTACTCAAATTGCTACCGAGCAAAGTGATCGGCGACCCTTACACTCCGCGCATGACCCACTCCGCTCTCTACTACCCCGGCTGGGGCATCGACGACCCACACTTCATGTTCGAGTCGCTGCTCTACTGGGATCGTCTCGCCTGCATCGTTCCCTACGACGAGTTCAGGCCAAATGCTTACTGGCGGGGTGGCTTTGGCCGGGAGGCGGAGTCACTGCACGATCGGTTCGTAACCGGCCTCGCGCCCAGCGAGGAGGACAAGGAGCACGCGCACCACCGCCTGGAGCAGCTCCTTTCCACCGAGCCCCCGGATTGGTGCCTTCCCGAGAATCTCGCGCCCGACAATGAGTCAGTCCTGGCTGTCCGGAAGGTCAGCCCGCGGACGATCACGATGCTGGAGAGGCACGGTTGGCTGGCGCATCGGGGGGACGACTCGCAGGTCGTGATCGCGCGCGCTGCAGCGGGTGTCCTTCTCGGCGCCCTGGTCGCCGAGATGGCGTCGCGAACCATGCCGGCGATAACCGACAACGCGACGGTATTCAGGTCGACCTGCAACGGCTTGCTGATGGAACTGCAGTCGCAGCGCGGCATCGGCGAGTCGCGCCGCGGCGAGTTCGAGGAGGTCGGCCTCGTCGGTGAGGCGGTGGATTCCGATTTGGCGATCGTGCTGGCGCGGATTGTCAAGCTGGGGATCGAGGAGGGGGAGCTCACCCCGGCGATGCTCACGAAGCTCGCCGCGCTTCGCGAGGACTCCGGCTTCAACGAGCAGCGCGAGCGGTTCTGTGGTGAGGTGGATCGCTACGTCGAGGAGCTGCGCGATTGTCCGGTCCGCGAGCACAAGGTCCTCCATGAGCATTGGGAGCACGAGCTGGCGAAGGATCGGGAAGGGCTGAAGCGCGAACTGCGGAGCGCGGGCATCAGAAGCATCCTCGACAAGGAGGGTGTGCTCGCGACCGCCGTGGGTGCGGCTGCCGGCGCCGGCGTTCTGGCAGCCGCCGGGCCGGTCGGCCTGGTGATCGGGGTCGGCATCGCGGCCGCGGGGATCGTCGACAGCGCCCGCAGGCGGCGCGCGGAAGTGATCGAGAAGCACTGGACCTCGTGGTTGGCAGCTGCGGCTCGGCCGAGCGCGTTCGGGTAATCAGTAAGACGGCCGCCGCACCCCGGAGGCGCCCAGGGCCCAGCGGCGCAGTTCCTCGCCCGCGAGCGCGCGGGTCTCGGCGAGCAGCGCCAGGCGCTTGCCGCGCTCGTCCCGCAGCGCCCGGCCGAGCAGGGGGAGCAGGCGGGACGGCGTGAACAGCTTCGAGGGCGCCAGCTCGTGGCCGAGCACGCGGAAGAAGTCGTCGACGAGGTCCGGGTCGGTGGCGAAGCGGGACTGCACGGCCTTTTCCAGCAGGGGGGCGCGGTCGACGGAGCCCATGTCCTGGGCGAACCAGTACATCTCCCAGGAGTCGCGGTCGCGCCACTTCCACCACTCGCGCAGCGGCGCGTCGGGGTCCTCGCCGCCGCCCAGCGCCCGCTCGATCGCCGGGGCCAGGGCCGCGGCCTGGCGCAGGGCGTCGGAGATCCCCTGCCCCGGCGTCGGGTCCTTGAAATGGCCCGCGTCGCCGAGCAGCGCCCAGCCGGGGCCGGCGGACTGGCGGAAGAACCCGTGCCAGCGCGACATCATCCGCGCCGGACCGACCCGCCGCGCCGGGGCCAGCAGCGCGCCCAGCTCCGGCCAGCGGCGCAGCCCCTCTTCGCAGCCCGCCGTGCGGTTGCCGCGCAGCTCCCGCCAGCGCTCGATCGGGGTGACGAAGGCGCCGAGGAAGAGACCGGCGTCGCTGGGGCTGGCGAGGAAGCCGTCGCCGCCGATGTTGCCCAGCCAGATCCGCCGCTCGCTCTCGTCGACCCCCTCGAAGTAGGACCAGAGGAAGAGCCGCCGCGGTGCGGTCCGGTGGTATTCGACCGCGCCGACGAGCCGGGCGACGGTCGAGCGGGCGCCGTCGGCACCGACGACGAGCGGAGCCCGCAGCGGCCCGGCGGTCGTCTCGACCCCGACCACCCGCCCGCCCGCTCTGAGCAGGCCGGTGACGGTGGTGCGGGTGCGGGCCTCGGCACCGGCGGCGACGGCGGTCTCGAGCAGGATCGCGTCGAGCGTGACCCGGCGGACGTTGAAGGTCGGCGCGCCGGCGATCCGCGTGAAGCTGTCGATGCCGATGCGGACGTCGTCGAAGGCGAGGATCCCCTCGTCGAGCCTCGGGGCGACCTCGAGCAGCCGCTCCCCCAGGCCGAGCCGAGTGAGGATCTTCACTCCCGACGGCAGGATGCCGTGGGTGGAGGGGGTGTCGCTCGGAAAGCCGGCGCGGTCGACCAGGCACACCTTCATCCCCGCCCGCGCCAGCAGCGTCGCCAGCGGCGAGCCGGCGCAACGGGCGCCGACGACGATGACGTCGTAGAAGTCTCTGGGGTAGTCGCCGGAACGCTGTTGTAACATCGTTATATGAATGGTAGCGCCACCCGGTCTTCCCAGCGCGACCGGCTTCTCGAGGCCGCCCGCCAAGCGGTCGAACAGGCGGGGCCCGAGGTGCTGCGGGCGCGCGGCCTGACCGCGGCGGTCGGCACCTCCACGCAGGCGATCTACACCCACTTCGGCGGTATGCCGGGCCTGCTGGAAGCGGTTGCCGCGGAGGGCTTCGCCCGCTTCGCCGCCCACGTGGCCAAGGTGCCCGAGAGCGACGATCCGGTCGCCGACTTCATCGCCAAGGGCTGGGCCTACTACGAATGGGCGCTGATCCACCCGCAGCTCTACCGGCTGATGTTCGGCCTCACCGGCGGCGAGCTGCGCCAGCACGCCGGCCTCGAGATCTCGGCAACCGGCGCCGCGACCAACTCGCCGGAGGCCCAGTCCGCGGCGGACGTCCTCGTGCACTCGATGACCCGGGTCTGCGAATCCGGCCGGATCGACCCCGTCGACCCGGTCATCGCCGCCGGCCAGTTCCTCAGCGCCACCCACGGGCACGTCCTGCTTCAGATCGCCGGCGCCTTCGGGCCCCGCGGCGAAGGCATCGAGGTGATGCTCTCGCTCGTGATCAACCTGATGGTCGGCCTCGGCGACGGCCGCGCGGCGGCGACCGGGTCGCTGCGGGCGGTCGAGGCCTCGAAAGCCGTGACGCCGTGACGCCCGGGCCGATGTGGATCCAACGGACACTCCGCCTGCCCCCGCACCCGCGCGGCTTCCACCTGATCACCGCCGAGGTGCTCGGCGCCCTGCCCGAGCTGGAGGAGATCGCGGTCGGGATGCTGCACCTGCTGATCCAGCACACCTCGGCCTCGCTGGCCCTGAGCGAGAACGCCTCGCCGGAGGTGCGCCGCGACTTCGAGGCCTGGTTCGACCGTGCCGTCCCCGAAGGCGCGCCGTACTGGACCCACACCCTGGAGGGCGACGACGACATGCCCGCCCATATAAAGGCGGCGCTGCTGGGCCCGTCGCTGACCCTGCCGCTGAGCGGCGGCCGCCCTGCGCTCGGGACCTGGCAGGGCATCTACCTCTGCGAGTACCGCGACCACGGCGGCTCCCGCTCCCTGGTCGCCACCGCCTGGGGCGAGCCGACCCAGGCGGGTGGCGCCTAGACCGCGGCCGGGTCCTGCTTGGGCAGCTGCGCGACCGCGCGCTCGACGGCGCTGACGTCGCGGACGGCGCCGGTGTCGGCCGAGGTCGCCATCGCCGCGTAGGCGCGCAGGGCGGGGGAGACGGCGCGCTCGCGCGCCACCGGGGCGTAGCCGCCGGACTCCTCCAGCTGGCCGCGGCGCTCGGCCAGCTCCTCGTGGTGCAGCTCGAGGTTGATCTCCCGCGCCGGGATGTCGATCGCGATCGTGTCGCCGTTGCGGACGAGGGCGATCGCGCCGCCGGCCGCCGCCTCGGGGGAGACGTGGCCGATCGAGAGGCCGGAGGTGCCGCCGGAGAAGCGGCCGTCGGTGATCAGCGCGCACTCCTTGCCCAGCCCGAGGCCCTTGATGTAGGAGGTCGGGTAGAGCATCTCCTGCATGCCGGGCCCGCCGCGCGGGCCCTCGTAGCGGATCACGACCACGTCGCCGGGCTTGACCCCGCCGCTGAGGATCAGGTCGACCGCCTGGTCCTGGGACTCGACCACGACCGCCGGCCCGCTGAAGGTCAGCAGCGACTCGTCGACGCCGGCGGTCTTGACCACGCAGCCGCGCTCGGCGAGGTTGCCGTAGAGGATCGCCAGCCCGCCTTCGGCGGTGTAGGCGTGCTCGACGTCGCGGACGCAGCCCCCGGCCCGGTCGAGGTCGAGCGAGTCCCAGCGCTCGGACTGCGAGAAGGCGGTCGCCGAACGCACGCAGCCGGGGGCGGCGTGGAAGAGCTCGACCGCCTCCTCGGAGGGTCTCGGTGCGGCGACGTCCCACTGGCCCAGCCACTCGTCCATCGTCTTCGCGTGCACGGTGCCGACGTCTTCGTTGAGCAGGCCGCCGCGGCGCAGCTCGCCGAGGATCGCCGGGATCCCGCCCGCGCGGTGCACGTCCTCCATCAGGTAGTCGCCGTTCGGCGCCACCTTGCAGATGCAGGGCACGCGGCGCGAGAGCTCGTCGATGTCGCGCATCGTGAAGTCGATCTCGCCCTCCTGGGCGGCGGCGAGCAGGTGGAGGATGGTGTTGGTCGAGCCGCCCATCGCGATCTCGAAGGCCTCGCGGGTGGCGAGCGCGCGCGGCAGCACGCTCTCGTCGTCGCCGTCGTAATAACGGTTGGCGATCTCCACTGCCCCCCGCCCGGCGTCCTCGTAGAGCTGGCGGCGGGCGGTGTGGGTGGCCAGGGTCGAGCCGTTGCCCGGCAGCGCCAGGCCGAGCGCCTCGGTCAGGCAGTTCATCGAGTTGGCGGTGAACATGCCCGAGCAGGAGCCGCAGGTCGGGCAGGCGGCCTCCTCGATCCGGTCCATGTCCTCGTCGCTGACGTCGGTGGCGACGGCGTCGGAGATCGCGGTGATCAGCGCGAGGGCAGCGAGTAGAGCATGCCTCCGTGGCCCATCGCGATGCCGTCGTCGACCGCGATCGTGTTGAACTCGCGGGCGATGCCGCCGGCCGCCTGGACCGCCTCGCAGACCACCTGGCCGACCGGGGCCAGGTGGGTGTGGCCGGGGACGAACTGGGTGTAGGAGTTGGCGACGGCGACGATCGGCTTCTTCCCGATGTCCCCGCGCGCGACCCCGGCCGCGCGCAGCAGCGAGCGGGCGCCGGCCATGTTGCGGCCGTGGGTGACAGTGCGGGACCTCAGGGGCGGCATCTCGTCTCCTTTGCCGAAGTGGGGGCCGTGGGAGGTTCCTCCCAGTGCCTTCGCATATCCAAGGATAGCCACCTCCGCCAGGGCCCTGGCAGGGCCGGAACGGCCCACCGCTGGGGCTCCCGACGGCGGTGACGCCCGCCCGGGCCTGTAGAAAGTCTTTGGAAAGCAGGCCCTATCGGGGCTTGCGGTTACTTCAAGGAGACGAGAATGTCGGTTACGACCAAGGATGATTTGGCAAAGCAGGTCGCTGAGCGGACTGGGCTCGAGACGGGTCAGGCGAAGCGCGCGGTGGAGGCGACCATCGAGGAGATCACCGCTCAGCTGGCGGCTGGCAACGAGGTTAAATTCACCGGCTTCGGCAAGTTCTCGACCGTCGCCCGGCCGGCTCGGGAAGGCCGCAACCCGCAGACCGGAGAGTCGATGCAGATCGCCGCGAAAACGGCGGCGAAGTTCAGCCCCGGCGCCGAACTGAAGAAGGCCGTCAACGGCTGAGCGCGTTCCCCTCGACGCCCTGCTGAAAGGACCCATAGGCAGCGATGATCACGCCGCTGGGCGTGGCTTCGCTGCTGCGCAGTCGCAGCTTGGAGACCTGGCCCTCCTGGGCGAACAGCCGCTGCCCGGAGCCGAGCAGGAGCGGATGGACCATCAGCAGGTGCTCGTCGATCAGATCGTGAGGTAGCAGCGAGCGGATCAGCTCGCCGCTGCCCATGATCACCAGGTTGCCGCCGGGCCGGCGCTTGAGCTCGGCCACGGCGGTGGGGACGTCGCCGTGGAGGAGGGTCGAGTTCGGCCACTCGAGCCGCGTCGCCGCGCTGCTCGAGGCGACGTACTTGGGGGTGGCGTTGAGCCCCTCCTTGAAGGGCCCGCCTTTGGCGTTCCAGGCGGTCAGCATGTCCTCGTAGCTGCGCCGTCCCAGCAGCAGAGCGCTGTCCGGCTTGCCCATCCGCTCGCCGATCGCGTCGACCAGCATCTGGTCGTCATCCCCCGGCCGCGCCCAGCCGCCGTGGGCGAAGCCGCCCCGCGTGTCCTCGTCGGGCCGGCCGGGGCTCTGCATGACGCCATCGAGGGTGATGTGGTTGATCGCGACCAGTTGCATCGGCTGACGGCCCAGGTCTACCATGCCCCGGTGGCGCCCGCTCTCCGGATCGCGATCGTCGGGCTGCTGGTTCTCGGCGCCTGCGCGCCGCCCGCCGCCGCGGTCGCGCGCGGCTCCGAAGGGGCGCAGGCCTCGATCGGCTTCGAGCCGATTCCGCTCTCCGTCGCCGCCGACGCCACCGGCCACGTCTACCTCTCCAACCCCCAGCGCAGCGATCAGATCCAGCAGTACTCCTCCGACGGCACCCCGCTGGCGAGCTGGGGCAGCTTCGCCCGCTCCGGCAGCGCCCTCAGGCCCCGCGACATCGCCACCGACGCCGCCGGCGATCTCTACGTCTTCGACAGCACCCGCGGCCTGCTCTCGGTGCTGGGCCCGGACGGCGGCGCGCTGCGCCAGTGGAAAGCGGACGGCCGCGATCTCGCCGTCGGCGCTGACGGCGTCGTCTACCTCGTCGGCTCTCATGAAGTCCAGCGCTTTGCCGCCGACGGCACCCTCCTCTCGAAGTGGGGGGCGAGCGGCAACGGCGACGGCCAGTTCGGCTCGCCCTACGGCATCGACACGAGCCCCTCCGGCCTCGTCTACGTCGCCGACACCTACTCGAGCCGGATCCAGGTCTTCACCGCGGACGGCGCCTTCGTCACGAAGTGGGGGAGCTACGGCACTCAGGAGGGGCAGTTCGTCGACCCCTACGGCATCGCCACTGACGCCGCCGGCAACGTCTACGTCGCCGACACTGCCAACGCCCGGATCCAGAAGTTCACGGGCAGCGGCGTCTTCCTCGGCTCCTGGGGCGGTCACGGCCGCGGCCCCGGGCGCTTCTTCACCCCGACCGCCGTCGCCACCGACTCGGCCGGGTTCGTCTACGTCGCCGACGCGGGCGAGCCCTACCCAGACTCCGGCGGCGCCCGGGTTCAGAAGTTCACCGCCAGCGGCGAGTTCGTCGCCGAGTGGGGGGACATCCCGGTGCGGCGACCGGCCCTCGCGGCCACGGTCGGGGGACGGACGACGAAGCGCACCGCCAGCTTCCGCTTCGGCTCCGGCCAGGAGGGCGCAAGCTTCCAGTGCCGGCTGAGCGGCGAGCGCGTCCCGGCCCAGCTGCGCCGCTGGCATGCGTGCTCCTCACCCAAACGCTACGCCCGCCTGCGCCCCGGCCGCAAGCTCTTCCACCTGCGCGAGCTCGGGTCGACCAGGAGCGGCGAGGCCCGCCACTCCTGGTTGATCGTCACCGCTCAGCCCTGAGTCCCTGGGGCGATGCCATTCGCAGTACCGTCGGCTCGATGCGGATCGCCACCTGGAACGTGAACTCGGCGAAGCAGCGGCTGCCCCGCTTGCTCCCCTGGCTCGACGAGCGCAGCCCGGACGTGGTCTGCCTGCAGGAGACGAAGCTCGCCGACGGCGCTCTGCTCGACCTGCTCGGGGACGAGCTGAGCGACCGCGGCTACGAGGTCGCCGTGCACGGCGAGGCGAGCTGGAACGGCGTCGCGATCTTCTCCCGCGTCGGCCTCGAGGACGTCGTCCCGGGGCTCGAGGGTGCCCCCGGCTTTCCGCACCCGGAGGCGCGGGCGCTGGCGGCCACCTGCGGCGGCATCCGCGTGCACTCGGTCTACGTGCCGAACGGGCGCGAGCCGGGCTCCGAGCACTACGAGTACAAGCTCGCCTGGCTGGCGGCGCTGCGCGACGCGGTCGCCGCGGGGCCCGAGGCGGCGCTCGTCTGCGGCGACGTCAACATCGCCCCTGCCGACGAGGACGTCTTCGACCCGGAGGCCTATGTCGGGCAGACGCACGTGACGCCGCCCGAGCGCGCCGCCCTGGCGGAGCTGCAGGCGCGGGGCCTGCGCGACGTCGTCCGCGACCGCTGGCCGGACGAGCGGGTCTTCAGCTACTGGGACTACCGGGCCGGGATGTTCCACCGCGACCTGGGGATGCGGATCGACCTGATCCTCGCCAGCGCCCCGGTCGCCGCCCGGGTCCGCGCGGCCTGGGTCGACCGGAAGGCGCGCAAAGGCAAAGGCCCGAGCGACCACGCCCCCGTGATCGCCGACCTCGACGAGGCCCCCGACGGCGACATCGGCCCCGTGGTGCCACCGCCCTCGGCGCCGGTCACGAAGCGGGGCGCGGCCAAGCTGCCGCAGTCGCCTTAGCTCAGAGGATCGTCAACCCGCACGGTCATGCAGGCCGAGCCTTACCTGGCTCGCCGTTGACGAGGCACTCATATTGGAGCCGCGTTCCTGACCGAAGGGGGGCGCTCCTGCCGGTGAGTGCCATGCCGGCGCGCGCGTAGAGCTTGCGGGCGGGCGCGTTCTCCCGAGCGGTCCAGACGCTGACGCGCCGGTAGCCCAGCGAGCAGGCGATGTCGAGGACATGCAGGAGCAAGGGGAGGCCGATCCCCGTGCGCTGGGCGGCGGGAGCCACGAACACCATCGAGATGTGCAGCAGCGACGGATCGGGGCCGCCCGCGCCGTCGTCGAACCGTCCGGGCTCGGCCAGCGCCATGCCCACTATGCCCGGTCGCAGCGCCACGAACGCCAGCGCATCGGGCGCGGAGAGCTTCGCGCGGACGCGAGCGGTGCGCTTCGGCCCGCGCGGGGCACCACGGGCGACGTTCGCCTCGCGCCAGATAGCGACCGCTGAATCAAGCTCATCGGGACGCATCCGCCGGACATCCACCGACGGATCTTAAGTAGCCCGGCACGATGGCACCCGTGTTTGAGAGAGTTCGGGCCACCGTGAAGTCGATTCGCAAGCACCTGACGTTCGCCAACGTGATCGCCTGCCTCGCGCTGTTCGTCGCCCTTGGGGGAGCAAGCTACGCGGCCACGCAGCTGCCGAAGGACAGCGTCGGCGGCAGGCAGATCAAGAGGGATGCCGTTACGGGCGTCAAGGTGAAGGATGGGTCGCTGCAGGCGGCGGACTTCGGGGTTGGGCAGATCCCCGCCGGGCCGGAAGGGCGAACCGGCGCGCGGGGGGCGCAGGGACCGCGGGGCGAGCAGGGTGTCGAAGGCGTCAAGGGTGACGCCGGGCTGCGAGGCCCGAGCGATGCCTACTACGCCTTCGACAACCCCGCATCGGTGAACGAAAAGGAAGTGACGCTTGCGGTCCCGGCGGGCAGCTACGTCGTCAACGGATCGATGGGCGTGGCCTCCGACGATGACGGTGATTTCGCCAACGTTCTCTGCTTTCTCTCGAACACGAACATCGCCTCCGGCGACATCGGCGAGGCGGAGGTGACCATCGGCCCCGTCTCCAACGGCAGCGTCGAGTACCGCCAAGCCATCGTCCAAGCCGCATTCAGCACGGGGGCTGGTGGCGGCACCATCACCTTCTACTGCGAAAAGTTCGCGGGAGACGCGGAAGCCACTCTCAGACGGGCACAGATCAACGCCATCAAGGTCGAAGCACTGCACTGAGACTCATCTGCGAGCCGCCAGCAGCCGGGCGATGAAGACGTCGCCGTGGCGGCGGTCATCGACCTTCGCCGAGGGCGACGATCTTCTCCTGGGCGCCCGGCAGCGCCCGCTCCGCGCGCGGACCCAGCACCCGCCGCCAGAGCCAGGTCAGCCGGCCCTCGATGTAGATCGTGTTGGTCAGCCTCGTCCCGGCCGCGACCGTCTCCAGCAGGTGGCAATGCCCCATCCTCGCCCCCGGTAAGCGCGACTCGTCGGTGAACACCCGGCCCTCGTCGTACTCGACGACGCGAAAGCGCAGCCGCAGCCCCGTCTCGAAGCGAACCCTTGCCCGGGCACCGAGGGCCAGCGGCCCGTCGAGCTCGGCGCTCCTGATCTCGTCGTTCCACTCCGGCCAGGCGGCCGGGTCGGCATAGGCGCTCTCCCAGATCGCGGCCGGCGCGACCTCTGCCTCCCTCGTGCTCTGCGTCTGCCACCGACTCACGCGTAGATCCCCTCCTTCAGCAGGCGTACGTTGGCCTCGACCCAGCGCTCCAGGTTCGGCTCGTCGAGAAGCGAGCCCTCCAGCACCTCCTGGTCGAGCAGCGCCGTGAAGCTGAGCGGGGCCCAGATCAGGAAGAAGTGCTGCAGGGTCACCCAGAGCAGGTCGGCGTCCTCGCGCAGGGCTCCCCGCTCGACCAGCGCTCCGACCTCGGCCCGACCGCCCTCGATCATCAGCCTGAACAGGCGGGCGCTGCCCGGGGTCGCCTCGACCAGGGCCCGCCCCAGGTAGACGCAGACGTCGCGGCGCTCGCGCATCACGCTCGCCGTCTGCTCGGCCCGCGCCCGCAGCAGCCCCGGCCCCTCGCTCGGCAGGCCCTCGCCCGAGCGGTAGTAGGCGTCCCCGAACTCGCGCAGCGCCGCATCGTCGGTCGCGGCAATCAGCCCATCGCGGCTGCCGAAATGGTGCACGATCAGCCCCGCCGAGACTCCCGCGGCCTTGGCGACGTCCCGCAGCGAGCTCGCTGCGATCCCCCGCTCGCCAAAGACCTTCAGCGCCGCCGCGACGATCGTCGCCGGGGTCTGGGGGCTCTCGGTTAGCGCCTCGTGGGGCTCTTCCTGGGAAACGCGTTGAACGATTGTTCAATCCTAGCGAACGAAGTGGGCGCGGTTGACCCGAGCAGAAGTCGGGTCGAGGTGCAGACAGTTCGAGAGAGTGGAACTCGACGAGATTCGAACTCCCGACCTCCTGGGTGCGATCCACGCTCGCGACCTAGGCTTCCTCAGCAATAAATAACCTATTTGCAGGACATTTAATTGCTCTTGCAGGACCTATCACCAGCGATTCTTGCGCTAGATATGCACGGATATGCGGCGATGTGATCCGAGTCGGGAACTTCTGGCGAGAAGTTCCCGAAATCGCGGAGGGCGGTTCAAACGGGGTCGCCTCAATCCGGACGGGGAATCCTTAGGGCTCAGGCTGGGCGAGGAACGAACTCCTCCTCGACCTGGATCGCGGCATCGAGCGCTGACAAGGCAGCCCCGATTGCGGCTTCCCCGCCAGGCCCGTGGCCCTCAATGCCGTCCAGTTCTCCGCTAGCGCTAACGATCTCGTTGCGGCAGGCAGTGATACGGCGGACGAACTCATCCTGTGCGTCGGTCATTGCTCCCTCCAAGGTGAAGACTTCCGGTTGACAGGCTGAACGGTAGTCGAGTCATTAGGACGCCAGGGGCATTGGCACTAGCTCGTCCTGGTGTAGCCGCTGGGTGTCAAAGCAGTGATCCTTGGCCGGGCTTGGGCTCCGGACCTGAGCGCGGTTCTCGGTTCTCGCCCAGATGCATCCACCCCAACTTTGCCAGTCGGTGCTGCATCGCCGTCGGGCTGACCGCGAAGCGCTCGGCGAGGCGATAGACCGCAGGCCAGCCCGACCATGCCGGCGCCGGCAGCACTTTGGCCAGTAGTTCCCGAGGGATGAGTAAGGCCGCTGAGAACATCTCGGCTTGGCGCTCGACCGATTCGCCGGAGCCGTCGCGACACCAGACGCGCCCATCGGCGAAGAGGGGGGAGGCACCGAGGCCGCCGCCTGGCGCGTGCAGGATCCAGTGACCGATCTCGTGGCCGACGGTGAAACGCAGCTGGGCGCGGTTGTCTTTCTCCAGGCGCTCGAGATGGCGCTCGTTCAACAGCACCATGCGCTGGCCGGGGATCAACTGGCCAAGGACGTCTCCCTCTTGGTCGCTGTCGTCGATCGTCTCCCAGCTGAGGCTCAACTCAAGCTGATCGAGCAGGTGTTCGACGTCGAATCCGGGCTGCAGGTCATGGCGCTGCCAGAGCTCGGCCGTCCGCGCCTCGATCCTTGCCTCGGGGATGAAAGTCATTTTCGAGGTGGGTCGACCTTGGCCTGGCGATAGACCTTGCGCAGGTCGGCCTCATCCATATTTGGCAGCCGCCGCAGCAGGCGGGCGAAGGTGACGTCAGCCTGAGCGAGCTCCCCGAGCTCCTCGGGCATCCGCCCGGCTAGTGCCAAGAGCTCCTCGACGTCTGCTTCCAACCGCTCGGCGAGCTGGCGGACCAGCTTCTCGCTGGGCCGCTCGCCGCGGTTGTTCTCGAGCTTCGAGAGATAGGTGAAGTCGATTCCAAGCTCTCCAGCCAGCTCGCGCTGAGTCAGCCCATGCTCTTTTCGCAGCGCCTGGATCGTCGCCCCGAAATCTGCCGGCTTCTCTTTGTCTTTTGCCATCGTCCCTTTCGCCTCACAAGTCAACCGCTTGTTGCAGTAGTCTTGCCAACATCAACTTGCAGTAGTTTTTCCAACTGCAATAAAGCTAGCCGACGCAGCGGCGTCACGAACGAGAGACCAATGGCCATGACAAATCCACGACCCGACTCCGCAGCCTCCTTCGACCGACGCCTGGCCCCCCGGTTTGGAGTCGCTAACCCCGGCATCGCCAACTACCTCGAACTGACCGGTTGTCCCTACGAACCCGGGATGCTGATCGGCGAAGGAGGCATGGCGCAGGTCTACCTTGGAACCCATCGCCAGACTGGGCGTCTAGCGGCGATCAAGGTGCCGAAGGGCGGCGAGTGGGCGCGTGAACGCTTCCGCCAGGAGATCGAGGCGATGGACCGCCTTGAGCATCTGCATGTGATGCCACTGCTCGAGGCGGATCCCCGGCGGCGCTGGTTTGCGATGCCCTGGGCCGAGTATTCCCTGCGCGAGCTGCATCGGCGCGACCCGTTTGACTGGCCGGCGCTCCGCAAAGCCCTCAGCTCGATCGCCGGCGCGATGATGCATGCCCACTCCAACGGTTGCGTTCATCGCGACGCATCGCCCGACAATCTCTTGCGCTTGCGAAACGCCCATTGGGCGCTCTCTGACTTCGGGATCGCCAAGCTCGACGGCGATCAGTCGTTCGGGACCGAGACCGGCGAGCATTTTGGCACCCGGGACTTCTCGGCGCCCGAGGTCCACGCGGACCCCGCCAGCGCTACCGCGGCCGCTGACTGCTGGTCAATCGGCGCCTTGGCAAGGTGGTTCACCTCGATCCGGCAAGGACAGATCCCGTCCTCCGAGCAGGAGGGTGCTTGGCTCGCGCTCATAGAAGGAACGATGTGTCACGAGCCGGCCGAGCGCTGGACGCTCTCGAGGATTGCCGCTCACCTTGATTCGCTGCCAGCCACGCGACCGTTGATCGCGGTTGCAGTAAGCCCGGCGGAGATCTGTGCCCGCTGCGGCGCCGGGGCGGGCCTCGACGGCTCCCAGCGTTGTCGGGAATGTGGCTTTATCGAGGAGTATTGACGCATCTATTGCGGGATCGCAATAGTTAAGGCATCTATTGCTCTCACGCTATAGTTGCGACATATGGTTGATCCGATTTCTATTTCCGAGGCTGCTCATGCTCTTAAGCTGAGCCCGGCTCGCGTTAGGGCGATGGCGTCTGGAGGCCAGCTCTCCGCTTCGAAGATTGCCGATCGCTGGCTGGTCGAGCGAGGGGCAGTGGAGCAGCGAAAGAGGCGCGGCGCCCATGAGGGCAGGCGCTTTGCCCCGCGGAATGCCTGGGCCCTATTAATGCTCGCCTCCGGTGAGGTGATCGAGGGGATAGACCCCAGCGTCCGATCGCGGATGAAGCGAGCTTTGGCCCTTGAGGGCCTGAAGGCGCTTGCACCTCGTCTTGCTCGTCGAGCCCAAGTCTCTCTATATAGAGCCCACCCGGGAGAGATCCGTCACCTGATCAACGACCCGGCATTGATGCGCTCGGGAATAAGCGCGGCGGGCTCGCACGACATCGGTCTTGTCTCGGGCAGGGAAGCCGACGGTTATCTGCCAGAAGCAGAGCTGAAGAGGTTCATCAAAGAGCACGCGCTCTCGCCGGCGAGCTCCGATGGAAACGTTCGCCTTCGCGTTGTGCCGGATGAGGTTTGGGCAATCCTTGGAGGTCGATCGGTGGCCCCCGAAGCCGTCGTTGCGCTTGATCTGATGGAGGAATCGGACCCTCGCTCGGCCAAAGCCGGAGCGGAGATTCTCAGGAAGCTGGATCGTCGCCACCGCTCCCGACGAAGAGCTCGTAGTTAGTCGTTGTCCCCCGATTCTCCAGTCATCTTCATCAGTCCGCCTACGGATGAGGCAAGCCGTCTGTGGGCCATTGCACTGGATCTGGCCGAGGCCTTCGGCGACATGGAGTGGTCGCTGATCGGCGGCCTGATGGTTCAGCTGCACGGCCTCCAGCACGACGATGATCCGCGCCCGACCGTTGACATCGATGTGCTGGGAGATGCACGCCGGCGACCGGTGATGACCGAGCGCATGGCACAGATCGTGATCGATCGAGGCGGGGAGGTCGCGATGCCGCCGAGGTCGAACAAGAAGCTCGGCTACCGATTTGAGATTGACGGCGAGGTCGTCGAGATTCTTGCGCCTGATGGGCTCTCTTCTGACCCCAAGACGGTTGATGGATTGACCACCTTTCAGGTGTCGGGAGGGAGACAGGCTTTGGATCGCTCGGAGACCGTTCTCGTGTCGTTGGACGGCGCGCCGGCGAGAACGCTGCGTCTACCCAACTTGCTGGGGGCGATCTTGATCAAGGCTCGAGTTGTGGCGAAGAAACGGCGCGAGAAGTTCGATTCCGACCGACAGGACCTGATCCGACTTCTGAGCTACGTCGAAGACCCTCGAGGTCTCGCAGCGCAGGGTGGCCTCAAGGGCAGTGAGAAAAAGTGGCTCAGGAGGATCGAGAAGAAACTCGATGCCTCAGATCCGATGGTGGCCCAACTCGCCTCACCCGATGTGATGGAGCGAGCCCACCAGGCGCTAGCTCTGCTGGCCGCCTGAAGCGAGGCGGCATCACCGAGTGTCGGCCTTAATGGACGCGGACGCCCCGACCTCCTGCTGCAGTTCTTTCGCCTGGCGCTGAGAAAGCCGCCCGTTGCGCCGACCGTGATCAATCGCCTGGGCGAGGAGAGTGGGCGGGAGTTGAGCTCGATGGCCTTGGCGGACAGCGTGGGCCGGCTTCACGATCGGGATCCCTTGGTGGGCAGTGATCTGGTTTGCCCTCAGGTCTTCGTGGTAAATCCGGCAATGCGGTGGAGTGGCTCGTCTGATCCGGTGGGCGCACGGCACGGTGATGTCGACCGTGCCCGGAAGGACGTCGCTGAGCTCATAGAGGTTGAGCGCCGTCTCATGCGAAAGAACGCCGCGCATTCCCCGCGGCCACAGTACGGCCTCCATAAAGCTGTCCAGCGGGCCGGTCGCCGCGAGCGCAAAACGGTAGATGCCGTTCGCCCGTCGCTCCAGCTGTCCTCGTTCGGCCATTCGGACGAGGTTGATCGGATCAATTCCCAGCCTCCGCGCGTCGTCGGGAGTGAGGAAGCCGTATTGCTCGTTGGCCAGTTCGGCTAGCTGTACGTAGACCTTTCCGGGCAAGCGGCTCAAAATAGAACATTTTGTTCTATTACGTCCGATATCTCGCATATGGTTTCGATCTACCAAGCAGCTGTTGAGCGAGGTCCCACGGAGTTCCCATAGGAGGCCGCTGAAAGAAGCCGCTATATCCGACTCGCCGTCGCCAGACGACCAGCGACGCCGCCGAGGATGGTCATCCCGCTCAGTAGCCTGCAACCCTCACGCGCGACGAAGAAGGAGCTTTCTGCATGGCAGTCCCTCTGGATACGCCGCTCACGCTGCCCCAGGTGGCCGAAGCGGCTGACGTTGAGTACCGCACCCTGCATACCTGGGTGAAGCGCGGCCTACTCGAGCCGAGCTTCCACGCCTCGACCGGCGCCGGCAGCCCCAATCTCTTTTCTTTCCAGGACACCCTCAAGGCTCGCATCCTTGGCCATCTTCGTAGCGCCGGGATCGACCTCGAGATGGTCGAGCGCACCGCTATAGGCCTTCAGAAGGTCTCGGAGCTGGACGCGGGGGACACGCTGCTCGTCAACGGGACTGTCTCAGTTTTGAAGGGCGGCGAGGACATCGAGACCGCGATCGACGAGGCTCAGCCGTCCATTATCTATCGAGTCTCCTGGGCCTCTAAAGCGCTAGAACATGCGCATCTGAAGTAGCCTTCAATCAAATGAATGCAGCCGCATTCATTTGCTGTCCGAGGCATTTAGTTCGCTTCTCCTCCCTGTTCATGCATCGCTGAGAGGAGAAGTTTTGAATCCGTCAAGTAGCGCTGAGGCCGCCAAGAAGCCTCCGAAGCAAGACAAGCAGATCGTCATCCACATCGACCGCGCGAAGTTCAAGGTGCGGGAGGGGGAGATGACCGGAGCACAGCTCCGGGCCCTGCCCGACCCCGACGTCGGTCCCGAGTTCGATCTCTGGCTCGAGGTTCCCGGTGACGAGGATCGGAAAATCGAGAACGGCAAGGCGGTGAAGCTGAAGGACGGTATGCACTTCTTCACCGCTCCGAGCGTGATCAATCCGGGGCGCTCGTGCTGAGCGTCGGCGACGAGGCCTTTCTCAAGGCCCACGGCTTTGACTACGAGGTGATCAGCGAGGGCCAGATGTTCTCGCTGATCATCCGTAGTTACGGCTTGCCCGACGGCTATGAGCCGCCCCTCGTCGATCTGCTCCTGCGCTTGCCTATGGGGTTTCCTGATGCCGCTCCCGACATGTTCTGGACATGCCCTGTCGTGGGCTACGCCGACGGCGCCGCGCCGCTGGCGAGCGAAGTCCGCCTCGAGTACCTCGGTCGTACTTGGCAGCGCTGGTCGCGCCATCTCGCGCTCGCCTGGCGGCCGGGGATCGACAATCTGCAGACCTATCTGCGCCTGATCCGCACCGACCTCGAGAAGGGTGTCATGCAGGTGGCAGCGTGATGGAGAGTCGAGCCGCCGCCACCGAAGGCCTCTGGGATGAGCTGCGCCGGGCCTTGAATGACCGCAACGAGTCGGCCGGCATCATCCTCGCCGGCCTTGCAGAGGAGGCCGATCGTCTCACCCTGTGCCTGAATCGCATCATCTGGGTCCCGGCCGATGCCTATGAAGTCCGCTCCCCGAGGGAGCTGAAGATTCGCTCCGAAGGCTGGATGCCGGCGCTCGCCGAGGCCTCCGAAGGGGGCTGGCAGCCGATCTTCTTCCACACCCATCCAGGTAGCGGGCCACTTCCGTCTCGCTATGACGAGGAGGTGGCCCGAGAGCTCGCGCCGGTATTCAAGGCGCGCGCCGGCAGGCCATACGCAAGCCTGATCCTGGGTGGTTCAGGAGCCCAGACAGGATTCACCGGGACCCTGAGCGGCAAGGCCTTGGTCGGGATGCGAGTCGTCGGCGATCGCTTGCGCCTCCTGCGGGCGGCGGACGCCGAGGGGCAACCCGGCGAGGATGTGGTCGATTCCTTCGATCGTCAGATGCGCGCTTTCGGACGCGATGGCCAGCGGCTCCTCGGTCGCCTGCGGGTCGGTCTCGTCGGTGGAGGCGGGACCGGCTCTGCCGTCTTCGAGCAACTGGTGCGCCTCGGGGTCGGTGCGATCGTCCTGATCGACGACGATGACATCACCGCCACCAACCTGACCCGGATACATGGCTCCACGATGGCTGACGTCGGCAAGCCGAAGGTCGGGGTCCTTACCCAAAGCGCCTATGAGATC
Source organism: uncultured Solirubrobacterales bacterium (assembly GCA_963829445.1). Lineage (GTDB taxonomy): Bacteria > Actinomycetota > Thermoleophilia > Solirubrobacterales > 70-9 > VAYN01. The sequence goes on along the minus strand of CAWHIW010000016.1, from coordinate 214,087 downwards.
GGACTGGGGACCGTGGTTGAGCCTCGCCAGTCCAAGGTCACCGACCGCAGCGCCTTCGAGGCGCTGCGAGGATGCGATCTCGTCTTCGGCTGCACCGATGACAACGCCGGCCGCGCGGTTCTCTCGCGCCTCGCCTACCACTACAACCAGTTGGTGATCGACCTCGGAGTGGTGATCAGCGGCCGCGCGGGAGAGGTAACGGGTCTAGATGCGCGGGCGAGCGTGATGGTCTCCGGCGCAGCGTGCCTTTTCTGCCGTGGCCGCATCGACCCCAATCGCCTGCGCGAAGAGCTGCTCCCCGAGCAAGAGCGAGCCGATCTTCTCGACGAGGGATACGCGCGGGGCCTTGCCGATCCAGACCCCGCGGTGCTCACCTACACGACGATGATCGCCTGCTTCGGGGTCGACGAGATGCTCCAGCGCCTCTTCGGGTTCGGAGAAGCGCCCAGTTCAGAGATCCTGGTGCGCCCCATACAGCGTGAGGTGAGACGCCTGGGAGGGAGCTTTGTGCCGGGCCATTTCTGCTGCGATCCGAAGGTCGTTGGCAGGGCCGACCAGGAGCCGCCACTCGGGCTCGGGTGGGCATGAGGGGCCGCCTCGTCGATTGGTGGCGTCGCCGCCGACTGAGTGCTCCGCGCGTCGATCGGATCTGTCGGTATCCGACTCAGGCCGAGCTTCCTGCGGCTGGCGGGCTGCCGCGCCACCAGCTCGTCGTCATCGGCGATTCGTCACGGCCGAAGTGGCTTGTACTCGAATGTCCGTGTGGAGGCGGTCATCGGCTTCAAGTCAACCTCTCCCCCGCGCGGCAGCCCTGTTGGCGGTTGGTCGAGGCCGGAGGTGTTCCGAATCTCTTCCCGTCGGTTGACTTCGACACCAGCAGTCGGCGCTGTCACTTCTGGATCCGTGATGGGCGCGTCCGTTGGGTGTAAGTCCCGATCACAGCGGCGAACGTAGCTCGGCCGTGCAGAAAAGCGAGGCGGAATCGACGGAATCGGCGTCAATCCCCGCATATCCAGGCCATTCCGGGAACTAGTTCCCGGAATGCGGGGGATGGGAGGCGATGGTTCAGGTTCCCCCTGGAGAGCGAAGTTGCTCGTTTGCAGGGGGTGGCGGTGAGTGGAGCTAGGCGGATTCGAACCGCCGACCTCCTGGGTGCGATCCAGGCGCTCTGCCAGCTGAGCTATAGCCCCGTGATGCGTGGCTGGGAAGTTGATCCCATTGGCCCGCAAGCGCAAGGATAACCGCATAGTCTTTGCGAGCCTCACGGAATCGCCATGAGCATCCTCGACGACGCAATCCGAGAGCACCTTGAACTGAAGCGCGCCCATGGCGCGGACGACGCCGAGGTCAAAAGGCTCGAGGACGAGGCCTTTGGGCCGCCGCAGCGGCCCGACGACGAGCACGATCCCTTTGCCGAGGCGCCGACCGAGTTCCTCGTCGCCCCGGAGGTCGGGGCGGGGGAGCAGCCCGACGACGAGCCCGGCGAGCGGCGCGCTCCCAACATTGCCGACCTGCAGGAGGCGCCCGTGCCGCGCTCCGCGCCGGAGCCCGCCGCGGCCCCCGCGGGCGAGGAGGACGACGGCCCCGCCGACGAGGAGCACCCCGCGATGGAGCACGAGGCGATCGCCGAGCCCGGCCCCTCGACCGAGGAGCGCCACGCGATCGCCGACCAGCCGACCGAAATGTTCGACGTCGAGGCCCAGTTCGAGGACGCCGCGACCGAGTCCGACGCCCCCTCCGACGACCAGCTGGCCGAGGCCGAGCTGGCCGAGCCGCGGCTCGCGCCGGTCGACCCGCTGGCCGGGATCGAGGCCAGTGTCGGCGACGATGCGCCGGCCGAGCTCGCGTCCCCCGTCGAGGACGAGCCGGCCGACGAATTCGACGAGTTCTTCAGCGAGCAGCGGCTCTCCGACGAGCTCAACCAGGCCCTGGAGGCGCCGCTGCCGGACGAGCCCGGCGCTCCCCCCACCGAGGAAGCCGTCTTCATCGATCTCGACGACGACGAGGAGGACGAGGCGCCCGCCGCGCTCAGCTTCGACGACGACGCGCCCGAGGATGAGCCCGCTCCCGAGCACGCGCCCGCCACGCCCGCGCCCGCCCCGGAGCCCGAGGAGGACACGCCGCTTCCGCCGGCGCCTCCCGCCTCCAGCTCCCAGCACGAGGACGTGCTCGAGGACACCCCGGAGTTCCTCGAGGACGCGCCCGAGGACGACGAGCTCTGGTTCGAGCAGAAGCCGCCCAAGGACTTCGACTTCGACGATTAGCCGAGGCCGGCAGCGGGCACCTATAGGTTGCCCGGATGGACGCCGATTTCGCCATCGAAGCCGAGGGGCTGCGCAAGTCCTATGGCGACGTGCGCGCGCTCGACGGGGTCGACCTGCAGGTCCCGGCCGGCACCGTGCTGGGGCTGCTCGGGCCCAACGGCGCCGGCAAGACGACTGCGGTCCGCATCCTCACCACGCTGCTCCCGCCCGACGGCGGCAGCGCCCGCGTCGCCGGCCTCGACGTCGCCCGCCAGGCGCCACAGCTGCGCACTCAGATCGGCCTCGCCGGCCAGTACGCGGCGGTCGACGAGAACCTCACCGGGGCGGAGAACCTGGAGATGGTCGGCCGCCTGTACCACCTGCCGAAGGGCGAGCCGCGCGCCCGCGCCACCGAGCTGCTGGAGCGCTTCGACCTCAGCGATGCCGCCGACCGCCTGGTCCGCACCTACTCGGGCGGGATGCGCCGGCGCCTCGACCTCGCCGCCGCCCTGGTCGCCCGGCCGCCGGTCCTCTTCCTCGACGAGCCGACCACCGGGCTCGACCCGCGCAGCCGCATCGCCCTCTGGGAGACGATCGAAGGCCGGGTCGCCGACGGCACCACGGTCCTGCTCACCACCCAGTACCTGGACGAGGCCGACCGCCTCGCCGATCGCATCTCCGTGATCGACCGCGGCCACGTGATCGCCGAGGGCAGCTCCGACGAGCTCAAGGACCAGCTCGGCGGCGAGCGGCTCGACGTGACCCTGGAGGACCTGGCCGACGCCGGGGCAGCGATCGCGGCGCTGGAGCCGATCGCGGCCGAGCGCCCGACCCTGGAGGACGGCGTCGTGCGGATGCCGATCCGCCAGCGCAAAGGGGCGATCGGCGCCGCCGTGATCCGGCTCAACGAGGCCGGGATCGGGATCGACGACGTGGCGATGCGGCGCCCGTCCCTCGACGACGTCTTCCTCACGCTCACTGGCCACAGCGCCGAGGCCGAGGACGGCGATGGGGCCGAGCCGGAGGGGGAGCGATGAGCGGCTTTCGCAACGCCGTCGCCGACACTCTGGTGCTGGCCAAGCGCAGCCTCCTGCGCATCCCCCGCGCCCCCGATCTGCTGCTCTCCTTCACCGTGCAGCCGATCATGTTCGTGCTGCTCTTCGCCTACGTCTTCGGCGGCGCGATCAAGACTCCCGGCTACAGCTACATCGACTTCTTGATGCCGGGGATCATCGTCCAGACGATGGCCTTCGGCGGCTTCATCACCGCCCTCGGCCTCTCGGAGGACCTGAAGAAGGGCCTGATCGACCGCTTCCGCTCGCTGCCGATGTCGCGCGGCGCCGTCCTCGCCGGTCGCACCCTGGCCGACGTCACCACCAATTCGGTCTCGATCGCGGTGATGCTCGTCGTCGGCGTCATCGCCGGCTTCTCCTTCGGCGCCCCGTTCCTCCACGTCATCGCCGGCCTCCTCCTGCTGCTGCTCTTCGGCTACGCCTTCTCCTGGGTCTTCGCCTTCGTCGGCCTCACCTCCAGCTCGCCCGAGGCCGCCCAGTCGCTCGGCTTCATCGTCATCTTCCCGCTCACCTTCGTCTCCTCGGCCTTCGTCCCGGTCGAATCGATGCCGGGAGCCCTCCAGGCGTTCGCCGAAGTCAACCCCTTCACGATCGTCGTCGACGCCATGCGCTCCCTCTTCCTCGGCGCCCCCGCCGGCAACAACGTCTGGGGTGCCGTCGCCTGGTCCCTCGGCATCATCGTCATCTTCGCCACCCTCTCCGTGCGCCGCTACAAACGCGCCGTCGTCCGCTGAGCGGCCTGGCCGGGGAGACGCGTCCCGCCTAAACTTTGAGGGGAGGGGCCATAGCTCAGCTGGCAGAGCGTCGCGTTTGCAACGCGAAGGTCGTCGGTTCGAACCCGTCTGGCTCCATCAGTCTCACCTCATCCAAGGTCAGGGATTCAGGTAATTCTCGGCTGGCCGGGTCCCGATGTACTGCTTGTTCAGAGCTGGCTTGAGACGGAGGTGAAGAATGGAGCGTCCTGTGCCGAGTTCCCCTGCCGGAATGTAATAACAGCGAGACGACGTATGGTCGTAGACGGCGAGCAAATCAATCGTCTTCGCGGTGTAATGCTTGGTCCTTCTGACCTTTCCATTGGTCAGCGAGTGGGATCGGCATCGAACTTGGATCACGGCACCGTTGGACTCGGCGTACTTAATCTGCACCCGTTCCCAGCCGATCGTCCCGAATCAGGACCAAGTCGAAGTCGCAGTCCTCACCAAAGGAATCGCGATCTTGAATCCTCGGCGGCGCGGGTCCGCCGCGACCATCAACTCCGCCAGATCACCTTTTCCCTTGAGATTGAGAGCTGGGCAATCAGAACGGTCTGCCATTCGGCGGACCGTAGAGATATCGGTGTCACGGATCTAGACCTATTCGAGACGAATGTGTGCCAACTTTCGCCTGAGAATCGCGCCTAAGCGATCAGGCTCTCGGCCCGCTTGTCCTCCGGCAGGTTCTGGTCTGCGTGGTAGCTGCTGCGGACCAGGGGTCCTGACGCGACGGACTCGAAGCCGAGCTCATACGCCGCCTTCTCCAGCGCCGCGAACTCGTCGGGGTGCCAGTAGCGGACAACCGGCAGGTGGTTCTCGGTCGGGCGCAGGTACTGGCCGACGGTGAGGACCTGGACGCGGTGCTCGCGGAGGATGCCGAAGGTCTCGACCATCTCCTCGAAGCTCTCGCCGAGGCCGACCATGAGGCCGGACTTGGTGACGACGTCGGGGCCGCCCATCTCCTTCGCCATCCGCAGGACGCGGGCCGAGCGCAGGAACTGGGAGCCGCGGCGGGCGACGGGATAGAGGCGCGGCACGGTCTCGACGTTGTGGTTGAAGACGTCGGGCTTCTCGTGCACGACCTTGGCCAGCGGCATCTCCTGGCCGCGGAAGTCGGGGGTGAGGATCTCGACCTTGCAGTTCGGCGCCTGCATGCGGATCGAGCGGATCACGCCGACGAAGGCGCTGGCCCCGTAGTCGGGCAGGTCGTCGCGGTCGACCGAGGTGACGACGGCGTGGCGCAGGCCCATCTGCTTCACCTGGTTGGCGACGCGCAGCGGCTCCAGCGGGTCGTTCCAGGTCGGCTTGCCGGTCTGCACGTTGCAGAAGCCGCAGCGGCGGGTGCAGACGTCGCCGAGGATCATGAAGGTCGCGGTGCCGCGCTCCCAGCACTCGCCGACGTTGGGGCAGTTGGCCTCCTCGCAGACGGTGTGGAGGTTGTCGGAGCCGATCGTCGCCTTCAGGCGCCGGTAGTTGGGCCCGCCCGGCGCCGGCACCTTCAGCCACGGCGGCTTGCGGGCGCGCTTGAAGGGAATGGTCCCGTCGGCGTCGCTGGCAGTGCCCCCGGGCTTGGCGCGGGAGCGGGTGACGTGGATGCGCTCGGAGACCTCGGTCACGAACTGAGCGTAGCGGCCGGCAGCTCCAGGCCCACCTCGGCGGGATCGGCGGCAACGGGGACGCGGTCGTAGACGGCGCCGAAGCGGGCCACGAGGCTGTCGGCGAACGCCCCCAGGTCCTGTGGCGCGCCCAGCTCCCGCGCCAGCGAGGTCATCGCCACCCCCTCGATTCCGCAGGGGACGATCCACTCGAACGGCTGCAGGTCGTTGTCGACGTTGACGGCCAGCCCGTGCGTCGTCACCCCCCGGCTCACATGCACCCCGATCGAGCCGATCTTCCGCTCCGCGGGGGTCGATGGGCCGATATGTCGTCCCATGTTCGACATATCGGCCCGTCGGCCGGCGGTTCGGGTCCAGACGCCGGTCAGGCCCTCGATCGGGCCGGCGGCGACGCTGTGCTCCGCCAGCGCCTCGATCATCACCCGCTCCAGGCGCCGCACGTACTCGTGGACGTCGTCGCCGTAAGGGCGCAGGGAGACGATCGGGTAGGCGACCAGCTGGCCGGGGCCGTGGTAGGTGACGCGGCCGCCGCGGTCGGTGTCGCGCACCTCGATTCCCTGGCGTTCGTACCACTCGGCCCCCATCGGCAGCTCGTCGGGGCTCGAGCGGCGGCCGCGGGTGTAGACCGGGGGGTGCTCGAGCAGCAGCAGCACGTCGGCAACCTCGCCGCGCTGGCGCGCTCCCTGCAGGCACAGCTGTGCCTGGCGCGCCTCCTCGTAGGGGACGATTCCGCAGCGGACAACGAGGATCTCGGCGCTCACCCTTGAAATCCTTGCATGGGGGCGCTCTATGCTTCCCCAGTTCCGGTGATGGATCCCTGGCGATACACGGCCTTCGAGGCCGACCTGATCGAACCGGACGGCTCCAGCCGCGCCAACGGCGCGATCCGCAACCGGCTGCTCTGGGGCGGCGTCATCGCCCCGATCCTGCTCGCCGCGCTCGCCTACGTGGTGCTGCGGCCGCCGAGCGTCGACCTGGCGGCGCAGCTGTTCCGCACCGAACTGTTCGCCTCCCACGGCTTCCTCGCCTGGAACAACTACTGGTACGGCGGCCATTACCTGCTCGGCTACAGCGTCCTCTTCCCGCCGCTGGGCGCCGCGGTCGGGGCAACTGTGGTCGGCGGCCTCGCCGCGGTCGCCGCGACCGGCCTCTTCGGCCTCCTGGTCAACCGCCACTACGGCTCCGGCGCCCGTTTGGCGACGCTCTGGTTCGGGGCGGGGACGATCACGATGCTGCTCAGCGGCCGGCTCACCTTCGCCCTCGGCGTCGCGGTCGGTCTGGCGGCGCTGCTGGCGCTGGACCGCGACCGCCCCGTGCTGGCGCTGCCGCTGGCGCTCGCCACCTCGTGCGCGAGCCCGGTCGCCGGCTTCTTCCTGCTGCTGATCGGCGCCTCGCTGTTCCTCACCGGCGAGCGCCGCCAGGGCGCCGCCTTCGGCGCCTGCGCCGCCGCCCCGATCGCGGTCATGGCCCTCGCCTTCCCGACCGCCGGGACCGAGCCGTTCGCCCTCTCCAGCCTGCTCGGGATGCTCGCCGTGACCCTGCTGGTCTACCTCGTCCTGCCCGCGCGCGAGCGCCTGCTGCGCCGCGGCGCCGCCCTCTACGGCGTCGCCCTGCTGGCCGCCTTCGCGATCCCCAACGCGATGGGAGGCAACGTCGTCCGCCTCGGCAACCTGGTCGCCGGCCCACTCGTCCTGCTCGCCCTGGCCGGCCGCCCCCGGCGCCGGCTGCTGCTCGTCCTGCTGGCGGTGCCGCTCCTCTACCTGCAGTGGCAGGGGGCGGTGCGCGACGTCTCCCGCGCCTCCGCCGACCCCTCCGTGCAGCGCGGCTTCTACACGCCGCTGCTGGCCGAGCTGAAGGCGCGGACCGGGGGGGAGCCGGTGCGGATCGAGATCCCGCCGACCCGGGACCGCTGGGAGTCCTACTACGTCTCGCCGAAGTTCCCGCTCGCCCGCGGCTGGGAACGGCAGGCGGAAACCGACGAGCTCCAGCTCTTCCGCAGCGGCCTCTCGCCGCGCTCCTACCGCAACTGGCTGGCGGCGAACGGGGTCAGCTACGTGGCGATCCCGGACGTGCCGCTCGACTACCTCGCCCACCGCGAGGAACTGCTGATCGACCGCAACCTGCCCTACCTGAAGCCGATCTGGAGCAACGGCGACTGGCGCCTCTTCGCCGTCCGCGACGCCACCGGCCTGGTCGACGCCCCGGCCAGCATCAGCTCGATCGGCGCCGACTGGTTCGACCTCCAGGTGCCCCACTCCTCCCAGTTCGAGCTGCGCATCCACTTCAGCCCCTACTGGAAAGTGAGCGGCGGCTCCGCCTGCCTCCGGGAACGGGGGCCGTGGACGGTGGTCGAAGCGAGCCGGGCCGAGACGATCCACGTCGGCACCGACCTCAGCGCCGCCGCCCTGTTCGGCCGCCACCGCGTCTGCTCCGAGCAGTAGGCCTCTGGGAGGGACTCAGGGGTGGCCCGGCGGCAGGCCTTCGCGCCGCATCGTCAGCGCCGCGCCCATGAATTCCTCCTGCCACCCGAGCAGCTCCTGCTTCTGGCCGGCGCCGCCGTCGTAGACGGGCGAGCGCTCGCCGTCCTTCGCCCGGCGGCGCTGGCGCACCTGGCGCCGCCAGTCGTCGAGCTGCTCCCGAACCGCCCCGATCTCCCGGTTCAGGCGGTCGCGGTCCAGCGCCTCGGGCCGCGGCTCGCTCTCCAGCAGGGCCCCCAGGTGCGGCGCCTGGCGGACCCGCCAGGGCATCTTCGCGATCGCCCCGTCGGGGTCCGCGGCGAAGCGGCGCAGGATCGTCGCGATCAGGCTCGTGTGCTCGAAGGTCTGGTGGCAGACGCCGTTCCTGACCCGCGGGCCGACGACCAGCGCCGGCACCCGCGGCCCAAGGGTCCCGTACCGCGAGGGGTCGCCGGGCCGCACCGGGGGCGGCGGCTTGTGGTCGTAGAAGCCGCCGTGCTCGTCGTAGACCACGACCAGCACCGTGTTCTCCCAGTTGGGGCTGTTGACCAGGGCCTCGTAGGTCTCGAGCACGAGCGCCTGGCCGGCGCGGACGTCGGAGGGCGGATGGTCGTCGTTGGAGTTGGGGTCCAGGACTCGGAGGTCGACGAAGTTCGGGTCGATCCAGGAGACCTCGCGCAGCTCGCCTTTGGCGGCGTCGTCGAGGAAGCTGTCGTGCAGCTCGACCACCGCCGCCTCCAGCGCCTTGGTGACCACGCTCATCCGCTTGCGATCGAAGAAGGCGAAGTTGTCGCGGTTGAGGTGGTGGAAGTCGCGGTACTCGCCGTCGGCCGCCCGCAGCGTCGCCGGGTCGTGTGAGTACCAGCGCCAGCTCCGCGGATGCAGCTGCCTGGTGAACGCCGGCAGGTCGTAGAGCGGCGCGTTGTCGATCTGGCCGAGCCCGGGGACGCGGGTGAGGATCCGGACCAGGTTGCGCAGCCAGCCCGCCCGGCGGGTCACCGGCGTGCCCTCGCGACCGGTCAGGGCGTAGAGCCGGTTGGGCCAGGTGTCGCCGGGGACGGAGCAGTGCCAGGCGTCGCAGACGCCGTACTCGCGGGCGAGCAGGTCGTAGACCGGCAGGTGGCGCTCGGAGTAGTAGCCCATCGGCAGGCCGTGCAGCTCGGGCGGGATCTCGAATCTCCTGCCCTCCTTGTCCCGGCGGTCGAGGAAGTTCTTGACGTAGCCGCCCGGCGTCTCGCCATGGAACGGGGCCAGCTGCTCCCGCACGCAGCTGGGGCCGTGGCAGGGGTCGAGGATCTTGCCGCTGCGGTCCTGGGGAGGGTGGAAGCTCGTCTGCTCGGGCCCCCATTCGAAGGAGGGATGGGGCGTGCCCCGCTCGTCGTAGTTGACCTCGCCGCCGCTGAGCCCGTCGACGCCCTCGACCCGGCCGTGCTTGCTGAGGAAGCCCAGCATCTGGTCGAAGGAGCGGTTCTCCAGCATCAGGACGACGACGTGGTCGACCTCGCCCAAACGCCGCCGGGCCTCCTGCTCGTCGACCTCGGGCTCGGTCGCGGGGGTCACCGCACTACCGCCGCTTCAGGGCCACTTGGCCGGCTTCATGGCGCGGATCGCCGCCGCCTCGTGCCACTGCGGCGACCCGTCGATCGCCTCCACGTCCTTGTCCCCCCGCGATCGCGAGACCTTGGTGCCGGCGGCGACGAGGTACGAGCTGGCCTTGTCCCCGTCGCCGGCGATCGCCAGCAGCGGGTACGGCTGCTCGTCGTCCTCGAGCCAGACCACGGTCCCCGGTTGCGCGGCGACGACCTCCGAGGGCGGTGGGTCGGCCGCTGGCGGCTCTTTCTTGCCCTCCTCTCCGTCCTCGTCTTTCTCCGCCGCGCCGGGCCCCGTGAGGTAGGCGCGCGCGGCGAGGTCGGCCGCCATCACCAGGCTGGCCCCGAGCAGGGCCACGGCGACGAGGCCGATGACCGCGATCACTATTCCCTCGGTTTGCTGGACCTTGGTGAACTTGTCGAGCGCGGCGACGATCGCTCCCACCAGGATCGGTATCCCCAGCGCCAGTTTCTTCGCGTACTGGGTGATGTCGAACTCGGGCGTCTTGACCACCTCGTGCTCGGCTTTTTCCTTTTCGTGTTCCTTGGGAACGCCGAAGAGATCACCGATCAAGCCCATTGCGAAGCCTCCTGTGGGGTCTGCGCCGACATTTCGCGCACCCTCTCAGGTCAATTCTGATTACACAAGCGTTCCTAAGAGATAGGTACTTTTTTGGTAACCGGGGGTCAGAGGCCCAGCCGGGTCAGAGCGCCAGCGCGAGCGGCTCTTCCAGCAGCGCCCGCACCCGGGCGAGGAACTCGGCGGCGGGGGCGCCGTAGAGGATGCGGTGGTCGCAGGCGAGGGTGACCCCGAGCATGTGGGCGGGGACGATCTCGCCGTCGCGGATGACCGGCCGCTGCTTGATCGCGCCGACCGCGAGGATCGCCGCCTGTGGGGTGTTGATGACGGCGCTGAAGTTGTCGATTCCATACATCCCCAGGTTCGACACGGTGAAGGTGCCGCCCGAGAGCTCCGGCGGCGTCACCTGGCCGTCGCGGACCTTCTGGGCCAGCGCCCGCGACTCGGCCGCGATCTGCTGCAGGCCCTTGCGGTCGGCGTCGAAGACGGTGGGGACGACGAGCGCGTCCTCGGCGGCGACGGCGACGCCGACGTTGACCCGCGAGTAGAGCTCGAAGCGCCCGTCGCGGTAGGCCCCGTTGGCCCGCGGGTGCTCGCGCAGGGCGAGGGCGCAGGCCTTGACGACCATGTCGTTGAAGGAGGGAACAACGTCCCCGTCGGCGGCCGTCGCCTTCAACCGCGCCCGGGCCTCGACCGCACGCGACATGTCGATCTCAGCTTCGAGGTAGAAGTGCGGCGCCGTCGCCTTCGACTCCGACATTCGGCGGGCGATCGTCGACTGCAATTTCGAGAGGTCTTCGAAGGTCGTTTGTCCCTTTGCCGTCTCAGGGCTGATGGGACCGGAGCCCTCAGCCGCGGGTCCTGCCGCGGCGGCATCCCCCACGGTGCTCGGTTGCTCCGCAACCTCCGCGCCGCGGGGGACCCCCGCCCCCGCGTCACCCACGGGAGAGGCCACGGCCTTCTTCACGTCCTTCTTGACGATGCGCCCACCGGGTCCGGATCCCTCGATGGTGGACAGGTCGACACCTTTCTCCTTGGCTATCCGTCGCGCGACGGGCGAGGCTTTGACCCTGTCGCTCTCGTCGGCGCCTGCGCTCTCGGACCCTGCCGCTCCGTCCCCGTCCCGCGAGTGCTCAGACCCCTCACCTGCGGGTGGCACCGTAGGGGGGCCCACCCCCGAGGAAGCTTTAGCTACCGCAGGGGGTGGGGGGTCCCCTGCGGTGACAGGCCCCGCAGCTGAGACGTTTGAACCCTCTGCCGAATCGCCTACACGCGCAATGGGAGTCCCGATCGGCAACGTCTCCCCCTCCTGGGCCAGGATCTCCGTCAGCGTCCCGGCAACGTCGCTCTCATACGCCATGTTCGCCTTGTCGGTCTCGATTTCCACGATCTCGTCGCCAATCTTGATCTCGTCACCGACTTTTCGCATCCAGGTGAGGATCGTCCCCTCCTCCATCGAGTCCGAGAGGCGCGGCATCACTATCTCCGCCATCAGAGCGACCCCTCCAACGTGGCCAGCGCCGCCGATACCACGTGCTCCTCGTGCGGAATCGCCGCCTGCTCCAGCCGTTTCGAGTAGGGCATGTGGACGTCGGCGCCGGTCACCCGCTGCACCGGCGCGTCGAGGTCGTCGAAGGCCTGCTCGGTGATCAGGGTCGCGAGGTTGGCGCCGACGCCGCCGTGCGGCCAGCCCTCCTCGACGATCACGGCGCGGTTGGTCTTGCGGACCGACTCGAGGATCGTGTCGAGGTCGAGCGGGCGCAGGGTGCGGGGGTCGATCACCTCGGCCTCGACGCCGTGCTCCTCACTCAGCTTCGCCGCCGCCTGCTCCGCCACCTGGGCCATCTTCAGCACGCCGACGATGGTGACATCGCCGCCCTCGCGGCGCACCGCCGCTTCGCCGAAGCGCAGCACCTCGTCCTCCCCCTCCGGCACCTCGCCCTTGACCCCGTAGAGGCTCTCGTGCTCGATGAAGATGACTGGGTTGTCGTCGCGGATCGCCGCCTTCAGCAGCGCCTTGCCGTCGGCCGGAGTCGAGGGGCAGGCGACCAGCAGGCCGGGGATCTGCAGGAACAGCGCCTCGAAGCTGTGCGAGTGGGTGGGGCCGAGCTGGTGGCCGCCGCCGCCCGGCATCCGGATCACCATCGGCACCCGCGCCTGGCCGTTGAACATGTAGGGGATCGCGGCGGCGTGGTTGACGATCTGGTCCAGCGCCAGCAGCGAGAAGTTGACCGTCATCAGCTCGACCACCGGCCGCAGCCCGCCCATCGCCGCGCCGACCCCGGCGCCGACGATCGTGTTCTCGGAGATCGGCGTGTCGCGCACCCGGCGCTCGCCGAACTCGTCGATCAGCCCCTCGGTCACCTTGAAGGCGCCCTGGAAGACGGCGACGTCCTCGCCCATCACGAAGACGCCCTCGTCGCGGCGCATCTCCTCCGCCATCGCGTCCCGCAGCGCCTCGCGCATCCGCTGCTCGGCCATCAGCCTTCGTCCTCGGTGTCGATCGCCCGCTCCGGGGCCGACTCCTTATCGCCGGGGCCGAGGTCCTCGCCCTCGTCGCCGACCTCGCGCTCGGCCGAGATCCGCGACTCGGATCCGTCCTGCGCGTCGCCCTGCAGCGCCGGGTTTGGCCGCCGCCCCTCGTCCTGCGGCTGCTCGGCGTAGGCGGCCCCGGCCTCGGCCAGCTCGCGGGCCGCGTCGGGCATCGTGCCCTCGCGCTCGCCGCGGTGCGGCTCCGGGCTGCGCTCGTCGACCGCGTACCAGCCGCCCGGGTCGTCGAGCGCATAGAGGTTCTCGTACATCGTGTCGAGCGGCGGCTCCGGCGAGGCCTCAGCGAACTCGGTCGCCTCGACCACGGTCTGCTCGGCCGCGTCGCGCGCCTGCTGGACCTCGCGCTCGCCCAGCACCCCGGCCTCGACGCAGCGCCGGGCGAAGCTCTCGATCGGGTCTTTCTCGCGCCACTGCTCGACCTCCTCGCGCTCGCGGTAGACCTCGGGGTCGGCGGCGGAGTGGCCGCGGTAGCGGTAGGTGACGACCTCGAGCAGGGTCGGGCGGTCTTCCTCGCGCGCCGCCTCGATCCCGGCGGCGACCGCCTCGCGCACGGCGACCACGTCCATGCCGTCGGCCCGTGTCCCCGGGATCCCATAGCCCTCGGCCTTCTTCGAGAGGTCGGTCTGGGCCGAGTGGCGCTCGACCGCGGTCCCCATCCCGTAGAGGTTGTTCTCGACCAGGAAGAACACCGGCAATTTCCACAGCGCCGCCAGGTTCATCGTCTCGCCGAAGTTGCCGGTGTTGGAGGCGCCGTCGCCGAACATGCAAACGGTGACCGCGTCTTCCCCCTTGTACTGGGAGGAGAGGGCGAGCCCGGCAGCGATCGGGAGGTTGCCGCCGACGATCCCGTAGCCGCCCATGAAGCGGCGCTCGGCGTCGAAGATGTGCATCGAGCCGCCGCGGCCGCCGCTGGTCCCGTCGACGCGGCCGAACAGCTCCGCCATCACCCGTTTCGGCTCGGTGCCGCGGGCGATCGCGTGGCCGTGGGTGCGGTAGGTGCCGATCAGGAAGTCCTCGTCACGCATGACCGAGGTGGTGCCGACGATCGTCGCCTCCTCACCGATCGCCAGGTGCAGGAAGCCGCCGGCTTTGGCGCGCTGGTACTGGCGGCCGGCCTCCTCCTCGAAGCGGCGGATCAAGGCCATGCGCGCGAGCAGCTCGTAACAGGTGGCGGCATCGGGCAGATCGGCCATTGGATTCACCTTAGCGATGCACGGGTGCCTGAAATCGCGCCTCCCGCAAAGTTGTCGATTTGACCCCACCCTGGTGGGGAAAAGTCGACAACTTCAGGCCGCCGCGGCTTCCACGCCTTCCTCCAGGCGGTCGTCTCCCCAGAAGACCTCGCCGCCGACGACCAGCGCTGGAACGCCCTTGACGCCGCGGTCTCCAGCCGCATCGGTCTCCTCGCGCAGGGCGTTCTTGACGATTTCCGTCTGCACCGCTTTCAGCAGCGCCCGCGGGTGCAGCTCGCAGGCGGCGCCGGCGATGACGACGTTGTCGGGGTCGCCAAGGTCGCGGCCGGCGGCGAAGGCCTGGCGAAAGGCGGCGAGGGAGAAGGAGACGGTGCGGCCGGTCTGCTTGGCGAAGGTCGCCACCCGCATCGCCGTCAGCATGTTGCCGGGCCAGGGGTCTGGCCACTGGATCGGCGGCAGCCCGTAGGCGAGGGCGCGGCGCTCGACCTCGGCCATGCCCTCGGCCCGGGCCGGCGTCTGCGACCAGGAGCCGCGGTCGAAGCGTGCGAACAGCCCCCCGAGCAGCACCGGAACCCACTCCGGCTGCTCCAGCTCCGCTTCCGTGAAAAGCCCGCTGACCCGCTCGGCGGCGAGATACGCGTAGGGGGATCCGAGATCAAAATAAAAAGTCGGTCTAGCCATCTGAGCGTCCGAAAATCAAGCAGATCGGGGGACGCAGGGAAGCGAGGCGAGGGGAGCGCACCCCCGTGCGTGACCCGAGTCGAGCGACCGAGGACCCCGAGATGCGCCGATTTGCAGGACGCTCAGGCGTGGGTAGCCCAGCCGTCGACTGCTCTTGCCGCTTCGAAGATCGCCTCGGAGATCGTCGGGTGGGGATGGACGATCCGCGCCAGCTCCTGGTAGCCGCCCTCGAGCGCCATCGTCGCGACCAGCTCGGCGATCATGTCGCAGGCGCGGTTGCCGACGATGTGGACGCCGAGGATCTCGCCGTACTTGGAGTCGGCGACGATCTTGACCATGCCTTCTTTGTCGTCGTAGACGGTGGCGCCGCCGACGCCGCCGAGTTTGAACTTGCCGACCTTGACCTCATTGCCGGCCTCCTTGGCGGCGGCCTCGGTGAGCCCGACGCTGGCGACCTGCGGGTGGCTGAAGGTGGCCCCGGCGACCAGGTTCTGGTCGACCGGGTGGGCGTCGGCGCCGGCGATGGCCTCGGCCGCGACGACCGCCTCCTCGCCCGCCTTATGGGCCAGCGCCTTCTGGTTGACGAGGTCGCCGATCGCGTAGACCTTGGGGTTGGTGGTCCGCTGCAGCGCGTCGACCTTGACCTTGCCGCTCTCCTCCAGCTCGACCCCGGCCTCGCCCAGGCCCAGCGGCTCGGTGTCGGCGCGGCGGCCGCCGGCGATGCAGAGGTAGTCGACCTCGGCCGACTCGCCCCCATAAGTGAAGGTGACCGACTCCTTGCCGGCCTCGACGTTCTCGACCGGGTTGCCGGTGGCGACGGTGATGTTCTGCTTCTTGAAGGCGCGCTCGACGACGCGGACGATGTCCTTGTCCTCGGCCGGCATGATCTGCGGCAGCATCTCGATCAGCAGCACCTCGGTCCCGAAGCGGCCGTAGGCGGAGGCGATCTCGCAGCCCGAGGCGCCGGCCCCGACGACGGCGATCCGCTTCGGCACCTCCGGCAGCGACCAGGCGCCCCAGGTGTCGACGACGCGGCCGCCGAACTCGACCCCGGGGATGGGGGAGGCGACGGAGCCGGTGGCGAGGATCACGGCGCCGGCCTCGTAGGTCTCGTCGCCGACCCTGACGTCGCCCTCCGCGGTCAGCGAGCCCTCGCCCTCGATCACGGTCACTTTGTTTTTGTCCCAGAGCATCTTCACCCCGCCCGAGAGCGACTCGGAGACGGCGGCGCGGCGCCTGCCGACGGCGTCCCAGTCGAGGCTGACGTCCTTGGCGACGACGCCGAGCTCGGCCCCGTTTCGCGCCTCGGTGTAGATCTCGGCCGTGCGCAGGATCGTCTTCGCCGGGATGCAGGCGTAGTTGAGGCAGCGGCCGCCCGCCTTGTCGCGCTCGACCACGGCGGTTTTCTTTCCGAGCTGGGCCGCCCGGATGGCCGCGACGTAGCCGCCGGGGCCGCCGCCGATCACGATCACATCGAAGTTCTCAGGCATGGCCTGAGCCTATAGAACGACTTAGCTCTTCTTCTGGCCCGGGATCCGGCTGGCCAGCTTTCCCATCGGCCCGACCGCTCCCTGCAGGGTCTCGACGCTCTCGTTGAGGCCGGCGACGGCGGTGAGGATCCGCTCCATCAGGTCGCTGAGCTGGTCGATCCCGGCATCCAACCCCTCGACGCCCTTGTCGAGGCGCTCCAGGGTCTGCGGCAGCTGGTTGAGAACCACCAGGTCAGCGCGCAACGGCGGCAGGGCCGCGGTGTCGGCGGCGACCCGGTCGAGCGCGTCGGCGACCCGCGAGAGCTGCGCCGTGTGCTCCTTCATCGCCCGCGTGTTCTCGACGA
This sequence comes from uncultured Solirubrobacterales bacterium, assembly GCA_963829445.1. Classification (GTDB taxonomy): domain Bacteria; phylum Actinomycetota; class Thermoleophilia; order Solirubrobacterales; family 70-9; genus VAYN01. The sequence continues at coordinate 197,520 of CAWHIW010000016.1, read as the reverse complement.
TCTCCGGGATCGTTCGCAGCGCCCCGAGCACGTCCGCCGGCAGGGCGGAGATCTTGTCGAGGGAGGGCAGGCCGAGCGGGGTCATCGGCCGTGGTCCCGCGGCACCCGCTCCGGCATCTGGATCCGCGCCATCGCCTTGACCATGAAGAAGAAGAAGGTGCCGGAGACGGCGAGCAGGCCGAGGGTGGCGGCGAACTGGGCCACGGTCGCCGCCTGTACGGCGAGCCCGAAGACGGCGCTGAAGATCAGGAAGACGAGGATCAGCTGGAAGCCGAGCACGGCCCAGTAGCGGGCGCGCCACATGCCCCACGACATCACCCCCATGATCAGGGCAGGGGCGGCGATCTGCGGCACTTTCGGGGTCTCGCCGTTGACCTCGACTCCGGCCAGGTAGCCGGCGACGATCGAGAGCGCGATCAGGCCGGCGACGACCGCACCGATCGTCACCACCAGCGGCCGCTCGCCCTCGGCCAGCGGGGTCAGCGCTTCCCGCGCCGCCTGGTTGCGCAGCTCCGCCTTGGCGTAGCCCTCTTTCATCCGGTCGGCGCCGCCGCGCTGCTTGCGCTTGCGCGGCTCCTCGCCCGACGGGCTCTGGTCAGCCACCGGGCGCCACCCCAACGCTGCGGCGCAGCTCTTCGGCAGCGGCCATCGGGTCGGCGGCGTCGCGGATCGCCCGCACCACGCAGAGCCGCTCCGCGCCGGCCTCGACCACCTGCCCGGCGTTGCCGGCGTCGATGCCGCCGATGCCGAAGAAGGGGTGGGTGGCGTGCGCGGCGGCGTGGCGGACGAGATCGAGGCCGACGGCGGCCCGCCCGGCTTTCGTCGGCGTCTCCCAGATCGGGCCCACGCTGATGTGATCCACCGGCTGCCCGGCCGAGGCGGCGATCTGCTCCTCCGAGTGGGTCGAGAGGCCGACGATCGCGTCCGGGCCCAGCAGCTCTCGCGCCTCCTCGGCGGACGCGTCCTGGCCGACGTGGACGCCGTCGGCGTCACAGGAGCGGGCCAGCTCGGGATCGTCGTTGAGGATGAAGAGGGCGCTGTAGGTGTCGCAGACGCGGCGGAAGGTGGCCGCGGCGCGCTCGATCTCGGCCCGTCCCAGCTCCTTCTCGCGCAGCTGGACGATGTCGGCGCCGCCGCTCAGCGCTGCCCGCAGCAGCGCTTCCGGGTCCTCGCCGTGGGGCCGGGCGTCGCAGACGAAGTAGAGGCGCGCGGTGCGCAGCCGCTCGCGGCGCAGCGGACCGGCGGACTCGGGAGGAGCGAGGCTCATTCCCCGATTATGACCGCGTCGATGGGCTCGAACGTCCGTATGGCGGACGCGTGAGGCCCATCGACCCCGGTGCGCGGCTTGTGGGCAGGCCGGGGCGGGTAGCCTGAAGGGGTAACGGGAGCCCGCGAGGGCTGAGAGGGTGGCAGCGAGGCCACCGACCGTCTGAACCTGATCCGGGTAATGCCGGCGGAGGCAATGGCTTGAGCGAGCAGCGCAGTTTCGACGCGATATTCGTTGGCGGTGGGGTGATCGGCCTCAGCTGCGCCTGGCGCACCGCTCGGCGCGGGGCGAGGGTGGCGGTGCTCGATCGCGCCCTGCCCCCGGCCGGCGCCACCCGGGTCGCCGCCGGCATGCTGGCCCCGGTCGGCGAGCTCGCTTTCGGCGAGCCGGAGCTGCTGGAGATGACGCTGGCCTCGGCGCGGCTGTACCCGGAGTTCGTCGCCGAGCTCGAGGCGGCGAGCGGGGAGAGCAGCGGCTACGCCCACCAGGGCGCCCTCCATATCGCCCTCGACCGCGACGAGGCGGCGGAGCTGCGGCGCGTCCACGACCTGCAGCGCTCGCTCGGCCTCGAGGCCGAGTGGCTGCCGCCGCGCCGCTGCCGCGAGCTCGAGCCGGGCCTGACGCCGTCGTTCAACGGCGGCGTCCACGCGCCCGGCGAGGCGGCGGTCGACCCGCGGGCGCTGAGCGCGGCGCTGCTGCGGGGGCTGGCCGCGGCGGGGGCCGAGGTTCGAGTCGGGGCCGGGGGCGGCGACGACGACGCGTTCGCCAAGGGGCCCACGCGGCTCTCGGGCGAGGTCGCCGCCGGGCTCTTCGACGGCGAGCGCCTGGCCGGGGTGCGAACCGCGGACGGGGAGGAGCTGCGCGCGCCGGCCGTCGTCCTCGCCACCGGCGCCTGGGCGGGGCAGGCCGAGTGGCTGCCCGAACCCGCCCGCCCGCCGGTGCGCCCGGTCAAGGGCGAGATCCTCGAGCTGCGCGGCCGCGACGGCGCCGCCCCCTGCGAGCGGATCGTCGCCTCCGAGCGCGTCTACCTCGTGCCCCGCCCCGACGGCCGCCTGATCGTCGGCGCCACCTCCGAGGAGCAGGGCTTCGACACCGCGGTCACGGCCGGCGGCGTCCACGAGCTGCTGCGCGAGGCCTACCGCCTGCTGCCCGACGTCGCCGAGATGGAGCTGGTCGCCACCATGGCCGGCCTGCGCCCCGGCACCCCCGACAACCTGCCGCTGATCGGTCCCGGCGCGATCGAGGGCCTGATCCTGGCGACCGGCCACTACCGCAACGGCATCCTCCTGGCGCCCCTGACCGCCGTCGCCGTCGCCGCCCTGCTCGCCGGCGAGCAGCTGCCGGAAGCGGTCGCCCCCGCGCACCCGGCGCGCATGGACTTTGCAGCCCAGAGGGCGACAAGGTCCATGCGCGCTCCCGGAGACACTGGGCCGGACCCCGGCACCACCGAGGTTCCGGACCGCGCCGCCGAACTCGCGGCGCGTGGTGCCGCCTTGGCCGAGGCGGCTGAAGCCGCGGAGCGGGCGGCCGAAGGGCCGTCGCCGGGCACCGGAGGCTCGCAGTGAGGATCGAGCTGAACGGGGCGCCGCGCGAGCTGGCCGGTGAGGCGACGCTGGCCGACGCCGTGCGCGAGGCGCGCGGCACCTCCGCCGGCGCCACCGCGCCTGAGGACCGTGGCGCCGCCATCGAGCCCCGCGGCGTCGCCGCCGCCCTCGACGGCGAGGTCGTGCCGCGCGGCGAGTGGGAGGCGACGGCGCTGCGCGAGGGCCAGAGCGTCGAGGTGCTCGCCGCGATCCAGGGCGGCGCCGACGCCTGGGAGCTGGGCGGGCGGCAGTGGTCCTCGCGGCTGATCGCCGGCACCGGCGGCTTCCGCTCGCTGGAGCAGATGGAGCGGGCGCTGACCGCCGCCGGCACCGAGATCGTCACCGTCGCCCTGCGCCGCGTCGACCCCGCCGCCGCGGGCTCGGTCCTCGACGTGATCGACCGCCTCGGCCTCTTCGCGCTGCCCAACACCGCCGGCTGCTTCACCGCCCGCGACGCGGTCCGCACCGCCAAGCTCGCCCGCGAGGCCTTCCAGACGAACTGGGTCAAGCTCGAGGTGATCGGCGACGACCGCACCCTCTACCCCGACGCGGTCGAGCTGCTCGACGCCGCCGAACAGCTGGTCGCCGACGGCTTCACCGTCCTCCCCTACACCAACGACGACCCGGTCCTCGCCCGCCGCCTCGAGGAGGCCGGCTGCGCCGCGGTGATGCCGCTGGGCTCGCCGATCGGCTCCGGCGCCGGCATCCGCAACCCCTACAACGTCGCGATCATCGCCGAGCGCGCCGCGGTCCCGGTCATCCTCGACGCCGGCATCGGCACCGCCTCCGACGCCGCCCTGGCGATGGAGCTGGGCTGCGACGCGGTGCTCGCCGCCAGCGCCATCTTCGGCGCCGAGGACCCGACGGCGATGGCGCGCGCCCTGCGCGGCGCCGTCGCGGCCGGCCACACCGCCCGCGCCGCCGGCCGCATCCCCCAGCGCACCCACGCCGAGGCCTCGACTCCCTACCAGGGCCTCCCCGACCTCTCCTGAGTCCGCGGCCTCCCGCCGCGACACTCAGGGCACCTCTACCATGGGCACTTCGCCCCTGTAGCTCAGCTGGTTAGAGCGGTGGCCTTTTAAGCCGCGCGTCGCGGGTTCGAGTCCCGCCGGGGGCACTTTGCCGGGGATCAACAGGAGCAGGTGGGAGGCGCACGACGAGCATCTGCTCCGCGTGCCCGCCGACGCCGAGGGCGAGGACGACCTCCGCCTCGACCGCATCCGCGCCGAGATCGACGCCGGCTTCGACGCCCTGCGCGACATCGACGACGGCGTCTCCGTCTTCGGCTCCGCCCGCGTGCCGGAGGGCCACCGCTGGTACGAGCTCTGCCGCGAGACCGGCGCCTGCCTGGCCAAGCACGGCTTCACCGTCATCACCGGCGGCGGCCCCGGCCTGATGGAGGCGGCCAACCGCGGTGCCGGGGAGGCCGGCGGCCTCTCGGTCGGCCTCAACATCGAGCTGCCGCACGAGCAGCACTCCAATCCGTACCTGAACCGCAGCCTCAACTTCCACTACTTCTTCGCCCGCAAGCTGATGTTCGTCCGCTACGCCCGCGCCTTCGTGATCATGCCCGGCGGCTTCGGCACCCTCGACGAGATGTTCGAGAGCCTGACCCTGATCCAGACCAACCGGATCCAGCACTTCCCGACGATCCTCGTCGACTCCGCCCACTGGCAGCCCCTGCTCGGCTGGATCGACGACGACGCTGGAGGACGACGGCATGATCGGCCCCGAGGACAAGCGGCTGCTGGTCACCGCCGACACCCCGGAGGAGGTCTGCGACCACGTGCGCCGGGCCAGCGAGCGCCAGAAGGAGCTGGCGACCTAAAGCAAACGGCCCGCCGAAGCGGGCCGTTTGAGAAGCGAGGTTGCCGCCGAACTTCACGACCCCACCCCCACGTTTTTTCATCGTAGCGCCCCGAGCGGGAGTCGAACCCGCCAACCTCGCTTCGTGGGGGCAAGGTCCGCGTCCGGCGGCCGGGGCGTTTGCCGCGGCCGCGACCAGGCGAGGCTATTTCTGAGAATTGCGCGTGTGGGTCACACGAGTGGCGAGTGTGTGACTTTGTTGAATCCGAACAGTGGCGACCTAGCGCGCTTCCAGCCGCTCCAGCTTCGCCTTGATCTCGCGCAGCTCGGCGAGGATCTGGTCCTCCTTGGCTTCCTGGCCGGCGATGAAGCGGTCGGCGATGAAGGCGGTGAGCAGGGCGACGAAGCCGATCCCGACCAGCATGATCACGCTGGCGATGATGCGGCCGCTGTCGGTGTGCGGTTCCAGCCCGCCGTAGCCAACCGTGGTCACGGTCGTCACCGCCCACCAGATCCCGTCCCACGCCGTCCACGGTTCGCGCGCGGTGGTCTCGATGCTGGCGACGACGATGCCGCCGAGGACCACGGTCGCGATCGCCGCCAGCGCCGCCAGCTTCAGCCCTTCGATCGAGAGCAGCCGGCGCACGCTGAAGACCCGCAGCAGCCGCAGCAGTCGGACGACCCGGTAGACCCGACCGGCCTGCCAGGCGGCCGGGGCGAAGGGCGGGAGTGAGCACGGTGACCGCGACGTCGAGCATGTGCGTGCGCAGCCAGGTCCGCTTGCTGCGGCACCACCCAGAGCATCACCACCACCTCGCTGGCGAAGACCAGCCAGGTGCCCCAGTTGAGGACGCTCCCGATCGTCGGCCACGGCTGGCTGAGGTTCGACTCCTGGATCAGGACCAGCGGGATCGTCAGCAGCGCGGCGACGATCACCGGCCATTCGAACCTCGCCTGGATCGCTTCGCTGCGCTCGTCCACGCGGTTCGCTTCGACGGCGGGGCCTCGGTCCCCTGCCGCCGCCCGGGATCCCGCCGACCGCCGCTAGTGCCGGAAGTGGCGGTGCTTGGTGAAGACCATCGCGACGCCGCCCTCGTCGCAGGCGGCGATCACCTCGGCGTCGCGTTTGGAGCCGCCGGGCTGGATCACGGCGTTGGTGCCGGCCTGGATCGCCAGCTCGGGGCCGTCGGCGAAGGGGAAGAAGGCGTCGGAGGCGAGGGCGGAGCCGGCCAGCAGGGCCTCGGCGTCCTCGCCGCGGGCGTCGCGGCACTTCTCGACCGCGAGCCGGACCGAGTCGACGCGGGACATCTGGCCGGCGCCGATGCCGAGGGTGGCGCCGCCCTTGGCGATCACGATCGCGTTGGAGCGGACGCGGCGGCTGACCGTCCAGGCGAAGAGCAGGTCGTCCCACTGCTCCTCGCTCGGCTGGGTCGGCGGTCACCACCTCCATGATCTCGCGCGGCTCGGGGTCGCCGTCGCGGTCCTGGATCAGGAGGCCGCCGTGGACGCGTTTGACGTCGCGCTCGCTGGGGTCGGTCTGGCGCCGCTCCTCCTCGCAGAGGATCCGGATCGCCTCCTTCTGCTGCAGCACCGCCAGCGCGCCGTGCTCGAAGTCGGGCGCGCTCAGCACCTCGACGAAGTTCTTGTGCAGCTCCTCCGCCAGCTCGCTGCTGACCGGGCGGTTGAAGGCGATCACGCCGCCGTAGGCGGAGACCGGGTCGCAGGCGAGCGCCTTCAGGTAGGCCTCGAGCGCGTCCTTGCCGATCGCCACCCCGCAGGGGTTGTTGTGCTTGACGATCACGCAGGCCGGCTGCTCGAAGTCGTCGACCAGGCCGCGGGCGGCGTCGAGGTCGAGCACGTTGTTGAAGGAGAGCGCCTTGCCGTGCAGCTTCGAGACCCGCGAGAGGATGTGGCTGCGGGCCCCGGCGTCGGCGTAGAGCGCCGCCCGCTGGTGCGGGTTCTCGCCGTAGGAGAGGTCGAGCACCTTCTCGTAGGCGACCGCCAGGTGTTCCGGGAAGTCCTCGTACTCGGTCGAGAACCAGCGGCTGATCGCGGCGTCGTAGCGGGCGGTCTGGGCGAAGGCCTCGTTGGCGAGCCAGTGCCGGGTCGAGGCCGAGACCTCGCCGCCGGACTCCTCCAGCTCGGCGCAGACCGCGTCGTAGGCCTCGGGCTTGACGACGACGGCGACGCCCTCGTGGTTCTTGGCGGCGGCGCGGATCATCGTCGGGCCGCCGATGTCGATGTTCTCGATCGCCACCTCGGGCGCGACGTCGGCGCCGGCGATGGTCTGCTCGAAGGGGTAGAGGTTGACGACGACGACGTCGATCGGCTCGATTCCCTCGCGCGCCAGCGTCGCCATGTGCTCGGCGTCGTCGCGCCGGGCCAGCAGCGCCGCGTGCAGCCGCGGGTGCAGGGTCTTGACGCGGCCGTCGAGGATCTCCTCCTGGCCGGTGAACTCGGAGACGTCGGTCACGGTCAGGCCGGCCTCGCGCAGGGCGCTGGCGGTGCCGCCGGTGGAGAGGATCTCGACCCCGAGCGCGGCCAGGCTCTTGGCGAAGTCGGCGACGCCGGTCTTGTCGGAGACCGAGATCAGCGCCCGGCGCACGCGGATCGCGCCGTCGTTGGCGCTTCCATCGCGGGTGTCGGCTGCGGTCTCAGTCATCGATCGCGACCCGGCGAGGGTCGTCGGCGTCGATCCTAACCCGGCCCTCCGCGATCATGCGGATCGCCTCCGGGTAGAGCCGGTGCTCGACCGCGTGGACCGCCTTCTCCAGCTCCTCGCGATCGCCCCCGGCCGGCACCGCCACCTCGCGCTGGAGGATCGGCGGCCCGGTGTCGACGCCCTCGTCGACGAAGTGCACGGTCACCCCGGTCGTCTCCACGCCCGCCGCCAGCGCCTGCCCGATCGCGTCGAGCCCGGGGAAGGCCGGCAGCAGGGCGGGGTGGACGTTGACGACGCGGTTGCGGAAGCGGGCGATGAAGGCGGGGCTGAGCAGCTGCATGTAGCCGGCGAGGACGACCAGATCGGCGCCCCGCGACTCGATCCACTCCGCCATGTCGGCGTCGCGCGCCTCCCGGTCCTCGTACTTGTCGCCGGCGAAGACGGCGGTGGCGACGCCGTCGACCTGCGCCCGTTCCAGCGCCCAGGCGTCCGGCTTGTCGGTGCCGACCCCGACCACCTCGATCCCCTCGCGCCTGTGCAGCGTGTCGAGGATCGCCTGCAGGTTGGTGCCGCTGCCGGAGGCGAGGACGACGAGCTTGAAGGTGCCGGCCACGGCGCCATCTTCGCGCAGGCCGCCGGCCGGCGGCGGGCTCAGGCGTCGCTGCCGAGCAGGGCGAGCAGGCTGCGGTGGTCTTCCTCGCAGGCCGGGCAGCCCTCGAGGTGGGCGCGCATGCCGGGGACGGCGGCGTCGGCGTCGGCACTGGCGTGCTCGAGCTCGGCGTAGCGATCGAGCTCCTCGAAGCACTGCTCACAGGTCAGCTCCGCCCCCGCCGGCCCGAGCGCGCCGGCCAGCAGGCGAGCCGCGTCAGTCTTGTCGCGCGGCTCGTTCATCGTCCCTCCCCGAAGCGCCCGTCGATATCCAGGCCACGCTCGGCCAGCGCCCGGCGCAGCTTCCCGCGGGCGTCGTGGAGCGTCTTGTAGAGGGCGCCGCGAGTCGTCTCCGAGGCGCTCGGCGAGGACGTCGATCGGCACGCCGTTGAGCGCCACCGCAACCAGGACCCGGCGCTGGTGGGAGGAGAGGCCGCGCTCGATCTCCTCCCGCAGGGCGCCGATCAGCTCGCGGGTCTCGGCCCGGTCGGCGGTGGTCGCCCCAGCGTCGGTGAGGCTCGCCCAGGCCTCGTCCTCGAGCGGCAGCTCGCGGTCCTGCCAGGCGCGCCGGCGCGCCTTCACCCCCGCCTCCAGCAGCGCGAATTTGTAGGCCCAGGTGGTGAAGCGGCTCTCGCCGCGGAACTCGCCGAGCTTGCGCAGCACCGCCAGCAGGGCGTCGTCGGCGCTCTGCTGGGCGAGGTCCTCGTGGTCGTCGCCGTGCAGGTGGGGGAGGGAGGAGCGGCGGCGATCGAGCTCGAACCTGGCGGCTTTCAGCAGCAGCGCGTGGAGCTCGCCAACCGCGCGCGTCGCGGCCGGGCCCGCCGGCTCGGAGCCGCGCGTGCAGGTCTCGCGAGAGCTCGCCGCGGCCGCGTGCGCTCGGCTCTGCTTCCGGTATCTCGGTCGGCGTCGCCATGGTTGCTACCGGCATGCATTGTTAGCGACCGCGCGCCGCCGTTCCTTACCCGGCAAAGTGCGGCAGCCCTTTCGGTCGCATACCGGACCAAAGGGCTGCCGCCTGGCTCGCGCGACCTGGCCCGGAGCTGGCGGCGTAAGACGCGGCGTTGCCGCGACACCAAGGAGGCAGCCGTCAACCAACCACAGGCCCCCATCGTCCACTGCAACGCTCGACCCGCGCGCTCCCGCCGCTGAGTACTCGTCCACGTTTGCCCAGCGCCTCAAGGGCGACCCCGCCTACCAGGCGTTCCTGCTGCTGCGCATCGCCTTCACGGTCGCCCCGATCGCCTTCGGCCTCGACAAGTTCTTCAACGTCATGGTCGACTGGGAGGGGTACCTCGCCCCCTGGATCAACGACAGTCGTTCCCGGCAGCGCCGCCACCGCGATGCACCTGGTGGGCGCGATCGAGATCGTCGCCGGCATCGCCGTCGCCCTGAAGCCGCGCTATGGCGCCTACCTCGTTGCGGCCTGGCTGGGAGGAATCATCATCGACCTGCTCACCTCTCCGGGCTACTACGACATCGCTCTGCGCGACTTCGGCCTGATGCTCGGCGCTCTCACCCTGGCGCGGCTGGCCAGCAAGTACGACCCGCCAGGGCTGGAACTGCGGCTCTAGGAGGTCTGGCCCCGTCCTATGCGCCGCGGCGCTGCTCTCGGGAAATACCCGAATCCCGGTCAGGGTTTTGCTATTTTCACACTCAAGCTGTTTTTTTAGCCGAAATGTGTAAAACCGGAGATGAAGGAGTCGGACCGCATGGATGTCTCAGTACCCCCCGAGAGCAGCTCCAAGGCGGTCCTCGACGGACTCGACGTCGACCATGGCAAGCGCCAGCACGGCAAGGGTGCCCCGGGCTCGCGGGAGAACCCGGAGGTCTGCGAGAACGTCCCCGGACATGTGATCCCGATCCTCGAAGACGAGTTCGACGACTTCACCTCCGCAGCCGGGGACTTCCTCGCCGGTGAGCGCGAGGAACTCGAGTTCGTCCCCTTCCGGCTCAAACAGGGCGTCTACGGCCAGCGCCAGGCCGACGTGCAGATGATCCGCGTCAAGCTCCCCTTCGGCGGCGTCTCGCCGGAGCAGATGGAGGCCTTCGCCGACGCGATCGAGCGCTGGGTGCCGATGCGCAAAGGCCACATCACCACCCGCCAGAACATCCAGCTGCACCACGTGCCGCTGGCCGACGCGGCGGAGCTGATCCGCGAGCTCGGCAAGGCCGGGCTCTCCTCGCGCGAGGGCTGCGGCAACACCGTCCGCAACGTCACCGCCGACCCCTACGCCGGCATCGCCAACGACGAGGTCTTCGACCCGACCCCATACGCCGGCGCCTACGTGCGCTACTTCGTCCGCCACCCGGTCACCCAGGCGATGCCGCGCAAGTGGAAGACCGCCTTCTCCGCCTCGCCGGCCGACCGCGCGATCGTGCCGATCCACGACATCGGCTTCCTGCCGGTCATCCGCGACGGCGTCCGCGGCTTCGAGGTCTGGGTCGGCGGCGGCACCGCGATCATGCCGCGGCTCGCCCACAAGATCTACGACTTCGTCGGGGCCGACGACGGCGCCTACCTGCGGGTGACCGAGGCGATCGTCCGCATCTTCGACCGCCAGGACTGGCTGCGCAAGAACCGCGCCCGCGCCCGGATCAAGGTCCTGCTCGACAAAATCGGCCCCGACGCGTTCCGCGCCCTGGTCGACGAGGAGCTGCGCGGCGGCTGGACGGCGGAGCCCGACTACGCGGCCGAGCTGGAGCGGCTGCGCTTCGACGACGACGAGGAGGCCGAGGCACCGGCGCGCCGGCGTCGCCTACGGCTCCCCGAACGGCGACCGCTCGCAGTTCGACATCTTCGTCGAGCGCAACGTCACCGCGCAGCGCCAGCCGGGCTTCTCGGCGGTCGCCGTCAAGGTCACGCGCGGCGACCTCACCCCGGAGCAGTTCCGCGGCCTGGCGACGATCATGCGCGAGTACTGCGGCGGCTACGCCCGCACCACGGTCGAGCAGAACATGATCCTGCGCTGGGTCCGCGACGAGGCGCTCTACGACGTCTGGAGCCGGCTCCGCGAGCTCGGCCTCGAGCGGCTCCGGCGCCTTCGAAATCGACGACGTGATCAGCTGCCCCGGCACCGACAGCTGCAAAATGGGGATCACCGCCTCGATGGGCCTGAACGAAGCGATCCAGGAGCGGATCGAGTCGATGCGGATCGAGGACCCGCTGACCCGCGCGATCCAGATCAAGATGAGCGGCTGCCCCAACGGCTGCGGCCAGCACCACATCGGCACGATCGGCTTCTACGGCGCCTCGCTGAAACTGGGCGAGCGCCAGATGCCCGCCTACATCCCCCACATCGGCGGTCGCGCCGCCGACGGCGACGTCGCCTTCGGCAAGCGGCTCAAATCCCGCCTGCCCGCCAAGCGGGTGCCCGAGGCGGTCGAGCGCTGGCTGCGGATGTACGAGGCCGAGCGCAGAGGACGGGCGAGAACTTCGAGGCCTACGCCGAGCGGGTCGGCAACGAGCGCTTCGAAGCCGAGGTCAAGGAGCTGACCCTGCCGGCCGAGTTCAGCCTCGAGACGATGGAGGAATTCATCGACTGGAACCGCTCCACCCCGTACGAAGTCATCCGCGGCGAGGGCGAGTGCGCGATCTGATCTCGCCTGCGGCTTTGTGGCCCCTGATAGGGGCCACAAGTCTTCCAGTCATGCTCGTTTAGGCTCGGCCGCGTCGTAGCCGGCCTCGTCCGGGGTGGGGTGGATGCAGTCGACCGGGCAGACCTCGACGCAGGAGTTGTCCTTGGTGCCGATGCAGGGCTCCGCGATCACGTACGCCAATGGGTCCTCCTTGGAGCTGTTTTTACAAGATCAGTGTAAAAATACCAAGCGGCGATTGCTTTCCCCAGCTTGGCTGTGCAAAGCTGGCCGCGATGGACCTTCCTCCACCCGCCGAGGGCGCGCTCGCCCAGCCCAAACGGGCCGAGATCTTCGCCTTCTTGGTCGAGCGCCGCGGGCCGGCCGGGACCGAGGAGGTGGCCGCGCACTTCGGCCTGCACCCGAACGGGGTGCGCCGCCACCTCGAGCGGCTGGTGGAGGGCGGCTTCGTCACCCGCAGCCGGGTGCGGAGGGCCAAAGGCCGCCCGCGCGACAGCTGGGCCGTCGCCCCCGACGCCCACCCCGGCGGCATGCAGCCGCCGGCCTACACCGACCTGGCGAGGTGGCTGGCGCGATCGATCCCAGCCAACGCCACCCGTCTGCGCGAGCTGGAGCGGACCGGCAGGGAGATTGGCCGTGAGCTGGCGCCGCCGGCGGTGAGCGGCCACCCCGCCGAGGACCTGCGCGACGCTTTCGCCGCCCTCGGCTTCGAACCGACGCTCGAGCGGGGCGACGGCGGTTTCACCTGCTCGCTCGGCAACTGCCCGTATAAGGACTCGGTGCGGGAGAACCCTGAGATCGTCTGCACCCTGCACCGCGGCATCACCGCCGGCCTGCTGGCCGAGCTCGACCCGAAGGCGAGCTGACCGGGTTCGAGCCCAAGGACCCCGAGCGCGCCGGCTGCCTGGTCGAGGTCAGCCGCTAGGAAGCGGAGGGAACCACGGCGATGTCCTCCAGGGCGAATTTGCCGTTCGCCTCGTCGGGGTCGCCGAGCGGGTAGTTGCCGCTGAAGCAGGCGTCGCAGTGGTCCTCGGGGCCGCCGCCGATCGCCTCGTAGACGCCCGCCATCGAGAGGTAGGCGAGCGAGTCGGCGTCGAGCTCGTCGGCGATCTCGTCGATCGTGCGCTTGTGGGCGATCATCTCCTCGCGGGTCGACATGTCGACGCCGTAGTGGCAGGGGTTGCGGATCGGCGGCGCCGAGATCCGCAGGTGGACCTCCTTGGCGCCGGCGTCGCGCAGCATGCCGACGATCTGGCGGGTGGTGTTGCCGCGCACGATCGAGTCGTCGACGACGACGATCCGCTGCCCGGCGACGATCTCCGGCAGCGGGTTGAACTTCAGCCGCAGGCCGTGCTTGCGCAGCTCCTGGCCGGGCTGGATGAAGGTGCGGGCGACGTAGCGGTTCTTGATCAGGCCGTCGTCGCGCGGCAGCCCCGAGGCGCGCGCGAAGCCCGCCGCCGCCGGGTTGCCGGAGTCCGGCACCGCGATCACCAGGTCGGCTTCGACCGGCGCCTCGCGCCAGAGGATCTCGCCCATCTCGCCGCGCGACCTGCTGCAGCACCTTGCCCTCGAGGCGGCTGTCGGGGCGGGAGAAGTAGATGTGCTCGAAGACGCAGGTCGCCTTGCGCTCGGCCTTGACCACCTGCCGCGTCTCCAGCCCGCGCTCGGTCAGGCTGACCATCTCGCCCGGGTGCACCTCGCGCATCAGTTCGGCGCCGATGATGTCGAAGGCGCAGCTCTCCGAGGCGACGACGAAGCGGCCGTCGAGCCGGCCCAGCGAGAGCGGCCGGATCCCGTGCGGGTCGCGGAAGGCGACGATCGCGTGCTTGGTCATCACCACGGTCGAGTAGGCGCCCTCCATCCGCGGCATCACCTCCTGCGACCGCGTCCTCGATCAGCTTGCCGCCGTGGGAGGAGAGCAGGGCGGCGATGATCTCCGAGTCGGAGGTGCCGCGGAAGTCGATCCCGCGCTCCTTCAGCTCGGCCCAGAGCTCGACCGCGTTGGTCAGGTTGCCGTTGTGGGCGAGCGCCACCTCGCGGCCGTCGTCGCGCCAGACCGGCTGCGCGTTCTCCCAGGAGCCGCCGCCGGTGGTCGAGTAGCGCACGTGGCCGATCGCCATGTCGCCCTCCAGCGCCCTCAGCTTCTCCTCGTCGAAGACCTGGGAGACCAGGCCGGTGTCGCGCAGGGTGGTGATGTGGCCGCCCTCGCAGGTGGCGATCCCGGCCGACTCCTGGCCGCGGTGCTGCAGCGCGTAGAGGCTGAAGTAGGCGAGGCGGGCGACGTCGTGGCCGGGCGCGTATACGCCAAAGACGCCGCATTCGTCTCGCGGCCCATCGCGGTCACGAGAGCCGCTCGGCGGAAGTCAAAGGCGCGTTTTCCTCGCTGTAGGGAGAGACGGGACGCGCAGGCGGACTGCCTACTCCGGCAGGGTAGCAGCGGGCGGGGACCCGGCTAGACGGTCGCGGCCGTGCAGCTTGACCACGAGCACGCGGTCGTTTTCGCGGCCGGCGAGGTCCGTGGTGCGGATGGTGATCCGAGCCCGCAGCGCCTGCTGGGGGGTGAGCCGGCCGAGGCGCCGCAGGACCGGTTTCGGCAACGGCAGCCGGTAGCTGGCGACGGCGCCCGGGAGCACGGTGCGGGCGGGCCCGGCGCTGAGCCCGACGATCAGGTTGCGATCGCCCTTTCGCGCCCGCCCGCCGCTCTGGCCGGGCCTCTGGCGCACCCGCCAGCTGACCTGGCCGAAGACCTGGACCGTCGCCTGCGAGCTGACTCCCGCCGCGACCAGGACCGCCCGCTGCTTGGCCGCGACCGAGTCGACCCTGGCCGCGACCGGCGGGCATTCGCTCTGCAGGGCGGCGTTGAAGGGGCAGCCGTCCTGCGTTTCGTCGCCGTAGCCGTCGTTGTCGCGATCGGGCTCGACGAAGGCGATCACCGGCACGCCGAGGCCGACTCTCGACTTTGAAGTGGTGGGATTCGCCGGACGCCCACGGGCCTTCGACGATGCCGCCGATGTGGCCGCTTTCGTGGTCGCAGAAGAGCGTCCCGGTGGGGCCACGGAGGCCGATGTGGCCGTATTCGGGCACGGGGATCCGGGTGGTGAATTCGTTGCTGCCCGGCGCCAGCGTCTCGACCGCGCTGGCGCCGACCAGCTGGTCGCTTTCTTCGCCGACCTGGCGGAAGGCGACCAGCTGCTGGGCCAGCGGCGCCAGCCCCGGCCCGACCTGGGCCTTCCAGCGGGTGATCACCCGCGGCCCTTCGGGGAAGACCGACTCGCGGAACTGCAGGTCGAAGTTGGAGACGCCGTTGTTGAGGACGATCGCGGTCCAGTTCGCGGCGCTGTCGCTGCCGACGCAGCGGTCGCCCATTTCCTGCGCCGCCGCCGCTGCCGGCGAAGCGGTCAGCAGCAGGGCCGCCGCCGCAGTCGTGAGCGCTCCGAGCAGGGCCCGCATGCGGGCAGCGTAGCGGCGACGCGGGTCGAGTTGGCTGCCCCGGGCGGCTAGCTCGAGCCGAGGCTCTCGCCGCTCTCCGGGTCGAACAGGTGCAGCTTGGCGGTGTCGGCCCAGAGCTCGGCCCGCTCGCCGCGCTTGACCTCGCTGGTCGGGTCGAGGCGGGCGACGATCTGCTCCTCGCCCTCGCGCATGCCGGCGGCGCCGGTCTCGTCGAGGCGGTCGCCGACGAGGTCGGCGAGCTGGTCGGACTGGACCCCCTCGGACTCGATGTGGAAGTAGGCGAAGAGGTCGGAGCCGAGCGACTCGACCAGGTCGATCTCGGCCTCGAAGGTGACCCGCGCTCGCGCTTGAGCTCGTCGCCGGACGATCTCCGCGTCCTCGAAGTTCTCCGGCCGCATCCCGGCGACCACCTTGCCGTCGCCGCGGCCGCCGGCCAGCTCGCCCGGCGTCGACCTCGCCGATCGGCAGCACCAGCTTGCCGCCGCGATCTCGGCCGGCATGAAGTTCATCGCCGGCGAGCCGATGAAGCCGGCGACGAAGAGGTTCTTCGGGCGTGTCGTAGAGCTCGGCCGGGGTGCCGACCTGCTGCAGGACGCCGGCCCGCATCACCGCGACCCGGTCGCCGAGCGTCATCGCCTCGGTCTGGTCGTGGGTGACGTAGACCATCGTCGTCTCCAGGTCCGACTGCAGCCGCGCGACCTCGGTCCGCATCTGCACCCGCAGCTTCGCGTCGAGGTTGGAGAGCGGCTCGTCCATCAGGAAGACCTTCGGGTCGCGGACGATCGCCCGCCCCATCGCCACCCGCTGGCGCTGGCCGCCGGAGAGGTTGGCGGGGCGGCGGTCGAGGTGCTGGGTCGAGGTCGAGGGTCTCCGCCGCCTCCTCGACCTTCTCGTCGATCTCGGCCTTGTCGACGCTCGGCCAGCTTCAGCGCGAAGCCCATGTTCTCGCGCACGGTCATGTGCGGGTAGAGCGCGTAGTTCTGGAAGACCATCGCGATGTCGCGGTCCTTCGGCGAGCGGTCGTTGACGACCTCGCCGCCGATCTTCAGCTCGCCGCTGGAGATGTCCTCGAGCCCGGCGATCATCCGCAGCGCCGTCGACTTGCCGCAGCCCGAGGGCCCGACGAGGATCATGAACTCGCCGTCGGCGATGTCGAGGTTCATCTCCTTGACGGCTTCGTAGCCGTCGTCGAAGACCTTGGTGACGCCATCGAGGACTATCTCTGACATTGGTGTTGCTCCTTATCCCTTGACGGCGCCGGCGGTGAGGCCGGAGACGATCCGGCGCTGGAAGACGAGGACGAAGACGATGATCGGGATCGTCACCACCACCGCCGCGGCGGCGATCGATCCGGTCGGTTCGGTGAAGGTCGATTCGCCGGTGAAGAAGGCCAGCGCCGCCGGCACGGTGCGCGAGGCGTCCGACGAGGTCAGCGAGATCGAGAAGACGAAGTCGTTCCAGCAGAAGATGAAGACGAGGATCGCCGCGGTGAAGACGCCCGGGCGCGGCGAGCGGCAGGATCACCTTGCGGAACGCCTGCCACGGCGTCGCGCCGTCGACCTGGGCCGCCTGCTCGAGGTCCCAGGGGATCTCGCGGAAGAAGGCGACGAGGACGTAGATCGCCAGCGGCAGGGCGAAGGTGAGGTAGGGGATGATCAGCCCCAGGTAGGTGTCGTAGATGCCGAGCGCCCGCCACATGTCGAAGAGCGGGCCGACGGTGGAGATCGGCGGGAACATCGCGATCGCCAGGGCGCCGGCGAGGATCAGCCGCTTGCCGGGGAATTCGAGCCGGGCGATCGCGTAGGCGGTGAAGGAGGCGAGGGTGATCGCGATCACCGTGGTGATCAGCGCGATCGCGATCGAGTTGATCAGCGGCTGCAGGAACGGGCTGCCGTCGAGCCGCCTTCGAACAGGCTCTTGTAGTTGTCGAGGGAGAAGTTGGCGGGGATGAAGCGCTGGTCGATGATCTCGCTCGGCGGCTTCAGCGAGATCGAGATCAGCCACAGCACCGGGATCAGGGCGAAGAGCAGCACCAGCGCGATGGCGATGCGTCCAGAGCGCTGTACTCGCGGGTTCCGTGCTTCATCTCAGCCCCCCGGTCGGCCTTCCTCGACCTTGACGCCGAAGCCCTTGACGAAGATGAAGGCGATCAGCACGACGAAGAGGAAGATCAGCACCGAGATCGCCGAGCCGAGCCCGAGGTTGAGCCGGTTGATCAGCTGGTTGAAGCCGAGGATCGAGACCGATTCGGTGTTCTGGGCGCCGCGGGTCATGATGAAGATCGAGTCGAAGACGCGGAACGCCTCGAGCGTGCGGAAGAGGACCGCGACGAGGATCGCCGGTTTCATCAGCGGCAGGGTGATCCGGACGAAGCGCTGCCAGGCGGAGGCGCCGTCGACCTTCGCCGCCTCGTAGAGGCCGTCGTCGATCGTCACCAGCCCGGCCAGCAGCAGCAGCGCCATGAACGGCGTCGTTTTCCAGATCTCGGCCATGATGATCACCGCCAGCGAGCTGAGATGTGGCCGCCGAACCAGTTTTTTTCGTCGGCGATCAGCGGCAGGTTGTTGACGAAGCCGGAGTCGGAGGCGAAGGCGAACTGCCAGGCGAAGGCGGCGACCACGGTGATGATCCCGTAGGGGATCAGGACCACGGTGCGGACCGCGCCGCGGGCGAAGATCGCCCGGTGCATGACCAGCGCGATCACCATCCCCAGGACCAGCTCGATCGACACCGAGATGACCATGATCAGCAGCGTGTTGAAGACGTCGAGTCCACCACAGTTCGGAGCTCAGCACCGTGCCGTAGTTGGCGAGGCCGACGAATTCGGTCTGTTCGGGGAAGCGCAGGTCGAGCTTCTGCAGCGAGAGGACGAACGCGTAGCCGATCGGGTAGGCGGTGACGGCCAGCATCGCGATCACCGCCGGCGCGCAGAGCATCCAGGCGAGTTTGCGTTCCGAGCGGGTGCGCGAGCTGACCTTCGCCGGTGCCGGTTCTGTGCCGCTGCCTCCATCAGAGCAGCCCTTCCCGCTTGACCGCCGCTTCGAGGTTCGCCTTCAGTTCTTCGTAGATGCCTTCGGTGTCTTCGGGGTCGATCTTGTCCGGCGGGTGCAGGGTCCGCTGGATCGCCGAGGTGACGTCCTGGTAGGCGGGCGAGGCCGGCCGCGGCCCGGCCGCTTCGATCGATTCCTTGACCAGCCCGGCGAACCCCGGGTACGCCTTTTTCACGACCTTGCCCGAGTAGAGGTTTTCGTGCGAGGGCGGCAGGCCGTCGAGTTCGACCGCGGTCAGCTCGCTTTTTTCGCCGGAGAGGCAGGCGGCCGCTTCGAAGGCCTCCTGCTTGTGGCCCGAGTAGGAGCTGACCGCGAGGTTGAAGCCGCCGAGCGGCGGTTTGGCCGGGTTGTCGTTGACCCGCGGGAACGGCGCCGCGCCCATCTCCTTGTTGATTTCCGGGGCGCTTCCGCTTGGCGCTGGCGAAGGCGAAGGTGTAGTTGATCATGAACGCCGATTCGCCCGCCTCGAAGGCGAGCCGGGCGCTGTCCTCGTTGGAGGTCGAGAGGTTCGGCGCCGCGGCGGAGGAGTGGGCGAGCTTGCCGATCACCGCCAGCGCTTCTTCGGTCGGCTTCTGTTCGAGGTCGACGTTCTTCGGGGCCGGAGAGGATTTCGGTGCCGGCGCTTTCGATCAGCGCGTTGACCCAGACCGTGTAGCCCTCGTAGCGTTCGGCCTGGACCTGGATCGTGCGCCGCTTCCTTCAGCCCTTCGGCCACTTCGATCATCTGGTCCCAGGTCGCCGGCGGCTTCTTGACCAGGTCTTTGCGGTACCAGAGCAGCTGGGTGTTGGTGTTGAACGGCGCGGCGTACAGCTCGCTTCTCGAAGGTCGCGGTTTCGATCACGCTGGGGAAGACGTCCTTCGTCGCCTGCTTCTTTGCGCTTCCCCTGCCATGGCTCGATCCAGCCGGCGTTGGCGAATTCGCTGGTCAGGATCACGTCGAGGCCGATCGATGTCGATCGAGGGGTCCTTGGCGCCGAGCCGGCGGACCAGCTGTTCGCGCGCCTGGCTGGCGTCGTTGGGCAGCAGTTCCGGCGTGATCGTGTAGCGGCCGTGGGATTCCTTGGTGCAGCGGTCGGCCGTTTCTTCGATCGTGCCGCCGGGCTGGATCGCGACGAAGAAGGTGAGCTTGGTCGGGCCCGATTCGGAGCCGCCGCAGGCCGAGAGGGCGACGGCGGCCACCGTCGCCACGGCCAGACAGGCAAGGGCCCTGACGGACCCACGGGGTATCAAGTCCTCGTCTCCATTCCCACACCCCCGGCTCGAGGCCGTAAGGGGGTGCGTTCTAGAGATGCCCCGCGTAAAGGATTCCTAAACCGTTAGGAGGCCCTGGCGGCGCTGGCGAGCAGGCTGTCGAGGGCCTGCCCGAGTCCCGCCACCGCCGAGTCGAGCGGGGCGTGGTCGCCGGCGGCGCGGGCGCGCAGCAGGGCGCCCTCGACGGTGGAGACGACGAGGCCGGCGAAGGCCTCGGCGTCGGCGCGGCCGACGCCTTCGTCGCGCAGGGCGGCCGCGATCGGCCGTTCCCAGCTCTGGAAGGCGGCGGTGGCGACGGCGGCGAGCTCGGCGTCCTCGGGCCGGGCCAGGGCGGCGGCGGCGACCGGGCAGCCGAGCCGCTCCGGGTGGTCGGCGACGCGGCGGCGGAAGATCGCGCCGAACATCGTCAGCGTCTGCTTCAGCCCGCGCTGCTCCAGCGAGCGCTCGATCAGGTCGCGGATCGTCGACCCCTCCAGCTCGGCCGCCTCGCGTGCCAGCTGGGTCTTGCCGCCGGGGAAGTGGTGGTAGATCGAGCCGCGCGGGGCGTGGCCCCGCTCGGCGACGTCGCGCAGCTCCATCCCCGCGTAGCCCTTCTCGGCCAGCAGCTGGCGGGCGCCGTCGAGCAGCAGCGCGCGCCCGTCGCGGCGCTTGCGCTCGACCGGCTCTCCATCGGCGATTCGCGCTATGCCCATGGACATAGTCTATGCTGCCGGCGATGTATGACCGTGGTCATAGAGCTGGCGTGCTGATCGCCTGCACCGGCGCCTTCCTCGCCTTCCTCGACGCGACGATCGTCAACATCGCCTTCCCGGACATCTCCTCCTCCTTCGCGGGGTCGGGAAGAGACGCGCTCTCCTGGGTGCTGGACGGCTACTTCGTCGTGATCGCGGCGCTGCTGGTCCCGGCCGGCGGCCTCGCCGACCGCTTCGGCCACAAGCGCGTCTTCCTGCTCGGGATCGCCGGCTTCACCGGCGCCAGCCTGCTCTGCGCGGTGGCGCCCTCGCTGTCGCTGCTGATCGCCTTCCGGGTGATTCAGGGGATCGGCGCGGCGATGATCGCGCCGACCTCGCTGGCGATCGTGCTCGACAGCTTCCCGGCCGAGAAACGGGCCGCGGGCGTCGGCCTCTGGGGCGCGGCGGCGGCCGCGGCGGCCGCGGTCGGGCCGACCCTCGGCGGCGCCCTGGTCGAGCTCTCCGACTGGCGCCTGGTCTTCCTCGTCAACCTGCCGCTCGGCGCCGCCGTGCTCTTCGCCGGCTACCGCCTGCTGCCGGCGCGGCCGCCCGCCGACAGCCGCCTGCCCGATCTGCCGGGGGCGCTGCTGCTGGCGCTCGGCCTGGCCGTCGTCACGCTGGGGATCGTCGAGGGCAACGACTGGGGTTGGAGCTCCGCCGCCACCCTGGGCTGCTTCGCCGCCTGCGCGGCGCTGCTCGGCGGCGTCGTCTTCCGCAGCCGCCGCCACCCGCGCCCGATCGTCGACCCCGCCCTGTTCGCCGACCGCGCCTTCAGCATCGGCAACCTCGGCACCTTCCTCTTCGCGGCGGCCTTCTTCTCGCTGATCCTCGGCAACGTCCTCTTCCTCACCTCGATCTGGGGCTACACGGTGCTCCAGGCCGGCGCTGCGACTCTGCCCGGCCCGGCGCTCTCGACCGTCGTCGCCGGCCCGGCCGGCAAGCTCGCCGACCGCTTCGGCCACCGCGCCGTGATCGTCCCCGGCGTCCTCTTCTTCGCCGCCGGGGTGATGGTGCTGCGCTCGGCCGGCGCCGAGCCCGACTACCTCGGTGTCTGGCTGCCCGGCGCCTGCCTCACCGGCATCGGCATCGGCCTCGCCTTCCCGACCCTCGGCGCCGCCTCGGTCCGCGACATCGGCGACGACCGCTTCGCCACCGCCAGCGCCGTCAACGCCGCCTTCCGCCAGGTCGGCGCCGTGCTCGGCACCGCGATCCTGGTCGCGATCGCCGGCGAACCCGCCTCGCTCCCGGCAGCGCTCAGCGTCTCCGACGACGCCTACCTCTTCACGGTCTTCGCGGCGCTGCTGTCGGGCGCCGCCGTGCTTGGCCTGAGTCGATCTCCGCGCGGCGCGCCCTCAGTCGGGCTCGCCGAGCCGCAGGTCGAAGCGCTCGAGTAGTCCTGGCACGCTCTCGAGGTCCATCTCGAGCTCGTATCGCGAGCAGAGCTCCTCCAGCGACGGCTGGGGAGCCTCGGGATCGACGCCGAGGTCGACGAGCTCGTCGAAGAACCGCTCGAAACCGGCGGGGGAGATGACCTCGAGGATCCTGGCGGGCTCATCGCCGGCGTTCCAGAAGGTGTGCCACTGCCCGCGCGGCTTGAAGATCAGGTCGCCGGGGCCGCCAACCCGTACCTCGTCGCCCAGCAGGGCGCCGACCTGTCCCTCGAGGACGTAGCTGTACTCGTCCTCGCGCGTATGCCGGTGCAGTGGGGCGGCCAGCGCACGGGGCGGCATCGGGTGTTCGACCAGCGCGAAGCCGCCACCGCTCGCGGCGCTGTCGATCATGAACCTGACCCCGATGCTGCCGAGCAATCCGGTCTTCCCGTCCTCCGGGCCCAGGACCCGTGGTTTTACGACTGCCATGCCATTCCTTTCATCAGACAGTTGTGTCGGATGAATCTAGGGGACGTCGGGCTCCTCTGTCAAGCTTCATCCGACACCTATGTCCGATCAAAAGCGCCCCTACAAGATGAAGCGACGGGCGGAGATGGAGGAGGCCACCCGGCTCGCGATCACCGAGAGTGCCGTCGAGCTGCACGGCACGCTGGGCCCGGCCCGCACCTCGGTCAGCGCCGTGGCCGAGCAGGCGGGAGTTCGCCGCTCGACTGTCTACCGGCACTTTCCAGACGAGGTCGCCCTGTTCGGCGCCTGTTCGGCCCACTGGCTGGCGTCCAATCCCCCTCCGGACATCAGCGGCTGGCGGGAGATCTCCGACCCGACCGAGCGCCTGGAGGTTGCCCTGGGGGAGATGTACGCCTACTACCGCCGGGGCGCGGGCATGCTCGGCAACCTCCTGCGCGACGAGGCTGTCGTGCCCGTGGTCAGGCAGCTGCTCGGCGCCTATCGTCAGCTGCTCGGCGCGGCGGCTGAGATCCTGCTCGCCGGTCGCGGCCTCCGCGGCCACGCCCGCCGCCGCACGGTCGCCGCGGTCGGCCACGCCCTTGAGTTCTCGACCTGGCGCTCGCTGACCGAGCTTCAGGGGCTGGAGGACAGCGGTGCCGTCGAGCTGATGGCACGCTTGGTCGCCGCTGCTGCTTGAGTCCCCGGTCCCCCCCTCAGGCGGTCGTCTCGAGGCGCGAATCAAGCGAGCGCCAGGCGCTCTCGGCGGTGCCGAGGCCGACGACGAGGCTGCGGTCGCCGGCGGCGATCTCGATCGTGCTGCCGCCGACCTCACCCAGGTAGACGGCGCCGAGCCCCTCCAGGGCGGAGCGCTCGCCGCTGACCACGAAGCCGCCGCTGCCCTCGCCGAAGAGGGCGTCCTCGGGCGAGCAGCCGCGGTCGCGCAGGTGCTGGACGTCGACTCGGCAGCCGAGCCCCGATCCGATCGCGCACTCGGCCAGGGCGCAGGCGAGGCCGCCGTCGCTGACATCGTGGACCGAGGCAAGCTGGCCGGCGCGGACCGCCTCGCGCACCGTCGCGCAGGCGGCGGCGACCGCCGTGATGTCCGGCTGCGGCAGGCCCTTGTCGAGGGCGCCGCGCTGCTTGGCCAGCTCGGAGCCGGCGAAGGTGGGGGAGAAGGGACCGATCAGGGCGATCGCGTCGCCCTCCTCGACGAAGGCGCTGCCGGCGACCTGGGCCGGGTCGGGCAGCTCGCCGACCATGCCGACCACCGGGGTCGGGTAGATCGGGCCTTCGGGCCCCTCGTTGTAGAGGGAGACGTTGCCGCCGACGACGGGGACGCCGAGCGCGGTGCAGGCCTCGGCGAGGGCGGCGACGGAGCGGTCGAGCTGCCAGGCGGTGCCGGGCTTCTCGGGGTTGCCGAAGTTGAGGCAGTTGGTCAGGCCGAGCGGCTCGGCGCCGACGCAGGCGAGGTTCTGGGCGCACTCGAGCACCGCCTCGATCGTCCCCGCGTGGGGGTCGCAGGCGACGCGGCGGCCGTTGCCGTCGATCGAGACCGCGATCGCGTTGCCGGACTCGGGCAGCTGCAGGACGGCGGCGTCGGCCGACTCGGGCCGGCGCACCGTGCGCGAGCCGACCACCGAGTCGTACTGCTCGAAGGCCCAGCGCTTGGAGGCGATGCTGGGGGCGGCGAGCAGCGCCAGCAGCTCGTCCTCGGCTGAGGTGCCCGCGGCCAGCGTTGCCCGGTTGCCGTAGATCCAGCCCTCCGGCTCGGCCGGCTCGAGGTCGTAGAGCGGGCAGCCATCGACCAGGGCGGCCACGGGCATGTCGCCGACGACCTCCTCGCCGCGGAGGATCCGCACGTGACGGCTGTCGGTGACGATGCCGATCTCGGCCGACTCGGTCTGCCACTTCTCGCAGACCGCCAGCACCTCGGGCACCCGCGCCGGCTCGACCACCGCCAGCATCCGCTCCTGCGACTCGGAGACCATGATCTCGAAGGGCTCCATGTCGGCCTCGCGCAGCGGCACCTTCGCCACGTCGATGTCGATCCCGACCTCGCCCGCCGCCGCCATCTCCCCGGCCGAGGAGGTGAGCCCGGCGGCGCCGAGGTCCTGGAGGGAGACCAGCAGCCCCTTCTCCAGCAGCTCCAGGCAGCACTCGAGGACCTTGGACTCCTCGAAGGGGTCGCCGATCTGGACCGTCGGCCGCTTCGCTTCGTCGCCCTCGCCGAGCTCGGCCGAGGCCAGCACCGAGGCGCCGCCGATCCCGTCGCGCCCGGTCGTGGCGCCCATCAGGACCACGGTGTTGCCGATCCCGGCGGCCGCGGCGCGGACCATGTCCTCGGTCTTCGCCAGCCCCAGGCACATCGCGTTGACCAGGCAGTTGTGCTCGTAGGGCTCCTCGAAGTAGATCTCGCCGCCGACGTTCGGCACCCCGATCGAGTTGCCGTAGTGGCCGATCCCACGCACGGCGCCGTCGAGCAGGTGGCGCGAGCGGACCGAGTCGAGCTCGCCGAAGCGCAGCGAGTCGAGGATCGCGATCGGCCGCGCCCCGATCGCGAAGACGTCGCGGAGGATGCCGCCGACCCCGGTGGCCGCGCCCTGGAAGGGCTCGACCGCGCTCGGGTGGTTGTGGGACTCGACCTTGAAGGCGACCGCGTAGCCATTGCCGACGGCGACGGCGCCGGCGTTCTCGCCCGGCCCCATCACCACCCGCTCGCCCTCGGTCGGCAGCTGCTTCAGCAGTTTGCGCGAGTGCTTGTAGGCGCAGTGCTCGGACCAGAGCAGGCTGAACATCGCCAGCTCGACCACGTTCGGCTCGCGCCCCATCTGCTCGACGATCAGCGCGAACTCGGAGTCGGTGAGCCCGAGCTCGCGGTGCTTGGCCATCCCGACGCTCACGCCGGCGCCCCCGCGGCGGCGACCGCTTCGAAGACCCGCAGCCCGTCGGTCGACCCGGTCAGCGGATCGACCGCGTGCTCGGGGTGCGGCATCAGCCCGACCACGTTGCCGGCCTCGCTGCGGACCCCGGCGATGTCCCGCAGCGACCCGTTCGGGTTCTGCCCCGGCGCGTAGCGGTAGGCCACCTGCCCGTTCGCCTCCAGCGCATCGAGCACCTCGTCCGGCGCGTAGTAGCGCCCTTCCCCGTGCTTGGCGGGGATCGACAGGGGCCGATGGGCCTCGACGTCTCGTATTTGGACGTTTGAGGCCCATCGGCCAGGAGGTCGACTTGGCGGCAGACGAAGCGCATGTGGTCGTTGAGGAGCAGGGCGCCGGGGAGGAGGCCGGCCTCGCAGAGGACCTGGAAGCCGTTGCAGATGCCGAGCACCGGGGCGCCGGCCGCGGCGAGCTCGGCCACGCCCTCCATCGCCGGCGAGAAGCGGGCGATCGCGCCCGCGCGCAGGTAGTCGCCGTAGGAGAAGCCGCCGGGGACGACGACCGCGTCGATCCCGCTGAGGTCACGCTCCTCATGCCAGACCAGCCGCGCCTCACCTAGCAGCGAGCACGCGTATAAGGCGTCGCGCTCGTCACAGGAACCTGGGAACTGGAGGACGCCCCAGATCACAGGGTCTGGATCTCGTAGTCCTCGATCAGGGGGTTGGCGAGGAGCTTCTCGCAGAGCTCCGCCAGCCGCTCCGGGTCCTCGGCCTCGAGCTCGACCATGCGGCCGACGTGGACGTGCCCGATCCCCTCGAAGCCGAGCGCCGGCAGCGCCCGCTCGACCGCCTTGCCCTGGGGGTCGAGGATCCCCTCCTTGGGCCGGATCAGGACGCGGGCCCTGGGCACTAGAAGCTCTTCTCCGTGATCCGCTCGTAGGCCTCGACGTATTTGCCGCGGGTCTGCTCGATCACGTCGGGCGGCAGCTCCGGCGCCGGCGGGGTCTTGTCCCAGCCCTGCTCACTGGCCCAGTCGCGGACGAACTGCTTGTCGAAGGAGGGGGGCGTCTTGCCCGGCTCGTAGCTGTCGGCGGGCCAGAAGCGCGAGGAGTCCGGCGTCAGCACCTCGTCGCCGAGCACGACCTCAGCGCCGGCGTGGCGGCCGAACTCGAACTTGGTGTCGGCGAGGATGATCCCGCGCTCGGCCGCGTGCGCCGCGCCGCGCTCGTAGACCTCGATCGAGACCCGCCGCAGCTCCTCCAGCAGCGCCCGGTCGCCGACGATCTCCGCCGCCCGCTCGAAGTCGACATTCTCGTCGTGGTCGCCGATCTCGGCCTTGGTCGCCGGCGTGAAGATCGGCTCCGGCAGCTTGTCGGACTCGATCAAGCCGGCGGGCAGCTCGATCCCGCAGACGGCGCCGCCCTCCTTGTATTCCTTCCAGCCCGAGCCGGAGAGGTAGCCGCGGACGACGCACTCGACCGGGTACATCTCCAGCCGCCGCACCCGCATCGCCCGGTCGGTGACCTCGTCGGGGACGTCGTTGGAGAGGAAGTGGTTGGGGACGATGCCCGCGGTCAGGTCGAACCAGAATTCCGACATCCGGTTCAGAACCTTGCCCTTGTCGGTGACCGGGGTCGGCATCACCACGTCATAGATCGAGATCCGGTCGGAGGCGACCATCAGCAGGTCGTCCTCCCACTCGTAGATCTCGCGGACCTTGCCGGAGGAATGGAGCTTGAGATCGGTGAGAGATGGCATTAAGTCGATGCTAACCATCCGGGGAGCGGGACCACGTGGCGCCGTCGCTCTGCGATCCTTGCGTGGTGGCCCTCCCCCCGGAACCGCGCAACTCACCGCCGGTCCAGACCCTGCGCTGGACCCTGCGCCCGCTGGCCTTCATGGACGAGTGCCGGCGCGAGTTCGGCGACTCCTTCAGCCTCCGCTTCCTCGGCTTCGAGCGGCCGATGGTGCTGATCTCCGACCCGGCCGCGATCAAGGCGATCTACACGGAGCGCTTGCACGGGCTGCCGCCGGGTCGCAACATCATCCTCGAACCGATCCTCGGCTCGCAGTCGCTGCTGCTGCAGGAGGGCGCCGAGCATCTAGCACGCCGGCGCTTGATGCTGCCGCCCTTCCACGGCGAGCGCATGCGCTCCTACGAGGCGGTCCTGGACGAGATCGTCGGCGCCGAGATCGACTCCTGGCCGCTGCACAGCGAGTTCCCGATCCACTCGCGCATGCAGGCGATCACCCTCGAGGCGATCCTGCGCGTCGTCTTCGGCGTCTCCAGCGGGCCGCGGCTCGAGCGCCTGCGCCAGGTGCTCGCCACGGTCCTGACCGAAACCGCGTCGCCGCGCTCGCAGCTGATCGCCCTCGCCACCCGCCGCTTCCGCGGCGGCAACGCCTTTGCCCGCTACGAGAGCCAGCTGCGGGAAGTCGACGATCTGCTCTACGCGGAGATCGCCGAGCACCGCACCCGGCCCGACCTGGCCGAGCGCGAGGACATCCTCTCGATGCTGATGGGGGCCGAGTTCGAGGACGGCGGCACGATGAGCGACAAGGAGCTGCGCGACCAGCTGATGACGCTGCTGCTGGCCGGCCACGAGACCACGGCGACGGCGCTGGCCTGGAGCTTCGACCTGCTGCTGCGACACCCGCAGCAGCTGCAGAGGCTGCGCGATTCGCTGGCGGCCGGCGAGGAGGACTACCTGCGGGCGACGATCTCCGAGTCGCTGCGCCTGCGCCCGGTGCTGCCGATCGCCGGCCGCCGCCTCGCCACTGAGCTGAAGATCGACGGCTACGACCTGCCGGCCGGGACCGACGTCGCGCCGGCGATCTGGCTCACCCACACCCGCCCCGATGTCTATCCCGAGCCCTTCGCCTTCCGCCCTGAGCGCTTCCTCGGCCAGGGCCCCGACACCTACGCCTGGATTCCCTTCGGCGGCGGCATCCGCCGCTGCATCGGCGCTGCCTTCGCCGAGTTCGAGATGCGGATCGTCCTGCGCGAGGTGCTGACCCGCTGCGACCTGCACAAGGCCAGCCCGTTGCCGGAGAAGACCGGCCGCCGCAACATCACGCTCTCGCCCAAGGACGGCACCCCGGTCGTGATCACCGCCAGGCGCCCGGCCCGCGAGCCGCTGGTCGCCGCTGTTTAGCGCGTTTACCGCTGCGGAAAA
This sequence comes from uncultured Solirubrobacterales bacterium, assembly GCA_963829445.1. Taxonomy (GTDB): domain Bacteria; phylum Actinomycetota; class Thermoleophilia; order Solirubrobacterales; family 70-9; genus VAYN01. Next base: position 169,588 of record CAWHIW010000016.1, on the reverse strand, counting down.
TTCACTTTCAGCGCGTAACCCGCGAAACCTTTTGTCTTGGGCTTTCGCCATCATGGAGGCGATGAGGCAGAGCTGGAGCGACGACCGTCTGGACGACCTGAACAAGCGGGTCGACGAAGGCTTCGCTCGTGTCGACGAGCGGTTCGCTCATCTGGAAGAGCGGATGGATGCGCGCTTCGAGCGTCTCGATACGAAGATCGATGCTGTCGCCGCGGAGCTACGGCAGGAAGTGAAAGCGGGCTTCGACCAGAGCGAAAGCCGCTTCGACAGGATGCAGCAGACGATCATCGTGGTCGGAGGCGGGCTGATCGGCGTGATGATCGCGACCGGCGGCGGCCTGGTCGCCACCCAGCTCTAGCCGCTTGCGAGTCGAGCTAACTAGGCGCCGGACTTGGCCGGCGAGTGGGGGTGCTCGTTGGCCCAGCGCGCGATCGTGCTGGAGCCGGAGATGACCTGGCCGTCGTCGAGGACCAGGATCGGCACCTCGTTGGTGCCGCTCAGCTTCTTGATCTCCGCCCGGTCCTCGTCCCTGCTGCCCCAGGTCCAGGGCATCAGCCGGTAGCCGCCGACCGTCCTCAGCTCGTATTGGTAACCGGCCGCGTCGAGCGCCTTGCCCGCCTTCGCGCACGGATGCGCGAAGCCCGGCCCCATCTTCTTCGTCCCGCAGGTGTAGAGGATCATTTCGCCACCTTATCCCGATCCCTCAGCGCCGAGTAAGCGCAGCACCTCGGCGGCGGCGCGCTCGCCGGACTGGACGGCGCCGTCCATGTAGCCGTTCCAGACCGTGGCGGTCTCGGCGCCGGCCCAGTGGATCGGGCCGATCGGGGCGCGCAGGGCGCGGCCGTATTCGGTCCAGCCGCCGGTCGTCATCAGGCAGCCATAGCAGCCGCGGGTCCACTCCTCCTCGGCCCAGACGCGCTCGAGGAAGCGCTCGGGCCGGGCCGCCCGCGCACCGAAGAGGCGGGCGTGGCCGGCGAGAATCGCCTGGCGGCGCTCGGACGCGCCGCGCGCCCCCCACTGGCGCGCCAGCCGTCCCTCGAGGAAGCCGAGCAGGACGCCGGGACTGCCGTCGGGCGGCGAGTTGTCGAAGACGACGCGGGCCGGGCCGGCGTCGCTGGTCGCCTGACCGGAGAGGCCCTCCTCGCGCCAGAACGGCCGCTCGTAGATCGCCATCGTCTTGATCACCGTGCCCTGCGGCATCCGCTGGGTCAGCTGGTCGCGCCGGGCCGGCAGCGGCGGGTCGTAGGCAACGCGACCGGCCAGGGTCGGTGGGATCGCGACGATCGCCCGCCGGGCCGACACGACCAGCCTGCCGCTCCGCGACGGGGCGCTTTTGCCATCCCCCGGGTGACAAATCCGCCCCGCGTGGATCGTCACGCCCTTTTCGCTGTGCTCGATCAGCCGCACCGGTGCCCCGAGCCGCACCCGCTCCGCCCCCAGCTCCTCGGCCATCAGCAGCGCCAGTCGCTGCGAGCCGCCGTGGAAGCGGTCCTGCTGGGCGCCGCCGCCGGTCCCGATCAGGGTGTTGAAGCCGCCCCCGGAGTGGGTGTAGAAGAGAACGTGGAGGAGCGAGACGTCGGCGGGCTCGGCCGCCCAGACCGCCTCGGTCGCCAGCTCGAAGAGCCGCCTCGCTCCTTCGGTGCGGGTGTTGCGCCCGACCCAGGTGGCGAAGGTCTGGCCGTCCCACTCGGCCGCCTTCGGCGCCATCCACGGCTCCTCCAGCGGCACCTCCCGCGCCATCCGGTCGAGCCGGGTGCGGGCCTGTTCGAGGTCGGCCAGGGCCAGCGGCGAGATCGCCCGCGAGAGCTCCCGCACCAGGCCGACCCGAGCATCGGTCAAAGCTCCGCTGTAGGAGGTGAGCTTGCCGTCCATCTCGATCAAGTGGCGCCCCTCGTCGTGGGTGGGGAAGGTGCCGACGCCGAGCTCCGCGGCGAGCGCCCCCAGCCGCTCCTGGGTCGGGCCGATCCACTGGCCGCCGACCTCGACCACCTTGCCGTCGCCGATCTCCTCGTTCAGCAGCCGCCCGCCGACTCGCTCGCGCGCCTCGACCACCAGCGGCTCCACCCCGGCGGCGAGCAGCCGCCGCGCCGCCACCAGTCCCGCCAGCCCGGCACCGACGATCGCGACGTCGGCTTCGAGCTGCGCGGTCATCGGCCCCGGCTCAGGCCTTCAGCGCTTCTACCCGCGCGAAGATCTCGGGCAGGTGGGTGAGGTAGGCGCCGTAGTCGAAGACGGCGTCGAGGTCGAGCTGCGGCGCCGCCTCGGCCAGCAGGCCGCGGAACTCGGTGCGGGTGTCCCAGGCGCGCTGGGCGTTCTCCTGGACCACGCGGTAGGCGTCGTCGCGGGTCATCCCGGACTCGACCAGGGCGGTCAGGGCGCGCTGGCTGAACAGGGCTCCGTGGGTGAGGCCGAGGTTCTCTTTCATCCGCTCCGCGTGGATCGTCATCCCGGCGGCGACCTTGGTCGCCAGGTCCTGCATGTAGTCGAGCAGGATCGTCGCGTCGGGCAGGATCACCCGCTCGGCGCCGGAGTGGGAGATGTCGCGCTCGTGCCAGAGGGCGACGTTCTCGATCCCCGCCTGCGAGTAGCCGCGCAGGACCCGGGCCAGGCCGGTGACCCGCTCGGTGCGGATCGGGTTGCGCTTGTGCGGCATCGCCGAGGAGCCCTTCTGGCCGGCGGCGAACGGCTCTTCGACCTCGCGCACCTCGGTCTTCTGCAGGCCGCGCACCTCGGTCGCGAAGCGCTCCAGCCCGGCGCCGGCGATCGCGACGGCCGCCAGCAGCGCCGCATGACGGTCGCGCGGCACCACCTGGGTGGCGATGTCCTCGCGTCCCAGCCCCAGCCGCTCCATCACCCGCGCCTCGACCGCGGGCGGGATCGAGGCGTAGGTGCCGACGGCGCCGGAGAGCTTGCCGAAGGCGAGCTGGGCGAAGGCCTCCTCCAGCCGGGCGACGTTGCGGTCGGCCTCGAAGGCGAAGCCGGCCAGGCGCAGGCCGAAGGTGGTGGGCTCGGCGTGGACGCCGTGGGTGCGGCCGACGCAGAGCGTGTCGCGGTGCTCCAGCGCCCGCTCGACCAGGGCGTCGCGGTAGGCGCGGGCGCCGGCGACGACGATCGCGCCGGCCTTCTGCAGCTGCACGCGCCAGCGCCGTGTCGAGCACGTCGGAGGAGGTGAGGCCGTAGTGGATCCAGCGCCCGCCCTCGCCTACCGAGCTCGGCCACGACGTCGACGAAGGCGGCGACGTCGTGGTCGGTGACCCGCTCGCGCTCGTCGACCGCCGCGACCGTGAAGGCGGCGTTGGCGCGCGCCGCCGCGGCGGCCTCAGGCGGGACCACGCCCTCCTCGGCCCAGGCCTCGGTCGCCGCCAGCTCGACCTCGAGCCAGGCCTCCATCTTCGCCTGCGGCGTCCAGACCGCCCCGATCTCGGGGCGGGTGTAGCGGGGGATCACAGGTTGATTATGCGCGCCGCGAGGATGCCGGCGTTTTTGGCGCCGTCGATGGCGACGCAGGCGACCGGGACCCCGGGCGGCATCTGCACCGCCGAGAGCAGCGCATCGAGTCCGCCGAGCGACTTGCCGAGGATCGGCACCCCGATCACCGGCAGCTCGGTGTGGGCGGCGGCGACGCCGGGCAGCGCCGCCGACATCCCGGCCCCGGCGATGATCACCTTCAGCCCCCGCATCTTCGCGTTGGTGCAGTACTCGGTGACCATCTCGGGGTCGCGGTGGGCGCTCATCACCCGCACCTCGCAGAGGATGCCCTTCTCTTCCAGCGCTTTCGCGGCCGGCTGCATCTTCTCCATGTCGTTCTTGGAGCCCATGATGATCCCGACCAGCGGCGACTCGGCGTCGATGTCCTCGATCTGCTCCAGCGTCTCCGGCATCGTCGAACCGGTCGGACGCGACTGCTCTGAGGTCCCCCGCTGGTCTGCGTTGGCTGGGGCTCTGAGAACTCGCTCATCTCGTTCCTTTTCTTTGGACTGGTTGGCTGGGGATGCGCGCGACGGCGCGGGCGGCGATGTCGGTACGGACCTGCATTCCGTCGAAGGAGATCCGACCGGCAGCATCGTACGCGCGATCGCGCGCCGCGGCCGGCGTCGGCCCGAGCGCGGTGACGTTGAGGACGCGGCCGCCGGCGGTGACGATCTCGCCGTCGCGCTCCGCCGTGCCGGCGTGGGTCACCTCGGCCAGCTCCGCCGCCGCGTCGAGGCCGCGGATCACGTCGCCCTTGGAGGAGGACTCCGGGTAGCCGGCCGAGGCCAGGACCAGGGTCACCGCCCAGTCGGAGTCGAACTCGGCCGTGGCACCGGCCAGCCCACCGGGCTCGCGGGCGGCGAGGAAGAGGTCGACCAGGTCGGAGCGCATCCGCGGCAGCACCGCCTGCGTCTCGGGATCGCCGAAGCGGGTGTTGAACTCGAGCACCTTGGGGCCGTCGGCGCCGATCATCAGGCCGGCGTAGAGGACGCCGTGGAAGGGGATGCCGCGCCGCCCCATCGCGGCGACGATCGGGCGGTGGACGCTGTCGACGATCGCCTCGATCGCCCCGTCGTCGAAGCCGGGCACCGGCGAGTAGCTGCCCATGCCGCCGGTGTTCGGCCCCTCGTCGCCGTCGAAGATCCGCTTGTAGTCCTGGGCCGGCGCCAGCGGCACCACGTTGTCGCCGTCGCAGAGGGCGAGCAGCGAGAGCTCCTCGCCCTCGAGGAACTCCTCCATCACCACCGGCGTCTCGCCGAAGCGGCGCTCGGTGAAGAAGACGTCGATCGCCGCCAGTGCCTCGGCCTCGCTCAGGCAGATGATCACTCCCTTGCCCGCGGCCAGCCCGTCGGCCTTCAGCACCGTCGGGTAGGCGGCGCGGGCCAGCTCCTCGACCGCCTGCTCGCGGCTGCGCAGCAGCGCGTAGCCGCGGTCGGAACGCCAGCCTCCTGCATCAGCTCCTTGGCGAAGGCCTTCGACCCCTCCAGCTCGGCTGCCGCCGCGCTCGGCCCGAAGGCCGGCACCCCGGCCTCCTCGAGCGCGTCGACGAGGCCGACGACCAGCGCCGCCTCGGGCCCGATCGCGACCAGGTCGACCCGCCGCTCCTGGGCCAGCGCCACGATCGCCGCGACGTCGTCGGCGTCGATCTCCGGGAAGCACTCGGCGTCGGCGGCGATGCCGGCGTTGCCGGGCGCGCAGAGCAGCTCAGGGGCGTGGGCGGAACGGGCCAGCGCCCGCACGATCGCGTGCTCGCGCCCTCCGCCGCCGACTACGAGCGCCTTCAACGAGGTCTAGAGCGCTCCGGCCAGGTCGTCGGCCGAAATCGCGGTCAGCGTCTGGCTGGTCATCGTCCCGCGCGAGCCGAGCTCGACCGAGACCTTGGCCATCGTCTTCTCGTCGGGCGCCTCGACCACGGTGACGAAGTCGTACTGGCCGAGAGTCGCGTACTGGGCGACCACCCTGGCGCCGATCTGCTCGACCTCTTTGTTCACCTCGGCGACCCGGCTGGGGTTGTTCTTCAAGGTTCGAACGCCCTCGGCGGTCAGGTTCGTAAGCATCAGGTACGTCGGCATCTCGTCCCTCCAAGTCTCGAATCAAAGCCCGTGGGACAACCGTACTGCTTGCCGGGCGTTTAGGAGGTCGGTGTGCCCCTCCATCAGAAGCCGGGCGTTTGGAGGAGCACGGTGCCCCTCCATCAGAAGCCGTCGCGCAGCTGATCGCGCGGCTAGAGCTCCGGCCCCCGTCCTTGAGCTTCTGCTGGAGGGGCACCGTGCTCCTAGCCAATCCGAAGCAGTTGAACAGCCCAGGGTTCGGAAGCCTTTGAAGAACCGATGCGCCCGAGGTGCGGAAGCTCGAGCTGAAAGTGCCAGGGCCGCGAGCTTTCTCGCGTTAGCTGCTGAACCCTGGCCGTCTATCTGAGCGCGGTTGCAGGGAGGACATGGTGACCCTCCAGCAGAAGCTCAAGGAACCACGTTCGAGCCCTCGGGGCTCGACCCAGCTGCGCGACGGCTTCTGATGGAGGGTCACCATGTCCTCCCCCAATCGGTGCTCCGGCCCTGACGGGTCAGTAACCGACCGGATGCCGCACGACGAACCCTTCGGGATACGGAGGCTCCACATGCCAACGGGGCCCGGAAACGCCCGCCGGGTTCCCCGCCGTGTCGAATCGCAGCCCCGCGATCGTCATGTAGGCGTGGGTGGCGTTGGCGTAGATCGTGATCCACTTGCCCGGTCCTTCTTCGCCGTAGCTCTCCAGCGAGCCGGAGGTGAGCGGGGTGCCGAGCAGGCCGCCGCCGAAGAGGGCGAAGCTGACGGCGCCGGAGCAGTCGTAGCCGTAGGAGTAGAAGGAGCCGTGGCCGCCGCCCCAGACGTAGGGGGTGGTGGTGATCGAGTTGGCCGCGGCGATCGCCGCCTTGACGGCCGCCGGCGCTTCCGCGGGGGCGCTGGCGAGGGTGCCGTCGAGGACGGCGCTGGGCCCGGCGGTTTCGAGCCCGGTGCCGAGCGGCGCCAGGGCCCAGTCGACGTAGCGAGCCTTGCAGCTGCCTTCGATTTCGTCGGCCTCGGCCAGCACCGCCTGCACGTACCACTCGGCCTGGTTGTGGGTGAAGATGCCGGCGCTGAGACTGCCGCGCGACCAGATCAGCCGCGCCAGGGTCGCCGCCGAGTCGACCGGGTCGGCGTGGCGGATGCGCCCGTCGCCGTCGCCGTCGACCGCGTAGGCGGCCCACTCGCTGGGTTCGAGCCCCAGCGGCCCCATCTCGCCCATCCGCTTCTTGCCCATGCCACGGCCGAAGTCCGACTCGAGGTGGGCGACCGCGGCCAGCGCCCAGACGCCGCGCTTGCCGAGTTCGTAGCGGGCGGCGGCGTCCTCGAAGGCGCGCATGTACTCGTGCGGGATCCGCTGGCGCCAGGGCTGGGCGGGGCTGCACTTGAGCACCTGCAGCTGCGGGCCGAGATCGCCGCCGAGCGACGGCGCCCCGACTTCGGCGGCGTGGCAGGAAGCGTTGGCGAGCACCTCGCTGACGTACCAGTCGGCGTGGTTGTAGGCGAAGATCGCGCCGTAGGTGTCGGCCGGCATGCCGTTGGCGCTGAGGTAGCTGGCGGCGGCGAAGATCGCGTCTTCGGGATTGAAGGGGTCGGCGACGCCGTCGCCGTTGGCGTCGACGCCGTAGCCCTCCCAGGTTTCCGGCATGAACTGCATCCAGCCGACGGCGCCGGCGGAGGAGACGTTGAGGTTGGTGCCGAAGGCGGTCTCGATCTCGTTGATCCCGGCCAGCACCGCCGGGCCCTGCGGACCGAGGTCGTAGGCCGCCGCTGCCCGCTGGTACATCGGGATCAGGATCGGCGGCACGCCGCTGGTCGAGCAGGCCGAAGCAGGCAAGGAGGGGATCGCGAAAGCGGCCGACGGTCCGGGAATCGCGAGGGCGCCGGCCGAGTTTTCGGTCGTGGTCGCCGCTTCCTCTTCGCCGCTCGCCGCGGTCTCTTCGCCGTTGCCGGAGCCTTCGCCGGCGGCGACGCCGCCGTTGGCGATGGGCGCGGCCGGGCTCTTGGGGGCTGCTGGCGCCGGCGGTGCCAGGGTCGTGCCCTGCTGCACCGGCGCCGGTGCCGGCGCCGCCGGGGTCGCACTGGCCGGTTCTTCCAGCGTCGCGCCCGGAACCGCCGTCGCGGCGACCTCGGCACGAGCGGCGGCAACCGGCACCGCGAAGGCGACCGTGGCGGCGGCGGTCGCGGCGACCGCGCGGATCTTCTCCCGGTTCCTCATGGTCAGCCGAGCACGTTGGTAACGCGCCAGCCGTCGGCCTTGCGCTTTTCCATTTCGAGCCGCAGCTCGCTGGTCAGCCCGACCCGCAGCAGCGAGACGCTGACCGGGTAGATGCCGCCGCGCGAGGGCGCCGGCACCACGTTGACGACCTTCGCCTTCGGCACCTTGACGTTGGCCGGCAGCCGCGGCGGCCGTCGCAGCAGGGCTTTGGCCAGCGCCGGCGTCGCCGTCGCGCCGAACGCCTGGCGGACGGCGGAGTCGCTGCTGCCGGTCTCGTAGCGGACGAATGCGGTGGCGAAGTCACCGGCAACCGAGATCGCCTGCGGCCCGGCCGGCGGGCCATCGACCGCGGCGAGCTTCTCGGGAGCGGTGGAGGAGGAAGCGGTCGAGGTCGGCTCGGCGGAGAATGCCGTCGAGCTCGAGGCGGTGCTCTTCGGGGATGACTTGACGATCGCCTTGGCCGGGTTGACCTCGGCGGCCGCGACCTCCTGCCGGGTCGGCTTGAAGTCGGGGGCGGCGCCGTGCAGCGTCGGCTCCGCCGGCTGCTCGGGCGCGGCCTCGGTCACGGCCCGGGGCTCTGAGGCCGTCGCCGCGGCGGTCGTGCCGGTGCCTTGGTGGGGCCCGTCCGGCGCGGCCCAGATCAGCCCGGCGACGCCGATCCCGACGGCGAGCAGGACGACGACGGCGCTGGCCAGCACCCGGGCCGGCGTGCCCATCTTCTCGGCCCGGTCCTCGGCCGGCCAGATCACCTTCTTGCGCAGGGCGAAGGAGGCCCGTTCCAGCGGCCAGACCGCCACGTCGGCGAAGCGGTTGGCGGCGGCGGGAAGCCCGGTGCGGAGGCGATCCTGGGCGTCCCAGACCGAATCGGCGACAGCGGAACGACGCGAGTACGCGCTCGCGTCCGTTGAGTCGGGATTGCCGGGTTGCCGTCTGAACATCGTTGAAGCCGTCAAAGCTTATTTCGGATTATGCGGCCCAACCCTTAAACCCGCATCAATGAGCGTCAGATCGCAGCTTTTGCCGGCACGGGCCTCTCCACCCGTTCGAAGGCAAGTTCGCCGCCGTCCGCGTCGATCCTCACCAGGTCGCCCTCGCCGAACTCGCCCTCGAGGATCCTCAGCGCCAGCTTGTCGACCAGCTGCCGCTGGATCACCCGCTTCAGCGGCCGGGCGCCGTAGGTCGGGTCGTAGCCGAGATCGCCGAGCAGGGTGCGGGCGTCCTCGCTCAGCTCGATCTCGATCCCGCGCTCGGCGACCCGGCCGACCAGCTGGCGCACCTGCAGCTCGACGATGCGGCCGATGTCACCCTTCGAGAGCCGGTGGAAGATCACGGTGTCGTCGATCCGGTTGAGGAACTCGGGCTTGAAGGTCGAGGCCAGCACCTCTTCGATCTGCTCGCGGATCGCCTCGTCGACCTGGTCGCCGACGATGCGGTCGCTGCCGACGTTGGAGGTCATGATCAGGACCGTGTTGGTGAAGCTGACGGTCCGTCCCTGGCCGTCGGTCAGCCGCCCGTCGTCCATGATCTGCAGCAGCGTGTTGAAGACGTCGGGGTGGGCCTTCTCGATCTCGTCCAGCAGCACCACCGCGTAGGGCCGCCGCCGCACCGCCTCGGTCAGCTGCCCGCCCTCCTCGTAGCCGACGTATCCGGGCGGCGCCCCGACCAGCCGCGCCACCGTGTGCTTCTCCATGTACTCGGACATGTCGAGGCGCACGATCGCCTGCTCGGAATCGAACATGAACTCGGCCAGGGCCTTCGCCAGCTCGGTCTTGCCGACCCCGGTCGGGCCGAGGAAGAGGAAGGAGCCGATCGGCCGGTTCGGGTCCGAAAGGCCGGCCCGCGAGCGCCGCAGCGCGTTGGAGACCGCCTCGATCGCCTCCTCCTGGCCGATCACGCGGTCGTGCAGTCGTTCCTCCATCTGGATCAGCTTCTGCACCTCGCCCTCGAGCAGGCGGCTGACCGGGATCCCGGTCCACTTGCCGACCACCTCGGCGATGTCCTCCTCGGTCACCTCATCCGACAGCAGCGAGGCCCCGCCGGTGTGCAGCTCGGCGATCCGCGCTTCCTCCTCGGCCACCTCTTTTTCGAGCTCGGGGATGTCCCCGTAGCGCAGTTTCGCCGCCCGCTCGAGGTCTGCCTCGCGCTCGGCCCGCTCGGCCTCGCGGCCCGCCTCCTCCAGGCGCACCTTGGCCTCGTTGATCGAGTCGATCGCGCCCTTCTCGTTCTGCCAGCGGGCGTTCATCTCGCTGAAGCTCTCGTTCAGCTCGGCCAGCTCGGCCTCGAGCGCCCCCAGTCGCGCCTTCGAGGCCTCGTCGGTCTCCTTCTTCATCGCCTCGCGCTCGATCTCGAGCTGCTGGATGCGCCGTTTGACCTCGTCGATCTCGGTCGGCATCGAGTCGTTCTCGATCTTCAGCCGCGAGGCCGCCTCGTCGATCAGGTCGATCGCCTTGTCGGGCAGGAAGCGGTCGGCGATGTAGCGCTCCGACAGCGTCGCCGCGGCGACGATCGCGGCGTCGGTGATCCGCACCTTGTGGTGCTCCTCGTAGCGCCCCTTGAGCCCGCGCAGGATCGCGATCGTGTCGTTGATGTCCGGCTCGCCGACCAGCACCGGCTGGAAGCGCCGCTCCAGCGCCGCGTCCTTCTCGATGTGCTTGCGGTACTCGTCGAGCGTGGTCGCGCCGACCGCGCGCAGCTCGCCGCGGGCCAGCATCGGCTTCAGCAGGTTGGCGGCGTCGACCGCGCCTTCGGCGGCGCCGGCCCCGACGATGGTGTGGAGCTCGTCGAGGAAGAGGACGATCTGGCCCTCCGCCTCCTGCACCTCCGAGAGCACCGCTTTCAGCCGCTCCTCGAACTCGCCACGGTATTTGGAGCCGGCCAGCAGCGAGCCGATGTCGAGCGCGATCACCCGCCGGTCGCGCAGGCTCTCGGGTACGTCCCCCTCGATGATCCGCTGCGCCAGCCCCTCGACGATCGCGGTCTTGCCGACGCCGGGCTCGCCGATCAGCACCGGGTTGTTCTTGGTCCGGCGCGACAGCACCTGGATCACGCGGCGGATCTCCTCGTCGCGCCCGATCACCGGGTCGAGCTTGTCGGCCCGGGCGTCGGCGGTCAGGTCGCGGCCGAATTTCTCCAGCGCCTGGACGCTGTCCTCGGGGTTGGGGGAGGTGACCTTGTGCGGGCCGCGCACCTCGGCGATCGCCGCTTCCAGCGAGCCGCGGTCGGGGAGGACGTCGGCGACGCCGGAGCCCGGCTCGGTCAGCGCCAGCAGCAGGTGCTCGGTCGAGATGTACTCGTCGCCGAGCTTCGCCATCTCCTTCTCGGCCTGGCGCAGAGTCGCCGCCAGGGACGCCGACATGCGCGGCTCCTCGCCGGCCTCGCCGAGGGTCGGCAGAGCGTCGACGGCTTCGTGGGCGTGGCTCCCGATCGACGCCGGGTCGGCGCCGAGCTTCTGCAGGATCGGCACCACCAGCCCCTCCTCCTGCACGAGCAGGGCGACCAGCAGGTGGGCGGGGGCGGTCTCGGGGTTGCGCCGCGCCGCCGCCAGCTGCTGCGCCGCCTGCACCGCTTCCTGGGACTTGACCGTGAATCGATCCGCCTGCATCAGCTTCGCCTCCCCTGTCGCGCTCCTTCGATTTCCTGCAGCCGCTGCCGCGTCCGCCCGAGCTCCGCCCGCAGCTTCTCGACCCGTTCTTCGAGTTCGAGCACGGTCACCACCCCGGCCAGGTTCAGGCCCTCCTCGGTGGTCATGCGCTGGATCCGCCGCAGCCGTTCGACGTCGCGCTGCGAGTAGAGCCGCGTGTTCTTCGGCGAGCGCTTCGGCTCGATCAGCCCCCGCGCCTCGTACATCCGCAGCGTCTGCGGGTGCATCTCTGCCAGCTCGGCGGCGACCGAGATCATGAAGACCCCGCGCTCGTCGTCGATCGAGATCGTGGTCACCCGCCGCGCGCTCATCGCCGCACCGCCGCGTCCGACTTTTTCCCCACCAGGGTGTGGTGAAACTCGGATGCGCTCATCGGACACCCGCTTGGCGCAGCAGCTCGGCGCGGGGGTCGGAGCCGTTGAAGGCCTCTGCCAGCTTTTCGGCCGCCTCGCTCTGCTCCTCGCTCAGCTCCGTCGGCACCTCGATCTCGAGCCGGTAGCGGATGTCGCCGCGTCCCTTGCCCTTGGGCCTGGGAGGCCCCTCGCCGCGCAGCCGCTGGACCGCGCCGTGCTTGGTCCCGGCCGCGACCTTGATCTTCTTCGTCCCCTCCAGGGTCGGCACCTCGATCGTGCCGCCGCGCAGCGCCTCCGGGATCGTGATCGGCACCGTCACCTCGAGGTTGCCGTCGTCGAGCCGTTTGAAGACCGGGGAGGCGGCGACCCGGGTGGTCACGTAGAGGTCGCCGGGCGGGCCGCCGCGGGGGCCCGCCTCACCCTTGCCGGCGAGCCGGATCCGCGCCCCGTCCTTGACCCCGGCGGGGATGTTGACCTTGTAGCGCTTGGTCTGCTGGGTCAGGCCGGAGCCGTTGCAGGTCGGGCAGGGGTCCTCGATGATCTGGCCGGCGCCGCCGCACTGCGGGCAGGGCTGGCTGATCGAGAAGAAGCCCTGGTTCTGAGGGTCGATGCCGCGGCCTTCGCAGCGCGGGCAGGTGACCGGGCCGGTGCCCGGTTTGGCGCCGCTGCCGTGGCAGGTTTCGCAGCGCCCGGCCTTGGGCACGGTGACGCTGATCTGGCTGCCGTTGACCGCCTGGTCGAAGCTGAGCTGGACTTCGGTCTCGAGGTCGCGCCCGCGCACCTGCTGCGCCTGGCCGCGGCCACCGCGGCCACCGCGGCCGAAGATAGAGCCGAGGTCGAAGCTGCCGAAGTCAAAGCCGCCAGTCTGCGCGCCCCCTGGGCCGAATGGCCCACCGCCACTGAAGGGACCGCCACCGCCACCGAAGCCACCGGGACCGCCGCCGCCGAACATGCCGCCGGCGTCGTACTCCTTGCGCTTCTCGGGATCGGCGAGGACGTCGTGGGCGGCGGAGATCTCCTTGAACTTCTCCTCCGCCGCGGGATCGTCGGGGTTGCGGTCAGGGTGGTACTGGCGCGCCAGCTTGCGGTACGCCTTCTTGATCTCGTCGTCGCTCGCCTGCTTGGAGACGCCCAGCGTCTTGTAGAGCTCGTCGGCCAATCCGCCCCCTTACTCGCTGACCACCACGCGGGCCGGCCGGACCAGCTGCTCGCCCAGCTTGTAGCCCTTCTGCATCACTTCGACGACGGTCCCGGACTCCGCTCCCTCGACCGCCACGGTCGAGAGCGCCTCGTGCCACTGCGGGTCGAACTTCTCCCCCTTCGGGTCGACCGTCTCGACCCCGTTGCGCGCCAGCGTCTCCCGCAGGTTGCGGAAGACCAGCAGCACGCCGTGACCGAGGCCGTCGGGAGCATCCCCCTCCGGATCGAGCCCGGCCGCCTGCAGCGCCCGCTCGAGATCGTCGAGCGCCGGCACCACCTCCCTGATCAAGTCGCTCTTCCCACGGACTCCAGCCGCCTGCACCTCGGCGGCCATCCGCTTCCGAAAGTTCTCGAAATCAGCCTGCGTCCTCCTGGCAAGTTCGAGGTACTCGTCTTTCTCCTCCTGGGCTTGAGCCAGCAGGGCCTCAAAGTCCTGCTCGACCCGCTCGCCCGCGCCCGATCCCTCGGCGCTATCCCCAGGCGCTCCTCCCGCGGGTGGCGGCGTAGGGGGGCCCATCCCCGAGGAAGCTTCAGCTACCGCAGGGGATGGGGGGTCCCCTGCGCCGACAGGACCCGCGGGCCGGGGCTCGTTAGTCCCTCGATCGTCCTGATGCGGCCTCATTTGCCCTCGCCCTCGTCACCCTCGTCGACCACCTCGGCATCGACGACTTCATCGTCCTCGTCCGGCACCGCGCCCTCGCCGCTCGCACCCTCAGCGGCTCCCTCCGACTGCGCCGCCGCATAGATCTGCTCCGACGCCTTCGTCATCGCCGTGTTCAGCGCCTCGGTCTTGGCGTTGATCTCCTCGACGTTCTCCGAGGTCAGCGACTCACGCACATCTTTGACCGCTGCCTCGACCTCGCCTTTGGTTGCCTCGTCGACTTTGCCGTCGGCGTCCGCCAGCGCTTTCTCGGACTGGTAGGCGGCGTTCTCGGCGAGGTTGCGCGCCTCGGCCAGCTCCCGCTGCTTGCGGTCCTCCTCGGCGTGCGACTCGGCGTCGCTGACCATGCCCTGGATTTCCTCGTCGGAGAGCCCGGAGCCGGATTTGATCTCGATGTTCTGCTCTTTGCCGGTGCCGAGGTCTTTGGCCGTGACCTTGACGATGCCGTTGGCGTCGATGTCGAAGGTGACCTCGATCTGCGGCATCCCGCGCGGCGCTGGTGGGATCCCGGTGAGCTGGAATTTGCCCAGGCTCTTGTTGCCGGAGGCCATCTCGCGCTCGCCCTGGAGCACGTGGATCTCGACCGACGGCTGGTTGTCGTCGGCGGTCGAGAACGTCTCCGACTTCTTCGTCGGGATCGTCGTGTTGCGCTCGATCAGCTTCGTCATCACGCCGCCTTTGGTCTCGATCCCCAGCGTCAGCGGGGTGACGTCGAGCAGCAGCACGTCCTTGACGTCGCCGGCCAGCACGCCCGCCTGGATGCCGGCGCCGACGGCGACGACCTCGTCGGGGTTGACACCCTGGTGCGGGTCCTTGCCGGTCAGCTCCTTGACCCGCTCGCGCACGGCGGGGTTGCGGGTCATGCCGCCGACCAGGACGACGTGGTCGATGCTGGCGTCGGCGTCGTCGAGCGCCCGCTTGACCGGGCCGACGATCCGCTCCAGCAGGTCAGCCGTCAGCTCGTTCAGCTTCGAGCGGCTGAGCTTGAGATCGAGGTGCTTGGGCTGCCCCTCGACGGCGGTGATGAAGGGCAGGTTGATCTGCGTCTCCTGGGTCGAGGAGAGCTCGATCTTCGCTTTCTCCGCCGCCTCGTAGAGGCGCTGCAGCGAGTTCTTGTCGGCCGCGAGGTCGACGCCCTGGTCGCGTTTGAACTCGGCGACCAGCCACTCGACGATCGCTTTGTCCCAGTTGTCGCCGCCGAGGTGGTTGTCGCCGGCGGTCGCCTTCACCTCGAAGACGCCGTCGCCGATTTCCAGCACCGAGACGTCGAAGGTGCCGCCGCCGAGGTCGAAGACGAGGATCGTCTGGTCGGCCTTCTCTTTGTCGAGCCCGTAGGCCAGCGCCGCCGCGGTCGGCTCGTTGATGATCCGCTTGACCTCGAGCCCGGCGATCTTGCCGGCATCGGTCGTCGCCTGGCGCTGGTCGTCGTTGAAGTAGGCGGGGACGGTGATGACGGCGCTGTCGACCGTCTCGCCGAGCTTCGCTTCGGCGTCGGCTTTCAGCTTCTGCAGAATCATCGCGCTGATCTCCGGCGGGCTGTACTGCTTGCCGCGCACGTCGACGCGGACGTCGCCGTTGGGGCCGGCCTCGACCTTGTACGGGACGATCGTCTCCTCCTCTTTGACTTCGGCCTCCTTGCGGCCCATGAAGCGCTTGATCGAGAAGATCGTGTTCTCCGGGTTCATCACCGCCTGGCGTTTGGCCACGGTGCCGACCAGCCGCTCACCGCCCTCGGTGAAGGCGACCACGGACGGGGTCGTGCGACCGCCCTCCGAGTTCTCCAGAACGGTTGGCTCGCCGCCCTCCATGACGGCGACGCACGAGTTGGTCGTGCCCAGGTCAATCCCGATCGTCTTTCCCACTTTTTCGCGTACCTCCAGAGGTTTCGTTGTTCAAGCCTAAGAAATCTAAGTGGCAGTATGGCAGATCATGAGCAGAACTCAAGCGACCCGCTTATAGTGATTGGCGGGAGGTGCCTCGACCAAATCGATCCCAGGGGTGGGGTCACGGAAGAGGAGGAACATCTTGAGTCCCAGCACGAATCGCCGACTGCCGGCGTGGTTGGTTGCCGCGAGCCTAGTCCTCGCGCTCTGTCTGCCGGCCCTCGCCGGCGCCCACGGCAAGCCCTCGCGCGGCCACAGCCCCCACGGCCACCCGGGCCACGGCCATTCCGGTCACCCCGGCCATCCGGCCCACGGGCACCCCGGCCACGGCAATCCCGGCGACAACGGGCGTGGCAAGCAAGTCGACGTGATGACCCGCAACCTCTACCTCGGCGCCGACCTGACGCCGGCGATCGCCGCGACGACCCCGGATGAACTGTCTGCCGCCAACGGCCAGATCTTGCGCGAAGTCGTACACAACAACTTCCCGACCCGGGCCAAAGGCCTGGCGCAGGAGATTCTCACCGAGAAGCCAGATCTGGTCGGCTTGCAAGAGGTAGCGCGCTGGCAGACCACGCCGCTGTCGCCCGCGGCGACGCCGATCGCCTACGACTACCTGCCGGAACTGCTGGCGGAGCTGAACAAGAACGGGACGCGTTACGACGTCGTCGTGGTCCAGGAAGAGTTCGACCTGGAAGCGCCGGCGGACTACAACGGCCTGCCCAACGACGGGCCTCTGCCGGGCTTCCCGAACGCGGAGATGCTCGGTCACCTGACGATGCGCGACGTAATCCTCGCCCGCCACGGCGCCGGCGTGCAGACCTGGAACGCCCAGGGCGGCAACTTCGCCACCCTGCTCGAAGTTCCGATCCTCGGTCAGCCGAAACCGATCAAACGAGGCTGGACGGAGACCGACGCGAAGGTGCGTGGCAGCCACCCGTTCCACTTCGTCAACACGCACCTCGAGGCGTTCCAGCCGTTGATCCGCGAGGCCCAGGCGAAAGAACTGGTCGCCCCAGGCGGTCCGGCGACGAGCAGCCTGCCGGTTGTCCTCGTCGGCGACCTCAACTCCGACGACGACACCGTCTCGTTCCCCGACACGCTCGCCTACGAAGCCCTGGTCGCGGCGGGCATGGTCGAGCGCAGCACCAATAACCCACTCAGCTGCTGCCTCAAAGCAAGCGAGCTCGGAGTGGGTGACGGCGGCAGCGTCGCCGACTTCGACCACCAGGTCGACCACGTGATGACGAACGACCCATCCGACATCACCCTGCACAGCTCAACCGTGACCGGCCTGCTCCCGGTCAACGGATTCTGGGACTCCGACCACGCGGGCCTCTTCAGCTCCCTGAGGTTCGCCCACTAAGCAACCGAGGTCGATGGGCCTGAGACGTCCGCCATTTGGACGTTTCAGGCCCGTCGGCCGGCGGTTCAGCCTTCGCCGGCGGTGGCGGCGACGAATTCGGCGACTTCCTTGCTCTGCTCCTCGTTGAGGATGCCGCCGGGCATCCGGCCCGGGGTGGTCGAGCTGTCGACGCCGTTTTCGACCGCGTTGAGGACGCGGCCTTCGGTCGCTTTGATCGTGTCCGCCGCGCTGGAGCCGCTGGGCGGCCCGGAGGGGGCGAGCAGTTCGTCGAGGTTGGGGCCGTAGTTGCCGTCGGTGCCCGCCGAGTAGAGCGTGTGGCAGGTGCCGCAGTTGGTCTGGAACAGCGACTGGCCGCTCTTGAGATCGGCCGCGACCTTCTGGTCGCCCGTGGTGGCGTCGCCCTTGGAGCGGAAAGCCAGCCAAGGGATGACGACGGCGAGGACCAGGATCAGCAGTCCGAAGACGATGAAGGTGCGTTTGCTCATTTCGCGGCGCGGATACTACTTCTCGGCGCGGTACCAGGGGCACATGCGCCGCAGCTCGCACTCTCCGCAGCGGGGCTTCGGGCGGCAGAGCTCGCGCCCGTGCCGGATCAGGTTCATGTGCAGCTCATAGGCGTCGGCGGGGTCGACCACGGCCAGCATCTCGTCGTGGGCGCGCTCGAATGAGGCCTTCGCGGGGAACAGCCCGAGCCGGCCGCCGACCCGGTGGACATGGACGTCGACCGGGATCTCCGGGATGCCCCAGGTGAAGATGAGGACGCAGGCCGCGGTTTTGCGGCCGACCCCGGGCAGCGCCAGCAGGAACTCCAGCGACTCCTCGCGCGGCGCCGTCTCGGTCCAGCCGAGGTCGAGGTCCTCGCCCAGCTGCTCGAGGATCGCCTGGATCCGCGGCGCCTTCTGCTTCGCCAGGCCGCCGGGCCGGATCGCCTCCTCGACCTCCGCCACCGGCGCGTCGCGCACCTCCTCCCAGGTGGGGAAGCGCTCGCGCAGGGCGGCGAAGGAGCGGTCGCGGTTGCGGTCGTTGGTGTGCTGGGAGAGCACGGTCTTGATCAGCTCGGCGATCGGCTGCCGGTGCGGCTCGTTGACCGGCTGCCCGTACATCTCCCGCAGCCGGTCCCGGATCGCCCGCACCCGGCGCCTGCTCGGTCGTTTCCAGCTCACGCCCGCACCCTAGAGCGAAGCCTTTGCGCCCGTTAACGCGCGGATTACAATTGAGTGTCCCGTGTCTCGTGCTTTCGCAAGCGTCACCGCCAGGCTGCCCAAAGGTTGGGGCGACCTCGGGCGCCAGATCGGCATCCTCGTCGGCGTCGACCTCGTCTACGAGCTGGTCCGCGGCATCGCCGACTCCAGCGCGCCGACGCGATCGCCCACGGCCAGCCGGTCATCGACTTCGAGCGGACCACGCACACCTTCTTCGAGCCCAGCCTGCAGGCGTTCTTCCTGCCCGCCGGCTGGGTGATCGACTTCGCCAACCAGCTCTACCTCAACGCCCAGTTCTCGATCGCGCTCGGCTTCCTGGTCTGGCTCTACCTCTTCCGCAACGAGTCCTATTACTTCGTCCGCAACATGTTCGTGGTCTCGATGGGCCTGGCTGCGCTCGGCTACATCGATCTACCCGACCGCGCCGCCGCGGATGTTCCCCGAACATGGCTTCGTCGACACGATCAACGACTTCTCCAACGTCAACCACGACTCCGGCCTGGCGAAGATCCTCATCAACCCCTACGCGGCGGTGCCGAGCATGCACTGCGCCTTCGCGATGATGATCGGCGGCACCGGCTTCATGGTCTGCCGCAGCACCTTCGCCAAGGCCTTCTGGGGGGCCTGGCCGTTCCTGGTCGCCTGGGTCGTGATCGTCACCGCCAACCACTACTGGGTCGACGCGGTGCTGGGCTGGGGGGTGGCGCTGACCGCGGCGCTGGCCGCCCAGCGCCTGGCCCGGGCCAGGCCCGAGGCCTGGTCCTTCCGCGCCCGCGGCACCCGCCAGGCCGAGGCCTAGCCGCCGCGGGCCTCGCTGGAGCGCCCCGACCTCCTCCCGACCGACTAGCCTCACGGCAATGGATCCTTCGGCGCCCCCCAGGGCCCCCGGCGGTCGCCGCAACGGCCGCACGACGAGCCGCAACGGGCAGGAGCTGCGCAGCTACGCCCGCGAGCGGCTGATCGAGTCGCGGCTGACCCCGAACGCGATCTCGATGGTCGGCCTCTTCGGCAACCTGGTCGCCGCCGCCCTGGTCACCCAGCGCCTCTTCTTCCTCGCCGGCGTCGCCTTCGTGCTCGGCTCGGTGATGGACACGCTCGACGGCCGCTACTCGCGGATGTCGGGCAAGGGCACCCTCTTCGGCGCCTTCCTCGACTCGACCCTCGACCGCATCGAGGAGGGCATCGTGCTCGCCGCGGTCGCCGGCTACTTCGCCGCCCAAGGCGAAGACTTCGCGGCGGCGATGTGCGTGGTCGCCGTGCTCGGCTCGCTGATGGTCTCCTACACGCGGGCCCGGGCCGAGGCGCTCGGGGTCGAGTGCAAGGTCGGTTTGGCGACGCGGCCGGTCAGGGTGGTGCTACTTTCGATCGGCCTGATCTTCGCCAAGGGCGCCGGCATCGGCGATTTCGAATTGCTGGCGCCGTCGATCTACGTGATTGCCGCTCTGACGATCGTCACGGTGTTCCAGCGGGTTTGGCATGTGCGGAACGAGCTTCTTCTGGCCGAGGCCGGCGCCCAGAGCGGTGGCGGCGAGGCGGAGGAGCTGTAACCAGCAAGGCCGCCGGGTGTGTTCTGCCATCCAGCGCGATCCAGGAGGACTTCCAATTTCATGAGTGAGAGCAACGGAGCAAACGGCAGCACCAACGGCGTCGCCCGCCAGCGACGAGAAGGTCCGCGTCGCGATCGTCGGCGTCGGCAACTGCGCCAACTCCTTCATCCAGGGCGTCCAGTACTACAAGGACGCCGACCCGGCCGAGGAAGTTCCCGGCCTGATGCACGTCGAACTGGGCGGCTACCACGTCCGCGACGTCGAGTTCGTCGCCGCCTTCGACATCGACCAGGAGAAGGTCGGCAAAGACCTCTCCGAGGCGATCTGGTCGGGGCAGAACGACACGATCAAGTTCGCCGACGTCCCCAACCTCGGCGTCAAGGTCGAGCGCGGGATGACCCACGACGGCCTCGGCAAGTACCTCAAACAGAAGATCACCAAAGCCCCGGGCGAGACCGCCGACATCGTCGGCATCCTCAAAGAGACCAAGGCGGACGTGCTCGTCTGCTACCTGCCGGTCGGCTCCGAGGACGCGACCAAGTGGTACGTCGAGCAGGCGCTCGCGGCCGGCGTCGGCTTCGTCAACTGCCTCCCCGTCTTCATCGCCCGCGAGGACTACTGGGACAAGCGCTTCCAGGAGGCCGGGCTGCCGATCATCGGCGACGACATCAAGTCCCAGGTCGGGGCGACGATCGTCCACCGCCAGCTCGCCCGCCTCTTCCACGACCGCGGCGTGCGGCTGGAGCGGACCTCGCAGCTCAACGTCGGCGGCAACATGGACTTCTTCAACATGCTCGAGCGCGAGCGGCTGGACTCGAAGAAGATCTCGAAGACCAACGCGGTCACCTCGATCATGGGCCACGAGCTCGACGCGGACAACGTCCACGTCGGCCCCTCCGACTACGTGCCGTGGCTGACCGACCGCAAGTGGGCGCACATCCGCCTCGAGGGCAAAGCCTTCGGCGACGTGCCGCTGACCGCCGAGCTGAAGCTCGAGGTCTGGGACTCGCCGAACTCGGCCGGCGTCGTGATCGACGCGGTGCGGCTGATCAAGCTGGCGCTCAACAACGGCATCGCCGGCCAGCTCGACGGCCCCTCCAGCTACCTGATGAAGTCGCCGCACAGCCAGCGCCCCGACGACGAGGCGCGCGAGCAGACCGAGGAGTTCATCGCCGCCAACGCCCGCGGCAAGGCGGCGGCCGAAGCCCGCCCCTGCGGACGCCCCGAGCACGACCCAGGCCTAGCCGGCCCGCGATTCGTCTACGCATAAGAGCCCGCCGAGCGCGGGCTCTTATGCTGCAACCGTGCCCCCGGCCGAGCCGCTCTCGATCGCCCAGGTCGCGCCCTTCCGGCGCGGCGTCGAGAACCCGGTCACGCGGTTCGTCGATCGCGTCTCCGCCGAGCTGGAGCGGCGCGGGCACACGGTCCTGCGCGCCTACACCGGCGACCGCGTCAAGGGGCTGCTGAAACCCTCGGCCGAGCTCGACGTCGTCCACGTCCACGAGCCCTTCGCCCCGAGCGTCTCCTCGGCGGCGCTGCGCCACTCCTACTCGCTCAACGTCGCCACCTTCCACGCGCCGCAGGAGCGGGTGCTCTCGACCCAGGTGGCGCGGCCGCTGGTCGAGATCTTCTTCGGCCGCATCGACGCCCGCACCGTGACCAGCCGCGAGACCGGGGCGCTGCTGGAGCGCTACTTCCCCGGCAGCTACGAGCTGGTCGAGCCGGGCGCCGGCGGCGAGGGCTGGGGCCGGGTCGTCGACGAGTTCGAAGCGATCTACCGGCGCCTGGCGGCGCGCCGCCACGACCCCAGCGGCGACCCCGAGCTGCGCGCGCGGCTCGCCAGGCGGCCGCTGATCGAGGTCGACCTGCACATGCACACCGACCACTCCGGCGACTGCGCGACCCCGGTCGAGGTGCTGCTGCAGACGGCCCGCGACCGCGGCCTCGGGGCGATCGCGATCACCGACCACAACGAGGTCTCGGGGGCGCTGGAGGCGCGGCGGATCGCCGAGTCGATGCCCGACATCAAGGTGATCGTCGCCGAGGAGGTGAAGACCGCCGAGCAGGGCGAGGTGATCGGCCTCTTCCTCGAGGAGAAGATCCCGAAGGGGCTGACGATGGCGGAGACGATCGCCGCGATCCGCGACCAGGGCGGGCTGGTCTACGTGCCGCACCCCTTCGACCGCTTCCACTCGGTGCCCGACTACGAGCACCTGATCGACATCGTCGAGGAGATCGACATCCTCGAGGTCTTCAACCCGCGGGTGGCGGTGACCGCCTTCAACGAGGAGGCCGAGCGCTTCGCCCGCAAGTACCGGATCGTCGCCGGCGCCGGCTCCGACAGCCACGTCGCCCAGGGGCTGGGCAGCGTGCGCACGCGGATCCACGACTTCGAGGGGCCGGCCGAGTTCCTCGAGGCGATGCGCGACGCCGACATCACCCGCAAGCACAAGAACCTGCTCTACGTGCAGACGCTGAAGCTGCTGCAGACCGCCGGCCGCCCGAAGGCGCCGAAACGGCGGGTGCCCGACGCCAAGCCGGCCCGGGGAGGCAAGCCCCGCAAGCGGCGCTCGGCGAGCAAGAGCTGATGCAGGGCGAGCGGGGCAAAGGAGCCGTGCCCGCCTCGTCAAAGAGGTCCGGGCAGATGCGAGGCACCGACGACGAGATACGCGAGAAGTACCTGGAGCGGGCGATCCGCGAGCTCAACCAGATGAGCCATGAAATCCAGGAGTGCCCGCACTGCCCGCGCGGCAAGCTGATGCCGGTGCTCGGCTCCGGCCACCCGCAGGCGGACATCTTCATGCTCAAGCAGGCGCCGATGACCTCGGAGATCGAGGAGGGGGTCGCCTTCTACGGCCGCTCCGGCAACGCGCTGATGAAAAGCTTCAAGCGGCTCGGGATCGACCCGCTGGTCGTCTACGGCACGCTCTGCGTCAAGTGCCCGATCGCCGAGCCCGACCTCGCCGCCGGCGAGTGCGTCGGCCGCCTGGTCGAGGAGATGGCGATCGTGCAGCCGAAGATCGTCGTCGTCATGGGCGAGCCGGCGCTGCGCGATCCTCAACGGCCTCCAGGTCCCCCTCTCGCGCCCGGTCGAGCAGCGCGAGGGCGAGATCCAGGCCTTCACCCCGACGATCGACGCGCTCTACGTCCCCGACATCGACGACTCGCTCGACGAGGAGGGCGCCAAGCAGCGCTTCTGGCGCGCCTTCAAGACGCTCGGCGTCTGGTACGACGACCTCCCTCCGTACTGAGGGCTCGAAGACGGGCTTCTTCGAGGAGACGGGTTAAGGGGCGGCGGCCGTGGCGACGGCGGTCATCGGCTCGACCTTGGCGCTGGCGAGGCCGCGGACGACGATGGTGTCGAGGGCGCTGTACCCGGCGAGCAGGGACTGGGCCTGGTCGCGGTCGGCGGCGGCGACGCCGACGGTGCCCTCGGGCTCGCCGAGGCGGTCGAAGTGGTCGCGGTAGCCCTTGTGCAGGTCGCGGTAGAAGGACTCCTCCTTGGCCAGGCGCTCGGCGGCGTCGGGGCCGACGGCGGTGCGGACGTAGCCGAAGACGGGCGGGGCGTCGTGGCCGGCCTGGCGGGCGCCGGCCTCGACCTTCTCGCGGGCGCCGGCGGCGAAGCCGGGGGTCATCCAGTTGAAGAAGACGCCGTCGAACTCGGCCCCGGCGAGGGCGCACATCTTCGGCCCCATCGCGGCGAGGACGAGGCGGACGTCGGGCAGCCTCTCGCGCAGGTCCGGCAGCGACTCGCGCATCTTCGTCAGCGGCTTCTTCGAGAAGCCGGCGCCGACGCCGAGCCAGAGCCGGGCCGGGTCGATGCCGAGCCGCTCGATGTCGGCGGCGATCGTCTCCGGCGGGGTGCGGTCGAGCGCGATCACGGCGACGCCGAGGTCGGCATCGGGGCGCGGCGGCGCCGAACTCGGCCAGCGTCTCCAGGCCTTTGGCGCCGGGGTGGTCGTTGGACCAGAGCGAGTCGTAGCCGAGCTCGGCGCAGCGGGCGGCCAGCGGCCGCGCCACCTCGGGGTCGAGTCCGGCGGCGACTCCGAAGCCACGCGGCATCAGGCGTCGCCTCCGCTCGGGGGAGCGTCGCGGCCTTCTCCAGCAGCGCGACGCACTCGATGTGCGGGGTCTGGGGGAACATGTCGACGGGTCTCACTCGCGTCAACTTATAACCGGCCTCGACCAGCTGGGCGGCGTTGGGGGCGAGCGTGGTCGGGTTGCAGGAGACGTAGACGATCTTCTTCGCCTCGCACTCGATCACGCGGCGGACCATTTTCTGCGAGAGGCCGGCCCGCGGCGGGTCGATCACGACGACGTCGGGCTTGCCGGCCTGGACCAGCAGCGGCCGCACCCCGGTGCGGACGTTGGCGGCGAGGAAGTGGGCGTTGCCGATCGCGTTCAGCCTGGCGTTGCGCTCGGCGTCCTCGATCGCCTCGGGGACGATCTCCACGCCCCAGACCTCACCCGCCTTGGCCGCCATGGTCAGGCCGATCGTGCCGATCCCGCAGAAGAGGTCGAAGACCTTCTCCGTGCCGGTGAGGCCGGCGAACTCGGCGGCGACGGCGTAGAGGCGCTCGGCCATCTCGGTGTTGGTCTGGAAGAAGGCGCCGGGGGAGATCTTCCACTTCAGCCCGCAGAGCTCCTCGTTCAGGTACTCCTCGCCCAGCACGCCTGTCGGCCCCTCGCTGCCGCCGGAGTCGTCGGCGACGACCGTGTGCAGGTCGACCGGGGGTTTCGGGAAGCGGCGTTCGGCGGTGACCAGGCGGGTCTGGATCTGGCCGCGTGCGCCGGCCCTCGCGGACGACGAGGTTGCGCAGGACGCCGCGCTTGGCAGCGGCGGTCGAAGGCCGGGACCGACTCCAGCCGGGCCCAGTCGCGGACCTCGTTGCGGGCGGCGTTGCCGGCCTCGGAGGCGAGGTGGCAGTCGTCGACGTCGACGACCAGGTCCCAGCGGCCGCGGGCGTGGAAGCCGAGGATCGGCTCGCCGTCGTCGCTCGCCGAAGGAGTATTCGAGCTTGTTGCGGTAGCGCCACTGCTGCTCGGCGGCGACGATCGGCTCCAGCTCGAAGCCGTCGAGGTCGCCGATCCGGCGCAGCGCCTCGTCGACCTGTTCGCTCTTGATCGGCAGCTGGCGCTCGTAGGGGAGGCCCTGCCAGGGGGCGCCGGGGCAGGGCTCGCCGCCGTGCGTGCAGCGGTCGGGGACGCGGTCGGCGCCGGCGCTGCAGCAGCTCGACCACGCGCGCCTCGGCGAAGCGCTTCTTCGCTTTCGTCACCTCGACCCGGACCCGGTCGCCCGGGAGGGCGCCGGCGACGAAGACGACGAAGCCCTCGGCGCGGGCGACGCCGCGCCCGCCGAAGGCGAGCGAGTCGACCTCGACCTCGAGCTGCTCGCCGCGACGCGGGCCGCGGGCCGCCGGCTTCTCGCCGCTGGCCTGTCGTCAACTCAGCCGAGTTTCTTGCGCGGCGCGGCGCGCGGCCTGCGTGGCCTGTTTGCGCACCGTGCGCACCGGCTCGGCGCGGCCGCCGACCTCTTTGCGCGCCTGCTTGACCAGCCGCTCGAGCTCGCCGAGCAGGGTGTCGGTCTGTTTGCGGCCGCGTTTGACCAGGTCGCTGAGCATCTTCTCGGCGTCGCCGCGGGTCATGCGGCCGCGCTTGACGGCGTCGTCGACGACCTCCTGCAGGCGGTCGCGGCTGAGCGTGACGCTCTGCTCGAGGCTCTCGCGGAACTGGGCGACGCTCTTGTCGAGGCCGCTGGTCGCTTTGCTGCTGGCGCGTTTCGGCGCCGCTTTTTTCGCTGACGATTTTCTCGCGCTGGCTTTTTTCGAGGCAGCTTTTTTCGGCGCCGCTTTTTTGGCTTTGCTTTTCGCTTTGCTCGCCGCGCGGGCCGGAGCTTTTTTCGCTTTCGGCTTTTGGTTTCGCGGCGCTGGCTTTTTTGCTCGGTTTTGCGGCTGCTTTTTTCTCGGCCATCTCGACTGCCTCCAGAGGGGATGTTGGGCGCGGGTGCGGGTTCGACTATGTCAACTCCGCAGCAGCGGTGGCTCTGCCGCGGCGAATCGTGCCTGCACCGGAGCGTGGTCGGAGAGCCGCAGGGCGCGCCCGTCGAGCGGCAGCTCGCGCCGCTGCGGCGGCCACTGGGCCGGCGGCTCGAGCGACCTCGAGGCCGCGGACCAGCAGGTGGTCGATCGCCTTCGGCCCGGTCGGCGCGGCCAGGCCGAAGTCCTCGCGCAGGCGCTCGAAGACCGCCGGCTGCTCGGCCGGGCGCAGGTTGAGGTCGCCGCCGAAGATCAGCGGCGCGCCGCCGGCGAACTCGGTCGCGGCGCGGGCGGCGCGCAGCACGTCCTCGGTCGCCATCGCCGGCCATGTCGTTGGTCGCGTGCAGGTTGGCGACGCAGACGCCGGAGGCGGTCCGGGTCAGGGCCATCGCGCGGCGCTCCGGCGGCCCGTCGTGGATCGCCAGCTCGCGCCGCTCGGCGATCCCGCCGAGCCGGCCGGGGACGCGGACCAGGGTCAGGTTGGAGCCGCCCTCGCCGGAGGCCATCAGGTCCGGGTTCTGGCGGGCGAGCAGGCCGCGCAGCGGGCCCAGCGCGTTGCGCGAGGTCAGCGCCCGGTGCGCTCTCGGCCGCGCAGGCGCGGGCCAGCGGCTCGGCGAAGCGCGGCGGCGCCTCCTGCAGCAGGGCGACGTCCCAGGCCGTGGCGGCGAGCAGGGTCGCGAACTCGGTGGTGAGGTCGCGGTTGACCTGGACGTGGGTGTCGTTGCGCTCGTCGATCCGCAGCAGCCGCGAGCGCCAGCTGCGCAGCTCCGGGTCGGGCGGGAAGTCCCGTCCGTGGAAGAGGTTCCAGGCGATGGCGGTGAACTCCACGGCTGCGTAGTATCCGCCGCTTGGCCAAGCGCGACTTCATCACCGGCGAGGAGCTCGGCGCCTTCGAGCTCGGCAAGCTGCTCGACCGCGCGGCCGAGCTGAAAGCCGGCCGCCGCGAGCGGGTCGGCGCCGACTCGCTGGCCGGGCGCAGCGTCGCCCTGATCTTCCAGCGGCCCTCGACCCGGACCCGGATCTCCTTCGAGGTCGGCGTCGCCGAGCTGGGGGCGACGCCGATCGTCCTGCGCGCCGACGAGATGCAGTTCTCCCGCGGCGAGTCGATCGGCGACACGGCGCGGGTGCTCTCCCGCTACGTCGACGCGATCGTGATCCGCTCCGGCTCCCACGAGGAGGTCGCCGAGCTGGCCGCCGCCGCCGAGGTCCCGGTCGTCAACGCGCTGACCCCGCTGCACCACCCCTGCCAGGCGCTCGCCGACCTGCTGACCCTGCGCGAGCGCTTCGGCGACCTCGACGGGCAGCGCCTCGCCTACGTCGGCGACGGCAACAACGTCGCCCGCTCGCTGGCGGTGCTGGGCGAGCTGGCCGGGGTCGAGGTCGTCGTCGCGGCGCCCTCCGGCTACCAGCTGGAGGAGGGGCACGGGGTGAAGCTGACCGACGACCCGCGCGCCGCCGCCGACGGCGCCGACGCTCTCTATACGGACGTCTGGGTCAGCATGGGCGACGAGGAGACGGCCGAGCGCCGCCGCGCCGACCTCGCCCCGTTCCGGCTCGACGCCGACCTGCTGGCCGCCGCCAAGGACGACGCGATCGTCCTCCACTGCCTGCCCGCCCACCCGGGCGAGGAGATCACCGCCGACGTCCTCTACGGCGAGCGCTCCGCGGTCTGGGACCAGGCGGAGAACCGGCTGCACGCGCAGAAGGCGCTGCTGGAGGTGCTGCTCGCCGAGTAGGCGCGGCGCCCGGAGCCATGTATCCCGCACATCGAAATCGGCCCGGTGACGCTGCAGACCTTCGGCCTGATGTTCGCCCTCGCCTTCCTCGCCGCCGGCGCCCTGATCTGGAGGCGGCTGGGGGAGATCGGCAAGCCGGTCGACTGGGCCTACGAGATGGGCTTCGCGGCGCTGATCGGCGGCATCGTCGGCTCCCGCGTCTACTTCCTCGTCCAGAACTACAGCGACGTCAAGGACGACCTGCTCGGCAACCTCTTCTCCGGGGCCGGGCTGGTCTGGTACGGCGGCGCGATCGGCGGCGCCCTCGCCGTGCTCGCCTGGGCCTGGTACCGCGACTTCCTCGGCCTCACCCTGCTCGACCTGGCGGCGCCGGCGCTGGCGCTGGGCTACGCGATCGGCCGCTGCGGCTGCCAGCTCTCCGGCGACGGCGACTACGGCAAGGCCTGGGACGGGCCCTGGGCGATGTCCTATCCCGACGGCACCGTGCCGACCGAGCAGACCGTCCACCCGACCCCGATCTACGAGACGCTGGCGATGGGCCTCGGCGCCTGGATCCTCTGGCAGCTGCGCGACCGGGTCCGGGCCGGGATCCTCTTCGCGCTCTACCTCGTCTACGCCGGGGCGGAGCGCTTCCTGGTCGAGTTCCTGCGCCGCAACGAGGCTGTCGCGCTGGGCCTGACCACGGCCCAGCTGGAGAGCCTTGGCATGATGGTCGCCGGCGCCATCTGGATCGCCGTGGTGACCCGCCGCCACGGCGGCATTTCTCGACCTTCTGCCGCAGCGGCGGCGCAACCCGCTGTTTGAGCGGATTGGAGCGAACGATGTTAGTCTTGCGCAAGAACTTTCGAGCGGTCAATCTAGGGAGGCTTGGCGGGTAATGGCGGCTATCGACGTTCAGAGTCAGGAGGGGCCCTCGGCGCGCACCGTCAGCGCGGTGCTCGACGCGGCGGCGGAGCGGCTCGCCGCGGCCGGCGTCGAGAACGCGCGCGGCGACGCCGAAGTGCTGGTCGCCGACGCGATGGGCGTCAAGCCGGAGGAGCTCTCGGTCGAAAGCGCCGGCGAGATCCCGGCCGAGGTCCTGGCCGCGATCGAGGAGCGGGTGGCGCGCCGCGTCGACCGCGAGCCGATGGCCTACATCCTCGGCCGCGCGCCCTTCCGCACCCTCGAAATCGCCGTCGACGAGCGCGTGCTCTGGCCGCGCCGCGAGACCGAGCTGCTGGTCGAGGTCGGCCCTGGACCTGCCCGAGGGCGCCCGCGTGCACGAGGTCGGCACCGGCTCCGGGGCGATCGCCCTGGCCCTGCTGGCCGAGCGCCCCGACCTCGAGGTCACCGCCTCGGACCTCTCGCCGGAAGCGGTCGAAGCGGCGCGGGAGAACGCCGAGCGGCTCGGCATCCCGCTCGAGGTCAGCGTCGCCACCGGCATCCCCGACGGGCTCGAGGACGTCGACCTGGTGATCGCCAACCTTCCCTACGTCACCGACTCGACCATCTTCGAGCGCTCGCCCGAGATCCAGAAGGAGCCGCGGATCGCGGTCACCGGGGACTGCGGCGAGGACGGCCTCGGCGTGATCCGCGGCCTGATCGGGGAAACGCCCTCGGGCTGGAAGCTGGCGATGGAGCACGACACCCATCACGGCCCGGCGATGCGCGAGATGCTGCGCGAAGCGACTACCCTTCCGGACTATGAAGGTGACGAGCGGGTCACTGTCGGCTTCGCTCCGTGAGGGCGGTCGCAAGCGATGAGTGAGGCTCCGCCGCGGGCCGAGGAGGCGGTGCCCGACGCGGGCGATCGCTCCGGGGCCGCCAGCGAGGCGCAGCGCCGGGCCAAGGTCGAGCGGCTGCGCGCGGCCGGGGTCGATCCCTACCCGCACTCCTTCGAAGGGCGCACCCACGCCGAGGAGATCCTCGCCGCCCACGACCCCGCCGAGCTGGGGGAGGGCGAGCACGAGCAGTTCAGCTACCGGGTGATGGGCCGGGTCACCGGCAAGCGCGGCCACGGCAAGGTCGTCTTCCTCGACGTCCGCGACATCACCGGCACGATCCAGGCCTACGCCCGCCGCGACGCGCTCGGCGAGGAGGCCTTCGAGCGGATCGAAGAGCTCGACATCGGCGACCTGGTCGGGGTCGAGGGGCCGGTCTACGTGACCAAACGCGGCGAGCTCGCGATCAGCGTGCGCGAGTGCACGCTGCTGGCGAAGGCGCTGCTCGACCCGCCCGACCTCTTCCACGGCATCTCCGACCCGGAGCTGCGCTACCGCCAGCGCGAACTCGACCTGATGGCCAACGCGGACTCGCGGGAGATCTTCAAGAAGCGCTCCGACCTGACCTACGCGATCCGCAGCCACATGCACGCGCGCGGCTGGGTCGAGCTGGAAACGCCGGTGCTGCAGCGGCTGACCGGCGGCGCCGCGGCGCGCCCCTTCGTCACCCACCACAACGCGCTCGACCGCGACCTCTTCCTGCGCACCGCGACCGAGCTCTACCTGAAGCGGGCGATCGTCGGCGGCTTCGAGGACGTCTACGAGTTCGGCAAGTTCTTCCGCAACGAGGGGATGTCGCCCCAGCACAACCCCGAGTTCACGATGCTGGAGATGTTCGTCGGCGGCGCCGACTACAACGGCGTCATGGACTTCATCGAGACGCTGGTCTCCAGCGTGGTCGAGGAGGTGATGGGGACGACGAAGGTGATGCGCGACGGGGTCGAGATCGACTTCGCGGCGCCCTGGCCGCGGGTGGTCCTGCGCGACGAGATCCTGCGCGAGGCCGGCGATCGACATCTACGAGGCGAGCCGCGACGAGCTGGCCGAGGTGGCCGGCGACGACGCCGAGGAGAACGACGACTGGGCCGGCCTCGTCGACACCCTGCAGGGCAAGCTGGTCGAGCCGAAGCTGATCCAGCCCACCTACATCACGGTGCTGCCGATCGACATCTGGCCGCTGGTCAAGGTGCACCCCGACGACCCCAAGGTCTGCGAGGCCTTCGACGGCATCGTCGCCGGGATGGAGATCGTCGGCGGCGGCACCGACGTCAACGACCCGGTCGAGCAGCGCGAGCGCTTCATCGGCCAGCGCGAACGCCAGGAGTCCGGCGCCGAGGAGGACCCGCACCCCCACGACGAAGAGTTCGTCAAAGCGCTCGAATACGGGATGCCGCCGGCGAGCGGGTGCGGCCTCGGGATCGACCGGCTGCTGATGATCATGACCGGCTCGAAGACGCTGCGCGACGTGATCATCTACCCGGCGATGCGCGAGTTGAAGGGGGAGTAGAGATGGCGGTGAAGCTGCACAGGTGCTCGGCGATGTTCGTCAAGACCGACGGCCACCCATGCTGGAAGGTGCAGAAGGCGCTGGACGAGCGGGGGTCGAGTACGAGCTGGTGAAGGGGCCGCTGCGGCGGGGCAAGCGCGAGGAGATCGAGCGGCTCTCCGGCCAGCGCAAGTACCCGGTGATCGAGTTCGAGGACGGGACGGGCTACCGCGACGAGTCGGAGGCGATGGCGGCGAAGATCCGCGCGGGGAGCTGAAGCCGTAGGACCAAGCGAGGGCGTGGCGGGCGGCGAAGCGGCAGTGCTTTGCACGACGCGAAGCCGACGGCGCGGCCTCGCGCAGTGTCATACGGACTTCAGGAGGCCGCCGTCGATCGGGATGACGGTGCCGGTGATGTAGGCGGCGCGGTCGGAGCAGAGGAAGGCGACGAGGTCGCCGTACTCCTCGGGGGTGCCGAGGCGCCCGGCGGGGACTTCGCTGCGGGCGGCCGCTTCGGCGTCCTCGAGCGAGCCGCCGTGCTGGGTGAGCCGCTCGGTCGCGAAGCGGCCGGTGGCGACGGTGTTGACGGTGATCCCGTCGCCGGCGACCTCGCCCGCCAGCGTCTTCAGGAAGCCGACCGCGGCCATGCGGTGGGCGTTGGAGAGGTTGAGGAAGGGGTTGGGCTCCCGGGTCGTGTTGGAGCCGACGTTGACGATCCGGCCCCAGCGGCGCTCGCGCATGCCGGGGACGACGGCCTCGGCGAGGATGCGCGGGGCGAGGACGAGCGAGCGATAGGCCTGCTCCCACTCGTCGAGCCCGTGGGCGAAGGCGCCGCCGAAGGGCGGCCCGCCGGTGTTGGCGACGAGGATGTCGATCGGGCCCGAGGGCGGCGGCGACCTCGCCGGGGAGCGCAGCGAGCCGCTCGGGGTCGGAGGCGTCGGCGACGAACGGCGTCGCGGCCGAGCCGATCTCAGCCGCCGCTTCCCCGAGCCGCTCGAGCGAGCGACTGGCGATCGCGACCGTGCGCGCCCTCGCGCGCCAGCGCGGCCGCGATCCCGCGCCCCAGCCCCTGGCTGGCGCCCATAACCAGGGCGACGCGCCCCTCAATGCCTAGATCCATAGTCCGACCCTAACGCGGGGAGCAATGCTCAAAGACCGTTGCGCGGGTAGTCTTCGCGGTGAGCGCCCGTAGCTCAGTGGTCAACGGTTCCTTACGGGGGGCCAAAGAGCGTCGGTCTTTCAAGCCGAAGGTCGCGGGTTCGACTCCCGTCGGGCGCATTCCTCTGCTTTCCTCGCAGTGCCGGGTTTTTCGCTCTCCAGAGCGGAAACCTTCGGTTGTGCCTTCGACCCCGATGCCAACGCCTTCCGCGTGGTTCCGAGGCGTTCCGACCCGCGGGTGTCTCATTTCTGTCTCATCCCGGCCCATCGGCCGAGTGGCTATTCGTGCTTCTCGGACAGCTTCGCCAGCTCGGTGATCGAGACGCCCAACGCGGTGGCGATGTCGCGGACGGTGGCCCAGGTGGGATTGGCGTGGCCTGCCTCGATATGGGAAAGCGTCGGGATCGCGATTCCCGCCTGCTCGGCCAGGGCCTCCTGCGTCTCTTTCTTCTTCTCGCGTAGCTGACGTATCGCGACTCCAAGCCCCGGCTGTGGTCGCGATGAGTGCCGCATGCCCGGAGACATTCTCAAAAACGCACCCGGTCAAAGCGGACCTAGTACATGCACTAAGTGCCTGCTACCCTGATCGGCACATAAGTGGGGCCGCGCGAGTGGAGTCGCCGGCCCCGTGGCGACGGGTCAAGGAAAGCTCGCCCCGCCGCAGCGGGAACGGTAGCTGTCTGCCGGCCTCAAGAAGCGGCCCCCGGCCGGCGGTGGAACGCCAGCCGAGGGCCTGACCACAAGGAGACCACGCTCCTCATGGCTGATGAGAACTCTATGGCTCACGGTTCGAGCGACTGTCCCAACGAGGCACAGGACCTCCGCGACCAGGGCAGCGTCCTGATTCACGTCCTCACGCTCTATCCCACGCATCTACGCCTCTCGGAACTGATTCAGGAGGTAAGTGCCGGTGCGGCCGACTTCGCGCAGCGAGACGCGATCGAACGCGCTGTCCGCGACCTGACCGGGGTCGGTCTGCTGTTTCGCAGCGACGGGCTCGTATTGCCGACGCGCGCTGCTCTGCGCTTCAACGAGATCCTCGGGGAGGGGTTGTAGCGATGGGACGCCACGCAAGCCTGCAACGCGAGCAGTTCGCCTGCTGTTTCGGGATCAACCTCGCCAAGGCTCGTAGGGCAGCGGACGTGAGCCAGGACGAGCTTGCCTTCCGGACTTCGACGCACCGCACGGCGATCAGCCAGATCGAGCGCGGCCTGTCTCTGCCGGGCCTCGACTCGGCGATGAAGTTCGCGGCAGCGCTGGAAACCTCGCTGGATGAATTGGTCGCGGGAATCGAATGGCAGTCGCCCGAGATGCAAATAGGCAAATTCAAAATCCCAGATCCAGAAGAAAATGAACTGCCAAGAACCAGTAGCGAACGATGAGGCAGCCAAGAAGCAGCTGCCAAGGCAAAGCCCGTCCATCAGGCCTTCAGGCAGCCACCCGAAGACCCCACCTAGCACCCAACCTCAACCCCCGACACACTACGAACCCTCCGGATTCGTGCCTGAGTCGCAGCTTCACGATCGCTGCCGGCAGCGAGGGGCGGGGCGGAGAAAAGGGGGCGCGCGCCGCCCCTCCGGGCGGCCGATTGTGGCACGGCTTCGCCGTGCGACGGCCGCCTGTAGGGAGGGGCGGTAGGGGTCTGACCTTCGGTCTTGTAAGTGGCGGTTGGAGTGCTTGGCCGGGTCAACCGATGCAAATGCCGACGCCCTTGGACATAAGCGGCATGGAGAGGAAACCCGCTTCCGTTGCTTTCTTCACCGAGCGCACTCTCGCCAGCTTCCTCGCGGTCTCCGACCGCACGATCCGTAACTGGATCAGGCGTGGCGAGTTGCCCAGCTACAAGCTCGGATGCCGCGCGGCGGATCGACCCCGCCGACGTCGAGGATTTCCTCGCCCGCCACCGAGACGAGGCAGCATGAGGCGCGAGTCTCCGATCAAACGCCGCAACCCCTCCGGCAAGTTGGTCTGGGTCGCCCGCTATACCGGCCGCGACGGCAAGTACCGCATCGCCAAGCCCACTTGGAATCGAGGTAAGGGGACGTTCACGAAGAAGGCCGACGCTCAACGCGCGATCGACGAGGCCTACGGCCTCTCGGATCGGCCCGACACCCTCGGCGACTACTTCGCGACGTGGACCGAACGTCACCCCAGGGCGGAGCGCACCAACGACACGTATAACCACCGCATCAGCCGCGTCGCCGACGTGGAGGTCGAGGGCATCCACCTTCGCGACTGGCCGATGCACGAGCTGCGCCGTCGCCACACCCTCGCCCTGGTCGACCACATGCTGACGAACGAAGGTCGAGCCACCACCGGCGCTGTCGGCATCCTCCGCTCCCTCTCGGCAATGGCCGAGGACGCGATCACCGACGAAGTCTGCGACCTCAACCCCTTCAAGGGAATTCGCGTCCGCGCCAACGACCCCAGAGCGAAGAAGAAGCCCAGACCGATCCGCATATTCAGTTTCGAGGAGATGCACCGCTTCGCCAAGGCGGCCGGTCGGTACGAGGCGATGGTCCGAATTTTCACCGACACCGGCATGAGACTGGGGGAGGTGCTGCCGCTGCGAAGTGAAGACTTCGATGGTGAGACCCTGAAGGTCCGCCGCACCGCCCATGAGGGCACGATCCTCGAGGGCACCAAGACCGACCACGGTGAGGCCGACGCCGGCCGCGTCATCCCTGTCCCCGCGACCCTTGCCTGGATGCTCGAAGCCCAGATACAGCTCAATGGAGCCGACTGCGAACTGCTCTTCCCAACTCCGACCGGTCGTCTCTGGCGCGAGCGTACTTTTTACCGCGATGTCTGGAAGCCAGCCCAAGAAGCCTCCGGCCTAGACATTCGCCCCCACGAGTGTCGCCATAGCTACGTCACTCAAGTTCGCGCTGCAGGCGTCAACGATGCTGATCTAGCTGAGATCGCGGGGCACCGGGTTGAGACCATGCTGGCGCGCTATACGCACTCGCTGGGCCAGAGTGATGCGGCGATCCGACGGGTAGTGGACGGACGCTCGTAGAAGAACGCTCAAATACTTGTTTAAAAACGATAACTCGACAAATTCAGTACAGTGGCGCCGTCCGCTGGGAGGCGCGAGTGGGGCAATCGGGCCTCTGTCCAGATGCCCCGCAGCTACTGAATGGCCAATCTCACCGCAAGCCAACTCGCCAAGGGGATCCGAGACAGCGGGTACCAACTGCCGCCTGCCGGGTCACCGCCGCCCCCCTTTCTCGTTAAGCCGACCACCGTTGCTCGCGCGGCCGTTCGTCGCTTCCATCGCAGTGGCGCTCCCAACGCTCGCGAATATCTCCTTGAAGCGCTGTCGGCTGAGCTCGTCCACACCCATCCCAGCATGCGTACTAATGCCCAAAACACGGTTCAAGGGCTCGAGCACTACATCGAAGCCGATGCCATTGATGGCCGCACCTTCAGTGGCTTCTGTCCATCGGTTCCGATCACGATGACGTCGGGCACCGTACGAACCCAAGTCGACGCGTTGGTGGTCTCGGCAACTGGTGAGATCTCCGGCCGCGCGGTCTACTGGGATGGCGGGGACATCTCTGAAGCCCAAGCATCCATCATCGCTTACCCCTATGCCGTAGCTCTACAGACCCTCTATCCAGAAGACACGGTCAGCGACGTCTGTGTCTGGCAGGCACGACGAAACAACATCCACCTCGTCCCTGTTGAAGAAGCGCTCGCCCAACGTGTTCGTGCCGATGCGGCTCTTGCCCGTCTATGAGACCAAAGGAGTCAGATGACCACCGATCCCAACCAACCCACCTCGAAGATTGGGGCCGAGCTCTTCCTTGCTGGCACCCTGCTCGACGAGAGTCCCCAGCTGCTCGCAGACAATGATTTTGCGCGGCCAATCTCGGTTGCTCTCTCGAGCCTGAACGGGGCGTTCACGACTGCAGCTGTTGATTGCGGTATCTCGAAAGACCCAGCGGATGCTTGGCTCGCTGAGACCGAAGACCTTCTCTTGCAGCGAGCAGATATTGACTTTGGTGTGGCAGCTGATCTCGCCGTCCGGTTGTCTGCCCTCGGCTACATTCTCGTCGGCGGCCCGAGTATCGACGGCCTAGATCCAAACGAGCTCCTTGCGACGGGCGGCGCCTCGACCGAATCGCTGCCGCCGGACCATTAGACCTTCTCCCTCCAGAAGTGGTGCAGAGGCCGCCCAGCCATGCTCGACGAGTGCAACCCGACTACTAGCCCTCCCTCAGCATTTGACTAACTCCGGTCCGCTCGAAGTAACTGCTCTGGCGACCGCGAGCTGCTCAGGCCGGATAGGCCACGGCAAGTACCCGTTGGCGATCGTCGGTGCCATAGCAGCGGGCCTCGATCTCGAATTGCCCAGCGCCGCGGGTTCCCGGTAGCTCTTCGATTCCCCGCTCCAGCTTTCCGCTCGAATGCGCTCTTGCGATGGCGCTGCCGGTGACAGCGCCTTTGAAGCGAGGGAGGTACACGTCAAGCAAGGAGCAGTGGGCATAGCGCAGACGCACCTGCTTCGCGACCGGCTGTCCGCGTCGAAGTGCCGGGCGGTCGGCGGGTTTGTGTCCGTACTCGAAGACCATGAAGGCGACCGGCTCCTCGGAGAGCTCGGCTAGTCTGTTTCCGGCTGCCTCGAGACTCACCTCTGCTCCGGCGGCCAGCCTTCTTACGCCAGTCAGCCCGTCTCGCGTCAAGCGATACTCCTGCAGAAGTGAGGCTGGCATTAGCAGCGCGGCGGCCCCCAAGTCGCAGAGGTACTCCTCCTCTTGGTTCAGCGGTTTGGCCTCGACGCTGGTGTCCAACCGGTAGCGCTTCTCCTCAGTGAAATTGGGGAAGGCGGTGTGCATCATCTCGTGTGCGCAGGTGAAACGCTGGCGGGCAGGGGAGTCTCGAGCGTTCAGGTCCATGACCAGCTGGCCGTCCTCCTCGACGTAGATCCGCCCAGCGAATTCGTGGGATCCCCGCCGCGGGCGGACCCCCTTGACTGACGCGATCATCTCGACGTCGATCGGCAGGCTGTCCTGCTCAGCTTCACGGCGCAGTTTCTCGGCATAAGCCTCGATCGCGTCGCGCGGATCAGTAGTCCCCGCTTCGGCCATCAGGCCGATGACGAGTGGTTCAGTCCAGGTCTTTGTCGCCATCTCGGTCCAGACCTTTGCTCAGGCTGAGCGAGTCATAGATGAACCGCCAACGCTCCGAGGTGCGCGGGCGTTCACCGCCGCGGAAACGGATTGAGGCCAGCGTTTGGACCTCGTCCTCGCTGAGATCGACCTCGTTGGCAAACGCCTTCAGAGATGCGGGGACGTCCTCGTCGCTAGCGGCGCTGTAGGTGAGCTTCGGCCCTCCTACTAGGTCGGCGATCGTCACCTCAAGGGCTTCCGCGATCCGACTGAGAATTTCCAGCGATGGATTCCCCCCCTCTTCTCCAACCTCACAAGGTGGGCCTTTGAGATTCCAGTTGCCGCAGAGAGCTGGGCCAGCGAAAGACCTGCCCGTTCGCGCTGGATCTTGATGTTGCGCCCTACCCGTTCTGCGTCATGCGGCATGCCTAAAACATAGTGCGGTGCACGGCGGGACACCGACGGATACATCAAAGACACCGCTCTGCCGATCTTTGCGGTAAACTTGAGGCCACCACCTGGACCTATTCAGAACACCGCAGTTCGAGAACGGAGAAGAGATGTCGAAATCGACGCGCAACACTGGAAAGCCGTGGTCTCCAAATGAAGTCAAGCAGCTCCGGACGTTGGCTAAGGGAAACACGCCGACGCGTGTCATTGGCTTCAAGCTCGGTCGGACGCCCGCTGGCGTGGGCTCGAAGGCGTCCCAGAAGAAGATCTCGCTCGCCCCGCCGAATCAGTCGCCCTACAACAGGCGCAAAAAATAGGCGCCAGGCGACGCGCAATGGGCAACCGGTTCCAGATTCTGGCCCTCGACGGGGGCGGCTACAAGGGAATGTTTGCGGCCGCCCTCCTCGAGCGACTGGAGGCCGACCTCGGTATCTCGCTCATTGACCATTTCGACTTGATCACCGGGACTTCAACCGGCGGCATCATCGCCTTGGGGCTCGGAGCTGGTCTCAGTCCCTCGGAGATCACTTCCTTCTATGTCGACCACGGCGACGAGATCTTTCCCGGCAAGCTGCAGCGGTCCACACGCCGCATCTTCGCCAGCAAGTTCAGCCCGGCGCCCCTTCGACGCGCCCTCGAGCAGGTCCTGGGAGAGCGGACCCTCGGCGAGAGCCAGATCCCGCTGGTCGTCCCCAGCTACGACCTCACCAACGACGACGTCTATGTCTTCCGCACGCCTCACGCACCACGGCTTCGGCGCGACCGCCACGAGTTGATGGTCGACGTCGCCTTGGCAACCAGTGCCGCCCCCACCTTCCTGCCGGCGCATGAGCTGCGGGGGCTACGACTGATCGACGGTGGTGTCTGGGCGAACAACCCCTCGATGGTCGGATTGGTCGAGGCGCTCAGCAGCTTCGGCTGCGCGATGTCAGACATCGGCGTGTTCAGTCTCGGGACGACCACGGACACCGCCTACCGGCGCCCTCGGCTGGACCGGGGAGGCTTGCTCGCTTGGGGGCGGGAGGCGTTCGACATTGTCCTTCGCGGACAGAACCTGGCGGCTCGCAACGCGGCGACTCTGATGCTCGGTGCCGAGGATGTCCTACGGGTTGACCCCGCAGTCCCGGCGAAGGTCTTGCGGCTTGACGGCGTCGATTCCCAGCAGCTCCGTGGCCGGGCCGAGCACGTTAGTCGTCATATCTGCCCCGATTTCGAGAAGCGATTCGCCCAGCACCGAGCCCCGTCATATACGCCCGAACCAATCCAAGGAGATGTCGATGTTTAACCCAGATGCAAGTCCTGTCACCGAGCTTCTCGGGGGTGCCGTCGAGAGTCTCGACATCCCCGAGGACCTATTCCGCGCAGCCGCCACCGAGTACGCCGATGTGGGTAGCTGGCTAGCTGAGCACGCCGATGCTGGTGAGGGCTGGGAGGTGTATCCGCAGGGCTCTTTCCTGCTCGGCACCGTGGTGCAGCCGCTCGGTCGGGATGAGTACGACGTTGACCTCGTCTGCCGCCGCAGCCTCGACAAAAATCAGGTGAGCCAGGAGGAGCTGAAGGAAGGAGTTAGGGAGGCCCTTTCGGGCTATCTCTACTCGCGCCGCGGTGACTCTGGCGCACCCGACTCCTGCGAGGATCGCAAGCGCTGCTTCACGCTGATCTACAGAGAGGCCTTCCATCTCGATGTCCTGCCGGCTATACCTGACAGCGCCGGGTCCCAGACGGGCATCTTGCTCACCGACCGCGACTTGCGGGCCTGGCAGTTCTCCGACCCCAAGGCCTACGCCGAGTGGTTCAAGGCAAGGATGGCGACGGAGTTCATCGCGAAGCGGGCGATGCTGGCCGAGGCGGCGCGCGTTGAGCCAGAGGAGATCCCTGATTCCCGGGTCAAGACGACGCTGCAGCGGACGGTGCAGGCGCTGAAGCATCACCGGAACCTCTACTTCGCTGAGAACCTGGATGAGCGCCCGCCTTCGATCCTGCTGACGACGCTCGCGGCGCACGCGTACGCCGGCCAGCAAGATCTTTTCGATGCGCTACTCGGCGCGGTCTCCAGCATGCCCAAGTTCATTGAGCACGATGGCAGTTCCTGGAGTGTTCCGAATCCGGTGCAAGGGCAGGAGAACTTCGCTGATAAGTGGGGCGACTACCCTGAGCGGGCTAAGCAGTTTTTCGCCTGGCTCGACCAGCTGGAAGCCGACTTGAAGGCCGCCGGGGAGGCACGGGGCCTCGACCGGGTCGCCTCGCGACTCGCAGAGAGCTTCGGGGAGGGCCCAATCAAGCGCGCAGCCGAGCGCCTCGGCTCGGCTGCCCTTAGGAGCCGCGACCGCGGTCAACTCGGCTTCAACAAGGACACCGGCGCCCTGACGGTTGCTGGGGCTGGGGCGACCCTAGTCAAGCCCCATGACTTTTATGGCTCGACGAGCAAATAAAGCTAAGACCGTCGCCCAGCAGGCGTTTCTCCTAGGCCGGCTGCCGATCACTCGGCACAGCAGCACTCCGCCTGGGAGGCTGCGCTGGGAGGGAGGGATTCAGCCGACCAGCCACAGCGAGGTCTACCTCGTTCGTATCGAGTATGCACCGCCAGGATCACCGGACATCACCATTGTCTCGCCCAAGCTGAAGGCGCCGGAGGGCAAGACGCTGCCGCACGTATTCCCACGGGAGCGTCTGTGTCTCTGTTATCCACATCAGTGGCGTCCTGAGATGCGGATCGATCAGACGATTGTTCCCTGGACCGCCGAGTGGCTGTTCCACTACGAGCTTTGGCGTTTCACTGGTCGGTGGCACGGTGGCGGTCACACCGTCGCAACCGACTTGACCAAGCCGACCGCGAGCGACAGCGTTCGCCAGGCCGCATGACATTCACCACTCTTCTTCAAGTGGGAGTCGGGCCGCTCAGTTGGTCGAGGGACAGCGGCTGATCGGACAGTCAGCCGATCTTCTCTGCCAGCTCGACGATAATCCCCTCGGGGCCGCGGACGTAGCAGAGGAGATAGATGTCGTTGTAGTTCTCCACCTCGCCGATTAGCTCGGTGCCGCGGGCTTGGAGGCCGGCGACGGCGGTGTTGATGTCGTCGACGATGAATGAGAGGTGGCGGATGCCCGGCGCGTTTGCTGGCGCGTGGCTATCGCTGTCGGGGCTCGGCGGCGAAAGGAATTTCGACAGCTCGACTTCGGCGTGCCCATCCGGGGTACGCAGCATCACTATTTCCGCGCGGACGTCGTCGAGCCCGATGACGCGGCCTACCCAGTCTCCTTCCACCTGGCCTTCGCCTAGCAGCTCCAGCCCGAGCTGAACGAAGAACTCCGTAGCGGCGGGGAGATCCTCGACCACCATGCCTACATGCGCCATGCCTTGGATCGTCATCTGGCCGATGGTCTCATTTCGGTTGCATCAGTGCTGTGATCCCGCGGCCTGTGCGGACGCATCGCGTCCTTTTCAATCTGCCGGAACTTGGCTCTGCAAAGCGGATTGGGGAGGTGCGCTGTCATGGGGCGGA
Source organism: uncultured Solirubrobacterales bacterium (assembly GCA_963829445.1). Lineage (GTDB taxonomy): Bacteria > Actinomycetota > Thermoleophilia > Solirubrobacterales > 70-9 > VAYN01. The sequence continues at coordinate 128,763 of CAWHIW010000016.1, read as the reverse complement.
TCTCGAAGCCAGCGTGGCCGAGGTCTCGACTTGATCTTGGTCAGCGGTACCATGGGCCTGATGACCACGAAGGAGCGACTCCACAAGCTGGTCGAGGAGCTTTCCGAGCGGGAGGCTGAGGCTGCGTTGGTGATCGTCGAGCGCCGGCGTGATGACCCGATGCTGCACGCGCTTGCGTCCGCTCCAATGGACGATGAGCAATCTGAGACCAGCGAGGATGTCAGCGCGGCCGAGGCCCTGGCTGCTTACAACCGAGGAGAGGCAGTTTCCACGGAGCAGTTGCGTGCCGAGCTCGATCTCGATTGACCACGGGCTGGTCACTTCGGGTTGCGCCGCCGGCTCGGCGGGATCTGAAGCGACTCGATCGACCCGTTCAGCGTCGAATCCTGGACGCTCTCGACAGGTTCATCGTAGATCCGCGTAGCGGCGACATTCGCAAGCTCAATTCACTCCAGTGGCGGCTGCGGATTGGCGATTGGCGCGTGCGCTTCAGCTTCGACGACGAGAACCAGGTGATCGTCGTACTGCGGGTGCTGCCGCGCGGTCGAGCCTACGACCGGTGATCAGCGCTCGTTCTCGACGACGAGTCTGGCTGGGAACTCCAGGACTCCACAGACCTTCGCCTTCAGTTCCTCAAAGCTCATAAATCCATCGAGGCCATCACCGACTTCCCCGGCGTAGAGGGCTACGTCGGAGCTTGCATTGCGGACCGCCTCGTCCATTTCATCGCCGACGCCGATGGTCAGCTCGCCGTGGCGGTAGCGAGCGTAGACCGCTCGACCGTCCGCAAGGGTTCCCTCCCACTGCGATGGACACGCGAGGCACGTCCTCTTCAGTGTGATCACCTTCGCGCCACCGCTGATTTTGGTGTTGGCCGACTCGCCCACAAGGGCCATGGTTGCAGACAGAGAGTTTCGTGACGACGAGTACGATCTTCCTGTGATGGCGGTGGACGAGACTCTGATAGCCGAGGCGGGACGCCGCTTGGCCGCTGCTGCCCCCAGCGCGCAGGTGATCCTCTTTGGTTCGCACGCCCGCGGGGAGGCGGGTCCGCATAGCGACATCGACTTTCTCGTCGTCGAGCCTGAGGTCGCGAATGAGGCTGAGGAGTCGGTGCGCCTCCATCGCATCCTGCGCGACCTGCGCATGCCGGCGGACATCATCGTCGTTAGCCGCGAGTACGCCGACCGCTGGAGTGAGGTGCGCGGCAGCCTTGTCCACACAGCCCTCTCGGAGGGCCGGATCATCACCCGTGGTGACTGGCTCGTCGCTGGCTGAAATGCGGGTCGCATCCGGGTCGCATCGCCCCCGCAATCCCGCTCCCAGCACGGACGCCCTCCGGCCTTTCAAGCCGAAGACATGACCAAGAGCGCTTGACCTAAGGCAATGATTTCTTTATCATCGAAAGAGATGGAGACGACCAATGAGTTGATGAAGGCGTTCCAGACTGTCCAGCAAGTTGCCCGGCAGCTGAACTCGGTCAATGAGCAAATTGAGCGGGCTGCCCAGTCGCCTCTCGCTCGGCTCAACGACTACATCGCTGGTCCTCTGAGCCGCTATGAAGAGACCGTCGATCGGGTGCTTCGGCAGCAGCAGACTTCGTTCGACAGTTTTCAGCGGGCTACGGCGAGTCTTGATCGCCACCAGTTCAACCGGGTCAACCAGGTCCTCGACGGGTGGCAGAGCCCGATCGCTCCCAACCCGGCGCTGGTTGGCACCTCCCCTCTGAAACGGTTCGTCGCCTGGGTCAACCGGCGCCGCCGGCCTGACTCGTTCCAGCTCTATCTGCGGCGGGCTCATGAGCACCCGGCGATCGCTCGCGGTCGTGGCGGCAGGCGTCTCTGGTTCGAGGTGTGGCGCCGAGCCGCCCTCCTCGCCCTGGCGGATGGAATCAGCTTCAACCGCCTCCGAACGGCGGCCAGTGGTCTGCCGCCGCCGCGACCTCGCCTCGCTTTGCCGCGACCGCGGCGGCAGAGCACCATCCGCCACCGCTTCCAAATGCGTCTGCACCACACGATCGTCCCCCACGGCCCGACTCCCGGATCGCTTCCGAGTCACGTCCTGTTCAAGGGAGGCGGGCTGCTGGCGCCAATTGGCTGACTAGCAAACGGTTCGCCTCCTAGTAAAGGAGATGAGCCGTGTCAATCCCATTCTTCAAGTGCAGCAAAACCAAATTCCACACCGTCGCAGCTCAGCCGGAGAGGTTCATAGCCGGGTTCTCGCCGACCTACCGTGCGAAGCTCGCGGTCGCCTGCGAGTCAATCGCCAATGCTTACGAGGAAGGCGTGCCGCAGGTTCGCTCGAGGCTGGTTCGCGAGGCGAAGCTGCACGATCTGTTTGCGATTTACGTCGACTGGTGGCATGCCGGGGGGTCGAAGAAGATCCTGCTCGCCAGGCGGGATGGCGACCGGGTCCTGGTCGCGCGCGGATTCGAGTCTGCCGAGGGCGAGATCCCCGAGCGCGAGGTGGAGCGTGCGGAACGGGCGCTGGAAGAGGCTCGGGCAGATGACAGAGGAAAGAAGGGAGTCCGCGCGTAGGGACGCCGCCAAGGAGAAGGCCGAAGATCCGCCCCGCCTCGTATACGAGCAGGAACGCCTCTTTAACCAGGCGATCGAGACGATCGCCGGCTTGCTCGAGGGGCAGGGCGTCAGTCAGCGCGAGCTCGCTGCGCGGGTCGATCGCGATCAGGCGCAGCTGAGCCGCCTGCTCGGCGGCGCCGACAACACCAGTTTGAAATCCCTTGCCCGCCTCGGCTATGGACTTGGGGTCCGCCTGGCGATCGTCGGCATTCCGTTCGAGAGTCGCGAGGGGACTCCCGCCGCCGCCGACCCACCATTCCCTGAGTGGCTGAGGACGCAACGGGAGCGTCGTGTCAGCGAGGTGCCGGCGACGGGGCCGGACATCGGCGAGAGGTAGCTCCCGTCAGCCCGCATTCCCTGCCGTCTCCAGCACCTGCTCGAGGTTGTCCAAGCAGACGCCCCAGCCGTCTTCGTGGTTGAGCACCGATTCCCGGTCCCTCAGGTTGTTGTGGGTGAGGCGCACGGTGGTGACGCCGTCGACCTCCTCGAAGTCGAGTTCGATCAGCGTCTCGCGGTCGTCGCTGTCCCAGGTCCAGGTGAAGGCGAGGCGGTGCGGGGGGTCGATCTCGGTGTAGTGACCGCCGCCGCCGTGCTCGGTGCCCTTGAGCGGGTCGCGCATGACGACGCGGACTGTGCCGCCGAGGCGGAGGTCGACTTCGGCGACCGGGGTCTCCCAGGCCTGCTGGCCGTGGAACCAGCGGCGCATCACCTCCTCGCTGGTCCAGGCGTCGAAGACGGCCTGGGCGGGAGCCTGGAAGGGGCGCTCGATGACCAGGGTCCGGCCGCTCACCGGTCGCGCTCCTCGCGGTGTCGCAGGTGGATGGCGAGCCAGGCCCGCGCCACCACCACGGTGCTGGGGCCGGCCAGCCAGGGGAGGAGCTCCTCGACCGGCATGCCGCCGACGTGGGCGAGCGGGATCACGTGCTGCTCGTTCCGCGCTGCGAGGCGGTCGCATCCGAGAGGGCGTGCTCGAAGTCGGTGGCGTCCTCGTACTCGTCGTGCAGGTTCCACCACACGTAGGCCTGCGTCTGCGGGTAGCCCTCGGGCGAGTCCTCCCACTGCTCCTGGCGGCCGAGCGGGGTGATGTCGAGGTAGGACCAGATGCTGCCCAGCGCCTCGTCGCCGCGCTTGTCGGTGAAGTAGGTGCGGAAGATCCGGTCGTCGTCGTCGCGGTAGAAGACGTTGGTGCCGTGCCATTCGTCGACCCCGAAGTCGGCGTCGAAGTCGTCGGTGAGCGTGTACCAGGGCATCTCCCAGCCCATCCGCCCCCGGTAGCGCTCGATGTCCGCCTGGGGGGCGCGGGAGACGTGGGCGAAGGTGGTGTCGCGCGCGTTCAGGTGGGCGAGGTTGGAGACTTCGTCGGCCATGAAGGAGCAGCCGCGGCAGCCGCTCTCGGGCCAGTTGGCGACGCCCGGCTCGAAGAAGAAGCGGTAGACGATCAGCTGGCGGCGCCCCTCGAAGAGGTCGAGCAGACTCGTCGGCCCGTCCGGTCCCTCGAAGCGGTACTCCTTCTCCACGGCCATGCGCGGCAGCCGCCGCCGTTCGGCGGCCAGTGCGTCGCTGGCGCGGGTCAGCTCCTTCTCCTTCACCAGCAGCTCCTCGCGGGCGGACTGCCACTCCTGTGGCGAGACGATCGGCGGCATCTTCATTTCGGCTCCTCCTTGAGGTACTCGTCGACGACATCGAACATGCGCTCCCAGAGCGCGCGCTGGCGATCCATCCAGTCGGCGGCCTCGCCCAGCGCGGTGGGCTCGAGCGAAAGCCGGTGCGTGCGCCCCTCGACTACCCGGGTGACGACGCCCGACTCCTCCAGCACCTTCAGGTGCTTGGAGATCGCCGGCTTGGAGACGCCGAAGTCGCGGGTGACTTCACCGACCGTGGCCGGCCCCGCCGCGAGCCGTTCGACGATCCCGCGGCGAATCGGGTGTGAGAGGGCCCTGAATGAATCGTTAACCATTTGGTGAACAATAGCGAATGACGATGCTCACTCGGACCAGGAAGTTTGAGCACTCTGGCCTCGTTGCTGTTGGGTAATCAACTCTGGGGAGTGCCCCGTTTGTGTCGCGGATCTTTACGCCCAAGCTCGTCCGAAGAACAAGGAGATCGTTGTGACTTTCACTGTGTCGCGCAAGGCATTGATGGTGTTGGGTGGAATTCTGATCGTCGTGATCGCCGGAGTTCTGGGCGCTGCGATCGGTGGGGGCGATGGAACGACGACTACCGTCGTCGAAACGGTGGAAGCCCGAAGTGAAGAAAACTCCGAAGAAGCGCTGGACGAAGAAGAAGAAGATGAAGCCGCCGAAACGGATGTCGTCAGCGACGAGGACGATGCGGGCGACTGCGATGCTCAGGGCATCAATAGCGAGCAAGGCAACGAGGGGACCTGCGTCCAAGACGGAACGACCTTGGTCGTCGTTGACAAAGGGAGCACGCTGAAGCTGAAAGAGCTCAACGTCCAGATGCTGGGGCTCGAAACGACGAAATCGATTACCGGCGAATACGGCGAAAGCAAAACGGCGAACGGGATCTACGTCGTCATAGAGCTCGAAGTCACGAACAAGATGCATTCCCCCGTCTATTTCGACGGCAATCAGGAACAGACTGCTCTCTACCTGGGGGAAAACGAATACACCGAGGATTTCGAAGCCGAGAACTACGTGCAGGACGACTCTTTCGTCAACAGCTTCGAAAAACTTCAGCCGCAGGCGCCGGTAGCTGGAACCGTGGTCTTCGACGTGCCCAAGTCAATGCTCTCGAGCCTTCGCAGGAATGGGAATCTGGACATCGCAAATTTCAGCGATGAAGGTGAAGGCGACTGGGATCAAATCGGGGTTATCCGCACCTACAAGTGAAGGGATCGTCTCCGGGCCGATGGAAGTCACCGCCTTCGGCCCGGAGGGAAGTACCCGCTTCCGCCGAAGTAGTGGGAGATGAACGGCGTCAGCTTGAACAAGCTCGAGGAGATTGCCGAAGGGCTGGCGCTCGGCTTCTACCTGCTGATGTTCATGGCGCTGGCGACGCTTCTCTTCGGCTCGGCCGGGCAGGGGTTCCTGCTGCTGCTCGCCGGCTCGGTCGCCCACGTCGGCCGTGCCGGGATCGAGGAATACGTCGCCCAGGCCGGCGGCGGCGATTCCCGTGCCCGGGTTCGCGCCAAGCTCGGCGACTAGCCGCCGCTAAAGCACTCGCACGTAGACCACGCGGTGGACCGCCGCGCGTTCTCCGGCCGGGCTGCGGGCGAATAGGGATAGACGCACATTCGCTCGCAGCGGCCCGGAGCTCGCCTGCAGCCAGCGGCGCAGCCTGGGAGGGACCCGCACCGCAAGGCGCTGTTCGCCCGTCGCGAAGCGCGGTCGCGAGCCTGGGCGCAGCGTGGCTGCCCGCTGGCTCCCCGTCCCGCGTGCGCGCAGGCGACCGCGGGCGGCGATGGCGCAGGCGCTGTTGCAGCGGGCCCAGACGACCAGGCGGCCTTGCCGGAGCCGGTGGCGCACGCGGGTGATCTTCAGCCGCAGGGGCGCCGCCGTGGGTGCCGTGCTCGCGGGGCTCACCGGCGCGCTCGACGGCGGCTGCCCTGGCGCGGGACCGGCGGGCGGCGCGGGCGCCGGACTTGCCGTCACTTCCCCAGCCGTCCAGGTGTAGGCGACGCTGGTGCTGGCGCCCTGGACGTCGTTCTGGGCGCCGCCGCCCGGCCCGGCCTCGGGCAGGGTGGCGGTGAACTCGTAGGTCCGCGACGCGCCCGGCTCCAGCACCCCCGCCGGGCGCGGCGGCATCGTCGCCAGGGGGCCGGCGTAGACGGTGATCGGACTCGCCGGCGCGGTGACGTCGGCGATTCGCAGCATCAGCCGCCCGGAGAGCTCGCCGCCGCCGGGGCCGGGCGTGTCTTCGACGTCGTGCTGCGCCACCACCAGCTCGCCGGCCAGTTCGCCGTCGTTGGCGATCTCGACCGTGCCGCCGACGCTGTCCCCCGGGGCGATCCCGCTGGCGCTGAAGATCGGCATCCCCTCGCGCGAGCTGGCGAAGCCGAAGCTGCCTTCGGCGGCGACCGCGCGCGCCGCGGCCGCCGGCTCGCCGCCGCCGCCGACGACCGCAGCAGTGGCGCTGCCGGCCAGGGCCAGGAAGACGAGCAGGGAGGCGGCGCGCACCTCAGAACTCCCTGTCGGCTGGGCCGGACTCGACCGCGGCCGCGGTCGACATCGCGTTCGCCGCGCGGTCGTAGGGCGTCGTGACCGGGGTCCAGGTGGCGGTTCCCGCGCCGCCCGCCGTGATCCGGTTGGAGCCCAGCAGCCCTTCGCCTTCGTAGGTCCCGAGCACGACCGTGATCGTGTTGCCGCTGATCGCCATCGTCGACTTGGTCCCGGTGGCGCCGAATTTGACGTTGCCGCCGACCAGGCCGGTGACGTAATCGGTGCGCCCGAGGTCGACCGAGCCGAGCGGCAGCGCCGTGGTGTTGGCGGAGTTGAAGATCTGGACGACGTCGTTGCCGAGCCCGAGCCCGAGCAGGCTGTTGTCGACGATTCGCACGGTCACGTTGGTCGGGGCGAGCCCGTTCCAGCCGCTGAGGATCGATTCCGGCTCGACCGGCTCGCTGACCGTGAGGACCAGCGTGTCGCCTTGCTCGGCCAACCCGTTGGTGCCGCCGCCGACGTTGGCCGTCTGCACGTCATTCGCTTTCGGCGCCGTGTTGTCGACCGTAACCGCGCCGCCGAGGCTGGCGGCGTTGAGGGCGTTGTCGGTCGCGGCGACGGTGAAGCTCTTTGCTCCCTCCGCCAGCACGGCGTTGGCGGTGAGCGCGGCGCTGCGGTAGCCGTAGCTGACGCCGCCGGCGCTGAAGGAGCCGGCGATGAGCGTGATCGCCGTCGCCCCGGCGGTGACGGTGGAGACGTTGGCTTTGACGCCGGCGATGCCGCTGGCCGGGTTGCCGGTGTCGGCGGCGACGTTGGCGTAGACGAAGTATTCGCCGCCCTGCTTGACGAAGCCGGCGGCGCCGCCGGCGATCTTGCCGACCGCCGCAGCGGTCACCTGCGGCGCCCGGAAGTCTTTCGCGGCTTCGACCATGTTGCTGCCGTTTTCGGCCTGTGAGGCGAAGGCTGCGAAGGCGACCGGCACCGCCGCCAGCGCCAGCGCCGCGATCGCCGCGGCGGCCAGCGCCGCTCCCAGTGGCCGCCGCGGCCTCACGTCGGCCTCGCCGCCGGCGGCCCGCCAGATCCGCACCAGCTCGTCGAGCCCCAGCAGCAGCAGCGGCACGATCAGCAGCAGCCCCAGGCCGAGCGGGGTGTGGGTGACGACGGCGACATGGCCGACCCAGGGCACCGTGTAGATGACCCGGCCGAGCTCGCCGTCGGCAGCGATCCGCCAGCGCTCGGTGGTGTTGTTGGCATCGCCCTGGGTGACGAACCAGAGGTGCGAGCCGGCGCGGCGGATGCTGCGCACGCGGTGGGTGATCAGCCGGCTCTGGTCTTCGGGGTCGCGGAAGGTGACGACGTCGCCGACCCGCGCCGCGGTCGGCGGGATCCGCTCGTCGATGACCACGTCGCCGGGGGAGATCGCCGGCTCCATGCTGCCGGTCAGGACCGTGTGCGGACGAGCGCCGAAGGCCAGCGGCCCGGCGATCGCCAGCGCCAGCAGGCCGACCACCGCCAGCGCCGCCCAGCCGACACCACGGGCGAGCTGACGGGGACCGTCGCCGCGTTGTAGCCGTCGTCATCGGTCCTCCGGCCTGGTCGGCCCGGACCTACTGGTTCTGGGCCTCCCAGCGGAGGATGTGGGTGCCGGTGGTTTTGCCCTGGGCGGAGTCGGGGGCGCTGGCCGACAGCGTCGCCGTGACCCGGTAGACGACCGCGTCGTTGGTCACCCATTTGGTCGCGACCGTGCCCGGGAAGTCGACGACCCCGGTGGCGTAGCTGTTGTGTTCGGTGGCGAAGGCGGACAGGGTGCCTTCGAACAGCGCGCCGCCCGAGTCGGGGGTGAAGCCCGTGCAGCTCGGGAACGCGGCGTGGTCTGCGTCCCCGGCTCGATTTTGAGGCTGACGTTGGGACCGAGTTCGCCGATCGTGCTCGGCGTGTAGATCCTCACGTTGGCGTTGAGCTGCCCGTGTAGGTGACTTTGATGCAGGACGTCTGGCTGTCGCCCGGTTTCGCCGCGGTGAGCGAGTAGAGGGCTGAGCCGGCGTCGTTGTCGGCGAGCGTGACGCTACCTGCGGTGACGACGTTGCCGGGGTTGTCGGTCTGGCTCGAGAAAGCCGAGAACACGCCCGCCCCGGCGATGCAGGCGAGGACGCCCAGCACGACGAGGGTGCGTAGGATCTTCGTTCGGTTGCTCATCTGAACCTCTTTTCAGCGCCGTGCAGCGCTTGTTTTAGGTGGCCGATATAGATAGATCGGCTGACTAAATGAGGTCCTTGAGTTCTTTAATGTTTTTACCGTAAGTAAGAAAACTTGAACTAAAATGCAGGCATAAATCGCTTGCAATATGCGTTCAGTCGCCCTGCGGCACGGCGCGCGGAAGCCACGCGCACCAGAGGGCGAAGAGGCCGACGGCGAGGATCGCGCCGGCCCAGTGCAGGCCGACGAGCACGGCGACCAGGCTGGGGAGGCCGGCGAGGACGGCGCCGAGCAGGGTCGGCACCAGCGGCAGGTAGAGCACGCGCGCGGTGAAGGCGGCGCAGAGCAGCCAGGAGCCGGGCCCGGCGATCCAGCCCCAGTCGACGAAGAAGTCGTGGGGGAGGGCGAGGCCGAGGGCGACCGAGAGGACGGCGACGGCGGCGAGCTGCACCAGCGCCGCCCGCCAGAGGATCCGCGAGTCCATGTCGCGGACGAGGCTAGTCGACGATGATCTTGCCGTGCATCAGCGGGTGGATCTCGCAGTGGTAGGCGAAGGTCCCCTTCTGCTTGAAGCGGACCGCTGACCGACTTGCCGGGCTTGATCACCCCGGTGTCGAAGGCGCCGCCGCGGGTCGCCGTGTGGCTCACCTTGCTCGAGTTGGAGAAGGTGACGGTGCTGCCCTTGGCGACCGTCAGCGTCGGCGGGTGGAAGGCGAAGTTGTTGATGTCGACCGTCGCGCCCCTGCTCGCGCTCGCGGTCGGGCCGGAGGCACCGGCGCTGTGGATGCCGGCCAGCATCAGCCCGAAGGCCACGGCGATCACGCCGATCAGCTGCCACCCGTGTCGAGACTTCGTGCCCGTCATCGCCCCTGCATACGGAGCGCCCCTTGCCCTGGTTCAAACTTCGTTCATAATCGGAGGCTGCACCGGCCCGGGCGGTTAGCTCAGTTGGGAGAGCACTTCCCTTACAAGGAAGGGGTCACTGGTTCGAGCCCAGTACCGCCCACTCTTCACACCCTGGCGCGCCGAGCGCACCGGTCGGGTTTGTCGATCTTTTCGCGGGGTAGCTGCCGGCCATGCCATTAGCACTGCTACTCATCGTTATCGGGATCATCCTGGCGATTCTTGTCAACTACGCCTTGGGGATCATCTGCATCGTTATCGGATTGGTGCTGCTGCTCCTGCCGTGGTTTCGTGGCAGGGGAGCCTCGCGGGTCTAAGGCCGCTGGGAGGGGCCTTTCTCGCTAGCCACCGTTCCCGCTGCCGGCGGGTCCGGGCCGCGCCCTACTGCAGGGCGAAGACGACGTGGACCGTTGCGGTCACCGTCGAGGTCCCGGGCTTGGTCGGCGGCGGGGCGGTGGCGCAGCGCTTGGCGGCCTGCTTCGACCGGGGTCGGGGCCGGCTCCGCGGTCCCTGCTGAACCGGCGTTCCGCAGGCGGAGGCCGGCGCCGCCTTGGCGTCGAACTGGGGCGTCACCACCGGCGTTTCGCCTTCGTCGATCGTCAGCGCCGGGCCCAGGGTGCCGCCGGCCTGGGTGGCGAGCGCGGTCGCCCGCAGCTTCGCCTTGTCGAAGGCGGCCGCGAGCGCGCTGGCGAAGGCGGCTTCGGTGTCGCCGACGAAGAAGTTGGGGCCGCTGACCCCGGTCGCCCCGGCGCCGATCGCGGCGGCTGACCAGTTCCCCGGCTTTGTCGGGCTGGTGCAGGGTGACGCCGATGCCCTCGCTGGCGCGGTAGACGGGCCGCTCCCCGCGGAACGCTCTTGCGGACCGAGATCCGGCCGGTGGTGACGTCGCCCGGGCCGACCCCGGGGGTCGCCTGGACCACGGCGATGACCCCGCGCAGCCCGCCGGCGACCGCCCGCAGCGCCGCCCCCCGGCTGCGCCGTTCGCGGCTGACCGAGAAGCCGAGGCTGGCGCTGTCGTTCGGCACCTTCAGGGTCGCTTCGGCGGTGACCGAGACCGTGCGTTCGACCGCCGCCCCCGCGCTCGCCGGCACCAGCAGGGCCAGCGCCAGCAGGGCGGTGAGGATCATGGTTCGCGTGCGTGAAGTCATCGTGCCTCCCAGGCTCTAACCGGCGGCGGGACGAAAGGTGCGGCGCCGGTGCTCCGCAGGCTACCCGCGCCCGGGCCGGGTCAACCAAACGCGCGCCATGCCAGCACCGCCGCCACGACCAGGCCGACCAGGGCGATCGCGACCCGCAGCGCGTCGCCGGAGATGCGCCGCGCCAGCTTCGCCCCGAGCCGGCCGCCGATGAGCGAGGAGACCATCAGGCAGACGGCGAAGCGCCAGTCGACGTCGGCGAGGAAGGCGTAGGCGACGGCGGCGAGCAGGTTGGCGATGCCGGCGAGGAGGATCTTCAGCCCGTTCAGGTGCTGCATCGAGTCGGCGACGAAGAGGCCGAGCAGGGCCAGCAGCAGGATCCCGACGGCGGAGCCGAAGTAGGCGGCGTAGGCGCCGGAGAAGAGCAGGCCGGCGGTGAGCAGGGGCGAGCGCTCGTCGCCGGCGCTGGACATGCGCGCGGTCAGCCGCGGCTGCAGGAGCAGCAGCAGGCAGGAGCCGGCGACGAGGGCGGGGACGATCGCCTCGAAGGTGTCGTTGGAGGTGGCGAGCAGCAGCGCCGTGCCGGCGACCGCCCCGAGCAGGGTCGGCAGCGCCAGCCGGAGCACCCGCTGCCGCTGTTCGCCGAGCAGGTCGGCGTACCCGATGGCGCCGCCGGCGGCGCCCGGGATCAGCCCGACGGTGCTGGTCACGTTGGCCGAGAGCGGCGGCACCCCGAGCGCGACGAGGGTCGGGAAGGTGATCAGCGAGCCGGCCCCCGCCAGCGAGTTCGACGCCCCCGCCGCGGCCCCGGCCGCCGCCACGGCGAGCAGCTCGAGCAGGGGGCTCAGCTGGCTCTCGCCTGGAGTTCCGGGGTGCGGGTGCCGCCGCGCAGGTGCTCGCCCTTGGTGACGACGTCGAAGAAGACGTCGTTGCGGCCGCGGCGCATCTGGCGCGGGAATGCGGGGCGGGCGCGGCGATGGGCGGCGGTGATCGAGCGGTAGGCGGTCTCGTGGCGCCGGGTCCACTCGATCCCGAAGATCGCCCGCACCCGCGGCGGCAGCGTGCCCTTGATGATCAGGTTCTGGACCGCGAGGTTGCCGCGCGCCGCTTTCGGCACCGGCTGCTTGAAGGCGACCAGCGGCGCCATCTCCAGCGCGTGCGGGGTCGCGTGCAGGTCGGGCGAGGCGAGGCGCCCGTCGAACCAGGCGCGGAACTCCGGGTAGCTGGCGGGAACCTCGCTGGCCGGCAGTCCGAAGAGCTCGCCGAAGCGGACGTAGTCCTGCCACAGCGCCTCCTGCTCGGTCGCGCTCAGCGGCCGCGCCATCGCTTCGTACATCGCCCGGCCGGAGTCGGCGATCACCGCCAGCGTCCACAGCATCAGCTCCGGGTCGAAGGCCGAGTAGGCGGCGCCGGCAGGGTGGGCGCCGGCCGCCTCGGGCAGCGTGCCCTTGACCCGCTCGTGCAGGCGGTGGACCGCGGCGAGCGCTTTGTCGGCCTCGGCGCGGGTGCCGAGGAAGACCGTCTCCTGGATCTTGGCGGTGCGGGCGAGGCGGGTGAACGGCCACTCGCCCGACTTGGTGCTGACCATGGTGCCGGTGTAGGTGAGCGGCTCCAGCGCTCCGATCAGCAGCGCCCGCTGGCCGTAGAGGAGCCCGACCGAGCGCTCGCCGTGCACGCGGCGGGCCAGTGAGCGGCCGGGGGGGAAGTAGTGGATGTCGGTGTCGCTCAGCACTGGCCGTCTGGCCAGGAATGCTACTCGCGGCGGCTTCTGGGAGTCCCGCGCCATCGCCACCAGGGCGGGGCCGGAGCCGCGCGGCTCGACCAGCTCGCGCAGCTCGTGGGCGGCGAAGATCTCGTCCAGTTCCTCGCGGGTCAGGGTCTCGCGCTCGAGCGCGCTGGCGGCGAGGTCGTCGAGGCAGGCGCGGTTGGCGGCGACCAGCGCGCGCGCCCGCCGGTAGGCGTCGCGGGCCAGCGTCATCGCGGCGATGTCGACCTCGCGCCGGGTCGCGTCGGCGAGCGCGTAGTCGCCGGTCGGCATCGCGATCGGCGCCGGCCCGTGCGCGTCCAGCGCCACGCCCATCCCGAACTCGCCGACCATCTGCTTGCAGACCATCTGCACCCGGGCCAGGTCGTCGACCGCGCCCGAGTAGGACTCGCCCATCACCTCCTCCTCGGCGGCGCGCCCGCCCAGCAGCGTCACCACCTCGTCGAGCAGTTCGTCGCGGGACTTCAGGTAGCTGTCCTCCTGCGGCGAGTGGCCGACGAAGCCGAGCGCCGGGCCGCGGGGGACGATGCTGAGGATCTCCGGCGGGTCGAGCCCGAGCAGCTTGCGGCAGAGCGCGTGGCCGGCCTCGTGGTAGGCGACGATGCGGCGCTCCTTGGTGCTCAGGCGGCGGGCCTGCTGGGAGCCGACCGACTGCCGCAGCAGTGCCTCGTCGAGATCCTCGCGCCCGGTCTCGTGGCGCCCGGCGCGGCCGGCGATGATCGCCGCCTCGTTCAGCGCGTTGGCCAGCTGGGCGCCGGTCATCCCGGTCGTCTTGCGGGCGACGTCGGTGAGGTCGAGGTCGGCGGCCAGCGGCTTGCCCTTGGCGTGGCGTGCGGAGGATCGCCTCGCGGCCGTTGCGGTCGGGCGGGGAGACCAGCACCTGGCGGTCGAAGCGGCCGGGGCGCAGCAGCGCCTTGTCGAGCTTGTCGACGTAGTTGGAGGCGGCGATCACGATCACCGTCCCCGGGTCTTTCTCGAAGCCGTCGAGCTCGACCAGCAGCTGGTTCAGCGCCTGCTCGCGCTCGCTGGAGCCGCCGTCGCCACCACCGCCGCTGCGGGCGCCGCCGACGGCGTCGAGCTCGTCGATGAAGATCACCGCGCGCCCGGACTTGCGCGCTTCCTTGAAGAGGCGGCGGATCCGGGCCGCGCCGCGGCCGACGAACATCTCGACGAAGCTGGAGCCGGAGGCGGCGTAGAAGTCGACCCCGGCCTGGGCGGCGACCGCCCGCGCCAGCATCGTCTTGCCGGTGCCGGGAGGGCCGAAGAGCAGCACGCCGCGGGGCGGCTTGGCGCCGAGGGTGGCGAAGCGCTCCGGTTCGCGCAGCCACTCGGCCACGTCCATCAGCTCGTCCTTGGCCGCGTCGACGCCCTGGACTTCGTCCCAGAGCACCGGCTCGGTCTTGCTCGCCTTCACCGTTTCCGGCTTGGTCGTGCCGACCGTGCTCCGCATCAGTTTGAGGAAGACGAGCAGCAGGCAGAACATGAAGAAGACCCCGAAGACGGGGTACCAGTCGAAGAAGAATTCCTGGATTTCGGTTGCCAGCATCAGAGTGAGTGTGCGGGTGAGGGCTCGCCGAATACAAATCGACATCCGTCCAAGGACCTTGCTTGTTGAAGGCGATCGCCCAGGCGGGCCCGCCGCGGCTCCGGCCCTGCTCCTAGGATCGGAGCCATGAACGGGCCACGAGCGGCGAGCGCGCCGGAGCTGAAGGCCCAGATCGAGGCGGAACGGGCCGGGCGCCCCTTCCTCGTCTTCCGCGACGGCGCTGGCGAGCAGCGGATCGTGACGATCAGCCGAGGGCACGGCCGAGCTCTGGGTCGGGCGCGGCGAGTCGGCCGACGTGCGGCTGGGCTGGGACGAGGAGGTCTCCGGCCTGCACGCCCAGATCGCGGTCGTGCGCGATGAGTGCGACGCTGGTCGACGACGGCCTTTCCCGCAACGGCTCCTACGTCAACGAGGTCCGGGTTCACGGCCGCCGCCACCTGCGCGACGGCGACGCGATCCGCTTCGGGCGCACGACCGTCGTCTACCGACGCCCCGGCGACACGGCGCCGGAAGCGACCGCGATCGCCACCGACGCCCCGGCCGCCGCCAGCGTCTCCCCGGCCCAGCGCAAAGTCCTCGTCGCCCTCTGCCGTCCTTATAAGGACGGCGGCGGCTTCGCGACCCCGGCGACCAACCAGCAGATCGGCGCCGAGCTGCACCTCAGCGTCGACGCGGTCAAGACCCACATGCGCGCCCTCTTCGAGAAGCTCGGCGTCGGCGACCTGCCGCAGAACCAGAAGCGGGTGGCGCTGGTCGAGCGGGCGCTGCAGTCGGGAGCCATCACCACCCGCGACCTGTAAGCCGGGTCCAAGCCCTCGGGCGCTTCGAGTTCCGTGGTTCCTTTTCCACGAAATGCGCGGGTCGAGAACCGCGCAAGTCGATACTTGGGCCTGTCTGGCGTTCCGCGGTTCCCTTCCCACGAAATAGGTGGATTTCGAACCGCGGAACTCGGGGTGGGACCGCCGCGAACTCGGGCGGGACCGGGGTGGCCGAGTTCACCCCTGGGGTCCCTGGGAGCGGCGCGCGGTTCCGGGCGAACCTGGGTCAAGGCACGACGCCCAACCACTCAGATCCAGGAGGAACCAAGATGAACCGCACCGAGACCAAGACCCGCAAGCTCCCCCGCTTCACCGCCCTTGCCACCGCCATCGCCGCCGTCGCGATGATGATCGCTCCGGCCAGCGGCATGGCCGCGGCGCCGGTCAAGTTCGGCGCCAAGCTGAACCCGACCGTGCAGCCCTCGAACTCGCTGCCCGGGTCTGCGCTGCATCGCCGACCCGCTGCGCCACTCCCCCTGCACGATGGTGCAGAACGAAGCCTACGGCCGGCCCGACGGCGGCCAGATCGCGCCGAAGACCGGCACGATCAAGACGATCCGGCTGATCGCCGGCGGCCCCGGCACGACTCCGGATCGAGACCGTCAAGGTCAAACAGAACGACGCTGCTCACCTCGAAGGAAGGCAAGCTCGTCCACAAAGGGCCGAAGATCAGCTACCAGGGGCAGACCGAAGCCAACTGGGAAAGCGGCAGCTACCGGGTCGAGTCGTTCGACGTGAACATGCGCATCAACAGGGGCGAACAGCTCGCCATCCACAGCGGCGACGTAGCTCGATGATCCGCTGCTCCTCCGGCGGCGACAACACCCTGCTCTATCCCCGTCACCTACTCACCCGCAAGCACCCGTTCAACGCGGCCGAAGGCAGCGACGGCTGCTGGCTCCTGGTCGAAGCGTCATCCGCTAACCGCAACGCCTCCCTAGCAACCGAGGCGCCGCTCCGCGGGGCCTCGTCTGCGTCCATGCAGACGCCTATGCCGCGCTCGACCTGGGAGCCGCCGACGATCGCTTCTTCGTTGGTGTCGGCGAAGGTGATCCAGGCCTTGTTGCCGCCGTCGTAGTCGGGCGCCCACAGCTTCAGGGTCGCGTCACGGCCCCAGACGGTGACGCTCTCCTCGCCGGTCGCGTCGAGCCCGCGCCAGATCCGCACGAAGGGGTTGTGCTCCCACTCCTCGCCGATCGTCGTCGGCTCGCGGTGGCCGGGGTGGACGGTGGTCTCCGGCGGCAGCTCCATCAGCCGCATCACCGAGGCCTTGAGGTCGTCGAAGCCGCTGGCGCCCGGCGCCATCGTCCCCCCGACCGTGCCCTTGAAGAGGACGTCGGCGGTGAAGACGTCGGTGCCGTCGATGAGGAAGGCGAGGTGGCCGGCGGCGTGGCCGGGGGTGTAGAGCGCCTCGATCTCGAAGCTGCCGGCCTGCAGCTTGTCGCCGTCGCCGAGGATCACCTCGACCTCTTCGTCGAGCTCGGCCGCGGTCGCCTCGTGGGCGACCAGCGGCGGGTTGCCGAGCGCCTTGCGGGCCTCGGCGAGGCCGGCGACGTGATCGCCGTGGGGGTGGGTGACGAGGATGTGGGTGATCCCGATCCCGTCGCGCTCGACCCGCTCCAGCAGCGGCCCCAGATCGTCGTTGCCGTCGATCAGCACGCCGGTGCCGGCCTCCGGGTCGGCGACCAGGTAGGCGTTGGACAGCCACTGCGGGTTCTCGGTCCTCTCGACGATCAACGCTGCTCCTCCTCGTTCGCTGGCGTTCGTTAACTCTCCCAGAACTCAGGCGGCGGCCGAGACGGCGCTGCCCTCGAGCAGGGTGCGGGCGACCAGCTCGGGGTCGTCCCACGTCGGCGTGTGGCCGACGCCGGGGAGGACCAGGAAGCGGGCGCCGGCGGGGCGGCGCTGCGGCTTCGGCGGGCCGACCAGGCGGTCGTGCTCCGCCCAGGCGATCGTCACCGGCACCTCCTCCGGATAGCCGGCGGGGTCGAAGACGTGGGTGCGCATCGCCCGGTTGGCGCCGTCGTAGCCGTTGGCGTCGACCCAGCCGAGGACCAGCTCGCGGCCGGCGTCGGCCGGGATCCGCTCCGGGTGGGCGGCGAAGGTGGCGAGCATGCGCCGCGCGTGCGGCGGGGACCCGCAGCGCCGCGGCGACCAGCGGCCGCGGCGTGCTGGGCCCAGGCGCGGACGTCGCGCTCGCGCGGGCCGAGCGGCGCCCGCCAGAGGCCGGCGGGGGAGATCGCGGTGACCGAGGCGGCCCAGCCGGCGCGCCCCATCTCCAGCCCGACCCAGCCGCCGAGCGAGTTGCCGGCGACGTGTGGGCGCTCGATCCCGCGCTCCGCGCAGTCGGCGCGCAGCGCCGCCGCCAGGTTGGCCGCGGTCGGCTCGACCCCGTCCGGCAGCGGCGGCGCCGAGCCGAAGCCGGGCATGTCCAGCACCAGCACCTCGCGCTCGCCCGCCAGCAGCGGCAGCACCGGGTCCCAGACACGGCCGGTGCCGCCCAGCCCGTGGATCAGCAGCAGCGGCTCGCCCGGCTCGCCCGCGTCGCCGCTGGCGCCGCTCACGACCAGCCCGGCTTCGCGAACAGCGCCTGCACGTCGCCGATCCGGCGCTCGCGGAAGCCCGCCTCCGAGGAGGAGAGGTAGAAGTCCCAGAGGCGGCGGAAGCGCTCGTCGTAGCCGCTCGGGCGCAGCCGCTCCCAGGCGCCGAGGAAGCGCTCGCGCCAGGCGGCCAGGGTCGGCGGGTAGTGGGCGGTGATGTCGTCGAGCCAGACCTCGCGCATGCTGGTGACGCGGGCGACGCAGTCGGCGATCGCCGCTTTCGAGGGCAGGCAGCCGCCGGGGAAGACGTGGGTGTTGGCGAAGCTGCGGGCGCCTTTCTCGGCCTCGTACATCGAGTCGTCGATCGTGATCGCCTGCAGCAGCATCAGCCCGTCGGGGGTGAGCAGCTGGTCGCAGCGGCGGAAGAAGTCGTCGAAGTACTGCCAGCCGACCGCCTCGATCATCTCCACCGAGACCAGGCGGTCGTAGCTGCCGCGGAGGTCGCGGTAGTCCTCCAGCAGCACCGTCACCCGGTCCTCGAGGCCCGCCTCCCGCACCCGCCGGCTGGCCAGCTCGTGCTGCTCGCGGGAGATCGTCGTCGTCGTCACCCGGCAGCCGTGCTCGCGGGCGGCGTGGACGGCGAGCCCGCCCCAGCCGGTGCCGATCTCCAGCAGGTGGCTGCCGCGGTCGAGCCGCAGCTGGTCGCAGATGCGGTCGAGCTTGGCGACCTGGGCCTCCTCGAGGCTGGCGCCCGGCCGCGGGAAGTAGGCGCACGAATACATCATCCGTTCGTCCAGGAAGGCGGCGAAGAGGTCGTTGCCGAGGTCGTAGTGGGCGGAGATGTTTTTCTGGGCGCCCGTCCGCGTGTTCTCCGGCACCAGCCGCCTGCACCCGGTGCAGGAGGCCACGCGGGCGGGCGACGGCGCCGCGCAGGCCGTCGAGATCGCGCAGCTCGCGGGCGGCGATGCGGATCAGGGCGACGAGGTCGTCGGTCTCCCAGAGCCCGTCGACGTAGCCCTCGCCGAGGCCGACGCTGCCGTGCAGGGGGCCGCGCCAGGCGGCCGGGTCGTTGATGGTGACGGTGGCGCGCAGCTCGGCGTCGGCGGGGCCGAAGCGGCGGCGGCGCCCGCCCTCGACCACGTCGATCCGCCCGGAGCGCACGCCCCGGCTCATCACCGTGGAGACGGCGGCGCGGGCCAGCGCGTTCCTCACGGCGAGACGAACCCCTTCGGCTTGCGCCCCTCGGGGTGGGGGAAGTAGCGCGCGCCCTTCAGCTTCAGCCGCAGCGACTGCGCGTAGATCTTCGCCACCACCTGCAGCGACATCGCCGGGTAGCGGGCCAGCAGGCCGAGCAGCAGCGGCCGGCTCAGCTCGCGGCGGCGCAGGTTGAGGGTGGCGTCGAAGGACTTGCCGCCGGCCGCGACGCCGGCGCGGGACTCGATGTGGACGGCGAGCCGCTCGCCCGGCTCGCCGGCGCGGAAGCCGTAGGTCTGGTCCATCCCCATCAGCGGCGAGACGTGCAGCGTCTTGTCCAGCTCGTCGCTCAGCACCGGGCCCTCGCGCTCGCCGCGGGCGAGGACGTACGGATGGCGCTCTCCCCAGGGGATGTTCTCGACATCGGCCACCACAGCTTCCACCCGCTCGCCGGCGCTGTCAAAGCAGTAGTAGAAGCTGACCGGATTGAAGGAGTGGCCGAGGTAGCGCAGCCCGGCGAGCAGCCGCACCGGGCCGGCGGGCCGCTCGCCGGTCGCGGCCTCGACCGCGTCGCGGGCGCACTCGTCCAGCGGCCGCGCCGGGTCGCCCATGAAGTCGGCGCGGCGGAAGCGGGCCGGGGCGCGGCGGCGGGCCGACCACAGCGGGTAGGGATCGAGCACCCCCGGCAGCTCCCCCAGGTCCAGGTACATGAGGAAGAACCGGTAGCCGAACTCGTGCTCGACCGGCTCGAAGCGCCGGTGGCGAATGGTGCCCTCGTAGACGGCGGAGGCGCTCACGCCGCCAGCGTCTCCTCGTCAGCAGGGGGCGTGTCTGAGCTGAGGGGCGTCTATATGACCCCTCAGCTCAGACACGCCCGTGGTGGGGATGGACTTCGGAGCGATTCCCTCGCACGCCCGCAGCGCGCTCACCACGCCGTCCTCGTGGAAGCCCCAGCCCCAGTAGGCGCCGCAGTAGTGGGTGCGGCGCACGCCGCTGATCTCGGCGTGGCGCCCCTGCGCGGCGACGCCCTCGGCGGTGTAGACGGGATGGTCGTACTCGAAGCGCCGCAGCACCTTCTCCGGGTCGATTTCCTCGCCGCGATTGAGCGTGACCAGGTACTCGCGCTCGGCCCGCAGCCGCTGCAGGTTGTTCATCCAGTAGGTGACGGTGCTGCCGCGCGGCGGGCCCTCGGCGAGGTGGAAGTTCCAGCTCGACCAGGCGGTGCGGCGGCGGGGCAGCATCGCGGTGTCGGTGTGGAGCACGGCCTCGTTGCGCTGGTAGGGGATCGCGCCCAGGACCTCGCGCTCGGGCTCGCTGGGGTCGGCCAGCAGCGCCAGCGCCTGGTCGGAGTGGGTGGCGATGACGACCTCGTCGAACTCCTCGCTCTCGCATCCCTCGGCCTCGATCCGCACGCCGCCGGGCAGTCGCTCGATCCGCCGCACCGGCGCCCCCAGCCGCACCCGGTCGCGCCAGGGCGCCGAGATCGCCGCCACGTAGCTGCGCGAGCCGCCGCTGACCGTCCGCCACTTGGGCCGGTCGCGCAGGCTGTACATGCCGTGGTTGTCGAAGAACTCGGCCATGAAGCTGGCCGGGAAGCTCCACATCTGCTCCGGGTCGGCGGACCAGACGGCGGAGGCCTGGGGCACGATCAGGCGGTCGACGAAGTGCTGGGAGAAGCCCTGCTGCTCGAGCCAGGCGCCGAGCGAGGGCGCCGTCCCGTTCATCCCGATCAGCGCCCGCGCCTCGCGGTTGAAGCGGCGCCAGTCGCGCAGCATCCCGAGGAAGCTGGGGCTGACCAGGTGGGCGGGGCGGGCGAACAGGCCCCAGGGGGTGCCGGAGTACTCGAAGCTGCGCGCCGTCGGAGACCGAGAAGCCCATGTGCGAGCGCTGGCTGGCGACCCCCAGTTCCTCCAGCAGCGCTTCGAAGTTGGGGTAGTTGCGGTCGTTGAAGACGATGAAGCCGGTGTCGATCGCGAGGCGTGCCGCCCGTGGCGTCCTCGACCTCGACCGTGTTCGAGTGCCCGCCGAGGCGATCGGCCGCCTCGTAGACGACGATCTCGTGCTCGGGATGGAGCTTGTGGGCGGCCACCATTCCGGCGATGCCGGTTCCAACGATCGCGATTCTCATTTGCCCACCACTACGCAGTGTGGCGCCGATCGGTTGCATCGACCGAATTGACCGGCTGCAAGCGGTTCCTGTCACCGCCACAGGACCAGGGCGCGTGGGCTCAGCCGTAGGGCTTGTAGATCAGCTTGTCGCCGAGCAGCTGGCTGACGGTGGCGAAGCGGTAGCCGCGGGCGCGCAGGGTGTCGATGATCCCCGGCAGGGCGGCGAGGGTGCCGGAGCGGTCGCCGCCGCCGTCGTGCATGAGGATGATCGAGCCGGGCTGGGCGGCGCCGACGACGCGGGCGTAGACGGCGGCGCTGCCGGGGCCCGACCAGTCGGTCGGGTCGACGTCCCAGGTGACGGTCCGCATCCCGAGGCTGCCGGCGCTGGCGAGCACGGCGGCGTCGACCGCCCCGCCGGGCGGGCGGAAGAGGCAGGGCTGGAAGTGCGTGTACGCCTCGATCCGCGCCGCGGCGCCGGCGATCTGCGCGTAGTCGGGGTATTCGACGTGGTTCATCGTGTGGTCGCCGAGCTCGCTGCCTTCGGCGAGGGCGCGGCGCATCGTCGCCTCCCGCCCCGGCATCTCCTGGCCGATCTCGAAGAAGGTGCCCTCGATCCCCTTGTCGCGGAGGACGTCGAGGAAGCCCGGCGTGTAGTCGCTGGGGCCGTCGTCGAAGCTGAGGGCGACGACCTTGCGCTCGCGAGGGCCGTTGCTGACGAGGCCGGTGCCGCTGCCGCTGCAGCCGACCGCGCGCACCGGCCGCAGCCGGAAGGCGCGGCTGCGATCCCCGGCGGGGAGGGACTCAGCGCAACGGCGCCGCAGCTTGCAGCCCCGGCTCTCCAGCACCCGCCAGGAGTAGCGCCGGGGGCCCAGCCCGGCGTCACCGGGGACGAGCGCGACGACGAGCTCGTCCGGGCTCGGCCGCTTCACCGTCGCCCGGGCGCTGCCCCGCCCGATCGACTTGCCGGCCCCGTCGACCGCCTCCAGTCCGACCCGGCGGTGCGGCTGCGGCCCGCCGAGGCAGATCCGCCGTTCGCCCCGGCCGCCCTCCTCATCCCGTCCCAGCCCCAGGCAGAGATAGCGGGCGGAGGCGCGCCTGATGTCGGGACGCGGTTCGAGCCCGGCCAGCGCCAGCGGCGAACCGGTCCGCAACGTGAGGATCAGCTCCCGGCCCGCCTGCGAGAGGTCGGCCCGCAGCAGGCGCTGGGGCGGTGCAGCCGCCGCCGCACCGGGCACGGCCAGCAGCGCGGCCGCGGCGAGCGCGAGGGTGCAGAGGATCTTGCGGGAAGAAGGGATGCCGGGTGCCTGGGTCGCTGTACGGGAGGCCGTCGATATTACGGCTGGCATCCAGAGCGGGTACTCGTCGGGTACTCCGACGGATGATGAAATTCCCCCGAGCGGTGCCGCGCGCGCTACCGTGTTTTGCAGCAGACGTGAGGTCCAGAAGCACCACGTGGCGACACCGGCCCCGGTGCTTCTGGCGGTCTTTACCGTGATCGCTACGCTCGCCCAACTCCCCACCGCGGCCGCCGCAATTGGCGGGGCCCGGCAGGTGGAGGAAGCGCCCGCCGGCCGGTCGCTGGCGTCCGTCCCGCAGTTCGTCCGCCCCTACGAGATAAGACCGGGCCCGGCCCCTTGAGCGGGCGCCCGGCGGGGGCGCTTGCGGGCATAGCCATGATCCTTCTCCTCGCGGCCCCCGCCGCGGCGGAGACGACGCCCTCGCCGCAGCAGCGAGCGGCCTTCGCGGTGCCGCGCCCGGCGCCGCCGCTGCGCGACGTGGTCCGCGAGGCGCCCGGCGCGGCGGGCGCCCGCATCGCCGCCAGCGCCTCGAGCCAGCGCTACCCGCTCGACGACGCCAGCGGCGACTCGATCGCCGTCGACGTCACCGCCGACTGCCAGCGCGAATGCGACGCCGCCGACCCGCAGGCGATCGCCGACACGATCGCCACCTTCATCCACGGCCCCGAGGTCGACCTGCTCACGGTCCAGCTCGACACCCCCTTCGAGCTCGGCTTCGACTGCGGCTTCGAAGCCCAGTCCTGCTACTTCGGCGGCGAAAACAAGATCGTCCTCAGCGGCGACGCCGACCCGGCGCCCGACAGCGCCAGCCGCGACTTCGTGCTCGCCCACGAGTACGGCCACCACGTCGCCCAGCACCGCGACCTCCCGTCCCCCTTCCGGGCGGCGATCGACTGGGGGACGGAGCGCTGGTCGAGCGTCGAGCACGTCTGCGAGGGCCACCGCGCCGGCGCCCTCTTCCCCGGCGACGAGGGCACCCACTACTACGAGGACCCGGGCGAGGCCTTCGCCGAGAGCTTCGCCTTCAACCGCTACCCGGAGGCGGCGGTGAAATGGGCCTGGGCGCCGGCGCTGCGGCCGACCCCGGCCTCGCTGCGGGCGCTGCGCGACGACACCCTGCGGCCCTGGCTCGGCCGCCGCAGCTTCACCGTCAGCGGTCGCGTTCCCCGCGACGGCGCCCTCGTGCAGGAATTCCGCACGCCCCTCGACGGCAGGGTCAGCATCGGTCCTGCCGGCGACCGCACTCTCGGCTACGAGCTGACCCTGCGCAGCCGCTCCGGCAAGACACTGCGCTCCTCGCGCCAGGGCGTCTCCCCTCAGCACCGGCTCGACTACACGGTCTGCGGCCAGTCGCGCCTGCGGGTCGCGGTGCAGGCGCTCGGCCGTCCCGGCAAGCGCTTCCAGTTGACGATCCAGCGGCCGTGATGACGGTTGCTGACTTAGTCCGGCTATAGGCGGGTCAACTCAGCAACCGGCGATGCGCGTCTCGAGCCGGCCCAGGGTGGGGGACTCGATCGCGATCTCGTCGCCGTCGCCGAGCCAGACGCGGGGCTGGCGCACGCTGCCGACCCCGTCTGGGGTGCCGGTGGAGACGATGTCGCCGGGCTCCAGCGTCATCAGCCGCGAGAGGTGGGAGAGCAGGGCGGGGACGCTGAAGATCAGGTCCGCCGTCGTCGCGCTCTGCATCTCCTCGCCGTTGAGCGTGAGCCGGATCCCGATCGCGTCGTGCGGCCCGGCCTCGTCGGGGGTGATCAGCGCCGGCCCGCAGGGCGCGGAGCCGTCGAAGACCTTGCCGGACATCCACTGCGGGGTGGAGAACTGGAGGTCGCGGGCGGAGAGGTCGTTGAGCAGCGTGTAGCCGGCGAGGTAATCGAGCGCGTCGGCCTCGTCGACCTCCTTGGCGCGCCGCCCGACGACGAAGGCGACCTCGGCCTCGTAGTCGACCTTGCGGCTGTTGGCGGGCAGCCGGACCGTCGCCCCGGGCGCGGCCAGCGCGTTGCGGTACTTGCCGAAGATCGTCGGGCTGCCGGGGACCTCCATGCCGCCCTCGGCCGCGTGCTTGCCGTAGTTGAGGCCGATGCAGACGATCTTCTCCGGGTCGGGAATGGGAGGAAGGAGGGAGACGGCGGCGCGCGGGTGCGACGGCGCTCCGGTGTCGCCGAGCCGGTCGCGCAGGTCGTCGACGCGCCCGGCCGCGAGCAGCTCCCGCAGCCCGCCCCGGTGCGGCTCGCCCAGCAGCGCCCAGGCGTCGACGACTCTGTCGTCCTCGAGCACCCCGGCCCGCGCCCCGTCGCCGTTGTCGTAGCTGGCCAGCCTCATGGGCGCCAGCCTAACGGCGACGGGCGCCGGGCTCAGGCGCGCGCCGCCTCCGGCTCGGCCTCGAAATCAGTCCCGACCAGGGTCTCGCGTTCGATCTCGCTCTCCCGCACCAGCCAGAGCGCGAAGACGGCGCCGACGAAGGAGAGCAGCGCGCCGAGCAGGAGGATCGTGTTGAGGCCGTGGAGGAAGCCCTGCTCGGCGGCGTTGCGGCTCAGCTCGCGGGCGCCCTGGGGCACCCCGGAGAGCGCCTGCGACAGCGCCCCAGAGGAGGTCGCTTCGACCAGGTTGCGGGCTTCGTCGCCGCCGACGTTGCCGGCCACTTCCTGCACCTTGGAGGCGCCGGCGCCGAGGAAGATCGCTCCCCAGGCGGCGATCCCGACCGCGATCCCGACCTGGCGGAAGGTGTCGTTGATCCCCGCCGCCATGCCGCTCTGCTCTTTGGGGACGACGCTGAGGGCGACGTCGGCGATGACCGGGTTCAGCAGCCCGATCCCGATGCCGCTGACGATGAAGCCGAGCAGCAGCGCGGTCCACTCCGAGTGGACGTTGAGCCCGCCCATCAGCAGCAGGCCGACCCCGGTCGCCGCCAGCCCGATGCTCATCAGGTAGCGGGCCTGGACCTTGGCCAGCGCCATCCCCGACAGCGGCGCGACGACGAACGAGGCGAGCGTGATCGGCAGGTAACGCAGGCCGGCGTCGATCGGCGAGTAGCCGAGGAAGCTCTGCAGGTAGAGGGTGAGGTAGAGGAACAGCGCGAACATCGAGCCGGAGACCGCGAAGGCCGCCAGCTGCACGCCGGTGAAGGCGCCGCGCCGGAACAGCCCCAGCGGCAGCATCGGCTGCTCGACCCGGCGCTCGATCGCGACGAAGGCGGCCATCAGCACCGCGGCGGCGGCGAAGACGGTGACGATCAGGGCGCTGCCCCAGCCCTCGTCGTTGCCGCGCACCAGCGCCAGCACCAGCACGAACAGGGCGGAGGAGAAGGTGAGCAGGCCGCCCCAGTCGATCTTGGTCGCGTTCGGGTCGCGGGACTCGGCCAGCTTCCAGTAGGTGACGGCGATCGCGGCGAGGCCGATCGGCACGTTGATGAGGAAGACGGACTCCCAGCCGAAGCCGTCGGTGAGCAGGCCGCCGACCAGCGGGCCGACGGCGACGGCGATGCCGATCGTCGCCCCGTAGACGCCCATCGCCATGCCGCGTTCGGGCCCGCTGGGGAACTCCTGGGCGACGAGGGCGAGGGAGACGGCGAACATGATCGCGCCGCCGACTCCCTGCAGGCCGCGGGCGAGGTTGAGCAGGGTCGGGTCGGGCGCGAGGCCGCAGAGCAGCGAGGCGAGGGAGAAGATCCCGAGCCCAATCGCGAAGACGCGGCGGCGGCCGAGGCGGTCGGCCAGGGAGCCGGCGGTGAGGACGAGCGCGGCCAGCGAGAGGGCGTAGGCGTCGATCACCCACTGCAGGTCGGTGAAGCTGCCGCCGAGGTCCTTCTGGATCGCCGGCAGGGCGGTGTTGACCACGGTGATGTCGAGCAGCAGCATGAAGGTGGCGACGCAGACCGCGCCGAGCGTCCACCACTTGCGATTGGCGTCTGGGGAGGTGGGGGAGGTCATCTGGGTCTCCTGGGCATCGGGTACAATTCGTAAGAAAGCCTTGTCAGGCCACCTGACCAGGCGAACTTATCAGGTATCCTGACGAAATGCCCTCCGCCCATAACGCCGCCGGCCAGGTCCCCCTCCCGGGCCTGATGGAAGTCGTCCAGGAGGCCCTCTTCGCCGAGTTCCGCGAGGAGCTGGAGAAGTCCGGCTACGGCGACATCCGCCCGACTCACGGCTGCGTCTTCCGCTTCATCCGCGACGAGCCCCTGCGCCTGACCGAGCTGGCGACCCTGGCCGGCATGACCAAGCAGTCCGTAGGCGAGGTGATCGACAACCTGGTCGAGCTCGGCTACGTCCAGCGCATCCCCGACCCCCAGGACCGCCGCGCCAAGCTCCTCTGCCTCACCACCCAGGGCGAAGAGGCCCAGAAAGTCGGCCTCGGCCTGTTCAGGAAAGTCGAGCAGCGCTGGGCCAAGCGCTACGGCCCCGACCGCTTCGCCCAACTCCGCGAGCTGCTCGAGGAGATCGCCATCTCCGAGGCCCCCACCGCCGTCCCCGAGCTGGCCCGCCCAGAGCTCGCCAGCGCCTAGTACCCGCTAGATTTGCCGCTGGGCCGAGCCATCTGGCCCATTCCGAGTTCGCTCGGGGGCGTAGCTCAGCTGGTTAGAGCGCCGGCCTGTCACGCCGGAGGTCGCGGGTTCGAGTCCCGTCGCTCCCGTTCAAGCTGGACCCGCATTGTAGCGCGGTTTCCAGCGGGATTGGTTTTTGCGCGCGGAGAGATTTTCCAGGTTTGGATACCGCGTTTGGCTGCCAACAGCCCTCCGATTCACTCGTACTGCGCCGATCTCGGACTGTTGGCAGAGAGATCTCGCATTGGGCTCATAACCTAAGGTCGCAGGTTCGAATCCTGCCCCCGCTATTGAGAAAAGCCCCGGAAACGGGGCTTTTTTTGTAAGCGTTCAGTCACCCCCCCTCAGACCAGAGCCGGAGCGGGCTGCCCGCGGACCGAGGCCTGGGCGACCTCGGCGAGGTAGGCGAAGAGCGAGCGGCCCTGCAGCCGACAGCTGACCGCCGCCGATAACAGTCGCTCGGTTACGAGGGCGCCCTGCTCGCTGCGGCTGCCCTGGGAGAGCCTGCGGTAGATGACCGCGTGGCGAAGACCGCGCTCGGCGCGGTTGTTGGTCGGCTCGACTCCCTCGTGCTCGACGAAGCTCCACAGTGCCGGCCAGACCTTGATCAGGTTGCGGGCAAGGCCGCGGTGGTAGCGGGTCTTGACCGACTTGCGCTTCCCCGCCTCGCAGAGCGCTCGCAGCTCGCGCTCAAGCGGCCCGATGCGACGGCGAAGCTGTCGACGATCACCACCGGCCCCGAACTCGCGCCAAGCCGAGAACACTCCCTCGGCGATCCGCAGGCCGGCCTCGCCGAACTCGCTCTGATGGGCGAGCGGACTCTCGGCATGGAAGCAGAAGTCGCGCAGCAGGTGCGACCAGCAGACCTGACGGCGGGCGGGGTCGAGGTGGTCATAGGCCCACCAGCGATCCGAGGAGACGATCGCCTCGCTCTCGCCGAGCAGCGCCTCGGCCTCCTCGCGATGGCGGGAGGGGGCGACGCGAAGGACGGCGGCCCGATCGGTGAAGGCGCCCCAGAGGAACCGCCGCTCACCCGCCTGCTTCCAGCCGGTCTCATCGGCACAGATGACCGGGGAGCCGCGAACCGCATCGCAGAGCCGTTCCTGGGGCCCGCGCAGGGCGATGCCCTGGCGCTGGATGACGGCATCGACGGTGCCGACCGCGATCTTCACGCCGAAGAGCTCGCCACACAGGTCGACGACCTGGCGGCGCGAGAGCCGAAAGCCGGCGGTGAGGGTGGCGAGGGCTCCCTGAAGACGGGGGCCAAAGCGTTCGCCGGGGACCTCGGGCGGCAGCTCGGCCTGGGTGAGCGCGCCGCAGCCGGGACAGCGGCGGCGAGCGAGCCGGTGCTCGGTGACCTTGACCGCGGTCTCGGGCAGCTCCGCCACCTGGTGGCGGCGGACCGGGCCTCGCGTCGGCCGCCCGGCGAGCGAGTGCCCACACTCGCCGCAGCTCTCGGGTAGGTGCTCGACCACCTCATCGACCTGCTCGATCGGCAGGAGCCCGCGGCCTGACCCGGGATGGCCCGGCTGGGCGCCGGGGTTGCGAGGAGAGCGCCTGCCCTTGCGCTCGCGCTTGCCGGCACCTGGGTCCGCGGACGGTGGCAGCGAGGAGTTGCCGGAGTCGCGGCGCAGCTCTCGAACCTCGCCTTCCAGCCGCTCGACCCGTCCTTCGAGGCGCTCCACCTGGTTGGCCAGGGCCAGCAGGACCTTGACGCAGGCATCGCGCCCTGAGTCATAGATCGCCTCGGCCTCGGAGCGGTCCATGCCGCCGGGCTTCGCCGCGTCGGGCGTCGGGCCTGCTTATGTCAACCGCTCTTCCGGGAGACTGGATGAGGCGGGGTGACTGAACGCTTACCTTTTTTTGTGTCTGTAGCCAGGCTCTGATCTGGCAGCGGGTACTAAGTGGGTACTAAGTTCGGCAATTTCGCTGCTTGACGCACTCATTGAGGGCTAGGCGCGAGCAGC
Organism: uncultured Solirubrobacterales bacterium; assembly: GCA_963829445.1. Lineage (GTDB taxonomy): Bacteria > Actinomycetota > Thermoleophilia > Solirubrobacterales > 70-9 > VAYN01. The sequence continues at coordinate 100,051 of CAWHIW010000016.1, read as the reverse complement.
GTATTCCTCGTCAGACAGACCTCGTGTCTGCCTCGTTCACACTCCGGCAAGGCGCGCTATCTACCCTCGTCGTCTATGGCCGTCGACCTCCAGTCGCTGCTCAAGACGCGAGAAAGCGTTGCGACGGGCTGGGCACCGCCGGTTCGCTGGCTGAGCGGCGCGATCTTCGTCATCTTCGGAATCGGCAAGTTCAGCGAGCACGCTCATGAGGTGAGCTCCTTCGAGGCCTATGGGCTGCCGTCGCCGGAGGCATTCGTCTACCTCATCGGCGTGCTCGAGATCGCCGGCGGGGTGCTTTTGATTACCGGCTTGCTGACCAGGCTGGTGGCGTTGGCCCTCGCGGGCAACATGCTTGGCGCGATTATCGTGTCGGGCGTGGGAGAGGGCGAGGTGTTGCCCAGCCTCACCCTGGCTCCAGCGCTGCTTGTCGCGATGGCCTTCCTGCTTTGGATTGGTCCCGGTGGCGGTTCCGTCGATGAGCGCCTGGCCAAACGTCGAGCGGCGGTGCGCTGAGGAGAGTCACTCCCATCTCCTCCTAAGCGGAGCTGGGCTGAAGGCTGGAACTCGTGCGCAGGGCTGCGCCCGCCAACGGGAAGACCAGGGTCGAAAGCATGGCTGCCCCGACCAGCCCGGCGGCGGTCGAGGTTTTCATGTGTCCGGCCTCGATGGCGATCGTCGTGATCGCGACCACCAATGGCAACTCGGTGGCCGAGTAGAAGGCGAGGGCGCCACGGTCGCGTCGATCGAAGACCTTGCGGTAGAGCAGCAGCGCTGGTGCGCCGCGCACCACCAGGAACAGCGCAAAGAACATCACCAGCTTCGCCAGCGCCCCGACCGAGCCGAGTGCGTCGAGGTCGAAGGCGATGCCGCTGGTGACGAAGAAGAAAGGTACGAAGAAGCCGAAGCCGACCGCGGTCAGCTTCGACTCGAAGACTTTGAGCTCATGCCCCTGAAGTGCGGCGCGGGTGATCAGACCGGCGACGAAGCCGCCGAGCAGCACGTCGAGGCCGATCTTGCTCGCCAGCAGGACAAGGCCGAACACGAGGACGACCGTCACCCTCACCGCGAGCTGGCTGCTCGTCTCCAGGGTGCGCTCCAGGGCAGGCCAGCCGCGCCAGGCGAGGCCGATCGAGGCCAAGGCGACGCCGATCGCGAGCGCCACGAAGGCAATCAGGATCACCGCCTCTTCCAATGGGTGGTCGGTTGAGAGAAAGAGGGTGATCAGCAGTACCGGCCCGAACTCGGCTACGCCCCCGGCGGCCAGCAGGTAGGTACCAAAGCGCGTCTTCAGCTCACCGCTGTCACGGAGGATCGGGATCAGCGTCCCGATCGCCGTAGTTGCCATCGCCGCGCCGGTGTAGAGGAAGGAGTCGATGACGCCGACCGCGGCGAGGACGCCGCCGATGCCGAAGGCGAGGACGACCGAGAGCACCCAGCCGATACCCCCCAGCTCCAGCGGCGCTCCACGGATGCGCTCGAAGTCGATCTCATAGCCGGCGAAGAAGAAGAGCATCCCCAGCCCGAGGTTGGAGAAGAAATCGATGAAGCTGTCGGTCGTGGCGAGGCTAAGGACCTGGGGGCCGACGATGATCCCGAGGCCGATCTCGACGACCACAACCGGAGCCGCGAAGCGACGCGGCGCCAGGGCGACAGTGACCGAGGCGAGGGCCGCGACCGAGACGATCACGAAGAACGACTCGGTGTCGACGTGGATCAAGGGTTCAGATCCGCGACGAGGATCACAAAGGATCGGTTCTGGTGCGGGGGGCGCCCATGGCGATCACGGTGGTCGATCCTATGGTGCGGCGCCGGGGGCCGGAGAGCCTCTGTTCTTGCGGGTTAGGATCGGGTGTGAATGAGCTTGAAGAAATCAGCACACCGTGACCGACAGGTCGAAGTTCCCGAGTGGGAAGGACTGGATCGGATCGCCTGCGAAGGGTGTGGTCGCTGGTTCGTGACGATGGACGGTCCAGGCATGTTGGCCGCGATCACGGGAGGCTGTCCAGACTGCGGTGGCGCCTTTGAACTGTTGAGCGATCGGGAGAGGGAGAACCCGGTCCCCGATCCTGCAGCGCGATCGGACCCGCCCGCCTAAGCACTCCGCCGCGCAGATAGGGTCATCGCGATGTCAGGGAGCATGTCCGACGCCGCCCGAATCGCCTGGCTGTGTGCGCTCGCGCTGGTTGTCTTCGTTGTTTGGATCGCCACGGACGTCAGCGCCAACGCGGGGATCGGCTTCTTCTACCTCGTGCCGATCGGTCTCGCGGCCTGGTGGTTCGGGCGGCGAGCGGCCGCGGTTGCCGTCGCCGCCTGTGCCGCCCTCTACATCACCGGCGATCTGATCCAGCCCGTTTCGGACTTCGGCGCTGCATTCGCGGTGCGGCTGATCGCCTTCGTCGCTATTGCGGCGGTCGTCTCGTTCTTGCGGGAGCGGCTGATCGTGCTCGAGCATTCCGCCGAGGAACTGGACACGATCCGTGCCGCGTTGACCCCCTCGGCACTGCCAGAGCTGCCGGGTGTCGATGTCGGCACCGCCTTCGTGCCGTCTGAGTACGGGGTCTCGGGGGATTTCTTCCTGCTTACCAACGGCCCCGACGACTCGACGGTCGTGATCGTCGGCGACGTCGTCGGCCATGGCCCCGACGCCGCCCGCCTGGCGACCTTTATCCGGACCCGTTTTGCCGCCTACGCCGCTAACACCAGCGATCCGGCCGAGCTCTTGATGCTGACCAACAGGGCGCTCGTCGGGCGACCAGGCGAGGAGCACGAGCTGGTCAGCGCGGTATGCCTGCGCTTCCAGTCCCAGGATGCCCGCCTCTCGTGGGCGGTGGCCGGCCATCCCCCGCCGTTACGCCTGCCCGGTCTCGATGAGCTGGCGCCCGTAGGCCCGACCTTTCTCCTCGGCTCCAACCACGATCTCGATTTGACCAACGCCGAGATCACATTGGCGGCCGGAGAAGGCGTGCTCGCCTACACCGACGGCGCCACCGACGTCCGCCGGGAGGGAGAGCTACTTGGTCTCTGCGGTCTCTCCCAGCTGCTCGCGCCGCTGGTCAGCCTGCCGGCTCAGGCGTTGGCCGGGCAAGCCGAGAAAGCGATCACGGAGTGGGCCGATGGGCCGATCCGCGACGACCTCTGTCTCCTTGTACTGAAGTCGAAGCCAACCGGGCTTTAGCCCGGCTCGCCTTCGGGGTCCACCCCAGAGCGGTGAGCCATCCAGCGAGCGCCGACCGTGTCGGTGAGACCGTGGGCGACGATCGAGGCGATGATCACGATCGAGGCGACGTCGAAGATCAGGCCACCGTCGTCCACCCGGGACTTGAGGACGAAGAGGGCGAACAGCATCGAGGCCACGCCCTTGGGCCCGAACCAGGCCATGAACCGCTTCTCCGAGCTGGGGATGCCGGTCCGCAGAAAGGAGATCAGCACCGCCGCGGGGCGGGCGACGATCAGGGCGAAGAGGACGAAGAGGATCAGCGGCGGGATGCTGTGGTGGAAGCCGGTGGCGACGATCAGGCCGCCGAAGACGAAGAAGGTCAGCACCTGGAGGATCGCGCTGGTGTTCTCGGCGAACTCGACGAAGCCGTCTGGCACCTTGCGCTGGCTGGCGGCCATCGCGATCCCGCAGACGAAGGCGGCGATCAGCCCGTTGCCCCAGGTGACGTCGGCGAGGCCGAAGGCGACCAGGGCGAAGCCGATCGCGTAGATGCCCTCATAGCGCGAGGTCAGCCCGCCGCCCGGTAGGTGATGGTGCAGCCGTCCAGCCACCATTCCCAGACCGATGCCGATCGCGGCGCCGACAGCGGCCTGGCCGACCAACTTGGCGGCTTCGGTGGCGGCGTCACCACCGGGACTGGCGAGGACCAGGAAGAAGAGGACGAAGGGAAGCGCCAGCCCGTCGTTGAGGCCGGACTCCAGGTTGAGCGTGTGGCGCACGGAGGCCGGGACCAGCCGCGAGGTGACGACCGCCGAGGTGATGACCGGATCGGTCGGCGAGAGCACCGCGGCGAGCAGGAACGCCTCTGCCCAGGTGAGCTCGGGAAACAGGACCTTCGCCGCCAGCGCCAGCAGCGCCATCGTGATCGGCATTGCGATCACCAATGCCCGCGCCACCGGGCTCCAGTGGCGGCTCAGCAGCTCGCGCTCGACGAACATCCCGTCGGAGAAGAGGGTCAGGACCAGGGCCAGCTCGATCAACTCGATGATCGCCGGATCGGTGGCGTCGACATGGACGACGCCGGTTGCGGCGAGGAGGATGCCCAACCCGACCGAGAGAACGGAGGCCGAGAGCACCGTCCCTCGCATCACCCCCGAGAGCGCCGCCACGGCAGCGAGCAGGCCGCCGAACAGCAATAGAGCCTGGCCGAAGCTGATGTCCACGGATTACTTTCGACCGGCGCGCGGCAGTTGGTCGTGCATAGCGCTCCGAGTATGACCTGCACCCAAACGCCGCTATCTTGAGGTCGTGATCGACGATTACGCGAGCGGCGGGCGTCCTGAAGTCGAGGATCTCCAGTGCCCGGCTTGCCGGCTCAAAATCTCATCGTTGGGAGCGCCGGAGAACTGCCCGCGCTGTCTCGTTCGCAAGCAGGAGCGGATCAAGTTGATTCCCGCTCCCGCTGCCGTCTCAGGCCCCGATCCGAGTCCGCCCCCGGCCCCTCAGTCGACTACTTAACGGCCAGCACATCTACCGGGCGAATGTCCGGGGCGGCGGCGAGCAGGTCGTCGCCTACTTGGCCGAGCGCTTTCGGGATCTCACCCTCGATGTGGGCCTGGCGCGCCTCCTCGGTCTCGAAGCTGTCGAAGATGCCGTAGCTGGTGTCGCTCAGCTTGAAGGCGTACCAGGTGACGGTCCCCTCCTCGGCGACGGCGAGCTCGCGGCCGCTTTCCAGGAAGGCGGCGAGATCCTCGCCCTTGCCGGGCTTTGCCTCGAGCAGAGCGAGCAGTCCTAGTTTTACGGCCATGAGGGTGTCTCCTTGTGTTCGGGTTTGATGGGTTCAGCCGCCGATCGCGCTCATCGTGCGCGCCGGCGGCCGGAAGCCGGGCTCGTTGATGTGGTGTTTGAGCTCCTTGCGCCAGACGGCATTGCGGACGATCCGCTCCAGCTCGATGTCGTCGGCGCCGGCGCGGAGGGGGGCGCGGAGGTCGGTCTCGAACTGCGAGAAGAGGCAGGTTCTGAGTTTGCCCTCGGCAGTGAGGCGGAGCCGGTTGCAGTCGGCGCAGAAGGGTTCGGAGACGGGATTGATGAAGCCGATCTCGCCCTCGCCGTCGGCGAAGGCGAAGACGCGGGCGGTGGCGTGGGCCTCGCGCGGCAGCTCGCGGAGGGGGTGCTCAGCCTCGATCATCGCCCGCACCTCGGCGCCGCTGAGGACGCGGTCCGGGGTCCAGGCGCGGTCGCCGTCGAGGGGCATGAACTCGATGAAGCGGACCTGGAAGTTGCGCTGACGGGCCAGCTCGCAGAAACGCCGGGCATCCTCCTGGGAGAACCCCGGCAACGGCACCGCGTTGACCTTGATCGGGCCGGTCTCCGGGAAGGCGGCGATCGCGTCGAGGCCCTCCAGCACGCGATCGAGGACGTCGCGGCGGGTGATCTCGGCGAAACGCTCGCGCAACAGCGAGTCGAGTGAGACGTTGAACCGGTCGATCCCGGCGCCGACCAGAGCCTCGGCCTGGGCGGCGAGCATGACCCCGTTGGTGGTCAGGGAGAGGTCGCGGATACCCTCGATCGCGGCCAGGCGCTTTGCCAGCAGTGGGAAGTCGCGGCGGGCCAGTGGCTCGCCGCCGGTCAGGCGCACGTCCTCGATCCCGAGGCCGACCATGAGTCTGACCAAGCGCTCGATCTCGTCGAAGTCGAGGATTTCCTCGCGCTCCAGCCAGGGCATCCCCTCGGCCGGCATGCAGTACTGGCAGCGCAGGTTGCAGCGGTCGGTGACGGAGACGCGCAGGTCGGAGATGGTGCGCCCGTGGGCGTCCTTCAGGCTCACTGGTGGGCCGGGGTACGCCCGGCGAGCAGATCGAGGGCGTGGGGGAGGACCGCCGCGATCGCCGCTCCGCACTCCTCGATGCTGCGGGGGCTGCCGGGGAAGTTGACGATCAGGGTCGAGCCACGGATGCCCGCGAGCGGCGCGGGAGAGCATCCAGTTCGGCGTGTGGGGGCGGGAGGCGGCGCGCATCGCCTCGGCGAGCCCCGGCGCCTGGCGCTCGATCACGTCGCCGGTCGCCTCCGGGGTGACGTCGCTGGGGGCGAAGCCGGTGCCGCCGCTGGTCAGGACGAGATCGCACCGCTCCTCGTCGGCCCAGTGGCGAAGGCGCTGCGCGATCAGCTCGCGGTCGTCGGCGACCAGGTCGCGGCCGGCGATCTCGGCGCCCAGCCCGGTTGCGAGCGCGGCCAGTCGCTCGCCGCTCTCGTCCTCGCCCTCACCGCGGGAGCGGGAGCTGCTGATCGTGATCAAAGCGGCCCGCATCGTCGCCTCAGCCCGGCCCGGAGTCGTCGTCTTCGAGCCGCCAGTCGTTGCGCCCGCCGCTCTTCTCGAGCAGCACCACCTGCTCGATCTCGACCCCGCGCTCGAGGCCCTTGACCATGTCGTAGACGGTCAGCGCCGCCACCGCGCAGGCGGTCATCGCCTCCATCTCGACCCCGGTGCGGGCGACCGTGCGCGCCTCGGCGACAAGCTCGACCAGCCCGGCATCGGCGTCCACGCGCGCCGTCACGTCGGCGAAGGTGAGCGGCAGCGGGTGGGCGAGCGGGATCAGCGTTCCGGTCTGCTTCGCCGCCTGCACCCCGGCCAGCCGAGCGACCGCCAGCACCTCGCCCTTGGGGGAGTCGCCGGCCTCGACCGCCCGCGCGGTGGCTGGCGACATCCGCAGCCGCGCCCGCGCCACGGCCCGGCGCTCGCTGATCTCCTTGGCGCCGACGTCGACCATCCGCGCCCGCCCCTCGCTCGTCGAGATGGGTGAGGCCGTGGTCGCTCACGGAATTCGCTCCGCGGTGAGCCCCTCGCTGGGCGCAGCTTCTCCGTCGACCCAGCGCGACTCGCCGCCGGCCTCGAGCTCGCGCTTCCAGATCGGCGCCTCGGCCTTGATCCGGTCGATCGCCTCGCGGGCGCCGGCGAAGGCTTCGTCGCGGTGGGCGGCGGAGGCGGCGACGATCACGCCTGGCTCGCCCAGCGCGACCGGGCCGACCCGGTGCTCGGCGGCGATCGCCTCGAGGCCGTGGCGCTCGAGGCAGTCGTCGAGGATCTCGGCCAGCCGCTGCTCGGCCATCTCGCGATAGGCCTCGTAGTCGAGGCGCTCGACCTCGCGGGTGACGCCCTGGAAGCTGACGATCGCACCGGCGCCGGGCCTTCCGACTCCCCGCGAGAGCGCCTCCAGCGAGAGTGGCTCGTCGCTGATGCGGGCGTGCACCTCGCCGGCGCCGCCGCTGATCGGCGGGATCAGCGCCAGCTCGTCCTCGGCGCGCAGCGGCGTGTCCGGGCCGGCGTAGTCGCGGTTGACCGCCATCTGCACCGGCAGCCGCGCCAGCAGGTCTCCCAGCGAGGGGTCGGTGCCGAGCCGCGCCAGCGCGTCGGCGACGGTTGCGCCCTCGTCCAGCTCGATCTGCAGCGAGTCGCTGCCGGCCTGTTCCCGAAGGATCGCGAAGAGACGGACGCGGACGTTCACTCTGCTCATGCTAGGTGCGAAATGTGACGATTCGATAACTCGACCTCGACCCGCTGGCCTGCCCGCAGTGAGCCGCTCGCGGCGGAGGCGATCGCCAGGCAGTCGGCGCCGAGCATCGAGGTGAGGATGTGGGATGCCCTGGCGAGGGGCCGGCTCGGCGTGCCAGCCGTCCTCACGCAGACTCGAGGGAGCAGCGGACCGCGTGGGCGCGGCCGGGCTGCTTCTCGTAGTCGCGGTCGAGGATCGCCGTCGTCCGCGTCCGCTCCGGGTGGGCGCCGCTCAGAACCGCCAGCGCCGGCCGCACCAGCAGCAGGAAGGTGACCATCGCCGAGACCGGGTTGCCGGGCAGGCCGAAGACGAGGGTCTCGCCGCGGCTGCCGAACCAGGTCGGCTTGCCGGGCCGCAGCGCCACTCCCCAGAAGACCTGCTCGACGCCAAGCTCTGCCAGCGCCCCCTTGACGTGGTCGTGCTCGCCGACCGAGACGCCGCCGCAGATCACGGCCACGTCGGCCTCCAGCATCGGCTCGATCGCCGCCCGCGTCGCGCCGGGCTCGTCGAGCAACGGTGTCGACGCTTGTCAGCTCGGCCCCGGCCGCCCGCACCAGGGCGGGGACCGAGTGGCCGTTGGAGTCCCGCACGCCCCCGGCCGTGCCGGCGCACCGGGGGCCAGCAGCTCGTCGCCGCTGGTCAGCACCGCGACCCGCGGGCGCCGGTGGCAGCGTGGGGCAACCTGGCCGATGCGAGGCGAGCACGCCCAGCTCGGCGGGACCCAGGTGCGCGCCCGGCCCGAGCACGGTCGCGCCAGCCGCGATGTCCTCGCCCGCGCGGCGGATGAAGGTTCCGGGTCGTACCTCTGCCTGAACCCGCACCCGCCCGTTCTCGGAGAGCGTTTCCTCGACCGGGACCACGGCATCGGCGCCGGCGGGGATCGCGGCGCCGGTCGAGATCCGAAACGCCTCTCCCGGCGCCAGGGCCGTGCCGGCCGGATGCCCGGCCCGCGACTCGCCCGCGACTCGCAGCTCCACGGGCGACGTCGGCTGTGCCCCGGCGGTGTCATCGGCGCGAAGCGCGAAGCCGTCCATGGTCGAGTTGTCGAAGCCCGGCACCGGCTCGGCGCTTGCTGCCTCCTCGGCCAGGGTCCGGCCAAGGGCGTCGTCCAGCGGTACCGGCTCGTCGGCGAGTGGGGTCGCTCGTTCGAGGACGATCTCACGCGCCCGCTCGAGTCCGGTCAGCTCTTGGCGGGACATCTCACCTCGGTTCGAGCCTAGCCGGTCACCGCAACGGGATCAGCCGCGTCGCGGTCGCCTTCCACGCCGCCGTCGCCCGATCGCCGGTCCGCAGGCCCATCGCCGCCGCGGACTGGCCGGTGATCTCGATGCTGAGCAGCTGCGGGATCTTGAGGCCGATGCGGACCCTGTTGCCGACGCTGACGATCGAGGCGATCTCCCCCTCGACCCGGTTGCGGACGGAGTCCGCGGGTCGCGGGCCGGGCGGCTCCAGCGAGATCTCCCAGGGGAAGACGCTGATCGCCACCGGCCCGCGGGCGCGGTCGCTGCTGCGGACCTCGCCGCCGCCCTCGAGCTGGACCAGCGTCAGCTCGCCATCCGCCGCGGCCTCGCCTCGCAGCACGGCGGCGCCGGTGAAGTCGGCGACGAAGGGGGAGGCGGGCCGGGCCGAGATCTCGGCCGCGGTCCCGCGCTGGACGATCCCGCCGCGGTCGATGACGGCCAGCGTCGCCCGCCAGCAGCGCCGCCTCTTCGAAGGAGTGGGTGACGAGGATCGACCGGCGCCCCGAGTCTCGGCGAAGACGCCGCGCAGCTCGGCGAGCGCCTCGCGGCGGGTCGAGCTGTCGAGTGCCGCGAGCGGCTCGTCGAGCAGCAGCGCCCGCGGTCGCGCCGCCAGGGCCCGGGCCAGCGCGACCCGCTGGCGCTCCCCGCCCGACATCGAGGACGGCCGGGCCTCGGCGAGGGCGCCGACCCCGAAGCGCTCGAGCATCGCGATCGCCGCCGCTCGCCGCTCGGCGCCGCGGCCCTCGATCCCATAGGCGACGTTGCGCCAGGCGCTCATCCGCGGGAACAGCGCGTAGTCCTGGAAGAGGAAGCCGCAGCCGCGCCGCTCGGCGGGCAGGTCGACGCCGCGCTCGGTGTCCAGCCAGACCTGGTCGCCGAGCTCGACCCGACCCGACCGCGCCGCCAGCAGCCCGGCGATCGACCCGCAGCAGGCTCGTCTTGCCGGCGCCGGAGAGACCGACCAGGGCCAGCGGCTCGCCGGCCGCGGCGTTCAGCTCGAGCTCGAGGTCGAAGCCGCGCAGCGGCGTCGCCACTTGCGCCGTCAGCAGCCCGCTCATAGTCGCGTCGCCCCTTCCATCGGCCGATCGCCGCCGAGCAGCTTGACCCCGAGCAGCAGCGCCGCCGAGACCAGGATCAGCACCGCCGAGAGCGCCAGCGCCGAGACGAAGCCGCCCGGTTCGCCGAAGGCGGAGAAGATCGCCAGCGGCGCCGTCCGCGTCACGCCCTGCAGCGAGCCGGCGAAGAGCAGCGTCGCGCCGAACTCGCCCAGCGCCCGGCCCCAGGCGAGCGCGACGCCGGAGCCGAGCCCGCCGCGGGCGCTCGGGACGGCAACGGTGGCGAAGGCCCGGAACGGCCCCGCGCCGAGGGTTCGCGCCGCCTCCAGCAGCCGGCCGTCGATCGCGGCGAAGGCGGCGATCGCCTGGCGCAGGAAGAACGGCGCCGAGACGAAGACGAGGGCGACGACGACGCCCGCGGTCTGGAAGACGAGTTCGATCCCGGCGTCGAGTCGATCAGCCCGCCGAGGATCCCGTTCGGGCCGAAGGCGGCCAGCAGCGCGATCCCGGCGACCGCCGGGCGGCATCACCAGCGGCAGCTCGATCGCGGTCAGCACCAGCGAGCGGCCGGGGAAGTCACGCGCGGCCAGCAGGTAGGCGGCGGGCGTGCCGACGACGATCGACGATCGCCAGCGCGATCAGCGTCGTCTTCAGGCTCAGCAGCAGCGCTTCGCTGCGCGCTTTCCTCGCCGAGCGCGTCGACCAGCCGGCCGGGACCGACGTTGGCGAAGACGGCGATGACCGGGATCGAGCAGGAAGGCGAGCGTCGAGGATCGCGGCGAGCGACAGCGACCGTCGCGAACCAGCGACCGCCTCACGGCGGGCGGCAGGAAGCCCGCCCGGCGCAGGTCTTCCGGCGCCTTCGCCGTCGATCAAGCCGTCGACGAATTCCTTGGCGGCGGCCTTGTCGTCGCTGGACTTGACCACCGCCGCGGCGTAGTCGACATCCGGCTGCAGCTTCGGCGGGATTGGGGCAGCCTTCAGTCCTTCGGCGCCCTTCTCGTCGGTGACGTAGACGAAGCCGGCGTCGGCGGCGCCCTGTTCGAGCTTGGCGACGACCGAGCTGACCTCGGTCTCTTCGGAGACGGACGTTGGCCAGGATCGCCTTGCCTTCGGCCGCCGGCAGACGGCCGAGCACGGTGCGGGTGTAGGCGCCGACCGGGACGCTCGGGTCGCCGATGACGAGCTTGACGCCGGGCTTGGCGAGGTCGGCGAGGCTCGATGATATCGCTGTCCTTCCGGGACCGCGATCACCAGTTCGTTGGCGGCGAAGACCCGCGGCTTTTCGACCAGGCCTTCGCTGAAGAGTTCGGCCGGGTAGTCGGTGTCGGCGGAGGCGAAGACGTCGGCCTTCGCACCCTGCTGGATCTGCGCCGCGAGTTCGTCGGAGCCGGCGAAGGAGGGCTTGACCTTCGCGCCCTCGAAGCATTCGCCGTACTTGGTCACCGCTTCGGTCAGGGACGAGGCACCGAGAACGATCAGAGTCCCGCTGCCAGTGGCGCCCGCCGTGTCTCCATCGCCGCTGCCGCAGCCGGCAAGGATTGCCGCCGCGAGCGCGGTCGCCGCCAGAAGGGCGAGTGGGGCGCGCCTCATCAGTGCCCTCCTTGAACCATGACCGAGGTCGCCTTGACCGTTGCCGTCGCCTTGACTCCCGGGGCCAGGCCGAGCTCCTCGACCGAGTCGCGGGTGATCGCGGCGGTGACCAGGTGCGGGCCGGCCTCGATCTCGACCAGCGCCATCACCCCGTCGGCCTCGACCGAGCGGACCACGCCGGGGAAGCGATTGCGGGCGGAGAAGGTGTCGCCGGTGGCGTGGCGGGCGGGCGCGTCACGCAGGCGCTCCACCTCGGAGACCGGCACGCGCCGGCGATTGCGCTCGTCCCGGGTCGTCCTCAGCTTGCCCGAACGATCCCAGCGCCGCAGGGTGTCGGTGCTCACCCCGAGCTTCTTGGCCGCCTCGCCCATGCCGAACGTCTTCGTCTTCGTCATTGCCTAGGCAACGTATAGGCAAGTTCTTACGAAACTAATACGTCCCACCTGTGCCCGATTGCGCCGTAAGCGATTTGTCACATCTGACGGAGAGACTGCGGAGCCTCTTGACTCATCTGCTCGTAATCGCAAAGGCGCCTGTCCCCGGTCGCTCGAAGACCCGCCTTTGTCCGCCTTGCACTCCCGAGCAGGCCGCGGGCCTCGCCGAGGCGGCTCTGGCCGACACCCTCGACGCCGTCGCCAAGACTCCGTGCGAGCGACGCACGCTGGTCCTGGAGGGATCGCCCAGGGCCTTGAGGACGGATGGCTTCGAGGTCGTCCCCCAGTGCGCGGGTGGCCTGGGCGAGCGCCTGGCCGCGGCTTTCTCCCACAGCGATGGACCGGCGTTGCTGATCGGCATGGACACCCCGCAGGTCCGCCCGGACCTGCTCGGGGAGGCGCTTGCGCAACTCGAGCGGCCGGGCACCGACGCGGTGCTGGGGCTCGCCGAGGACGGTGGCTACTGGGCGATCGGCCTGCGCAGGCCGGACCCCGACGTCTTCGCGGGAGTGCCGATGAGCAGCTCTCGCACCGGTGCCTGCCAGCGCGCCCAGCTGCAGCGGCTGGGGCTCAGGGTCCGCGATCTGCCACCGCTGCGCGACGTCGACCACATGGATGACGCTCGCAGCGTCGCCGCCGAGCAGCCGCTGGGCCGCTTCGCGGCTGCCGTCCGCGCTTTGGAGCCGAGCCTGTGCACGAGCTGACCCTGCCGAGCGCCACAGCGGTCTACGAGCTTGGCCTCGACGCCGGTCGCACGACGCCCGAGCCAGCACATATCCACGCCGTCGGTGACGACGGCTCGCGCCGGCGGCTGCCGATCGAGCGCTGGCTGCAACGCGCTCCCGACGACGAGGAGCAGCTGCTGCGACGGGCGAGCGGGCCGGTGCTCGACATCGGCTGTGGCGCCGGCCGCCATGTTGTCGCGTTGCGACGCCGCGGCGTCGAGGCGGTCGGGGTGGAGATCTCCGCCGGCGCGGCCGCGATCGCCCGTGAGCGCGGCGCCGTGGTGATCGCGGGCTCGGTTTTCGACCTCAGCGAGCGCGAGGAGTGGAATACCGCTCTGCTGCTCGACGGCAACATCGGCATCGGCGGCGACCCCGAGCGGTTGCTGACCAGGGTCGCCGAGCTGCTGCGGCCAGGCGGGTCTGTCCTGGTCGAGCTGGAGCCGCCGCTGGCCGAGACCCGGACCCTGCGCCTGCGCCTGGAGGGGCCGAGTGACGTCAGCGACTGGATCCCCTGGGCCTGGGTCGGCGCCGACGCGATCGAGCCGCTGGCCGCTACGGTCGGGTTGAGGATGGACGATCTCTGGTCGACCCGGCAGCGCTGGTTCGCGAGTCTGCGTCGCGAGCGCACCTCTTGGCTTCCCTGATCCAAGCGCGGCGGCGGAGCGACTGGATTCCCGCCCTGATCGTCGCGGCGACGGTCGCGACGATCGCGGTCGGGCTGACCGCGAAGCTCTTCGGGGTCTACTGGGGAGCCCCGGCGCAGCCGCTCACCTTGATCCTGCGGCCGGCGCTCTCGAGCTGGGCGCTGGTGGGTGTCGTCGTCCTTGGGGTCGCGCTCCTGGCGGCACGGTGGCTGTTTCGGTCGCAGATCGGCTCGGCCTGGTTCGGCCTGGCCCTGTTCGGGCTGACCCTGGCCTCGCGCCTGGCACTCAACGTCGTCCGCGGCGGTCCCCACGCCCTCTACGCGGACTTCGTGATCGGCCGGGTGGGGGAGGGGCGGACCGAGTACCTGCCGGCGCTGGGCCAGCTCAGCGATGGGGCCGGGGCGTTCCTCGAGCGCTACGTATCCCTGGTCCCGACCCTGCCGGTCCACGCGGCCGGACACCCGCCGGGATTGCTGCTCACTCTCAACGCCCTCGGCATCGACACCGCCGCAGGGGATGGCGGCGCTGACGATCGGGGTGGGGGCGCTGGCGACGCCGGCGCTCTACGCGCTCGGCCGTGAGCTCTTCGACCGAGTCGACGGCGCGGATGGCGGCGCTGCTGTTCGTCTTCGTCCCGACCTCGCTGCTCTACGGCGCGACCTCCGCCGACGCCCTCTACGCGACCCTCGGCGTGCTTGCCGCCGCCTGCCTGCTCTCCAAGCGATGGCTGGTGGTCGGCGCCGGCGCGATCGCCCTGGCCCTGGCCTCGTTCTTCTCCTACGCGCTGCTGGCGGTGGGGGCCTGGTCGGCGATCGTGCGCTGGCGCCGCGAGGGGCTGCGGCCGGCGTTGCGCCTGGCGCTGATCTGCGCGGCCTGCCTCGTCGCCTTCTACCTGGCGCTCGACCTCATCGCCGGCTTCGACCTCTTCGCCGCGATCCGCGCCACCGACGCTCGCTACCGCGAAGGGATCGCCCACCTGCGTCCCTATCTCTTCTACTTCTTCGGCTCGCCGGCGGCGTTCATCGTCATGCTTGGCCCGGTGGCCTGGTTCGCCGCCCGCTCGCTGGCCCGCGGCGAGGCGACGGCGCTCGCCCTCGCCGCGGTGATCGTGGTCTCGGTCATCGCCGGCTACACCAAGGCCGAGACCGAGCGGATCTGGCTCTTCCTGGTGCCCTTCGCCTGCCTGGCGGCGGCGCGCTCGCTGCGGGCCGAGCGCCTGCCGGCGATGCTCGGCTTTCTCACCGCCCAGGCGCTGGTGATCGAGGTCCTGCTCTTCACCAAGTGGTGAGTCAGCGCAGCGGGGCGGTGGCGAACTCGCGCATGCCCGCCTCGAGGTCGATCTCGGCGGCGAAGCCGAGCTCGGAGCGGGCCTTGCCGGCGTCGGCGAAGACGTGGCGGACGTCGCCGAGCCGGAACTCGCCGGTCACGCGCGGCGCGGGGGCTTGCGGCCCGGCGGCGCCGGCGAGCAGGTCGGCCATCGTGCCGAGCGTCCGCGGGCTGCCGCTGGCGACGTTGAAGGCGCCGCTCGCCTCGCACCCGGGGTCGAGCGCCAAGAGGTTGGCGCGGGCGACGTCGGCGACGTGGACGAAGTCGCGCAGCTGGCGGCCGTCCTCGAAGACCGCCGGCGCCCGGCCGGCGGCGAGGGCGCTGCGGAAGATGCTGGCGACGCCGGCGTAGGGGGTGTCGCGCGGCATCCGCGGCCCGTAGACGTTGTGGTAGCGCAGGGCCACGTAGCGGACGCCCTCCTGCTCGCGGGCGAAGAGCCCGCAGAGGTGCTCCTGGTGGAGCTTGGTTGCGGCGTAGACGCTGCGTGGCTCCAGCGGCGCGTCCTCGAAGATCGGCCGCGGCGCCAGCGGCTCGGCGCAGACGGGGCAGGGGGGCTCGAAGCGGCCGCTCTCCAGGTCCTCGCGGCCGCGCGGCGCCGGCCGCACCGCGCCGTGGTTGGGGCACTCATAGCCGCCCTCGCCGTAGACGACCATGCTGCTGGCGAGGACGAGGGCGCCGCGGAAGCTCCTGGCGGCGAGGGCGGAGAGCAGCCGGGCGGTGCCGAGGTCGTTGTCTCTGACGTAGTCCTGGGCCTCGGTGAAGTCGACGCCGAGGCCGACCATCGCCGCCTGGTGGCAGACCGCGTCGACGCCCTCCAGCGCGCCGGCGAGGGTGTCGGGGTCGGTGACGTCGCCGACGATCAGCTCGGCGCCGGGGTTCAGATAGGCGGGCCGCTCGCGGTGGGCGGCGGGGTGGAAGCAGTCGAGCACGCGCACCTCACGGCCGCCCTCGACCAGGAGGTCGACGACGTGGGAGCCGATGAAGCCGGCTCCGCCGGTGAGGAGTACGCGGCCGGGCACCGGCGCAGGTTAGAAGGCAGGGATGAACTGCCGGTGAACCAGTTCACAGACTGTTCATGGTCGAGTGCGAGACTCGCGACGTGAGTCCCGCCCTCTCTGCGTGCGCTCTCTTTCTCCTCGCGGCGTTCGCGGTGGGGTGCGGGAAGGCAGCCGAGTTCCCCCGCGCGGCCGAGCCGGCCGACTCGCCGCCAACGCGGGCTCGCGCCACCGGCGTGGTGGCACCGGTCGGGGAAATGCCCGAGGGGATGGTCTTCGTTCCCGCCGCTGGCCTGCTGGCGGTGGGGCTGCGCAACCCGAGCCAGCTCGCCTTCGTCGACCCGCGCACGCTCGCGGTCAAGCGGCGCGTCGCCCTGCCGGCACCCCCTCGCCACCTCGCGCTCTCGCCTTCGGGGACCGCCGTGGTCGTCCCGGCCGAGGCGGCCAACGCCGTGCTCGAGGTATCGTCCCGGCGCGGCGTCGTCGCGACCACGACGGTCGGCAATCACCCGCACGATGCGGCGTCCGCTGCCGGCTCGGTCTTCGTCGCCGATGAGCACTCCGACCAGGTCTCGGTCCTGCGCGGCGGCCGCGACGTCGCCACCCTCTCCGCGCCGGTGCAGCCGGGCGGGATCGCCGCGGCCGGCAACCGCTACGTCGCCCTGATCGCCGTTGCCGAGCGGGTGCTCCAGGTCTACGACGCCCATGCCCTGAAGCCGTTGGGCGCCACCTCGGCCGGAATCGGCCCGACCCACATCGTCGGCTACGGCAACGACGCCTTCGTCGCCGACACCCAGGGCGACCTCGTCCGCGAGTACCGGATCGGCCCGGAGCCGCGGCAGGTCGCGACCGCCCCGGCCTCCGGCGCCCCCTATGGGCTCGCCGTCGACGTGCGCCGCCAGCGTCTCTGGGTGACCCTGACCGCGAGCAACCGGCTGGCCGAGTACGACATCGCCGCCGAGCGGCCGCGGCGGGTCGCGACCTACACCACCGTGCGCCAGCCCAACTCAGTCGAAGTCGACCCGCGCTCGGGCAACGTCTTCGTCGCCGGCAACGCGGGCGGTCAGATCGAGCGCATCTCACCGCGGGAGGAGCGGCGGTGAAGCTGCGCCCGCCCAAGCTCCCCGAGGAGCCGCCGCCCGGGCCGACCCGGCCGCAGTTCTGGCGCAGCCCCCTGCGCGGTCCCTGGCTGACCTCGTTGCTGGGCTCGGCGCTGCTGCCGCTGATCCTCGTCTGCGCCGTCACCGGCTTCCTCTCCCAGGCCGCCTACAACCCCGGCCTCGGCAACAACTCGCTGCTGCCCGACGGCGGCATCGGCATCAATCTCTACTTCTTCTCCTGGCCGACCAGCCCGTCCTGGCTCTACGCCTTCACCCAGGGGCTGCACATCGCCAGCGGCCTGCTGGCGCTGCCGATCCTTCTGGCCAAGCTCTGGTCGGTGATGCCGAAGCTGTTCGAGTGGCCGCCGATCCGCTCGATCTCCCACCTGCTCGAGCGCGCCTCGCTTGCCCTGCTGGTCGGCGGCAGCCTCTTCGTCTTCTTCACCGGCATCCTCAACATCCAGGTCTACTACCCCTGGCCGTTCCGCTTCCTCACCGCCCACTACTACGGCGCCATCGTCTTCATCGCTGCCTTCCTCCTCCACATCAGCGTCAAGTTGCCGCTCGCCTACCGGACCTTCAAGGAAAAGGGCGTGCTGCGGCCGCTGCGCGCCGACCTCGCCCATACCGTCGCCGAGCCCTACGAGAAGGAGAGGACGGCGCCGCTGGAGCCGAGCGCCCCGACGATCTCCCGGCGGGCGATGCTGGCGACCGTCGGCGCCGCCTCGCTGGGCGCGGGCTTCGTCGCCCTGTCGCAGTCGGTCGGCGGGCCGCTGCGCTCGCTCGGCCTGCTCTCCCCGCACGGGCACCAGCTCAACAACGGTCCCAACGGCTTCCAGATCAACAAGACCGCGGCCAGCGTCCGCATCAAGCCCTCCCAGACCGGCGCTTCCTGGCGCCTGCAGCTCGCCGGCGCCAGGAAGACGAAGCTTTCCCGCGAGCAGCTGCTGGCGATGCCCCAGCACACCTATGACCTGCCGATCGCCTGCGTCGAAGGCTGGTCGACGACGCAGCGCTGGACCGGAGTCCGACTCCGCGATCTGGCCGCCGCGGTCGGCGTTGCCAACGCCGGCGAGGTCCTGGTCGAATCGCTCCAGGGTGGGGGGGCGCTGCGGATGGCGACGCTCAGCTCCGGTCAGATCGCGGACGAGCGCAGTTTGCTGGCGCTGCGGGTCAACGGCGCCGACCTCTCGCTCGACCACGGTTACCCGGCCCGGGTCATCGTCCCCGCCGCGCCCGGAGTCCACTGCACCAAGTGGGTCTCCTCGATGCAGTTCCAGGCGGCCTGAGCGATGGCCCGCTTCCGCTCGCTCTACGGGGACACGCCGCTGCACCTGCTGGCGGTGATCGCCAGCTTCGCTCTCGCCGGCTACGGCTTCCTGCGCATCGCCCAGAGTCCCTCGGCCCTCGGCACCTTCATCTGGTTCGGCGCCGCCGTCCTCCTCCACGACATGCTCGCCTTCCCCTTCTACTCGGCGCTCAACCTGATCGCCCACCGCACCCTGGTCGGGCCCAGCGACGAGTGGCTGGCCAGCCGCCGGGTGCCGGCGATCAACCACCTGCGGATCCCGGCGATGCTGAGCGCGGTCTCCTTCCTGATCTTCTTCCCGCTGATCCTCGGTCTCTCCTCCGCCAACTACATGGACGACACCGGCCTCAGCTCCGACGTCTACCTCACGCGCTGGCTCGGCCTCTGCGCCGTCCTCTTCGTCGGCTCGGCACTGATCTACGCGGTGCGGCTGCGGCGGGCGGGACGGGGCGGGAGCGATCCCGCGCCCGCCGGGGCCGAGCATGCCTGACGTCGTCCTGCCGGTGCTGGACGAGGCGCGGGCGCTGCCGGGGGTGCTGGCGGCGATGCCCGCCGGCTACCGGCCGATCGTCGTCGACAACGGCTCCGGCGACGGCTCCGCCCGGATCGCCGCCGAGCTGGGCGCCACGGTCGTCGAGGAGCCGCGGCGCGGCTTCGGTTCCGCCTGCTACGCGGGGCTGCTCGCCGCCGACGGGGAGGTCGTCTGCTTCATGGACTGCGATGGCTCGCTCGACCCTGGCGAGCTGCCGGGTCTGGTCGCCGCCCTCGAGCAGGGAGCCGGCCTCGTGGTCGGGGCCCGCCAGGCCGAGCCCGGCGCCTGGCCGCTGCATGCGAAGATCGCCAACCGGGTGCTGGCGTTGGAGCTGCGCCGGCGCACCGGCCTGGCCCTGCGCGACATCGGCCCGATGCGGGCGGCGCGGCGGGCGCCGCTGCTCGAGCTGGGACTCCGCGACAGGCGCAGCGGCTGGCCGCTGGAGATGGTGCTGCGAGCCGACGCCGCCGGCTGGGAGATCGCCGAGCTGCCGGTCTCCTACCGCCGCCGCTCGGGGCGCTCGAAGGTGACCGGGACCGTGCGCGGCACGGCGCAGGCGATCGGCGATATGTCGGCGCTGCTGCGCGGCCTCGATGCCGCCTGAACCGGCCGCCCGGCGAGGACGGCGCGGCGGCGGCGCCCTCGCACTGGGCTTGGTCGTCGTCGCCGTCGTTGCGGCGGTCGTGCTCAGCGGCACCGTCGACAACGGGCCGGGATCGGCGCCGCCGCTGACCCAGGCCGAGCTGGCGGCGCTGCCCAGGCACCTGGCCGCGAACGCCGCCCAGGCCAATCAGGTCATCGACGGCTCGATCGAGGCCAGGCTCGCCGCCCTGCGCGGGATCCCGGTCGTGGTCAACCAGTGGGCCTCCTGGTGCCCCAACTGCAAGGAGGAGTTCCCGCTCTTCCAGCAGCTCAGCCAGCGCCTGCGCGGCAAGGTCGCCTTCCTCGGCCTCGATTCCCAGGACGAGCGCGGCAGCGCCGAAGCGTTCCTCGATCGCTACCCCGTCAACTACCCGAGCATCTACGACCACAGCGCCGCCGAGGCCGCCGCGATCGGCGGCGGCTCGGGCTGGCCGACGACGATCTTCTACGACCGCCGGGGCCGGCGCACCTATGTCCGCGAGGGCGGCTACGTGACCGCGGCGACGCTGCGAGCCGACATCGAGCGCTACGCGCTGGCCGGGCGGGGCTGAGTCACTTGAAGAAGTGGGTCTCGGGCCGGGGCAGCTGCTCGCCGTCGAGGAAGACGTCGACTTTCTCGTTGTAGAAAGCGACGAGCCCGGCGATCGGCAACAGCTGCCGGGTCGGGAAGTCATAGCCCCAGGCGAGGTCGGCGTGGGTCTCGCCGCCGGCCAGGACCGACCAGTACTGGCTGGTCCGCCCCTTATAAGGACATGGGGTGGAGGTGTCGGTGGCCTCCAGGTGCTCGAAATTCACAGCGGAGCGGTCGAAGTAGTAGCGGGTCGGCAGTCCCGTCTCGAAGACCATCACCGTCGCCGCCGACTCGGCCAGCACGGCGCCCGCGAGCTCGACTCGCACCTGCCGGGTCGAGCGCAGCGCGTCGACCCGGGTGTAAGGGTTGCGGGGGTGGACGAAGATCTCCTCGTCCTCCTCGAACCAGGCGTCGAGCGCGTCCCACTCGAACCGCACCGTTCCCTCCAGGCGCTTGATCGAGTCCTCGCAGTGCAGCCGGGCCGCTTTGGGCCGGGCCACCTCGCCCGCCCGCAGCCCGTAGCGCCAGGTCGTCCCCCGACTGCGTTTCTGGGAGTGCTTTTCGTCGACCAGGAGGTCGCTGTCGACGTCCTCCAGCGGCACGTAGTACCAGGGGTAGTTCGGCCACTCCCACACGTACAGCGCCCGGGTGGTGTCGAAGACGACCGCGCCGGCGAGCATGCCGCGGACCCGCCGCGGCGCCGGCTCGACGTGGTCGACGGGAGCGATCATTGCCGGGTAGTCGGGCATCGCTCTCAGCTTCCGATCGCGTAGAGGAAGCCGTCTTCGGAGCCGATCAGCAGGGTGCCGTCGGCGGCCAGCGCCGGGTAGGAGTCGACGGTGCCGCCAGTCTCGACGTCGAGCAGGCGCTTCCCCTCCTGGTCGAAGCCGAAGATGTGGTTGGAGCTGCCGAAGTAGACATCGTGGTGGGCGTCGACCGCGGGCGCCGTCCAGATCCCGGGCGGCTTTTCGAGCCCGGAGACCCGCGAGACCAGGGCGCCGCTTCTGGCGTCGAGCGTGCTCAGCACGCCATGATTGTCGCCGAAGTAGGCGAGCCCGTCGTGGGTGATGACCGGCGAGGAGTAGGTGCGGGTGTCGATCCGGTAGCGCCAACGCAGCTTGCCGGCGGGCGAGACGCCGTACTCGTACTGATCGTTGGAGCCGAAGACGACCGTGCCGTCGAGGGCGATCGCGGGGGAGACCTCGCTTTCGGAGCCGGAGGCGTAGCGCCACAGCTCCTTGCCGTCCCGCACGGCCACCAGCGAGTCGCCACTCGTCGTGTACACGCTGCCGTCGGGGCCGACCGCCGGGCTGGAATAGGAGCTGCCGTCGAGCCGCAGGCGCCACTTCGGGGTTGGCCGGGCGGCGCCGTGGAGGGTGAGCTCCTCGAGGGTGCCGGCCGTGTCGCCGACGACGATGCTGCCGTCCGGCGTCAGGGCCGGCGAGAGCGGTTGGGCCGCAAGGCCCACTTCCCACAGCAGCTTGCCCTCGGGGCTGAGGGCAAAGAGGGTGTCGCGCGGGCCCGGCCACACCACGGTCCCGTCGCGCAGCAGGGCGGGCGTGGTCGAGAGGTCGGAGCCGTAGGTGCCGCCGCCGTCAAAGCGCCAGCGATCGTTGCCGCTCTCGAGGTCGATCGCGTGCAGGACGCCGCCGTTGCTGGCCGCGTAGACGACGCCGTCGTCGCCGACGGCCGGTCCGGGGACGACGGCGCCCTCCAGCGACCGGCGCCAGCGGACATGGGCGCTCTGCGGACCGATGGCCGCGGCGCCGCCGCTGTGTCGAGCGCTGCGGGCGAAGCCTGGCCAGGGCGCAAAGCTTGGGTCGGCGACCGTGCCTTCGAGTGGGCTCTCTGGTGCGACCGCGCCACTCTGCCCACTCGCCGACTCCTCCGTGTTCGGCTGCGACGTCGAGGGAGACGAGCCCGAGCCGCCACAGCCGGCGATCAGGAGAAGTGGGAGCAGGAGCAGGGCGGCGCGGCGCATCGAAGCAACGTAGAGGCGAAGTCTTACGCCGGGAGAACGTCTGCCGGCAGTTCACGGACTGTTCATCGCGGACTGGGAGGCTGGGAGGGTGAGTACCGACTCCGGTGTCAGCGAAGCGTTTGAGCGCGACGGCACCGGCTCACTGCCGATCGCCTCCTACGCGATGGTGTCGGACTGCAACTCCGCGGCGATGGTGGGGGCCGACGGCTCGATCGACTGGCTCTGCGTGCCGCGTTTCGACAGCCCGGCCCTGTTCTCGCGGCTGCTAGGCCCCGATGCGGGGCACTGGGCGATAACCCCAAGCGAGAGCTACGCGGTGGAGCGTCGGTATCTGCCCGGGACGCTGGTGCTCGAGACGACGTTCACCACCGCACGGGGAAGCGCGCGCCTGCTCGATGCGATGGCGTTGCAGGAAGGACAGCGTGGACACGCGCTCGGCCTCGACGCGCCCCATCAGCTGCTGCGACTGGTCGAAGGGCTGAGCGGCACCGTCGAGTTCGCCCTCGAGCTGGCGCCGCGACCGGAGTACGGCCTGGTGCGGCCGCTGCTGAGGTCCACCGAGGACGGGGTCCGCACCTTTGGTGGCCCAAACGCGATCGTCGTCCTGTCCGACGCCGAGATTCACGCCGATGGCAGCACCGCGCACGCGCGGTTCAGGGTTTCCGAGCAGGCGCAGTTCAGCTTCGCCCTGGGTTGGGCGCCGCCGGAGAGCAGCGGCGCCGACCCCCCGGCGTTGAGCTCAGTTCCGAAGCGCATCGAGGACGTTGCTCTCGCCTGGCGCTCGTGGGAGGACGAGCACGACATCTACAGCGGCGACCATCGCGAGCAGGTCCGCTTCAGCGCCCGCGTCCTCAAGGGGATGACCTACCGGCCGACCGGAGCCGTGGTGGCAGCGGTGACGACCTCGCTGCCCGAGGTCGTCGGCGGCGAGCGCAACTGGGACTACCGCTACGCCTGGATCCGCGATGCCAGCCTCACCCTCGAGGCCCTCTTCATCGGCGCCTGCTCCGATGAGGCCGAGAATTTCGTCTCCTTCATGACCAGCTCGGCCGGTGGCGGGCACGGAATCGACCACTCGCTGCAGATCATGTACGGGGTCGGGGGCGAGCACGACCTCTCCGAGCGTGAGCTCGAGCACCTCCCCGGCTGGCGCGGCTCGGCTCCGGTTCGGGTTGGCAACGGCGCCTGGCGACAGACCCAGCTGGACGTCTACGGCGAGCTCTTGAACTCGCTCCATCTCTACCGCGAGCGCCTCGGCGACCTCCATCCCGAGATCCAACACTTTGCCGCCGAGCTGGCGAACGCGGCAGCCGGCCGCTGGCGCGAAGCGGACGCCGGTATGTGGGAGATGCGCGGCCCGGCGCGCCATCACCTCTCCTCGAAGGTGCTCTGCTGGACGGCTCTCGACCGCGCGGTCAAGCTGGCACCGCACCTCGGCGACTACGCCGATGCCGAGGCCTGGGAAGCAGAGCGCGACGCCTTGCGGGAGGCGATCCTCGAGCGCGGCTGGAGCCAGGCGCGCAACGCCTATGCCCAGAGCTTCGACTCCGACGAGCTCGACGCGTCGGTCCTGCTGATGCCGCTGGTCGGATTTCTGCCCGCCACCGATCCACGCATGGGCGCCACGATCGAGGCGGTCGAGCGCGAGCTCACCCAGAACGGGCTCCTCCAGCGCTATCTCAATGCGGGAGGTCCGAACGGCGATGGTCTCCCTGGCGAGGAGGGAACCTTCGTCATCTGCTCCTTCTGGTTGGTCGCCTGCCTGGCGCAGGCAGGGGAGACCGAGCGGGCGCGGTCGCTCTTCGAGCGCGCCGCCGGCTGCGCGAACGACGTCGGCCTGCTTGCCGAGGAGATCAGCGGCGATTCCGGAGAGCTGCTCGGCAACATGCCGCAGGCGTTCAGCCACGTCGGCCTGATCGTCGCCGCCCAGGCGCTCGACCATGGCTCCGGCCCAATGGTGCCCGCCGCCGCTCGGCCCGCGACGTAAGCCTTCCTTCACGTTTGCCTGCGACCATCGGCGGATGCGCCGTATCCGGCCTTCCCGCCGTGCTGCCGGCGCCGCCGGGCTTGAGGCGCCCCCGGACCGGACTCCGGTCCTCCGCACGCAGGGCGTGGTCAAGCACGTCGGCGGCGGCCGGGCGCGGCAGCAGATTCTCCGCGGCGTCGACCTCGAGGTCGAGCGTGGCGAGATGGTCGCGGTGCTCGGCCGGTCGGGATCGGGCAAGTCGACGCTGCTGCACCTGCTGGGCGGCCTCGACCGCCCGGACGGCGGCCAGATCGCGGTTGCGGGGGAGCAGCTCGCCGGGGCCTCGGAGCGGACGCTGAACCGGGTCCGCCTGCGCAGCATCGGCTTCGTCTTCCAGTCCTTCCAGCTGATCGAGGAGCTGACCGGTGCCGAGAACGTGATGCTCGCCGCGCGGCTTCCCGGCGCGCCCGCGGGCGGGTCGCGGCGGGCCGCCGCGCTGATCGAGCGGCTCGGGGTGGCGGCGGTCGCCGGCCACCGCCCGCACGAGCTCTCCGGCGGCGAGCAGCAGCGCTTCGCGGTCGCCCGGGCGCTGGTCAACGACCCGGCGCTGGTGCTGGCCGACGAGGCGACCGGGAACCTCGACTCGCGCTCCGCCGCGACGGTCCTGGCGACCCTCGCCGAGCTCGCGGCGGAGGGTCGGGCGGTCGTGCTCGTCACCCACGAGCCGCAGTCCGCGGCCGCCGCCGACCGCGTCCTGCATCTGGTCGACGGTCGCCTTCAGGCCGCCCCGGAGATCACGGGCATCCCGGGGCCGTGAGCGGCTCCTTCCGCGAGGCCTGGGCGAATGTCCGCGCCCGGCGTGGGAGGGTGCTGCTGAACGCGGTCGGCATCGTCCTCGTCGGGGCGATGCTGGCGGTCGCCGCCACCGTCTCCTACGGTCTGCTGACCGGGTTCGACCGCAGCGCCGCCGAAGCCGATCTGCCGGACGTGATCGTCGGCTTCGACAGCCAGCCCGCGAGCACCGTGCAGCGCCCGCATCGCGGCCCTGCCCGACCTGGCGGCGTTCTCGCTGCGCGACGAGATCACCGACGTTCCCCTGCGCGCCGGTCGCCAGTCGGTCGAAAACGGGGTGGTCGAGATCGTCGGCCCGGGGCGGCGGGGATACGCGATCGTCGCCGGCCACGACCTCTCCGACCGCGGCGCGTCCAGCCGCGGCCTGGTGCTCGAACAGGGCCTCGCCGACGCCTGGGGGCTCGGGGTGGGGGACGCGGTCGAGGTCGGCGGCTCGCCGCCGCTGCCGATCGTCGGCCTGGCGCGCGCTCCCGACAACGTCGCCTACCCGCTCGCCGCGCCGCATCTCTACGTCTCGCTCGCTGCCTATCGAGCGGCTGTCGGGCGCACCGGCCGCCAGCAAAGTCAACGCTGCCCAGATCTGGCTGCGCGACCCCGCCCAGCTCGACGCGGTGCTGGTCCAGGCACGGATGAGCAGCTACGGCCTGACCGGCCTGACTCGCTGATCACGCGCAGCGGCGTGCGGGTGCTGATCGACCAGGCGGCGGGGATCGTGATCGCGCTGCTGGCGGCGCTCTCGCTGATCGCGCTGCTGACGGCGGCGGCGATGTTGACGGCGTCGGCGAGCGCGGAGATCCAGCGCCGGCTGCGCGCGGTCGGCGTCTGGCGGGCGATCGGGGCCTCGCGCGAGCACGTCGCCCTGGTCGCCGCGCTCGAGGCGCTGATCGTGGCGGTGCCCGCCGCCGCTGGTCGGCGTCGGCGTCGGGCGCGCTGCTCGCCGCCGGTCCGAGCGACCGTCTGCTGGCGCTGCTCAACCAGGCCGGTCCCGGCTCCGGCCTGGTGTTGCCGCTTGCCGCCTGCTTTCTGGTCACCGCCGCGATCCCGGCCCTGGCCAGCGCCTGGCCGGCCTGGCGCGCCGCCGGTGGACCGCCGCTGGCGCTGCTGCGCGGCGCCGAGCTTCGCGGCCGCGGCCGGCCGCGTGGAGGTACGGGCGGCGGCCTGCTCGGGCTCGGCGCTCGCCTCGCCACCACCCGCCGCGCCCGGCTCGCCGCCTCGCTGGCCTCGCTGGCGATCTGCACCTCCTTCGTGCTGCTGATGCTGGCGCTCGCCGCCCAGCTCGACTCGATCGCCAACGACCCCACCGCGCTCGGCCGCCGCTATCAGCTGACCGCCTCGCTGCCGCCCTCAGCGGCCCCGCGCGTGCGCGCGCTGCCGGGGGTGCAGGCGGCCGCGCCGCGCTGGGAGGTGAGCGCGCTCGATGCCTTCTCGCTCGGCGAGATCACGTACGTGATCGCCTTCCGCGGCGACCACACCCCCTTCGAGGCCCCGCAGCTGGTCGCGGGCGAGCGCCTGCACGGCGGCGACGAGGCGGAGGTGGGCCGGGGGCTGGCGCAGGTTCTCGGCCTCGAAGTCGGCTCGACCCTCGCCCTCGCGCTCAGCCTCCGGGCGCGAACTGC
The DNA here is from genome assembly GCA_963829445.1 of uncultured Solirubrobacterales bacterium. Taxonomy (GTDB): domain Bacteria; phylum Actinomycetota; class Thermoleophilia; order Solirubrobacterales; family 70-9; genus VAYN01. The sequence continues at coordinate 73,762 of CAWHIW010000016.1, read as the reverse complement.
GCCTGCGGGTCAGCGGCATCGTCTCCTCGCTCGAACACGACGGCCGCGTCGCCTACGTTCCCGCGCAGGCCCTGCTCGGGGCGCAACCGAGTGCCCCCGGAGAAGCTCGCCGTGGTGGTCGCTCCCGGCGCCAGCACCGAGGCCGTGGCCGGCGAGCTGGAAGGGCTGGGGTCGGCGGTCACCACCACCAAGGGTGCGGTCGGCAGTGGGCAGGCGCTGGTCGACGCGCTGCGGGCGCTGCTGTTGACGATCGCCGCTGGTCAACGGTCTCGTCTGCCTCTACATGCTGGCGCAGGTCCTGGCCCTGACCGCGAGCGAGCGCCGCTCGGCGATCGCCGTGCTGCGCGCCTGCGGCGCCGGCCCCGGCTCGATCCGGGCGCTGCTGACGGGTGCGGCGATCGCCGTGCTCGTGCCCGCCGCGGCGATCGCGATCGTGCTGGAGCGGTTCGTGCTCGGCCCGGCGGTCGCCAGGATCGCTGCCGGATACGCCCTGCTCTCGCTCGCCGCCGACGCGGCCGAGATCGCGGTGCTGCTCGGCGCCCTGGCCCTGATCGGCGCCCTCGCCGTCTGGTGGGTGGTGCGCCGGGTGAGCGCCAGGCCGATCGCCGCGAGGGCTGGCATGAGCGCGGACCGGCTCAGCCGTCGCGAGCTGCTTGGCGCTCGGCGCCGCCGGCGGCGCTCGCGCTGGTGCTCGGCTGGCTGCGGCGCCCGGCCGCCAGGTCGCGGACAACGGCTCGACCCTGCGAAGCACCTGGCGCGGCGCCGGCGGCGAGCTCGAGGTCGCCGGCGGCGCTCGCCTCCTCGATCGCACCGAGCTGGCGCCCGCGGCGCGGCTCGGCGAGCCCCTGGGGACCCTCGCGCACCTCACCGACGCCCACGTGCTCGACGCCGAGTCGCCCGCCCGGGTCCCCTTCCTGCGCCGGCTCGGCGCGCCGTTCAACTCGACCTTCAGGCCGCAGGAGGCGCTTACCGCGCAGGTCATGGACGGGGCGATCCGCGCCGTCAACGCGCTCGGTCCCGACGCCGTGATCCAGGGCGGCGACCTGATCGACAACGCCCAGGAAAACGAGCTGGGCCGCGGTCTGGCGCTGCTGGCCGGCGCCGGCGTCGATCCCGACAGCGGCGCGCCCGGCTATCGCGGAGTGCAGCATGCGGGGAAACCCGGACCCGTTCTACTACCGCCCGGACGTCGATGCCCCCCAGCATCCCGGGCTGCTCACCGCGGCGACGCGGCGTTTCCGCGCTGTCGGGTCTGAAGGCGCCATGGTACCCGGTGCTCGGCGACCACGATCTGCTCGTGCAGGGCGTGCTCGTGCCAAGCCGGCTGACCGACCGCCTGGCGCGCGGCGGCCGCGCGGTCTGGGACCTGCCGACGAACCTCAGGGCGCCGGGCGGGGCGAGGAGTCTGGCGGCCGCGGCGCCGGACGGCCTGCCGGCGCCGGGCCTGCTTCGACCCGCTGATCCGCCGACTCCTCACCGCCCCCGCGGTCGCCGTGCCCGCCGACCCCCGCCGCCGCGAGCTGAGCGCCGCGGAGGTGGTCGGGCGGCTGCGCCGGGCGGCCTCGCTGCCGCGCGGCGGCGCCCGGCTCGACTACACCTTCGACGTCGGTGGGCAGCTGCGCGTGATCGTCCTCGACCTGGTCCGCCGTGGCGGCGGCTCGGACGGCATCGTGCACGGCGGCCAGTCGCGCTGGCTCGCACGGCAGCTGGCTCGCGCCGGAGAGGCGCTGGGTGATCGTCGTCTCCCACCAGCCGCTCCAGAGCTCGGTCGGCGGCGCCCGGGTCCTGGCGCTGCTCGATCGCCACCCGCGCGTCGCTCGCGGCGCTCTACGGCCACACCCATCACAACCGCATCGTGCCCCGGCGCGGACGCGGCGGCGGCTACTGGCTGATCGGCACCGCCTCGCTGATCGACTATCCGCAGCAGGTCCGCGCCCTGCGCGTGTACGACGACGGCGGACGGGGGAGCCGCCCTGCAGACCTGGATGCTCGACCACGTCCCCGGCGGGCTCGGCGACGTCTCGCGCGAACTCTCCTACCTCGACGCTCAGGGTGGACGGCCGCAGGGCTTCGCCGGCGGCCCGCTCGACCGCAACGTGACTCTGTATAAGGCGCCGGTCGCCTGAGTTGCATGACCGCGGAGGTCTCCTGAGACTCACGTCCCGATGATTCGGCTCATAGTCAAGCGATAGGCGGTCGCTGATATCCGTTCAAAACCCGCCCCCGCTATAGAGAAAAGCCCCGGAAACGGAACCTTTTTTGTAAGCGTTCAGTCACCCCGCCTCATCCAGTCTCCCGGAAGAGCGGTTGACATAAGCAGGCCCGACGCCCGACGCGGCGAAGCCCGGCGGCATGGACCGCTCCGAGGCCGAGGCGATCTATGACTCAGGGCGCGATGCCTGCGTCAAGGTCCTGCTGGCCCTGGCCAACCAGGTGGAGCGCCTCGAAGGACGGGTCGAGCGGCTGGAAGGCGAGGTTCGAGAGCTGCGCCGCGACTCCGGCAACTCCTCGCTGCCACCGTCCGCGGACCCAGGTGCCGGCAAGCGCGAGCGCAAGGGCAGGCGCTCTCCTCGCAACCCCGGCGCCCAGCCGGGCCATCCCGGGTCAGGCCGCGGGCTCCTGCCGATCGAGCAGGTCGATGAGGTGGTCGAGCACCTACCCGAGAGCTGCGGCGAGTGTGGGCACTCGCTCGCCGGGCGGCCGACGCGAGGCCCGGTCCGCCGCCACCAGGTGGCGGAGCTGCCCGAGACCGCGGTCAAGGTCACCGAGCACCGGCTCGCTCGCCGCCGCTGTCCCGGCTGCGGCGCGCTCACCCAGGCCGAGCTGCCGCCCGAGGTCCCCGGCGAACGCTTTGGCCCCCGTCTTCAGGGAGCCCTCGCCACCCTCACCGCCGGCTTTCGGCTCTCGCGCCGCCAGGTCGTCGACCTGTGTGGCGAGCTCTTCGGCGTGAAGATCGCGGTCGGCACCGTCGATGCCGTCATCCAGCGCCAGGGCATCGCCCTGCGCGGGCCCCAGGAACGGCTCTGCGATGCGGTTCGCGGCTCCCCGGTCATCTGTGCCGATGAGACCGGCTGGAAGCAGGCGGGTGAGCGGCGGTTCCTCTGGGGCGCCTTCACCGATCGGGCCGCCGTCCTTCGCGTCGCCCCCTCCCGCCATCGCGAGGAGGCCGAGGCGCTGCTCGGCGAGAGCGAGGCGATCGTCTCCTCGGATCGCTGGTGGGCCTATGACCACCTCGACCCCGCCCGCCGTCAGGTCTGCTGGTCGCACCTGCTGCGCGACTTCTGCTTCCATGCCGAGAGTCCGCTCGCCCATCAGAGCGAGTTCGGCGAGGCCGGCCTGCGGATCGCCGAGGGAGTGTTCTCGGCTTGGCGCGAGTTCGGGGCCGGTGGTGATCGTCGACAGCTTCGCCGTCGCATCGGGCCGCTTGAGCGCGAGCTGCGAGCGCTCTGCGAGGCGGGGAAGCGCAAGTCGGTCAAGACCCGCTACCACCGCGGCCTTGCCCGCAACCTGATCAAGGTCTGGCCGGCACTGTGGAGCTTCGTCGAGCACGAGGGAGTCGAGCCGACCAACAACCGCGCCGAGCGCGGTCTTCGCCACGCGGTCATCTACCGCAGGCTCTCCCAGGGCAGCCGCAGCGAGCAGGGCGCCCTCGTAACCGAGCGACTGTTATCGGCGGCGGTCGAGCTGTCGGCTGCAGGGCCGCTCGCTCTTCGCCTACCTCGCCGAGGTCGCCCAGGCCTCGGTCCGCGGGCAGCCCGCTCCGGCTCTGGTCTGAGGGGGGGTGACTGAACGCTTACCCTTTTTTGTGGTCGAGATCCGACCGAGATTCGACGGCGGATACTAAGTGGGTACTAAGTTTGGCGCTCGTCGTGCATTGGGCGGCTCCCGCCAGCGAGATGACGGCCTCTAGAGCCGGTGATTCCTTTGACTCCGATTCGACGGCGCTCGGGCGGCTGGGCTCTGTGACGAGCAGCGATCAGTAGCCGTCGGGGTGGCGCACGACGAAGCCCTGCGGATAGGGCGGTTCTGCGTGCCAGCGCGGACCCGTAACACCTGACGGGTCGCCCCCGGTGTCCCATCTCAGGCCGGCGATCACTGCGTAGACGTGCTTGCGGTTGGCATAGAGCGTGATCCACTGGCCCGGCCCTGGGTCGCCCCAGCTCGCAAACGAGCCAGAGGTGAGAGGAGCTTCGAGCAGACCGCCTCCGTGCAGCGCATAGCTCACCGCACCCGAGCAGTCATAGCCTCGATCCCACCAGCGACCATGCCCGCCGCCCCACACATATGGGGTGGCCCGAATCCGGTTGGCCGCCGCGATCACCGCCTTGACGACTGCGGGCGCGCCACTCGGCGCGATCGCGCGTTCGTTGAGCAGGGCTGAGGAGCTTGCGACTTGAGCTTCCACGGCTACCGGAGCTTCGGCCGGGCTTCCTTCCCTGGGCGAGAGTCCTCCAGGGGCTGCCGCGGCGCTAGGGACCAGAACACTTCCTGCTCCTAGCGACCCGAGGATGGACAGGGTGGCCAAGAGCAACGTCGCCCGAACGAAGCGACGATCTCTGCATCGCAGAAGCGACCGCGGTTGGTCTCTCTCCTTCGATCGCATTGCCATCGAAAGATCCATCGGTGATGGTCGGGCTTCGGCCGAGACTTGAACGCTTCGGCCCAAGGGTCCGGCTACTGCTCCGAACCCACCCGTTGGGCCAAAATGCAAAACAGATTCATTCTCATTAGAGTGCGCGACCGCCACCACGACGAAAGGACGGACAAGTGCTGGAGCCCTTCCAACTTCCCTTTGTGCAGCGCGGGCTGATCGAGGTCCTGGTCCTCGCCGTCCCGGCCGGGCTGCTCGGCACCTGGATCGTTCTGCGGGGGCTGGCCTTCTTCTCGCACGCGGTCGGCACGGCCGCCTTTCCCGGCTTGGTCCTCGCCGACGGGCTTGGCTTCGCGGCGCCGCTCGGAGCCTTCGGGGCGGCGATCGCGTTCACCGCCGGCAACGCGGCACTTGGCCGCGGGCGCGATCGGGGCCGCGACAGCATCGTCGCCCTCGTCCTTGTCGCCTGCCTCGCCTCCGGCGTGATCCTCGCCAGCGACGTCTTTGGCTCCGGGGCAAACGTGGAGACGCTCCTCTTCGGCAGCCTGCTGCTGGTCGACGGCGGCGACATCGCTCTCGCCGCCGCGGCCGCTGTGGCGACCCTGCTCGCCACCGTCCTGATCGGGCAGCGCTGGCTCGCGCAGGGCTTCGACGGGAACGCGGCAGCGGGCGATCACTGGCGTGAGCGCGCCTATGACTCGACCCTGCTCGTCCTCATCGCCCTCGCGACCACCGCCGCCCTGAGCGTGGTCGGGGCGCTGCTCGTCTCCGCCCTGTTCGTCGTCCCGGCCGCCACCGCCCGCTTGTTGACCGGCCGGATGCTGAGCTGGCAGCTCGTCAGCGTCGCCCTGGTCGCGGTCGAGGGTGCGGCGGGGCTCTGGCTCTCAGTTGAAACCAACGCCCCTCCGGGGGCGACGATCGCGGTCGTCGCGGGGTCCGTCTTCGCCGTGATCGCGCTGGCGAAGGCGCTGGCCGCCCGGCTGCCGCGCGGCCTCGTGTTGGCGGGGGCCGGACTCGTCGCCCTGGCGCTGCTCGGCGCCGGTTGTGGCGCCAGCTCCGACAACTCGGGTGGCGGCAAGCTCGACGTGGTCGCGACCACGACCCAGATCGGCGACTGGGCGCGCGAGGTCGGCGGCGGGGCCGTCGATGTCCATCAGATCCTGCAGCCGAACACCGACCCACACGAGTACGAGCCGCGTCCCCAGGACGTCGAGGCCACCGTCGGCGCCAAGGTCGTCTTCCTCAATGGCGACAACCTCGACAAGTGGATGGGCGATGTCGTCTCCGAGAGCGGCAGCGGCGCCAAGGTCGTCGACCTCGGCGCCGTCGTGCCGGAGCGCCTGCCCGGCGAGCCGACCGGGGAGGAGGCCTCCAAATACGACCCGCACTGGTGGCACGATCCCCGCAACGCCGAGGCGGCCGTGGCGGAAATCGAGCGCCAACTCGCCGCTGCTGACCCGGCCAAGAAGGCGGAGTTCGAGAAGAACGGCGACGCCTACCTCGGCGAGCTCAAAGCACTCGACGCCGGCATCGCCAAATGCATGGGCACCGTGCCTGCCGCAGAGCGCAAGCTGGTCACCGACCACGATGCCTTCGGCTACTTCGCCGATCGCTACGGCATCACCGTCGTCGGCGCCGTGATCCCTTCGCAGACGACTCAGGCCCAGACCTCGGCCAAGGAGCTGAGCGAACTCGCTGACACGATCAAGGCCGAGAACGTCCAGGCGGTGTTCCCGGAGAGCTCGTTGAGCTCGAAGGTGGTCGAAGCGATCGCCCGCCAGACCGGCGCCTCGGCTGAGTACACGCTGTACGGCGACACGCTCGGCCCGGCCGACTCCGAAGGCGCGACCTATCTCGAAATGGAGGCCGCCAACGCGAACGCGATGGTCAGCGGCTTCACCGACGGAAGCGACAGATGCCAGGTAAATCCCTGATCGAGGCCGAGGGCTTGGAGGTGGGCTACGGTGGCCCACCGGCGATCTCCGAGGTATCTTTCTCCCTGGTGGCCGGGCAGCGCTTGGCCCTGCTCGGCCCCAATGGCGGCGGCAAGACGACGCTGCTGCGGGCCGCGCTCGGGCAGCTGCGGCCGAGCGCCGGCCGCCTTGTCGTCAGCGGCCGCAGCGGCTACGTGCCCCAGACCGAGCGCACCCGTCTCGACTACCCGGTCTCGGCCCTCGACGTGGCGACGATGGGGGCGCTCTCGCGCCTTCCCTGGTGGCGGCGCCCGTCTCGGGCGGACCGCCGCCGCGCCGGCGAGGCGCTGGAGCAGGTGGGCCTCGGCGGCCTTGCCGAGCGAACCTTCGGCGAGCTCTCCGGCGGTCAACGTCAGCGCGTTCTGATCGCCCGCGCCCTGGTTCAGGACGCGAGCGCGCTGCTGCTGGACGAGCCCTTCTCGGGCCTCGACAACCCGAGTGCGGCGGCGCTGGAAGCGCTGCTCGGCGAACTGGCGGAGGAGGGACGGGGGGTGGCGATCGCCACCCACGATCTCGACCAGGCGCGACGCTGCGACGCCGTGCTCTGTCTCAACCGCGTGCAGATCGCCTTCGGGCCTCCGGCGCAGATCCTCGACCGCCAGACCCTCGAAGCGACCTACGGCGGCGCGATCGTCGAAATCCCCGGCAGCGAGGGCAAGGCGATCCTGCCCTCCCACCACCACTGAGATGCTGGAGCCGCTGCAAGAAGAGTTCATGCGCCGGGCGATCGCCGAGATGGCGCTGATCGGGCTTGCCGGGGGCGCCATCGGCTGCTGGGTCGTCCTCTATGAGTTCTCCTACGCGGCCGAGTCGCTGGCCCACTCGATCTTTCCCGGGCTCGTGATCGCCGCCCTGGCCGGCATCCCCCTGCTGCTCGGCGCGACCCCGGCGATCCTCCTCGCCGCGCTGGCGATCGTCCTGGCCACGCGGGCGCCCGGCACCTCCCGTGACGTCGCCGTGGCCGTGGTCGTGACCACCATGTTCGGCCTCGGCGTCCTCCTCGCCCTCTCGCCCGACTCCCCACCCGGAATCGAGGCACTGCTCTTCGGCGACATCCTCGGCCCCAGCGACACCGACCTGATCTCGGCGGCGGTGCTGGCGGTGGCGGTCCCGGCGGTGCTGTGGTTGGCCCACCCGCGGCTCCTTGCCGCCGGCTTTGACCCCGGCTCGGCGCCCGCGCTCGGCATCTCGCCCGCCCGGGTCGAAGCCGTGCTCTTGGTGGCGCTCGCCGCGACCACGGTCGTCTCGGTCCAGGGGCTCGGCAACCTCCTCGTCGTCGCCGTCCTGGTCGGCCCGGCGGCCGCCGCGCGCCGGTTGACCTACCGCATCGTTCCGATGCTCTTCTTGGCTTCGGCGATCGCGGTGGTGGCCGGTGTCGCCGGCCTCTATGTCTCCTATTACGCGGGGACGGCGGGGGGCGCCTCGATCGCGCTGGCGATCGTCGCTGCGTATCTGCTCTCGCTGCCCGCCGGCCGTTTGCTGGCGCTGCGCCCGGCGCGGTCCCGGCCGGAGGCTACGATTGCCTGATGGCGACGGCGCTGAAAAACGAGTGGGCAGAGCACGCCCTGGCGACCCTGCAGGGCGCTGGCCTGCGGCGCGGCGGCGCCCGTACCGCCGTGGTCGAAACCCTTGCCGGCCATGACTGCGCGGTCACCGCGCTTGAGCTCGACGACGAGTTGCGCCGTCGCCGCCCGCCGGTCGCCCGCGCCAGCGTCTACCGGGCGCTCGACCAGCTCGAGGAGCTCGGCCTGGTCCAGCGCATCGAGGTCACCAGGGGCACCGCCGCCTACGAGCGGGTCGAGCCGAGCGGCCACCATCACCACCACGCGATCTGCCGCACCTGCGGGCGCATGGTGACCTTCGAGGACCCCGGCCTCGAGCAGGTGATTCATCGGGTATCCAAAGAGGTGCCCTTCGAGATCTCCGAGCACGATGTGGTGCTGCGCGGCCTCTGTGAGCGCTGCGCGGACTGAGCTCCCGCCGCGCGGTTATCTGACCGCGGCCTGAGACGCAGAAGGCGTGTTGGCAGCGCTGGCGCTCGCCGGCTGTTTGCCCGAGCCGCTGATCAGCAGGGCCGAGGCCAGCAGGCCGGCGGTGAAGAGGCAGATCGTGGTGCGGCGCAGGCGCTGGGGAGTGAGCCAGGTGTAGTTGCGGGTCCCGAGCCAAGAGCGGACCCCCGTCACCGCCGCCCCGCTGGTCATCGCCGTCGCCATGCACTGCATGCACATGGGCTCAGTGTAGGGCGCGAGCCGCAGCCGGTCAGCTGCGGTGATTGTCGATGGCACGATTGACTGGGTGAATGAGCGGCGTCACCGCCGGCCGCGAAGTTGACGGCCTCGGCAGCTCTACTTCGACGGCAGCAGCGTGGCGTAGGCCACGCCCCTCCTCACCCAGCCGGCAAGCTCGCGTTTGCTTTGCAGGGCGGCGGGTCCAACCGTGACCCAACCGGTCATGGTTCGGCCCCGCATTTGCATCAGAGCGACGTGTGGCAATGCGATCAATGCCTCGCTGTCGGCCGGATCGACACGGACCAAGAGCCCACCCTGCCCTGACGCGGCAATGGCCATATTCCCGTTCAACAGGAAGGCCAGTCTCCCGAACATCTTCTTCTCGGTGACCCCGTTTTCATCGGCTAGTAGTTCGCGTACGCGTTCGGCGAGTTTCTCCTCGTAGGCCATCGGCGTCGGCGAGCCTAGCTAAGGGTGCGATCACCTCGTCTAGGGCGCGGCTTGCGCAGAAATTGGTTTGAGTTCGGGGCGCGTGCGCAGCCCGGCCGCGATCAGAGGGAAGAACAGGGTCGAGAGCATGGCGGCGCCGACGAGGCCGGCGACAGTCGAGGATTTCATGTGCCCGGCGTCGATCGCGATCGTCGTGATCGCGACCACCAAGGGCAGCTCGGTCGCCGAGTAGAAGGCGAGGGCGCCACGGTCGCGCCGGTCGAAGACCTTGCGGTAAAGCAGCAGTGCCGGCGCCCCCCGCACCACCAAGAACAGCACGAAGAACATCGCCAGCTTCCCCAGCGCTCCGACCGAGCCGAGCGCGTCGAGGTCGAAGGCGATGCCGCTGGTGACGAAGAAGAAGGGGACGAAGAAACCGAAGCCGACCGCGGTCAGCTTCGACTCGAAGACCTGCAGCTCGTGGCCCTGGAGGGCGGCCCGGGTGATCAGGCCGGCGACGAAGCCACCGAGCAGCACGTCGAGGCCGATCTTGCTCGCCAACAGCACCAGGCCGAAGACAAGAACCACCGTCACCCTCACCGCGAGCTGGCTGCTCGCCTCCAGGGTGCGCTCCAAGGCGGGCCAGCCGCGCCAGGCCAGGCCGATCGAGGCGAGGGCGACGCCGATCGCGAGTGCGACAAAGGCGATCAGGATCAACGCCTCCTGTGCAGGGTGATCGGTCGAGAGGAAGAGGGTGATCAGGAGGACCGGCCCGAACTCGGCAACACCACCGGCAGCCAGCAGGTAGGTGCCAAAGCGCGTCTTCAGCTCGCCGCTGTCGCGCAGGATCGGGATCAGAGTCCCGATCGCCGTCGTCGCCATCGCCGCGCCGGTGTAGAGGAAGGAGTCGATCACCCCGACCGCGGCCAGGACGCCGCCGATGCCGAAGGCGAGGGCGACCGAGAGCACCCAGCCGATTCCCCCCAGCTCCAGCGGCGCTCCACGAATTCGATCGAAGTCGATCTCATAGCCGGCGAAGAAGAAGAGCATCCCCAGTCCGAGGTTGGAGAAGAAATCGATGAAGCTGTCGGTCGTGGCGAGGCTGAGGACCTGGGGGCCGACGATGATCCCGAGACCGATCTCGACGACCACGACCGGGACCGTGAAGCGACGGGGCGTCACGGCGACCGTGACCGAGGCGAGAGCCGCGACCAAGACGATTACGAAGAACGACTCGGTGTCGACGTGAATCAAGAGCTCATATCCCCGACGAGGATCACGAAGGATCGGTTCTGGTGCGGGGGGCGCCCATGGCGATCACGGTGGTCGATCCTATGGTGCGGCGCCGAGGCCGGAGAGCCTCTGTTCTTGCGGGTTAGGATCGGGTGTGAATGAGTTTGGCCGCGGGCCGACCAAAGCCAGAACCGAGCCATGAGGAAGGACCATGACGAAGAGGCAGACTTGTCTACTCAGCGGCGCCAGCGCGGCTAGGCGGAGACGCTCTAGCTGAAAAGGTCGTGGATCGCTTCGACGATGCTCTCGAGCCAACCCGATCCAATCAGCGCGACGACGACGCAGATTGGGCTGAGCGCGATCAGCGTCCAGGAGAGAGTCACCAACGGCCGCACTCGCTTCAGGTCATAGCGGCCGGCAAGGATGAGAAGCGCTAGGCCGCTGACCAGCGCGATGACGGATACGCCGAGCAGGGCTCGCCACCCTTCCCCTGAGAACAGAAAAGCGATGAAGTCGACTACCGGCGGCAGGGCGAAGACCAAGAGGATCACCGTGAAGATCCCAGCTATGACCAAGAACACCGGATTTCGTGAGTGAGTGACGCGGGCGGCGTCCCTTCCCTTTGACGGAGGGGGTCGGCCAAGTCGGCCAGTCGAGTTCTTCACTTCCGCTCCCAGTGCGGACTCCGCAGTATCTATATCGATCCTCGGTGCGGGCTCGCTCTTGTACCTTGTTCCCGCTTTTCGCTTTGGGAAACCATTCTTGCCTGGTAACCCACCCCTCGCGGCACCGGAGGCCTCGAGCCAATTCAGCTATCGAGCGCGGTGATGAGCTGTTGCACAAGCGTGCGGAGGGCGCCGCAGGTGGTGTCCGCGAACTCGGAGCCCTCAGTGATGGGAATCGGCTCCAAGGCTGATACCACTGGATCGGCAGGCTTGTCGGCCTTTGCCTGATCTAGGAGCGCGTTGAAGACCTTGCCTACGTTCGCGGGCGCGGTCCGGTCGGTGTCGAACTCAGCCAGACTCTCGTAGAGCTCGACCAGTCGTTCCTTCGCGTCAGCCATGCGACGACCCTACTGATTGGCCGTCGCTCGATCTAAGCACCGGGAGGGCGTGCCGCCGCCGCAAGTTTTCCGAGCGGCTGGCCAAGTCGGCCACTGACAATCGAGAGCACCGGCATCTTGCCGGCAGGCTGGGGACGGCAGCCTCGCACGGCTGTTTCGCCTCAGTACGCGGGCGATTACCTGGCTGGCGAGGCATAACGGAGCCGGGATGCCGGGCGTGACCCGGTAGCGATCATTCCGCCTGCGGCAGAGTCCGGGCCAGCTCAGGCGCGTCCATGGACAGGCTTGCTGGAACACTTCTTCTTGGCGGCGACGGGACGCCCAGAGCGATGCTTGCAGGGGGCTGCTTGACCCTTGTGGCGGCCGCCTCGCGGTCCGCGATTGCCTCGTGGCCCCCGCTTGCCCGTGGCCCCGGGGTCGCCCTTCGGACCGGCGGGGCCGGGACTTCCTGGCGGTCCGGCCGGTCCCCGCGGATCAGCGTTGGCGGCGGCGACGGGAGTGGAGCCGGCTGACACCAGGGTCTGCGTCCCGACCGCGTTCACTGCCGTTACCTCACAGCTCAACGATGCGCCGACGTCGGCCTCCACCGGCACGTAGATGGACTGGGTCTCGCCGACGATGGCGGTTCCGCTCCGGAGCCAACGGTAGCTGAGGTTGTCCCCTTCCCTGTAGCCGCTGGTGAGACAGGTGATCGGCACCCCCACCCTTGCCCGGCTGGTCAGGCTCACCATGCCGCTCGGCGCGAACACGCCTTCTCCGGTCAGGGAGGCGATGGTCACCGGCCCTGGCGTATTGGTGATCACGAAGATGGAGGCATTCCGTTCGCCCCCTTTTATCGGAGCAAAGCCCACCGTGAGCTGACACTGGCCGGCAGGAGCGACGACTTTACCGCTGCAGTTGTCATTGCCGATCGGGAAGGTCTGGGGCGTTCCGGAAAGCAACAGCACCTGCTGTATTTCCAAGGGGAAGTCCCCGGCGTTGGCGATCGTCACCTGTTTGCCGGCGGCGACCGCGTTGACTTCGATCGGACCGAAATCGATGCTGCTCGGTGAGATCACGACTTTTGGCCCGTTGAGCGCGACGGCTTCGAGCGGCACGACGACCGGATCCACCGTGCCGTCGTTGGGTATTTCCAGCTGGGCGACATAGGTGCCGGGCCCAGAAGGGTTGAACTGGATGTTGAGGCTGCAGCTGTTGCCCGGTTGCAGGAAGTTGCCACCGCAGTTAGAGCCGTTGACGTTGAAGTTGCCGGCGTCAGGCCCGGTGATCGTCGCGTTGCCCCCGGCCACCGTGTAGGAGGAGTTGTTGGTCACGTTGACCTGCTGCCCTTGGCCGCCGTAGTAGAACGGCTGGGGATTGAAGCTCGGGGTGGTGGCCGTGAGAGTGCCGGTCACGCCGGTTCCGGAGAGGGGGATTTCGAGCAGCTGGTTTTCGACCGAGTCGTTGTACTCGACCGAAGCGCTGCCACTAGCCGGACCCACGGCCTGCGGTGCGAACCGCACCACGAGGTTGCAGGACGCTCCTGCCGCGAGGGTCGGACCGCCGTCGCAGTCAGACGCATCGAAATCGACGGAGAACGGTGGCGTCGCCCCGAGATTTCCAAGCGTCGCCGCTTCGTCGCCGTTGTTGGTGATCTTCGTGCTCAGCGTCGTCGACGGGTCGTGAATGCCGGTGTTCGCAAACGCGAGCGGCGTGGTTTCCGGTTCGAGGACCCCGGCGGCAGCGGCGAACGCGGGCGTCATCAGCAGCGAAGAGAAAACCGCGACGCACACGCTGGGAAGAAAGCAACGGATGAGCATTCAGTCAGGCCTCTCATGGGGGGTGGCGACGCTGGTAGTACCCAGCTACCCAGGCCCCGGCCCCTTGGATGTCTCGCCGGACGGATAGTCGAGGAGGACTGTTCCCGATAGTGAGTCGCTCAAAGAGACGCATATTCTGGCTGATCAGTTACTGGAACTCTTGTATAAGGTCAAGGATCGATGGCTCTCGACCCTTCTCGAGAAACCCCCTTGAGTCTTGAGCGTCTCGATTGGATCGCATGTGATGGCTGCGGGCGCTCATTCCCGACGATCGACGGCCCCGGAATGCTCGCCGTAATCAAAGGAAAATGCCCCGATTGCGGAGGCACCTTTCAGTTGGGCGAGGAAGAGGCGGAGCGCTCGGACTAGGCTGACGACCCCTCGCGTCGTGCTTGCGGGTCGGAAGTTTTCACGGCTATGAGCTTTTCTGAGCGAGCAGCCAGATCGGCGAGGGATAGCCCAAGCGCCTCGGCGATCTTCCTCATCGTCCCCCAGGTGGGGTTGGTCCGACCCTTCTCCAGTTTGGAGAGATGAGCAACCGTAATCCCAGCTTTGTCTGCCAGGGCTCTTTGAGTCAAGTCAAGACCGCTCTCTGTCCGTCGAAGCCGAACGGCTTCTCCGAGTGCGGGTTGGGCATTTCCTGACTGGCGCATCGAGGCGAGACCGTTGCATATCGACGTGAACAGTGTCGATACGGTTAGTCACCGAGGATCGCCGCCCCCAAACGTTTGGTCACGTTTGGTCATATTGGGAGCGAAGTGGCTCGGCGACGGTCTGGCGGGATCGCCTCGCTCCGCTAACCCGGAATTGCGGCAGGGCGGTACGAAGGCGGTACGGTGGTGAGAGGTGCGCTGCTACCTGAAAACCTCAGCGATGCTGTTCGCAACCTTCGCAGTCTTGCCCGCCATTGCTTCGCTTGGGCGAACGTCGGCGGAGGGCAAACCGGTGGCAGCGCGGGATCGCGTAGCCGCTGGCCGCCTTCCCGTCCGCGGCGCGATCACCATTGACTGAAGACCCACGTCAAGCCCGACTACGAAGTCACCGTCTACGGTTACGTCGACTGCGTCGAAATACGGATCGAAACCAGCCACGCGCACTAGGTGGCGACCTATTCGGTGCCGGGGACGATCGACGAAGGTGGCTTCAAAGCGCGCTGGGGGACCCTCGGCGACGTGGCGATGGCCTTCACCCCCACACGCCGAGCGGCCGCATCCCCCGTCACGGCTGCCGCAGCAGTTCGCTCCATGTTTACGGCGCCTACGACGGCCACCTCCTTTTCAAAAGCGAGGAAGGCTACGTTCGCATCGACATTTCTCACGCCGCGGGCGAAATGCGCTTCGACCGCGGTCTCTGCCCAGGAGAACGGGCGGCGGCAGCCTCACCAGGTTCCTCTTGACCGCCGCGACGCAGACCGCGGCTTGGCCGTGAAGAAGCCGTCAGTCTCGATGCCTTCGACCGCCGCGGGAGCATGAGCTTCCAGGCCTACTCCTCGCGCGAAGTCCAGGACGCTCGGCGCTCGAATCGCTTCATTGCGCAGAAGGACGAATTGGTCGGCGAAGTCGCCATTCACCGCGAGTCGGACTTATACGGCGCCGCGCCACCGCGTTCGTCTACGACCTTCGCCGAGGCATCGCGCACGTGCGGCCGCCGGCACCGTTCACCGGCAGCGCCGGCTTCTCGCGTCGGGCTCACGGTCGGCCACAATGGAGCGGCTCTCTGCAGGTGTCGCTGCTCGGAGGCGGAGTCATCCCGCTCGCAGGGTCCGCGTCCCATGCCGGACTCGATGTAACGCCTCGTTGAAGTAGCGAGCCGTCAGCCGCGAAGTAGGGGCCGCAGATCCTTGAGGCGGTCGAAAAGATGCCAGACGTATGCACTGCCGCTAGCTTCCCGGTAATGGAGATTCGCCAGTTCGGGGTCCTTGCGGTAGCCGTCGAAGTGAGCTCGCCTCTCCACTCGACCAGAATCAGCGTCTGGCGCGGCTCGATGTCCCCTTGATCGCCCCTGAGACCTGCCGAGCGCCACCACTCGCCCACCGTGGCGCTCGACCTTGAAGCGGAGCGGCGCGGGTAGGCCAATTACTCGTCGCGGTCGGCGATGTCGAGAGATTGCGCGTAGACCGGTCCGTCAGCCATCCGGCCCGACTCCCTCGACGAGCGCCGCCAGCTTCTCCAGCGCCGCGTTCCAGCCGGCTTCGGCGCCGTCGCGACCGGGGGGCGGGAGGGGGCCATCGCTCAGGGCAGTCGCGTCTTCTCGCCGTGGTCGTGGAGCTCGAGGCGGACCACGGTGCCCTCCTCCATGCCCATCTCCGGCATCGGGTTCGAGCGCAGGACCAGCAGCTCGGGCTCGACCAGCTCGACGATCTCATAGCCGATCGAGAACTCGCCGCCGCCGTCGCGGCGCACCATGGTCAGCTCCCAGCGTCCGCCGACCCGCAGGTCGACCTCGATCGGCTCCCGCGGCGCTTCCATGTGGGGCGGGCCGTACCAGCCGGCGATCTGCTCGGGGTCGGTCCAGGCGCGGAAGACCTGCTGGCGCGGTGCGGTGGAGCTGCGGGCGACGCGACGCGACACGGCCGCCGACCGCCCTCGAAGACCCGCGTGATCAGGACGGTGCGCTCGTCACCGGCAGCGGGGGCGGGGTAACTCATCTTCATCTCCTTTTGCGCGCAGCTGCGCGTCGAGTCGGTCCATTCGTGCTTCCCAGGTCTGCTTGCGCGACTCGATCCAGCCGGCGGCCTCCGCGAGCGGCTCGGCCCGCATCCGGCTCGGTCGCCACTGGGCCTCGTGGCTGCGGGCAATCAGCCCCGCTTCCTCCAGGACCTTGAGGTGGCGGGAGACGGCGGGGAGGCTGATCGGGAAGGGCTCGGCCAGCTCGCCCACCGGCGCGTCACTTTCGGCGAGGCGGTCGAGGATCGCGCGCCGGGTCGGATCGGCGAGGGCGGCGAAGGTGAGGCTGAGCTGGTCGCTGGGCGTGGCCACTGGCCGTAAGCTAATTAACAGCTTCGTTAAATACAAATCCTCACCGACGAGAGGTCGAACCGGTTGCGGGCGAGGTTTCATGGCAGGAACGATGGCCGATGAATAGTCAAAGCGCGGCGAGAACCCCTCGGAGGCGGGGTTCTCGGGGAACGAACCAAATCCCTGATTCGCCGACTCTTTGGTTTCTTTACATAATTATGGGTATAAAGTGGACCAACGAATGAGTACCCATTTCAACATCCGGCCAGAAATCACGAGAAAGCTCACGGCTCTCGCGATCCTGCTTGGATCGATTTCACTCCTCTGGACCGCCTCTTCGGCGCGGGCTGAGGATCCGAGCGGCGTCGGGATCGCGGCCCCTGGTGGCGA
Source organism: uncultured Solirubrobacterales bacterium (assembly GCA_963829445.1). GTDB lineage: Bacteria > Actinomycetota > Thermoleophilia > Solirubrobacterales > 70-9 > VAYN01. The sequence goes on along the minus strand of CAWHIW010000016.1, from coordinate 57,099 downwards.
TGTGAGCGCGACCGTCGGCTCGACGGCCACGACGGTCGCTGAGACGGTGCCGTCGGAAGTTTCGACGCCTGTCGCCGCAGCAAGTCCCCCGCCTGAGCCGACGCCCCCGCCGGCCCCCTCGGCTGCAGTGAGCAAGACCGTCAGTAGCGCCGAGGATGTCGTGAAGGTAGATGCCGTAGTCGCTGAGGTCCCCCCCGCCTCCCACGCGGTCAAAAGCGTGGTCGCGGAAGTGGAAGGGTCAAGCTCCGCTGGACAGTCAAGCTCACCCGTCGCCGCAGCAACTAGACAGGTTGCAAGGGTGGTCACGGCGACGAAGACGCCGGTGGCAAAGGAAGCGAGCGATTTGATCGAGCGAGTGGGTGCGACTGCGGCGACCAAACAAGCGGGGCGCCTTGTCGCTGGTGCGGTTGCCCCCGCAGATCCGCTGCCGCCGAGCGAGCAGGGATCGTCCGCCGCCAACGCGCCCAGCTCCGTCAAGGTCCAGGGTCCTGCGGGCTTGGAGATTCCTGCGGGCTCGGAGATGGTCGCGGGAGTCCGACCGTCGCCGCTCCCTTCGTCTGCTCTTGTCTTGGAGATCGACCGCCGTGACTATTTGCCGGCGCTGCCCTCTCTACCCGGCTCTTTGCGGCCCGGATCGCGATCGGCCTTGGAGTTGAACGACGGGGCCGCAAGCAAGTTGATTGCCGGCTCAGACCTCAACCTCTCCCAAGCTGCCACGACGCCCCGCAACGGTGCGCCCGTGCCGAGCGTGCCGGTTCCGCTTCCCGCTCCTTCGCCAGGCTCCTCCGGGTTCGCCCCCGGCGGTGCCGGTACCTACTTCGTCCCCCTGCTCCTGGGGTTGGTGGCGCTGGTGGCGCTATCGACACCGGGAGTCCTGCGCAGGCTCCGCAGCGGCCCGGTGATGTGTTCGCCGGCCCTCTTCGTCTGCGCTCTCGAGCGCCCTGGCTAGCTCGCCCGGAGACCAATCCGGGCTCCGCCGGAAGCCCCAGTTCTCCGGCTGCTAGTCAATTCGAGACAAAGGAAGACATGATGAAACGCATAGCGGCTGCGCTTGCAGCCAGCGCCGCACTGGCGATGGGAGTGGGGGCGGGATCCGCCTTCGCCTCCGTCCAGCTGCCGGAGCCCCCGGTTCCAGCAGTCGGCCAAGAACAGGTCAACACCAGTTCCGTGACCCAAGGTGACCCGAGCGCGACCGGCGGCAACGCCGAAGCGGTCGGCGGTGAAGGCGGCGACGCCAACACCGGTAACACCCAGATCGGCAACGGGAACTCGATCGCGATCGGTGGCGGCGACGCCTCCGCGACCGGTGGAGACACCAGCGCCGAGAGCGGCGACGCAACCGGAGGCGACGGCGGCAACGCCACGGCATCCGGCGGCGACGCCGGGGCGGGCAACGGCTCGACGGTCCACCAGGCCAACGAGTCGAGCAGCGACGAGGAGGGCTCTTCCTGCTGCGAGGAGCACTCATCCGACAGCTCGAGCCAGAGCAACGACTCGAGTGTGGAGCAGGGCAGCCCGGAAGCGACGGGCGGCGACGCCCACGCGACCGGCGGTAACGGCGGCGACGCCAATACCGGCAACACCCAGGAAGGCGACGGCAACGCCGAAGCCGAATCGACCTCCGGTGACTCGGAGCAGAAGGGCTGTGGCTGCAAAGACGACCACAGCGACAGCAACGCCACCGCCACCGGTGGCGACACCAGCGCTCACAACGGCGACGCGACCGGAGGCAACGGCGGCAACGCCCATGCCGATGGTGGCGACGCGGTCGCGGGCAACGGCTCCAAGGTCCACCAGGCCAACGAGTCGAGCGGCGGGCAAGAGAACTCGCCCTGCTGCGAGGAGTACCCCTCAGGCGATTCGAATCAGGGCAACCAGAGCAACGATTCGAAGGTCGAGCAGGGCAGCCCGAAAGCGACGGGCGGCGACGCCCACGCGACCGGGGGCAACGGTGGCAACGCCAACTCAGGCAACACCCAGATCGGCAACGGCAATGCCGTCGCCGTCACGGTTCCGGGTGGGGAGTACCTGCCGCCGATGAAGTCGAAGCAGAAGGGCTGTGGCTGCAAAGACGACCACAGCGACAGCAACGCCACCGCCACCGGTGGCGACACCAGTGCTCACAGCGGCGACGCGACCGGAGGCAACGGCGGCAACGCCCATGCCGATAGTGGCGACGCGGTCGCGGGCAACGGCTCCAAAGTCCACCAGGCCAACGAGTCGAGCGGCAGCCACTCGATCCCCAGCTGGGGGGAGTGGGGCCTGGTGCCTCCGTCAGGTAACGGCGGCACCTCGCAGTTGAACGAATCGACGGTCAAGCAGGGTGACCCGAGCGCGACCGGCGGCAACGCCGAAGCGGTCGGCGGTGAAGGCGGCGACGCCAACACCGGCAACACCCAGAAGGAGAACGGCAACGCCAAGGCCGAAGGCTCCGAAAGCATGTGGACCGTGCCGTTCAGCTCCTCCCAGCAGGGATCCTGCTGCGAGGGCGATTCGGACGAGAGCAACGCCACCGCCACCGGCGGCGACACGAGTGCTCACAGCGGCGACGCGACCGGAGGCGACGGCGGCAACGCCCATGCCGACGGCGGCGACGCGGTCGCGGGCAACCTGTCGAAGGTGACGCAGTCGAATCAGAGCGCCCTGGGCGGACTCGCCTGGTAAGCGCGATCGAGCTGTCCCGGGCGGCTGCGGCCGCCCGGGATGGTTGCGTTCCCGGCGATCAATCCACAGGGGCGCTTCTGGCCCGGCTCATGTACTTGACCATCCAGACGATCAACAGGATCGGTATCACCCAATTGAAGATCGTTTCGGCTCGGTGGGTGTCGATGGCGCCGGCGACGACGTGGGAGCAGGCCATCACGGCGAAGACGACGGCCCAGGCAGCGGTGAAGCGACGGTTCAACTCCGTGAATCGGGCCGTTTCCCAGAGGCTCGGATCGACCTGTTCGCGGGCGTACTGTTCGGTGAACGGCTTGCCGATCAGCAAGCTAATCGAGGCGATCAGGGCAAGACCGGCCGTGGCGATCGCTCGCCCGTAGCGGTTGAGGAAGTCATCTGCACCGGGGTCGATTGCGAAGACGACGAGCACGAAGATTGCGAAGAAGGCGATCGTCCCGAGCTCAAGCAACTTCGGGTGCCCGGCGAGGATGCCCGGGACGCTGACGAGCAGGGCTCCGACCAGGCCGGCCACCACCGCAGCCTGCAAGGTGTCGCGGCGGCAAAGGACGGCAAACAGAACCCACGGCAGGAAGCCGAGCCAGATGCTTGGATGCAAGCCCCCGATATTCTCGCTTGTCCGTGCCGCCTCCAGGTGAGGCAGGCTACAAGGTGGGATCGACCACCAGCAAGTGGGCCGGGCGTTCATACGAGGCGAGTGCTCCGGTGGCTCAACCGCAGCGTTCATGTGAGCGCAGCGAAAGCTGCCACCAAGTCTGGGCACCCTTGCATGTATCCCCTCGCCCGCCGCCACTCGTCAACTGCTGGGGACCGGCTATCGACTCTGGACCGGACGGACGGTTTCCTTCCCATCGCTCACGCCCCGTGGGTCAGACAGCGTAGACCTGCTCGTTGCCGGGAGTCGCACGAGCCTGGCAGCGGCCGGCGGCGCTTCAAGGCCCGCTGCGCGGGCCTCGCTGACGCGCCCTCGCTGACGCTCGGGTTCCGCGCCGCCTGATCCGCTGCCGGACGGCTCAGCGACTCCCATCAACGAGCCAAGGAGATACACGATGAGCGCCACGGCAGTCCAGTCACCGGCTGCACAATTCGCAGTGCTCGGCCAATACATCGCCGAGGAGGAGCGGGTCCTGGTCGGTCGTCGCATCGACGGCGAGGTCTTCGTCTACGACTACCCCGCTGAGGGCAACGGTCGTCACTACTTCGTCGACAGAGGGATCGGCTCAAAGGCCGAGCTGGCGATCCTCGTCGCCGACTATCGCCGCGAGGCCGACCGACTCGGCACCTGCCCGATGAGCGGAGACGCCATCGACAGGGCCTTTGAGCTCGCCGCCCTCGCTTAGCCGGAACCCCGCATTTTCGCACGCTTCGCGTGCGGGGCGGGGCCACCGGCTTTCGCATCGGGCGGAAGCATCGAACAAGGAGTTCCACACCATGACTCAGCTACTAACCCCTGAGCTCGACGTTGCCGCAATCGACGTCGAGGAGGGCTTCAACGCCCGCAAGCACATGGACCCCGAGGCGCTGAAACGGCTCGCCAGCAGCGTCGAGCGCACCGGCGTCGTCGAGCCGATCGTCGTCAAGCTTGGCGTTGAAGGGAGGTACACCGTCACCGCCGGGCACCGTCGGCTCGCGGCGGCCGAGGCCGCCGGGCTGAAACGGGTCCCGGTGGTCGTCCGCGACGGCACCGACGCCAGGACGGCCAGCTTCGTCGAGAACGTCCACCGCGAGAAACTGAACGCGATCGAGGAGGCCGAAGGGCTGGAGGCTCTCGCCAAGGACCTGAAGCTCACCACCAACAAGGCCGTCGCCGAGGAGGTCGCGATGTCGGCGGGCTGGGTTGGCACCAGGCGCCGGCTGCTGAAGCTGCCCTCGAAGGTGCAGGAGGCGATCGCAAGAGGCGTCGTCCCGATCGACGGCGAGGCCGTGCTGCGGGAAGTTACCGCCGTTTCACCTCGCATCGCCGAGTGCATCTGCGAGGTCTTCGAGCGTCACGAAACCGAGACCGGAGACTTCATTCGCGACTTCGGCGAGCTGCTCTACGTCGTCGCCGACGAAGAGGTCGACGATCCTCCGACGGCGCTCGATCCGCGAAGCATCCGCTTCAGCCAGGTCTTCGAGGACCAGGCCCAGCGGGACGAGCACGCGGCTCGATACCGGGCCGCGGTCTCACACGCCGGCGGCCCCAAGGGCGATCCGACCATCAGCCTGGGAGAGGACGAGCTGAACGCCGCGCGAGCTGCCCGCGTCCTCCTCGAGTACAAGGACAAGGCGGGCGACTTCTCCTACAACGTCACCTTTCTGACGGACAAGGTGATGGCGGCCGACCTCGTCCTTCGGGCGATCGAGCGCAGGGAGAAAGAAGCCGAGAAGTTCGAGAAGGAACGGAAGAAGGCCGCAGCCAAAGTCGGGGAGGACCCCGACACCAAGGAGCAGAAACGGCGCGCCAAAGAGCGGGCAGATGCCAAGAAGGAACGCCAGGAGCAGCAGGAAGCGGCGCGCGGCTTCAACGACCGCGTCGGCCGCAACCTGATGAAACGGCGGGGGCCCAGAACCGAAAGAAGTTCGGCCTCGCTCGGATGAAGGCAGTGGCGATCTCGCTCATCCACCACGACCGCTCACTGGCGGCCGCGGGTCTGCGGCTCGTCATGCCCCAGCTCCAGGGGCTGCAGACCGAAGCCGGGGCCGAGCAGGCCGACGGTCAGGTCTCCTATGTCACGGCGGGCCAGGCCAACGAGTACTGATCGGCAAGGTCGAAGCCGCCAAGTCGCAGGCGGAGATCGTCGAGCTGGTCGCCGACGCCCAGATCGCGGCGATCCTCGCCGACGACGACGCGGTCGACCCGGGCGAAGGCTCCTATCGCCACGACCCGGCCGAGGATCGCGTCAAGGAGCTCCTCGCTGAGGAGATCAAAGAGGTCGCGCCGCGCCGCTCCCCGAAGCAGAGGAAGGAGGAGCAGGCTGACTAGACCACCGGGGTCCGGCTCGCTTGGGTCGGGCCCCTTCTTCTTTCTCCACCTGGATCTCGGGACGCGGCTGTGGATTGGTCTCGGCCCGGACGCCTAGCAGACCTCCTCCGGCCCGGGCTCCGCCCGAACCTCCCCCGGCCTGCTCTGGCTGGGCCATGACCAATCCACAGCCACATCCCAGCAATCCGCCCACTCCCAGACAGACCAGCTACCTACGCGACCTCGCGCTCGGCAGGGGCCAGTCCTTCTCCTATCCCAAGACGTTCGAGGAGGCCGATAGAGAAATCAAGCGCCTCCTGAAAGTGAAGCGAACGGGTAGCGCGGATCGTCGCCGCGAGGCTCGGGCGATCAGCGCCGACATGGCGCGAGGCGGCGACTCGGCGAGGGTCCGTGACCACGAGCTGGGCGGTTACGGATCGAGCGCTCACTGGACCTAACTGGCCCAGACGACGCCACCCGCTCAGCGGGCGACCCCTCCCGATCCTGGCACGGCTTCGCCGTGCGTCGGGTCGGGGATCGCCCGCCCGCGAGGGGCTGGCACCTACGAACGGAGGAAGACATGACCCACTCCGGCGCATGTCCCGATTGCCTTCGGCGCGCCTGGCTGCTTGGCCTGGCCGCCCCATACATCGAGAGGGCGATCGGTGCTGCACGCAACGCATCCGCCCTCGAGCTTTTCTGCCTAAGCAACGAGGCACTGGCGGAGGCGGTAGCTCCCAAGGTCGCCGCCGTGCTGGTCGCCCGCGTCGAGGCCCTTCCAGAGAGCCACTTCACCGACGAGCTCGGCGCCGCCGAGTGCTGGGCGATCTGCCGCCACGATCCCCACTATCCGCAGCCGCTGCGAGAGGCGCCGGGGGCGCCCGGCGCGCTGATCGCCCGCGGTGACCCCGCGCTAATGGCTGCCTTCGAGCCGAGCGAGTCCGTCGCCCTCGTCGTGCAACTTCCTATGGGCGAGAGACGGCTCGCGCGCTCGGGAGCGACCTCGCGGCCGTCGGCCTCACGGTCATCAGCGATCTCTCCTTCGGCGTCGACGCCTGCGCCATTCGTGGCGCCCTGGACGCCGGCTCGACCGTCGCCGTCCTCGGCTCCGGCCCCGACGTCGCCTATCCGGCGGCCCATCGGAACCTTTGGCGGCGAGTCACCGAAGACGGCCTGGTTGTCTCTGAGCTGCCGCCCGGCGCCAGCCCTTGGCGCTGGACCTTCCCGGCCAGCTCGCGGATCATGGCGGCGCTTGCCGGAATGACCGTCGTGGTCGAGGCCGGACTCGACTCGCGCAGTCTCTTGGCCGCCGAGCTGGCCCGGAGTCTCGACCATGAGGTCGGAGCGGTCCCGGGGCCTGTCTCGGCCCGCCTCTCGGCCGGCACCAACGCCCTGTTGGCCGATCGTCGCGCCCATCTCATCCGCGACGCCGACGACGTTCTCGACGTGCTGTTCAGAGGCGGCCCGGAAGCGGAGGGCCCAGCCGCCGATCTGTCGGCCGAGCTTTCGTAGGCGACACCGCCTCCGATGACGGGCGACCCCTCCCGATCCTGGCACGGCTTCGCCGCGCGTCGGGTCGGGGATCGCCCGTCATCGGGACGGGCACGACAAGGAGATCCTCATGAGGACTAAAAGACGTCGAGCTCTGAGCGATGAGGAGCGCGCCGAGAGGCGGGCCGCCGAGCGCAAGCTGATGGAGCAGGCCATCGACCAGCTGCGCTCAAGCGAGGGCTGGCAGCACTGGCTTCGCGTCCGCCGCCACTTCCACTCCTACAGCTTCCACAACCAGCTCCTGATCGCCTACCAGCGACCGGGCGCCACGCGGGTCGCCGGTTTCCGTCGTTGGCTTGCCCTTGGCTACGCCGTCCGCAAAGGCGAGCGCGGCCTCAGCATCTGGGCGCCCTGCCCTCCGTCCAAGAAGAAGCTGCGCGCCTGGCGCGAAGCCGGCGCGAACCCGGACGAGCGGCCGCAGACCTACTTCCGCATGGTCAAGGTCTTCGACCGCGCCCAGGTCGACCCGCTCCCCGAGTTTCCCGGCGGTCCGGTGGCGCTCGATCCGCCGATCGAGCCGATCGAGGGCGACAGCCTCGCAGGACTGTTCGAGCCGCTGGCGAGGTTCGCCACCTCGATCGGCTACACCGTCGCGGTCGAGGAGATCCCCGGCTCCGCTCTCGACTACTGCGCCCCACCACGCCAGCACATCGGCCGATCGAGTCCTCGCCGGAGGCTGAAGCCGCCTTCCGGGAGGGGATTCAGAGCGACACCTTCCTCTCCACCCCGCCGCCGCTGACGCCGCTGGCGAAGGTGCCGATCCCGTCCCTGCCGAGTTCACCGCCGGCGGCCGGGTCGGCCCCGCCGCCCCAGGGCTCGGGCCACGGGCAGTCGCCCCCGATCGGCTTCGGTGCCTCGAAGCCCGGCACGCGGCCCGGCTCCGCGATCCTGACGATCGCAATCCCCGGCCCCGGGCAGCTGCGGTTCTCCGGCCGGGGCCTGCGGGTCCGGACTCTGCCGTCGCGCCGCCTCGCTCGAACGCCTTTCTCCAGATGGATGGGGGATGCCGCTGAGCTGAAGCTCGAAGTGAGGGCGGCTGGGACCAAGCGCCGGCTCGCCGCAGCGAGCAACACGAAGCTTGCCCTCACGGTCCGCTTCACCCCCGAGGCCGGCCCCACTCAAACGGCGACCAGGCTGGTAGGCGTGACTGCGGCCGGCTGGCCATCATCGTCTCACCCCGCCAGTACGTCATAGGCGAAGCGCACCACCAGCGCCCCATCCCCGACTGCGCCCGCCACGCGCTTGGACGCGCCGGGGCGCACATCTCCAGCCGCGAACACGCCGGGCCTGATCGTCTCCAGTAGGTGCGGCTCGCGGTCGCTCAGCGGCCAGCAGAGGTGCCCGGGGCACTCCGCCGCGCCCGTACCACACAGCAGGTAGCCGGCATCGTCCGTGGCGAGCAGGTCCTCAGCCGCTTCGGTGCACGGATCCGCGCCGATCATCACGTAGACTGCGGTGCAGTCGACCTCCTGGGCGCTCCCGTCGCGGTTGTCGCGCAGAGTCACTGACTCGACGGTGGCGCTGCCCTGGACGGCGGTGATCTCGGTCTCGGTCATCACCTCTATCTGGGGCGAGCCTTCGATGCGGTCGACCAGGTAGTGGGACATCGTCGACTTCAGGGCCTTGCCGCGGACGATGATGCGGACGCTGCGGGCCAGGCGGGACAGGTGGGCGGCGGCCTGGCCGGCGGAGTTCCCGCCTCCGACGACGATCACGTCTTTGTCGCGGGCCCGCTCGCCGTCGGTGGACATTGCCGCGTGGTAGACGCCGGCGCCGCGGAAGCGGGCCATGCCGTCGGCCTCCAGCTCGCGCCAGCGGGCTCCCGTCGCCATCACGACCGACCTGGCCAGGACGTGCTGGCCGTCGTCGAGGTCCACCCGCAGCAGGCCCTCGGGGCCGTCGGTCAACTCGACCGCGCGGTGGAAGCTCGACAGCACCGCGTCGAAGCGGCGCGCCTGCAGGGTCGCCTTACGGGTCAGGGCGGCCCCCGAGATCCCGCTCGGGAAGCCGAGGTAGTTCTCGATCCGGGTGCTCGTCCCGGCCTGCCCGCCGGGCGCCCAGGCCTCGGCCACGAACGTCCGCAGGCCCTCGGAGCCGCCGTAGACGCTGGCCGCCAGCCCGGCCGGACCCGCCCCCAGCACCACCAGGTCGAAGCGCTCGCCGTCGACCTCTGCCCGCAGCCCCTGCGAGCGCGCGACCTGCGCTGCCGAGGGATTCCGCATGACCTCGCGCGCGTGCACCAGCACCGGCGTTTCCTCGCGCGGGATCTCCAGCCACTCGAGCATGGCGGCGCTCTCCTCGTCAGTGTCGACGTCGTACCAGCGCACCGGCAGCAGATTGCGCTCCAGCAGGTCCCGCACTTCGAAGGCACGGCGGGAGGCGCGCGGCGCGATCAGGCGCATCACCCCGTGCCCTTCCTCTTCGTGCCAGGCGCGGCGGGCCAGCAGGGTGGCGAAGACGTGTTCGCCGAACTCGGGCCAGCGGGCGACCATGTCGCGCAGGCCGGCGCGGTCGAAGGCGATCGTCTCGGTCGGCTCGACCGCAACGCAGGCGCTGATCGTCGGCTCCCCGGTGAAGGCGGCGATGTCGCCGATGAAGGTGCGGCCGTCGGCCTCGGCGACGTGGACGTCCTTGCCCGGCTTGCGGTCGATGAACTCGACCCGGCCGCGCTCGACCACGAAGAACGGCGCCTCCCTGACCCCGTGCTCGTAGAGCACCTCGCCCGCATCGAACCGCTTGCGTTCGCCGCGCTCGCCCAGCCAGCTCAGCTTGGCGTCGGAGAGGCGCGGGAACATGACCTCGTCGGCGAGGTCTGGGAACGACTCGCTGCGCAGCACCCGCGTCTCTTTGGCCACCCGGTGAGGCTACTCGCCGCCGTGCTCGATCCGCCCAAAGAGCTTCGCGGCGCTATCCCAGTGGTGGCGGCCAGTCGGGGCCGGGATGGGCCGGCGCGAGAATGAGATCACCCGCTCGGAATCGGCAGGCGTGGCTGGTGACTCAGGAGCGAGCTTGCTCGCGTCGCCCAGCGCGCGAGTGCTTCGGCGAGCCAATCGCCAAGCCGATGCGGGCGACGACGGCGAGGACGACAACCGCGGCAAAGCCGAGGACGAAGCTGTTCAAGGCAAAGCCGATGCCGACGCCGATGGCCAGGGTGGCCACCAGGATGACGACCTCGAGCCGGCTCGCTCCCGACCCGACCCGCGTCAGGTGAGGGCCTCTCTTGGCATAAGTATCGGTACTCATTGAGTCCAGTATAGGTCGGCTTCTAAGTAAGTCCAGCCCACCTTTACTGCTTGCATTTCTGAGCTAGACGCTGCGCGGCAATGGTAAACGTCAGGGTTCCCAAGAGGACGACCAGAACGGCGACGACGTCGTGGCGGCCGATGAGGAGCATCACGCTCCAAGTTGCCCAGCCCAGGGGGAAGGCCAGGCCGCCATAACGCCGGTTGATCTTCTCGGGCCCGCCGACGATGCGCTTGGCGAACTCTTCGGCGGTCTGGAGCACCACGAGCAGGGCCGCGAGGATGCTCGGAAAGAGGACGAGCCAGCCGCCGATCGAGTGCGGCAGCGGGTCGCCAAAGATTTCAGGCACCTATCGACCCTCCCCTACTCTGCCAATGCATGGACGGACCCTTTCGTGGCTTAGGAACGATGAAATATCCCGGTACGCGTGAACTTACCATCGAACCCTGATATCTGCGCCTGTTTTCTATGTTAAATCGCAACTATCGAATTCAGGTGCAGTATTCTCAGGCCTAGACATGCAACAACGGCCTGCGGACAATGGCGCGAGTGCGATCGGATTCTGAGCGTCGGCTCCTCGACGCCCTCCTGGCGCAAGGTGGGGTGGGGGCCACCTACGACACCCTGGCCGAGGCGTCGAACTTCTCCCCCCGAACCGTGGCGAGCCTGATGTCGCGGCTGCGCGAGAAGGGCTTCGTGCGGGCGTCGCCGGCCAGATTGGGCCCGGCCTGGGGCTACGTCCTCTCGGTCGCGCTGGGGGCCGAGTCCTGCCGAGCGGGCCTGGTCGACGCGAACGGCGCCCTGGTGGTCGAGTACGAGGCGGCGCCGGAGCCGGACCAGACCAAGCTCGCCCCGTCCGCCCTGCTCGGCCGCATCGTCACGGCAGCCAGGGAAGTCCTGGCCAGGGCCCACAGGAACCCCGACCTCACCATCGACGGCCAGCTGCGGCTGCTGGGGTTGGCGACCGCCTGGCCATGCCCTGTCCGCGGCAGCAAACGAGCCGTCGGAACGATCCTCAATCCCGCCTGGATGACCCACCAGCCGGCGACCCTCCCGGAGGCCGTCGCGAAGGCCACCGGTTTTCGGTCCGACCAGGTCCACGTCCTCAACGACGCCAACGCCCACGCCCTGGCGGTCGCTTTTGACCAGGCGCGGCGGCGGGGCATGGACGCCGACGACACCGCCTCGCGAATCGCCCTGCTCCTGCGCATCGGCGGCGGTCTCGGCGCGGCGACGATGATCCTCGCGCCGCACAAGCGGGGCAGGCTGAGCTTCATCGACTCGACCCTGCTGGGCGGCGCGCGCAGCCTCGCCGGCGAGCTCGCCCACCTGCCCATAGACGCCTCGCTGGTGGAGGAGCTGAACGGCCGCGCCAACTGGGAGGACGGCCTGGCGCCGCTCTCGATGGACTGGCGCTGCAGCTGCGGGCACAGAGGCCATCTCGAAGCTTTCGCGAGCGGCACCGCCTGGGTTCGCAGAATGGAAGAGTCCGGCGTCCAGACCCCGCCCCTGCTCGAGGGGATGAGGCGCCACTCGATCAGCCAGACGGACAAGGCGCTCTCCGATCTCGAGGACCAGAGAATCACCTACGCGCTGGAGGACATGGGGCGCCTGATCGGCCGCTCGCTGGCCAGCCCGATCCTGCTGCTCGATCCGCGCTCGCTCTATCTCACCGGGTCCTTCGCCGTCAAACCGGTGGTCGACGGGATCATGGCGGAGCGGGAGACCTGGCGCCACGTCTTTGGCGACGCCCTGAGCATCGAAGCCTTCCGCGGGTCCGACCCCAAGTTCGTGGGAGTGCGGGGAGCGGCGCTCGCGGTCATCAGGAGCCGCGTCTATCGCCGCTTCGGCGAGTGGCTGGACAGGCCGGACCTGGCGCGGGAGCTCCTCTTCAGCCCCTAGCCCTACGAGGACCGGGGCGCGTAGCGATTGTGGAACATCAGGGCGTTGCCGTCGGGATCGGCGAAGAGGGCCATGTGGCAGACGCCGCTGTCAATCGTCTCGGCGAGGAACTCGACGCCCTTGGCTTCGAGCTCGGCGCGGGCGGCGGCGACGTCATCGACGTGGAGGGCGATCGGGTGGCCGCTGGGCTTGAACTCCTGGCCGACCGCGGCGGCGTCCATCACCTGCAGGGTGAGGCTGCCGGTCTCGAACTCGCCGGCGGGGATTTTCTCGTAGTCGACCGAGTGCTCGAGGCCCAGGGTCTCCCCGTAGAACGCCAGTGCGGCGGGGTAGTCCTTGACGAAGACGGTGACGAAGTCGACGCCGGTGACGGCGGTCGGTGAGTTCATCGCCCCATCTTGTCAGCTGGCGATGCGGGCGAGGTAGACGGCCTTCTGGTGAACGAGGTCGTCGAAGGGCTGCTTCAGAACCGCGTCTTCTCCGTGGCCGAAGACCTCGAGTGCCTCGAGGCCGGCGCTCTCCAGCGCGGCCAGGATCTCGGCTTCGGGGAAGTGGCGCTGGCGGTGCATCTCCGGCTCGATCAGCGGCCCGTCCCCGTCGGTCAGCGGCCAGACCTCGAAGCTGGCTTCGGAGATCTGGCTGGGCCCGACGCCCGGGTCCGACCGCCCCTTCCAGACCAGCCGCCGGCCGTCCCGCTCGAGCACGACCTCTTCGGCGAAGAAGGTGCGGTAGGCCTGCAGCGCATTGACGTCGAACATCAGCAGGCCCTCGGGGCCAAGGTTGCGCCGCATCCCCTCCAGCGCCTGCTCCAGCTCTGCGACGCTGAGCAGGTAGTTGATCGCGTCGTCGAGGCACCAGACGAGGTCGAACCGGCCGAAGACCGGCAGCTCGCGCATGTCGGCGACCGAGAGGTCGGCTTTGTCGCCGACCTTGCCGCGGGCGAGCTCGACCATCGCCGGCGAGATGTCGCTGGCGGTCACCTCCCAGCCGCGGTTCAGCATCGGGATGAAGCTCTTGCCGGTGCCGCAGGCGACGTCGAGCAGGCGGTCTCCCTGCAGTCCGAGCCGCTCCAGTTCCGGCAGGAGGTTGCCGAGCCAGAGCTCATAGTCGTGGTGATGGGTGAAGTCGTCGTAGACCGGCGCGATCGCCTCGTAGGCGATTTCTGCGTCCCGTCCCCGCTCTTCCCCTGCTATTTCGACCCCCACGATGAGCAGACCATAATCGTGGTCAGAACAGTTTCAACAGTTAAGTTCCCTCGTGTGGTCACTGGTTATGTAAGTTCGTTTGATCAGCACTCGGAACCGGCATCTGGATGTCAGTGACGACGGCTGGGAGTGGGGTGAGGCACACAGGGTCTGCCTGCGGATGGCGTATCGCTATGCCAGCAATCCGAGCGAGGCGGAGGACATTGCCCAGGATGCTTTGCTTCGCGCCTGGCGACGTCGCTCGACGCTCCGCGAGGCCGACCGGCGCAATCAGTGGCTGTCGACGATCGTCCGCAACGAGGCCTTCCGCCAGCACGCGCGGATCCGTCCCGACCCGACCTCGGAGATCGAGACATACGAGGGGGTCGAAGATGCCCAGGTCGTTGCGACGGTCGAACGGGCCGACCTGCACGCGGCGCTCAAGCGCCTCAGCGAACGCGACCGCCAGCTGCTCGAGCTGCGCTACGGCGAGGACCTGACCCAGTCGGCGATCGCGCGCCGGCTCGGCATTCCCGAAGGAACCGTGAAGGTGCGCCTGCACCGCGCCCGCGACAAGTTGCGCCGCGCCTACGTGCTTCAGTGACCGGCGGCGGCGACCCGCCGCATCTCCGCCGCCGCGGCCTGGGGCCCGACGTAGGGGACCAGCATCGCGAACAGCAGGTCGGGCAGCCGGTCGGGGAGCCGGTCGGCGCGGCCGGCCAGCAGCTCGTCGAAGATCAGGCCGGAGACGGCGCCGGCCGACATCAGCGAGATGTTCTCCGGCAGCTCCTTGCCGTCGGCCAGCTCACGGCCGGCGTCGAGATACTCGGTGAAGCGGGCGATCGCGTTCCAGTGCAGCTGGCGGGCGTCGGCGCCGGCGGCGGCGACCTCGACCACCGCGGTCCGGGCCAGTGCCGGGTCGAGGGCGAAGCGGTCGACGATCGTCGTCAGTCCGTCGATCATCCGCGCCATCCAGGTGGCCTCGCCGTCGCATTGCGCGAGGACCTCGCCGAAGACCTGCTCGACCAGCATCTCGTAGGCGGCGAGGAAGCAGTCGTGCTTGTCGTCGAAGTATTTGTAGAAGGTGGTGCGGGAGGTGCCCGCCTCCTCGATCACGTCGGCGACCGAGGTTTCCTTGTAGCCCTTGGCGCCGACGACGCGGACCATCGCCGCCAGGATCGGTTGACGCCGCGATTCGAGTGCTGCCATGGGCCCGCTTTCGAGGGAGGCTGAACTACCGGATACATTGATCATAGCGGCGTCGTGTACGAAGGTGTTTACTTAGGTTCTTCGCCCACCTCCCGCGCCGCCGCATCCGGGCCCAGATACGGGACCAGCGTGGCAAAAAGCACGTCCGAAAGCAAGCTGGGAAGTTTGTCCGCTCGGCCGGCGACGAGCTCGTCGGAGATCAACCCGACCACCGCGCCGGCGGCCATCCGCGAGGTGTTGGCCGGGAGGCTGCGGCCGCCGGGGGCGAAGTCGCGCCCCTCGTCGAAGAATGGGGTCAGCCGCTGCACCGCCGCCCGGAAGCGCCGCTGCGCCGCCGGCCCGGCCGCGGTCGACGTCGACCAGCGCCAGTCGCGCCTGCGCCGGCTCCGCCGCCAGCGCCTCCAGCAGCGTCGCCAGGCCGGCCCGGGCGCGGTCGGGCCAGCGCTCCTCCGCCTCGTAGGCGACCGAGATCCGCCGCACCAGCACGTCGACGACGTTGTCGTAGGCGGCCAGGAAGCAGGCTTCCTTGTCCTCGAAGAGCTCGTAGAAGGTGGTGCGGGAGATGCCCGCCCGCTTGGTCAGGTCGGCGACGGTGGTCGCCGCGTAGCCCTTCTCGGCGATGATCGCCATCGTCGCCTCCAGCAGGCGGTCGCGCTGGGAGCGGGCGACGACCTCGGGCGGCAGGCCGTGGCGCCCTCGCGGCGGCCGCCAGCGCTCGCCCTGCCCGGGGGCCCGCGGCACGTTCAGGCCCCGGGGCGGAGCGACTTCTCCGCTTCCCGGGACTGGCGCAGCGCCTCGTCCTGGCCGAGGTAGGGGATGGTGACGATGTAGACGATGTCGGGCAGCAGTTCAGGCAGCCGCTCGGTGTTGCCGGCGAGGATCTGGCCGACGATCAGCGACTCGGCGGCGGCGAGGGCGCCGCGGCCGGCGCTGGAGGGGATCCCCTGTTCCTCGATCGGGTCGCCGCGGCCGCGGTCGAGCAGCGCCTGCAGCACCCGCTTGCCGGAGGCGTACATCTCCACCGAGCGCCCGCCCGCGGCCGGCGCCTCGATCAGCGCCATGCGGGCGAACTCGGGCCGGGTCGCCAGCAGGTCGAGGAAGGTGGCGATGGCGTCGCGGACCATCGTCGCCCACGGTTTATCGGGCGAGTAGACCTCGACGATCCGCCCCATCGCGTCGGCGAGGGAGAGCTCCATCGAGGCCTGCAGGCAGTCCTCCTTGTCCTTGAAGAGTTCGTAGAAGGTGGCGCGGGAGACGCCGGCCGGCTCGCAGATGTCGGCGATCGTCGTCGCCCCGAAGCCCTTGCTGGCGCAGGCCCCGGCCATCGCGTTGAGGATCCGTTCGCGCTGGGAGTGGGCGACCAGCGGCTCGACCAGGTCGGCGCGGCCGGCGGGCAGCCGTTCCTGCTCGATCAGCCCGCCGATATCGTCAGACTCGGCTTTGGACCTGGCTCCGTTGGGGGAAGCGGTGGGCGGCATCGGGGTTCCTCGCTCAGACAGCCGTGTTTAGGTAAACGCGATTGTACACCCCTGACGGCTCTCTGTGGACATTTCAGTACCGAATTAACTTTGCCGCGGCTAATTGGGAACGCCGCCGGGATGCCTGTACACGCGGGCGAGCGAGCTACCCAAAACTTCGGACCGCTGTACAACCGCTCCAGGTCGGTTTCGGTCGACCATTTACCCATGAAGACGGTGCCCCGCCAGATCGTCGCCTTCGGGGGCGGCGGCTTCTCGATGGAGTCCGGGAACCCGCTGCTCGACGACTACGTGCTCGGCCTGACCGGGGCCGAGCGCCCGCGCGTCTGCTTCCTCCCCTCCGCCAGCGGCGACGCCGACCACTACATCGTCCGCTTCTACCGGGCCTTCTCCGCCCACCGCTGCGAGGCCACCCACATCTCCCTCTTCCGCCGCGAGCAGGGGCCGGAGGACCTGCGCGCCCACCTGCTCTCCCAGGACCTGATCTACGTCGGCGGCGGCAGCGTCGTCAGCCTGCTCGGGGTCTGGCGGGCGCACGGGATCGACCAGATCCTGCGCGAAGCCTGGGAAGCCGGGGTCATCCTCTGCGGCCTCTCGGCCGGCTCGCTCTGCTGGTTCGCCGAGGCGGTGACCGGCTTCCACGGGGCGCCGAAACGGCTCGACGGGATCGGGCTGCTGCCGTTCAGCAACTGCGTCCACTACGAGCGCGGCTCCAAGCGCAACGAGTCCTACCACCGCTTCCTGCGCGAGGGGATGCGCCCGGGCTACGCCGCCGAGGACGGCGCCGCCCTGCACTTCACCGGCACCGAACTGAGCCGCGTCGTCGCCTCCCGCCCCGAGGCCCGCGGCTACCGCCTCGACGTCGCCGGCCAGCGGGTGGTCGAGATGCGGATCGCCACCACCTTCCTCGGCGACCGTGGAGCCGTCCCGGCCGCACCGGTACCGGAGGCGCTCTCCACCGCGGTCGCCGCCTGATGGAGTTGGGCCGAGTCAACGGCGACGGCGGAGCGACGCCGGGCCAGGCGACCGCGGTGCGCCGCATCCTCGCCCTCGGCGGCCACGACTTCACCTCGCGCCCGCCCGACCGCGCGGTCTGCGAGCTGCTGCTGCGGCTGGCCTCCGAGCGCGGCGGCGAGCGGCCGCGGATCTGCATCCTGCCGACCGCCAGCGGCGACACCGCCGAACAGATCGGCCGCTTCTACGCCGCCTTCGGCGAGCGCTCCTGCGAGCCCTCCGACGTCTCCCTGTTCCGGCTCGGGCGGCGGCCGATGGCGCTGCGCGACCACCTGCTCGCCCAGGACCTGATCTACGTCGGCGGCGGCAGCCTGGTCAACCTGCTGGCGGTCTGGGAGGCGCACGACATCGCCTCGATCCTCAGCCTCGCCTGGCGCCAGGGGATCGTCCTCGCCGGCCAGAGCGCCGGCGCGATGTGCTGGTTCGAGGCCGGCATCACCAAGTCCTCCGGCAAGCCGCTGGCGGCGGCCGGCCTGGGCCTGCTCAAGGGCAGCCTCTGCGTCCACTACAACAACGAACCCGAGCGCCGCGCCGCCTACCTCGAGGCCGTCGGCGACGGCATGCCCGGCGGCTACGGCCTCGACGACTACGCCGGCCTGCTCTGGGAGGGCGAGGGCTCGCCCTCGGCCGTCACCGCCCGCCGCGGCGCCCGCGCCTACCGCGTCTGCAACCGCGACGAGTCCGTCTCCGAGTCGCCGCTGCCGGCGCGGTTCCTGCCGGCGCCGGCCCCCGCCGCCCTGCGCGAGGACATCGCCGAGTTCCGCCGCATCAAGACGATGCGCAAACGCGCCGGCTGGCTGGGCTAGCAAGGGACGGGGAGGGTCTCCCCGTCCCTACTCGCCAGCGACAGGCGGCGCGGTCGGGTCGCCGCTCTCCTCGCCCAGGCTCTCGCGGGCGATGTAGTCCTCGGCCAGCAGCAGGTTCTCGGCCGAGCGCTCGACCACGTTCAGCAGGTCGCCCATCAGCGCCACCTCCTCGACCTGCTCCTTGACGAACCACTGCAGGAACTGCTCGGCCCGGTAGTCCTTGACCTCGCGGGCGAGCTCGAACAGGGAGAAGATCTCGTCGCTGACCCGCTTCTCCTGCTCCAGCGCCATCTTCACCGGCTCGCTGCCGTCGGCGTAGGTGGTCTCGACGGCCTTGATGTCGGGGATGTGAACGGCCTCGCCGACGTCGAGCAGGTAGCTGGACCATCATCATCGCGTGCTCGCGCTCCTCCAGCGCCTGGCGGTAGAAGAAGGCGGCGAGGCGGGGGAGGGTCTCGGCGTCGTAGTAGACGGCGGCCCCAACGTACTGCTGCGAAGCGGCGAACTCGTTGGCGATCTGCTCGTTGAGCGCGTCGGCGAAAGTCTTGTCAGGCATTTCGGTGGCTCCTTGTTCGGCGGGGCGTCGGCAGGGCCAACGTAGCCGAAAGCGCGAGTTCGGTCGGCCGAAGCAGCCCTTAGGTCAGCCTCAGATGCGCCAGCGGAAACCGGTCGGCTCGATCGCCGGTGGCAGCGGGCTCGAGGGGAGACCCGGCTTGGTCGCCTGCCCGGGGTCGTTGTAGCCGCCGGGGGCGACGTCGTTGGGGGTGTCGGGATGGAAGATCGAGGCCAGGTACTGGATCTGGCCGCGGCCCTGGCCGAGCTCGGTCTGGCCGCCGCCGTAGGCGCCGATCCCGCGCTCCTCGCAGTAGTCGTAGGCGGCGAAGAGGTTGCGGATCGGGCCGAAGCGCGAGGGCTTGACGTTGACCGTCTTCGGCGGCGACCACGGCATCGCCTCGATGTCGGCGATCGAGTGGATCGGCGCGTCCCAGGTGACCCGCTCGGAGACGGGGTCGAGCAGCGGCCGGGTCTCGTCGGTGACGTCGGGGTCCTCGAGCCAGGCGTCGGGGAAGGCCGCGATCAGCTTCGCGTAGAGCTCGGGGTCGGTGATGACGTCGACCGGGGTGCCTTTGTAGAAGCCCTTGAGGTCGAGCGAGTCGACGGCGCCGGTCTCCGCCAGAGCGGCGATCAGCTCGTCGTCCCAGTCGTTGAAGGGGTCGAGCTTGAAGCGCAGGTCCGGGTAGACGGCGAGGCGGGCCAGCAGCGGCTCGATCGAGGAGCGCTCGTTCGGGTCCATGCCGGCGAGCCGCATCGAGTTGACGAAGTTCACCGGCTTCGGCTCGCGGCCGAGCGCCGCGGCGAGGTTGGTCCCGGCCTGGCGCAGCGCCAGGTCCAGCGCCGCCGACTCGAAGGCCCAGCGGCGGTAGTCGCGCGAGGGCTCCTCGCGCTGCGGCGGCGCGGCCGGGAAGAGGTCGATCGGGTCGAGGTGCGCGGAGAACTCGGCGAAGGTGCCGGAGAAGGCGAGCCCCGCGGGCGGGCCGTGGCTCTGCTGGGCGACGTGGTCGACGGCGTCGTAGACGACGTCTTCGCCGATCCCCTCCTCGCCGCCGCCGCTGAGCTTGACGATCGTGGTCAGCCGTTCGAACTCCCCGAGGCTGATCTCCGAGTCCCTCGAACGCACAGGACTCGATCTCGAGCGGCAGGTCGGCGATCGCGTCGAAGCTGGCCATCGGGATCAGCCTAGAGGATCGGGTTTGGGGCTCAGGCCCCATGCGGGAGAGGGGTCGGTAGACCTCCGCGTGAATTCAGTCGCGCCCGCTGAAGCGGGCTGCTCCGCAACATGCTGTCCGCCTATGGCGGACATGGAGTCAGATTGCATTTCGCGCGCGTTCGCGCACATTCCCGCGGAGGTCTACCGACCCCTCTCTCACAAGCGCCAGCCGCGGGACTACCTCAGCTCTAGGCTCGCATGGTCTCTGGCTTGGGTTTCGTCCCGCGCCTCTCTTGAGCTGAAGGGGCTTGGTCCCCTGCCCTCACGCAAGCGCGACCCGCAGCGTCTTCAGCTCGCGATCGCTGCCCCCCCGCACATAACCACCGTGCGCGACGCTCTCCCTTATGTAGTCGAGCGTCTCCGCGGTGAGCCGCTCGCCGGGGAGGACGTTGGGGATGCCAGGGGGGTAGGCCGCCAGCCCCTCGGCGGCGACGCGGCCGGCGGCGGCCTCGAAAGGGATCACCTCCTGCGGGCCGAGGAAGGCCTCGCGCGGGGTCATCACCAGCTCGCCCCAGGGCGGCGGCGGCGCCAGCTTCTCGTCCGGGGCGCCGGGCTCGGCCTCCAGCCCCGCGAGCGCCTTGCGCAGGCCCGCGACCAGGCGCTCGCCGGCCGGCCCCGCCGGCTCGCCGAGGCCGAAGATCGCGACGACGACGTTCTCGGAGTAGAGCTCGAGGTCGAGGCCGCTGGTGTAGAAGGCGGCTTTGGCCAGGCGGTAGCCGGTGGTGCCGGCCCCCCGCACGTCGATCGAGAGCCGCAGCGGGTCCCAGCCGGCGATCCCCGGGCGCCCGACCATGCTCTCGTCGAGCACCGCCAGGCCCGGGATGCCCTCGATCGCGGCGCGGGTCGCGGCGACCGCCTTCAGCGTCTCGCCGAGCAGCTCGGCGCCGTGGACGCCGGCCTGGCGCCGGGCCGCGTCGAGCGAGCCCGAGAGCAGGCCGCTGGGGCTGGTCGTTTCGACCAGGCTGACGCAGCGGTCGACCACCGCCGCGTCGATCCGGCCGCCGCCGCCGAGGTGCAGCATCGCCGCCTGGGTGAGGCTGCCGACGATCTTGTGGGTCGAGGAGGTGACGAGGTCGGCGCCGCTGGCGAGCGCGTCGGCCGGCAGGTCGGGGTGGAAGTGCAGGTGCGCGCCCCAGGCCTCGTCGACGACCAGCGGCACGCCGCGCGTGTGCGCCACCTCGGCCAGGGCGGCGACGTCGGCGCAGGCTCCGAAGTAGGTGGGGGAGACGACCATCGCCGCGACCGCGTCCGGGGTCTCCTCGAGCGCCGCCGCCAGCGACTCCGGCGTCAGCCCGTGGGCGATCCCCAGCTCGGGGTCGAGCTCGGGGGCGACGAAGGTTGGCCGCATGCCGCTGAGGACGAGCCCGTCGATCACCGAGGAGTGGACGTTGCGCTGGACGACGACGCGGCCGCCGCCGTGGGCGAGCGCCATGCAGGTCGCGTGATTGCCCTGCGAGGCGCCGTTGACGAGGAACCAGGTGCGGGCCGCCCCCCAGGCCTCGGCGGCGAGCAGCTGCGCCTGCTGGAACGGGGTCGGCTCGGGCCCGATGTCGACGCCCTCGGTGACCGAGGGGATGTCGTTGCGCAGGCCGACCGCGCCGACCAGCTCGCGCATCGCCGGGTCGGCACCGGCGCCGCCCTTGTGGCCGGGGACCTGGAAGCGGCCCGGGTTCGGCTCCGAGTAGGCGAGCAGGGCATCGACGTAGGGAGTCGAGTCCTGATCGCGATCGCTCATCCGAGCGATTCTACGCCGCCCACCTGCCCGGTCAGCGAGACTGCGGAAGGCATGAAGCACACGCCACACGGCTACTGGCTGGAGGAGGCGGGAGCGGTCGCTCCGGCGCCGCCCCTCGCCGGCGAGCGCGAGGCCGACCTGGTCGTGGTCGGCGGTGGTTTCACCGGCCTCTGGACCGCCTGGCACATCAAGCAGCTGCGGCCGAGGCGCGCATCGTCCTGCTCGAGGCGGGCACCTGCGGGCAGGGGCCCAGCGGGCGCAACGGCGGCTTCTGCAACGCGATGTGGTTCCAGCTCGCCAGCATGCGGCGGCGCTGGGGGGACGAGCCGGCGCTGACCGTCGCCCGGGCCGCGCAGGACGCGGTGGAGGGAATCGCCGCCTTCTGCGCAGAGGAGGGAGTCGATGCCTGGTTCCGGCCGGCCGGCTACATGCAGGTCTCGACCGCGGCGGCACACGACGGCGTCATCGCGCGGGCGCTCGGGGCCTGCCGCGAGCTCGGCGCCGCCGACCGGCTGGAGGCGCTCTCCCACGACGAGGTGGTGGCGCGCTGCGCCTCGCCGCTCTTCCGCGCCGGCGCGATCTCCCCGAGCGGGGCGACGGTGCAGCCAGCGCGCCTGGTCCTCGGCCTGCGCGAGCGGCTGCTGGCGCGTGGGGTCGAGCTGCACGAGCACGCGCCGGTGCTGGCGCTGCGCGAGGGCGCCAACGGGGTCGAGGCCCGGACCGCCAGTGGCAGCGTTCGCGCCGGCGCCGCCGTGCTGGCGATCGGCGGGGCGGCGCGCGGCTCCCACGGCCCGCTTCACAACCGCCTCAGCGTCGCCTCCTCCCACGTCGTCATCACCGAGCCCGTGCCCGACCTGCTGGAGGAGATCGGCTGGACCGGCGGCGAGTGCATCATCGACGGCCGCGCCCTGGTCGACTACTTCCGCACCACCCCGGACGGGCGCATCGCCTTCGGCTGGGGCGGCGGCCGGATCGCGATGGGGGCGCGGCTGGGCGGCCGCTCCGAGCTCGACGCCGAGGCCGTCGCCAGCGTCGCCGCCCACCTCCACGCCTTCTTCCCCGGCCTCGCCGGCCGCGCGATCACCCACGCCTGGGGCGGCCCGATCGACGCCTCGCCGACCCACCTGCCCCTGGTCCTGCCGCTCCCCGGCGGCCGCGCCTTCGTCGCCGCCGGCTACACCGGCAACGGCGTCGGCCCCTCCCACATGGTCGGCCGCACCCTCGCCTCGCTGGCCCTCGACCTGCGCGACGAGCCCTCGCGCCTCGCCTTCGTCGATCCATCCCCGCCCCGCGTCCCCCCCGAGCCCTTCCAGTGGATCGGCGGCGAAGCGATCCGCGCCGGCATCACCGCCAAGGAGAACGCCGAGCTCGCAGGTCGCCGCCCCAGCCGAGTCGCCTCAGCTATAGCCAAGATCCCGGAGATGATCGGCTTCCACATTGGCCGCTAGCGTTGCGGCAGTCCTTTGTGACGCATAGGGGTACAAAGGACTGCCGCACTCGGCTACCAGCGGGTCGTTATGACCTTTTTTCTGGTGTAGAAGTCGACCGCATCCGTCCCGTTGGCGTGGAGGTCTCCGTCGATGGAGTCCTTCCAGCCGGAGAATGGGAACCAGGCCACCGGGGCGGGGACGCCGACGTTGACGCCGAGCATTCCGGCCTCGACCTCGTAGCGGTACTGGCGGGCGGCGGCGCCGGAGCGGGTGAAGATGGCGCCGGCGTTGCCGTAGCGGGACCCGTTGACGAAGGCGATCGCGGCGTCGAGGTCGTCGACCTCGACCAGGGCCAGCAGCGGCCCGAAGAGCTCCTCGCGGGCGAGCTCGGACTCGTGGTCCGCGGTGGCGGCGATGGTCGGGCCGAGCAGGGTCCCGGCCGCGCCGGCGTCGCCGCGGCCGTCGAGCAGCAGCTCCGCGCCCTCGCCCTCGGCCCGCTCGATCGCCTCCGATACCCGCTCGCGCGCCGCCGCCGAGACCAGCGGGCAGACGTCGGCGGCGGGGTCGTCGCCAGGGCCGACCCGCAGCGCCGCCGCAGCGGCGACCAGCGCTTCGCGCACCTCCGCCCGCCGCGCCTCGTCGCCGACGACGACGCAGACCGAGCCGGCCAGACAGCGCTGCCCGGCGGCGCCGAAGGCCGAGCCCATGATCGCCGGCACGGCCTGCTCGAGCTCGGCGTCGGGCATCACGATCAGCGAGTTCTTCGCCCCGCCCAGCGCCTGCACGCGCTTGCCGCCGGCGAGGCCGCGTTCGGCGACCAGCCGCGCCGTCTTCGCCTGGCCGACGAAGGAGATCGCGTCGACGCCGGGGTGATCGAGCAGCCCGTCGACGGCGTCACGACCGCCGTGGACGAGGTTGACCACGCCGGGCGGGATCTCGGCCACGGCGTCGACCGCCTCGAGGATCAGCGCCGCCGGCCGCGGGTCCGCCTCCGAGGGCTTGAGGACGAAGGCGTTGCCGCAGGCGACGGCGTAAGGGAGGAACCAGAGCGGGATCATCGCCGGGAAGTTGAACGGCGTGATCGCGGCGACCACCCCGACCGGCTGGCGCACCGACTCGACGTCGACGCCGGCCGCCACGCCCTCCAGGGTCTCGCCCTTCAGCAAGTGCGGGATCGCCGCCGCTGACTCGACCGACTCCAGGCCGCGCCCGACCTCGCCTTCGGCATCGGCCAGGGTCTTGCCCATGTCGGCGCTGACCAGCGCCGCCAGCTCCTCGCGCCGCGCCAGCAGCTGCTCGCGCAGGGCGAGGATCGCCCGTGCCCGGCCCTGCGGCGGGACCCGGCGCCAGCCCGGCTGGGCTGCCCGCGCCGCCGCGACCGCGGCATCGACCTCCGCCGCCCCCGACAGCGGCACCCGGGCGACGGTCGCGCCGCTGGCCGGGTCGACGTCGGCCAGGGTCTCGACTCCGTCGGCATCGACCCAGGCGCCGCCGACGTAGTTGGACAGCCGCGGCGCCGCCACTTAGGACTTGGCGGGAACGACCAGGACCGGGCGCTCGGAGAGGTGCAGAAGCTTGTTCGGGGTCGAGCCGAGGATCATCCCCTTCAGCGGCGGGTCGCCGAAGCTGCCGACGACGATCATTCGCGCGTCGCGCTGGTCGGCCGTCTCGATCAGCGCCTCGGCGGCGCGTTTCGCCACCAGCTGCGCCTCGATCTCCACGCCCTTTTCCGCCGCCTGCGCCTTGGCCTTCGCCATCACCTTCTCGCCGAGCTCCTCGATCGCCTCCTCGTGTTCGGCGATCTCGCCGCCCCACAGCCCGGGGGGCGCGTAGCCGAAGACCACGGTGACGCTGTCGCTCAGCTCGGCGGCGATCTCGAGCGCCGAGTCGAGCGCCGCGTCGCCGCAGGCCGAGCCGTCGTATCCGACCACGATCCGTCCCATCGCTAGACCTCCCCCTCGCCGACGCCGGTCGGTCCGGGCGCCGCCGCTTCGCCCTCGAGGAAGCCGGCGGGCACCACTTCCGGCTTGCGCCGGAAGAAGGCCGGGAAGGCACGCCACTGCACGAACATCAGCAGGAACCCGAGGATCAGGAAGAAGACCGCGATCACCAACGGCGGCCCGATCCCGAGCCAGGAGTTGCCGGATTCGGAGTTGGCCGGGTCGGAGAGTTCGATCCCGTTCTTGACCAGGAGGTAGAAGAGAATCGACGCCGCCGACCGTGGGGCCGACGCCGATGAAGAAGAAGTTCTTGACGCTGCGGAAGAGCTCGCGCCGGTAGTAGATGGTGCAGGCGAAGCCGGTGAGACCGATGTAGAAGGCGATCATCAGGCCCAGCGCCGCCAGCGAGTCGAAGAGGATGTCTTCGCTGAGGATCGTCAGGCCGACGTACCAGGCGATCGAGAGCCCGCCCATCAGGATCGTCGAGATGTGCGGGGTGAGGAAGCGGGGATGGACCTTGCCGAGGCTCTTCGGCATCGCGTTGGCGCGGGCCATCGAGAGCGTCGTCCGCGCGGTCGGCAGGATCGTCGTCTGCGTCGATGCGGCCGCCGAGGTCAGCACGGCGATGATCAGCAGCTTGTCCAGGGGGGAGCCGAAGACTTCGGTGCCGAGCGAGCTGAGCACGTCTTCCTGGTTCTTGATCAGGTCGTCGACGCCGGCGTAGGACTGGGCGGCGACGGCGACGATCAGGTAGATGCCGAGCAGGATCAGGGTGCTGATCACGGTCGCCTTGCCGGGCGCCTCGCTCGAGTCCTCGGTCTCCTCGTTGACCGTGGCGGTCGTATCCCAGCCCCAGTAGATGAAGACCGCCAGCAACATTCCAGCTGAGATCTCGCTCGGGCTGAGCGAGAAGGGGTTGAACCAGGAGAGGCTGGGGTGGATCGAGGCCGAGGGCGCGCTGCCGGCGTAGACCTTGACCAGGGCGACGATCGCGAACAGCGCCAGGGTGAAGATCTCGGCTGCCAGCAGGCCAATCTGGGTGCGGGCCGAGAGCTCGATCCCGATCACCACGATCGCGGTCATGATCACGATCCAGATCACCCCGACCGCGGTCACCGCCACCGTCGATTCGGCCAGGCTGGTCAGCCCGAAGAGCTCGAAGCTGTAGAGGCCGGCGATCTGAGCCAGGTTGGCCATGACGATGATGTCGGCGACGACGATCGTCCAGCCGGCGATCCAGCCGAGCTGCGGGCCCATCGCCTTGGTCACCCAGGAGAAGCTGGTGCCGCAATCCGGGTCGGCTTTGTTCAGGTAGTAGTAGCCGCCCGCGACCAGGAACATCGGGATGAAGCTGATGACCAAGATCGCCGGCGACTGCAGGGCGACCGCGGCGGCGACGAAGCCGAGGGTGGCGGCGAGGCTGTAGCCCGGGGCGGTGGAGGCGACGCCGATGACGACGCTGGAGGCAAACCCGATCGCGTTCTTCTTCAGACCCTTGTCTTCGACGCCGATGCGATTGGCGGAAGTCGGGGCTGGAGTCGGGATCGATGAACTCTCCATCTCCGGCGACCGTAAGCCCCTATGGACCAAGAAGCAAGTGGCAAATGTCCTAAAGGCACAGCCTCGACTTGTCCCTTATGTACAAACGGACTTCCAGGACTTGACCCATTGACCACTTGCGTCTGTGCCATCCTGGGGCTAGCTTTGTCCATATCGTCGTAGCGCGAGAGGAGAGCCGCATGGCCACGTCACAGGCAGTCGACACCGGACTTCAACAGTTGGCCCAGCGACATCTCTGGATGCATTTTTCGCGCATGGGCGCCTACGGCCCGGATCACGAGATCCCGATCATCACCCGCGCCGAGGGCTGCTACGTCTTCGACGAGCACGGCAACCGCTACCTCGACGGCCTCTCCGGCCTCTTCTGCGTCAACGCCGGCCACGGCCGCGCCGAGTACGGCGAAGCCGCCGCCCGCCAGATCGAAGAGCTCGACTTCTACACGCTTTGGAGCTACGCCCATCCGCGCGCGATCGAGCTGGCGGCGCGGATCGCCTCGCTCGCTCCCGGCGACCTCAACCGCGTCTTCTTCACCTCCGGTGGCGGCGAGGCGGTCGAGTCGGCGCTGAAGCTGGCCCGTAACTACCACCGCATGCACGGCAAAGGCCAGAAGCACAAGACGATCGCCCGCGAGGTCGCCTACCACGGGACCACCCTGGGGGCGCTCTCGGCCACCGGCATCACCGAGCTGCGCAGCCAGTTCGAGCCACTGGCACCCGGCGGCTGCCACGTCCCCAACACCAACGTCTACCGTTGGCCCGCCGATCGCGAGCCGACCTGGGCGGCCGACGCGATCGAGGAGCGGATCGTCTTCGAGGGCCCGGAGACCGTTGCCGCGGTGATCCTCGAGCCGGTCCAGAACGCCGGCGGCTGCTTCGTCCCGCCCGACGGCTACTTCCAGCAGGTGCGCGAGATCTGCGACCGCTACGACGTGCTGATGATCTCCGACGAGGTGATCTGCGCCTGGGGCCGGCTCGGCCACTACTTCGGCTGCGAGCGCTTCGGCTATACGCCCGACCTGATCACGGTCGCCAAGGGGCTGACCTCGGCCTACGCGCCGATGGGCGGGGTGATCGTCTCCGACGAGGTCGCCGCCCCGTTCATGGAGGGCGACGCCTCCTTCGCCCACGGCTTCACCTTCGCCGGCCACCCGATCGCCGCCGCCATCGCTCTCGCAAATCTCGACGTCTTCGAGCGCGAGGACCTCTGCGGGCACGTGCTCGCCAAGGAGGACGAGTTCCGGCAGATGCTGGAGAGCCTGCGCGACCTGCCGATCGTCGGCGACGTCCGCGGTGCCGGCTTCTTCCAGGCGGTCGAGCTGGTCAAAGACAAGGAGACCAAGGAGAGCTTCGACGACGAGGAGTCCGAGCGGCTGCTGCGCGGCTTCCTCTCCGGCGAGCTCTACAAGCGCGGGCTGATCTGCCGCGCCGACGACCGCGGCGACCCGGTGGTGCAGCTGGCGCCGCCGCTGATCTCCGACACCCAGCAGTTCGAAGAGATCCACGACGTGCTGCGCGGCGTGCTTTCCGAGGCCTGGGAGCAGGTCGTCCGGTAGGGGTTGGATTGCTAACCGTCCAGAGCCTGCTCGACGAGCTCGACCTCGACCTCGCCGCCGGCGAGGAGGCGGTCGCGGCGCCGGTGCGCTGGGTCCACATCTCCGAGCTCGAGGACCCGACCCCGTGGCTCTCCGGCGGTGAGCTGATGCTGACCACGGGCATCCCGCTCGACACCGCCGCCAAGCAGCGCTCCTTCGTCCGCCTGCTCGCCGACAGCAACCTTGCCGGGCTCGGCTTCGGCACCGGCTTCAGTCACAAGAAGCTGCCGAAAGCCCTGGTCGAGGAGGCCGAGAAACGAAGCTTCCCGCTCTTCGAGGTTCCCTACTCGACGCCGTTCATCGCGATCACCGAGAAGGCCTTCGCCCGCCTCGTCAACGAGCAGTACGAGGTCCTGCAGCGGGGGATCGCCGTGCAGCGGCGGCTCGAGCGGCTGGTCTTGGAGGAGCGGGGCCTGGAGGAAATCGCGGCGACGATCGCCTCCGCCGTCGGCGGCACCGTCGCCGTCCTCGACGGCCGCGGCGAGCGCCTCGCCGGCCGCGGCTTCCGCCGCCAGCTCTCCGCCGACGCGATCGGGGCGATCCGCAAAGAGGCGCTCGGCCACGCCGGCGACGGCCACCCCTTCGTCCCCGCCCACCCCTCGGTGTCGGGCCGGGCTCTCGCCCACCCGGTGATCTCGCCCGGCGGCGGCCCGCCCCAGGCCTGGGTCGTGATCGTCCGCGACTCCGGCGGCCTCGGCGACTTCGAGCGGCTGATCCTGCAGCAGGCGGTCGCCGTCGTCGCGCTCGAGCTGATGCGGCGCCGGGTCGCCCGCGAGACCGAGCGGCGCCTCGCCGGCGACGTCCTCGCCGGCGCCCTCGGCGGGCGCATGGAGGCCTCCGAGCTGCGCCGGCGGCTGGAGCCGTTCGGCATCGGCGACGAAGCGGCGGTGCTCGTCTTCTCCCTCGACCACCCTGCCACCGCCGTCGGCGCGCTCGAACGCGCGCTCGCCGCCGACGCCTGCCCCGCCGTGGTCGCGCCGCACTCGATCGGCGGTCGCGAGCTGCTCTGCGCGGTCATCGACGCCGCCGACCGCGACCCGATCGCCGTCGCCGCCGACGCCCGCAAGGCGCTCAGCCCCGAACGTGGCGCTGTCCGCGCCGCGGCCAGCCGCCCAGCCCCGCCGGAGCAGCTGCGCCACTCCTTCCACGAGGCGCGCTGCGCGCTCGAGGCGACCGCGCTCTCCAACGGCACCGCCCCCGAGGTCGCCTCCTGGCGCGACCTCGGTGCCTTCACCCTGCTGCTCTCGATCCAGGACGACGAGGCGCTGCAGCTCTACTGCGACAGCGTGCTCGGCCCGATCGAGCAGGGCGACGAGGAGTACGGCGGCGAGCTGCTGCGCTCGCTGGAGGCCTTCATCGAGCAGAACGGCCAGTGGGAGAAGGCCGCCCGCGAGGTCTTCTGCCACCGCCACACGCTGCGCTACCGGATGCGCAAGGTCGAAGAGCTGACCGGCCGCGACCTCTCGCGCGCCCACGACCGGATCGAGTTTTGGCTGGCCCTACGAGCAAGGGAGTTGGTCGCATGAGGATCGGGGTGCCGACCGAGATCAAGCCGGACGAGTACCGGGTCGCGGTGACCCCGGCCGGGGTGCGGGAAATGACCGAGCACGGGCACGAGGTGCTGGTCCAGGCCGGCGCCGGCGAGGGCAGCGCGATCGCCGACGAGGAGTTCGCGGCGCAGGGCGCTGAGATCGCCGCCGACGCCACCGCGGTCTTCGAGCGGGCCGAGATGATCCTCCACGTCAAGGAGCTGCAGGCGCCGGAGATCGCGATGCTGCGCCCGGGCCAGCTGCTGTTCACCTACCTCCATCTTGCGCCGGACCCAGAGCAGACCAGTGGCCTCTGCGGGTCCGGCGCCACCTGCATCGCCTACGAGACGGTCGAGGACGCGCAGGGGCGGCTGCCGCTGCTGGCGCCGATGAGCGAGATCGCCGGCAAGATCGCCACCCAGGCCGGCGCCTTCATGCTGGAGAAGCCACTCGGCGGCCGCGGGATCCTGCTCGGTGGCGTCCCCGGCGTCGCCGCGGCCAACGTGATCGTGATCGGCGGCGGCGTGGTCGGCATGAACGCCGCCTTCATCGCGATCGGGATGGAGGCCGACGTCTTCGTCTTCGACCGCTCGATCGACCGCCTGCGCGAGCTCGACGTCACCTTCGGCGGCCGCTGCTCGACCGTCTACTCGACCACGCTGGCGGTCGAGGAGATGCTGCCGCGGGCCGACCTGGTGATCGGCGCCGTCCTCGTCCACGGCGCCCGCGCCCCTTATGTGGTCAAGCGCGAGCAGCTGGCGCTGATGAAGCCGGGCTCGGTCCTGGTCGACGTCGCGATCGACCAGGGCGGCTGCTTCGAGACCTCCCGCCCGACCACCCACCGCGACCCCACCTTCGAGGTCGACGGGATCACCCACTACTGCGTCGCCAACATGCCCGGCGCGGTCCCGATCACCTCCACCCACGCCCTCACCAACGCGACCCTGCCGTACGCGATCGCGATCGCCGACCATGGCATCGCCGAGGCGATCGAGCGCGACCCCGGTCTGCGGCCGGGCGTCAACGTCGCCGCCGGCAAGGTCACGCATCCGGCCGTGGCCGAGGGGGTAGGCATGGAGTACGTGCCGGTCGAGGAGGCCCTGGAGCTGGACCGGACGGTTGCTTGAAATGAACTTGGGGACTCGACACAGAGGAGCGGAATGAGCACTTATGCGGTAGTCAATCCAGCCACCGGCGAGAAGGTCAAGGAGTACCCCGAGATCGGCGACGCCGATCTCCGCGCCGCGATCGACCGGGCCGACGAGGCTTCCCGCATCTGGTCGTCCTCCTCCACCGTGGCGGACCGGGCGACGCTGGTGCGCAAGGTCGGCGAGCTCCACGTCGAGCGGCGCCAGCAGCTGGCCGAGATCGCCGTCCGCGAGATGGGCAAGCCGATCGAGCAGGCGCTGATGGAGGTCGACTTCTGCGGCGACATCTACGGCTACTACGCCGACAGCGCCGAGAAGCTGATGGCCGACGAGCCGATCGAGCTGCTCGAAGGCGAGGGCACCGCGCTGGTCCGCCGCAGCCCCTTCGGCACCCTGCTCGGGATCATGCCCTGGAACTTTCCCTACTACCAAGTCGCCCGCTTCGCCGGGCCGAACCTGGTGATCGGCAACCCGATCCTGCTCAAGCACGCGCCCCAGTGCCCGGAATCAGCCGAGGCGATGGCGCGGATCTTCAGCGATGCCGGTTTCCCCGCCGGCGCCTACGAGAACGTCTACGCGACCAACGAGCAGATCGAGTGGGTGATCGCCGACCCGCGCCTGCACGGCGTCTCCGTCACCGGCTCCGAGCGCGCCGGCGCCGCCGTCGCCGAGATCGCCGGGCGCAACCTGAAGAAGGTCGTGCTCGAGCTCGGCGGCTCGGACCCGTTCCTCCTGCTCGGCACCGACGACCTCGACGCGACCGTGGAGGCGGCCGCCGAAGCGCGGCTCGACAACACCGGCCAGTCCTGCAACGCCGCCAAGCGCTTCATCGTCGTCGACGACTACTACGACGAGTTCCTCGCGAAGTTCAGCGCCACCTTCTCCGCGGCGAAGCCGGGCGACCCCAGCGCCGAGGACACGGCAGTGGGACCGCTCTCCTCGGAGACGGCCGCCGACCGGCTCGAGCAGCAGGTCGAGAAGGCAGTCGAGAACGGGGCCGAGGTCGTGGTCGGTGGCAAGCGCGACGGCAATTACTTCGAACCGACGATCCTGACCGGGATCGAGCCCGGCGACGAGGCCTCCCAGGAAGAGTTCTTCGGCCCCGTCGCCCAGGTCTACCGGGTCGGCTCCGAGGAGGAGGCGGTCGCCCTCGCCAATCAGACCCCGTTCGGTCTAGGGTCTTATGTGATGACCACCGACAGGGCGCAGGGCGAGCGGGTCGCCGATCAGATCGAAGCCGGCATGGTCTACGTCAACCTGGTCGGGGCGGACAGCCCCGAGCTGCCCTTCGGCGGCTTCAAGCGTTCCGGCTTCGGCCGCGAGCTCGGCCGCTTCGGCGCCGATGAGTTCGTCAACAAGAAGCTGATCCGCAGCGCCTGAGCTTGGCGATGGGCAAGGCTTACCCGGACCGGCGTAGAAGAACCTGGCTATGAGAGCAGTCATGGTGGCAGCGGCGCTCACCGCGCTGCTCTTCGTCGGTAATGCGCTGGCCGCGACGTCGCAGAACGCGACGATCGAAACGCCGATCTGCCACGGCCGCCAGGCGAAGATCCTTGGCACCGACGGCAACGACGTCATCTACGGCACCCCGGGTCGCGACGTGATCTGGGGCGGCAAGGGGGACGACACGATCCTCGGCAGCCTCGGCAACGACCTGCTCTGCGGCGGCCCGGGCGCCGACCTGATCCACGGCGGCCGCGGCAACGACGAGGTCGACGGCGGCGCCGGAGATGGCGACCGGGTAATCGGCGACCTCGGCGACGACAAGGTGATGGGCGGCGCCGGCGCCGGCGACGAGGTCGCCGGCGACCTCGGCATCGACATCGTCAACGGCGGCGCCGGCAACGAGGACCTGGTCCACGGCGACTACGGCTGGGACCGCATGTCCGGCGGCGCTGGCAAGGGCGACATCGCCTCCTTCGCGACCGACGTCGCCGGCGGCAAGGGTGCCGACATCGGCGTCTGGGCCTCGCTGGCCAAGCACCGCGCGATCGGCGACGGCCACGACAAGCTCTTCGGCTTCGAGAGCATCGAAGGCTCCGCTTTCCGCGACACCCTGATCGGCAGCAAGCAGGGCAACGTCATCGACGGCGGCCCCGGCGACGACCACCTCGTCGGCGGCGGCGGGCCCGACACGCTCGACGGCGGCCAGGGCAGCGACGGCTGCGAGGGCGCCAAGGGCCGCACCGTTTCCTGCGGCAAGGAAAAGTCGCCGCAGGCGTCCGCCTACGTCCAGCTCGATCCGACCTCGGCCGGCGGCGCCGGCCTCGAGATCGTCGGCGGCGGGGGCGACGACGACTTCAGCGTCGTCTTCGACGAGGCGACCAGCACCTTCGGCGTCACTGCCGCCAAGCCGCTGGCGATCGGCCCCGGCTGTACCCGCCCGCCGAAAGTCACGACCCAGGTGACCTGCCCCGCCGGCGGGCCGGGACGCTGGCTGATGGCCGACCTCGGTCCCGGCAACGACAAGCTGCGGATCGAAGGCTCGATGCTCGCGGTCGGCAGTGTCCGCCTTGCCGGCAACTCCGGCAACGACGTCATCCACGCCGGCCCCGAGGACGATCTGGTCGAGGCCGGTCCCGGCGCCGACAAGCTCTACGGCGGCGACGGCGCCGACGGCCTGGTCGGCGGCCTGCCCGGCCCGACCTTCCTCTACGGCGAAGGCAACGGCGACCTGCTCGCTGCCGGCGGCGGCTGCGCCGGCGGCGCCCTGGTCGGCGGCCCCGGGCGCGATGACGCCTCCTTCGCCGAGACCCAGGCGCACCCCGGCCTGCTCTACATCTCCTTCCCGAAACACGCCGCCTGGATCGACGAGATCAAGGGCTGCCACAAGGTCCACCTCTCGCCGACCGACGAGGACATGGAGGGCTCCTTCGACTGGGACGTCCTGATCGGCGACAGCCGCGCCAACAGCATGCTCGGCCAGCCCGGCGAAGACGTCTTCATCGGCAACGGCGGCGACGACGTGATCGACGCCCGCGACGGCGTTCGCGACTTCTCGATCCAGTGCGGCAAGGGGAAGCCGCCGCGCAAGAAGAAGGACGGCAAGGGCATGACCAAGGGAACCGGCAAGCCCGCCGGCCGCGCCCTCACCGACCGCTTCGACCCGCAGCCCTTCAACTGCGCCACGGTCAAGCACGGCACCCCGGTGCCGGGCCTCAACGGCTGAGCCTGCGCGCTGCCTACGAGCGCGGCCGTTTGCGTTTGCGGGCGCCCTCGACCTGGCGGATCGTCCAGAAGTCGCGCGAGAGCGACGACTGCAGCAGGTAGGGGTAGGGCATCGTGAAGTAGCCGCGCTTGCCCCATTTGGGTCCCCAGGAGTTGCGGACGATGAAGCGCTGGGCCTGCTCGTCGTAGCCGACCGCCAGCACCGCGTGGCCACCGAGGAATTCCTCTTTCGCGCGCGGCATCTCGACTTCGCCGCTGCTCGCCACCTGGGCCGTCTCGAAGCTCTCGAAGACGGAGAAGCCGAAGACGAAGGGGAACCCCTCCGCCAGGCAGCCCTTGAGCTGGCCCAGCGCCTGGTTGAGGCGCAGGTAGCGGATCGCCTGGTGGTCGCGGCCCTGCGCGTAGCACTCGCGGCCGGGCTTGTCGCGGAAGCGATCGATCTCGTAGGGCCAGGAGGCTTCGCTGCAGGCCCCGCGCTTGGCGACGGTCTTGACCCCGTCGCGGATCATCGCGCCGCTGTCGGAGTCGATCGTCCCCTCCATCGCACGCTCGTTGTAGTAGATGAACAGCCGCGAAGGCGTGAACACGTTTTTCAGCCGCTGCTTCTTCTGGTCGAACTCGAGCGCGGCGGCGATCGCGTTGGCGGTGCAGCTGCCGAGTTCGCCCTGGTCGTAGATCTTCGGACAGCTTTTCCGCAGGTCGACCTTGTCCGGCAGTTTGGCCTGCGGCTTCAGCGGGGCCGCGTACAGCAGGTCGCGGCCGTCGGGCAGGTCCGGCACCCAGCCGTACCCCTTGATCTTGCGTGACATCGTGCCTCCACTCATCGCTTACAAGGCAAACGATCCTTTACTACTGAAGAACAACTGTCAATTCAAAAACCTCGGGTTTCGTCAGCGATCAGCCCCCGCTGCCCTTGAACTAGGCTTGTCCCATGGCCCGCAAGACCGCGAGTGGAGACGAGGCAGCCGCCGTCGCGGCGGCGGTCGCGCGGTTCGAGTCGGAGGTCGGAGGGGCCTCCGAGGAGACCGCACCGGCGGTGGACCGCTGGCAGCGGGCGGCGCTGGTCGAAGGGGTCAGCGCCAAGGAGACCGTGCTGGATTCAGAAGGAGGAGCGAGATGGCAGTCGTGAAAATCATCGAGCTGGTCGGGAGCTCTAAGACGTCCACCGACGACGCCGCCAAACAGGCGCTGAGCCAGGCGCAGGGCACCCTGCGCAACATCCGCGCCGTCGACATCGTCTCGACCGGGATCCGCGGCGAGAACCTCGACGAGTACCGCGCCCATGTGCGGGTCGCGTTCCTGATCGAGGGAACGGACATCGACTGATGAGCGGCGTGGGGAGAGAGGTCTCGCGCGAC
This sequence comes from uncultured Solirubrobacterales bacterium, assembly GCA_963829445.1. Lineage (GTDB taxonomy): Bacteria > Actinomycetota > Thermoleophilia > Solirubrobacterales > 70-9 > VAYN01. The sequence continues at coordinate 21,861 of CAWHIW010000016.1, read as the reverse complement.
GAGGCCCAGAAGCTGATCGACGAGGGCGCGCAGCTGATCGACGTGCGCGCCGACCACGAGTGGGAGGTGGGGCATATCGAGGGTGCCGCCCACCTGCCGCTCGACGAGCTGGCCGAGCGCGCCGGCGAGATCGACAAGGAGCGCCCGGTCGTCCTCTACTGCCGCGGCGGCAACCGCTCGACGATGGCGGCAGCGGCGCTGGCCGACGCCGGCTACGACGCGGCCAAGCTCAGCGAGGGCATCGTCGGCTGGGACGAGGCGGGCCTGCCGCTGGCCGACGACGGCTACGTGGCCGAGTCGGGAGAGGCTGCAGCCGTCCTGCAGGCACGGAAAAGGGCCGTTTAGCAGTAAATACCTGAATCCCTGTCGGGTTTTGCTATTTTCCTCCGTATGGAGCTTGCCGTAACGGAGAACAAGGAGCAGAAGGGCAAGGGGCGCGTCGGCACTCTGGAGAACCCGGAGTCCTACGCCAACGTCCCCGGCCACGTGATCCCGATCATCGAGCGCGAGTTCGACGATTTCGACAACGAAGCCGAGGAGTTCCTCGCCGAGCGCCTGCCGGAAGACCAGTTCATCGGCTTCCGGCTCAAACAGGGCGTCTACGGCCAGCGCCAGCCCGGCGTGCAGATGGTCCGCGTGAAGCTGCCCTGGGGCGGCGTCACCCCCGACCAGATGGACGCCTTCGCCGCGGTGGTGGAGAAGTACGCGCCCCTCAACAAGGGCCACATCACCACCCGCCAGAACATCCAGATCCACCACGTGCCGCTGCGCGACATGGAGTCGCTGATCCGCGAGATCTCGAGCACCGGCCTCTCCTCCCGCGAGGGCTGCGGCAACACGATGCGCAACGTCACCGGCGATCCCTGGGCCGGCGTCGCCGCCGACGAGGTCTTCGACCCGACGCCCTACGCCGGCGCCTACGTCCGCTACTTCGTCCGCCACCCGACGACGCAGCTGATGCCGCGCAAGATCAAGACCTCCTTCACCGGCTCCGCCGAGGACCGGGCGATCAGCGGCATCCACGACGTCGCCTTCCTCGCCCGCGAAAGGGACGGGGTCAAGGGCTTCGAGATCCGCGTCGGCGGCGGCACCTCGATCATGGCCCGAGTCGCGCCGACGCTCTTCGACTTCGTCGAGGCCGACAACGGCGACTACCTCAAAGTCACCGAGGCCTGCCTGCGCATCTTCGACCGCCAGGACTGGCTGCGCGTCAACCGCGCCCGCGCCCGGATCAAGGTCCTCGTCGACAAGATCGGCATCGACGCCTTCCGCGAGCAGGTCGAAGAGGAGCTGCGGGGCGATTGGGTCAATGACCGCGTCTTCGACGATGTCGAGCGCCTCAGCTACATCGACGATGAGCAGGCCAGCGCGCCGGCGGTGCCGCCCGAGGTTGCGTCCCCGAATGGCGATCGCACCGAGTTCGAGCGCTTCCTCGAGGGCAACGTTCAGGCCCAGCGCCAGGAGGGCTTCTCCACGGTCGAGGTGAAGATCACCCGCGGCGACCTCACCCCGGAGCAGTTCCGCGGTCTCGCCGAGATCATGCGCGAGCACACCGGCGGCTACGCCCGCAGCACCGTGCAGCAGAACTTCGTCCTGCGCTGGGTCCGCGACGAGTCGCTCTACGAGGTCTGGCAGAAGCTGGCCGCGCTCGACCTCGCCGAGGCCGGCGCCCGCGAGATCACCGACGTCGTCAGCTGCCCCGGCACCGACAGCTGCAAACTCGGGATCGCCAGCTCGATGGGGCTGAACAAAGCGGTCAAAGAGCGGGTCGAGGCAATGGACATCACCGACTCGCTGACCAAGAAGATCCACATCAAGATGAGCGGCTGCCCGAACGGCTGCAGCCAGCACCACATCGCCAACATCGGCTTCTACGGTGCCTCGCTGAAAGTCGGCGAGCGCCAGATTCCCGCCTACATCCCGCACATCGGCGGCAACTACGAGGGCGGCGAGGTCATCTTCGGCACTCGCCTGAAGTCGCGGCTCCCGGCCAAACGGGTCCCGGAGGCGGTCGAGCGCTGGATCGAGCTGTATGAGTCCGAGCGCAACGAGGGCGAGGAGTTCAACGCCTTCGCCGATCGCACCGGCGCCGGCAGCTTCGAAGAGATCGTCAAGGACCTGACGATGCCGGCCGAGTTCAGCCTCGAGACGATGCAGCAGTTCATCGACTGGAACCGCTCCAGCCCCTACAAAGTCGAGCGCGGCGAGGGGGAGTGCGCGATCTAGCGCCGCCAGCCATGAAGCCACCGCCCATAACCCTCTCCGGCACCGTGCCGACAATCACCGACCACGAGACCGTCGCCGACGAACTCGAGGGCCGCACCGCGCAGGAGGCGATGGAGTGGATGTTCGAGACCTTCGGGGCCGAGCACTACATCGCCTGCTCGTTCCAGAAAACGTCTTCGGTCACCGCCCACATGGCGAGCGTGGTCAATCCCGAGGCGCGCTTCTTCTACCTCGACACCGACGTCCTCTTCCCGGAGACCTACGAGACCCGCGACCGACTGGCCGAGGCGCTGGGGGTCGAGTTCGACCGCTTCCACAACCTGACCCTCGAGGAGCAGGCCGCCGAGTACGGCGACGAGCTCTGGAAGAGCGACCCGGATGCGTGCTGCGGGCTGCGCAAGGTGGAGCCGATGCGGCGTGCGCTTTCTTCCGTAGACTGCTGGGTCGCCGGCGTCCGCCGGGGTGATTCCAGCAGCCGCTCCAAGACGCCGAAGCTCGGCTGGGACAAGAAATTCAACCTCTGGAAGCTGAACCCGATCGCGGACTGGTCCGAGCGCGACGTCTGGAACTACATCCGTGAGCACCACCTCCCCTACAACCCGCTCCACGATCACGGCTACCCGTCGATCGGCTGCACGCATTGCACGCAGCCGGTGGGGCCGGGCGGCTCGCCGCGCGATGGCCGCTGGGCCGGCGTGGCAAAGACCGAGTGCGGAATCAACTAGCGCTCCGGGGCGCCTTCCCCGCGAACTGAAGATTCAGCGCTGATGGAGGAGACCACCCCAGTGCGCACGGCGGCCATCGAGCTGTCCGACCTCGACACCCTCGAGGCCGAGTCGATCCACATCATCCGCGAAGTCGTGGCCGAATTCGAACACCCGGTGATGCTCTTCTCCGGGGGCAAGGACTCGGTCCTGATGCTGTACCTGGCGCGCAAGGCGTTCGCGCCGGCGCCGGTCCCGTTCCCGATCATGCACGTCGACACCGGGCACAACTTCCCCGAGGTGATCGAGTTCCGCGACCGCACCGTCGCCGAGCTCGGCCTGCGGCTCGAGGTGGCCTCGGTCCAGGAGCAGATCGACTCCGGCCGGATCAAGGTCGGCCACCCGCTGGAAAGCCGCAACCGCCACCAGACCGTGTCGCTGCTGGAAGGGATCAAGAACGGCGGCTTCGACGCCGTCTTCGGCGGCGGCCGCCGCGACGAGGACAAGGCGCGGGCCAAGGAGCGGGTGCTCTCCTTCCGCGACAAATTCGGCCAGTGGGATCCGAAGAACCAGCGGCCCGAGCTCTGGCGCCTCTACAACGGCCGCCACCAGAAGGGCGAGCACATCCGCGTCTTCCCGATCTCCGACTGGACCGAGCTCGACGTCTGGCGCTACCTGGCGCGCGAGAACGTCGACCTGCCGCCGATCTACTTCGCCCACGAGCGCGAGGTGGTGGAGGTCGAGGGGCTGCTGATGGCCGTCAACGAGTTCTTCCCGCTGCCCGAGGGCATGCAGCCGACCACGCAGATGGTCCGCTACCGGACCGTCGGCGACGCCACCAGCACCGGCGCCGTCGAGTCGAACGCGACCGATTACGAGGCGGTGATCGCCGAGACCGCGGTCTCGCGGATCACCGAGCGCGGCGCCACCCGCGGCGACGACCGCTTCTCGGAAGCGGCGATGGAGGATCGCAAGAAGGAGGGTTACTTCTAATGAGCCAGCTGCTGCGGATCGCCACGGCCGGCTCGGTGGACGACGGCAAGTCGACCCTGATCGGGCGGCTCCTGCACGACACCAAATCGATCTTCGAAGACCAGCTCAGCGCGATCGAGCAGACCTCGGTCAAGCGCGGTGACGAACAGACCGACCTGGCGCTGCTGACCGACGGCCTGCGGGCCGAGCGCGAGCAGGGGATCACGATCGACGTCGCCCACCGCTACTTCGCGACGCCGAAGCGCAAGTTCGTGATCGCCGACACCCCCGGCCACATCCAGTACACGCGCAACATGGTCACCGGCGCCTCGACCGCGAGCCTGGCGCTGCTGCTGGTCGACGCCCGCAAAGGCGTGCTCGAACAGACCCGCCGCCACGCCCTGCTCTCCTCGCTGCTGCGGGTGCCGCACCTGATCCTCTGCGTCAACAAAATGGACCTCGTCGACTACGACCAGGCGATCTATGAGGAGATCCGGCGCGACTTCACCAGCTTCGCCGCCAAGCTAGAGATCACCGACCTCGACTTCGTCCCGATCTCCGCCCTCGCCGGCGACAACGTGGTCGAGCGCTCGACCAACATGCCCTGGTTCGACGGGCAGCCGCTGCTGGGCCAGCTCGAGGACGTCCACATCGCCTCCGACCGCAACCTGGTCGACAACCGCTTCCCGGTCCAGTACGTGATCCGGCCGCAGTCGGCCGAGCACCGCGACTACCGCGGCTTCGCCGGCTCGGTCGTCGGCGGCATCTTCAAGCAGGGCGACGAGGTGATGGTCCTGCCCTCGCGCAAGACCTCGACGATCGACCGGATCGACACTCCCGACGGCGCCGTCGACCAGGCCTTCCCGCCGATGGCGGTGACGATGCTGCTCGAGGACGAGCTCGACATCTCCCGCGGCGACATGATCTGCCGCCCCTCCAATCAACCGAGCGCGAACAACCGCTTCGAGGCGATGATCTGCTGGTTCGACGAGACCTCGCAACTGCGCACTGGGGTTCCGTACCAGCTCAAGCACACGACCAAATGGCTCGCCGCCGAGGTCGAGACGCTGCGCTACGAGCTCAACGTCGACTCCCTGCACCGCGACCTCGACGCCGAGACGCTCGAGGTCAACGACATCGGCCGGGTCTCGATCCACACCACCTCGCCGCTCTTCTTCGACGAGTACCGGCTGAACCGGGCGACCGGCAGCTTCATCCTCGCCGACCCCGCGACCAACCTCACCGTCGCCGCCGGGATGATCATCGGCACCGCCGGCGAGTCGCCGACCGGGACCCACTCGGTCGTCGCCGACAACATCACCTTCCATCCCAGCAGCCTCTCGCGCGAGGAACGCCGCGAGGCGCTGGGGACCAACGGGGCGACGATCTGGATGACCGGCCTCTCCGGCTCCGGCAAGTCGACGATCGCCGCCGCGGCCGAGCACACCCTGGTCGGCAGCGGCCGCAACGCCTACATGCTCGACGGCGACAACCTCCGCCACGGCCTCAACGCCGACCTCGGCTTCAGCGAGGAGGACCGGGCCGAGAACGTGCGCCGGGTCGGCGAGGTCGCGAAGCTGATGGCCGGGTCCGGCGTCGTCGCGATCGTCTCCCTGGTCAGCCCCTTCAAGGAGGCCCGCGACAAGGTCCGCGCGGCGCACGAGGCCGCCGGCATCCCCTTCTACGAGGTCTTCGTCGACACCCCGCTGGAGGAGTGCGAACGGCGCGACCCCAAGGGGTTGTACGCGAAGGCCCGTGCCGGCGAGATCACCGACCTCACCGGCGTCGGCAGCCCCTACGAGGCGCCCGAGCGCCCCGAGCTGACGACGGACCCCGACCTGGAGACGGCAGTCCGCCAGGTCCTCGGCCTGCTGGGCTGAGCTACTTAGCTAGGCGTTCGAGGACCTCGCGGTCCTCCTCGAGGCGGCGCTTCAGTCGCTTCTGGAAATCCTTATCTGCTCGACGAGCGGCGATGTGATTGTCGATCGCCTCACGCACAGCCTCGGAGACGGGCATGTCGTCGGCTCGGGCGATTGCAGCGAGCTCAGCGGCCTTGTCCTCTGGAAGGCGGAGGCTCATTGCCTTAGCCATAAGCAATCAATCTCCTTGACTAGATGGGAATGATCAACAGATTTCTGTCAATGATACTCGATCTACAAGTATTTTTGTACATAACAATCGACATATCTTGATAGCGTGCCACCACTATGTCAGAGCATCTACAGCTAACTGACTTTCTCCTGATCGCTGAGGGCGTTCTGCAGAGGCGCGCCGAGCGCCTCGCCTGGGAAGTAAACGTTGCGTCGGTTGAGTCGGCCCTGGCTGCTCCCTTTGCGAGCTTTGGCGGAGTCGACTTCTATGACGACCCGGTGGAGCGTGCCGCCATCTGCTGCTCGCGAATCATCCGCAATCACCCGCTTCCCGACGGCAACAAGCGACTGGGATATGAGTGTCTGCGGGAGATGCTGGAACGGAGCGGTATCCCGTGGCCGCGGCCGAGCGAGGACGTGGATGAGATCGCCTCGACCATCGAGGGGCTGGCGGCGCGGACGATCTCAGAGCGCGACTTCGTCAGTTGGGTGCGGCGGCGGACGGAGATCCGCGAGTAGCTAGGGCTTAGGGTCCCGCACGATGATCGTGCGGCCGTCGGAGAGCTTGTAGAGCGTGCCGATCGGCTCGCCGCGGCCGACGACCTTCTCGTTTGGCTTCAGCTCGATCTGCTTGACCTTCTGATCTTTGTCGGCAACGACCGCGTCGGCGGGAAGGGTGCGCGACTTCTCGGTGCTGGCTTTGCCGGTGATTGCCTCGGTCAGGTCGAGGGAGGAGAGAGCGGCGAGGAGGAAGGCGACGGAGAGAACGATGCCGAGGTCGAAGAGGTTGACGAGGCCGTCGAGGGGGTCGCCGGCGCGGTCGTCGCGGCTCCTTGCCCTGGGGGTGACCTTCACGGGGCGACCGCCCAGTGGCTGTGGGGGACAGGGTGGCCGTTGCTGGCGGGGGCGGTGAGGCAGGCGGCGACGTACTCGACGTCGGAGTAGTCCTGGGCGTAGAGGCGGTCGCGGACCAGCGAGATGCCGAAGGCGAAGGCGCCGATCATCAGGCCGGCGACGGTGACGCTGAAGGCGACGCGGAGGTTGTCGGTGAGGGTGGCGACGTCGCCGTCGGCGAGGCCGGCGAGGGCGGGGGAGAGCGGGATCAGGGTGCCCATCAGGCCCAGCGCCGGGCCCATGCGGACGAGGATGCGGGTGCGCTCGAGACGGCGCAGCGAGAGGTAGTCGTACTCGGCCAGGCGCTTGGCCAGGCGGGCCTCGGCGTCGGGCCGTCCGCACTGCTCGACGATGCCGGCCAGCGCGTCCTCCATCTGCCGGTTCCAGGCGAACGGCAGCAGCGCCGCCAGCGCTTGATCGCGCTGCCCGGCGGCGAGTCGGGTGCGGCATTCTTCGACCGCCCGCTCCAATCCCCAGAGACTGCGGTGTCGCCGCCGGCGCACCTCCACCAGCAGGGCACCCGCTTCGACCACGACCAGCGCCAGCGCGATTACGGTGAGAATCAGCACCGGCACCAGGAGCGCGTTGGAGACGTCGAACAGCAGCTGCTCGATCATCGCCGGCGCTCCCTGGTCGACTTAGTTCCCCATAGGGAGACAAACTCGCCCAGGGCGATCATCGGAGCAGGCTCCTGGCCTCGATCAGGGCGCCGGCCCCGAACAGGCCGAGGGTGGCGAACAGGCCCCAGGCGGCGCCGGGGATGCCGCCGCCGCCGCCATCGAGATGACCGCTGCGCGCCGCCGCTTGGTCATCTACTGGCGCGGCGGTGTCGGTGCTGGCGCTGACCAGTTCCCCTTCGACCTGCTCGCCCACGGCGGACTCTCGCTGGGTCTTGGAGTGGGCGGGAGCGGTCGTGCCCCGACGGACACTCAGCGCAGCCGCAGGCTGCGCGTCCGGCGGGGTATGACCGCTCCCGCCCCCAGGAAGAGCTGCCGCGCTGCTGTCGCTGGGTTCGGGATCGTCGGCGGAGCCGTGGTCCGGGGCGCCGGCGGAGTTGCTGCGGCCACCGCCCTTGCGGTTGGGGCCAGCGATCGGGGGGCCGACTTGGATCGTCACCACGGCCGAGGCGCCGGTGTCGTCGCCTGCGCTGGTGACCCCGAGGACGACGTCGTAGCTGCCGCGTTTGGCGAAGCTGTGGGTGGGTTCGGCGCTGGTGGCGGAGGCGCCGTCGTCGAAGTACCAGGAGTAGGCGAGTTGCTCGCCGGAGCCCGCTTGTTCGATGCTGGCTTCGAAGTGGACGGGCTTGCCCGGGCGCGTGCGCAGTGGCGAGGCCTTGGCGTGGACCAGAAGGCGTGCACCTTTGCGGAGGACGATGGCGATGCCCTGCGGGGCCTCGAAGGAGTCGCTTGCGTTGAGGTCTTCGCTGCCCGAGCTCGGGCGCAGGAAGCCGGTGCCGGTGGCGGTCGCGTAGACGAGCGGGGGACCGTCGGGGAAGGCGCCCGCGTCGAGCGCCTGGTCGCGGCTGAGCAGGACGGCGCCACCCGCCGGTCGCTGGACCTCGAGATAGGAGAAGCCGTAGGGGTCGGCGCCGGCGGCGTCGAGGATCGCGGCGAGGGAGAAGCCGCTGACGGTCAGCGTGCTCTCGTCGGTCGCCGATCGCAGGGCGTAGCTGCGGTCGACGATGTCCTCCGACCCGGCCAGGGCGTCGAGGGCAAGGGTCTGCTCGGCACCCCCAGGGGAGACGACGGTGACCTGGGCGACGTCGGCGGCGGCGCTGGCCGCCCAGGGGGAGGCCAGCGCCGCGCTCGTCGCCAGGGACGCCGCCGCCAGCGCCGCGATCAGCCGGCGGTGGTGAAGGAGACCGTGGCGCATCCGAAGTCGGTGCCGGGGGCGTAGAAGCCGGCAAAGGTCGAGGTCGCGGTGCCGGCGGGAATCGCTCCCGGCACCCGTTCGTAGGTGAAGCTGTTGCCACTGGCCCTGATCGCGGCGGCGCGGGAGAGGTCGAGGTTGATCAGGACCTGGCGCTGCGCCGGTTTGCCGGAGTCGGCGATCGCGAAGATCGCCCGCGATCTCGCCCCGGCCAGCTCGATTTCCGGTTCCGCCGTGGTCAGGTCGATGCCGTGGCCGCTGTAGCGGAAGCGGACGGCACCGCCGAAGCGGACCAGGGCGCTGTCGTCGGCCGGGTCGGCTGGGTTGGCGCCGGAGTCGTGCCAGCCGCTGGCGAAGGGGAAGTGAAAGCCATAGCTGAGCGCGGCCGAGGCACCCGGCACCAGCAGCGGTGGGTCAGCACTGGCCCCGCTGGAGACGCTGGTCCCCTCGCCGGTGCCGATGTAGCGGATGAAGGATTCGCGTACCTGCCAGTCGATCGTGGCGCCGGTGATGTCGGCCGCCCCGAGCGGGCGGGTGGCCACGGGCAGCGGTTCTTCGGGCGCCGGGCCGGCGCTGCTGGGCAGCGGGCAGGTCGCCGGCGTCTGCTGAGCCGCCGGGCCCTTGCTCGCGGGCGCACCCCCGGCGTCGAGCCCCGACACCCTCGCCGCCAGCGTGCCGATCGGGCGAGCGGTCAAGCCGCGGACGACATTTCGGCCCATCGGCCGGTCCAGGCGCTGGGCGATTGCGCGGGCGGCGCCGGCGGTCAGCTGCAGGCGGAGGTCGCTGAGGGTGACGCTGCCGGCGACCGGGTCGATCTCGCGGCGGCCACCGCGGAGGACGCGGAAGAGGTCGATGTCGGCGCCGCCGAGCCTGGCGGTCAGCCGGGGTTCTTTGCCGAGGATGAGGCTGAGCCTGCCGAGGCGCAGCTGCTCGTCGCCGCTTCGCAGCGAGATCGCGCCGCGATGGCGCAGCAGGGTGGTGGTGGCGCCGGCGAGCCCGGCGGCGACGGGAAGGACGACCCGCTGTTGGCTGCCGCTGGCGGGCTGCAGGGGCACGATCCGCAGGCCCTGATCGCGCAGCGATCGCGCCGCCGGCCCGTCCAGCTTCAGGACCGTCTCATCCCCGGCGCCACGCGCGACGCCGGGGATGAGGGCCGCGACGACGACGGCAAGCGCCGCCGCCGTCGCGATGCCGCCGAGCCTGGTCGCGGCGACCCCGCTCATCCGAGGCCCACGGTCACGGTCGCCGGGTCGAGCACCTGGCCGGCTTTGTACTGCGGCGCGAACGGCGTCGCCGCGGCCGCGGTCAGGGTCGCCGGCAGGCCGGTCCAGGTGACCGCCTTGCCGTTGGCCGAGTAGGTCGGCGTGACGCTGCCGAGGGTGGCGATCGTCGTGTTCGGCACGGAGACGGCTGGCTGGTCTTCACAGCCCATGCCGTTGAATTTGTCGATGTCGTAGGTGAGGTCGGCGACGATCGCCGAGCTGGCGCCGAGCGTGACCGCCACGTTGGCGAACTTGATTTCGATGATGCAGTGGCCGGGCTTGGCGAACTTGACGGCTCCCTGCGTTTTCAACGTCAGCAGGTCGCTGGCGCCGTAGAGGCCCTTCTGGAAGCTGCCGCCGGCACTGGGGAAGCTGAAGCTGGAGCCGGGTTTGGCTGGATCGCCACTGGCGATGGCACCGTCTTCGGTCGTGATCGAGCCGATCGAGCCGGGGCCCAGTTCTCTGTAGATGTATTCGCGCCAGGAGGTGAGGAAGCCCCAGTCGAGAGCGCCGGCAGCGACGGCCTGGGCGGGGGCGTGGGTGGGGGCGGCCTGGGCGGAGAGCCAGATCATGCCGACGCCCTTGCGGACCAGGGCGCGTTCGAGGCCGAGTTCCTGCTTCAGGGTGTTGGCCGCCTCCGCGGTCAGCCGCAGCTTGCCGGCGCTGAGCGCGATCGAGCCGGCGCTGCCGTTGACTTGGGGAGCGGCGCCGAGCCAGAAGACGGGCACCTCCGTATCGCCGAGCTTGCCGACCAGCGTTCCCGCCGTCAGGTCGAAGTGGATCCCGGTCAGGGCGACCGTCGCCCTGCCCTTCTTGAAGGTGAGGCCGGCGCCGCTGTGCGCCGAGGGCTGGGCGCCGGGATTGAGCTCGGCGATCGGCAGGGTCAGCCTGTTGGCCTGAGCGATCGCGCCGGCGCCGGCGATCAGCTTCACGCCCTGGCCGCTGAGGGTGCGCCCTTTGCTGTGGTTGGCGGCGGCGATGACGGCCTCGCCCTGGCCGCTGGCGGCACCGGCTGGGGCGGCGATGGCGGCGGTCAGCGCGATCGCGGCGCCGAGTGCGAGCAGGCTCGTGCTCAGCCGGCTCCTCCTCGATTCGGTCGAACTCATTCTCGAAGGTCTCCTTGTTCTCGGCGCACCGCGGTGCGCTGTTCTCTGGCGGTGGACCCAGTGACTTAGGCCACCCTAATAAATTCACACTAACAAACTAGGAATTAGGGTGCCCTAACGCTGTCTCGTCGAGCCAGGCGACGTGCAGCGCCGTGCGTCCCTCCTGCGCGGTCAGGCGCGCATCAGCGCCCCAGACCGAGGCCAGGCGCTCGGCGCTCAGTACCTGCTCCGCCGACCCGGTCGCGACCGTGCGCCCCTCCGAGACGACCACGACGGTGTCGGCGACCGCCGCCGCCAGCGCCAGGTCGTGGACCACCAGCAGCACCGCCAGGCCTTCGCCGACCAGGTCGCGGAGCAGGCCGGCGACGCCGATCGAGGCGCCGAGATCGAGCTGGGAGGTCGGCTCGTCGGCGATCAGGACCGGCGCCTCCTGGGCCAGCCCGATCGCGATCTGCACCCGCTGCAGCTCGCCGCCGGAGAGCGTGGTCAGGTCGCGATCGGTGAAGCGGGTGACGCGGGCGCGCTCCATCGCCGCCTCGACCCCCTCGCGGTCGGCGCCGGTCAGCCGCCGCAGCGGCCGCAGGTGCGAGGAGCGCCCGATCGTCACCGCTTCGCGCACGCTGACCCCGTTCGGCACCGGCATCCGCTGCGGCACGAAGGCGCGCAGGCGGGCGAGATCGCGCCCGCGCAGCTCGGCCAGATCCCGGCCCGACCAGGAGACCGCGCCGCCGCTCGGCCTCTGCATCCCCGACACCGCCCGCACCAGCGTCGACTTCCCGGCCCCGTTGGGCCCGACCACCGCCACCAGCTCCCCAGCTTCCAGACTGAGGTCTGCCCCCTTCAGGATCGGTGTCCCAGCTATCTCGACCTCGATGTCCCGCGCGTCGAGGAGGGCGTGCATCGTCAGACCGCCTTTCGCAGCAGCCACAGAAACAGGGGCACGCCGAGGACGACCATGAAGGGGCCGACCGGCATCTCGATCGGAGCGCGCAGGGTGCGGGCCAGGGTGTCGGCGCCGGCCAGCAGGGCGGCGCCGCCGATCGCCGAGGCGGGGACGACGTAGGTATGGCTGGAAGTGCCGCCGGCCATCCGCACGACGTGAGGGACGACCAGGCCGAGGAAGCCGAGCAGGCCGGCGATCGCGGCCGAGGCCGCCGCCAGCAGCGCCGCCGCGATCCCGGCCCCGAGCCGGATCAGCTGCGGGCGCGAGCCGAGCGAGGCGGCGACGTCGTCGCCCAGCGCCAGCCGGTCGAGCGGCCGGATCAGGAAGACGACGACGAGGAAGCCGGCGGCGAAGTAGGGCCAGACCGTCTCCAGGTCGCGCCAGCCGCTGGAGGTGAGGCCGCCGGCGATGAAGAAGATCGCCGAAGGGGCGCGTTCGGGGAAGGCGGCGAGCAGGCCGGTGGTGCCGGCGGTGAAGAGCGAGAGCATCGCGATCCCGGCCAGGACCACCTTGCCGACGCTGCCGCGGTTGCGGCCCGACCAGGCGAAGGCGAAGACCAGTCCCGCCGCCAGCAGGCCGAAGGCGAGCGCGACCAGCGGCAGCAGGGCGATCGAGCCCGGCAGCAGGATGATGATCAGGATCGCTCCGAAGCCGGCGCCGCCGGTGACCCCGATCACGTCCGGCGAGGCGAGCGGGTTGCCGAGCGCCCCCTGCAGGATCGCCCCGGCGACGCCGAGGGCGCCGCCGACCAACAGCGCCTCGACCGTGCGCGGCAGCCGCAGCGTCTCGACGATCTGCACGTCGGTGGGGCTGCCGCCGCCGCCGAAGACGATTTCGAGCACGTCGGAGAACGGCAGCTTCACCGCCCCGAAGGCGAGCGAGCAGACGGTCGCGGCGACCAGTGCCGCAACCAGCGCCGCGAAGACCAGGACCCGCCGCGCCAAGCTAGTTCTGCAGGTAGGCGCCGCGGACCCTGCGGATCGTCCGGGCGATGTCGGTCCCGGCCTGCAGCAGCGAGTTGTCGACCGAGATGTAGACCCGCCCGTTGCGGGCCGCGTTGGTGCTCGACCAGGCGGGGTTGGAGCGCAGGTACTCGGTCAGCGAGGGGATGTCCTCGGCATTGGCGTGGGGGACGGCGATGATCACGTCCGGGTTTTCCGCGACCACGACTTCGTCGGAGATCCGCTCGAAGCCGGAGCTCGACCTGACGCCGCCGGTCAGCAGCTCGCCGCCGGCCCGGGTGACGATGTCGCCGCCCCAGCTGTTGGGCAGGAAGGTGAAGGGGGTGCGGCCGACCCCGAGGATCAGCATCACCTTCGGGTGCTCGCGGACCCCGGCGCCGGCGCTCTCCACCTGTGTGCGCATCTTCTGCAGGAGGTCGCGGGCGTAGTGCTTGCGGCCGACGATCGTGCCGATCTTGAAGGTGTCGGCGAGGGCGCCGTCGACCGAATGCGGGTCGTGGAGGACGACGTCGATCCCGAGGCTGCCCATCGCCTGGTTCCCCTTCGCCCAGGTCTGGGAGGAGAAGACGAGGTCGGGGTCGAGCGAGGCGAGCTGCTCGAGGTTGGGTCCGTTGGGGTGGGAGAGCGGCAGCCGCGGCACCCCCTTCAGCTTCGGCGAGAAGCGTTCGGCGCCGCCCAGCGTTTCGCCGACGCCGACCGGGGTGACGCCGAGCCTGGCCAGGGTGTTGGCCGCGAACGGGGTCAGCGCCACGATCCGCTGCGGCGCCGCCCGGCCCGCGGCGGGCAGGGCCAGCGCCAGCGCCAGCAGCAGGAGCGTGGCCAGGAGCGGAGCGAGCCTCCTGCCCACAGCACGCGAGGGGAGCCCCCTCACGCCGGCACCCTCGCGTCGATCACGTCGTAGCTGCGCACCTCGCTGCCGTGCGCCAGCTCGCCGTCGGCATGGCGGTGGCTCATCTTGAAGAGGTCGCTGTTGACCCAGCCGCCGAACGCCTCCTTGCTCTGCCAGCGGGAGAGGACGACGTACTCCCCCTCGCGGTCGCGCCGCAGCAGCTCGAAGCTGAGAAAGCCCTCGGCTTTGTGAACGTGGCTCTCACGCTCCAGAAACGCGCGCTCGAAAGCCTCCCGTTTCTCCTCACTCACGTGGACGACGTTCATCACCAGGTACAAGGCTTCGCTCCTTTCGGGAAGGGGCGGCCGGGTACCGCAGACTTAGGACGCCCTAATTAGGTATGCCGAATTAGGGTAGCCGAATAACGGCGCACGGGCGGCTCAGGGCTTATCGGGAACCCGCGGCGTGCCGAGCCCGAAGGTCTCGTAGTCGCCGAACTTCGAGAACGTCTTGTGCGTGGGCCCGTGGTAGTCGGACGAGGCGGTGGGGACGAGGCCGAGCTCGTCACAGAGGGCGAGCAGGTGCCGCGTCTGCTCTTCGTCGTGGCTCGGGTAGAAGGTCTCGACCCCGTCGGCGCCGAGCGAGCGGATCAGGTGCTCGACCTTGTCCGGCGCGGAGATGTCCCAGTAGGGGTGGGCGATCACGGCGACGCCGCCGGCGTCGCGGATCAGCTCGATCGCCTGCTCGGCGGTCGGCCACTTGCGCGGCACGAAGGCCTTGGCGCCCGGCACCAGGTACTCCTCGAAGAAGGGGCCGAGGTCGCCGGTCGCTCCCGCCGCCCGGGCGATGTGGGGGCGCCCGATCGAGTCGGCGGCGCCGGCCTCGCGGATCGCGTCGTCGAGGGTGAGGTCGAAGCCCTCGCGGCGCAGGTTCTCGACGATTTCGCCGGCCCGCTCGCGCCGCCCCAGCTGCGCCCGCTCGCAGGCCGGCCCGATCTTCTCGAGGTCGACCCAGTAGCCGCAGACGTGCAGGTCTTCGGCGTACTCGTGCACGCAGGACATCTCGATCGCCGGCACCAGCTCGACCCCCAGCTCCCGCGCCGCCTCTTCGGCCTCCGGCACGCCGGCGACGGCGTCATGGTCCGTCAGCGCCAGCGTGGTCACCCCGGCCTTGGCCGCTTCCGCGACGACATCGGCCGCCGCCAGCTGCCCGTCCGAGACCGTCGAATGGCTCTGAAGCTCGATCAACATCAGTTCCCCTCCAGCTTGATGCCCATGGCGGCGCAGCCTAACTACGCCCGGTGCAAGGGGGGTCGTCATACCCTCCCCGGACACTCAGAGCGACCGCAGGGAGCGAGTCTGGGGAGGGTATGACGACCCCCCATCGCCGACCTAAATAGACTGCGCCGCCGTGTTCCAGAAGGTGCTCATAGCCAACCGCGGCGAGATCGCCATCCGCGTCGCCCGCACCCTGAAGGAGATGGGGATCGTCTCGGTCGCCGTCTACTCCGAGATCGACCGCGAGGCGCCGCACGTGCGCGCGGCCGACGAGGCCTTCCTGATCGGCCCCGCGGTCCCGGCCGAGAGCTATCTCAACATCGCCAAGATCATCGAGACGGCCAAGGAGGCCGGGGCCGAGGCGATCCACCCCGGCTACGGCTTCCTCGCCGAGAACGCCGACATGGCCCGGGCCTGCGGCGAGGCCGGCATCACCTGGATCGGCCCCCCGGCCGAGGCGATCGAAGAGATGGGCTCGAAGACCCGGGCGCGCGAGATCATGGAGGCCGCCGGTGTCCCGATCGTGCCCGGCTCGACCGAGGTCGCCCAGGACGTCGACGCGGCCCGTAAGCAGGCCGAGGAAGCCGGCTACCCGGTCGCCTGCAAGGCCGCCGGCGGCGGCGGCGGCAAGGGCTTCCGCGTGGCGATGACGCCCGACGATCTCGAGGAGGCCTTCGAGGGCTCGGCCCGCGAAGGCGAGAAGTTCTTCTCCGACGACCGCGTCTACGTCGAGCGCTACCTCGAGGATCCGCGCCACGTCGAGGTCCAGGTGCTCGCCGACTCGCACGGCAACGTGATCCACCTCGGCGAGCGCGACTGCTCGATCCAGCGCCGCCACCAGAAGGTGATCGAGGAGGCGCCGGGCCCGCACGTCGACGAGGAGATGCGCGAGCGGATCGGCAAGATCGCGATCGACGCCGCCGCCGCGGTCGGCTATCGCGGCGCCGGCACGATCGAGGGCATGCAGGTCGGCGACGAGTACTTCTTCCTCGAGATGAACACCCGTGTCCAGGTCGAGCACTGCGTGACCGAGATGATCAGCGGCGTCGACATCGTCCGCGAGCAGATCCTGGTCGCCGCCGGCGAGCCGCTCTCGGTCGCCCAGGAGGACGTCGAGCTGCGCGGCTGGTCGATCGAGTGCCGGATCAACGCCGAGGCCGCGCACAAGAAGTTCGCCCCCGCCCCGGGCCCGATCGACAGCTCCTACCGGGAGCCGTCCGGCCCCGGCGTGCGCGTCGACTCCGGCGTCGAGGGCGGCTCTGAAGTGACGCCGATGTACGACCCGATGGTGGCCAAGCTGATCGTCTGGGACGTCGACCGCGAGAAGGCGACGCGGCGGATGCTGCGGGCGCTGGGCGAATACGACTCCGGCGGCCTGACCACCCTGATCCCCTTCCACGAAGCGATCCTCGCGACCGAGCAGTGGGCCAAGGGCGAGACCTGCCGCGACCTGATGGAGGACCGCGACTGGCTGAAGTCGACGGCTCCCGCCGACGCCAGCCCGCCCGAGCCCCCCGAGGACGGTGGCGAGCTGGTCACCCGCGACTACAAGGTCGAGGTCTCCGGCAAGCTCTTCGACGTCAAGGTGATCGGCGCCCAGCTGGGTGCCGGCGGCACCGTGCCCGCGGCGGGCGGCAAGAAGCCGCCGAAGCGCGAGCGCAAGGCAGGCGGCGGCGGCGCCACGGCGTCGAGCGAGTCGCTGCCCTCGCCGCTGCAGGGCACCGTCTTCAAAGTCAACGTCGAGCAGGGGGCCGAGGTTGCCGAGGGCGACCTGATCTGCGTGATCGAGGCGATGAAGATGGAGAACGAGATCACAGCCCACCGCGCCGGCAAAGTCACCTCCCTCAACGTCGAGGTGGGCGCCGCGGTCAACGCCGGCGACGTCCTAGCCGTCATCGAGTAACGCAGCTACTCCCCGCAAGCCTCGAGTAGGACCCGTCACATCGAGTAACGACGACTGTCTTGGGGGGTCCGCGGGAGGGTCTCCCAGACACTCCCCGCTTTTGTCTGGGAGACCCTCCCGCGGACCCTCTACTTGCCGGCCTTGTTCCCTTTGTGGTGTTTCTGTTCTTCGCGTTCCTTCTGCTTGATCCGTTCTTCTTCGCGCCGTTCCTTGTCGACCTTGCGCTGCTGGTCGCGGGTCAGCGGGAATGGCGGGGCGACTTCCTGGCAGGTGCGGCCGACGCAGGTCTCGAGCCGGATCAGCTGGCTGTGGAGGAAGGCGCGGATCGGGAAGAGGTTGGGGTCGCGGGCCTTGTTGTTGAGCTCGTAAGGGTCCTTGTTGATGTCGTAGAGCTCTTTCTCGCCGTCGGGCCACTCGATGTACTTGTAGGGGCCGAGGCGAATTCCCTCGTAGTCCTTGGGCGGCGCCACGATCGAGGCGCTGGCGCCGTCGGGGCGCGAGTTGATGCCGTCGCCACCGCCGGCAATGCCCTTGGCGAGCGGCGTCGGCGTCGCCGCCGGCCCGCCGCCGTTCTCTTCGACGTCGCTGGTCTCGACGAAGGACTCGAAGAGGATCGGCCGCCTGGTGCGCAGGCTGGGGTCGAGCAGGTAGGGGACGAGCGAGCGCCCGTCGATGCTTTTGTCGGCTTTGGCGCCGGCCAGTTCGAGGATGGTCGGGGCGATGTCGATGTTGGCCGCCAGCTCGCCGGTCGAAGAGCCGGGCTTGATCCCGGGGCCGCGGATGATGAACGGTAGGTGGGTCGAGGGCTCGTAGGCGAGGAACTTACCGCCGGTGAGGCGGTGCTCGCCGTAGAAGAAGCCATTGTCGGAGGTGAAGATGATGTAGGTGTTGCGCAGGCGGTGCAGGGCGCCGAGCGTGGCGACGATCTGCTGGACGCCGTCGTCGACCGCCCGCAGCGACTCCAGCGCCTTCTGGTAGTAGACGCGGTAGGTGTGGGTCTCGGTCGGGGAGAGGTAGGAGGCTTCGCGGATGAAGCGGGGCTTGTCGTTGACGTTGCCCTCGTTGAACCCTTCCGAGGGCCCGTGCGGGAAGGGGGCGCCGCCGAAGGAGTCGTAGTGGCGGGTCGCCGGCTCCGGCCCGGCCGGGCGGCGGAAGTCGCCGTGGGGCGCGGTGTAGTCCATCTGCAGGTAGAAGGGCGTGCCTTCCGGCGTTCCCAGCATCTCTTCGTCGGCGATGCGGGTGAAGACGTCGGTCTCATAGAGGCACGGTTTGCCGTTGAGCGGCGCGAAGGGGCAGCCGAATTCGTCGCGTTCGCCGTATTCGCGGGTGTCCCAGCTGCCGGAATCGCCGATCGGCCCTTCCAGGACGCCGTTGTTGTTGAGCGTGTAGCCGTAGAAGAAGTGGTCGGTGTCGGCCTTGAGGACCGAGTGCCAGGCGCTCCAGCCGGGCGGCACGGTGGTGCCGTTGTCGAACGGTTCGTCGCCGTAGCCGTTGAGGAACTTGCCGACGTGGATCGTGCGGTAGCCGGCGCCCTGCAGCCAGGTGGCGATGTTGTGGGTGTCCGCCTGGCGGAAGCTGAAGCCAGGGTAGCCGCCGTTCGGGGGGACGTTGCCGCGGACGTTGTGGTTGTGCGCGTAACGCCCGGTCATCAGGCTCACCCGCGACGGGCAGCAGAGCGGGTACGGGACGTAGTAGCGGTTGAGGGTCATGCCTTTGGCGGCGATCAGGTTCAGCGTGTTCGGCATCGCCTGGATCGGCGCCCCGCCGGGCGGCGTGTAGGTCGCGTAGAGCTGGTCCAGCGTCTGGTCGTCGGTCTGGATCACGACGAAGTTCGGTTTCTGCCCTTCCGGCAGCAGCGCCGTCTGCTGTTTCTTCGCGGCGACGGCGGGGCCGGCGGCGCTGGCGCTCTCCTGGCCGGCGGCGAAGACGAGCGCGCCAAGCAGCGTCAGCACGCTCGCCGCGAGGGCGAGTCTGGCGCCCAGCAGGGCACGCATCTGAGTTCTTGGCTGCTCGTACCTATTCATAGGAAACACCTGGATCGAAACCGGCGCCTATCGCCGGAGTTGCGGCTGAACGCTAGAAAACGCTCAGGACGCGCCGAGCTTTTTCGCTGCTTCGCGGAAGTTCTTGACCGTGGCGGAGGGGGCTTTGCGCCCTTCCAGTTTCTCGCCGTGGCGGTTGACCCAAATCACCGGCACGTTCATTTTCAGCACCGGAGCGATGTCGGTCGCGTAGTCGCAGCCGATGTGCAGCCAGCCTTTCTTGCCGCCGATCCGCCGCGCGCACTCTTTGAAGTGGACCGGGTCGGGCTTGTAGCTGCGCACCTGCTGGGCGGTGACGACGAGGTCGAGTTCGGTCCGCAGGTGGCGGCGTGAGATCCCCAGCAGTTTGTCGTCGACGTTGGAGATGATCCCGACCTCGTACTTCTTGCCGAGCCGGTCCATCGCCGCGTTGGCCTCGCGGAAGGGCAGCCAGTAGGCGACGCTGTTGGGCAGGAACTGGGCCCGCGAGGGCTCCACCTCCCAGCCCAGCTCGCCGGCGACTTTGACGATCGTGCGGCGCAGGACCTCGGCGTAGAGCTCATAGGAGCCGGCCATGATTTCGGCCTGGACCTCCATGAAGCGCTCGAGGAACGGGCCTTCTTCGAAGCTGAAGCCGTCTTTGGCCGCCTCTTTCTTGCAGGCCTCGACGATCCCCTTCTCCCAGTCGATCAGGGTGCCGTAACAGTCGGTGGTCACCCATTTGATGTTTTTGAGACTGGGAAGGGCCATGGCCAGCGCGGCATTATGGCAATCGCCCCCAAGCGGGGGAGTCACCCTCGGTGGGAGCGCCGCCGGCCGCCCGTCTGGGATAGGGTGCGCGACCGCGCCTCCGGGTGCCACTTCTATGGACCTCCTCGAGTATCAGGGCAAGCAGCTGTTCGCCAAGCACGGCGTCGCCGTGCCCAGCGGCGAGGTCGCGAGGACCGTCGACGAGGCGGTCGCCGCCGCCGAGCAGATCGGCTACCCCTGCGCGATCAAGGCCCAGGTCCTGATCGGGGGCCGCGGCAAGGCGGGCGGGATCAAGATCGCCTCCGACCAGGCCCAGGCCCGCGAGTACGCCGACGCGATCCTCGGCATGGACATCGTCGGCCCCCACGGCGAGGGCCCCTTCCGCGTCGACCAGGTCTGGATCGAGGGCGGCTCCGACATCGCCTCCGAGTACTACGCGTCGGTCATCCTCGATCGCGGCGAGAAGAAGCTTCTAGCGATGGTTTCCAGCCAGGGAGGGATGGACATCGAGCAGGTCGCGGCCGAGAGCCCCGAGGCGCTGGTCAAAGTCCACATCGATCCGACCCGCGAGTTCGACGTCGCCGCCGCGCGCAAGATCATCGACGCCGCCGGGCTCGACGAGGACGTCCGCGACCAGGCCGCCGAGGTGCTGGTGAAGCTGGCCGAGGTCGCGACCAACGAGGACGCCAACCTGATCGAGGTCAACCCGCTGATCGTCACTTCCGACCGCCAGGTCGTCGCCCTCGACGCCAAGGTGACGATCGACGGCAACGCGCTTTACCGCCACCAGGACCTGGCCGAGATCGCCGACACGGTCGACGATCCCCAGGAGCAGATGGCGAAGGAGAAGGGCCTCACCTACGTCAAGCTCGACGGCAACGTCGGCATCCTCGCCAACGGCGCCGGCCTCTGCATGTCGACGCTCGACGTCGTCGCCCAGGCGGGCGGCGCCCCCGCCAACTTCCTCGACGCCGGCGGCGGCTCCAAAGCCGAGGCAATCGTCAACGCGCTGGAAGTGATCGTCTCCGACTCCAAGGTGACGGCGATCCTCTTCAACATCTTCGGCGGCATCACCCGCTGCGACGAGATCGCCAAGGGCATCGTCACCGCTTCGGGGCAGCTCGACCTCGGGGTGCCGCTGGTCGTCCGCCTCGACGGCACCAACTCCGAGCAGGGGCTCGAGATCCTGGCCGAGGCCAACCTGCCCAACCTGCACCAGGAGAAGACGATGCTGGACGCCGCCCGCCGCGTCGTCGAGCTCGCCGGAGGGGCCGCATGAGCATCATCGTCGGCAGCGAGACGAAGCTGGCGGTCTCCGGCCTGACCGGCCGCGAGGGCTCCTTTCACGGGCTGCGCAACAAGGCCTACGGGACCGACCTGGTTGCCGGCGTCACCCCCGGCAAGGGCGGCCAGGACGTCGAGGGCGTGCCGGTCTTCGACACGATCAAGGAGGCCGTCGAGGAGGCCGGCGCCAACACCTCGATGATCTTCGTGCCGGCGCGTTTCGCCGCCCCGGCGATCGACGAGGCGATCGACTCCGGCGTCGAGACCGTGATCGCGATCACCGAGGGGATCCCGGTCCTCGACATGCTGAAGACGTACTGGAAGGCGAAGGAGGCCGGGGTGCGGCTGATCGGGCCCAACTGCCCCGGCGTGCTCTCGCCCGGCAAGGCCAACGTCGGCATCATCCCCGCCCAGTTCTTCGACCCCGGCTCGATCGGCGTCGTCTCCAAGTCGGGGACCCTGACCTACCAGATCGGCAACGAGCTGAAACAGGCCGGGGCCGGCAACTCCTCGATCGTCGGCATCGGCGGCGACCCGATCGTCGGCTCCGACTTCATCGACATCCTCAAGCTCTACGAGGCCGACCCCGAGACCGAGCTGATCGTGATGGTCGGCGAGATCGGCGGCGACGCTGAGGAGCGGGCGGCCGAGTTCATCTCCTCCGAGGTCTCCAAGCCCGTCGTCGCCTACATCGCCGGCTTCACCGCCCCTCCCGGCAAGCAGATGGGCCATGCCGGCGCGATCATCTCCGGCTCCTCGGGTACCGCGC
>CAWHIW010000015.1:0-20122 GCA_963829445.1 uncultured Solirubrobacterales bacterium | reverse complement strand
TTTGCTGGGTCTAGTTCTCTATGTTGCTCTCATCGTGGTGGCCTTGTGGACCATGACCTCGAACCTCCGGGGACCCCCCGTGGGGAGCGTCGAGGGGGAGTCCGAGAACGGAGCCAGTTTGCCCCGCCCGCAGGACTCCCCCTCGACGCTCCTCGCAGCCCGTGCCGCGGTGCTCGCCGCCTTCGTCGCCCTCTTGGTCCACACCATGGCCTACGCCGGGTTCTTTGAGGACCCGATTACGTGGGTGCTGCTCGCCATCGGAGCCTCGTTAGCTGCCCCCGCGGTCCGCGACCCGGCATAGGCTCCGTCCATGTCGGGATACCTGCGCCGACTGGCGACGACCGGGGCCGCCTACACGGCGGCGAGCATCCTCTCGAAGCTGATCGCGGTCGCGCTGCTGCCCCTCTACACGCGCTACCTGAGCCCGACCGACTACGGCGCCGCCGAGGTGATGTTCGCGGCGATCGTCTCCGCCAGCATCGTCGTCCGCTTCGGCCTGATCGAGGCGGTGCTGCGCTTCTACTACAAGGACGGCGAGGATCCCGCTCGCGTCGTCTCCAGCAGCTTCGCCGGCCTCTTCTGGCTCTCGACGCTGGGCGCGCTGATCGCCCTCCCCTTCGCGACGCCGATCGGCGAAGCGCTGCTCGACCCCAAGACCGCGGCTGAAGTTGGGCAGGGGACCGAGCTTGCCCGGATCTCGATCGGCGGCCTCTGGGTGCTGACGATGTTCGAGTTCATGCTTACCCTGTTCCGGCTCGAAGAGCGGGCCCGGGCCTTCTTCGTCACCACCATCGTCAACGTCCTGGTCACGATCGGGCTGACCGTGGTGCTCGTGGTCGGCGCCGGCGAGGGCGCCCGCGGGCTGCTGGTCGGCAGCTACGCCAGCGGCGCCGCCTTCGTCCTCGGCCTGATCGTGCTCCAGCGCCGCCGCCTCTCGCTCCTCTTCGACCGCGCGCTGCTGCGCCGGCTGCTGCGCTTCGGCTTGCCGACGATGCCGGCCGAGGTCTCGCTCTACCTGCTCAACTTCGTCGACCGGATCATCATCGTCCGCAGCCTCGGCCTCGCTGAGGCCGGCCTCTACTCGCTGGCGGTCAAGTTCGCTCAGGGCGTCAACGTCCTCGTCCGCGGCTTTCAGCTCGCCTGGCCGCCGCTGGCGTACTCGATCCGCGACGACGGCGAGGCCCGCCGCGCCTACGCCACCGTCGTCACCCTCTTCGTCGCCGGCTGCGCTTTCGTCGTCACCGGCATGTGGCTGTTCTCGCGCTGGATCGTGCGGGCGCTGGCCGCGCCGAAGTTCTTCGACTCCTACGAAGCCGTCGGCCTGATCTCCACCGCGGTCACCCTCTACGCCGTCTACATGGTCTTGGTCGTCATCCTCGGCAGAACCGGCCGCACCGAGTTCAACCTGCCCGCGACTCTCGCCGCGCTGGCCGCCAACGTCGCCCTCAACCTGCTGCTGGTGCCGTCGCTGGGGATCGTCGGCGCCGGCCTCGCTCTCGTCGCCTCCTACGTCGTCGTGTTGGCGTTGATGTACGTCTTCACCCAGCGCCTCTTCCCGGTCCCCTATCAGTGGGGCCGCCTGGCCAGGGTGGTGCTGACGGCCGCCGCCCTGGTCGGCGCCGGTGAGCTGCTGATGCCCACCTCCGGCGCCCTCGGCCTGCTCGGCCGCGTCGCCCTCTTCGCCGCCTACCCGCTGGCCCTCTTCGCCAGCGGCTTCTTCACCCCCGGCGAGCGCGTCTGGCTGGCGCGCCTGCGCGACCCCGCCGACCTCGTCGCCTCGTTCCAGCGCCTGCGCAGCGAACCGGCGGCGGTCGATGGCCGCATCCCCGAGACCTACGAGGCAGAGCGCATGGACGAGGATTCACGGATCTGAGTTGCGGTAGTCCTTTGTACCCCTATGCGTCACGAAGGACTGCCGCACTCGATCGCGGATCGACTCGCCTCGACTCGGGAAGAGCGCCTGGCGCGCGTGGGCCCGGTAGACGTCGGCGGGCTGGTTGGGGAGCACGGCTGCCGCGGCGGCCCGCACCGCGTACGACCAGGCGGTGAGCAGGCGCACGGCGAGCGCCGCCGGAGCGCTGTGGTGCACCCGCATGTATCGATCTCGATTGCGGTGGAATTCGACGATCCGCGGCAGGCCCTTGGCGAGGTCGGTCGAGAGCTGGTCGTGGTGGACGGCCTCGGCGGCGGGGACGAAGAGCGAGTGCCAGCCGGCGCCGGCGAGGCGCTTGGCGAAGTCGCACTCGTCGTAGTAGACGAAGAAGGCGGGATCCATGAAGCCGACCGCGGTGGCGGCCTCGCGGCGGACCAGCAGCGCGCTCGACTGGCCCCAGTCGACGCGGCGGGTAGCGCTGCCCTTGCTCTGCACCGTGAGCCGGCGGTGCAGGAAGAGCGCTCCGGCCAGGGCCGTGCCGACGCCGGGAAAGCGCCAGGCGCAGGCCACCGGCTCGCCGGCGGAGTCGAGCAGCCGCGGCGTCGCGGCGGCGGCTTTCGGGTCGGCGTCGAGGGCGGCGATCAGCGCTTCGCTCGCGCCGGGACGCAGCTCCGAGTCCTCGTTCAGCAGCAGGCAGTAGCGGCCCTTCGCCTCGCGCATCAGGGTCGAGTCGTTCTCCGCCTTGCCGGCGCGCCGCTGCAGCGCGATCAGGCGGATCTCGCCGCCGAGCTCCCGCACCGCCTCGGCCGAGCCGTCGTCGGAGGCGTTGTCGAGAACGAGGATCTCCCGCTCGACCCCGTCCGGGTGCGTGCGCTCGATCGCCGCCAGGCAGGCGAGCAGGTACTCGCGGCCGTTCGTGTTCACGACGCAGTAGGAGAGCGTGGGCGCCAAGCGGGTCACGATAATCGCCCGTTGCGTGTTACCTAGACACGCAACGACCCGTGAAAGTCCAGCTAGTCGATCCCTCGGCGTTCACGCCGCCCTACGACCGCGCCCTCGCGGCTGCGCTGTCGCGGGCCGGCGCCGAGGTCGAGCTGCTGACCTCCCGCTTCCTCCACGGCGCCGTGCCGCCGGCCGAGGGCTACAAGGTCGACGAGCGCTTCTACCGCCGCAGCGCCGCCCGCGGGCTCGACGCTCCCGCCCGCCTCCCCTTCAAGGCCGCCGAGCACGTTCCCGACATGCTGCGATTGCGCCGCGACCTGGATCGGCCGGCGGGGTCCGGTGGAAGCTCTCTCGCCGACGTCGTCCACTACCAGTGGTTGACGATGCCGGCCCTCGACGCCCACCTGCTCCCGCGCCGCCGCCCGCGGGTGATGACCGCGCACTACATCCTGCCGCCGACCCCGAGCCGCCGTCAGGTCGCCAGCGCCCGGCGCGCCTTCGGCCGCATGGACGCCGTCGTCGCCCACTCCGAGCACGGTGCCGCCCGCCTGCGCGACGAGGTCGGCCTCGACCCCGCCAGGGTCCGCGTCATCCCCCACGGCGCCTTCGACTACCTCACTCGCCTGCCGGAGGAGAAACCGCTGCCGGCCGAGCTCGCGGGAGCGGAGGGACCGGTGATCCTCTTCTTCGGCCTGCTGCGCCCCTACAAGGGGATCGAGAACCTGCTCCGGGCCTTCCGCCAAGTCGAGGGCGCCGAGCTCTGGATCGTCGGCAATCCGCGCCTGGACCTGGCACCCGTGCGAGCACTCGCCGCCGAGGCCCCGGGGCGCGTCCGCACCGTCACCCGCTTCGTGGACGACGCCGAGATCCCGGCGATCTTCCGCCGCGCCGACCTCGTCGCCCTCCCCTACCTCGATGCCGAGCACTCCGGCGTCCTCTACACCGCCCTCGCCTTCGGCAAGCCGATGGTGATGAGCGCGGTCGGCGGGTTCCCGGAGGTGGCCGCGACCGGCGCCGGCCGCCTGGTCCCACCCGGCGACGTCGCCGCCCTCGCCGCCGCGCTCTCGGAGCTCGCGGCCGACGAGGCGGCCCGGGCCGAGCTCGCCGCCGCCGCCGCCCGCGCCGCCGCCGGCCCCTTCTCCTGGGAGGAGGCCGCCCGCCTCACCCTCGACCTCTACCGCGAGCTGATCGAGGCCCGCTCGTGACCGCCCTCGCCGTCCTCTTCTGGCTCTGCGCGGCCCTGATCGTCTACACCCACGCCGGCTACCCGCTGGCGCTGCGGCTGCTGATCGCCCTCCGCCGCCACCCGGTCGAGACCTGGCCCGGCCTGGGAGAAGACGAACCGCGCCCGCGCCCGGCGGCGACGCCGGCCAGCGCGCCGCTACCGGCGACGCCTCCAGACGCCCCCGCCCCGCCCCCGCCCGCCGTCGCCCTGATCGTCCCCGCCTACGACGAGGAGGAGGTGATCGCGGCCAAGGTCGCCAACGCGCTCGCCCTCGACTACCCGCGCCGGCGGCTGCAGATCGTCGTCGCCTCCGACGGCTCCACCGACGCGACCGCGGAGCGCGCCCGCGCCGCCGGCGCCGACCTGGTCCTCGAGCTCCCCCCCGGCGGCAAGGTCGCCGCCCTCAACGCCGCCGCCGAGATCGCCACCGGCGACCTGCTCGCCTTCTCCGACGCCAACAGCGCCTG
Source organism: uncultured Solirubrobacterales bacterium (assembly GCA_963829445.1). Taxonomy (GTDB): domain Bacteria; phylum Actinomycetota; class Thermoleophilia; order Solirubrobacterales; family 70-9; genus VAYN01. The sequence goes on along the minus strand of CAWHIW010000015.1, from coordinate 15,615 downwards.
GGCCCCGGACGCCCTGCGCCGCCTGGTCGCGCCCTTCGCCGACCCCGGCGTCGGCTACGTCTGCGGCCAGGTCCGCTTCGTCGACGGGGGCGGCGACAACCTCGAGGGGGCCTACTGGCGCTACGAGATGGCGGTCCGCCAGATGGAGTCCTCGCTGGGCGGGATCACCGCCGGCAACGGCGCCATCTACGCCGTCCGCCGCAGCGCCTACCTGCCGCTGGCCCCGTCGGGCAGCCACGACCTCTCCTTCCCCTTCGAGCTGGCCAAGCGCGGCCTGCGCTCGCTCTACGCCCCGGCGGCGCGGGCGGAGGAGAAGATGGTGCCGACGCTGGAGGGCGAGTTCGCCCGCAAACGGCGGATGATGGTCGGGCTCTGGGACATCGTCGTCGGCGAAGGCATGGTCCACCCCCGCGGCTACCCGCCCCTCTTCGCCTTCGAGCTCGCCTCGCACCGGCTGCTGCGCTACCTCAGCCCGGCCCTCCACCTCGTCGTCCTCGCCGCCAACGTCGCCCTGCTCGGCCAGGGCACGATCTACGTCGTCACCCTGCTCGCCCAGCTGGCGCTGCTCGCCGCCGCGCTGCTGGCCCACCGCTACCCGCTGGCGCCGCTGCGGGTCGCCCGCTACTACGTGATGACGACCGCCTCGATCGCCGCCGGCCTCTGGGACCGCTGGCGCCACGGAGCGAGTGGGCGCTGGGAGAAGGCGGAGGGAACCCGCTGATGCCGCGCCTCCTCGACCTCCTCATCGCCACCGTCGCCCTGGTCGTGCTCTCGCCCTTCCTGCTGGTCGCCGCGATCGCGATCAAGCTCGGCAGCCGCGGCCCGGTCGTCTACCGCCAGCGCCGGGTCGGCCGCGGCGGCGCCGAGTTCGAGATGTGGAAGCTGCGGACGATGGTCCAGGGCTCCGACCCGGTCGGCGTCGGCACCGTCGTCACCCGCGAGGACCCCCGCGTCACCGCCGCCGGCCGCTTCCTCCGCCGCACCTCGCTCGACGAGGTCCCCAACCTGGTCAACGTCCTCCGCGGCGAGATGGCGATCGTCGGCCCGCGCCCGACCATCCCCGCCCAGGTCGACGACTACACGCCATTCCAGAGCCGCCGCCACGAGGTCCTGCCCGGGATCACCGGCTGGGCCCAGGTCCAGGGCCGCGCCGGCATCCCCTGGGAGGAGCGGATCGAGCTCGACGTCGAGTACGTCGACCGCCGCTCCGCCGCCCTCGACGCCCGCATCCTCGCCAGGACCCTCTGGCTCGTCGTCACCGGCAAGGGCCTCGCCCCCGACTGAACAGCCGGCCGATGGGCCTAAGACGTCCATATGGCGGACGCCTTCGGCCCGTCGGCCCTCGGTTAGGGTTCGCGGGGTGAGTGATCGGCCCGAGGTATCCCTGCGCCCGTTCGAGCCCGGCGACGCCCTCGCCGTCCACCGCTGGTTCAACAACCCGGCGGCGACCGCTTCGCTGATGGAGCAGCGCGAGAGCTTCTCGCTCGAGCAGGCCGAGGGCTGGGCGCGGCGGGCGATGGACGACTCGGGCGAGGACCGCAAGTTCGCGATCGTGGTCGAGGGCTACGAGGAGCCGGTCGGGTTCACCGCCCTCTACGGGCTCTTCCGCCAGACCGCGCCGGAGCTTGGGGCGCTGATCGGCGACGACGTCCGCGGCAAGGGCGTCGGGCGCCGCGCCGAGGCGCTGACGATCGCCAGGGCCTTCGGCGAGTACGGCGCCCACCGCGTCTACGGCCGCATCCCCGCCCGCAACGAGATCGCCAAGAAGACGGTCGCCAGCCTCGGCTGGGTCTACGAGGGGACGATGCGGGCCCACCTCGCCCGCGAGGGCGCTCCGCCCGACGACTGCGAGGTCTGGGGCGTGCTCCCCGACGAGTTCCGGGCCGCCGCCGCGGACCTCTTCGAGTGAGCCCCCGCGGCGCCACGGCCGAGCTGATCGAGGACCGCGGCGACGCCGCGGCTGGGACTGAGTTCTTCCGCTCCCGGCCGTTCCTCGACGCCGAGTCCGCGACCCACACCCTGCGCATCGAGGCCGGCGACGCCGAGCTCGTCGCCCCGCTGCTCGTCCGCGAGATCGAGGGCACCGGCGAGCGCGATGCGGTCTCCCCGTATGGATATCCCGGATTGGCCGCAGGTGAGGGGAGTCCGACTCCCCCTGCCTTGGATCCCTCCGCAATCGACTTCTCGGCCACCGGCCTGGTCAGCCTCTTCCTCCGCCACCGGCTCGGGCCGCTGCCTCTCGCCGCCACCACCGGGCGCAACGTGGTCCAGATCGCCGACCCCGCCCTGCCGCCGAAGAGCCGGCCCAGCGACCGCCGCCAGGTCCGCAAGAACGCCGAGGCCGGCTACGAGCTGGCGCTGGTCCCCGGTTCGGAGACGACGCCCGCGCAGCGCGCCGGTTTCCTCGACGTCTACGAGCAGACGATGCGCCGCGCCGCCGCCGCCGCCCACTATTTCTTCGCCGCCGCTTACTTCGACCGCATCCTCGCGGCGGACCGCACCTGGCTCGCTCTGGCGACCGCCCCCGATGGCAGCCTCGCCGCCGCCTCGCTCGCCGCCGTCAGCGACGGCTTCCTCCACTACTACCTCTCCGGCAGCGCCGACTCGCACCTGCGCGACTCGCCGATGAAGAGCGTCGTCGCGGCGCTGATCCAGCACTCCGCCCACCTCGGCCTCCCGCTCAACCTCGGCGGTGGCATCGCCGCCGGCGACGCCCTGGAGGAGTTCAAGCGCGGCTTCGCCAACCGCCAGGAGACCTGGCACACCTCCGAGATCGTCTGCGACGAATCGAAGTACACCCAGCTAAGCGCAAGCCACCCTCGCGGACCCTTCTTTCCGGCTTACCGGACCCCCTCGCGGACGTAGGCCTTCCTCCGGCGGGTGGCGGGGTGGCGGGGGTCCCCCGCGGCGCGGAGGCGCGAAGCGCCGAGCACCGTGGGGGATGCCGCCCCGACAGGACCCGCCGGCCGGAAGCCTTACGTCCCTATGAAGCCGGTTCCGCCGGCGTCGGGCCCGTGAACGTGAACGCCTGCGCCGGCTCGCCGCCGTACTTGCCCCAGGTGGCCTTGCCGAAGGCGCGGATCGCGTCCAGCGTCGCCGCCCCCTTGTAGGCCGGGCAGCCGAGCAGGTTGGTCCAGGTGGTCGCCGCCACCTCGTAGGGCATCTTCCCGTTGGGGAAGAGGAGGGTCGCCCCATACATCGTGTCGTAGAGCCCCTTCAGCGCCAGTTGGTCCTTTTCGGCCAGGTCGGGCGCGTACTGGATCTCCAGCCGCCCGTGCTCGAGCGAGTGGACGTAGTCGATTTCTTCCGGCGTTTCGGTGTAAGCCCCGTCGGCCTGCTGGTAGGGAGGTTCGACGTGGTTGCCCGAGGTCGGCGGGTTGGTCTTGTAGTCGGGCGGCGGCGATTCGACCGGCAGGTGGTTGTGGCCCTCGTCCTTGAGGTGCAGCCGCAGGTCGCAGCCGGCGGCCTTGGCGGCGGCGGCGAGGTCCGTGATCTTGGCCGCCGCCGGCACGGTCCCGGCCCGGTTGTCCGGCTCGACCCCGTTGGTCGACCCGACCGAGGTGTTGAGGTTGATGTGGGCATCGCCCTCGGGAGCGCTGTCGCTGTCGCCGCCGCTGGCGAGGACGACCACCACCACTGCGATCGCCAGCACCACGGCTGCCGCGATCGCATAGCCGGCGATCAGGCGGTTGCGGTTGGAGCCGGCCTCGCTGCCTTCGCTCTCGATCCGTTCCTGGCGCCGCTTCTCTCGCTCGCTCTTCTCGCCCATGACTCGTCGCAGCCTAGTCGGCGCTGCCGGTCAGGGACGCCGCGTCGCCGCGCACGCGCTCCCATGGCTTCGAGGCCTTCAGCGCCCCGAGCACCGCCCGCGTCGCCGGCGCCTTGTTCAGCGCGTAGAAGTGGATGCCGGGCGCGCCGGCGATCAGCAGCTCGGCGCACTGCTGGGCGGCGAAGGCGACGCCGAGCTCGAACTCCCGCTCCGGGTCCCCCCCGGCCGCTTCGAAGGCCGCTTCCAGGGGTGCGGGGATCGAGGCGTCGCAGAGGCTGCAGATCCTTTTCGTCTGGGCGAAGCTGGCGACTGGGATCACCCCGGCCAGGATCGGCACCTCGATCCCCCGCGCCCGCGCCGCTCGCACGAAGTCGAAGTAGACCTGGTTGTCGAAGAAGAGCTGGGTGATCAGGAAGCTGGCGCCGGAGTCGACCTTCGTCTTCAGATAGGAGAGGTCGGTCTCGAGGTCGGGCGCCTCGGGGTGGACCTCGGGAAAGCAGGCGCCGCCGATCCCGAAGTCCCAGCCGGCGGCGATGAAGCCGGCCAGCTCGGCGGCGCTGCCGAGCCCGCCCTCGGGCTGGACGAAGTCCTCTTCCCCCCGCGGCGGGTCCCCCCGCAGCGCGAAGACGTTCTCGATCCCCGCCGCCGCGATCCGGTCCAGCGTGCCCGCCAGCCCCTCGGTGGTCTCGCCGACGCAGCTGAGGTGGGCCATCGTCTCCAGCCCGATGTCGTCCTTCAGCGCCGTCGTGATCTCGACCGTGCCGTCGCGGGTCGAGCCGCCGGCGCCGTAGGTGACCGAGGCGAAGTCGAGCTCGAGGTGCCCCAGCTCGCGCGCCGTCGCGTAGAGCTGTTCGGTCGCCTCCGCCGTCTTCGGCGGGAAGAACTCGACCGAGAAGGTCGGCCCCTGGGCGGCGATGATCTCGTCGATTCGCATCGCTGCAGGGTACTTAGGAGCGGCGGCTGACCCGGTCCTCGAAGTAGGCCTGGATGTCCTCGAGGTGCTTGCCCTTCGTCTCCGGCACGAACTTCCAGCAGAACCAGAGGGTGAGGATGCCGATGCCGCCGTAGATCCAGAAGGCGCCGGAGCGCCCGGCGGCTTCGATCAGCAGCAGGAAGGTGAGCGAGACGATGAAGTTGAAGGTCCAGTTCGCCATCGTCCCCAGCCCGGCCGCCTTGCTGCGCACCGCCAGTGGGTAGATCTCGGCGTTGATCAGCCAGAAGATCGGCCCGAGGCTGATCGCGAAGGAGGCGACGTAGGTCATCAGGCTGACGATTGCGACCACGGAGGCGAGGGTGCTGCCACCACCGCCGATGAAGGCGGCGCCGAGCGCGAACAGCGAGATCGACATGCCGGAGACGCCGATCATCAACAGCGTGCGCCGCCCGGCCCGGTCGAGCAGCCGCAGCGCCAGCACGGTCATGCCGACGTTGATCACCCCGACCCCGACCGCGGCCAGGATCGCCCCGGCGGAGGAGTTGACGCCGGTGAATTCGACGATCGTCGGCGCGTAATAGATGACGGTGTTGATCCCGGTCACCTGCTGCAGGACCGCCAGCCCGACGCCGACGAACAGCGCCGCTTTGACCACAGGCGCCAGCAGCTCGCTCCAGGCCCCCGGCTTGTCGTCGAGGCCCTCCTTGATCTCCTTCAGCTCGAGGTCGATCGTGTCCGGGTCGTCGACGCGGATCTTCGCCAGCACCGCCCGCGCCGCGAAGTCGTCGCCGCTCATCACCAGCCAGCGCGGGCTCTGCGGCATCCGCAGCATCCCGAAGGCGAGCGCCAGCGCCGGCACGCAGCCGAGCCCGAGCATCCAGCGCCAGGCCTCGCTGTGGTCGAAGGCGAGCCCGACCAGGTAGGCGACGAGGATCCCGATCGTCACCGCCAGCTGGAAGAAGCTGACCAGGCGGCCGCGGCTCTCCGGCGGCGCCACCTCGGAGATGTAGACGGGCGCGGCGGCCGAGGCGAGCCCGATCGCGACGCCGATCACCACCCGCGAGACCACCAGCACGTTGACGTCGGGGGCCGCCGCGCTCCCCAGGGCGCCGACGATGAAGACGGCGGCGGAGAGCAGGATCATCAGCCGCCGCCCGTAGGTGTCGGCCGCCGGCCCGGCGATCGCGGCGCCGGCGATCGCGCCGATCGGGACCGCGGCGACGACCACGCCCTGGGCGAAGCTGCCGAGCTCGAAGTCCTGCTTGATGAAGAGCAGGGCGCCGGCGATGATGCCGGTGTCGTAGCCGAAGAGCAGCCCGCCGAGCCCCGCTATCGCAGCGGTGAGGACCACGTTGCGCCGCGCCCTCCGAGCGGACGCCTCCGATCCCGCATTCATCCCGTCGAGGACGGTATCTCGCCCCACGGACGCGCGCCACTCCCGGGCCACGGGACATCTATGCGGAGTTTGCGGGAACGGCCCCCGTCGACCCCTGGACGAGCCGAGGGAGCAGCGCTAGATTCGCCTTGCGACCGGGAGAGACCGGTTCCCGCGGAAGCCAAGCGGGAAGCGGCCTCGAAGGTGGCGCAACCGAGCTTCTAAGCGCGAAGGCTACGCGCGAGGCAGGCGACGAGCGTCATCACCGGTCGTTTTTTCGTGCCCGTGCCCGTGCCCGTGCCACTCGCACCAAGGTCGCGCGCACATAGGCGGGTTCGCGGCGGATCTGGCCGTGGGTGAAGCGAAGCGTCGTCAGACCGGACCCCGCGTGAGCGTTGTCGCGCCGCTTGTCGCTTGCCTGCCTGAAGGGCGTGCGGTGATAGCGCAGGCTGTCGGTCTCGACCACGATGCCGAGGTCTGGCCAGTAGAAGTCGACCCGGTACCCGTCCAGCCGGGTCTGCGTCTGCGGAGCGGGCAGGCCGGCCGCGAGCGCGATTGGCAGAAAGAGGCGCTCGAGCTCGGTGGTGGGGAGGGTGATGGTCGGCCCCTCGAGCAGCTCCCGCAGCCGCCTCACCCCGGGCCACCGGGGCAGGGAATCGATCGCGCCGCGCAGCTGCTCCGGGTTGACCAGCCTGCGGTGGTCGGCCTCGTTGACCGCCGCTTCCAGCTGCCCGTCGGGCAGGCGGCCGCGAGGTCGACAAGGGTGGCGACGGGGTGGGTGACCGGGATCCCGTCGACTTCGCGCCGTCCCGGCAGCTCGTGGTCATGCCGTCGATGGACGCGAATGCCAGGGCGCAGCTTGGCATGGCTTCCGCCCACGACCACGTGGACATCCGCCCGCCGGACGTCCTCCGGCTGGGCCCGCCGGATCTTCCAGAGAGCCGCGGCGCTGTGGTGGCTGAGCAAGGTCCCCGGCCCGCAGGCGAGCACCGCCGCCATCCACCATCCGGACCTCTCGACCCCTGGCCGCCCGACCGCGTAGACCCCGCGCATCAGCGGATGGAGGCGGCCGTTCGACAGCCGGTGCTCGATCGACCTCGTCCCCATCCCCAGCGCCAGCAACTGCCCCCGGCTTACCACCCCATGCTGGCGCTCCGCCAGATCCCAGACGCCCCCCGCCCAAACTTGTCGACTTGACCCACCCATAGTGGGGTCAAGTCACCGACTTCGCGAATCTCTCCCCTGTCGTCCGCGGCGATGCCTAGCGTGGCCCTTGCCTGGGAGACCTGCCCTCCCGGCCCGCGACCGGGGCGCACCTCCGGGAGTTGGGCGTCGCCGGCGAACCCCGTGAGCGCCGTTCGCAGCGACTAGCCCGCCCGCTCCCACCTACTCGAAGGTCGCCGTCACAGTCTCGCCGGGAACCCCGCGGCAGGAGACGACGCAGGCGCGCACCCCGGCCCACTTCCGCCCATCCGGCAGCGGCAGCGCGAAGGAGCCCTCCCGTCCTTCGACCGCCGGCGAGTGCGCGGTGCTGGGCCCGTCGTCGCCGGCGGCGAACGGCGCGGCGACGAAGCGCGCCGGCTCGCCCTCCCCCCCCGCGACCTCCCCGAAGCGGTAGGAGACCACCGCCAGCTCGCCCTCGCGCCGCACCACGAGCCGCGCCGGCGCGCACTTTCCGCCGGTGGCCCCTTCCTCGGCCTGGGGGGCGTTGCGGCCCAGCGGCCGCGCCTCGCGGTGGAGCTCGGCCGGGTCCCACCACTGCGGATGCTCGCGGGGGCCGCGGGGGCTGTCGGCCTCGAAGAACTCGCGGCGCTTGGTCGCGCCCCACCGCCCCGGCCACTGCACCCAGCTGGGCCCGTCGTCGGCGATCGCCGTCAGCGCCGGCCGCACCCGCGGGCCGAGCCCGTCGTTGTGGTCGGGCACGACCGGCGCCGCGTGGGTGCCGGCCCGCGACAGCGAGGCGTGGGAGCCGCGGGCGGGATAGACGACCAGCGCCGGCCCCTCGCCGCTGTCGGCGAGCTCGACCTCGTCCCAGCTCAGGCGTTCGGCCTCGGCGTGGCGCGCGAACGTCGCCGCCTCCGGCGCCATCCCCTCGCCCAGCCGCAGCTGCACCATCTCCCAGTCGCCCTCATGCTGCTCCAGGCCCAGCAGCCCCTTGTCGTCGAAGTAGTAGAAGAACCAGTACTGGAGCCAGAGCCTCCCCTCCTTGTCCCGGCGCGCACGGCCGTAGGCGACGTCGGCGCAGCCGTCCTGCCGGTGCAGCGCCAGCGCGTCCACCGCGTGGGCGCCGCCGCACTCGTCGAGGTGGTCGCCCTCGCGCACCGGCTCGCCGTTGGGGTAGGAGTCGCCGCGGAGGAAGTCGAGCTCGAGCCGGGGCACTCCCGGCCCCGGCGCCGCGGCCGCGATCAGCGAGCCGTCGGCGCGGTGGAGGCTGTTGCAGCGGCCAGGCGCGGCCAGGCCGCAGATCGTCGCCGCCGAGTCGGCGTGGAAGCTCTCCAGCGAGTCGTACTGCAGCAGCGGCCGGTGCCGGGCCAACAGGGCGGTCAGCTCGGGGGAGCCGGGCTGGGGGCTGCGCCCGCCGCGTCCGGTCCGCCGCGGGCGCAGCCGGCCGACGGCGGTCCGGCGGGCGCTGGCGACCGAGCGCCTCGCGCACCCGCTCCTCGCTCATCCAGCGCGGGTGCGGCGGGTGCGGTGGCCCCGGCTCGATTCCCTTCGCCCTGCTCAGTCCACGCTCCCGGACGGCGGCGTCGGCGAGCAGGTAGCCATGGTTCTCCAGCACCGCCTGCTCCGCCTCGCCGAAGGCGTCGAGGTCGGTGCGCACGGCGGCGATCACCTCGGCGACCAGCGCCGCCTCGTAGCCCGGCGGCTCGACGGCGCTGCCGAGGTCCCACTCGACGCACTCCTCCCAGCCCGCCGCCAGGCCGCTGAGGATCAGCCCGGAGGCGCCGAAGACGAAGCGCGGCCCCCGCGCCGGCTCGCCGCCGAGCGAGCCGACCAGCTCGCGGGCGTAGCGCTCCTCCAGCTCCGCCCCGCCGCGGGGCCCCGGGAAGGGCCGGCGCAGGAAGGCGCGGGCGCGGGCGTTGCGACGGGCGATCGCCCGCATCGGCTCCGCCACCCGCTCCGGCCACTCGCGATAGCCGCCGTCGAGCGGCCAGCTGCACCCGCGTCGCCAGCAGCGCCGCGACGATGCTGCCGCCGGAGACAGCGCCGACGGTCCCGGTCTGAGCGAGGAGGCCGAGCTCGTTGAGCCTGGTCAGGGCGCCGAGGTGGAAGAGCGCGGCGCGGTAGCCGCCCCCCGAGAGCCAGAGCGCCTTCTCGCCCCGGTCCGCCTCTCCCGGCGCCAGGCCGCCCAGCCGCCCAAGGGTGAGCGATTCGGCGGAGGGAGACGATTGAGCCGGGACGGCGGGCATGGACGAGTGAATGGGCATTTAATCAGGCGTCTTTGCTGCAACTTTCCGCAGCAAAGACGCCTATGCGAGGATGGCTGTGATGAACGTGGAGGTTCGCTACGAGCGGGTCGGCGCGGCGGCGCTGCTGACGATCGACCGGCCGCACCGCCGCAACGCGGTCGACGGCGCCACCGCGCGGCTGCTGCGCCAGGGCTTCGACGAGTTCGAGGCTGACGGCGGCGCCCGCGTCCTCGTCCTCACCGGCGCCGGAGGCGAGGCCTTCTGCGCCGGCGCCGACCTCAAGGCGCTCGATCTCGACGTCGACGACCCGGCCGGGCCGATGGGCTTCAGCCGCCTCACCCCCTCGAAGCCGGCGATCGCCGCGGTCGACGGCTGGTGCCTGGCCGGCGGCCTCGAGCTCGCCCTCTGGTGCGACCTGCGCCTCGCCACCCCCGGCTCCACCTTCGGCTTCTTCGAGCGCCGCTGGGGGGTGCCGCTGATCGACGGCGGCACCCAGCGGATGCCCCGCGTGGTCGGCATGGGCCGCGCCTTGGAGCTGATCCTCACCGGCCGCCCGGTCGCGGCCGAGGAGGCGCTGCGGATCGGCCTCGTCAACGAGCTCGTCGCCCCCGGCGCCCACGTCGAGCGCGCCCTGGAGCTGGCCGAGCGGATCGCCGCCTTCCCGCAGGAGACGATGCTGGCCGACCGCCGCGCCGCGATCGAGGGGGCCGGGATGCCGCTCGCCGAGGGCCTCGCCCTGGAGCACCGGCTCGGCCGCGAGACGCTTCCGGTCGCGGTCGCAGGCGCCGCCCGCTTCGCCGCCGGCGAGGGCCGCGGCGGCGCCGGGGCCTAGCCCTCCCGGGCCACTCTGCGCATCTCGTCCTCGGCCGCTTCCGGGCCGATGTACGGCATCAGCACCGCGAACAGCAGGTCGGGCAGGATCCGCCGCAGTTCGGGCCCGCGCCCGGCCCGGATCTCGTCGAAGATCATCGAGGTGGCGCCGCCGATCGCGAAGCGGGCGGTGTCGGCCGGCAGCTCGTCCGCCTGCGGGGAGACGGTGCGGCCTTCCTCGAGGAAGTAGGTGAACCGGCCCAGCGCCGCGCGGTAGCGGATCCGCGCGTCCTCGCCGACGGCGGTGACCTCGACCATCGCCATCCGGGCGATGTCGTGCTCGGTCGCCAGCAGGTCGACCAGGGCGCGCAGGGCGGCGGCGATGCGGTCGGGCCAGGGCTGGCCGACGGTGCTCTCGAAGGCGGTCGAGACATGGGCGACGAGGACGTCGATGACCGCGTCGTAGGCCTCGAGGAAGCAGGCCTCGCGGCTGGAGAACATCGCGTCGAAGGTCCCGCGGCTGACCGCCGCGGCCTCGATCACGTCGGCGACGGTGGTCTCCTCGTAGCCCTTGGCGGCGGCGACTCGAACCATCGCCTCCAGCAGCCGCTCGCGCTCGGAGCGGACCGCGTAGGCCTGGGGCAGCGCCTGGTCGGCAGCCGCTCCGGACCGTGGATTCGATGCTGATGAATCCATCCCAAGCAGCGTAGGGCAGCAGCGGCGGCCTGTCCAACGGTGCCTATGCTTCGACGATGAAGGTCGGAATCGTCGGACTCGGGTACGTCGGCCTGCCCCTCGCCGTGGCCTTCGCCGAGGCCGGGCACGAGGTCCGCGGCCTCGACCTCGACCCGGCCAAGGTCGAGGCCCTGAACGCCGGCCGCAGCTACGTCGAGGACGTCCCCGACAGCGTCCTGGCGCCGCTCGGCGAGCGCCTGCGGGCCAGCGCCGACTACGCCGACATGGCCGCCTGCGAGGCGGTGGTCGTCTGCGTGCCGACGCCGCTGACCAGCTCCCGTGAGCCCGACCTCACCTACCTGCTCGAAGCCGCGAGCTCGATCGCCGCGGTGCTGCGGCCGGGCCAGCTCGTCGTGCTGGAGTCGACCACTTACCCCGGCACCACTCGCGAGCGGCTCGCCCCGATCCTCGAGGAGTCGGGCCTGAAGGTGGGCAGCGACGTCTTCGTCGCCTTCTCGCCGGAGCGGATCGACCCCGGCCGCACCGACTACACGATCAAGACCACGCCGAAGCTGGTCGGCGGCCTCACCCCGGCCTGCACCGAGCGCGCCCGCGAGCTCTACGCCCTCGTCTGCGACGAGGTCGTCGTCGTCTCGACCCCGGAGGCGGCGGAGCTCTCGAAGCTGCTGGAGAACGTCTTCCGCTCGGTCAACATCGCCTTCGTCAACGAGCTGGCGCAGCTCTGCGACCGCCTCGGCATCGACGTCTGGGAGGTGATTGACGCCGCCTCGACCAAGCCCTTCGGCTTCATGCGCTTCGAGCCGGGGCCGGGGATGGGCGGCCACTGCCTCCCCGTCGACCCCTTCTACCTCGCCTTCCGCGCCCGCGAACAGAACTTCTACCCGGAGTTCATCGAGCTCGCCGGCAAAGTCAACCAGGCCCAGCCGGCCTTCTGCGTCGAGCGCATCGAGCGCACCCTGAACCAGGCCTCGAAGCCGGTCAAGGGCTCGCAGATCCTCATCCTCGGCGCCAGCTACAAGGCCGGCAGCGGCGATACCCGCGAGTCCCCGGCCCTGGTCATCCTGCGCCTGCTGACCGCGCTCGAGGCCGACGTCTCCTACCACGACCCCTTCGTCCCCGAGCTGCCCGAGCTCGGCCTTGCCTCGGTCGACCTGGCCACGGCCCTGCCCACCACCGACCTCGCCGCGATCGTCACCGCCCACCCTGGAGTCGACTACGCCGGCGTCGTCGCCACGGCTGCCCGCACGCTCGATTTCCGCGGCGTCACCCGCGGCATCGAGTCGGAGCGGCTGGAGCTGCTCTAGGCCTAGACGCTCGCGGCCTGCATCTCGGCGCTCGCCAGCTCGGCGCCGAAGTAGGGCAGAACCGCGAAGTACATGAACTCTGGGAGCAGCTGGCGGAAGCCGTCGCTGCTGCCGGTGGCGAGTCGGGAGTGGATCACCGCGTGGATCCCGGCGGCCACCCCCTCGCCGGCGATCGCCGGCGGCGCCTCGGAATCGCCGGCCTCCTCGCGGGCCCGGTCGAGGAAGCGGTTGACCCGCGCCATCGCGGCGGCGCGCTTGGCCAGCGCCTCGGGGCCGGCGGCATGGACCTCGACCAGCAGCGCCCGGCCGACGTCCGGCTCGGCGTCGAGGAAGTCGAGCAGCGCCCCCAGCCCGGCTCGCAGCTGCCCTGTCCAGCCCGGCTCCTCCGCGGCGGCCGCGAGGACCAGCGCTTCGACCCGCTCCACGCCCAGATCGTAGGCCTGCAGGTAGCACTCGTCCTTGTCGGCGAAGTTGTCGTAGAAGGCCTGGCGGTAGACCCCGGTGCGGTCCAGCACGGTGCGGACCGAGGTGTTCTCATAGCCCTCCACCCCGACCGCTTCGAGCATCCCGGCGAGGATTATCTGCCGCTTCGAGGAGGTCACGAGCTTGAGTTCCGGGGCGTTTTCGTTCCGGGACCCAGGAGTCCCGGTAACGCCGACCCTACGAGCCCCTGCCAGGGCCTTGCTGTCGGCGCGCTTTCCCATCTGCCCTTCCTTTTGTCGATCAAGGGAACCGCTTGTCTGGCTTCCGGTACTTTAGCGGTATATAGCTCCCTCGTCCAGCTTGTAAGCCACTTGCGATCAAGGTACTCTGGCGTTCGTGGCCGAAAACGCATCGACGATGCGACCCCCGCCCGGTCGGCATCCCCTCCCCAAAGAGTTCATCGCCCAGCATCAACGGGCGCGCATAATCTCGGCCCTCGCCGAGGAGACCGTGGAGAAGGGCTACCGCGCCGTCACCGTCGCCGACATCGTTCGCCGCGCCGGCATCGCCCGCAACACCTTCTACGAGAACTTCTCCTCCAAGGAGGACTGCTTCCTCGCCGCCTCGGAGTTCGCGGTCAAGGAGGCGCTGCGCCGCGTCGTCGACGCCGCCAGCAAGGTCGACACATGGCCGGCACGGGTCAACTCCGGCCTCTCCGCCTTCCTCCACTACGTCGCCAGCGAGCCGGCCCTGGCCCGGACCTGCATCGTCGAGGCGCTCTCCGCCGGCCCCGCCGCGGTCGAGCGCTACGAGCGCTCGATCCAGGCCTTCGTACCGCTCTTCCGCATGGGCCGCAAGGTCTCCCCCCACGGCGAGGAGCTGCCGGGAACCCTCGAGGAGACGATCGTCGGCGGCGTCTTCTGGATCATCTACCAGCGCATCATCATGGGGCAGACGGAGCAGATCGAGGAGCTGCTGCCGGAGCTGGTCGAGTTCTCCCTCACTCCTTACCTCGGCGCCGAGGCAGCGAAGCGGGCGGCGGCCGAGCAACCTCAAGCCGCAAGCGGCTGAGTCCGAGAAGGCAGGGATCGGGGGTCCCATGACCTAGTGCTCGAGACCGAAGCGCGAACCGCCGCCTCCGAGCGGGCGCAACTGATCGAGGCCCTGATCGAGGTCGCCGCCGAGCGGGGGTACATGGACACGTCGATCGAGATGGTGGTCGCCCGCGCCGGGCTCGACCGCCCCGCCTTCGACCGCCACTTCCGTGGCAAGTACGACGGCTTCCTCTCCGCCTGGCAGGAGATGAACGAGGAGTGCATGGCCTCGCTGATGCGCGCCTACGAAAGTGAGCGGGACTGGCCCGACCGCCTCCGCGCGGTCGCCCATGAGGTCGTCGGCTCGCTCTGCAACGAGCCCAGCCGTGCCTGCTTCGCGGTCGAGGTGCTGGCCGCCGGCGACGCCGCCCGCGCCCGCCGCGACATGACGATGCGGGTGATCGCCTCGCTGATCGACGCCGGCCGCAAGGAGATGGAGGATCCCGAGTCGGTCCCCCACACCACCGCCGAGGCGCTGGCCGGCTCCGCCTACGGACAGGTCTACGCCAAGGTCGTGCGCGGCGACACCGACGAGCTGCCGAAGCTGATCCCGCAGCTGATGTCGGCCGCGGTGATGCCGTACCTGGGGGTCGAGGCGGCCCTCGAGGAGCTGAATCGCAGCTCGAATTCTCCCGACCGGTATCGTCGTCCTGTGGCCGCAATTCCCGCCGATACGCCGGTCGAGAACGGCGAGGAGTACCCGCCCGAGCTGGCTCGCCTTCCGCCGGGCAGGCACGGCCTCCCGCGCGAGTTCGTCGCCCACAACCAGCGCGAGCGTTTGATCGCCGGCCTCGCCGAGGCGATCGCGGAAAACGGCTACTCCGGCACAACCATCGCCCATATCACCCGCCACGCGGCGGTTTCCCGGCGCACCTTCTACGAGCACTTCGCCAGCAAGGACGAGTGCTTCGTCGCTGCTTACGACACGGTGATGGCGGAGTTGCGCGAGCGGGTCGGGCTGGCCTTCGAGGAGGAGGCCGACTGGCCGCACGCGGTCAAGGCCGGGATCGGCGCGATGCTGGCCTTCCTCGCCGCCGAGCCCAACCTGGCCCGGCTCAGCATGGTCGAGGCGCTGGTCGCGGGCCCGGTCGTGGTCGAGCGCTACGACAGCGCCATCCAGAGCTTCGTCCCCTACTTTCAGAGCGGCCGCGAAGGGCGCTCGCCGGAAGTCCTGGCCCGCCTCAACCCGACCACCGAGGAGGCCCTGGTCGGCGGCATGATGTCGCTGATCTCCCGCCGCATCATCGCCGGCAAGACCGCCGAATTGGAGAGCCTCCTGCCGGACCTGGTCGAGTTCACGCTGACCCCCTACCTTGGCAGCGAGGAAGCCGCCAAGGTCGCCCGCGAGGGCTAGGCGTCGGCCGCTGCGAGGCGGTCCTGAAAAGCGAACGACCCGCCGGAGCGGGTCGAGCTTGTTGAAGTGGCTGACATGGCCACACGCGGTTGATACCCGTCGCTCAGATTATCACGAGGACCGCGCCAACGCCCGATTTTCGCTCCGGCGTGAATACCCGCGGAGGGCACCGGACTCGAACCGGACGCCGCCTGTCGAGCGGCGCAATGCGGGTATCAACCGCCTGGAGCACGCCTGTCTCCTTCAACCCTCCGGCGACGGATTCTACTAAATGTTTTGTCTGCGAGGAAGTGGCAGAGGCGCTGGGCGTTACGGCGGTGGCGTAGCGCCACCTGGGTTGCGGCTGTCACCGCTGGCGCCGCCGTAGCTCGCCCAGCGCCTCGCCGATGTTTGGCCAACATCTGCCGTGCAGACTGACAGACCGGAGCCGTTAGCGCAAGACTTCT
>CAWHIW010000014.1:0-21079 GCA_963829445.1 uncultured Solirubrobacterales bacterium | reverse complement strand
GCCGTCGCGTCAAACAAGGCCAGAAGTTCGGCAAACTTCGGGTCACGCAGAGCCGCGCGGGGAACCACTGGATGCAGAGGCTCAAGCGCAATTCCGCGCACCTTGCCGGCAGCATCTGGCCAAACCGGCACATTCCTCCGCGAAGCAGAGAGGTGATCTGCGAGCGGTGGTGCCGCCCACACGGTTGGGATCCCCCTGGCTTCCCCACTTCTGACGGCGGGGAACACATACCGCGCGCCGTGAGCGATGAACTCGAATAGGGTGAGGACATTGATCTTCTTACGCCGGGCATCGTAGAGGCCGGCCTCCTCGGCCCGAGCAAGGCTGCGATAAATGGCGGAGGGACTGAGATCGATCTCCCCAGCGACCTGTTCAAAGGTCCAATCTGGCTTCTCTCCCGCCAGCTTCAGCAGCACGACGATGTCCTGTCGCTTGAGCATGAACCAAGGGTAGCGAATCTCATTCCATATTCCAGAATTTGGAATATGGAATTCGGGGAACCCGTTCCGTGGCCCCTGCCTTGGCTCGGAGTCGGATCAGCATCTTTGTAATTCTCAACTTGCACTTTAGAATTACAAGGAAGTCCGTGAGATCTGTCAGCGTGTCCGGCGCTTGTCGAGGCTCGCTTGCTCGTCGGTCAGTCGGCGCCAGGCCTCGAGGCGGTCGGGGGCGACGCCTGCGCGCACGGCGCAGCCCGGCTCGGTGCGGTGGGAGCAATCGCCGAAGCGGCAGCTCGCGGCCAGCCGCTCGACGTCCTCGAAGGCGGCGCCGGCGTCGACCCAGAGGCCGACCTCGCGCAGCCCGGGCGTGTCGAGGAGGAGGGCGCCGTCGGGCAGCTCGATCAGCTCGCGGGTGACCGTGGTGTGGCGGCCGAGGCCGTCTTTTGCGCGGACCGGCGCGGTCGCCTGGCGCTCCTCGCCGAGCAGGGTGTTGACCAGGGTCGACTTGCCGGCGCCGGAGGTGCCGAGCAGCGCCGTCGTCGCTTCCGGGGCGAGCAGGGAGCGCAGGCCGGGGAGCCCGTCGCCGCTGCGGACGCTGACGGCCAGGGCTTCCCCGAAGCCAAGGCGGCGGCGCAGCTGGGCGGCGGTCGCGTCGGCGTCGGCGGCGAGGTCCGCCTTGGTGAGGACGAGCGCGACCGGGATCTCGCTGGCGGCGGCGAGCGAGGCGAAGCGCTCGGCCCGGCGCTCGTTCGGCTCCGGCAGCGCCTCGACGATCAGGACCAGGTCGACGTTGGCGGCCAGCGCCTGCGCCTCGACCTCGTCGCCGGCGGCGCGGCGCTCGAGCAGGCAGCGGCGCTCCAGCACGGCCATGATCTCGCCGGCGGAGTCGACCGCGACCCAGTCGCCGGTCACCGGCGTCGTCCCCCGCAGCCGGCCCCGGGCGGTCAGCAGCTTCGGCGTCCACCCCTCCCCGTCGGCGACCGCGACCAGCCAGAAGCCCCGGTTCTGGGCGAGAACGCGGCCGGCGGCGAGGCCGGGGCCGAGGGCCTGCAGCTCGGTGGCGATGCCCGGGCGCAGGCCCGAGCCGGGTAGAGGCTTCTGCATCACCCTGGATCTTGCCCGGTTTGGCGCCAAAACTCCTGCCCATGCGGTCCCAATATGGTCCCGGCCATCAAGCCGATGCGTTACATCGCCCTCGCCGAGGCGACCAGCTTCATCGCCCTGCTGATCGCCTCCGTGATCAAACGCACCGGCGGCAGCGAGCTCGGCGTCCAGATCCTCGGCCCGATCCACGGCATCCTCTTCATCGCCTACGTCTGGATCGCCCTCGCGATCCGCAGCGACATGGGCTGGAGCGCCAAGACCACCTTCTGGATCCTGGTCGGCGCCGTCGTCCCCTTCGGCGGCTACGTCGTCGACTGGTGGCTGCTGCGCGAGCGGGACCGCACCGCAACCTGACCCGGGGTAGCTGCTTCCTGCCCGCCCGGAGCGCCCCTGCTCAGTCGGCGCAGCGCGCGCAGAGGCCGCGCAGGACGACGTCGTGCTCGGAGACCTCGAACGGCATCTCGCTCTGGAGACGCGCTCGATCGCGCGCTCGAGGGCGCGGTCCTCGAAGGTCTCCATGCGCCCGCAGCCGCGGCAGATCGCGTGGTGGTGATGGTGGCCGCTGGGCTCGACCCGCTCGTAGCCGGCGGTGCCGCGGGTGACCTCGATGCGCTGGACCAGCCCCAGCTCCTCGAGCTGCTCGAGCGCGCGGTAGACGCTGGCCCGGCCGACCGGCGGGCTGGCGGCGGCGCAGCTCGTCGTCGAGCTCGAGCGCGGTCACCGCGCAGTCGTGCCCGGCCAGCGCCTCGACGACCGCGGTGCGGGCGCCGCCGCGGCGCAGGCCGGCGCCCTGCAGGGCTCGCCAGCGCGTGCTCGGCCCAGTCGCTTTTTGACGCGCGGCGGCCATCAGCCGATCGTAGCCTCCGGCCGGGGCCGCGCCGCGGGGCGCCGAGCCGCAGCCGGCCCGCCGGCAGCGCCAGCAGGTAGGCGGCGACGATCGCCAGCGCGATCGAGGCGCCGCCGGCGGTGCCCGCGTAATAGGAGAGGTAGAGGCCGGCGACCCCGGCGAGCGACGGCGATCGCCGCCGCGAGCGAAGAGCATCGGCACGATCCGGTCGGTGAGCTGGCGCGGCGGCGGCCGCCGGGCCGACGAGGACGGCGACGACGAGGAGGTTGCCCAGCCCCTGGACGGCGACCACGGTCGTCGCCGCGAGCAGGACCAGCAGCGCGGCTTCGATCAGCCCCGGGCGAGACGCCGAGCGCGGCGGCCGAGCCGCGGTCGAAGCCGCCCGCCAGCAGCCGGCCGTGCAGCAGCCAGAGCGCCAGCGGCGACCGCCGCGGCCAGCGACCGCGGCCGCGGTCAGGTCGGCGTCGCTCGGGCCGAGGATGTCGCCGAAGAGCAGCGCCTCGACCCCCGGCGGCGAGTCGCGGCGAGAGCGCCAGCAGTACGCCGAGGCCGAACATCGTGGTGACGACGACCGCCGACGGCGACGTCGCGGCTGACGTCCCGGGACGCGCGCGCGGCGAGCGCGATCGCGAGCGCGGCGATCGACGATCGCCGGGGTCGCCCCGAGCAGCAGCGGCACGCCGGCGAGCGCGGCGACACCAGCCCGGGGAAGATCGAGTGGGCGAGCGACTCGGCCGCGTAGGAGAAGCTCGTAGAGGACGACCCAGCAGCCGAGCGCGCCGCCGGCGAGCGCCGATCAGGGCGATCTCGGCGATCGCCCGCTGCATGAACGCTTCCTGGAGCGGCTCGAGCATCAGTGGTGGTGATGGTGTGGGGGGCAGGATCGCCTCGCCGCCGCCGGGGATCTCGACGATCGCGCCGCCGTAGGTCGCTTCCAGCGTCGGCGCGGTCGAGGACGGCGTCGGGCGCGCCGAAGGCGACCTGGCGCGCGGTTGAGGCAGAGCACGCGCGTCCCAGCGCCGCGCCTGCTCGAGGTCGTGGGTGGCGACGACGATCCCCCGCCCCTCGGCCGCGCAGCTCGTCGATCAGCGCTTCCAGCGCCGCGGCGCTGGGCTTGTCGAGGCCGGAGAAGGGCTCGTCGAGCAGCAGCACGCGCGGCGTCCTGGACCAGGGCGCGGGCGATCAGGACGCGCTGGCGCTGGCCGCCGGAGAGCTCGCCGAAGGTCTCGCTCGGCGCAGCTCGCCGAGGCCGACCCGCGCCAGCGCCGCGCCGCGCGCCTCGCGGTCGCGCGCGGCCCGGCCGCCGCCACCAGGGCAGCCGCGAGAGCGCCCCCATCGTCGCCACGTCGAGCGCGGAGACGGGGTAGTCGAGGCGGGAGCGCTCGGTCTGCGGCACGGTGCCGCAGCGGCCGCGCGACCTGGAGCTCGCCGCGCCAGCGGGCGCAGCTCGCCGAGCATCGCGCGCAGCAGCGTCGTCTTGCCGCCGCCGTTGGGCCCGAGCAGGGCCAGCCGCTCGCCCGCCGCGCAGGGCGAAGCTGACGCCGGAGATCGCCGGCGGGCCGCCGTAGCCGACCGCCAGGCCCTCGGCCTCGATCAGGGGCTCACCAGGCATCCGTCGCCTCCCGCCGGTGAAGCCGCGCACCATCGCGTCGGCGTTGGCCGCCTCCATCCGCAGGTAGGTGGCGCCGTCGGAGCCGTCCGGGCCGAGCGTGTCGCCGTAGAGCGTGTAGTCGACCGTGGCCCCGGTCTGGCGCGGCGATCGCTTCCGCGACCTTCGGGCTCAGCGAGCTCTCCGGGAACACCGCGCTGACGTGCTCGGCCTCGATCGTCCGCGCCAGCTCGCTCAGGTCCTTGGCCGAGGGCTGGGCCTGGGTGGTCTGCGAGGGGATCGACGGCGCCGACCACGTCGATCCCGTAGCGGTCGGCGAAGTAGCCGAAGGCGTCGTGGTCGGTGACCAGCTTGCGCTCGGCGGCGGGCACGGGCCATGCACGTGGCGATCCCGGCGTCGAGGGCCGCGCAGCTCGGCGAGGTAGGCGCCGGCGTTGCGCTGCGAACACCGGCTTCTTGGCCGGGTCGGCGGCGGCGAGCCGGCGCTCGATCTCGCGCACCGCCGCCGCGGCGTTGCGCGGGTCGTGCCACCAGTGCGGGTCGAAGCTGTCGTGCTCGAGCTGCCCTCTCGTCCCCGCTCGCCTCGCCCGGGAGCGGACCGGCACCACCGCGCCGAGGTCGACGACCTCGGCGTCGCTGCCGCTCTCGGAGACGACCTCGTCGACCCAGTCGTCGAGCCCGTCGCCGCTGGCGAAGACCAGCTTCGGCGTCGGCCGCGTCGCGACGTCGCTGGGGCGCGGCTCGTACTCGTGCGGGTCGGTGTTGGGCTCGAGGATCTGGTCGACCTCCACCGCGTCGCCGCCGACCTCGCGCACGAAGTCGCCGATCTGGGTGGTGGTGGCGACCACCGCGAGCCTGTCGCCGCGTCGTCGCCCGAGCTGCCGCAGCCGGCGCCGACCAGGGCCAGGGCGACGAGCGGCGGCGGCGAGGGCGGCGCGCGCGGCACCCGGGCCAGGGCCCGCGCCAGCGCGACCAGGGCGAAGACGCCGCCGGCGACGACAGGCGATCGTCGCCCCGGGCGGAGCGTCGGTCTTGACCGAGAGCCAGAGCCCGACCGTGCCCTCGGCCGCGACCAGGGCGACGCTGGCCAGCTGCCAGCTCAGCATCCGCCGGGTGAGCAGGCGCGCGGTCGCCGCGGGGACCACGAACAGCGCGGTGACCAGCAGCGCCCCGACCACGGTCAGCGCGGCGACGCTGGCGAGGGCGATCAGGCCGAGCAGGGCGGCGTCGAGGCGCGCCGGCGCCCGGGCGCTCGCGGCGGCGGCGTCGGGTCGAAGCCCTGGCGCCAGCCAGCGCTGGCCGATCAGCGCGGTCGCGAGCAGCGCGCGGCGGCGGCCACCGCGGCGAGGGCGATGTCGCCGCCGTCGACCAGCAGCAGGCTGCCGAACAGCAGCGTCTCGACGTTGGCGCCGGAGCCGAAGACGTCGCTGGCCAGGATCACGCCGGCGGCGAGGCAGGCGACAAGGACGAGCGCGACGACGCTGTCGCGGCCCCGTCTCGCCGCCGCCGCAGCGCCGCGTTGCCGACGGTGAAGGCGATCGCGGCGCCGAAGGCGCCCAGCGGCGCCGCGAACCCCAGCCCGTCGGCGAGCACGAGCCCGGGAAAGGCGGCGGTGCCGACGGCGTGCGAGAAGAAGGCGAGCCCGCGCAGGACGATCCAGGTGCCGAGCAGCCCCGCGGGGACGGCGAGGATCAGGACCTCGATCAGCCCGCGCTGCACGAAGGGGAGCTGGAAGGGCTCGAGCATGGCCCGCCACTTTAATGAGAATGAATCTACTTTGCATCTCCGGCGGGCGCCGGCGAGCAGACGAAATGGCGAGGGCGGGATTCGAACCCGCGACCCACGATTTTCAGTCGTACGGTTGACGCGACGGTCCTTTACGCCGATATCGATTGCAAGCCGCTTTGGAATGGGAAAAACGAGACCAGCCGACGAGCCGGGCCTTGTGGCGGCTGGCCAGCACTCGCGCTTTCAGGGTCGGATCAGTCCGAGTCGGCTTCGGAGCCCTCGGGGGGCTCCTCGAAGCCTGGCCACTCGGGGTCGATGCCCTCACTGGCAAGCAGCTCCGCGTCCATGCGCAGGATATCCACCATGGTCTTCCCCTCGGGCAGGAGGTAACCGGGCGGCAAGCTCATTGGTTCCATCCCACTACCCTCCTAACTAGCTCATAGATTTTCGCTGAAAGCCAAGGCGGCCTTTCCGGTGGCGCCCCGTCGCCGACGACTGATCAGCAGCGCATATACCTCGGCGACGATCTCATGGGTGTACTCGCGCTGACGGTAGTCAGCAGAGCGGACGTTTTCGGCCATCGAGGGGGGCGCCAGCACTAGGAGCTCCTTACCACGAGACACGTCCTCACTCGTGGCGCGGTGAAAGGCAAGCGCGTGGCCCCACTCGTGCCAGGCAACCCTGGCTAGCGCCCATCCCAAGCTGTGCTGGTCAAGACCCTGAAAGCTGGAATGGGCGACGTTGAGCAGCACTAGCCTCAGTTCGGGAATCCAGAGGCCGGCCGCGGCGTCCTGGCGCTGTCGCTCTGCGACCGGGAAGCTTGCGTAGCCCGCAGAGCGTCGCAGCTCGTCGGTGTAAACCCCGAGCGGGCGAGCGGTGACGTCGCGTCCCTCGGCCCTGATCGCCTCCAGCAAATTGCGATCTGCCGGAGGCAGGTCTGCCCACGCACGATCCACGACGCGCTCGGCAAATGCGAGCAGCTCGGCGTCGTTCATCGACCCTCTGTCCTCCCCGGTAGAGACCCCATCGAAGCGGGACGGTATCGGCAGGCGGCTCCGCCGAGCCCTGGTGAACATCGGCCATCGCCCGCGATGCGGCCACGCATAGGCATGACGACTGCCGAGAAGCCCTACGGCCTACCCTTCTTCAGCTCGGTCAACCTCATGGCTGCTGCTCAACGGTTGCAGAACGCAGGCATCGAGGTCAAAGTCCGGGAGATCAAGGAGACCTAGGGATAGCGGTTCGGGGTCCCGTCTCGTGCGTCGGAGGGCCCGCAGCCAAGTGAGCTTCGGCCGGTGCGGAGACACTCGGTCTGCTCCCTTCAAGGCTCAGGCGCCGAGTTCAGTCAGATGCTGGAGCAGCAGCTCGCGCTCGTAGATGGAGCTGGACAGGTGCTCCCACGACGTGGGGTTGATCGCCAAGGCTTCTAGCAGCTCCTGAATTTCGGTTTCGAGCCGCCGGGTCGCCTCTCGGTCGTATTCGGTGTCTCGCGGCGGCGGCAGGACTCCGCGGCCCAGATTGCCGAGCCTGGACTCTAAGGCCGCACTCACTTCATCCGCGACGTCGAGTGAAGGCACAGCGAGACTCTGCGCAGCGACCCGAACCCACACTGTCCCGGCAGAGATCGGCCTGGCCGTGACAGACACGAAGGTCGGCACGTCATCGGGGGGCCAGATAGACAGCAGGCGCCCACCCCCACTTCTGCCGGCCCGTAGACCTTCGCGTCTCGTTCAGCCGCGATCTCAGCGGCCGCGGACATCGCCTCCTCCACATCAGCGGCGGCGGCGAAGGCAGTCGTGTGAAATAGCGGTTGGCCCCGCGGTACGTCCCGAGCCATATCCCGAACTAGATCCCTGTCCTGGACGACCTGGGGAACTGCACGCAACTCCTCCTTCTCGAGCCTTCGTTCGTGTCTCAGCGCCCTTACATACACATCGCCGGCAGTCCTGCGCTCCCACCCGTCGACCCAGACGACATGCTGCCCCGAGTGCGTGCCCGGCGGGAACCACAGGTGGGTTCGCACCACCACCCACTGGTTGATGGCGGGTCGCATCGCCTCCCACCAGGTGTCCTGGAGGCCGACAGCGTCGCCGAAGTAAACCACCGCCTTGGTGCCTCGGTGAGCCTGCTGGTAGATGCGATACACGCGTCCGGCGACCGGCTGTCCTGAATCGAGGTCGGCAAAGGTGGTCGGCACCAGGGGCGCGAGGTTCTGCCAGACCCGCCATGCATGCTCGTCAGCTCGCCACCGCCTCCCGTAGAAGAAGGCTTCGATCTTCCTGCGCATTACTCGGCGAGACTACAAGCGAATCCCGGCTGTCGGAATGGGGCGCGAGGTCAGCCCTCGCGCTAGCCAATCTCAGCCTCCGCCTCCTCTCCTTTGGCACCTGATTCGAACCCGAGCGATCACGACTTCAAATCGTGTGCTCCTCCGTTCGATGCGTTGGGCACAAATACCGCTCATTTCGGACCCAGATCGATGAGATCCACGCGTAGTCAGATGGATCCGAAGTGGCAATGGCAACTGCGTCATTGCCACTTTGCCCTCAAACTAGCCGCCCTCAAAGACCTCGATGTATCGATGTAACCGATTTGCAGGCAAAACTAATGGCGAGGGCGGGATTCGAACCCGCGACACCACGATTTTCAGTCGTGTGCTCTACCAACTGAGCTACCTCGCCTGGGCGCATGAAGAGGCCTGCGCAGCGGGAAGGCTAGCGACCGGGGGGCGATCGGGGCTGATTGCATTGGGGGGTGGCCTGGACTCGTGCAGCGCTGGCGCTGGTCGCCGCCGGAGCGGTGGGGCTGGTGCTCGTCTCCGGCGGCTCGTCGGCCGATCCGCGGACGCCGGCGGCGCTGCCGGGACTGCCGCCGCCGTTCCTCGGGACGGCGGTGGTCGGGAGCGGCGGGCTGACGGCGGCGGTCGACGCCTACGGGGACGTGGTCGACCTGCGGGCGCCGGGGCCGGCGGGGCGCGGCGCTGATCGACAACCCGGCCGATCGCCAGGCGGCGGGGACGCGTCGCCGGCCGACACCGGGATCGTGCCGCGGGTCAGCGTCGACGGCGGGCCGGCGCTGCCGCTGTGGCGCGCCGACGCGGTGGCCCAGCGCTACCTGCCGGGGACCAACGTGGTGCGGACCGTGGCGCGGTTCGGGCCGGTCAGGGTGACGATCGTGGATGCGGCCTCCGGCCGCGAGCTGGCGCGAATCCTCACTGTCGACGCCTGCCCGGCCTGCGGGCCTCGGCATCGCTCGGGGTCGAGCTGGAGACCGGGTCGAGCTGCCGGCGCACGCCGGCGACCGGGCGAATCGAGCTGGTCTGCGCGGCGGGCGAGCTCCGCTCCGCCCGATCGAGACCCAGCGCCGCGCAGCCGCCGCGCGGATCGTCGCGCAGCGCGATCGCGCGCCGACCGGCGCTGGCTCGCCGCGCGCCCGCGCCGCTCGGCGCCGGCGCGCCCGCCTGGGCGCGGCGGATGTACCGGCGCTCGCTGCTGACCCTGCGGGCGCTGACCGACCGGCGCACCGGCGCCGTCGCGGCGGGGGCGCGGGACGGCTGGGCCTACGTCTGGCCGCGCGACGCCGGCACCGCCGCGCTCGCCTTCGCCGCCGCCGGCTACCGCCCCGAGGCCCGCCGCGTCGCCCGCTTCCTGCTCGGCCTCGACCTCGACGCGGCGGCCCGCTTCCACGGCGACGGCACGCCCGGTGGCGGGACGCGAGGCCCAGGGCGACGCCGCGGCTGGGTCGCCGTCGCCGCCCGCGCCGCCGGCCTCCCGCCCCCGACCCCACCCCTCCCCTGGCGCGACCGCGCCGACTACCAGGAGGGCATCCCGGCACCTACCTCGCCAACGCCATCGCCGCGATCGCCAACGCCAGCCCGCAAAGCCGACCGGCCGATCGAGCCCGTATCGAGGCGGGGTTTGGGACTACGCAAGGGTTGGTGCGGCGGGCAGGGGACCCGGGCTCGGGGCTCGACTCGGCGGCGGCCTGGGCGGTGCGGCCGTTCCCGCAGCCGGCGCTCTTCCCGGCCGTGCGGCGGACCCTGCTGCGCCTGGCGCGCCGAGCAGCACGCGCTTCGGCATCACCCCGGGCGAAGCCTGGCCGGGCACCGACCCCTGGACCGCACCGACGGCCTGGAGCGCCTGGAGCCTCGCCGCGCTCGGCGAGCGGACGCGCGCAGGCGCTGCGCCTGCTCGCCGACCTGCGCCGCGCCGCGACCCCGGCCGGCGCCCTCCCCGAGCGCGTCGACGCCGAGACCGGCATCCCCGTCTCCACCACCCCGCTCGCCTGGTCCCACGCCTTCGCGATCCTCGCCCTGCGCGAGCTCTGGCCCTGACCACCTAGAGGCGCAAGCTCCTGGGCAACCTGACGCAGAGCGCTCCGCGAGCCGGGGAGTGGGGTCTCCCGGAACCTCCCCGCAGTTCGTGACGGGGAGACCCCACTCCCCCCGGCTCACACGACCGGCCCTGCATCAGCCCCATCAGCTCCAGCGCCCCCGCCTTGTGCAGCGGTTCGTTGAGGTTGCCGCACTTGGGGCTCTGCACGCAGGAGGGGCAGCCGGACTCGCAGGGGCACTCCTCGATCAGGCGGAAGGCGTCGCCGAGCAGGCGCTCGAACTGCTCGTAGCCGCGCTGGGTGATGCCGACCCCGCCGGGGTGGCCGTCGTAGATGAAGATCGTCGAGCGGCCGGTCTGGAAGTGGACGTTGGTGGAGAGGCCGCCGATGTCCCAGCGGTCGCACATCGCGATCAGCGGCAGCACCGCGATCTGGCCGTGCTCGGTCGCGTGCAGGGCGCCGAGCAGGACGTCGCTCGGCAGCGCCCCGCTGAGCTTCTCCGGCAGCACGTACCAGAGCGCCTGGGTGACGAAGCTCTGCTCCGGCAGCTCCAGGGCGACGATGTCGATCGGCTCCTGCTCGGAGATCGAGACCCGCTGGAAGGCGATCACCTGCTCGGTCACCGAGACCTCGCCGAAGTTGAGCTGCACGCCCGCGACCTCGCGCTGCTCCCGCGTCCGTTCGATGTAGATCTCGGTCTCCTTTTTCGGCCGCGTGTACCAGTCGCCGTCGAAGCTGGAGACGATCGCCCGCCGCTCGTCGACGTCGAGCCGCTCGACCTCATAGGAGCGCCCGAGGTGGAGGTAGATCGCGCCCGGGTGGATCGTGGTGAAGGCGCGCTCGGCCTCGACCATCCCCAGCATCTCCCCCGACTCGCGCTCGATCACCGCGACCGAGTCGGCCGAGGCCGAGCGCAGGGCGATCCGGCTGGCGACGAAGTCGTTGCGGCGCGGCAGCAGCTTGCCGCCGGCGTTGCGCAGCTCCCCGGCCGCCAGCAGCCGCTCCGCCCGCTCGCGCCAGCCCGCGCCGAAGACCTCCTCGTCGGCGTCGGTCAGCGGCAGCTCGTAGGCGGCGGCGACCAGGTGGCGGGAGGCGATCTGCTCGTTGGCGTGGTCGAGGATCGCCGCCTCGACCGGGCGCTCGAGGAACTCGTCGGGGTGGCGGCAGAAGAACTGGTCGAGCGCGTCCTGGCCGGCGACGTAGACGGCGAGCCCGCGCTGGCGCCGCCCCGCCCGGCCCCACATCTGCCGCAGGCTGGCGACGGTGCCGGGGAAGGTGACGCAGATCGCCGCCTCCAGCTCGCCGACGTCGATCCCCAGCTCCAGGGCGTCGGTCGCGACCACCGCCAGCAGCTCGCCGCTGGTCAGCCGCGCCTCGATCTCGCGCCGCTGCTGCGGCGTGTAGCCGCCGCGGTAGGGGGCGATCCGCTTCGCCAGCTCCGGCTTGCCGCGGCGCTCGAGGTTTTCGCGGGCGAAGCGCTGGATCAGCTCGATCCCGCGCCGGCTTTTGAGGAAGCAGATCGTCCGCACCCCCTGGGAGACCAGCTCGGCCAGCAGGTCGGCGGCCTCGGAGAGGGCCGAGCGCCGCGCCCCCGTGCGCTCGTCGAGCAGCGGCGGGTTCCACATCGCCACCTCGCGCCCGGCCCGCGGCGCCCCGTCGTCGTCGATCAGCTCGAACGGCGTCCCGACCAGGCGCTCGGCCAGCTCGACCGGGTTGGCGATCGTCGCCGAGGCGAGCAGGAAGCGCGGCTCCGAGCCGTAGGCGCGCGCCACCCGCCGCAGCCGCCGCAGCACGTTGGCGACGTGGGAGCCGAAGACGCCGCGGTAGGTGTGGGCCTCGTCGACGACGACCCACTCGAGGTTGGCGAGGAAGTCGCCCCAGCGCTTGTGGTGCGGCAGCAGGGCGACGTGGAGCATGTCCGGGTTGGTCAGCACGAGGTTGTTCTTGCGGCGGATCGCCGGCCGCTCTTCCTTCGGCGTGTCGCCGTCGTAGATCGCCTCGCGCAGCCCGGGCGGCCGCAGCTGCGCCAGCTTGCGCGCCTGGTCCTGGGCCAGCGCCTTGGTCGGGTAGAGGTAGAGCGCCCGCCGCTTCGGGTCGCGGGCGATGCCGTCGAGCACCGGCAGGTTGAAGGCGAGGCTCTTGCCCGAGGCGGTGCCGCTGGTGATCACCAGGTTGGAGTGCGCCGCCGTCTCCCAGGCCTCGAGCTGGTGCGTGTAGAGCGACTCGATCCCGGCCCGCCGCAGCGCCTCGGCGAAGCCGGGGTCGAGCGCGCCCGGGCAGCGAGACCGGCCGCGCAGCGCCGCTCCGCCTCCGAGCTCTCGGCCACGATCCGCCCGTCCCGCCGCGCCGGCTCGATCGCGACCGACCCACTCGCGCGCCATCTCGCAGCGATGGCTCTTAGCCACACCGGCGGCGATCCGCGATGCGGCCGGCGACGCGCATCGCCTGCAGGGAGCTGCGGTCGTGGATGCGGAGGATGTCGGCGCCCTCGCGGACGGCCAGGGCGACGGCGGCGACCGTGCCCCACTCGCGCTCGCCCGGCGGCCAGCCGTCCCTCCCAGGACCCCGCCAGCACGGCGCCGATGAAGTCCTTGCGCGAGAGCGAGACGTAGAGCGGCAGCCCCAGCGAGCGCAGCTCGCCGAGCCGCCGCAGGATCTCCAGGTCCTGGTCGGGGCTGAGGTCGAAGTCGAGTCCGGGGTCGATGGCGATCTGCTCCTCGGCGACCCCAAGCTCCCGGGCCAGCTCGACTCTCCCCTCGAACCAGGCCTTGAGGTGGTCGACGACGTCGCCGTACTGGCGCCAGGGCCGGTCCACCCGCGGCGGCCCCTCGATGTGCATCAGCACGTAGCCGCAGCCCGTGCTCGGCGACCAGCCCGAACATCTCCTCCGACCCCCCGGAGATGTCGTTGACCGCGTGCGCCCCCGCGTCCAGCGCCCGCCGCGCCACCTCCGGCGAGAAGGTGTCGGCCGAGATCGGCACCCCGGACGGCGTCATGCCCTGACCAGTGCACCCGTCGATCGCCGGCACCAGCGCCGCCGCCTCGTCCTCGGCGCTCACCGGCGGGCCCGCTTTCGCCGCCACGGCGCCGACGTCGAGCATGTCGAACCCCGCCTCGACCAGCGCCAGCCCGTCGGCCACCGCCTGCTCCGGCGTCCCGCTGCGCGCCCCCTCGAACATCGAGTCGACGGTGACGTTGACGATCCCCGCCGCCAGCGGCTGCGCGAGGTCGAGGGTCCGGTCAGCCAGCCGCCAGCTCATCGTCGCTACCGTAGCGGCCGGGACCCATGGGACTCAGCTGCGTCTACACCGACCTCGACGGCACCCTGCTCGGCGCGGGAGCCTCGCTCTTCCGCGACGCCGAGGGGGGCTTCTCGCTGGCCCAGGCGCGCGGGCTCGAGGCCTGCCAGCGGGCCGGGGTCGAGGTCGTGATCATGTCCGGCCGCCGCGAGCCCCAGGTCCACGAGGCGGCGCGGCTGATGGGCCAGACCTCCTACATCTACGAGGCCGGCTGCGCCTTCGCGATCGACGGCGAGACGACGCTGCTGACCGGCGAGATGGCACCCAACGAGGACGGCACGATCTACGAGCAGATCGAGGCCCGCGGCATCCCCAAGCGCCTCTTCGAGCACTTCGACGGGCGGCTGGAGTACCACGCGCCCTGGCACAACGGCCGCGTCCTCTCCCACCTCTTCCGCGGCAAGGTCGACGTCGACGAGGCCAACGCGCTGCTGGGCGAGCACGGCGACGACGACCTGCGCCTGCTCGACAACGGCGCCATCGGCCGCCCGATGCCGACCGTCGAGGGCCGCACCCACGCCTACCACCTGGTCCCGCGCCAGGTCAGCAAGGGCGCCGCCGTCGCCGCCCACGCCCGCGCCCGCGGCTACGACCCGGCCGACTGCATCGCCGTCGGCGACTCGGTCGAGGACCTCGAGGTCGCCGCCGCGGTCGGCCGCTTCTTCGTCGTCGCCAACGGCCCCGAGCGCGACCCCGGCCTGCGCGCCAAGCTCTCGCAGTGGAGCAACGCCACCGTCACCGAGGGCAGCATGGGCGACGGCTTCTACGAGGCGATCGTCTCGACCCTGGTCGAACGCCGCTAGACCGGGCCCGGCCCGCAGCACGTCGGGGTCGTGCCCCGGCCGCACCGTCAGCGCCGGCGTCGCGCAGCTCCGCGCAGCCGCCCCAGCGAGCGCGCCTGCGCCCCGAGGTCGTCGCCGAAGGCCGGCAGGCGCCCGTCGTCGAGGGTCGCGGCCCAGAGGGCGACGTCGGCGCCGATCACCAGCGTCGCCGACCCGCACCGACTGGTGGCCCGGGGTGTGCCCGGGCGTGCTCAGCAGCTCGACCGAGCCGTCGCCGAGCAGGTCGTGGTCGCCGTCGACCAGGACCAGGTTGCGCGGCTCCTCGGCGTAGTCGCGCGGGAGGAGGAAGGTGCGCTCGATCGCCGCCGCGGTCGTGCCCTCCCTCCCACTCGGCCCGCTGGATCACGACCGGGACCGAGTCGGGGATCAGCTCGAGGGCGCCGGCGTGGTCGAAGTGCAGGTGGGTGAGGACGACCCGGGTCAGGGTCGAGAGGTCGACCTGCTCGGCGATCGAGGCCTCCTGCTCGAGGGCGAAGAAGGCGATCGGCCCCGGCCCGTAGTGCGCCTCGGAATCGGCGACGGCGGCGGGGTGCAGGCCGGTGTCGACGAGGATCCGCTCGCTCTCGGTCTCGATCAGGTAGGCGGGCACCGGCAGCCGGATCGGGCGCTCGGGCTCGGGCTCGCCCTGGCGCCAGATCCCGACCGCCGCGGTCATCCAGCCCACGTTCAGCATCTCGATCCGCATTCCCACGCCCATTAGTATCGAGGAACCGCCAACGAGCTCGAAAAGGAGCGCTTTGTCCGCCGAGACCGCGACCGTCGCTGAGCAGGAGTACCTGGAGATCATGTTCTGGATGGAGGAGGCCGGGCTGCCGATGACCGGCGCCAACATCGCCCGCGCGATGCAGCTCTCGCCGCCGACCGTGCACGAGATGGTCGGCCGCCTGGTCGATGACGGCTACGTCGACCGCAAGCCCGACAAATCGCTCGACTTCACCGAGTCCGGGCGCGAGCACGCCAGCCACATCGTCCGCCGCCACCGCATGATCGAGCGCTTCCTCACCGACGTCCTCGGGATCCCCTGGGACGAGGTGCACGAGGAGGCCGAGCGGATCGAGCACGCGATGTCGCCGGTGCTGGAGGAGCGGATGTACGCGGCGATCGGCGACGCCACCACCTGCCCCCACGGCCACCCGATCGTCGAGGGCGCCCGCGAGCAGGGCTCGCTGCTGGCCGACGTCGAGGTCGGCGCCGACGTCACCGTCCTGCGCTTCGAGAACGAGGCCGAGGAGCTGCTGCACTACCTGAAGGCAGGCGGGGCTGCAGCCCGGGCCTCGAGGGCAAGCTCGAGAGCGCCGACGAGGACCGGGTCACAATCGCCTCCGCCGACGGCAAGCACGAGGTCAGCCGCAGCGTCGCCGAGACCGTCTCGGTCCGCGCCGACCCGGCGCCGCCGCCGCGGGCGGCGATCCCGGAGCAGCTGGTGCTGTCCTCGGACCGCTACGGCCGCTAGGCGGCCGTAGCCGGCGGCGGCCGATCCCTACTGGGGGATCGGGATCGTGACGATCGGCGAGCGAGGTCGGCGCCTTGCTGCCGCCTGCGCGGCTCGGTCGTGACCATCACCGCTTCGACCCCGTCCATGTCCGGGAGTTCGGTGCTGGCCTGGCCCTTGCGGTCGGGGACGAACAGGGCTTCGACCGGTTCGACTTCGCCGTCGCGCTGCACCCAGGCCTCGAGCACCCGGTCGCTGGGCAGCTGCTTGACGTTGGCGAGGTGGAGGGCGCCGCTGCTCGCCTTCGCTGACCACCTTCGCGGTGACGCCCGGGCGGCTTGCCGGTGACGACCGTGCTCGACCTGGCCGCCTTCGTCGGCGCCGATGCCCGCCGCCGATCGCGAAGCCGGCGACGGCGGCGACGACCAGCACCGCGGCGGCGAAGCCCACCACCGGGCGCAGCCCCATCGGCCCGGAGCCGAGCTCGCGCAGCCAGGCGCCGGCGCGGCCGAAGAGCCCGGCCGCCGGCTCGCCGGCGGGAGCGTTCTCCGGCGCGGCGTCGAAGCGCACCTCGGCCATCACCCGCTCGCGCAGCTCGCGCGGCGGCTCCAGCCGCTCGACGCTCTCCGGCAGCGCGTTGACCGCCGGCGTCAGCCAGCGGATCTCGGCCTGGCAGCGCTCGCAGCCCTCGGCGTGGCGCTCCAGCTCGGCCGCCTCGCCGGGCTCCAGCGCGCCCAGCATGTAGGCGGCGACGTCCTCGCTCCAGCGCTCGTGATTCGTCTCGTTCATGCCAGTCCCTCCGCCAGCTCTCCCCTGATCTTCTCCAGGCCCAGCCTCATCCGTCCCTTCACGGTGCCCAGCGGCACCCCCAGCATGCGCGATATCTCCGACTGGCTGAAGCCGCCGAAGTAGGCGAGCTCGATCACCTTCGACTGCTCGCCCGGCAGCTCGCCGAGCGCGCCGCGGATCTCTGTCGCGGTCTCGTGCCGCATCGCCTCGTCCTCGGTCAGCTCCTCGGACGGGCGCTGCTCGAGCACCGCATCGTCGTCGAAGGTCAGCTTCGGCGCTTTGCCGGCGCGGCTGCGCAGGGCGTCGATCGCGCGGTTGCGGACGATGCTCAGCATCCAGGAGCGGACGCTGCCACGGGCGCGGTCGAAGCGGGCACCGCTCTTCCAGATCGAGATGAAGGCCTCCTGGGTGACGTCCTCGGCGGCCGCCTTCTCACCGACGATCCTGTACGCCAGCGAGTAGGCGACGCCGCCGTGGCGGTCGTAGAAGACCTCGAAGGCCTCGGGGTCCTTTTCCCCGATCAGCGGCATCAGCTCCTCATCGGCCAGCCGCTCCGCCTTCTCTCTTCTAATCGTCATCTCGTTCCATCATCCGCTTTTGGTCGTCCCCGCCGCTAGGCGATGAACGGTTCCACGGCCTTCAGCACCTGCGCTTCGTCGAGCGAGGGGTCGAAGGCTTCGGGAGCCGGTTCTTCCTTGTTCTGGAGACGGATCGCCGCCGCGTGCCGGGCCTCGACCTGGACGATCGAGCCGGCCGCGGCGAGGACTTCCTTGGACTTGATCATTGGCCCAGCGCCGTTGTAGGCGCTGACACCGGTGTCCTCGAACGTCTGGGCGAGCTTGAGGAAGCCGGCCGTGTCGCTGTATTCGAAGTCGAATTTCGGCTCAGCCACCGGTTTGCCCTTGAGCTGCTTGATCGTCGCCGTCAGCGCGTCGACATGCTGCTTCTCGTCGTCGGCCAGCAGCCCGATCAGGCTCTTCAGTTCGCCGCTCGCCTTGGCCCGGGTCTTCGCTTCCTTGTAGAAGGTCGACTCGAGGTACTCCAGGGTGAGGGCGAAGTTGAGGATGTCGACGTCGCTGCTGCCGCTCATCGCCAATGCCTTGCGGACGTAGGGACCGACCATGAAGGTGCCGTAGACGGCACCGGCGGCCAGCGCTCCCTTGAGGATCACCTCGCTGCGTGAGAGGTCGCTGCTGTCCTCGTCGACGCTGACGCCGGCGAGCTCTGGATGTGCAAGTTCTTGCTGACTCATTGCTTTCTCCTCTTGCTTTCTCGCCGGGCTAGCTGACGATGAAGGGTTCGACGGACTTGAGCACGACCTTGGCGGTCGCCGGCTTCGCGAACGCCCCGTCCGGGGTGATCGGCATGCCGAGCAGCGTGTTCAGGGCGGCGGCGTGCCGGCCCTCGACGCTGTGGATGGCCAGGGCCGAGGCCAGGACTTCCGGGCTCTTGATGTTGCCGGCCTGGCCGAGGTAGGCGGCGGCGCCGAGGTTCTCGACCGTGCCCGCCAGTTCCAGCACCGACTTGGCGCTTTCGAGCGGGAATTCGGTTTTCGGTTCCGGCGCCGGCTTGCCGCCGAGGCCCTTGACCGCAGCGGTCAGGGCGGAGACGTGTTCGGCCTCCTCCTCGCCGAACTTCTTGATCGTCGCGAGGTCGGCGCCCTTGAAGAGGCCGCTCTTGACGACGTCGGCGTAGAAAGCCGTCTCCAGGTACTCGAGCGTGAGGGCGTAGTTGAGGATGCCGATGTCGCCCTTGCCGAACTGGGCGGTTTCGCCGCCGCCGCTGGACATCGACGAGGTCGTGGTGGTGCTGTCGCTGTCACTGCCACAGGCGGCGAGGAATGCGGCCGCCGCGGCCGAGCCGCCGGTCAGCGCCATGAACTTGCGGCGCGAGACCGGGTCCTTCGCGGCGCGGGCGATTGCGCTCTGCGCCGGTGCCTCTGCTTTCTCGCGTTCCTTGCTGTCGGGCATGTTCGTCTCCTCGCTGGGGTTTGTGCTTCTACCGCTCCCCTACGCGAGCCTCGGCGCCGGCGGATCACAATCTCCGCAACCGATCGGGTGCCGGTACAACCTCGCCGGCCCGTAGCGTGGGTTGGGACCGTATCCAGGGCCCGCCACCCGTCCCGGGTCGGTGCCGCCTCCCCCTCCTATGCCAGCGCCATCCTTCTTTCGGGCTGCGGCAGCGGCGATGGCGGCACGACCTCTTCCGCAAGCGGCGCCGGCGGCAACACGCGGTGACGATCAAGGACTACATCTACAAGCCGGCGAGCATCACCGTGCCGAAGGGGACCACGGTCACCTTCACCAACCGGACTCGACCCCGCACACGGCGACCTCGAAGCAGTCCGGCGTTCGAAAGCGGCAGCATCGACACCGGCAAGAGCGGCAAGATCGCGCTCGAAAAGAGTGGCACCTTCGCCTACTACTGCGTCTTCCATCCCTTCATGAAGGGACGATCACGGTCGAGTGAGTCGGCGCTGGCTAGCCGGCGCGGAGGCGCTCGAGCGTCGGCGGCGATGCGGGCCACGCCCTCCTCGGCCCGGTCGGCCGGGACCGGCGCGAAAGAGAGGCGGAGGCTGTTCCCGCCGCCCGCGATCATGAAGTCGGGGCCGGCGACGAAGGAGACGCCGTCGGCTTTCGCCTCGGCCAACAGGGCGACCGTGTCGGTGCCCGCAGCGAGGTCGAGCCAGAGGAAGTAGCCGCCCTCGGGGACGACGAACTCGGCCTCGGGGATCCGCTCTCCCAGAGCCGTGACCAGCGCGTCGCAGCGAGCCTTCAGCTCGCCCTTGACGAAGGCGATGTTGCGGTCGAGCTCGCCGGAGCGGCAGAGCTCGAGCACGATCGACTCGGCCAGCATGTTCGGCGAGATGTAGGTCTCGTTGGCGCGCTTGGCCAGCTTCGCGATCTCCTCGGCGGGGCCGGCCAGGTAGCCGACGCGGATGCCGGGGCTGACCGTCTTCGAGAAGGAGGAGGCGTGGATGACCCGGCCGGCCTCGTCGAGAGAGAGCATCGTCTCCAGCGGCTCGCCCTCGAAGGGCAGCTCGCGATAGGGGTCGTCCTCGAAGATCCAGAAGCCGTGCTCGGCGGCGAGCTCGACCAGGCGCCGGCGCTTCTCCACCGAGAGCGTGCAGCCGGCGGGGTTGTGGGCGTTGGGGATGACGTGGGCGAGCTTGATCGGCCCGGCGGCAAGCGCCGCCTCGAAGGCGGCGAGGTCGAGCCCGTCGGCCTCCAGCGGCACCGGCACCAACTCGACGCCGAGGCGCTGCAGGAGCAGCAGCGTGCGGTCGTAGGTCGGCTGCTCGACGACGACGCGGTCGCCGGGGCCGAGCAGGTGCTCGAACAGCATCGCTCCGCCCTCCAGCGAGCCGTTGGCGACCATCACCTGTGAGGCCTCGATCCCGCTATGGCGCTCGGCGATCCACTGGCAGAGCCCCGGATGCCCGATCCCGGTGCCGTAGGAGAGCGCCTTTTCCCAGTCGCTGGCCAGCGCCCGCGCCGCCGCGTCCCGCACCGCCTCGTGGGGCAGGATGTCGGCGCTGGGAGCGCCGCGCGCGAAGGAAATCGTGTCGCCAGCCATCGCCCTCGACCCTAGCAACGCAAAGCCCTCCCCCGACCCCTCGCAATCCACCGATCCGGGGGGAGAACAGGGGGCGTGTCTGAGCTTAGGGGGCAATATGACCCCGGGAACTCAGACACCCCCAGGTGACGCGCGGCAAATTGGCCTTTGGAGGCAACGGGAGCGGGCGTTGTCGCGACTCGCGACTAGTCAGCACGGCGTCGTCGCTCGCCGCCAGCTGATCGAGCTTGGCTTTGGAGACGAGGCAATCAAGCTGCGGCTGGACGCGGGAAGGCTCAACTCCCTCCATCTCGAGGTGTACGCAGTGGGCCATATGCGACTGAGCAGAAACTCGTACTGGCTTGCGGCGGTTCTGGCCTACGGTGACGCGGCACTACTGAGCCATCGGGCCGCAGCCACGCTCTGGGGCCTAGCCAATTCGCGCTTCAAAGCCGTGGACGTGACCGCTCCCATGGGATGGCAGGGACCGTCGCGCCGGGCTGGAATCTGGATTCACCGCGGCCGGCTTCATCCCGAGGACCGAGCCGAACGGGCTGGGATACCGGTCACTACCGTCGCCCGCACCCTCTTCGACTACGCCGAAGTTGTCGATTTCCAGCGACTCGAGTACGCGTGGGAGGAAGCGGACCGGCTCAAGCTGCTGCGACTGAGGGAGATCGAGCGAGTCTGCGAGCGCGGTTATGGGCGGCGCGCCCTGAAGCCCACCCGGCGCCTGCTCGCCGAAGCGCGCGCCATCACTCGAACCCGCTCGCCGCTCGAGGATCGCTTTCAGCGCTTCGCCCACTTCTACGACCTGCCGCCGCACAGCACCAACGTCGGGGTCCTCGGCAAGGAGGTCGACGCCCTCTGGCCAGCCGCCAAGCTGATCGTCGAGCTCGACAGCTGGGAATTCCACGGCCACCGGGCCGCCTTCCAGCGCGACCGCATTCGCGACACCCGCCTCCTCGTCGCCGGCTACCGCACCATCCGCGTCACCCACGACCGCCTCGACAAGGAAGCCGCCGCCCTGGCCGGCGAGATCCGGGAGCTCCTCCGATGCCGACGTGGGTGATGCCGCGTAGACCGGAGCTGAACGAGAGCT
>CAWHIW010000013.1:0-79330 GCA_963829445.1 uncultured Solirubrobacterales bacterium | reverse complement strand
CGCGCCGTAATCCGGGCGGTGAACAGTGTCAGGTGGGCAGTTTGACTGGGGCGGTCGCCTCCTAAAGAGTAACGGAGGCGCCCAAAGGTTCCCTCAGCACGGTTGGAAATCGTGCGTAGAGTGTAAAGGCAATAAGGGAGCTTGACTGCGAGACCGACGGGTCGAGCAGGAACGAAAGTTGGGCTTAGTGATCCGGCGGTAGCAAGTGGAAGCGCCGTCGCTCAACGGATAAAAGGTACTCCGGGGATAACAGGCTTATCGGTTCCAAGAGTCCACATCGACGAACCGGTTTGGCACCTCGATGTCGGCTCGTCGCATCCTGGGGCTGGAGTAGGTCCCAAGGGTTGGGCTGTTCGCCCATTAAAGCGGTACGCGAGCTGGGTTCAGAACGTCGTGAGACAGTTCGGTCCCTATCTGCTGTGGGCGTTGGAGAGTTGAGAGGAGTCATCCCTAGTACGAGAGGACCGGGATGAACGTGCCGCTGGTGTATCTGTTGTCCTGCCAAGGGCATCGCAGATTAGCTACGCACGGAACGGATAACCGCTGAAAGCATCTAAGCGGGAAGCCGTCCTCGAGATGAACTCTCCCATCCCCTTGAGGGAGTAAGACCCCTGGTAGACCACCAGGTTGATAGGCCAGCGGTGTAAGCGCAGTAATGTGTTCAGCTGACTGGTACTAATGGGTCGAGGGCTTGACGGATATTTATTACTTTACTTTGAAGGCCTTGTGCAGTTTTCAAGCTCCACCGAGCGTCTCGCAAAATTCCGGTGGCGCATGGCGAGTGGGAAACACCTCTTCCCATTCCGAACAGAGCAGTTAAGCCACTCTGCGCCGATGGTACTTGGGGGGCAACCTCCTGGGAGAGTAGGTCGCCGCCGGTTTACTTAGAGGCCCGGGCCGCGCATAGACGCGGCCCGGTTGCCTCCGATTTGCGGCGCGCTACGCCCCCGCCGAGCGGCTTGCGTAGCGCTGCTACGCGGCGCCACTCGTCGGCGACGGATCGCCTGCAACTCGAAGGCCCCGGTCTCGCGTCTATGCGCGGCCCGGGCCTCGGTGAGGTTTGAAGGGGCGCCTGTGGGCGCGAACTTTCTGGCAGTTAACTACGGGCGAAGAAGGAAGGGGCCGTCGATTTGGTGCCGGCGTCGTGACCGCTGCTCTTCGTTGGCCAGGACCAGGGTGGGGGCGCCGGGACGGCGTCGCCGGGTGGTCGCGCTTGGGGCCGGAGAGGCGGGGCGGCGGTGGCGGGTTTCGCAGTTCAGGGCTGCTTTGGCGGTGGGCTCGAGGCCGTACTCGCCGAGGGTCGCGAAGTCGATCAGGAGGTCGGCGGCGTCGGCCAGCCGGGCGCTTATGTTTTTGCTTGAGTCGAACATAGGTTCGTAAGGTACGGAGGTCCTCGGACGGCAAGTCTTAGCTGCAACGCGGGTTGCACGCGTTGCTCAGAAATGGCTCTGTAGAGCCGTTTGCATGCCGCAGCGCTACTGGCTGCCAGTAGCGCTGCGAACCCCAGAAGCGCGAGATCTGAGACCGGTCGGGAGCTTCGCTGCGGCTTGGCCGCCGCGCTCCGTCGCGTCTCGTGCCTTGGATCGTAGATCCTGACGGGGTGGTTTGGCAAATTCGAGGACGAAGCGGGCGGTCTCGGCCGGCTTCTCGACGTTGGGCGAGTGGCCGGCGCCGGCGATCAGGTGGGTCTCGGCGCCAGGGTCTCCGCTCGCGTACTGGCGCAGTGCGCGCCGGGGATCGTTGACGATCTGCTCCTCGGCCCCCATCAGCACCATCAGCGGCTTGCCGGTCGCGCGCATGCGCCGGTCGAGCGACTCTTCGCCGAGGAAGTCGTCGACGCCGCTGGGCGATTCGTCGTAGGCGGTGTAGGTCAGCCGCTTGACGTCGTCGACGAAGGCGTCGGGGACGTCGTAGCCGGGCGCGAAGGCGACACCGAGCCCGTCCCTAACCGAGAAATCGGGCTTGATCGTCCACAGCGCCTCGCCGAGGATCGGCTGGAAGGCGAGCCCGGCGATTAAGCCGAGGTCTCCGTAGGAGTTGTCAGGGGGCATGTCGATGATCGCGACCCGGTTGACCAGGCGCGGCGACTGCTCGGCCAGCGCGACGGAGACGGCGCCTCCGAGCGAGTGTCCGACCACCTCGGCGCCGCGTACGTGCAGCTTCCTCAGCGCCTCCGCCACCAGTTCCGCCTGGTGGGCAGGCGTGTAGCCGGAGCCCGGCTTTTCCGAGCCGCCGTGCCCGAGCAGATCGATGGCAACGACGCGGTGACTGGCTTCCAGCCGCGGCCGCATCCCGTCCCACCAGTCGATCGCGCAGCTGAAGCAGTGGATCAGGACGATCGGGTCGCCGTCGCGGGGGCCGCCTTCCACGACCTGCATTTCGCCGTCGGGGAGGTCGAGGATGCGGCCGCCGGGCACGGTGACGGCGGCCGACTCGGTCTTGCCATCGACGATCAGGGTGTTGACGAGCAGCAGCGCGATCAGCGCCACGGCCACGCCTATCCCGATCTTCCAGCCTCTGCCCATCCCGGTCGTTACCCTAGCCGTCATGAGCGAGAAATTCGTCATCCAGGGCGGCGCGCGGCTCTCGGGAGAGCTGACCGTCGCCGGCAACAAGAACGCGGCGCTGCCGATCCTCGCCGCCTGCCTGCTGACCGAGGAGGAGGTGCTGCTGCACCGGGTGCCGCGGATTCGCGACACCGAGGCCCAGATCGCGCTGCTGGAGCAGCTCGGGGTCGAGGTCGCCTGGGTCGCCGACAACAGCGTCCGCCTCTGCGCCCGCGGGGTCACCGAGACGACCGTGGACGAGGAGCTCTCGAGCAAGATCCGCGCCTCGTTCCTGCTCGCCGGGCCGCTGCTGGCGCGTTTCGGCGAGGCGCGGATGCCGCCTCCAGGCGGCGATTTCATCGGCCGCCGCCGCCTCGACGCCCACCTCGACGCCTTCAAGGACCTCGGCGCCCGCGTCGACGGCAACCGCTGGATCGAGCTGGCGGCGCCCGGCGGGCCTCTGCGCCTGCGAGATCTTCATGGACGAGCCCTCGGTGATGGGGACCGAGAACGCGCTGATGGCGGCGGCGCTGACCGCGGGGGCGACCAAGATCTCCAACGCCGCCTCCGAGCCCCACGTTCAGGACCTGGCCCGGCTGCTGACCAAGATGGGCGCCCGGGTCGACGGCATCGGCTCCAACGTGATGGTCGTCAACGGCGCCGAGAGCCTCGGCGGCGCCGAGCACACGATCTCCCCCGACCACATCGAGGTCGGCAGCTTCATGGCCCTGGCCGCCGCCACCGGCGGCGAAGTGCGGATCCGCGACGTCGACGCGCCCGACCTGATGATGGTCCGCCGCCAGTTCCGCCGCCTCGGCCTGCGCTCGGAGATCGACGGGCCCGACATGATCGTCCCCGCCAACCAGAAGCTGGAGATCGAATCCGACCTCGGCGACGCGATCCCGAAGATCGAGGACGGCCCCTGGCCCGCCTTCCCGGCCGACCTCACCTCGATCGCGCTGGCGCTGGCGACCCAGGCCGAGGGGGAGATCCTGATCTTCGAGAAGATGTTCGAGAACCGCCTCTTCTTCGTCGACAAGCTGGTCGCGATGGGCGCTCGGATCACGCTCTGCGATCCCCACCGGGCGATCGTCAGCGGTCCGAGCCGGCTTCACGGCGAGCGCGTCGAGAGCCCCGACATCCGCGCCGGCATGGCGATCCTCATCGCCGCCCTGGCGGCCGACGGCACCTCCCACATCGGCAACATCCGCCAGATCGATCGCGGCTACGAGCAGATCGACGAGCGCCTGCGCGGGCTCGGCGCCCAGATCGAGCGCGTCTCCGCCGAGGTCCCTGCGTAGCAGGGGTTTCGCCGCGTCTCTCGTAAGGTCAGCCGGATGATTCATCCGATCCCACCCGGAACCCGTGACGTGCTCCCCGAGGAGATGCGCGAGCTGCGGCGCCTGCAGCGGGCGCTGATCGAGGTCTTCGAAGAGCGCGGCTACGGCGAGGTCTCGACGCCGGCGATCGAGTACGACGAGGTCCTGGCCCGCGGCGATGGCCGCGCCGCCGCCGGCGCCTACCGCTTCTTCGACGGAGGGCGACCTGCTGGCGCTGCGCTCGGACATGACGGTGCCGATCGCCCGCCTCGCGGCGACCCGCCTGGCCGCCGCGGGGACGCCGCTGCGCCTCAGCTACATGGCCAGCGCCTACCGCGCGGTGCGCCCGCAGCGCGGCCAGATGCGCGAGTTCGTCCAGGCCGGGGTGGAGCTGATCGGCGAGCCGGCGCCGGGGGGGACCGCCGAGGTGGTCGAGGTGCTGGAGGCGGCGCTCGACGCCGCCGGGCTCGACCGCGCCGTGATCGGCCTCGGCGACGCCGACCTCTACCGCCAGCTGCTGACCGAGTTCGGGGTCGAGGGCGAGGCCCGCGACTCGATCATCGGCCGCCTTGCCACACACGACCTGGTCGGGCTCGAGGCCGAGCTCTCCGCGGTCGCCGGGATCAGCGACGAGCAGTGCGCCACCTGCGTCGCCCTCTCGCAGCTGCGCGGCGGCAGCGAGGTGCTGGCCGAGGCGCGCGCCCTCGGCGGCGCCGCGGTCGAGCGGGCGACGGCGCGGCTGCAGGTGACCTTCGAGGAGCTGGAGCGGCGCGGCGCCGCCGACCGGGTCCAGATCGACCTCGGCCTGCTGCGCGACCTCGGCTACTACAGCGGCGCCATCCTCGAGGTCTACGACCCGGCGCTCGGCCACGTGCTCGGCGGCGGCGGCCGCTACGACGGGCTGCTGAAGCGCTTCGGCGTCGACCTGCCGGCGGCCGGCTTCGCCCTCTACCTGGAGCGCGTGCACACCGCCCAGATGGAGGAGTCGCGCCGGGGTGGGGAGAGGCGATGAGCTTCGAGGTCGCCGGCAGCCGGGCCCGGCCCGACGGGCCGCTGAAGCTGGCCGTGCCCCGCGGCGCCCTCTTCGGCGAGACGCTCGACATCCTCGACGCGGTCGGGGTCGACACCTCCGGCGCGCGCGGCGACTCGCGCTCGCTGATCTTCGAGACCGACGGGATGACCCTGGTGACGATGCGCCCCTCCGACGTCCCCACCTACGTCGAGGCCGGCGCCGCCGACGTCGGCATCACCGGCAAGGACGTGCTGCTGGAGCAGGCCGACCGGATGGTCTACGAGCTGCTCGACCTCGGCTTCGGCCGCTGCCGCATGGTCCTGGCGGGGCGCAAGGGCGACGAGAGCCTGGGCGAATCCCAGCGCCGGCTGGGGATGATGCGGATCGCGACCAAGTACCCGCGGATCGCCGAGCGCTACTTCGAGGAGACCGGCCGCCAGATCGAACTGATCGAGGTCAAGGGCTCGGTCGAGCTGGCGCCGCT
The DNA here is from genome assembly GCA_963829445.1 of uncultured Solirubrobacterales bacterium. Taxonomy (GTDB): domain Bacteria; phylum Actinomycetota; class Thermoleophilia; order Solirubrobacterales; family 70-9; genus VAYN01. The sequence continues at coordinate 73,969 of CAWHIW010000013.1, read as the reverse complement.
GATCGGGCTCGGCGACGGCATCGTCGACCTCGTCGCCACCGGCCGCACCCTGGAAGAGAACGACCTCGAGGTGCGCGAGGAGATCCTCGAGTGCACCGCCCGCTTCGTCGCCAACCGGGTCGCCCACAAGCTGCGCGCCGCCGAGGTCGACGAGCTGACGGCGAAGCTGCGAGAAGCGGCGGCGCGGTGAGGACGCGCCGCTTCGAGTGGGAAGGAGCGGCGGAGACGGCCGCGGCGCTGCGCAGCTGGGCCGCCGAGTCGGCGCCGGCGGTCGACGTGCGGCCGATCGAGCGCGAGGTGATCGACGGCGGCGACGCGACCCTGCTGCAGCTGACCGCGCTCTACGACGCGACCGAGCGGGCGCCGATCGGCGCTGCGGGTCGAGCCGGGGGAGGCGGAGGCGGCCCTGGCCGCGGTCGCGCCGGGCCTGCGCGAGGCGCTGGAGCTGGCGGCGGCCAACGTGCGCGCCGTCGCCGAGGCCCAGCTCGGCTCCGAGACCAGCCTGGTCCTGCCCCAGGGACAGACCGTGACCGTCCGCGAGGTCGCCGTCGGCGCCGCCGGCATCTACGCGCCGGGCGGGCGCGCCGCCTATCCCTCCAGCGTCCTGATGTGCGCGATTCCGGCCCAGGTGGCGGGCGTGGAGCGGATCGCGCTCGCCTCGCCGCCCGGCCCCGACGGCCGGCTGCACCCGCTGGTGCTCGCCGCCGCGGCGCTCTGCGGGGTCGAGGAGATCTACGCGATGGGCGGCGCCCAGGCGATCTTCGCCCTCGCCCACGGCACCGAGACGATCGCCCCGGTCGACGTCATCGCCGGGCCCGGCAACGCCTGGGTGCGGGAGGCCAAGCGCGCCGTCTCCGGCACCGTCGGCATCGACTCGCTGGCCGGCCCCTCGGAGCTGATGCTCGTCGCCGGCCACGACACCGACCCCGAGTGGGCCGCGCTCGACCTCTGCGCCCAGGCCGAGCACGGGCCCGAAAGCCCGCTGGTCGCCGTCGCCGTCGAGGAGCACGTGCTCGACGCGATCGCCGCCGCCACCGAGGCGGCCGCGGCCTCGCGCCCGTCGGTCGCCGACGCGCCGCTGGCGCTGGTCGCGGTGCCCGAGCTCGAGGCCGCGATCGCGCTCGCCAACGCCTACGCCCCCGAGCACCTGGAGCTGCTGGAGGAGGACGCGGCGCTGGCGGCCGAGCGGGTGCGGACCGCCGGCTGCGTCTTCGTCGGCCGCTACGGCGCCACCGCCTTCGGCGACTACGTCGCCGGCTCCAACCACGTGCTGCCGACCGGCGGCGCCGGGCGCTTCTCCGGCCCGCTCGGGCCCGCGACCTTCCGCCGCCGCATCTCCCAGGTCGAGATCGGCGCCGAGGCGGCGGCGGCGCTGGCGCCGCAAGCCGACGCCCTCGCCCGCGCCGAGGGCTTCCCCGTTCACGGCGAGTCAGCGATGATTAGGCGATGAGCAGAACTTCCAGCAGAGAGCGCAGCACGGCCGAGACCGAGATCAAGCTCTCGCTCGATCTCGACGGGGGGGAGGCGAGCGCCGCGACCGGCGTCGGCTTCCTCGACCACATGCTCGACCTGCTCGCCCGCCACGGGCGGCTCGGCCTGAAGGTCGAGGCCAACGGCGATCTCGAGACCGGCGCCCACCACACGGTGGAGGACGTCGGCATCGTGCTCGGGCAGGCGCTCGACGAGGCGCTCGGCGACCGCTCCGGCATCCGCCGCTACGGCGTCCGCCGTGGTGCCGATGGACGAGTCGCTGGCCGAGTGCGCGATCGACATCTCCGGGCGCCCCTACACCCACTTCGACGCCGAGCTGCCGACCACCTCGATCGCCGGCTTCGACACCGAGCTGGCCGAGGAGTTCTTCCGCGCCGTCGCCAACAGCGCCAAGCTGACCCTGCACATCACGGTCCCCTACGGCACCAACGCCCACCACATGATCGAGGCCAGCTTCAAGGCCTTCGCCCGCGCGCTGCGGGTCGCCGTCTCGATCGACCCCGAGGAGAGCGGCGTGCCCTCGACCAAGGGGACGCTGAGCGAGTGAGCGACCCGGATCGCCATCCTCGACTACGGGATGGGCAACCTGCGCTCGGTCGAGAAGGCGCTGGAGCACGTCGGCGCCACCGCGACCATCACCGACGACCCCGCCGAGGCCCGCGCGGCCGACGGCCTGATCCTGCCCGGGGTCGGCGCCTTCCCGCGGGCGATGGAGCGGATCCGCGAGCGCGGGCTCGACGAGCTGATCGGCGAGCGCCGCGCGGCCGGGGTGCCGATCCTCGGCATCTGCCTCGGCCTGCAGCTGCTCTTCGACTCGACCACCGAGCTTGGCGGCGCCGCCGGGCTGGGCCTGCTCGAGGGCGAGGTCGCCGAGCTCGACGCCGACGGGCTGAAGATCCCCCACATCGGCTGGTCGCCGCTGCGCTGGGAGCGCGAGTCGCGCCTGGCCGAGGGCATCCCGACCGAGACCCCCTTCTACTTCGTCCACTCCTTCGCCCCGCGTCCAGGACCCGGGGAGCTGCTCGGCAGCGCCGCCTACGGCGCCCGCTTCGCCTGCGCGGCCGAGCGCGACAACGTCTTCGGCGTCCAGTTCCACCCCGAGAAGTCGAGCGCCGCCGGCCTGCGGCTGCTCTCCAACTTCGCCGGGATCTGCGCCTCCGTCCCCGCGTGATCCTCTATCCCGCCATCGACATCCGCGGCGGCCAGGCGGTGCGGCTGCTGCAGGGCGACTACGAGCGCGAGACCGCCTACGACGCCGACCCGGTCGACGCCGCCGTCCGCTGGGCCGGCGAAGGAGCCGAGTTCCTGCACGTGGTCGACCTCGACGGGGCCAAGGCGGGGGAGCCCCAGAACCTGGAGGCGGTGCGGCGGATCGCCGCTGCCGTCGAGTGCCCGATCCAGGTCGGCGGCGGGCTGCGCGACGCCGCCGCGGTCGCCGCTGTGCTCGGCGCGGGCGCGGAGCGGGTCGTGATCGGCACCGCGGCCCTGCGCGACCCCGAGTTCCTCGACCGCATGATCGCCGAGCACGGCGACCGCGTCGTCGTCTCCGTCGACGCCCGCGGCGGCAAGGTCTCGCTCTCAGGCTGGACCGAGGCCACCGAGCAGGACGTCGCCGCTACCGTCGCCGAGCTGAGCGAGCGTGGCGTCGCCCGCTTCCTCTGCACCGAGATCGACGTCGACGGCACGATGGAGGGCCCCGCCGTCGAAGAGCTGAACCGCATTGCCGCCGCCGCGACCGGCGCTCAGATAATCGCCTCCGGCGGCGTCGGAACCCTCGCCCATCTCAGGGCACTGGCAGATGACGCGGCTCCCAACATCGAGGGCGCGATCGTCGGCCGCGCGCTGTACGAGCAACGCTTCACTGTCGTGGAGGGTCGGGACACCCTCTCCCGGAGGCTCTAGGACTTCGGCTTGAAGCACGCAACGCGACCCAGCTGCGCGACGGTCTCCGGGAGAGGGTGTCCCGACCCTCCCTCTACGCTTAACCCATGCTCCTGAAGCGAGTCATCCCCTGCCTCGACGTCGACGCCGGCCGCGTCGTCAAGGGCACCAACTTCGTCGGCCTGCGCGACGCCGGCGACCCGGTCGAGCTGGCCGAGCGCTACGACGCCGAGGGCGCCGACGAGCTGGTCTTCCTCGACATCACCGCCTCGCACGAGAAGCGCGAGACGATCGTCGAGCTGGCCCGGCGCACCGCCGACAACGTCTTCATCCCCTTCACGATCGGCGGCGGCATCCGCTCGGTCGAGGACGCGCAGGCGGTGCTCGACGCCGGCGCCGACAAGGTCTCGGTCAACTCGGCGGCGCTGGCGCGGCCGGAGCTGCTGACCGAGCTCGCCGACCACTTCGGCGCCCAGTGCGTGGTGATCGCGATCGACGCCAAGCGCGAGGAGGACGGTTGGGGCGTCTACGTCAACGGCGGCCGCAAGCGGGTCGAGGATCGCGACGCGGTCGGCTGGGCCGAGGAAGCGGTGCGACTGGGGGCGGGGGAGGTGCTGCTGACCAGCATGGATCGCGACGGCACGAATGATGGCTATGACATCGCCTTGACCCGAGCCGTCGCCGACGCGGTCTCGGTGCCGGTGATCGCCTCCGGCGGCGCCGGCGAGCTCGGGCACCTGAGCGAGGCGATCGCCGCCGGCGGCGCCGACGCCGTCCTCTGCGCCTCGATCTTCCATTACGGGCAGCACCGCGTGCGCGAGGCCAAGGAGCGCCTCGCCGCCGACGGCATCCCGGTCCGCCTCTAGCCGCCCCCGGAGGAGGCGGCGCCGGCTATTCCAGGTCCGCGGCCATGCCGGCGACGCCGGTCGAGCCGAGGATCTCGAAGCGGGCCAGTTCGTAGGGCGCGTCGCGATCGGCCTCGCCGGGGATCTCGGTCGTCGCGGTGACGTAGCCGGCGGCTTCGACGGCGGCGATCACGGTCGGGTCGAACTGGCCCGCCGGGTAGCAGAAGTCCTTGACCGGGACGCCGTATTCGCGCCGCAGGATCTGCCGCGCCCCGGCCGTTTCCCGCTTCAGCGCCGCCGCGTCGAGCGTGGTCAGGTCGGAGTGGTCGATCGTGTGCGAGGCCAGCTCCCAGCCGGCGTCGATCATCGCCCTGACGTTGCTCTCGTAGAGGTCGGAGCCTTCGGCCTTGAGGTTGAGGACCCCGGCCCAGCCGTGCTTGCGCAGCTCCGGCAGGGCGTAGGTGAACTGGGGGCGGTAGCCGTCGTCGAAGGAGATGACGACCGGCTTGGGCGGCAGGGTGCCGCCGTGGTACCAGGCCTCCTCGACCTGTTCGAGCGTCACCGCCTGATAGCCGTGCTGGTCGAGCCAGTCCATCTGCTGATGGAAGTCGGGCCGGCTCACGTACAGCTCCGGGTAGGGCGCGTCGGCCGCGGGGGCGCCGAGCACGTGGTACTCGAGGATCGGCACCGGGCCGGTGTGCGGCTCCCAGTCCGGCTGCGGGGTGGCGTTGCGGACCAGCTTGGAGGAGGAGCCGCCGTCGCCAGGCGCCTTCTGCTTGCCCGCGCCGTCGCCGGGAGGGCCACCGACGACGGTGACGGTCGGCGCCGAGAGTCCCGAATCCGAGTCGCCTCCGGCCAGGGCGACGATTCCCACCGCCGCCGCGACCACGACCAGGGCGGCGCCAAGGGCGATCAGGCGCCGCCGCCGCTGGCGCGCGCGCCGGCGCCGCTGCTCCTCGCGGCGGGCGAGCAGTTGCTCGCGTCGCGCATCCGGCCCGTCGGACCCGCTTGTGTCTCTGCTGGCCATCCGCGCAGGCGATCATGGTAGGGAAGGGACCTATGAAGAGCGCCGGCAGGCCAATCGAGGAGCTGACCGCGGCGCTGTGGAGCGCCCATCCGGAGCTGGCCGTGATCCGCGACGCCGCCAGCGAGCCCGTCTACGTGGTCGGCGGCGCCGTCCGCGACCTGCTGGCCGGGCTCGGCCGGGCCGACCTCGACGTCGTCGTCGAGGGCGACGCCGCCGGCGCTTGCCGCCCGCCTCGGGGCCGAGCCGCGCGAGCACGAGCGCTTCGCCACCGCCAAGGTCGAGTTCGACGGCCACGAGGTCGACATCGCCAGCGCCCGCTCGGAGTCCTACCCGCATCCCGGTTCGCTGCCCGTCGTCACCCCCGCCGCCGCGATCGAGGCCGACCTCGGCCGCCGCGACTTCAGCGTCAACGCGATGGCGATCCCGCTGAGCGGGGAGCCGCGCCTGATCGACCCCCACGGCGGCCGCGCCGATCTCGAGGCGGGCCTGCTGCGGGTGCTCCACCGCCAGTCCTTCGTCGACGACCCGACCCGGGCGATCCGGGCGGCGCGCTACGCCGCCCGTCTCGGCTCGCGCTGGAGCCGGAGACCGAGGCGCTGCTGCGGGCGACCGACCTCGACACGGTCTCCGCCGACCGCCGCCGCGCCGAGCTGCTGCGGCTGGCCGGCGAAGCGACGGCGCCGCGCGGCTTCGCGCTGCTGCGCGAATGGGGGCTGCTGGCATCGCGGGGTGAGGAGGACGACCTGGTCGAGCGGGTCGCGGCCCTGGCCGCGGCGTCGCTCTGGGCGGAGCGCTTGGCGCCCGCGGATCGCGCCCGCGCCCTGCTCGCGGCGGCCCTCGGACCGGCGGGTGACGAGCGCGCGTTGGCGGCCACGCAGCCGGGGCGGCCCTCGCGGGCGGTCGAGCTGGCCCGTGGTCACGACCCGGTCGAGCTGGTCCTGGCCCGCGCCCTCGGCGCCGAATGGCTCGACGAGTACCTGGAGAAGTGGAGCGAGGTCACGCTCGAGATCGACGGCGCCGACCTGATCGCCGCCGGCGTCCCCCAGGGCCCCGCCCTCGGCCGCGGCCTGGCAGCGGCGCTGCGAGCCAAGCAAGACGGCGAAATCACCAGTCGCGACCAAGAGCTGGCCACGGCCCTGGCCGCCGCCCGCGACTAGGCGCCGATGGGCCTCAGGCGTCCGCCATATGGACGCCTGAGGCCCATCGGCCCTGCATCTGCTTAGTTAGGCGGATGGAGTGGCTTGAGAGTGAGGGGGTGCGGTGGTTGGAGGCCGACTTGGGCGGGGCTCGGGCGGCGTTCGCCACTCGGCTGGGCGGGGTGAGCGCGGCGCCGTTCGACCGGCTCAACCTCGGCGTCCTCACCGACGACTCGAACGAAGCGGTGGTCGAGAACCGCCGGCGGCTGGCGGCGGCGCTGGGCCTCGACCCGGCCCGGATCCCGATCGGACTCCAGGTCCACGGCGCCGACCTCGCCTTCCATTCCGGCCCGCAGCAGCCGAGTCCGTTTGCCCTGCCCGGCAGCGAGATCCCCGAAGTCGACGGGCACGTGGTCAGCGCGCCCGGCCTGGCGCCGCTGGTCTTCACCGCCGACTGCCTCCCGGTCGCCCTCTTCGGCCCTGGCGGCGTCGCGATGCTGCACTGCGGCTGGCGCGGCCTCGCCGCCGGCATCGTCGCCAGCGGTGTCGAGGCGGTCGGCGCCACTACCGCCGCGATCGGCCCCGGCATCGGCCCCTGCTGCTACGAAGTCGGCCCCGAGGTCCTCAACGCCTTCTCCCACCTCGGTCCCGGCATCGCACGCGCGGCCGATGGGCCGATAAGTCGCGCTGGGGACGACGAATCGGCCCATCGGCACCTGGACTTGGTCGAGGTGGCGCGGCGGCTGCTGCTCGCGGCCGGGGTCGAGCGGATCGAGGCGGCCGGGCTCTGCACCAGCTGCGAGCCGGAGCTGTTCTTCTCCCATCGTCGCGACGCCGGGCGCACCGGGCGCCAGGGCGGCCTGGCCTGGATCGAGGCCTGATGGCGGAGTTGATCCATGGCATTGAGCCGGACAAGGTGCGGGCCAACCTCGAGCGGGTGCGCGAGCGGGCCGGCGACGGGGTCGAGATCCTCGTCGCCTGCAAGTACGTGCCAGTGGAGGAGATGGGAGCCCTGGCCGAAGCCGGGGTGACCCTGGTCGGCGAGAATCGCCAGCAGGACCTCGCCGCCAAGCACGAGCGCTGGGGGAACGCCTTCGAGTGGGACTTCATCGGCAACCTGCAGAGCCGCAAGGTCAAGCAGGTGCTGCCGCTCTGCCGCCTGGTCCACTCGGTCGCCACCGACTCGGTCCTGCGCGAGCTCGGCAAGCACGGCACGCTCGAGACCGAGGTGCTGGTCGAGGTCAACATCGCCGCCGAGGAGGGCAAGGGGGGAGTCGCGCCGGCCGATCTGCCCGCCTTCATCGAGCGCTGCCCGGTCCGGGTCGGCGGCCTGATGACGATGCCGCCGTTCAGCCGCGACCCTGAGGCCTCCCGCCCCCATTTCGCCCACCTCGCCGAGCTCGCCGCTGCCAATGGATTGAGCCGTCTCTCGATGGGGACCTCGCAGGATTGGCCGGTCGCTGTCGCGGAGGGGGCGACGATCATCCGCCTGGGCACCGCCCTGTTCGTGTGAATCGTCGCTAACCTCCTCGATAATCCGTAAAGGAGTCGGCCGCGTTAGGCCGAAACACCGATACCGATGGCTCTTCGCGACACCTGGCATAAAGCTCTCGTCTACTTCGGCCTCGCCGAGGACCACGACTACGGCCCTGAGTACGAAGAGGACTTCGAGCCCGAGACCGGCTCCGAGGAAGTCTTCGAGTCCCGCCGCGAGCGCGGCGACCAGGGCTCGGTCCGGCGCCTGCCGACCTCGCGCCGCGCCCGCCGCGACGAGATCGACGACATCTTCGCCGACGACGAGCCGATCGCCGCCAGTCGCACTCGCACGCTGCGCCCGGTCGACAACGGCGACTCCGGCGGCCCGGGTGGCGACATCCAGGTCCACCTGGTCATCCCCCGCAACTTCAACGACGCCCAGCAGGTCGCCGACCAGTTCAAACGCCAGGTTCCGGTGATCCTCAACCTGCAGACCGCCGACCACGAGCTCTCGAAGCGGATGATCGACTTCTGCTCCGGCCTCACCTACGCGCTCGACGGCGGCATGCAGCGGATCGCCGAGAAGATGTTCCTGCTGACGCCGCGCAACGTCGACGTCTCCGCCGAGGAAAAGGCGCGGCTGATCGACAAGGGCTTCTTCAACCAGTCCTAGCCGCCGCACCCCCGGCAACGGGAATTTCACAGCGGCTCAACAGCACGGCCACATCGCCCCGCGCGGGCGCTCCTAGCTTGCATGGCGTCTCGTAAAGACGTCTCGTAACCACAAGCAAAGGGAGAATCGATGAAAGGCAAACGCCTTACCGCCGCCCTTACGGCAGCGCTCGCCGTGACGGCCATCGGCGCCGGCACCGCCGCCGCCACGGGAGCGTTCTCGTCCCATCACACGACCAGCACCGAGCGAGCCCTGACCGCCGCTCTGCGCGACCGCGAGCCGAAGAACGTGATCTTCCTGCTCGGCGACGGCATGGGCACCCAGGAGATCACCGCCGCCCGCTATTACCAGGGGGTGACCAAGGACCTCAACGTCGACCGCATGCCCTTCACCGGCTTCGACACCACCTGGTCGGTCAAGCCGGCCGCCAGCGCGCCGTATCTCCCCGACTACGACCCCGACTCGGCCTCGACCGGAACGGCCTGGGCGACCGGCCAGAAAACGCTCGACGAGCGCATCTCGCAGGGCCCGAGCAGCGACATCTCGGTCCCGGGCAAAAACCTGACCACGGTCCTCGAGCTGGCGCAGAAGCGCGGCATGAAGGTCGGCGACGTCTCGACCGCGGAGATCACCGACGCGACGCCGGCGGTGCTCGCCTCCCACATCTCCCTGCGCGGCTGCCAGGGCCCCGCCGACATGGGCGCCTGCCCGCTGGAGACGAAGGCGGCCGCCGGCCTCGGCTCGATCGCCGAGCAGGAGATCGACCACAAGGTCGACGTGCTGCTGGGCGGCGGCCTCGACCGCTTCACCCAGGCGATCCCCGACGCCGGCAAGACGCTGGTCCAGGTCGCCCAGGAAAAGGGCTACCGCTACGTCACCGACGCCGACGGCCTCAGCACCGTCGCCAACGCCAGCAAACCGGTGCTGGGCCTGTTCAGCAAAAGCAACATGTCGCTGGAGTGGACCGGGCCGGCGGCGGCGACCGGCAAGGGCAACGCCGCGGTGCCCTGCACCGAGGGCCAGCGCCCGGCCAACGAGCCGAGCCTGGCGGCGATGACCAGGCGGGCGATCGACCTGCTCGACGACGACAAGAGGAAGGGCTTCTTCCTCCAGGTCGAGGGCGCCTCGATCGACAAGCAGGATCACGCCACCAACGCCTGCGGCCAGATCGGCGAGACGGTCGCCTTCGACCGGGCGATCGGGATCGCGCTGGACTACCAGGAAGATCACCCGGACACGCTGGTCGTCGTCACCGCCGACCACTCGCACACGAGCCAGATCGTCGGCGAGGACGCGACCGGATCGGGTCTGCCGACCGGGTACTCGACCAACCTCCTGACCAAGGACGGTCAGACGCTGAGCCTCACCTATGGGACCGCCGGCTATGGCGGCCCGGGTGTCGCTCCGGTCGCGGTGCCGCCGAGCCAGCAGCACACCGGCGCGGTGGTGCCGGTCTGGGCCTCCGGCCCCGGCTCGCTCGGGGTCCTGGGAACCAACGACCACACCGACTTGTTCCAGACGCTGGGGGGCTGATCTGGGGCAAACGCGAGGAAGGAGGGCCGGCCTCTGCCCGGCCCTCCTTCATTCGCTACTAGGCTGCTGCCAATGATCGTCGGCTTCGTCGGATCGGGCAGCATGGCCGCCGCCATCGCGCGCGGGTGGGCCGGGGAGTTCGAGCGGATGCTGTTCTCGGACTCCGGCTCCGGCCGGGCCGCCGAGCTGGCGCGGGAGCTGGGGGGAGAGGCGGCCTCCAACCGGGGGATCGCCGAGCGCGCCGACTTCGTCGTCCTCGCCGTCAAGCCGGCCGCCCTCGACGGCGTCGCCCCGGAGCTGGGCGCGGCGCGGAAGCTGGTCTCGATCCTGGCGGCGGTCCCGGTCGCGCGGCTGCAGGCGGCCTTCCCCGCGGCCGAGGTCCTCCGGCTGATGCCGAACGTCGGGGTCGAGGTGCGCAGGGGCGTGCTCTGCGTCGCCGGCAGCGCTGCCCCCGAGGTGCGCGAGAAGCTCGACCTGCTCGGGAACGTGGTCGAGATCGCCGACGCCGACTTCGACGCGGCGACCGCGGTGATGGGCTGCGCGCCGGCCTACCTGGCGCTGGCGGTCGAGGCGATCGCCGACGCGGGCGCCGCCGACGGCCTCGACCCCGACCTGGCCCTGGAGCTGACCGTGGAGACGGCGGTCGGGACCGCCGAGCTGCTGCGCGCCCACAGCCCCGCCGCGGTGCGCAAGGCGGTGGCTTCGCCCGGCGGCAGCACCGAGGCCGGCCTGGAAGCGCTCGACCGCGAGGGTGCCCGCGGCGTCTTCGCGGCGGCGGTCAGGGCCTCGCTGGAGCGGATGCGCGGATGATCCCGCTGGCGCTCAGCCGCGGTGACGTCGCCGACTACGTCGGCGCCCTCTTCACCGTCTACATCATCCTGATCCTGCTCAACGTCCTCATCTCCTTCGTGCCGCGGATGCCCTACCGGCCCTGGCTGCGCTCGGTGCTCGACTTCATCACCGACTCGACCAATCCCTACCTCCTCTTCTGGCGCCGCATCCTGCCCTCGGTCGGCGGCAGCGGCTTCGCCCTCGACCTCAGCCCGATGATCGGGATCATCGTCCTCTTCGTGCTGCGAATCGTCGTCGTCGGCCTGATCGCCGGGTGAGCGCCTCCGCCCGCGCCTGGGCCCTGGCCGGCGCCCTGGCGGCCGTCGTCCTCATCGCCGACCAGGCCGTGAAGGCGGCGATCGAGGCGCATCTGGTGGTCGGCGAGCACGTCGACGTGCTCGGCCCGCTCGGCCTCACCCTGGCCCACAACCGCGGCGTCGCCTTCGGCCTCGCCGGCGGCGCCGGGGTGCCGCTGATCCTCATCACCCTGGTCGCGCTGGGCGTGGTCGGCTACCTCTTCGCCCGCGAACCCGGCCGGCCGGGAATGTGGGTCGCGGCGGGGCTGCTGGCGGGAGGCGCGATCGGCAACCTCGCCGATCGCGTCCGCGCTCGGCGAGGTGACCGACTACGTCGACCTGCTCTCCTGGCCGCCCTTCAACCTCGCCGACGTAGCGATCACCGCCGGCGTCCTCGTGCTCGTCTGCATCTACCTGCGCGACGCGGAGCGGGAGCCCGAGGGTGGCTGAGCCGGAGCTGCGGATCGTCCACCTCGACGAGGCCCTGGCCGTCGTCGACAAGCCGGCGGGGCTGGTCGTCCACCCGGCGCCCTCGCACCAGGGTCCGACCCTGGTCGACGAGCTCGGCGACGTCCTCGGCGGTGGCGATGACCCCGAGCGCCCCGGCATCGTCCACCGCCTCGACAAAGGCACCAGCGGCCTGCTGGTCGTCGCCCGCGGCGACGAGGCCCACGCGGCCCTGCAGGCGGCGGTCCAGGCGCGTGAGGTCGAACGCGTCTACCTCGCCCTCGCCAACGGCAAGATCGGCTCCCGCACCGGCACGATCGACGCGCCGATCGGCCGCGCTTCGCGCCAGCGCACGCGGATGGCGGTCTCCGGCGCCGGCTCGCGCGAAGCGCGCACCCACTTCACGGTGCTGGAGCTGCTCGGCCTCGAGAGCTACCTGGAGGCGAAGCTGGAGACCGGGCGCACGCACCAGATCCGCGCCCACTTCGCCGCGATCGGGCACCCGCTGACCGGCGACGCCACCTACGGCGGCCCCCGTCGCTACGGCCTCCAGCGTCAGTTCCTGCACGCCCACCGGCTCGCCTTCCAGCACCCGTTCAGCGGCGAGCGCCTCAGCTTCGAGTCGGAGCTCCCGGACGACCTCACCGCCGCTTTGGAGACCGCGCGCGCCGCCCAGCGCTGAGAGGCGTGGCTCTCTACAATCGACCGTCCTAAACCAAACCCCGTCCACGGGCGAACCGGGATCCTGCCTGACGCACGGCGTCAGGTCTCGGCAAGCGGGGCGGGGAAGCTGCACCAACAGACCAAGGAGATTCAATGCCAGAGGCAGGCCTCACCGAGCTGCTCCAGGCCGGAGTGCACTTCGGCCATCAGACGCGCCGCTGGAACCCGAACATGCGCCGCTTCATCTTCGGCGAGCTGGACGGGATCCACATCATCGACCTGCTGCAGACCGAGGCGCTGCTGGAGAACGCGCGGCGCTTCGCCGGCGAGCTCGCCAGCGGCGGCGGCACCGTGCTCTTCGTCGGCACCAAGAAGCAGGCCCGCGACGTCGTCCAGGAATGGGCCGACCGCTGCAAGATGCCCTACGTCAACAAGCGCTGGCTGGGCGGGCTGCTGACCAACTTCAACACGATGTCGACCCGGATCGCCCGCCTGCACGAGCTCAACGGCTGGAAAGAGGACGGCAAACTCGCCCTGCTCCCGACCAAGGAGCGGATGGGCATGGAGGCCGAACTCGCCAAGCTCGAGTTCAACCTCGGCGGCGTCCGCGACATGGACCGCCTGCCCGACGCGGTCTTCGTCACCGACCTCAAAACCGAGGAGATCGCGGTTCACGAGGCGGCCCGCCTGCGGATCCCGATCATCGGCCTGGTCGACACCAACTGCGACCCGACCCCGGTCGACTTCGTCATTCCCGGCAACGACGACGCGATCCGCTCCTGCCAGCTCGTCATCGGCACGATCGGCGGCGCCGTCGAGGAGGGCTCCAGCGCCTGGCGCGTCCAGGAGGAGAAGCGCATCGCCGAGGAAATGGCGCGGCGCAAAAAGGACGAGGAAGAGCGCAAGAAGCGCGAGGAGGAAGAGAAAGCCCGGCTCGAGGCCGAGGCCGCCGCGAAAGCGGCCGCCGACGCCGAGGCTCAGGCCAAAGCGACCGCCCAGGCCCAGGCCGCGGCCGCCGCGACCCCGTCGCAGCCGGCGCAGAAACCCGCCACCCCGGACGCGGCACCGCCGAAGCAGGCTCCGCAGCAGGCCGCGAAACCGGCACCACAGGCCGCGAAACCCGCTGCTGAGGCGCCGAAACCAGCCGCCGAGGCGCCGAAAGCCGAGGCAGCCGCCGCCGAGCCGGCCAAAGAGGCCGAGGCCGCTCCGCAGGCCGCCGCTGAGCCGCAGCCGGCAGAGCCCGCCACCGAGAACAAAGAGGGAGGCGAGTCGTGAGCGTCACTGCCGCCGATGTGAAGGCACTCCGGGACCGCACCGGGGCCGCGATGATGGACGCGAAGTCGGCGCTGGTCGAGGCCGACGGCGACACCGAGCGGGCGATCGAGCTGCTGCGGGTGAAGGGCCAGGCCTCCGCCGCCAAGCGCGAAGGCCGCGGCACCGAAGAGGGCGTCGTCTCCTCCTACATCCACGCCAACGACAGGGTCGGGGCGATGGTCGAGGTCCAGTGCGAGACCGATTTCGTCGCCCGCAACGAGGACTTCAAGGTCTTCGCCTACCAGGTGGCCCTGCACGTGGCCGCGACCGCTCCCCGCTACGTCTCCTCCGAGGAGATCCCGGAGGAGGAGCGCGAGGCCGAAAAGCGGGTCTTCGAAGAGAAGGCGCGCGAAGAAGGCAAGCCCGACAACGTGGTCGAGAAAATCGTCGCCGGTCAGCTCTCGAAGTGGGCCAGCGAGGTGGCGCTGCTCGACCAGTCGCACGTCAACGCCGAGAAGCACGACTCGAAGACGATCGAGGAGCTGCGGCAGGAGCTCGCGGCCAAGACCGGAGAGAACGTGCGAATCGCCCGCTTCTCGTATTTCCGCGTCGGCGACGAATAGGCTCACCCGCACGTGACCGACTCTCCCGAGCCACGCTTCGGGCGCATCCTCCTGAAGCTTTCGGGGGAGGCGCTGATGGGCAGCCTCGACTTCGGCACCGACGGCGCCGAGGTCGACCGCATCGCCGGCCAGGTCTCGGCGATCCGCGACCGCGGAGTCGAGGTGGCGATCGTGGTCGGGGCCGGCAACATCTACCGCGGCCTCGACGGCGCCGCCAGCGGCATGGACCGCGCCACCGGCGACTACATGGGGATGCTGGCGACCGTGCTCAACGCGCTCACCCTGCAGGACGCGCTGGAGCGGCTCGGCCAGCACACCCGGGTGATGTCGGCGATCGACGTCAAGGAGGTCGCCGAGCCCTACATCCGCCGCCGCGCCATGCGCCACCTCGAGAAGGGGCGGGTGGTGATCTTCGCCGCCGGCACCGGCAACCCGTTCTTCACCACCGACACCGCGGCGGCGCTGCGGGCGCTGGAGATCCACGCCGAGGCGATCCTGATGGCCAAGAACGGGGTGGAGGGGGTCTACGACTCCGACCCGGCGACCAATCCCGAGGCCGAGTTCATCCCCGCCATCACCCATCGCGCGGCGATCGAGCGCGGCCTCAAGGTGATGGACTCGACCGCGCTCTCCCTCTGCATGGACAACGACCTGCCGATCTACGTCTTCAACATGGGCGACGAGAGGAACATAGATAGGATCGTCTCCGGCGAGAAGGTGGGCACCTTGGTCTCCAACGGGCCCGCCGCGTAAGCGAGGACGGGAACCAGTGGAGCTGATCGACGAACTGCTCGAGGATGCCAAGGGGCGCATGGCCAAATCGGTCGAATCGAGCCGTGGCGAGTTGGCCACGGTCCGCACCGGCCGCGCCTCGCCGCACCTGCTGGACCGCATCAGCGTCGACTACTACGGCACCCCGACCGCGCTCAAGCAGCTGGCCAACGTCGCCACCACCGACGCCCGGCTGCTCACCGTCACCCCCTTCGACAAGGGCGCCCTGGGCGGAATCGAGAAAGCGATCCAGGAGTCCGACGTCGGCCTCACCCCGAGCAACGACGGCAACGTGATCCGCCTGCAGATCCCGGAGCTGACCGAGGAGCGGCGGCGGGAGATGGTCAAGGTCGTCCATGGCGTCGCCGAGGAGGGCCGGATCGCGATCCGCAACGTCCGCCGCGACATCATGCACGACCTCCGCGAGCTGAAGAAAGAGGGCGAAGCGGGCGAGGACGACGAGCGCCGGGCCGAGGCTCTGCTGCAGAAGCAGACCGACGATTCGATCGCCGAGATCGACTCGCTGCTGAAGGGCAAGGAAGAAGAGATTCTCGAGGTTTGAGGCGGTCCACGGCAGCGTGACCGCGCCCAGATACGTAGCGATCATCACCGACGGCAATGGCCGCTGGGCGCAGCAGCGCGACCTGCCGGTCGCGGCCGGGCACCGGGCCGGGGCCGACGTCGTCAAGGCGCGGCTGCGCGACGCGGTCGAGCTCGGGGTCGAGGAGCTGACGGTGTTCTCCTTCTCGACCGAGAACTGGACCCGGCCCGCCGACGAGGTCGCGGGCCTGATGCGGATGATGGGCGAGCGGATCGCCGGCGAGACGCCGGAACTCGACGCCGAGGGGGTGCGGATCCGCTTCGTCGGCCGCCGCGAGGGGGTGCCGCCGGAGCTGGTCGAGCGCATGGAGTGGGCGGAGGAGAGGACCGCGGCGAACGACCGCATCGCCTTCTTCGTCGCCTTCAACTACGGCGGCAGGGCGGAGATCGTCGACGCGGCGCGAAGCTTCCAGGGGGGCTCCGAGGAGGAGTTCCGCAGCCACCTCTACGCACCGGAGATGCACGATCCCGACCTCCTGATCCGAACCAGCGGCGAGCGGCGCATCTCCAACTACCTGCTCTGGCAGTGCGCCTACTCGGAGCTGGTCTTCCGCGACGAGCTCTGGCCGGACTTCGACCGGGCCGCCTTCGAGGACGCCCTGCGCGAGTACGAGACGCGCCAACGCCGCTTCGGAGCGCGCTGATGCGGACCGATCTCTTCGACGACGAGATGTTCGAGGACGAGGTGCCGCCGCCGCCGAAACCGCCACGGCAGCCGCGCAGGAAGCGCGGGCTCAACGGCGAGACCGCGAAACGGGTGCTGGTGGCGCTGCCCTGGATCGCCTTCGCGATCGCGATCGCCGTCGCCGGCGGGATCGTCTTCGCGCTGGCCATGATCGCGATCGGCGTCGTCTGCCTGCGCGAGTACGTCGCCATGACCGAGGCCTCGCGCCCGCTCGCGATCCCCGCCTACGTCGCCGTCGCGGCGCTGATCGTCGCCGCCCACTTCGGCACCGCCTTCAACGTGCTGATGATCCTCGCCGCCTCCTTCCCGCTGCTCTTCTTCTTCGGCGCTCGCTCGCACCGGCGCGAGGGCGTCACCGTCTCGATCGGCGTCACCCTGCTGGGGATCGTCTGGATCGGGATCCCGCTGGTCCACGCGGTGCTGCTGCGTGACTTGCCCAACCACGGCGCCGGCCTCCTGGTCGACGTCCTCGTCGGCACCTTCGTCGCCGACACCGCCGCCTACGCCACCGGGCGCATGTTCGGCAGCCACAAGATCGCCCCCACGATCAGCCCCAACAAGACGATCGAGGGCCTCGTCGGCGGCTTCCTGATCGGCACCATGGGCTTCTGGTTCGCCGGCCTCTACCAGGACTGGCTCTCGGGGGTGGACGCCCTCATCATCGGCGCCGCCGTCGCCGCGATCGCCCCCGTCGGCGACCTCTTCGAGTCGATGCTGAAGCGCGACCTCGGGACCAAGGACACCGGCACCCTCTTCGGCCCCCACGGCGGCATCCTCGACCGCCTCGACGCCGTCTTCTTCACCGTCGTCGTCGGCTACTACCTCTCCGTGGCGCTTGTCTACTGACGCGTCTGCACTTACCCGTCCTATAGACGGGCGGGAGCAGACGCGTGCCTCTTACTACCCTCTGAGCAGATGAAGAAGGTCTTGATACTCGGGTCGACGGGGTCGATCGGGACGCAGGCGCTGGACGTGATCGGGCGTTCCGAGGCGCTCCAGGTGGTCGGGCTCGCTGCCGAGACCGGCTGGGAGCTGGCGCTCGAGCAGGCACGTGAGCACGGGGTGCCGACGGTCGCCCTCGCCGACCCCGCCGCGGCCGAGCAGGCGCGGGGCGCCTGGAACGGGAGGGTGCTGGCGGGGGAGGAGGGCGTGGTCGAGCTGATCGTGAGCTCCGGTGCCGACCTCGTCCTCAACGGCATCGTCGGCGCCGCCGGGCTGGGCTCGACCGTGGTCGCCCTGACCGAGGGGATCGACGTCGCCCTCGCCAACAAGGAGAGCCTGGTGCTCGGCGGCGAGCTGGTGATGGCGCTGGCCGAGGCGACCGGGGCGCGACTGCTGCCGGTCGACTCCGAGCACTCGGCCCTGCATCAGCTGATCGGCGGCGAGGCGCCCGGGACGGTGGAGAAGCTGGTCCTGACCGCCTCCGGTGGCCCTTTCCGCGGTCGCGACGACCTCTCCGGCGTCAGCGTCGCGGACGCCCTCGACCACCCGACCTGGAAGATGGGCGGCCGGATCACGATCGACTCGGCGACGCTGATGAACAAGGGCTTCGAGGCGATCGAGGCGCATCATCTTTTCGGCGTTCCCTACGAGCGGATCGACGTCGTCGTCCACCCGCAGTCGCTGATCCACTCACTGATCCACCTCAATGACGGCTCCTCGCTGGCCCACCTCGGCTACCCGGACATGCGGGTGCCGATCTCCTACGCCCTGCACTTCCCCGAGCGCGCCGACGTCGACGTGCCGCAGCTCGACCTCGCCGCCGTCGGCTCGCTGACCTTCGAGGCGCCGGACCCCGGCACCTTCGCCTGCCTGCGCCTGGCCCTCGAGGCCGGCGCGGCGGGGGGGACGGCGCCCTGCGTGCTCAATGCCGCCGACGAGGTCGCCGTCGCCGCCTTCCTCGACGGCCAGATCCCGTTCACGGGCATCCCCGCGGTGATCGAGGGCGTATTGGAGGAGATGCCGGCCCGGCCCATAACCCACTTCGATGACCTCTTCGCCACCGACGCCGAGGCCCGCCAGCGCAGCGAAGACCAGGTTCGCGGGTTGACTCCAGCATGAACTGGATCTACATCTTCCTCGGCTTCTCGCTGCTGATCATCCTCCACGAGGGCGGTCACTTCCTCGCCGCGAAGGCGACCGGGATGCGGGTCGAGCGCTTCTTCCTCTTCTTCGGGCCGACCCTGTGGTCGTTCAGGCGCGGCGAAACCGAGTACGGGGTCAAATCGATCCCGCTCGGCGGCTACGTGAAAATCACCGGCATGAACCCGGAGGAGGAGGTGCCTCCGGAGCACGAGGCGCGCGCCTATTACAAGCAGCCGGTCTGGAAGCGGATCGTCGTCGTCGCCGCCGGTCCCGCGGTGAACATCGTCCTCGCCTTCGCGATCCTCTTCTTCGTCTACTTCGTCAACGCCCAGCAGGTCGACCAGAAGGTGGGGGAAATCAGGGGCGGCAGCCCGGCGGCGAAGGTGCTGCAGCCCGGTGACCGGATCCTCGCGGTCGACGGCAAGTCCTTCGCCGGGCTCGACCAGGAAGCCCGCCTCGAACGCTTCGGCAAGCAGGTGGGCTCGCACGAATGCGCCGGCAAGCAGGTCGAGGGCTGCGTCGCGGCAACGCCGGTGGCGCTGAAGATCAGCCGCGACGGGCAGACCCGGACGATCCTGGTCAAGCCCGAGTACGACAAGGCGGCGAAACGGGCGCTGGTCGGGTTCTCCTACGGCAGCAAGCCGGAAGACATCAGCGCCGGCACGGCCGCGAGCCGTGCTCTCGACTCGATCTGGCTGGTCACCCATAAAACCGCCTCGATCTTCTCCCGCATCTTCGAAGAGGAACAGCGCAAGCAGATCTCCGGCATCGTCGGTGTCAGCGACGTCGCCAACCAGACGATCGACGTCGGCATCTACCCGTCGCTGCTGCTGCTCGCCCTGGTCAGCCTCTCGCTCGGCCTGATCAACCTGCTGCCGATCCTGCCGCTCGACGGCGGCCACATCTTCTGGGCTCTGGTCGAGAAACTGCGACGCGGCAAGCCGGTGCCGCTGCGGGTGATGGAGCGGGCGACGGTGATCGGCTTCGCGCTGGTGATGGTGCTGATGGTGATCGGCCTGACCAACGACATCGGCCGCATCGGCACCGACGCCTACAACGTCCGGTAATCGGCCCGACGGGCCGCCCGGATACCCTTCAGATATGGCTTCCAAGCGACAAATCTTCGTAGGCAAGGTGCCGATCGGCGGCGGTGCGCCGGTTGCGGTGCAGACGATGACCAAGACCGAGACCGCCAACCTGGCGGCGACGATGGAGCAGATCCACAAGGTCGCCGAGGCCGGCGCCGACATCGTCCGCTGCGCGGTGCCGCGAGAGAAGGACGTCGAGGCGCTGAAGACGATCGTCGTCCAGTCGCCGATCCCGATCATCGCCGACATCCACTTCAACCACACCCTGGCGCTGAAAGCGATCGACGCCGGCGCCCACTGCATCCGCCTCAACCCCGGCAACATCGGCGGCCGCGACAAGGTCGCCGAGGTCGCGGTCAAGGCCAACGCGGCGAACGTGCCGATGCGGATCGGCGTCAACTCGGGCTCGCTGCCCAAGCACCTGCACGAGCTCGAGCGCGAGGCGCCGGTCGAGGCCCTGGTCGCCGCCGCGGTCGAGTTCACCGAACTGATGGAGAGCCTCGACTTCGAGAACTTCAAGGTCTCGATCAAGTCGACCAACGTGCCGAACACGATCGCCGCCAACCGCCTGCTGGCCGAGAAGATCCCCTACCCGCTGCACCTCGGCATCACCGAGGCCGGGACCAAATGGGCCGGCTCGCTGAAATCGGCGGTCGGGATTGGGGACGCTGCTGGCCGACGGGATCGGCGACACGATCCGGATCAGCCTCTCGACCTTCCACGCCGAGGAGGAGGTCAAAGTCGCCTGGGAGATCCTCAAGGCGCTGCAGCTGCGCGAGAAAGGCCCGGTTCTGATCGCCTGCCCGACCTGCGGGCGCCTGCAGTTCGACATGGACTCGGTCGTGGCCGAAATCGAGCAGCGGCTGGAAAGCTACGACGAGCCGGTCGAGGTGGCGGTGCTCGGCTGCGCCGTCAACGGCATCGGCGAGGCCAGCCACGCCGACTTCGGCATCGCCGGGGCCAAGAACGAGGGCCTGATCTTCGCCCACGGCAAACCGCTGCGGAAGGTGCCGCAGGAGACCCTGGTCGACACCCTGTTCGAAGAGATCGACAAGTCGCTGGACCGCGGCGGCGAGGTCGAGTTCGACGAGGCCGAGTCGCGCGAGGGAGCCGAGTGGGTCGCCAAGATCGAGCAGGAAAACGCCGGCGAACTGACCCCCGAGAAGATCGCGCAGATGGAGAAGGAAGCGGTCGAGCGGGGGGAGTCGGACAAGGTGCTGCTGGACGAGGAGCCTCGCCGACCGCCGGCAGGAGATTCACGAGGGCCTAGCCGGGCGGAAAAACGACTGAAGGAACCGCAAAGGTTCCTTTTGCGCTTAGGCTGGCGCCGTGTCCGGGAAGCTTCGCCTCGTCCTCGCCGTCTCCGCGCGTGCTCGCCACGCTGGCGCCCGCCGCCGCGCGCGCGGCCACGCCTGAATTCTTCCCGCTGCCGGAATCGCGCGGGATCAACGCCGGCATGGTCGCCGACCCCAGTGGCAACGTCTGGTTCGGGGCCAACGCCGCCGACTTCTTCACCGAACCGCCCGAGCTGGCTCGCCTGACGCCCTCCCTCGCGGCGCCGGGGGCTTCGAGCGGCATCAGCTACTTCCACACGCCGAAAGCCTCTGGCGAGGCTGCTGCGGCTTCTCGATGCGCGATATCGCCTTCGACGCCGAGAACCAGCGGGTCTGGTTCATCCGCAGCAGGGGTACGTATGGCTACGGCACCCCGGCGGCGATGGTCCTCGGGCACCTCGAGCGGCATGCAGGTGGCCCAGGTTCCCGGCGTTCCCGAACTCGGCGGCATCGCGATCGCCCCCGGCGGCACCGCCTGGTTCACCGAGAACAGCGCCAGCAACGTCGGTCCCGCCTACGCGGGCAACCGGATCGCCAGCACCAACGGCGGTCTGGCCATCGACGAGTATCCGGACCTCTGGCACCAGACCGGGGTGCCGGCCGACTCGTCCCGCTTCGACGCCGGGCCCGCCGGCGTCACGATCGGCAAGGACGGGGCGCCCTGGTTCGCCGAGGAAAACCCCGGCTTCCCCGGATACCGCCTGGCGCAGGGCCGTCGGGCGGCCTCTACCAGGAGTACCAGGTCAAGCCCGTGCGAACCGAGCCGTTGACCTGCTCGGGCTCGAACACCGGCACCGGCGTGCTCAGCGTCACCACCGCCGCCGACGGCTCGATCTGGTTCACCAACGTGCTCAAGAACAGCTTCGGCAGGTTCGACCCGCGGCAGCTCGACCTTCACCCAGTACAGCCTCACCTCAGATCGATCCCGGATCTCTTGCCGACGGCGCAACCCCGCTCGATCCGCGTCGCCCCCGACGGGACGCTCTGGCTGGC
Source organism: uncultured Solirubrobacterales bacterium (assembly GCA_963829445.1). Lineage (GTDB taxonomy): Bacteria > Actinomycetota > Thermoleophilia > Solirubrobacterales > 70-9 > VAYN01. The sequence goes on along the minus strand of CAWHIW010000013.1, from coordinate 52,237 downwards.
CGAGTTCGGCGTTCATCTCGCACCCCAAAGCGAACGCGATCGTCCGCATCGTCCCCACCGACCCGCCGACCGCGACCGTCTACAAGCTCGGCGCCGGCAAAGCGCCGCTCTCGGTCGCGCCGGACGCGCAACGGCAACGTCTGGTTCGGCGTCAACGGCGAAACCGAGCGGCTACGTCGGCCGCCTCGCCGGCGTCCTCGGCGCCACGCTGCCACCCGGGCGATCCGGGGGCCGGGAGCCGCGGGCGGCTAGCGGTGTCGCGATCCCCGCGGCGCCAAGGTGGTCAAAGCCGCCGGCACCGGCGTTCGCCCGGGTCAACGATCCCGGAGCTGCGCCAGAGGATGCGCTGCGGCTGACCCAGATCTGCGTCGGCCCGCCGCAGGACGTCTGCAGCCTCGTCTACCTGCTCGACACCCACGAATACGTCACCGGCTTGCCCGGGGACGAAACCGCGCGCCCCGCACGACCAAGCGCGTCGTCGTCGGCAGCAAGACGGTCAGCCTGCAAGGCGGCGAGTCGGCCACGGTGACGGTCCAGCTCAACGCCAAGGGCAAGAAGATCCTCAAACGCGACGGCGTTCTCCACCTCACCTTCCACGCCTCCCAGAAGCAGGGCAAGGGCAAACCGAAGGTCCTGAAGACCAAAAAGCTGACGATCAAGTCCGCCCTCGAGCAGCCGGGATAGGTTTCACGGGTGACTCGACTCTCCCAGGCGTTCATTCCGACGCTCAAGGATGCCCCCGCCGACGCGGAGGCGATCTCGCACAAGCTGATGGTGCGGGCCGGGCTGATCCGCCAGCTCGGGGCCGGGCTCTGGAGCTATCTGCCGGCGGGCTGGCGGGTGCGAGCGCAAGGTCGAGCAGATCATCCGCGAGGAGATGGAGGCGATCGGCTGCCAGGAGATGCTGATGCCGGTGCTGATGCCGGCGGAGAACTGGCAGAAGACCGGCCGCTACGCGATCGAGGAGCTGTTCAAGCTCGAGGATCGCAAGGGGTCGCCGACTGGTGCTGGCGATGACCCACGAGGAGGCGGTCACCGACCACGTCGCCCGCGAGGTCCGCTCCTATCGCGACCTGCCGCTGATGCTCTTCCACATCCAGACCAAGGAGCGCGACGAGCCGCGGCCGCGGGCCGGCGTGCTCCGCACCCGCGAGTTCACGATGAAGGACGCCTACTCCTTCGACCGCGACGAGGAGGGACTGGCGCGCTCCTACGAGCTGCAGGCGGGCGCCTACGAGCGCATCCTCGACCGCTGCGGCCTGCGCTGGTACAAGGTCGAGTCCGACGTCGGGATGATGGGCGGCTCCGGCGCCGACGAGTACATGGCGCCCTGCGCCGCCGGCGAGAACGAGGTGGCGCTGGCGCCCGGCTACGCCGCCAACGTCGAGGTCGCCTCGGCCGACCGCGCAGGCGGTCGAGCTGCCGCCGGCGCTGGACGCGCCCGAGCCGGTCTCGACGCCCGGCCTCGGCGAAGGTCGAGGAGGTCGCCGCCGAGCTCGGCCTGCCGCACGGCGCCTTCATCAAGGCGATGCCGGTCGTCGTCGAGGATCGCGGCCTGGTCATGGTTCTGCTGCGCGGCGACCACCGCCTCAACGAGATCAAGCTCGGCAACGCGCTCGGGGCCGGCTTCCGTCAGGCCGGCGCCGAGGAGATCGCCGCCGAGATCGGCCCGGCCGGCTACATCGGCCCGGTCGGCGCCAAGGTGCCGGTGATCAAGGACGCGGCGATCGACGGCGACTCCTACGTCTGCGGCGCCAACCAGCGCCGACACCCACCTGCGCGGGGTCCAGCCCGGCCGCGACTTCGAGTTCGAGGAGCTCGACGTGCGCACGGTCGAGGCCGGCGACACCACCCCCGGAGGCGAGGCGATCGCGATCGAGCCGGCGATCGAGGTCGGCAACATCTTCAAGCTCGGCACCCGCTACTCGGAGCCGCTCGGCGCCACCTACTCCGACGAGGACGGAGTGGAGCGGCCGGTCGTGATGGGCTGCTACGGGATGGGCCCGGCGCGGATCATCGCCGCCGCGATCGAGCAGCGCGCCGACGAGCGCGGGATCGTCTGGCCGCGGGCGCTGGCGCCCTGGCAGGTCCACCTCGTCTCCCTCGGCAAGGCGGGGGAGCCGGAGCGCGAGGCCGCCGACAGGCTCTACGAGGAGCTGCGCGAGGCCGGGATCGAGGTCCTCTACGACGAGCGCGAGGCCGGCGCCGGGCAGAAGCTGACCGACGCCGAGCTGCTCGGCTGCCCGCTGCGGATCGTGGTCGGCCGCCGCGGCCTCGCCAACGGCGTCGTCGAGGCCTCCGAGCGCGGCTCCGGCGCCGAGCACGAGCTGCCCGTGGAGGAGGCCGCCGCGCGGGCGCTGTCGCTTCTCCAGGGCATCGATGCCTAGCCGCGCTCCCTTCGGCCGCGGCCGCGTGCGCCGCCTCTTCGGCCTCGACCGCAGCGGGCCCAAACCGCAGCGGACCCGCAGGGGCGAGCCGCTCAACCCCTGGACGATCCCCAACCTCGTCGGCTACGTCCGCCTGGCGGCGCTGCCGCTCTTCCTCGTCCTCGCCTACTCCAGCGGCGACGGCACCTCCTTCGCCGCCGCGATGGTCTTCTGGGCGATCGCCGCCGGCGACTACCTCGATGGCTTCCTCGCCCGCGTCACCGGCCAGTACAGCCGCATGGGGGCGCTGCTGGACCCGCTGGTCGACCGCCTCACGATCCTCTCCGGCGCCGTCGTCTGCTGGAGCTTCGAGCTGCTGCCGCGCTGGCTGCTGGTGGTGCTGGCGCTGCGCGAGCTGGCGATGCTCTACCTCGCCCAGTACGGCCTCCGGCACGGGGTCGACATCGAAGTCAACTGGCCGGGGCGGATCTCGGTCTTCCCGATCATGGGCGGGATCTGGCTGGCGCTGTTCGCGCCCGGCTGGGTGGCGACGGCGCTGGTGGTCTGGGGCACGGCGATGGCGATCCTCGCCACCGTCATGTACGCCCGGGTCGGGCATGCGCACGGTGCGCGCCAGCGGGCCGCAAGCTGAGCGCCCAAAACGGCGAACCTTCAACCTTCAGTTGAACCTTTGGCCGCTCTCGACCTATAATCGTCGCCTGCGCAAACGGGGGCGACTGCGCCTCCTTCGACTAAGGAGCGAGATGGAGGACACCTTTCCCGATCTGGGATCCCTCAGCGACAAGGAGCTGAAGGACCTGATCGACAAGCTCACCGAGGAGGAGAACGAGATCTCCTACAAGCGGCGCGTCCTGCACGGGAAGATCGACATCCTCCGGGCCGAGCTCGTCAACCGCCTGCGCGACAAACACGAGCGCGGCGACTCGATGATCTCCGGCGACGACGTCAGCAAACTGACCGAGATCCTCGCCGGCAAGGCCCAGCAGGCGCCGGAGGACGACCCCGCCGCCTGAGCGCCGGGAGTCCAGCCATGGCCGTCCACTGTCCCGAGTGCGGGTTCGCCAACCCCGAGGGCGCCAACTACTGCCAGAAATGCGGTGCCTACCTGGGCGGGCCGGCGGAGTCGGGCGAGGACCCGACGACGATGACCTACACCGTCGACGACACCGGCGACATGCAGCCGGTCGACATCGAGGAGGTGGTCGAGGAGGCGGGCGCGGCGCTGGTGATCCGCGCCGGCGGCGGCCGCGCCGGCGAGAGCTTCAGCATCGACGAGGAGCGGGTCAGCATCGGCCGCAGCCCCGACGCCGGCGTCTTCCTCGACGACGTCACCGTCTCCCGCAACCACGCGCTGCTGGTGCGCCGCCGCGACGGCCTCTACATCGACGACCTCGGCTCGCTCAACGGCACCTACGTGAACCGGCGCCGGATCGAGTCGCACCGGCTCGCCGACGGCGACGAGATCCAGGTCGGCAAGTACAAGCTCAGCTACCTGGAGCGCTGAGGCGTGCCCGTCTCCGAACAGCCGACGCGACCGCCGGAATCGGCCAGCCGCCCGCGCAAGGCGCTGACGATCGGCGCCGTCTGCAAGATCCTCCAGGGCGAGTTCGACGACGTCTCGATCTCGAAGATCCGCTACCTCGAGGACCAGAAGCTGCTGAACCCGCGCCGCACCTCCGGCGGCTACCGCCTCTACAGCCAGAGCGACGTCGAGCGGCTGCGCACGATCCTGCGCCTGCAGCGCGACGAGTTCCTGCCGCTGCGGGTGATCCGCCAGGAGCTGGCCGGCGGCGGCGACCTGGTGCTCGGCGACTCCGAGCGCAAGCCCGCCAACGGCGCCGCCCGGCGGGCGATCCTGGTCGACACCTCGCGCGCCTACCTGACCCTCGACGAGGTGGTCGAGGAGACCGGCGCCCGCGAGGAGCTGATCGCCGAGCTCGAGAACTTCGGCATCGTCCAGCCCGAGAAGCGCGAGGGCAAGGTCGTCTACGACGAGACCGACCGCGAGATCGTCCGCGCCGCCAACGAGCTCTCGCGGGTCGGGGTCGGCGCCCGCAACCTGCGCGTCTTCCGCTCCTCCGCCGACCGCGAGGCGCAGCTGCTGGAAGCGCTGCTGGGCCCGTCGCTGCGCTCGCGCAACCCGGAGCGCCGCAAGGAGGCGCTGCAGAGCCTGGAAAGCCTGGCGGCGACCGTCAGCCACCTCAAGCACCTGCTGCTCGTCCGCGACCTGCGCCGCCTCGCCGGCGACTGGCGCGAGGCCGGCGCCGCGGCTCGGTGCCACGGCGTGACCCGCCGCGCCGCACGATCGCGCAGCGCCCGCGTCGCGCGGAGGTCTGGGAGCCTCGTCTCCGATCCCTACAGCCTGCCGCGCTGGTGGCCGCGCACGGGCCGGGTCGAGAACGTCGAGCAGCGCGGCAGCGGCCGCCGCAGCCAGTGGACCAAGGTGCTGGAGACGAGCGAGGGCCGCGGGGTGCGGGCCGACTTCCGCTGCGTCAGCTCGGCCGAGAACGAGCGCTACGTCTGGGAGCAGGAGCTCGAGGGCACGCCCTTCGCCCGCCACCTGCGCAGCTCACGGATCGAGATCGCCCTGCGCGAGAGCGGCGACGGCACCCAGGTCGACCTCAGCTCGGTGCAGACCCTGAAAGGGATGTCGCGCCTGGGCTCGCCGATGATGCGCCGCGGCCAGGGCGAGATCCTCGACGAGGCGCTCGACGGCATCGAGGGGGCGCTGACGTGAGCGGCCTGGGCGACTTTGCGTCCGCTATGGGGAACAAAGTCGACCAGGGGTCGGCGATGACGCAGCCGCGGCGCGACTCGAACTGGTGGGGGTGGGGGGACCCGGCGATCGCGCCGGAGCTCGACGCGGAGGCGCAGGGGGTGCTGCGGGAGCGGATCGGCGAGCTGGAGCCGTGGCCGCTGGCGCGCCAGCTGCGAGGACTTCGAGCTGCCCGCGGCCGAGCCGCTGCCGGCGGCGCTGACCGAGGCGGTCGGGGCGGACGCGATCTTCACCTCGAACGAGGACCGGCTGCGGCACGCCAGCGGGCGCGGCTACGCCGACCTGGCGCGGATGCGCGGCGGCAGCCTCGAGGCGGCGCCCGACGCCGTCGTCCTCCCGCCCGACGCCGAGGCGCTGCGCCGCGTCCTCGACGTCTGCGCCGGCGAGGGCATCGCCGTGGTCCCGTTCGGCGGCGGCACCAGCGTCGTCGGCGGGGTCGAGCCGCTGCGCGGTGCCCACCAGCGCCTGATCAGCCTCGACCTGGCCGCCCTGCGCGACGTCGCCGTCGACCGCCGCTCGCTGACCGCCCGCCTCGGCGCCGGCCTGCGCGGGCCGGAGGCGGAGGCGGCGCTGGGGCGCGAGGGCCTGACCCTCGGCCACTTCCCGCAGTCCTTCGAGTACGCGACGATCGGCGGCTTCGCCGCGACCCGCTCCGCCGGCCAGGCCTCGAGCGGCTACGGGCGCTTCGACGCCCTGGTCAGCTCGGTCCGCCTGCTCGCCCCCGCCGGCGACATGCGAGACCCTGGAAACGCCGCACACCGCCGCCGGGCCGGCGCTGCGGGAGCTGATCGTCGGCTCCGAGGGCGTGCTCGGCGTGATCCCCGACGTGACCGTGCGGGTGCGGCCGGCGCCGGCGGTGCGCCGCTACGAGGCCTGGATGGCCGAGAGCTTCGAGGCCGGCACCGAGATCGTGCGGGCGCTGGCCCAGGGCCCCGGACTGCCGGACGTCGTCCGCGTCTCCGACGAGGAGGAGACGCAGGGCTCGCTGGCGCTGTCGGGCCCGCGCGGCGCGGCCGGCCGGCTCTTCGGCGGCTACCTCGGCCTGCGCAAACGCTCGCGGCGGGGCGCTGATGATCGTCGGCCACGAGGGCGACGAGGAGTCGGTGGCGCGGCGGCGGGCGCTCGCCGTGCGGGCGCTGCGCTCCGGCGGCGCCGCCTACCTCGGCCAGGCCGCCGGCCGCTCCTGGGAGCACGGCCGCTACCAGGGCCCCTACCTGCGCGACACGCTGATGGCGCATGGGGGCGATGGTCGAGACGCTGGAGACCTCGCACACCTGGAGCCGGCTCGGCGAGCTGCACGACGCGGTCGCGCGCGGCGATCCACGGCTCGCTCGACGGCCAGGGAACGCCCGGCCTCGTCTTCTGCCACCTCTCGCACGCCTACGCCGACGGCGCCTCGCTCTACTTCACCTTCATCGCCCGCTCGCCGCCACGGCGCCGAGCTCGAGCAGTGGCGCCAGGTCAAGCGGGCCGCCTCGGAGGCGATCGTCGCCAGCGGCGGCACGATCACCCACCACCACGCGGTCGGCCGCGACCACGCTCCCTACATGGAGGCGGAGGTGGGGAGGACGGGCCTCGACGTGCTGCGCGCGGTCAAGGACCAGCTCGACCCGACCGGGATCATGAACCCGGGCAAGCTGCTGCCCGACTCCTAGTCCTACTTGCCGGCTTCGGCTTCTTGCTTGGCGGCGCCGACGATCGGGCCGCGTGATCGTGCCGCGCAGGACGTCGGTGCCGGTGTAGATCGGCGCCTTCTTTTCCTTCGTCGCCTTGGCCAGCGAGGCTTTCAGGGTGGCGTCGTCGGTCAGGGAGATGTCGAGCTGGTCGAAGGTTTCGTTGGCGAGGTAGGCCGAGCACTTCGGTCGGGACCTCGACCTGGGCGCCGATCTTGCCGTTGGCGGCGACCGCGGTCGAGGCCAGCGGCAGCATTTTCTGCGGGGACTCGTAGAGCCAGACCGTGTAGGACTGGCCTTTCCCGGTCGGCTCCAGGCCTTCGGCTTCGACCTGCAGCGCCAGCGAGTTCTTGACCCGCCCGAAGGTGGCGACGCCCTTGGCGTCGCCGCCGTCGACGGGCCCGAGGACGGCCTGGGTCAGTTTCGGGTTGTTGCCGGCGCTGATCGTTTCTTCGGCGTTGCTGCTGCCTTCGCTCAGCGCGGTCGTTGAGGTCGTGGGGTCGCCGGAGTTATCGCCACCGCTGACCGCGAGGACGATGATCAGCGCCACCACGATCGCGACCCCGGCGGCCAGCGCGGCGCGGGCGCCGCCGCTCTTGGGCAGCGCGAGCTTGGGCGGTTGGGAGGGCTTGGCCTTGGCGGCGGGTGCGGGCGGCGGTGGGGTGGCCGGCTTCGGCCTCGCCGGCGCGGGCGGATCGGGCTCGACGGGAGGGGGGCGGACGCAGGTGCGGTCGGCTCGGCCGGCGCCTCGGGCTCGCTGGGGGCCGCCGGCTGTGCGGGTGCGACCGGCTCGGCCGCGGCTCCGGGCGTCGCCGCTCCTGGCGGCGGGATCGAGGGCGCCGGAATCCCGTCGGCCTCGAGCTGGGCCGCCGCGGCTTGTGCCCGCTCGTGAACCTCGTCGGCGCTGATCCCCAGCAGGGCGCTGAGGTCCTCGTAGCCGGCTGCGCCGCGCTGCGCGAGCAGCCGCAGGATCGCCTTCTGGTCGTTGCTCAGCTCCATCCCGGCCCGGAACCCTACGCGGCCGGGGCGACGCGGTGGACGCTCGCGGCAAGGGGTCGCGAAAGCTTAATCTCGGCCCCGCTAGGGTTGGCGCCGATGGCCGACGACCCGCGCGGGCTGCTTTCCCACTTCGACGAGCTGATCGGCACCGAGTGGCTCGACGACGATCCCGACCACGCCCGGGTCCGGATCGAGCTGCGCGACGAGCTGCGCCAGCCGGTCGGCCTCCTGCACGGCGGCGTCATGTCGACCCTGGTCGAGAGCATCTGCTCGCGGGCGACGGCGCTGGCCGTGATCGACCGAGGGGATGATGGCGATGGGCCAGTCGATCAGCGTCAACTTCATCCGCCCGGTCACCGAGGGCGGCGCCGAAGTCAAGGCCAGGGCCCGCCACCGCGGCCGCACCACCTGGGTCTGGGACGCCGAAGTGCTGAACGACGACGGGCAAGCTCTGCGCCCTCGCGCAGATGACCATCGCCGTCAGGCCGTTGCCGCAGCTAACCGCCGAAGCGGTTGGTGATCGGCAGCCGGCGGTCCTTGCCGAAGGCGCGCGGGGTGATCCGGATTCCCGGTGCCGCCTGGCGGCGCTTGTACTCGGAGCGGTCGACGAGGCGGATCACGTCGTCGACCGTCGCCGCCGGCATTCCGGCGGCGATCATCTCCTCGCGGCCCTGGTCGCGCTCGACGTAGGCCTCGAGGATGCGGTCGAGCAGGTCGTAGGGGGGAGGGAGTCGCTGTCGAGCTGGTCGGGGCGCAGCTCGGCCGAGGGGGCGCGCTCGATCACCGAGGCCGGCACCAGCTCGCTCGCCGGCGCGCTCGTTGCGGCGCCGGGTCAGGTCGTAGACGAGCCCCTTCGGCACGTCCTTGATCACCGCGAAGCCGCCCGCCATGTCGCCGTAGAGGGTCGCGTAGCCGACCGACATCTCGCTCTTGTTGCCGGTGGTCAGGACCAGCCAGCCGTGGCGGTTGGAGAGCGCCATCATCAGGTTGCCGCGGATCCGCGCCTGGATGTTCTCCGCCGCGAGGTCGGGCTCGGAGGGCCGCGCCGGGTCGTGCGGCGGCGCTTCCTCGCCCATCCCCGGCGCCTCGCCGGGGTTCAGATAGCCGGCCAGGGCCCGCTCGTAGCCGCCCATCATCGGCTCGATCGGGATCTCGATCAGCTCGCAGCCGAGGTTGGCGGCGATAGTTCGGGCGTCGCCCTGGGTTGCAGAGCTGGAATGAGGCGAGGGCATGACCACGCAGCTGAGCCGCTCGGGGCCGACCGCGTCGGCGGCGAGCAGCGCCACCAGGGCCGAGTCGATGCCGCCGGAGAGGGCGACGCCGACGTGGCCGAAGCCGTTCTTGGCGACGTAGTCGCGCAGGCCCAGGACCAGCGCGCCGTAGACCTCGTCGAGGTCGGAGAGCGGCTCGGCCAGCGGCCCGGGCGCCGCCGCCGGGATCTCGCAGACCAGCAGCTCCTCCTCGAACTGGGCGGCGCGGGCGATCAGCTCGCCGCTGGGGTCGGTGACCAGGCTCTGGCCGTCGAAGACGAGCTCGTCCTGGCCGCCGACCAGGTTGCAGAAGGCGAAGTAGGCGCCGTAGGCGCGCGAGCGCTCGGCGAACATCTCCACCCGCTCGCGGCCCTTGCCGCGGTGGTAGGGCGAGCCCGACGGGTTGGCGATCAGCTTCGCCCCCTGCTCGGCCTCGGTCTGCGCCGGCGGGCCCGGCGCCCAGACGTCCTCGCAGATCGTCAGCCCGACCCGGGTGCCGCCGACCTCGATCGTCAGCGGCTCGGTCGCCGGGGACGAAGTAGCGCTGCTCGTCGAAGACGGCGTAGTTGGGCAGCCGGTTCTTGCGGTAGACGCGCGCGCACGGCGCCGTCGGCGAGGACGGCGAGCGAGTTGTGGGCGCGGCGCGAGTCGCCGCTCGCTCGGCGGCCGGCTCGGCGAAGCCGACCAGCACCGTCATCCCGCTCGACCCCGCGGGCCAGCTCCTCGACCGCGCGCCGGTTGGCCTCGAGGAAGTGGCGCTTCAGGTAGAGGTCCTCGGCCGGGTAGCCGGGCACGCAGAGCTCGGGGAAGATCGTCAGCTCGGCGCCGGCCTCGCGGGCGCGGCCGATCCACTCGGCGATCTTGGCCGCGTTGCCGTCGATGTCGCCGACGGTGGGGTCGATCTGGGCGAGGGCTATGCGCATCGGCTGCGGCGATCACCGCCGGAAGTATCGCCGCCGCGGGTGGCGGAGCGGGCCGAGGCGCCCGCTAGGGTCCAGCCGATGCGGGACCGCCGTCGCCACCTGGTCGGTTTCTCGGTGGCTGCGCTCCTGCTGCTGGCCGCCGCGCCGGCCGCTGCCGCCGGCCTCGGTCGGCCTCGCCGACGGCGGTCGCCCAGCCTCGCCTCGCCGAGCCAGAAGCCGTTCATCGCGCCGAAGCCGCGGCCGACCGAAGCCCGCCGGCGGCCGACCGACGACCCCGACCCCAACCGCAACGCCTACACCGTGCCGCAGGCGCCGAAATCGCCCAACTGCGGGCGCCACTTCTGCGTCCACTGGGTGGCCGAGGGGATCGACGCGCCCAACCTCACCGACACGCGACGGCAACGGCGTCCCCGACTTCGTCGAGCAGGTGCTGCAGATCGCCGAACACGTGCACGAAGTCGAGAACGACAAGCTCGGCTGGCGCGAGCCCAAGAGCGACGGCCGCCAGCGGCGGGGGCGACGGCAAGACCGACATCTACCTCTCCCAGATCGGCGGCGAACTGTTCGGCTACGCGGCCCCCGACCGCGGCCAGGCGAGCAAGGAGCACCCGCTCCCGCGCCGCCTGCACGGCTACCTGGTCCTCGACAACGACTACAGCGCCTTCGAGTTCCCCGGCACCACGGCCGCCGACGACCTCGAGGTGACCCTCGCCCACGAGTACAACCACATCCTCCAGTTCGGCTACGACGCCTTCCAGGACGCCTGGTTCGCCGAGTCGACCGCGACCTGGATGGAGGACCAGGTCTACAACGACATCGACGACTACCTGCGCTACGTGCGGCGCTGGGTCAAGCGCTGGGACACGCCGCTGACCACGAGCTCGATCAAGGAGTACGGCTCGGCGGTCTGGAACGAGTGGCTGGCACACCGCTACGGCGCCGCGATCGTGCGCCAGGCCTGGGCGCGGGCGATCCACGTCCGGCCCGGCGGCTTCTCGGTCGACGCCTACGAATCGGCGATCCGCGCCGCCGGCGCGCTCCGACCTTCAGCCACGACTTCGCCCGCTTCGCCGCCGCCGTCGCCGAGTGGCGCACCGGCGAGGGCTTCCGCGAGGGCGGCGCTCTACCCGGACATGCCGCGGCAGGGCTCGCTGCCGCTCGACGGCCGAGCCGCTGACCCGGCTGCTGAACCACACCACCTTCGCAGCTGCTGCGGGTGCGCGCGCCGCGGCGGGCCGCGCCGTCGTCGTCGCGGGCGACGGCGCCGCGCGGGACCGCCGCCGGCCTGGCCCTGGTCGGCCGCATCGGCAGCGAGCGCCAGCGGCCGCACCGTCACCCGCCTCGACTACAGCCGCGGCGGCGGCAAGCTCGACGGTGCGCCTCGCGCGACCCCGGCCGCTTCAGCCGCATCACCGCCGTGGTCGTCAACGCCGACGCCAGCGCCGACGGCTTCAGCGCCCGCCGCCTCGACTGGCGCTACCTGACCGACCAGGTCCCGTTCGAGGTCCGCGGCAGCTGATCCGCTAGCGACTGGCGCTAGGAGCGCGACTCGGAGGCGACGGCGCTGGTGCCGTTGGAAGAGGCCGCGGCCTTCGCCTTCTTCGCCTTGGCGCCCTTGGGCTTCGCCGGCGCCGTGGCGATCGTCTCGGCGGTCGCCGCCTCGAGGTCGAGGGCGAAGCTGTCGAGGTCGGCCATCGCGTCGTAGTCGCCGATCAGGCCGAAGTTGACCTGGCCGTTGTAGGACATGATCCCGACGCAGAGCGCCTGGCGCCGGGCCAGCGGCACCATCGGGAAGATCGACTCCATCTTGCGGCCGAGCACGTAGAGCGGGAACTGCGGCCCCGGCACGTTGGTGACGACGAGGTTGAAGAAGCGCTGCGCCGGCTGCAGGCGGGCCGCCTGCGAGGCGATCGTCGAGGGCGCGAAGTCGGTCAGTTTGGTCAGGATCTCGGCGCCGACGGCCTGGCCGGAGTTCTTCAGGTCGCCCATCTCGCCGGAGACGACGTGCAGCCGCTCGACCGGGTCCTCGGACCAGACCGGCAGCGGCGCCATCATCGCCGAGATGCGGTTGCCGAGGGCGCCGTGCTCCTCCTCGGCGCGGACGCTGACCGGGACCATCGCCCGCAGCTCCAGCCCCTCGGTGTCGTGGCCGCGGGCGCGCAGGTACTTGCCGATGCCGCCGGCGACGATCGAGAGGATGACGTCGTTGACGGTGCCGCCGTGGGCGTCCTTGACCCGCTTCAGCTCGGCCAGGTCGGCCTGGGTGATCGCGAAGCGGCGGTGGGGGCCGATCTCGACGTTGAAGACGCTGCTGGGCGCGGCCATGCCGGCGCCGATCATCTTCGAGGTGTCGCGGGCGCCGCGCAGGACCTGGCGCGGGCCGCGCAGCGCCGCGCGGACGCCGCGGACGATCTCCGGCGGGCTGGTCAGGCGCTCCTTCCAGGCGTCGCTGAGCAGCTTCAGGTCGGTCGGTTCCGGCCGGGCGAGCCAGGCGCGGGGTGGAGGAAGGCTTGCCCTGCGGCTCGGCGTCGAGGTCGAAGAGGACGGTGGTGATGTCGACGCCGGAGACGCCGTCGACCAGCGCGTGGTGGCTCTTGCCGATGATCGCGAAGCGGTCGTCGCGCAGCCCCTCGACCAGCCACAGCTCCCAGAGCGGCTTGCTGCGGTCGAGCTGCTGGGAGAAGATCCGCGCCGCCAGGTTGCGCAGCTGCTCCTCGGAGCCGGGCGCCGGCAGCGCGCTCTGGCGCACGTGGTACTCGAGGTTGAGGTGAGGGTCGTCGACCCAGACCGGCCGCCCCTGGTCGAAGGGGACGAAGCGCAGCTTCTGGCGGAAGCGCGGGACCAGGTGCAGGCGCGAGCCGATGTGGTCGCGGAACTCGGCGTGGGTCGGCGCCGGGCCCTCGAAGATGCTGGTCGAGGCGACGTGCATATGGGCGCCGGCGCGCTCCATGTGCAGGAAGGAAGTATCAAGTCCGGTCAGTCTTTCGGTGCCCACGGGTTCATCTTCGCATACCTGTCCAGGCACGAAAGAGCTCGCTATTTCCGCTTTGCGAAGCCATTTGCATGCTCGCTTGCCGATCCGGAGGGGTGTGAGGGCGGTCACGTAAGCGCTGCATGAGCGCTTCTACGGTGTTTGCTCACAAACGAAACGAACCCCATCTGCCGAGTCCCCTCGCGCAACGCGGCGGGGATCGGGGGACCCAACTGCCACGGCGCTGTGCCGTGGCCGGGGCGAATCGGGCGGCGAGCCGCCCGTAGCGAGCGCCAGGCACCGTGCCGGCGTCCGCGAGCCCGTCAGCTAACCCCGTAGGCAGCCGAGAAAGCGAGCGACACAGATGCGATACCTCCTGCCCGTGGTGGCAGCCGCCACCGCGCTGACGATCGGCATTGCGCCGGCCGCGGCCAACCAGTTCGCACCAGCATCGCACCCAAGCGGGTCGAGTCCCATGTCTCCCTGCACCTCTCCGGGCACAGCGTGCTCGGCGGCAACGGGGTGGCCGTCCACGGCAAGGTGCGCCCGAGCGGGCGCCACCGGGTCAAGGTCGTCTTCAGCGGCCCCGGCACGAGGGTGCTGCGCACGACCACCAGGGCCGACGGGACCTTCGCCCTGCGCTGGTCGCCCGACGGAATCGGCAACTACGCCGTGCGTGCCTTCGGCGTCCACGGCGCCCACACGCGCGGCGCGGTCAGCGTCGCCCGCCGCCTCACCAGCTACCGCCAGGCCGGCGCCTCCTACTACGGCCCCGGCCTCTACGGCAACGGCGTCGCCTGTGGCGGCACCCTGATGCCCGGACGCTGGGCGTCGCGAACAAGACGCTGCCCTGCGGGACCAAGGTGAAGCTGCGCTACCACGGCCGCTCGGTGACGGTGCCGGTGATCGACCGCGGCCCCTACGTCGCCGGCCGCGACTACGACCTCACCGAGGCGACCAAGGAGCGCCTCGGCTTCCCCGGCGTGGGCACGGTGCTGGCCAACCGCTGAGCGCCGGTTCGGAACGACGTCCCGACACCCCGCTTCGCGGTTCCTTTTCCACGAAATGGCTGGATTTGGAACCGCGGAAGTCAATCCGGCGGCGTTTCCGCGTTCCGCGGTTCGCTTTCCACGACATCGGTGGGCAGGGAACCGCGGATCAGCCTGTGAGGCCGAGCTGGAGCTGTCCGCCGACCGGCTCGTCCGCGACCACCTCGTCGCCGCTGAAGGAGGCGACGCGGACGCCGAGCAGGCGGACCGGGCGCTGCGGGTCGTAAGCGCGCAGCAGCTCCAGGGCCAGCGGCCCGACCACGTCCGGGTCGTTGGTCGGCTCCTCGACGGTGTGGGAGCGGGTGACGTTGGTCCAGTCGTCGAGCCGGACCTTGATCCCGATCGTGCGCCCCTCGAGCTCGCGTTTTTGCAGCCGCCGGCAGAGCTCGGCGGACTGCTCGGCGAGGATCGACTCGAGCTCGCCCCGCTGGCGCACGTCGACGTCGAAGGTCGTCTCCACCGATTGCGATTTGGTCTCGCGGGAGACCGTGATCGGGGTCTCGTCCCAGAGCCGGCCGCGGGCGTGCAGCCAGGCGCCGGAGCGGGGGCCGAAGGAGGATTCGAGCTCCTCGCGCTCGCGTCCCCTGAGGTCGGCGAGCGTGTGGACTCCCATCCCTTGCAGCTTGATCACCGTCTTCGGCCCGATCCCAGGCACCAGCCCGGGCGATTCCGCGGCGAAGCGCTCCAGAGCGTCCTCGCGCGAGAGCACGACCAGCCCCGCCGGCTTGCCCAGCTCGCTGGTGATCTTGGCCAGCATCCGGCTCTCGGAGATCCCGATCGAGCAGGTGAGCCCGGTGTCGCGCCGGATCTCGGCCGCGACCCGCCGCATCGTCGCCTTCGGCGAGAAGATCCCGGTCAGGTCCAGGTAGGCCTCGTCGAGCCCGACCACCTCGACGATCTCGACGTTGCGCCGCAGCACCTCCATCACCTGCGCCGAGGCCTCCCGGTAGGCGGGAAAGTCGGGCTTCAGGTAGATCGCGTCCGGCAGTTTCCGCCGCGCCACCGCCGCCGGCATCGCCGAGTGGATCCCCGCCAGCTTCCGCGCCTCATAGCTCGCCGTCGTCACCACCGCCCGCGGCCCCGACCCGCAGACGACCACCGGCTTCCCCCGCAGATCCGGCCGCTTACGCAGCTCGACCGACGCGTAGAAGGCGTCCATGTCGAGGTGCGCGATCGTCCTTACAGCGGCCACTGGTCGATGGTAGGAGAGGAGAGGGACGGGATCCGCGGGAGCGAACAACGCTCGTCCTCCTCGTTCCTCGGCGGTTAGGACCTAGACTTGCGGCGTGGCATCCCCGGAGGCGAAGAACCTGGAGGCGATCTCCAAGGCGATCGACCAGCACAACGCGAACTGCCCGTTCCCGGCGGCCGAGGTGCGGATGAACCCGTTCGAGATCGAACGGCTGGGCTGGGATCACATCCGCGGCCTGCCGCTCCTGCCCGACGCGGAGCTCGGCACCGGCCGCTTCCGCATCGTCTGCTCCCGCGACGTCGACGACAGCGGGCTCGAGGTCATCGAGGCGGTCGGCAAAGAGCTCGAGACCGTCGCGCCGGTCAACAACTGATCGCGCGTCTGCAGTAACCCGTCTATAGGACGGGTAGGAGCAGACGCACGGTGCTCAGACCGAGTTCCAGAAGTCCAGGCCGAGTTCCGAGAGCCAGTTCTGGGCTTCGATGTTGAGCTGGACGAAGCCGCCGGTGAGGATGAGGACGCCCATCGCGATCAGGATCACGCCGCCGACGGCGACGATCAGCTGGTAATGGCGCTTGACCACGGCGAAGGCGGTGGTCATGCGGGAGAAGGCGAGCGCGGTGAGGATGAAGGGGATCGCCAGGCCGGCGGAGTAGACGGCCAGCAGCAGGGCGCCCTTGGCGGCCGAGCCGGAGACCGCGGCGGCGGAGAGGATCGCGCCCAGGGTGGGGCCGATGCAGGGGGTCCAGGCGATCGCGAAGGCGGCGCCGGCGACGATCGGGCCGCCCTTGCCGGCGCGCTCGAGCAGGCCGTCGACGTGCCACTCGCGGTTGAGCCGGGTGACGAAGAGGGAGGCGACGAAGAGCACCCCCATGGCGATGATCAGGACCCCCGAGATCGTCGTCAGCAGCTGCTTGTTTTCGCTGAGGAAGGAGCCGAGGCCGGTGGCGGTGAGGCCGAGCAGGATGAAGATCGCCGAGAAGCTGGCGACGAAGACGAGGCTGGGGCCGAGGACGCGGCGCCAGCCGGCGTCGTCGAGCTCGGCGGCGGAGACGCCGGTCACGGCCGAGAGGTAGCCGGGGACGAGAGGAAGCACGCAGGGGGAGAGGAAGGAGACGACTCCCGCCGCGAGGGCGGCGAAGATGCCCACTCCAGCGGCAGGATCGGAGCTGAGAACCGCGGTGACCAAGACCCCTGAGAATAGCCCTGGCGAGCCCTCTGCCGACCCGAGCGACGGCGGGCTGTTCAACGCCTCCGGCCGGGCGACGCGGCTGCGCGCCTCGCCGCTGTTCTCGATCGGGCCCGGCGAGCCCGGGCCGTCGCTGCGACGCGGCGCCCTGATCGCGATCCCGGTTGGCGCCTCCCTCGCCGTCGAGCTCGGCTTCAACGCCCCGACCCAGGGGGCGGTTGCCACCGGCGCCATGTTCGCCGGCTTCGCCGGGCTCGACGCGCCGGCCGGGCCGCGCGCCGCCTGGCAGGCCGCCGCCGCGCCGCTGGTCGGCGTGATGGCGGCGCTCGGCATCCTCACCTCGCAGTCGGCGCCGGTGGCGGTGCTGGCGATGGCCCTGGTCGGGGCGCTTGCCGGCTACTGCTTCTCCTACTCGGTGCGCCTGGCCATCTACGGGCTGGTGGCGGCGCTGACCCTGCTCGTCTCCCAGGGCCTCTTCCTCGCGGGCGACGAGGCGCTGCCGGCGCTGCTCTGGGGCACGGTCGGCGGGCTCACCCAGGTGCTCTGGTCGCTGCTCGTCTGGGCCGTCGTCGAGCGCTGCCGGCGCGGGGAGCCAAGTGGCTGGGACCGGCGCGAAGTCGCCGCCGCCTTCGCCTCGAATTTCAACCTCGGCTCGGAAAACCTCCGCCACGCGCTCCGCTTCGGCGCCTCGCTGGCGGTCGGTGTCGCCATCTACCGGGCCTTCGACATGGACAACCACGGCTTCTGGATCCCGCTGACGATCCTCTTCGTGATGCGGCCCGACCGCGACGAAACCTATCTGCGGATCGTCCTGCGGGCCGCCGGCACCGTGCTCGGCCTGATCATCGCCACGGCGATCGCCGAATCCTTCGGCTACAGCGATGCCGTCGTCGTGGTCGTCCTCACCATCGCCACGGCGCTGGCGCTCGGCCTGCTCACGGTCCAGTACGCGCTGTTCACGGCGGCGATCACGGTCTACGTCGTCCTCCTCACCGACACCCTCGGCGAGCCGACCTGGGAAGCCGACAAGCTGCGCCTGATCGGCACCGCCGTCGGCCTCCTCATCACCTTCCTCGCCTTCGTCATCTGGCCCGACCCGGAGCGGGGGAGGGACCTCAGGTTCAAGGTCCTGAGGCCGCCGCCGGTCCCACCCGAAGCGCCGGCGCGCTAGATTCCTGGCTACGCAGCCAAACTCCGCCAGGCGCGGGAGACTTCGAGGAGAGACAGTTGAGCAACCGCACGTTCGTCATCGGTGTCGGCATGACCAAGTTCGAGAAGCCCGGAACCAAGGAGGGTGACTACCCCGACTGGGCCAAAGAGGCCGGCGAGAAGGCGCTCGCCGACGCTGGCATTCCCTACACCGACGTCGAGCAGGCCTACGCCGGCTACTGCTACGGCGACTCGACCTACGGCCAGCGGGCGCTCTACCAGCTCGGCCTCACCGGGATCCCGGTCGTCAACGTCAACAACAACTGCTCGACCGGCTCCTCGGCCCTGTTCCTGGCCCGCCAGGCGGTCAAGGGCGGCCTCGTCGACTGCGCCCTGGCGCTCGGCTTCGAGAAGATGGAGCCGGGCAGCCTCGGGGTCAAGTACACCGACCGCACCAACGCACTCGACAAGCACGCGATGCGGATGTTCGAGATCCGCGAGCCGGAGCAGTCGCCGCCGGCGCCGCAGATGTTCGGCAACGCCGGTCGCGACCACATGGAGAAGTACGGCTCGAGCGCCGACCACTTCGCCTGGATCGGCTGGAAGAACCACAAGCACTCGGTCAACAACCCCTACGCCCAGTTCCAGGACGAGTACTCGCTGGAGGACATCAAGGGCGCGCGGATGATCCACGACCCGCTGACCAAGCTGCAGTGCTCGCCGACCTCCGACGGCTCGGCCTGCGCGATCGTCGCCTCCGAGCGCTACGTCGACGAGCACGACCTCTGGGACCGCGCGATCGAGATCGCCGGCCAGTCGATGGTCACCGACCTCTCCTCGACCTTCGCCGAGGACGCCAACTGCATGACGATCGTCGGCTCCGACATGTCGAAGCTGGCCGCCGACCGGGCCTACGAGGAGGCCCAGGTCGCCGCCGCCGAAGTCGACGTCTGCGAGCTGCACGACTGCTTCAGCGCCAACGAGCTGATCACCTACGAAGCGCTCGGTTTCGCGGCCGAGGGCGAGGCGCACAAGCTGGTCGAGGCGGAAGCCACGACCTTCGGCGGCGACGTCGTCGTCAACCCCTCCGGCGGTCTCATCTCCAAGGGGCACCCGCTCGGCGCCACCGGCCTCGCCCAGTGCTCCGAACTTACCTGGCAGCTCCGCGGCGACGCGGACAAGCGCCAGGTCGAGGGCGCCAAGGTGGCGCTCCAGCACAACATCGGCCTCGGCGGCGCCGCCGTGGTCACCGTCTACAAGCCGGCGAGCTAGGGCCCGCCGCACAACCAGGAGGCTCACCGATGGCGAAGCAGCGGCGTTCACTGAGCGGCAAGGTCGTGGCGATCACGGGCGGCGCCCGGGGGATCGGCAAGGCGACCGCGACGGCACTGGTGCGCAAAGGCTGCCGCGTCGCCATCGGCGACCTCGAGCTGGAGCTGGCCGAGCAGACCGCGGCGGGGCTGGGAGGCGGCACGATCGCGCTGCCGCTCGACGTCACCGACCGCGGCTCCTTCGCCGAGTTCCTCGACGAGACCGAGCGCCAGCTCGGCCCGGTCGACGTCGTCGTCAACAACGCCGGGATCATGCCGGTGACGGCGATCGTCGACGAGTCCGACGCCTCGATCAAGCGCCAGCTCGACATCAACATCTACGGCGTCATCGTCGGCACCCAGCTGGCGATCGAGCGGATGCGCACCCGCGGCAGCGGCCACATCGTCAACATCGCCTCACAGGCCGGCAAAACGGCGATCCCCGGTATCGCCACCTACTCGGGCACCAAGCACGCGGTGGTCGGGATCTGCGAGGCCGTCAAGGGCGAGCTGCGCGGCAGCGGCGTCGAAGTCCACTGCGTGATGCCGACGGTGGTCAACACCGAACTGACCGCCGGCGTCGGCCAGAAACTGATCAAACCGGTCGAGGCCGAGGACGTCGCCAACGAGATCGCCGACGCGCTCGAGCTCGGCCGCTTCGACGTCTACGTGCCGAAATCGAACGCTGTCGTGACCCGCTTCGCGGCGCTGCTGCCGCGCCGCGCCAACGAGGCGATCGGCCGGCTGATGAAGGCCGACAAGCTGATGTTCGAGGTCGACCACGGTGCCCGCCAGGCCTATGAGGAGCGCGCCGCGGCCAGCGAGCCGGGCCTTGAGGAGGCTTCAGTCACGGCGCCGGAGCCCGCCCAGCGCGACGCCGCCTGAGGCGGTTGCCCGATTTAGCCCGGTCATAGGCGGCTCAACTCAGCAAACGACGATGGGACGGATCTACGAGCAGACTTGGGGCCGCGCCTTTGCGGCCATGTATGACCGCGGCCTCAAGGCGACCGAAGAGGCCGGGTTGCGGGAGATGCGCCGTGAGCTGCTCGCGGAAGCAGGGGGGAGGGTGCTGGAGCTCGGCGCCGGCACCGGGCTCAGCCTTGGTCTTTATCCCGACGCGATCGAGGACCTGGTCATGATCGAGCCCGACCCGTACATGGCGAAGCAGCTGCGGGCGAAGCTGGCGGAGTCGGCGCGCACCGCGACAGTGCTCGAAGCGCCCGCGGAGCACCTGCCCTTCGAGGAGGGGAGCTTCGACACGGCGGTGGCGATGCTGGTCCTCTGCACGATCCCCGACCCGGCCGCGGCCTTGGCCGAGGCGGCCCGGGTGTTGAAGCCGGGCGGCCAGCTGCTCTTCCTCG
The DNA here is from genome assembly GCA_963829445.1 of uncultured Solirubrobacterales bacterium. Lineage (GTDB taxonomy): Bacteria > Actinomycetota > Thermoleophilia > Solirubrobacterales > 70-9 > VAYN01. The sequence continues at coordinate 32,008 of CAWHIW010000013.1, read as the reverse complement.
AGCACGTCCGCGCCGAGGACGCGGGGCTGGCGCGTTGGCAGGATCGGCTCGAGAAGCCCTGGCGCTTCCTCGGCGACGGCTGCCACTGCAATCGCGACACGGTCGCCGCGATCTCCGCCTCCAGTTTCGAGCTGGGCGAGGTCCAGCACGGACGGCTGCCGAAGGCGCCGCCGATCGTCGCGCCGCTGGTCCGCGGCAGTGCCGTGCGCGCTGCCTGACCGCTCGCCGTCAGCTCTCCAGCGCCCCGGCGACCGTCTTCACCGCGAGGTTGCTGAGGGCGATCTTTTCGACCATCGCTGTGAAGGTCGCTTGTTGGTCTGCTGACCGCCAGCGGCGCCGCTGGCGACGAGCTCGTGGAAGGAGAGGATCAGCCAGCGAGGAAGCTCGACCGGGCCATGCGGGCGATCTCAAACCGGCGGCGAGCGGCGATGACACCGCTTTAGGCCGATGTTCGTCCTCAGCGCGCGGCGAGCAGGCGCTTGGCCAGCTCGGCGGCGCTGACGCCGATGAAGGCGCCGGCGAGCACGTCTGCGGGATAGTGGACGCCGGTATGCACGCGCGAGTAGCCGACCAGCGTCGCCAGCGCCCGCAGCGGCGCCGAGAGCGCCGGCTGCACGGCGCCGGCGCCGGTCGCGAAAGCGAAGGCCGAGGCGGTGTGGCCGGAGGGGAACGAGCTCGAGCGCGGCATCGGCACGTGACGGCGGGACAGCACCTCGAGCTCCTCGCGCTCGGGCCGGCGACGGGTGGTCAGCGGCTTGGCAACGAGGTTGGCGAAGGCCGAGGCGAGGCCGAGGGCGGCAACGCCGTGGATCGCGGCGCGGCGGCCGTCCGGGCCGCCGAGCAGCGTCAGCCCCGCCGCGGCGCCGAACCAGAGCTTGCTGTGGTCGGCGGCCCGCGAGAGCGTTCGCATCGCCGCATCGAGGGCCGGCGTCTCGGTCCCGGCGACGGCCGCATAGACGGCGGTGTCGACCCTCTTCGCCTCGTTCAGCCACGCCGCCACGGGACGATGATATGAGCCGGCGCCTCGGGGCCACCCTGGCCCTGCTCGGGGGCGGCCTGGCGATCGCCATCGCCGCATACGTCTTCGTCGCCGATTTCCCCCGCGGGCTCGCCGTGCTCGCCTGCGTCTTCGCCGCCCTGGCCCTGGCCTGGTACGGCCTGCTTCGCCGTGGCGCCCGGCGCTGGCTGGCGGCGGCGCTGAGCCTGGCCCTGCTCGTCCTCGCCCTCGTCGTCACCATCGGCGGCGACAACGGGCTGGCCTGGCTCGCGGTCGCGGTCGCTTTCGCCGTTGCCGTCGTCGGCGCCCGCGTCGCCTTCCGGCCGGACCGCTCGCTGCCGCGAGCCCCGGCACCCCGGCACCCGGTGCTGTTCGTCAACCCCTGGTCGGGCGATGGGCGCGCGAGGCGGATCGGACTCGCGGCCGAGGCGAAGCAGCGGGGCCTCGAGGTGGTCGAGCTGGCCGCGGGAGACAAGCTCGAGGACCTGGTGCGGACGGCGGTGGGGAGGGGCGCCGACGGGCTGGCGATGGCCGGCGGTGACGGCTCGCAGGCCCTGGTCGCGGCGATCGCCGCCGAGCACGACCTTCCCTACGCCTGCATTCCCTCCGGAACCCGCAACCACTTCGCCCTCGACCTCGGCGTCGACCGCGAAGACGTCGTCGGCGCCCTCGACGCCTTCGTCGACGGGGGCGAGCGTTATGTAGACCTGGGCGAGGTGAATGGGAGAGTCTTCGTCAACAACGTCTCGCTCGGCGTCTACGCCCAGGCGGTCAGCCAGGACGACTACCGCGAGTCGAAGCTGCGGACGCTGCTCGACACCCTGACCGACACGCTCGGTGCCGAGGGCGCGACCGTCGACCTGCGCTGGACCGACCCCGACGGCGCCGCCCAGGTCAGCGCCGCGCTGGTCCTGGTCTCCAACAACCCGTACCTGCTGGGTCCAACCCTGGGCACGGGAACGCGCCCGCGCCTCGATCGCGGCGTCCTCGGCATCGTCGATTTCCACCCGCCGACGCCGGGAATCGGCGAGCAGACGGCGCGCTGGCGCGAGCTGGCGGCCGCGGAGCTCGAAATCGAAGCCGATGGCCCGGTCGCGGTCGGAATCGACGGCGAGTCGCTGACCCTGGAGCCGCCGTTGCGCTTCCGGGTCCGGCCGCGGGCGCTGAGAGTCCGGATTGCCCGTGAGCACCCGGGCGCCTCGCCCTCGGCCGAGCTCCCACACGGGCCGCTCAGCGTGCTGAAGGAGCTGCTGAGGGTGGCGGGGCGCTAGATCACCGTCCTCCGGCTTTCCAGACCCAACGCACGATAATGGTAGTTATGTAAACCCGACGGGAAAAGGGGTCGGGGATGAAGCGGCGGCACTCCCACGGAGCCCGCCGCTCCCCCGAGAGACTCAGCTGGCCTTGTCGATTTCTTCTTCGACTTCCTCGGGCGCGCTGGGCGTGCCGAGGAGTTCGAGGCCGTTCGTGCTCGGACCCTTGATCGCGAACGACGGCGTGCCGGTGAAGCCGAGCCGCTGGGCTTCTTCGGTCGTCGCGGTGACCTCGCCGGTGAACTTGGTCCCTTTGCGGTCGGTTTCCCACTGGGCGATGTCCTTCACACCGGCGCCTTTGGCGACGGCGGTGAGGAATTCGTCGTCCGCGTAGCCCGAGTTCTCCTTGCCCTGGTTGCGGTAGAAGAGCTCGATGTACTCCCAGCCGCGCCCCTGCGCCCCCGCCGCCAGCGCCGCGGCGCCGGCCGGCGCCGACTGCGGGCCGATGATCGTGAAGTTGCGGAAGGCCAGCTTCGCTTTGCCTTCCTTGACCTGGCCTTCGATGATCTGCGGCAGGAATTCTTCGGAATAGGCTTTGCAGACCGGGCACTGCAGGTCCCCGTACTCGATCAGTTCGACCTTGGCCTTCGGGTCGCCGAGCACCAGTTCTTCCTGCGGGATCCCTTTGAAGAGCGAGTCGACGGTGCCGACCTCCTGCAGATTCTGCGCATCGCCGCCACTGTCGCTGTTGCCGTTGACGACGATCAGGATCACGACCGCGACGATCGCCAGGAAGACGGCCCCGGCGCCGAACTGCAGCAGCCGCGTGCGGCGCTCGCCGGCGTCGACCTTGGTTTCTTCCTGCAGCCGCTGTTCGCGACGTTTCTCCCGCTCCCGCTTGTTGCTCATCTGTCCTTCCCCCTAGTTGCCGTTCAGGTCTCTTTGGGCACCGCGACCGTGGTGGTTCCGGCGTAGCCAATCAGACGGGTGGTGTTGAGCAGGAAGAGGATCGTCATCAGCACGGCGCTGGCGACGCACCACTGGCAGATCGCTTCGATCTTGAAGATCTCCAGGTAGGTCAGGTAGACGCTGAAGCCGAAGCCTCCGAGCGCGGTCGCGAAGCCGAGAAAGCGCGCGAGGTCGTTGGCGAAGAAGGCGGTCCCCAGCAGGATGACGTAGCCGACGATCCCGAAGACGGCGACGTTGACGCCGGCGATGTGCGAGTAGGAGCTGTTGGCGACCGTCTCGCAGCCGCCGCCACCGGCGAGGCAGGTCGGCGCCCCACCGCCGGAGTCGGCGATCGTGATGTAGGTGGCGACGCCGATTCCGAGGGCCGCGACGAAGGCGATCATGCGGCGCAGCCGGGCTTCGGTCGGAAAATTCATAGCGATCACGATAAAGCCTCTGCGTAAAAGGCGGCTAACTCCCGCGAGAGCCTTCCGCCCTGCCAGGCCAGCGGCGATTGACCCGGCTCCTCGCTGATCAGCCGCGCCCGCGGCAGCCGCTCCGCGTAGGCGACGGCGGCCGCATAGGGATGGCCGGGATCGGCGTCGTCGTGGCTGGCGACGACCAGAGCCGGGATCTGGAGCCGCTCGAGCTCGTCGAGTGAGCCGAAGGGCCGCGAGCGCGGGACCTCGCGAATCGCCTCGGCGAGGGCGCTGAGGTGGCGATGCAGGATCATGCGGGCGCGGGTGAAGCCGAGCACCGAGTCGCGCCAGGCCGGGTCGGTGCTCTGGTTGCGGTCGATGTAGTCGACGAAGCCGTCGACTCCACCCGCTTCCAGGGCGTCCGCCAGCCCGTCCCAGTAGGCCAGCGAGGCCAGCGGGATCTCGCCCGTGTAGACCGGCCCGATCGCGACCAGGCCGGTCAGGCGCGCGGGATGGCGCAACGCGTAGGCGACCGCCGTGTGGGCGCCCATCGAGTGGCCGGCGAGGAGGAAAGGGCCCTCCCCCACCGTGGCCGCGACGACCCGCTCGAGGTCCGCGACCAGTCGCGGGTATCCATAACCCTCGCCGGCCGGCGCCGGCTCGGATTCGCCGTGGCCGCGAGCGTCGTAGACGACGACCCGGTGCCCGGCCCGCTCCAGCGCCCGCGAGCCGTGGTGGACGTAGCGGCGACTGGCGGTGATGCCGTGACAGAGGACGATCGGTGGCCCCTCCCCCGCGCTCTCGCCGCGGATCGCCGGCGCCGGGCCGACCTCGAAGGACGCCGCGGCGGCGCCCGCCGTCAAGCGACTGAGGCGACGGCGCGCTGGAGGTCGTCGACCGATTCGTAGCTGAGCCCGACCAGGGTCACCTTGCGATAGCGGACCACGCCCTCCTCGTCGATCACGAAGATCGCCCGCCGCACCATCGGCCCCGCCACAGTCCCGTAGGCGCGGGCGACGCTCTTGTCCTCGTCGGCCAGCAGCGGCACGTTCAGCTTCTTCTCCTCGCTGAAGCGCTCGTGCGACTCGACCGACTGCGGCGAGATCCCGAGCACGTCGGCCCCGAGGCCATCGAGCTTCTCGCCCTGGTCGCGGTAGGAGCAGAACTGCTTGGTGCAGGTGGGCGTGAAGTCACCGGGGTAAAAGGCGAGGACCAGCTTGCGCCCGCGGTAGTCGGAGAGCCGGTAAGTCTTGCCGCCGGTGCCCGGGAGCGAGAAGTCCGGGGCGCGGTCGCCTACGTTGAGCTTGGCCACCGGGTCAGCCTAGCCGTTGTGGCTAGCCCTTTTCGATCGTGATCTTTTCGATCAGGACCGTCTGCTTCGGTTTTTCGCTGGGCGTGCCGAGGCTGCCGATCCGCTCGACCACGTCGAGGCCCTTGCTGACCTTGCCGACCAGGGCGTATTCGGGCGGCAGCCCGGCGTCGGCGCCGGTGACGACGTAGAACTGGCTGCCGGAGGTGCCGGGGGGCTCGGCCGAACTCTTCGCCATCGCCACCGTGCCTTTGGTGTAGGCGAGGTTGGCGGGCGGCTTCTCGACCACTTTGTAGCCGGGCCCGCCGGTGCCGGTGCCGAGCGGGTCCCCACCCTGGATCACGAATTTCGGGCACGATCCGGTGGAAGGTGAGGTCGTCGTAGAAGCCTTCTTCGGAGAGGTAGGCGAAGGAGTTGGCGGTCTTCGGCGCCCGCTCGGTGTCGAGGGCGATATCGAAGCTGCCGCAGCTGGTCTGCACCACAGCGGTCGCTTCCTCGCCCTTCTTCAGGGTCTGCTTCGGCGCCGGCAGCGAGACGTTCTTCGGCTGCGGCGCTTCGACCTGCTTGCAGCCGTCGGCGCCGGCCGCGGTGGTCGCCGAGGAGTCGCTGTCGCCGCCGCTGCGCGAGATCAGGATCGCGGCGACGACCCCGACCGCGATCAGCGCGAAGACGCCGAGGACGATCCAGCGCTGCCGTTCGGTTTTCCCCTCCATCGGCGCGACAGCCTAGAGGACTTACGATCGAACGGATGCCGACGCCACCGCTGACCCCGCTCGCGGCCGCCGCGCTGCGCGTCACTCCGGCGCCGGAGCGGGTGCTGGAGGTCGAATGCGGTGAGGGTGACGGCACCCTCTTCCTCGCCCGGGAGTTCCCGGCGGCGCGGGTGCGGGGGGTCGACCGCTCGGCCGAGCTGGTGCGGGCGGCGACGGCGCGGGTCGGCCTCGACCCCGAGGGCCGGGTCGCCTTCAAGCAGGGCCGGCCCGGCGACCTCCCCTATCCCAGCGACTTCTTCGATCTCGTCGTCGCCGTCGACCTGCGCCCACGGCCGGCCGAGACGATCCGCGTGCTGCGCCCCGGCGGCCATCTGATCGTCGCCCGCACCCGCGGTGCCGAGCCGCTGGAGGGGCTCGGCGGACGCCTGGCGCGCTGGCGCCTGGCGCGCCGTGGCGTCGAGCTGGCGGAGGGCGCCGGGGCCGGCGACGGCAGCTTCTCTGTCGGCCGCCTCCGCGACGACGATGCGGCGCCCGGCGCCGACTAGGCTGCGAGCGCATGGACATCGAGGGGATGCCGTTGACGCTGCTGGTCAATCCGAGTTCGGCCGGCGGCAAGACCTTGAAGCTGCTGCCGGCCGTCGAGCAGGCGCTCGACGCGCGCCGGGTCGAATTCCGGGTCCAGCGCACCAAGGGGCTCGAGCACGGGGCCGAGCAGGCGCTGCGGGCGGTCGAAGCCGGCGAGCTGCCGGTGGTGATGAGCGGCGACGGCCTGGTCGGCGCGATCGGCGGCGCCATGGCCGGCTCCGAGACGCCGCTCGGGATCATCCCCGGCGGGCGCGGCAATGACCTCGCCCGGGTGCTCGGCATTCCCAGCGACCCCGAGGGGGCGGTGGCGACGCTGTTCTCCGGCCACAGCCGCCGGATCGACGTCGGCGAGGCCAACGGCAAGCGCTTCCTCGGCATCGTCAGCGTCGGCTTCGACTCCGAATGCAACCGCCGGGCGAACGAGGTGAAGCTGGTCCGCAGCAACCTCGTCTACGTCTACTCGCTGCCCTACACGCTGATCGGCTGGAAGCCGGCGCGATTCACGATCCGGGTCGACGACGAGCGCACGCGCTTCACCGGCTACTCGGTCTCCGTCGCCAACAACAGCACCTTCGGGGGCGGGATGCAGGATCGCACCCGACGCCGACCTCGAAGACGGCCTGTTCGACGTGATCGCGATCGGCGACGTCGGCAAGCTGCGCTACCTGGCTAACCTGCCGAAGGTGTTCAAGGGCACCCACGTGGAGGCGGACGAGGTGCGCGTCTTCCGCGCTCCCCACCTCGAGCTGAGCGCCAGCAAGCCGTTCCCCGTCTACGCCGACGGCGAGCACCTCACCGACCTGCCGGCCTCGCTGCGAGTGCTGCCGCACGCGCTCGAGCATCCTGGTCCCGGCGCCGGCCCCCGCTTGAGCGCGGCGGTCGGCTCTCGGCGGAGCCGCCGTGGCGCGCTCTTCGGCGCCAAGGTCGCCGCCGCGCGGGCGCTCGGCGCCGCCAGCCGGGCCAGCGGCCGCGGCGGCGGTACGACGCTGCCGGGGCGGGTGCTGCTGCGGCTCGACCCTGAGGCGATCGCCAGGCTTGGCGCCGGGCTCGACGGGCGGCACGACGGTGGTCAGCGCCACCAACGGCAAGACGACCACGGCGGGGATGATCGCCGCGATCCTCGCGGCCGACGGCCGCCACCCGGTCCACAACCGCGCCGGCTCGAACATGACCTGGGGCGTGGCGACTGCCCTGCTCGAGCAGCGCGGCCGCGAGGGGCTGTTCGAGGTCGACGAGGCCTGGCTGCCGCGGGTCGTCGAACAGCTGGAGCCGGGCGCGATCGTGCTCGGCAACCTCTTCCGCGACCAGCTCGACCGCTACGGCGAGATGGAGGCGCTGGCCGACGAGTGGGCGAAGACGGTGGCGGCGCGAGCCGGGCGCACCGCGCTTCGTCCTCAACGCCGACGACCCGCTGATCGCCGACCTCGGCCGCGACGCCGACGAGCGCCCGCGCGAGGGCGTCGTCTACTTCGGGATCGAGGACTGCTTCGCAGGCGCTGCCGCGAGCTGCAGCACGCCTTCGACGCCAAGCACTGCCGCCGCTGCGGCCACCCCTACGCCTACGAGCGCGCCTTCGTCGGCCACCTCGGCCACTACTCCTGCCCCAACTGCGGAGCCGAGCGGCCGCGGCCCGACGTCGCGGCGACGGCGATCGAGCTGCGCGGCATGGAGGGATCGCGCAGCACCGTGCGCACTCCCGCCGGCGAGCTCGAGCTGGAGCTGCCGCTGCCCGGTCTCTACAACGTCTACAACGCGCTCGGCGGCGATCGCCGCGGGCCTGCAGCCTCGGCGTCGCGCCGGCGCGGATCGCCGCCGCCCTGGGCGAGGTGCGGGCCGCCTTCGGCCGGGTCGAGACGATCGAGGTCGGCCGGCAAGCCGGTCTCGATCCTGCTGATCAAGAACCCGGCCGGAGCCAACGAGGTGCTGCGCACGCTGCGCCTGGAGGCCGGACGAGGAGCCGGGGTCGACCTCTGGATCGCGCTCAACGACCGGATCGCCGACGGGCGCGACGTCTCCTGGGTCTGGGACGCCGACTTCGAGTTGCTGGCGGGCCGCGTGCGGCGGGTCGTCTGCGCCGGCACCCGGGCGCCGGAGATGGCGCTGCGGCTGAAGTACGCGGGCTGGCGCCCGACTCGATCGAGGTGGTGCCGGAGATCGAGGCCTCGCTCGACGCACGCCGTCGCCGCCGCCGCCGGGCCGCCTCTTCGCCCTCCCCACCTACACCGCCCTGATGGAGCTGCGCAAGCTGCTCGCCGACCGCGGCCTGGCCAAGGAGTTCTGGCGGTGAGCGCGACGGCCGAGCGCGCGATCTGGCACGACGCCGAGTGCGGCGCCTACGCCGCCGACCTGGCGCTCTGGGAGGAGCTGGCCGCGGCGGCCGGCGGCCCGGTCCTCGACCTCGGCTGCGGCACCGGCCGGGTCGCCCTCGCACCTCGCCCGCCGCGGGCACACGGTCGATCGGCCTCGACCTCGACCCGGACCTGGTCGCGACCTCGACGGCGAGCGCGCCGCAGGGCCTGCCGCTGCGCGGCGCTCGCTCGGCGACGCCCGCGACTTCGAGCTCGACCGCCGACGTCGCCCTGGCCCTGGCGCCGATGCAGCTGCTGCAGCTGCTCGGCGACGAGCCGCGACGGACCGCCTCGAGTGCCTCGGCTGCGTCGCCGCCCACCTCGCTCCCGGGCGGCCGCCTGGCGCCTGGCGATCGTCGAGGGGCTGCCGCGCGAGCGCCGAGAGGGCCGCCGCCGCTCCCCGACGTCCGCGAGGTCGACGGCTGGGTCTACTCGAGCCTGCCCGTCGACGCGCCGTCGACGCCGGCGAGGAGATCGTCATCCGCCGCCTGCGCCAGACCGTCTCCCCGGACGGCGAGCTGCGCGAGGAGGACCGACGAGGTCCGCATCCGCACCCTCGCCGCCGACGAGCTCGAGGAGGAGGCGGGCGCGGCCGGGCCTGGTCCCGCTCGAGCGCCGGCGGATCCCCCCCACCGACCTCCACGTCGGCTCCACCGTCGTCGTCCTCGGAGAAGGCAGGCCTGATGGAGCTGCGCGTCCTCAGCCTCTACCCGGAGCAGATGAACATCTACGCCGACCGCGGCAACATCCTCTTCCTGCAGCGGCGCTGCGAGTGGCGCGGGATCGGCTTCGCCCACGCGGGGCGCCGGCCCCGGCGAGCCGGTCGATCCCGGCCGCCCACGACCTCTTCTACATCGGCGGCGGCCAGGACCGCGACCAGCGCATGGTCGCCGCCGACATGGTCGCGACCAAGCGCGCCGACCTCGCCGCGGCGGTCGAGAGCGGCGCCGCCCTGCTCGCCGTCTGCGGCGGCTACCAGCTGCTCGGCCACAGCTACCAGCTCGGCGACGAGACGCCTGCCCGGGCTCGGCCTCGCCGACCTCGAGACGGTGCGCGAGCCCGGCCCGCGGCTGATCGGCAACGTCGCGATCGAGGTCGACCTCGGCCCCGGCCCGCGCCTCCTCGCCGGCTTCGAGAACCACGGCGGCCGCACCTACCTCGGCCCGGAGGCGCACGCCGCTCGGCCGCGTCGTCAGCGGCCACGGCAACAACGGCAACGACGGCCTCGAGGGGGTGCGGCGCGCACAACATGTTCGGCACCTACCTGCACGGGCCGCTGCTGCCGAAGAACGCCTGGCTCGCCGACCACCTGATCGCGCTCGGCGCTGGAGCGCCGCTACGGCTCCCGCCCCGAGCTCGAGCCGCTCGACGACGCCTTCGAGGCCGCCGCGCACGCGAGCGCCCGCCGCCGCCGCTCGCGCAGCTCGGCTTGACTCTTCGTCGTTAGGGAGCGGCGGGGACGACCGCCATGCGGCCGTCGCCGCGCGGGCAGCGTCGGCGGTCTCGAAGCCCGGCGAGTCGAGCCGCTCGACCTGCGGCGATCGGCGGCGACGAACTCCTCCTCGCTCTCGAGGAAGTCGATCCGCGTGCGGTCCGGTAGTGCATCGGCACCACCCAGCTGGGGCGAGAGCGCGGCGCGATCTCGGCCGCCGCGGCGCCGCCGATCGTCGGGCCGCCGCCGACCGGGATGAAGAGCAGGTCGACCTCGCCGATCGCCGCGCGCCTGCTCGGGGCGCAGCGCCGCCTGGCCGAAGTCGCCGAAGTGGGCGACCCGGAGACCGTCGAGCGTCGAAGACGAAGATCGTGTTCGGGCCGCGTTCGGTGCCGGCCGCCGTCGTCGTGCTCGGAGGCGATCGCGACGACCTCGCCGAGCGGCGACTCGAGCGTGCCGGCGGTCGAGCGCAGCAGTCGCCGGCTCGCCGGCGATCACCTCGACCGCCGTTGTGGTCGCGGTGCTCGTGGGTGACGAGCAGCAGGTCGACCGTCCGTCGGCCTCGATCGGCGGGTAGTCGAACCGGATCCCGCGTTCGCCGCAGCGCCCGACATGTCGCCGAAGGGGTCGATGAAGACCGTTGCCGTCTCGCCGCTCGGCAGGGTGAAGGCCGACTGTCCGTGCCACTCAACGCGCATGCTGCTCCTCCAGTTTCGGATGGTGCGCGGTCGCGCGCGCTCCTGCCGGGCGCCGGCTCCTCGGCGTGGTGGTAGCGGCCGCCGCGCAGCAGCGAGGCGCGCGGCGGCGACAGGCAGGCGACGATCGCGAAGCTGAAGGCGGTGTCGAGGCCGTCGCTGAACGGGCCCGAGATCAGGCTGCGGGAAGAAGGCCGTGGCCGGTCAGCACCGCCTGGGCGTGCGGCGGCAGTTCGTGCAGGGCGCCGGCGCCGACCAGGTGCTGGATCGGGTTGTAGCCGAGGAAGGCGGCGAAGAGGACCGAGATCGGCGGCGGTCCGGCCGACTTGGTGGGCGATCGCGGCGGCTGACGCCGTGCGCTTCGAGGCCGTCGCTGAGCGCCGCCGGCAGGCTCGAGGCGAGGCCGATGATCAGCAGGGTGAAGAAGATCCCGACCGAGATCACCTGGGCCGAGTTCTGGAAGGTCTGGTTCATGCCGCCGCCGGCGCCGCGGTCGGCGGCCGGCAGGCTGTTCATCACCGCCGCGCGGTTGGGCGAGGCGAACAGCCCCATCGAGATCCCGTTGAGGCAGAGGATCGCGGCGAAGACCGGGTAGGCGAAGTCGATCGGCAGCAGCATCAGCAGCGCGAAGCTGACGCGCCGCCGCGAGCATGCCGCCGGTGGCGAAGGGGCGCGCGCCGAAGCGGTCGGAGAGGTAGCCCGAGGTCGGCCCGGCGATCAGCATCCCGATCGTCAGCGGCAGCATGTAGATGCCCGCCCAGAGCGGCGTCTCGGTGAAGCTCGTAGCCGTGCAGCGGCAGCCAGATGCCCTGCAGCCAGATGATCAGCATGAACATCAGGCCGCCGCGGGCGACGGCGGCGAGGAAGGTCGAGAGGGTGCCGAAGGTGAAGGCGCGGATCCGGAACAGCGGCAGCCGGAACATCGGCTCCTCGACCCGGCGCTCGATCGAACAGAAGGCGACCAGGCGAGATCGACCGAGCCGGCGAGCAGGGCGAGCACCCGCGGGCTCCCCCAGCCGGTCGGCGAGCCGCCGTAGGGGCGGATCCCGTAGGTGACCGCGACCATCGCCAGGATCAGGCCGAGGGCGAAGGTGACGTTGCCCCACCAGTCGATCGTGGCCGGCCGCGGCTCGCTGCGCTCCTCCAGCTTGAGGTAGGCCCAGACGGTGCCGAAGAGGCCGACCGGGACCGAGATCAGGAAGACCAGGCGCCAGTCGATCGGCGCCAGCAGGCCGCCGAGGATGAGGCCGACGAACATGCCGCTGACGCCGACGATGTTGTTGATCCCGAGCGCCATGCCGCGCTGGTTGGCGGGGAAGGCGTCGGTGATGATCGCCGCCGCGTTGGCGAGCAGGCAGGCGCCGCCGACCCCCTGGACGATGCGGAAGACGATCAGGTAGGTGGCGCCGGCGCGTGCCGGTCATCCAGTCGACCGCCAGCAGCAGCGAGGCGACGGTGTAGATGACGAAGCCGAGGTTGTAGATCTTGCACCCGGCCGTACATGTCGCCGAGCCGGCCGAGGCTGACGATCAGCACGCTGGACACGACCAGGTAGCCGAGGATCATCCAGAGCAGGTAGAAGCTGTTGGCGGGGACCAGCGGGTCGAGGTGGATGCCGCGGAAGATGTCCGGCATCGCGATCAGCGTGATCGAGGCGTCGAGCGTCGCCAGCAGGATCGCCAGGGTCGTGTTGGAGAGCGCGATCCACTTGTAGCGGTCGTCGTGGGCGGCCCCGTTGCCGTTGCGGTTGCCGCTGAGACCATGGCTACATAATACACAGGCAACCTGTGCAGTTTGCCTGCTCATATGCGGCTATGGTCGGACCGATGCCGACGCAGACCGACATCGCCCCCCTCGCCAGCGACCTGCGGGTCGTGCTCGGCCAGCTGATCCGCCGGCTGCGCTCCGAGCACCGCTTCTCGCTCTCCCAGGGCTCGGTGCTCGGCCGGCTCGACCGCGAGGGCCGCGCAGAGCGTCAGCGACCTCGCCTCGGCCGAGCGCGTGCGGCCGCAGTCGATGGCCCAGACCGTCGCCGACCTCGAGAGCCGACGGCCTGGTCGAGCGCAGCCCCGACCCCGACGACCGCCGCCGCGCCCTGGTCAGCCTCACCGAGGCCGGCCTGAGCCGAGCTGCGCGACAGACCGCCGCCGCCCGCGAGGGCTGGCTGGTGAAGGCGATCGAAGAGCTGCCGGCCCGAGGACCGGGCGCACGATCGAGCGCGCGGTCGAGCTCCTGCGCCAGCCTGCGCCGACGCCGACGGTCTAGCGGCCGCTGGAGCCGAAGCCGCCGTCGCCGCGGGCGGAGTCGGCTGAGCTCGGTCGCCTCGACCGGCTCGGCCATGGCGATCGGGACCGAGGACCAGCTGGGCGATGCGGTCGCCCGGCCTCGACCCGGAAGGTCTCGGCCGGGTCGGTGTTCAGCAGCAGCACCCGCAGCTCGCCGCGGTAGCCGGAGTCGATCAGGCCGGGGCTGTTGACCAGGGAGATGCCGTGCTCGCGGGCGAGGCCCGAGCGCGGCAGGACCAGCCCGGCGTGGCCCTCGGGGATCTCGACCGCGATCCCGGTGCCGATGCTCCAGCGCTCGCCGGGGCCGATGTGGGCGGCCTCGCAGGAGTAGAGGTCGAGGCCGGCGTCGCCCGCGTGGGCGCGGGTCGGGCACCGCGGAGTGCGCAGTTCGTGACCTTGCAGCTCCATGGCGACGGGAAGCTCCACGGGCGGCAGCCTAGGCGACGGCGAGATCGTCGAAGCGGTGCAGCTCGCCGACCGGGACGCTGGCGTGGACGAGGACGCCGTCCGGGCCGTCGGTCCGCTCCAGGTCCCCGGCGACCTCGTGCAGCTCGTGCAGGCGGCCGCCCTCGGCGTAGGGGACCAGCAGCTCGACCTCGGTCAGGGTCTCCGCGAAGGCCGCCTCGATCCGCTCGCGCAGCGGCTCGAGCCCCTCGCCGTCGAGCGCCGAGACCAGCACCGCGTCGGGGTGGGCGAGCTCGACCTCGTGGCGCTCGTCCTCGCTCAGCAGGTCGGCCTTGTTGAGGACCAGCAGGCGCGGCTTCTCGCCGGCGCCGATCTCCTCCAGCACCTCGTCGACCGCCTGCATGTCGACCATCCGCCGCTCCTCGCTCTCGGAGGCGTCGACGACGTGGACGATCAGGTCGGCCAGCACCGTCTCCTCGAGGGTCGCCTTGAACGCCTCGACCAGCTGGTGCGGCAGCTTCTCGATGAAGCCGACGGTGTCGGTCAGCAGGTAGTCGCGGCCGGAGAGCTCGAAGTTGCGGGTGGTCGGGTCGAGGGTGTGGAAGAGGCGGTCGCCGACCCCGACCTCGGCCCCGGTCAGGGCGTTCAGCAGGGTCGACTTGCCGGCGTTGGTGTAGCCGGCGAGGGCGACCCGTGGCAGCGCCGAGCGTTCGCGCTGGGCCCGCATCACGCCGCGGTTCTGTTCGAGTCTGCTCGAGCCGCCGGCGCAGCGCCGCGATGCGGTTGCGGGCGAGGCGGCGGTCGGTCTCGATCTGGGTCTCGCCCGGGCCCCTGGTGCCGATGCCGCCGTCCATGCGGCCGGCGCCGAGGCGCTCGAGGTGGGTCCAGAGCCCCCGCATGCGGGCCATGTTGTATTCGAGCTGGGCCAGCTCGACCTGCAGCTTGCCCTCGGCCGAGTGGGCGTGGTCGGCGAAGATGTCGAGGATCACCGCGGTGCGGTCGATCACCGGGACGCCCAGCGCCGCCTCGAGGTTGCGCTCCTGGCGCGGCGCCAGCTCGTCGTCGCAGGCGACCAGGTTGGCGTCGCGCGGCGGCGATCTCGCGCTTTCAGCTCATCCAGCCGGCCGCGGCCGAAGTAGCGGTCGGGGTCCGGTTTCGGCCGCTGCTGGGTGGCCACGCCGGCGGTCGCGACCCCGGCGGTCCGCAGCAGCTCCTTCAGCTCGGCCAGCGGCTCGCCGTGCTCGCGGCCGTCGACGATCGCCGATCGCCAGCGCCCGCTGGCGCGCGCGCGGATTCGAGACCCCGGCGCCGTCCACGCCGTCCGCCCCTTTGTGCGTCTGGGTGTTGCGGCCGTTTCTCGAACGTTGCACTCAGGCCGATTGTACGGCGACCGCCGGGTCTGGATAGGGTTGCCTCCGTGAAGGTCTTCGTCACGGGAGGCACGGGCTTCATCGGCGGCGCCATCGTGCGCCAGCTGCGCGACCGCGGCGACGAGGTCGTCTGCCTCGTCCGCAACCCGGAGAAGGGCAAGGCGGTGGCGGCGCTCGGCTGCGAGCTGGTCGCCGGCGACCTCGGCGACGAGCGCGGCGATCCGCGCCGGCATGGAGGGCTGCGACGCGGTCATCCACGCGGCGGCGATCTACGAGGTCGGGATCCCGGCCGAGCAGCGCCAGGCGATGCACGAGGCCAACGTCGGCGGCACCGAACGGGTGCTGGAGCGCGGCGCTGGAGGCCAAGATCCCGCAAGGTCGTCTACGTCTCCACCGTCGGCGTCTTCGGCAACACCGACGGGCAAGATCGTCGACGAGACCTACGAGCACCCGGAGCGGCGTTCACCTCCTACTACGAGGAGACCAAGTGGAGGCCCACCAGGTCGCCAAGCGGATGATCGCCGAGCGGCCTGCCCTGCGTGATCGTCCAGCCCGGCGGCGTCTACGGCCCCGGCGACACCTCCTCGGTCGGCGACCTGCTGGACCAATTCTTCGCCGGCAAGATGCCGCTGATGCCCTTCCCCGAGCTGGGCATCTGCCTGACCCACGTCGAGGACATCGCCGCCGGCATCATCCTCGGCCTCGACAAGGGCACGCTCGGCGAGGCCTACGTGATCAGCGGCCCGGCGACGACGATGCGCGAGGCGATCGAGATCGTCGCCGAGGTCACCGGCCGGAAGGCGCCGAAGCGCGCGCTGCCGACGCCGCTGATGAAGGCGCTGACCCCGATCGGCCCGCTGGTCGGCAAGATGATGGGCCAGCCGCCGAACCTGCGCGAGCTGATCTCCTCCGCCGACGGCGTCACCTTCTGGGCCAGCTACGACAAGGCGGAGCGCGAGCTCGGCTACCACCCGCGCGGGCTCGAAGAGGGCCTGCGGGCAGACGCTCGAGGCGGACGACGCTTCCTCTCCAGCTGCCTGAGGAGTCGGGGAGGACTCGCCGTCACGAACTGCGGGAGGTTCCGTCGAGTCCTCCCCGACTCCCGTAGGCTGCCGCCGATGCGCGTGATCGACGTTGTGCACCTCGGGCGACCGCACGTGATCGGCTGCTGGGAGGTCGACGGAGCGCTGGTCGACCCCGGGCCCGAGTCCTCGCTCCAGACGGTGCTGGAGGCGCTCGGCGAGCGAGCGGCCGGAGGCGATCCTGCTCACCCACATCCACCTCGACCACGCCGCCGCGACCGGGGCGCTGGTGCGGCGCTGGCCCGATCTCCAGGTCTACGTGCACGAGCGCGGCGCGCCGCACCTGATCGACCCCTCGAGGCTGCTGGCCAGCGCCGAGCGCCTCTACGGGGATCAGATGGAGCGGCTCTGGGGCGAGATCGTGCCGGTCCCGGAGGCGCAACGTGAAGGTGCTCAGCGGCGGCGAGACGGTGCGCGGGATGCGCGTCGCCTACACCCCCGGCCACGCCTCCCACCACGTCTGCTACCTGCACGAGGAGAGCGGCACCGCCTTCGTCGGCGACGTCGCCGCCTGCCGGATCCCGCCCTCCGACCTGATCATGCCCCCGACCCCGCCGCCGGACATCGACGTCGAGGTCTGGGAAGAGTCGCTGGACCTGGTCGCGGGCTGGTCGCCCCAGCGCCTCGCCCTCACCCACTTCGGCGCCGTCGAGGACGACGTGCCCGGCTACCTGGAGGCGTCCGCGCGCGCCTGCGCGAAGAGGCCGAGCTGGCCCAGCAGATGGACCAGGACGCCTACGAGCAGGACCTGCAGCGCCGCATCCGCGAGCAGCTGACCGGACGAAGGCCTCGGTGAGGAGACGATCGCGGAGCTGCTCCAGGCCGTCCCCACCGCCTACCAGTGGCGCGGGCTCGACCGCTACTGGCGCAAGCGCGCCGAGCGCGAAGCCGGCGTAGCGCCTAGGCTCAGGTGCTCGCGCATCCGCTCGACCGCCTCTTCGATGCGGTCGTCGGGCGTGGTCAGGGAGATGCGGAAGAAGCCCTCGCCGCTGGGCCCGTACATCGAGCCGGGTGAGACGACGACGGCCGCCTCTTCCAGCACCTTCTCGCAGAAGGAGGTCGAGGTGTGGCCCTCGGGGACCGGGGCCCAGACGTAGATCGTGCCCTTCGGCGCCGCGACCTCGACGCCGATCTCGCGCAGGGCGGAGACGACCAGGTCGCGGCGGCGCAGGTAGGTCTCGTTCATCCGCTCCAGCGGGCCGCTCGGGCCCTGCAGGGCGGCGACGCCGGCCAGCTGCACCGCCTCGAAGAGGCCCGAGTCGACGTTGGTCTTCAGCCGCCAGTAGGTCTGGATCGCCTCGGCGTTGCCGAGGATCGCGGCGCAGCGCCAGCCGGTCATGTTGTAGCCCTTGGAGAGCGAGAAGACCTCGACCCCGACCTCCTTGGCGCCGGGCGTCGCGAGGAAGCTGGGCGCGACGTAGCCGTCGTAGGTCGTCTCCGAGTAGGCGTTGTCGTGGACGACGAGGATCTCGTGCTCCCGGGCGAAGGAGACGACCAGCTCGAAGAAGCCCTCGGGCACGACCGCCCCGGTCGGGTTGTTCGGGTAGTTGAGGAACATCAGCCGCGCCTTGGCGGCGACGTCGGCGGGGATCGCGCTGAGGTCGGGCGCGAAGCCGAGCTCGGGCACCAGCGGCAGCAGCTCCGGCGTGGCGCCGGCGAGGATCGGGCCGCCGGTGTAGACCGGGTAGCCGGGGTCGGAGGCGAGGGCGACGTCGCCCGGGTCGAGGAAGGCGAAGCAGAGGTTGTAGATGCACTCCTTGGCGCCGATCGCCGGGATCACCTCGGTCTCGGGGTCGATCTCGACCCCGAAGCGGCGGTCGTAGAAGTCGGCGAAGGCCTGGCGGAACTCCTCGCGGCCGCGGTTGCTCGGGTACTGGTGGGTGGCCGGGTCGGCGACCGCCTCCTGCATCGCCTTGACGATGTAGTCGTA
Source organism: uncultured Solirubrobacterales bacterium (assembly GCA_963829445.1). Classification (GTDB taxonomy): domain Bacteria; phylum Actinomycetota; class Thermoleophilia; order Solirubrobacterales; family 70-9; genus VAYN01. The sequence continues at coordinate 14,237 of CAWHIW010000013.1, read as the reverse complement.
GGTCGGCTGGTCCGGGTCGCCGATGCCGAGGCTGATCACGTCGATGCCGGCGGCGCGCTTGTCGGCGATCTGGCGCTCCAGTTCCTGGAACTTGTAGGGAGGCATCGCCTCCAGGCGCTTGGACGGATCGGCGATTCCCATGGGCGCGGACCCTAACGATTTGCTCAAGGGTCCAGCTCGGACAGCGCCTGCAGCAGCTCCGGCGAGAGCTCGCCCGAGCAGACCGGCTCGGCCCAGCCGCTCAGCCGCACCGCCAGGTCCTCGCCGATCTCGACCTCGAGCTCGCCGCCTTCGAGCTCGACCACGATCGGGCTGGAGGCGCCGCGCAGGAAGGCGGTGATGGCGGCGCCGCTGGCGCCGGTGCCGGAGGAGAGCGTCTCCCCCACCCCGCGCTCGAAGATCCGCGCCCGCACGCGGCTGCCGTCGATCGCGAGGAAGGAGACGTTGGTGCGGTTGGGGAAGAGCTCGTGGCCTTCGATCTCCGGCCCGATCTCCCCCAGGTCGAGCTCGTCGAGCTCATCGCCGACGACGATCGCGCACTGCGGGTTGCCGATCGAGACGTGCTGGAACTCCCACTCGCGCCCGGCCGCGCTCAGCGTTCCGCGGCCGTCCTCGCCGCCCGAGGGAAAGTCCTTCGAGGTGGTCGAGGCCCGGCCCATGTCGACCGAGCAGGTCAGCTCGCCGGTGATCGTCGGCCGGATCGGCCCGGCGACGGTGCTGATCGCGAACTCGTCCTCGTCGGTCCAGCCGTGGCGGCGCAGGTAGAGGATCGCCTCCCGCGCTCCGTTGCCCGAGAGCTCGGCCTCCGACCCGTCCGGGTTGAAGATCCGCAGCTCGGCGACGAACTCGGGGTCCGGGTGCGGCGAGAGCAGCAGCACCCCGTCGGAGCCGATCCCGAAATGGGGGTCGCAGAGCCACTCGACCCGCTTCGCGTTCAGCTCCCAGGGGAGGTTCTGCGACTCGAGGATCAGGTAGTCGTTCCCCAGCGCCTGCCACTTCTCGAATTTCACCGGCGGGAGCCTAGCCGCGTCGGCGATCTCGCGGCGACCTCGGCGTCGCCGAGGTCGGTCGCGGTCGATCGCCTGCAGGTCGGGGATCTTGCGCTGCCAGGTGAGCTGGCGGCGGGCGTAGTTGCGGGAGCGCTTCTTCATCGCCTCGACGTCGCCGCCGAGCAGCTCGTCGAAGCCGAGCGCCTTGCGGGCGGTGCGGGAGGGGCCGGCGGCGTCGGCGCGGCGGGCCTCCGTCGGCGGCGCCGGCGGCGACGATCGCCTCGGTGCGGGCGTCGATCCGCTCGTAGAGCCGGGCGCGGTCCATGTCGAGGCCGAAGATCGTCGTCGGGTGGCGGGTCGCGGGCGACCAGAGCTCGGAGTCCTCGGCGTTGGGCGGCGCCTTGACCAGCGAGAGATTCGGCCAGCGCCGCCCGCAGGTAGAGGCCCGGTCCCTCCCACCACGATCGGCGTCCGCCCCGCCGCCAGCGCCGCGTCGACCTCCGCGTGGGCCAGCGGCATGTACTCGCCGACGTTGAACGCCTCGGTGACCGGCACGAAGCCGATCAGCCGGTGCTCCAGCGCGCGCCTGCTCCGCGGCGCTGGCGGCGCCGGTGAGGACCTCGAGGCCCTCGTAGACCTGGAGGGCGTCGCAGGAGATCGCCACCGGGTCCTCGCCACGCTCGCGCAGCAGTTCCCGCCAGGGCGATCGCCACCCCGGTCTTGCCGACCCCGGTGGGCCCGAAGATCGCGAGGACGCTCAAAGGAGCTGCGAGAGCGGCTTCGCCGAGACCCCGGCCAGCGTCTGCGAGGTGGCGTTGTCGATCTCGACCATGACCAGCTCGCCGGGCTCGCCGACGCCCTCGAAGTTGACCGCCTTGTTGTGCCGGGTGCGGCCGCGCAGCCTGGTCTCGTCGGTGCGGCTGGTGCCTTCGACCAGCACCTCCAGCGTGCGGCCGACGAAGCGCTGGGCCTGCTCCCTGGCGCGCCGCTGCACCACCTCGACCAGCCGCTCCATCCGCTCGACCTTGACCGGGTGCGGAAGCTGCTCGTCCATCGTCCGCCGCCGCCGTTTCGCGCCGCGGCGAGAAGACGAAGGTGAAGGCGCCGTCGTAGCCGACCTCCTCCACCACTTCCAGGGTCTCGGCGAAGTCGGCCTCGGTCTCCCCCGGGAAGCCGACGATGATGTCGGTGGTGATCGCGCAGTCGGGCACGTGCTCGCGGATCAGCGCGACGCGGTCCATGTAGCGCTGGCGGTCGTAGGTGCGGCGCATCCGCTTCAGCACGGCGCTGGAGCCCGACTGCAGCGGCAGGTGGATCTGCTCGCAGAGCGCCGGCAGCTCGGCGTGGGCGCGGATCACGTCCTCCTTCATGTCCTTCGGGTGCGGGCTGGTGTAGCGGATGCGGTCGATGCCCTCGACCGCGTCGACCCGGGCCAGCAGCTCGGCGAAGCTGATGCGGCGGTCACTGGGCAGGTCGCGGCCGTAGCTGTTGACGTTCTGGCCCAGCAGGGTCACCTCGCGGACCCCGTCGGCGGCCAGCGCCTCGGCCTCGGCGATCAGCTCGTAGGGGTCGCGGCTGACCTCGCGCCCGCGGGTCGAGGGGACGATGCAGTACGAGCAGACGCAGTTGCAGCCCTGGGAGATCTGCAGCCAGCCCTGGAACTCGCGCTCGCGTCGGGTCGGCAGGTGGCCGGAGAAGTCCTCGAACTCGAAGTAGCCCTGGGCGCTGAGCGAGTCGGAGTTGAGGAACTCGGCCAGCTTGTGGATCTGCCCCGGCCCGAAGGCGACGTCGACGAACGGGAAGCGCTGGAAGACCTCGTCCTTGACCGACTGGGCCCAGCAGCCGCCGACCCCGACGATCCGCTCCGGTTCTTCGGTCTTCAGCCGCTTCGCCTCGCCGAGATGGGCGATGAAGCGACTGTCCGCCGACTCGCGGATCGAGCAGGTGTTGAAGAGGATCAGGTCGGCCTCATCCCGGCTCTCGGCCTCCTCGTATCCGAGCGACGCCAGCATCCCCCGCATCCGCTCGGAGTCGTGCACGTTCATCTGGCAGCCGAACGTGGTGACGTGAAAGCTCTTCGCCATCAACGGCAGACTCGAGCGCCGGCGGCGCAGGCCCGTACTTGACGGTGAGCGTGCCTTCCATGCCGGCTTCGCGGTGGCCCGGGACAGTGCAGTAGAAGGTGTAGGTCCCAGGGGCCAGTTCGGCGCTGGCCGTCGTCTTGTCGCCGTTGGCGATCGAGTTCCGAGTCGGCGAGCTGTTTGCCGTTCTGTTCGATCGCGACGTCGTGTTCGAGCGCGGAGGGGTTGGTGAAGTCGATCGTGACTTTGCCCGGCTTGCTGCTCAGGCTGGTCGTGTCGTAGGCGAGGTCGGTCGCGTCGGCGGCGAGCTGAACCGTTCCGCCGGGGCCCGAGGAGGCATTGACCTTGGGCTTGGACCCGTCTCCTCTCCCACCCTTGGTCTGCCCTTCGCCCGGCGTGGTCACCTCGCCGGCGGCATCGTCGTTGCCCTCGGCTTCGAATTCCTTGCCGGCCTTCTCGGTCTCGGCCGCCTTGGCCTTGTCCTCGTCCTTGGCGTGCAGGACCGAGAAGGTGGCGGCGCCGCCGATCAGGATCGCGAACCAGAGGATCACCAGCGGGAAGGCTTTGCCGGGGAAGTCCTTGACTTTCAGCCCGATCAGGCTGACGACCACTGCCGAAACCGCCAAGGCGATTCCGCAGATGAAAAAGAGGGTTTCGTTGCTCATGCGCGCGCGCGATCCTATCCACGGAGGGGTGCGTCCCGCCGCGTGGCGGAAGGCGGCTCTAGGCCGCCTTCGCCTCCGGCGACCACGGGCGCGGCCTCGGCGGCCCTCGGGCGCGGTTGCCTCTGGCGCCTCGCCGTCGATGCCGAGCGCCGTCCGGACCTTGGTTTCGATCTCCAGGGCCAGCTCCGGGTTGTCGCTGAGGAACTGCTTGGCGTTGTTGCGCCCCTGGCCGAGGCGGGTCTCCCCGTAGGAGAAGAACGAGCCGGATTTCTGCACCAGGTCCTGCTCGATGCCGAAGTCGAGCAGACCGCCCTCGCGGGAGATGCCGACCCCGTACTCGATGTCGAACTCGGCCTGGCGGAACGGCGAGGCGACCTTGTTCTTGACGACTTTGACGCGGACCCGGTTGCCGACCGCCTCGGTCCCTTCTTTGAGGGTCTCGATGCGGCGGATGTCGAGCCGCTGCGAGGAGTAGAACTTCAGCGCCCGGCCGCCCGGCTGGGTCTCCGGCGAGCCGAACGGAGACGCCGATCTTTTCGCGGATCTGGTTGGTGAAGAGGCAGACCGTTTTGGTCCGGTTCAGGTTGCCGGCCAGTTTGCGCATCGCCTGCGACATCAGGCGGGCCTGGAGGCCGACCGTGGTGTCGCCGATCTGGCCGTCGAGCTCGGCTTTCGGGGTCAGCGCCGCGACCGAGTCGATCGCGACCACGTCGACCGCGCCGGAGGCGATCAGGCGGTCGGCGATCTGCAGCGCCTGCTCGCCGTAGTCGGGCTGGGAGACGAGCAGCTCGTCGGTGTCGACGCCGATCGCCCGCGAGTAGACGGGGTCGATCGAGTGCTCGGTGTCGATGAAGGCGCAGACGCCGCCGAGGGCCTGGGCCTGGGCGATGATGTGGTTGACCAGCGTCGTCTTACCGGAGGACTCCGGGCCGAAGATCTCGACGATCCGGCCGCGCGGGACGCCGCCGATGCCAAGCGCCAGGTCGAGCGCCAGGGATCCGGTCGGGATCGCCTCCACCTTGACCGTGCCCTTGTCGCCGAGGCGCATCAGCGAGCCCTCGCCGAACTCCTTCCTGATGCCGCTGACGGCGCTCTCGAGCGCCGCGTCCTTGGCTTTTGCCTCCTTGGCGGAGACGTCGTTCAAGCTGGTCCTTCTGTCTGCCATCTCAGATCACCTCACTGCCGCCCGCTCCGGGCAGCTTGACTTGGGCCAAGGGGACGTATCGCGCACCCGACGGCTGGAGTTCAGAACGGTAGAGAGACGACCCGGATGCCATAGAAGGGCTCCGAGAGCTCCGACGGCAGCTGCCCCGGAGGGTTCTCCACTTCCCTCGGCCGCCGCGATCCGCGCCCCTCGGCGCGCACCCTGGCGACCGTCACATGCGGCCAGAACGGCCGCTTCTCCGGCTCGTAGAGCCGCTCGGAGATCAAGATCTCGACTCAGCTCGCTCCTGCATCTGCTCGGCTCCCGGCGAGAGCGCCGGCAAGGCGAAGAGGCGGGCCGCCCCCGCGGTGGCCGCGCGACGGGTCCAGCAGCTCGATCAGCGGCGCCGGAGCGCAGGCTCTGCTCGATCGCCGCTGCCACGCGCCCGGCGTCCTCCGTGCGGCCGGTTGCCGAGGAAGGCCAGGGTGATGTGGAGGTTCTCGGCGGGAACCGGCCGCAGGGCCGGGTCGCCAAGCGCCTCCTCGCCCCAGGCACCGATCCCCTCGCGGACCGCGTCCGGCAGGTCGAGGGCGACGAACATGCGGACGGGCTTGCTGTCGGCGGCTGGCTTGCTCACCCCGTCCACGCTACGGCGTCGGGACGCACGCGTTAAGCCCCTTTCGCAACAAGTTTGAGCCGACTTGACGCGCGGCTTCGAGAAATCCGCCCTAGAGCGGCGGCTCGGCGCCGCCGAGCAGGATCCGCAGCAGGTGCATGCCGACCAGGGCCGAGCGTTCGCGGATGTCCTCGCGGCCGCCGGGGATGACCGGATCGCGGGCGATCGAGGTGCCGTCGGCGAGGCGGGCGTTGAAGCAGACGTAGCCGACCGGCTTCTCCTCGGTGCCCCCGTCGGGCCCGGCGATGCCGGTGATCGAGACCGCGACGTCGGCCCCGAAGCGCTCGCAGCGCCCCGATCGCCATCGCCTCGGCCACCTCCGGCGAGACCGCGCCCTTGGCGGCGATCAGCGCCGGGTCGACGCCCAGCAGCTCCGCCTTGGCCTCGTTCGAGTAGGCGACGACGCTGCCCGCCATGTACTCCGAGGCCCCCGGGACCTTGGTGATCCGCGCCGCCAGCAGGCCGCCGCTGCAGGACTCGGCCAGGCCCAGCCGCCGCCCCGCCAGCAGTTTCGCCACCTGCGAGTCGATCGTCTCGCCGTCGAGGCTGAAGAGGTGGCGCTGGTGGCGCGCTCTGAGGCCCTCGCGCACCGCGTCGGCGACCGCCTCCGCCTCGTCGCGGTAGCGGACGTCGATCTCGATCTCGCCGCGGCGCAGGCAGGTGGTGATCTCGACCGCGTCGATCGCGATCCCGTCGCCCTCGATCTCACGCAGGCTCTTGGCGATCTCCGACTCGGGGACGCCGAACATCCGCAGCGTGTAGCCGCGCAGCGGCGTCGCCCGGGCCAGCACCTCCCGCACCGGCTCGGCCTCCAGCGCCACCGGCCACATCGGCTGCAGCTCCCGCGGCGGGCCCGGCAGGACGATCACGACCCGCTCGCCGGCCGGGACGACCAGCCCCGGCGCGGTGCCGACCGGGTCGAGCGCGATCGCGCCCTCGGGCACCATCGCCTGCTTGCGGTTGGCCTCCATGATCGCCTCCTCGTCGAAGTCGAAGCCGCCGCGTTTGGCGAAGCCGCGCAGGATCTCGGCGATCTTCTCCTCCACCACCGCGTCCAGCAGCAGCTCGCGGCCGGCGAAGCGGGCGACCACCTCGGCCGTGAGGTCGTCGGCGGTCGGCCCGAGGCCGCCGCTGGTGACGATCAGGTCCATCCCCTCGGCGGCGAGGAAGCGCAGCGCCGCCTCGAGGTCGTCGGGGCGGTCGGCGACGACGACGATGTGGGCGACCTCCACCCCGCGCTCGGCCAGCCGTTCGGAGACCCAGGGCCCGTTGGAGTCGGCGATGCGACCGGTCAGGACCTCCGTTCCCGTGACGACTATGCCGGCGCGAATCACGCGCTGAAGCTACCGGACGAGCACAGCTAGCGGTCGGAGTCGGAGTCGATCGCCGAGCGTCGTCCTCGGCCGGGGGCCCGGCCTGGCCGGCCGGGGCCAGCACGCGGTTGAGGTCGGCCTGGGTGATCAGCACCTGGCGCGGTTTCGAGCCCTCGTAGCCGGAGATGACGCCGCGCCGCTCGAGCATGTCGATCAGGCGCCCGGCCCGGGTGTAGCCGACCCGCAGCCGGCGCTGGATCATCGAGACCGAGGCGGTCTCGGTCTGCACGACCAGGCGGATCGCCTCGTCGAGGAGGTCGTCGCTGTCGGGATCGAACTCGCCGGCCTCGCCCTCCTCGACCGCCTCCTCCGGGGTCTCCAGCAGCTCGGCCTCGAATTCGGGTTCGCCCTGCTTGGCCCAGTGGTTGGTGATGCGGGCGATCTCGTCCTCGGTGATGAAGGCGCCCTGGACGCGCTGCAGCTTCGAGCTGCCGGCGCCGCGGAAGAGCATGTCCCCCTGGCCGAGCAGCGACTCCGCCCCGCCCTGGTCGAGGATCACCCGCGAGTCGGTCTGCGAGGAGACCGCGAAGGCGATCCGCGAGGGGATGTTGACCTTGATCGTGCCAGTGATGATGTCGGTCGAGGGGCGCTGCGTCGCCAGCACCAGGTGGATGCCGGTCGCCCGTGACTTCTGGGCGAGGCGGATGATCGAGTCCTCGACTTCGGCCGGAGCCACCATCATCAGGTCCGCGAGCTCGTCGATCACGCAGAGGATGTGCGGCAGCGGCGCGTCGCCCTTCTTCTGGCGGTAGCGGTTGAGCTCGACCAGGTTGCGGCAGCGGGCCTCGCTCATGATCCCGTAGCGGGTCTCCATCTCGCCGATCAGGTTGGAGAGGACGTTGGCGGCGAGGCGCGGCGAGGTCACCACCGGGGTCAGCAGGTGCGGCACGTTCTCGTAGTGGTTGAGCTCGACCTGCTTCGGGTCGACCAGGACCAGGCGCACCTCGTTCGGCGAGGCCTGCATCAGGATCGAGGAGAGGATCCCGTTGACGCAGGCGCTCTTGCCCGAGCCGGTGGTGCCGGCGACGAGCACGTGCGGCATCTTCGCCAGGTCGGTCCAGACCGGGTTGCCGTCGATCCCCTTGCCGAGCCAGGCGACCAGCGGCGAGGTCTTCTCCGGCCGGCCGGCGTAGATGTCGCCGAGGCGGACGATGCGGCGGCGCGCGTTCGGGACCTCGACCCCGACCGCCTGCTTGCCGGGAATCGGGGCGAGGATGCGGATGTCGGTCGATGCGAGGGCGTAGGCGAGGTCGTTGGCGAGCTCGGTGACTTTCTTCACCTTGATCCCGGGCGCCAGGCGCAGTTCGTAGCGGGAGACGTGCGGGCCGCTGACGACGCCGACGATCTTCGCCTCGACCCCGAAGTGCCCGAGGGTCTCGACCAGCTTGCGGCCGGTCACTTCCTGGTCGCGCGGATCTGGCCCCTTGTCGCCTTTGCCGCGCTCCAGGGCATTCGCGGGCGGCGGCCGATAGTCGATCTCTTCCGACATGGTCACGCCACGTTTGCTGCCGAGTGGGGTGAGGCCCGCCTGGGCGCGGTCACCCTCGTCGACCACGGCGACGGCGTCGGCCGGGTCGTAGTTGCGCAGGTCGTCGGCGGCGACCGCGTCCTCTTCGCTGGTCGAGATGTCCTCGAGTTCGCGGTCGAAGTCGTCGGCGGCGAGCGGCAGCTCGGGCTCGTCCTCGGGCTCCTCGGCCAGCTGCACCGTCGGCTCGAACTCGTCGGTGTCGGGATAGGTGCTCATCACGTCGGTCTCGCCGGCCAGGGTCGCGGCCTCCGAACGGGTCTGCCGCTGCTCGCGCCAGTCGGCGTGGGTGCGGGCGACGGTCTTCGCCGCCGCGTCGCTGCCGTGGAAGACGGTGCGGGTGGTCGTCCTGACGCCGCGACCGATTCCTCGAACCAGCGCCGAGACGGAGGTGCCGGTCAGCAGCATCCCTCCGACCAGCAGCATCAGGACGGTGAAGATGCGGGCGCCGACGGTCCCGAACAGGTAGGTGAGGCCGGTCTCGACGCCGTAGCCGACCTTGCCTCCCTCCCAGCCAAAGAAGAGGACGAAGACGAGATAGACGCCAAATGCGACGAGGAACAGTCCGATCAGATCGAGGTGTCGTTGCTCCAGGCCCGCGGGCAGATGCAGCCCGCCCTTCGGCTTGGCCGCTTTGGCTCGTTTTTTCCCGGCTTTGGCTTTGCGCGCGGGCGCGCGCTTCTTGCGAACGAACATGTTGTCCCGGTTCGACGCGCAGGCGCGCACCCCTGCGGCTAAATTCGCTTTAAATCCTGCAGGGAGCGGTGGAATCGGGGGCTAACATCGTTCGATGCTCTCCGAGACCGACCCCAACGGCGGCCGCGTCCTCGTCGTCGAGGACGACGCCGACATCGCCGACGTCCTGCGCCGTTCGCTCCGCAATGAGGGCTACGAGGTCAAGACCTCGGCCGACGGGGTCGAAGCGCTCGACGTCGCCGCCGGCTTCGTTCCCGACCTGGTCGTGCTCGACCTCGGCCTCCCCCGCCTCGACGGGGTCGAGGTCTGTCGACGCCTGCGCAGGGACGGCGACGTGCCGATCCTGATGCTGACCGCGCGGGCCGAGACCGAGGACCGGGTCACCGGCCTCGACAGCGGTGCCGACGACTACCTGGTCAAGCCCTTCGAGCGCCAGGAGCTGCTGGCGCGGATCCGGGCGCTGCTGCGGCGCCGGCCGCCGCGCGGCGCGGCCTCGCTCGAGGTCGGCGACCTTCAGCTCAACCCCGACACCCGCGAGGTGCGGCGCGGCGAGCGCGAGATCGAGCTGACCAACCGCGAGTTCGAGCTGCTCGAGTTCCTGATGCGCAACGAGCGCCTGGTGATCTCGCGCGAGCGCCTGCTCGACGAGGTCTGGGGCTATGACCCGATGGCCGCGACCAACACGATCGACGTCTTCATCTCCAACCTGCGGCGCAAGCTCGAGTCCGGCGAGGAGCCGCGGCTGCTGCACACCAAGCGCGGCGCCGGCTACGTGTTGAAGGACTAGGTGGCGCCGGCCAGCGCCAAGGGCCCGTCGTGAAGCGGCGCCTCTTCCACCCGGGCAGTTGGCCGCTGCGCTGGCGCCTGGCCGCGGTCTCCTCCGGGCTCACCCTGGTGATCCTGATGCTGTTCGGCGCGGTGATCGGCGGCGTCGCCACGCAGCGGATCCGCGACGACTTCAACAGCGAGGTGAGCAGCGCGGTGCAGATCCTCGCCGGCGAATTCAAGATCGAATACCCGGCGTTCGGGCCTCCTCAGGCGCGGGAAGGCCCCCGGCTCAACGACTTCGTCCTTCCCGACGATGCCTCCGCCCGCGTCCTCGACGTCAACGGCGACGTGCGCGCGGCGACCCCGGGGTCCGCGCTGCTGGGGCCACCCCAGGCCGGGATCTCCGACCACGGCAGCATCCGCGTCGCGACTGAGCCGATCGTCGACGACAACGGCACCACCACCGGTTACGTCCAGTACGGGCGCAGCATCGAGCACGTCGACTCGACCGTGGACCGGCTCTGGCTCTTCATCGCCGCCGGCGTCTTCTTCGGCACCCTGCTGGCGAGCTTCGCCGGCGTCGCGATCGCCCGCCGGGCGATGCGGCCGATCGCCTCCCTGACCGCCACCGCGCAGGAGATCGCCACCACCCGCGACCCCTCGCGGCGGATGCCCGAGCCGACGGTCGAAGACGAGGTCGGGGAACTGGCCCTGACCCTGGAGCAGATGCTGCGCTCGCTCGACGCCGCCCGGGCCGAGCGCGAGGGGGCGATGCAGAAGCAGCGCGAGTTCGTCGCCGACGCCTCACACGAGCTGCGCACGCCGCTGACCAGCGTCCTCGCCAACCTCGAGCTGCTGCAGGCCTCGCTTGGAGGCCCAGGCCGGCCGAAGACCGCGAAGTCGTCGACTCCGCCCTGCGCTCCTCGCGGCGGATGAGCCGGCTGGTCGGCGACCTGCTGCTGCTGGCCCGCGCCGACGCCGGTCGCCTCGACAAGCACCGCCGCTGCGACCTCGCCGAAATCGCCGGCGACGCCGCCGCCGAGGCCGCGGCGCTGATGGGAAACCGCACCCTCGACCGTCGACAACGACCACCCGCTGCGGGTCGAGGGCAGCGCCGACGAGCTGCACCGGATGGTCCTCAACCTGCTCGACAACGCCGCCCGCCACACCCCGGCCGGCTCGACGATCGAACTGAGCCTGCGCGAGGAGGCCGGCGAAGCGATCGTCGAGGTCGCCGACGACGGCCCCGGCATCCCCGCCGCGATGCGGACCCAGATCTTCGACCGCTTCGTCCGCGGCGCCGGCCCCGCCGACACCGCCAGAGGCACCGGCACCGGCCTCGGCCTGGCGATCGTCGGCGCCGTCACCGCTTCCCACGGCGGCAGCGTCGAGGCCCTGGAGTCCGGGTCCGGCGGTGCCCTCTTCCGCGCCCGCATCCCCCTGAGCCGAGTCCTGAGCAAGTCGTTACCGGGCCTTTAAAGACGCTTTAGGCCGCCGCCCTAGATTCCCCGGCGGACGAGACACAACAGACCCGCCGGAGGTTCTCCCCAGACACCACCCCGGCGGGTCTTTTTCTAGATGGGCGTGCGGAGGAGGGACGGGGATAGCCCTCCCCGAAATTCAGTCGCCGCGCCCCTAAAGCGCGCTGGCTCCGCAACATACTGCTCGCCTATGGCGAGCAGGAATCAGATTGCATGTCGCGTGCTTCGCACACATTCCGGGGAGGGCTATCCCCCGTCCCTCCAACAGGCGCCCCCTCAGCTCAAAAGCTATGACGCACGGAGGCTGACGACGCAACGGAGCCTGAACTCCGGCCCTCACCATGCGCCTTTTCCGGGCGATCCCGTTTGACGGTGCCGATGGAGGGGTTGGGGGTCCCTCTCGCGCAGCGGCGCTCTCTTTTTTGCTCGACCCAACTCAGCGAGAGCCGGTTGCTCCACAGCAAAAAAGTCAGCAAGCGAGAGGGACCCCCAGCCCCTCCCCCCGCCTGCCAAAGAATCAGACCTCGATAACCACCGGCAAGATCATCGGCCGCCGCTTCAGCTTCTGGAAGACGAACTTGCCGACCGCGTCGTGCAGGTCTTCCTCGATCAGGTGCGACTCGCGATTCCCCTTGTCGGCCGCGTCTTCGAGCTGATCTTCGACCAGGTCGCTGAGCTCTTCGACCAGGGCGTCCGCTTCCTCGAGGAAGGCGACGCCGCGGAAGATCACCTCAGGGTCGGCGACGACGCTGCCGTCGTCGTTGGAGATCGTGACGACGACGATGAAGATGCCGTCGGCCGAGATCTCGCGGCGGTCGCGCAGGGCGGCGTCGTCGGGGTCGCCGATGTTGACGCCGTCGACGTACATCGTGCCGGCGTGGATATCCTCGCCGAACTTGGCGCCGTTCTGATCGATCTCCAGCGGCAGTCCGTTGCGGCCGCGGAAGATGTTCCCGGGCTCGACCCCGACCGCTTCGGCCAGCTCGGAGTGCAGGCGCAGGCGCTGGTGGTCGCCGTGGACCGGCATCACGAACTTCGGCTTGGTCAGGTTCAGCATCAGCTTGATCTCCTCCTGCCAGCCGTGGCCGGAGGCGTGGATCGGGGCGTCCTTGGCGGTGATCACCTTGGCGCCGATCTCGTAGATGCGGTCGATCGTCTCGTTCACCGCGCGCTCGTTGCCGGGCACCGGGGTGGCGGAGAAGACGACGGTGTCGCCGGAGTGCAGCTGCACGTCGCGGTGGTCGTTGTTGGCCATCCGCCGCAGGGCCGAGAGCGGCTCGCCCTGGCTGCCGGTGGAGATGACGACGACCTTCTCGTCGGGGAAGTTGCCGATCTCGCGCGGCTGGATGAAGATCCCCTGCGGCGCTTTGGCGATCCCGAGGTTGGAGGCGATGTTGAAGTTCTTGCGCATCGAGCGCCCGACCAGGGCGACCTTGCGGTCGAGCTTCACCGCCGCGTCGATCACCTGCTGGACGCGGTGGATGTTGGAGGCGAAGGAGGTGACGATGATCCGCCCCTTGCACTGCGAGAACTGCTGCAGCAGGGCCGGGCCGACGCTGGACTCCGACGGCGCCACCCCGGGCCGGTCGGCGTTGGTCGAGTCGCCGCAGAGCAGCAGCAGCCCTTCGCGGCCGATCTCGGCCAGGCGCGGGATGTCCGCCGGCCGCCCCGTCGACCGGGGTCTGGTCGAACTTGTAGTCGCCGGTCATCAGCATCGAGCCGACCTCGGTGGTGATCAAGACGCCGCGCATGTCGGGGATCGAGTGCGCGAGGTGGACCAGCTCGAGCCCGAAGGGGCCGCGCTGGACCTTCTCCCCGGCCGGCAGCTCCTGCAGCGGCGCGTCGGAGAGCTTGTGCTCGTCGAGCTTGGAGCGGACCATCCCGATCGTCAGCAGACCGCCGTATATGACCGGCGGCTCGCCGATCTCCCGCAGCACGTAGGGCAGCGCCCCGACATGGTCCTCGTGGCCGTGCGTCAGCACGATCGCTTCGATGTCGTCGGCGCGATCGCGCAGGTAGGAGAAGTCGGGAAGGACGAGGTCGATCCCGTGCATCTCGGCGGTCGGGAACATCAGCCCGGTATCGACGACGACGATCTTGCCGTCGAACTCGATTACGGTCATGTTCTTGCCGATCTCGCCGAGGCCGCCCAGGGGCAGCACGCGAAGTTTCTTGCTTGGCACTAGTGACTCACTCTCTTCTGAAGTTGGTTAGTTGGTGGCGAGCGGAAGGCCGATGCCCTCCAGCGCGGCTCTGACCGCGGCCCGCTGCTCGGCGTCCGCTGGTACCAGCGGCAGCCGCATCCGCTCCGAGGCGAGGCCGAGCATTTCCAGCGCGGCCTTGATCGGAATCGGGTTGGTGGTGACCGAGAGACCCTCGTAGAGAGGGGTCAGCTCGGCGTCGATCTCGCGGGCACGGGCGATGTCGCCCGCCTGGGCCGCGTCCCACATCTCACGCATGTGGTTGCCCGGCGACGTGCGAGGCGACGGTGATGCCGCCGGCGCCGTCGAACTCGAGCACGCGAAGGAAGGTGTTGTCGTTGCCGGCCAGAATCGAGAGGCCCTCGATCGGGCCGAGCTCGTCGTCGTTGGCCTGCTTGACCGCGACGATGTTGTCGACCGCGCCGAGCTCGGCCAGCAGCGCCGGCGGCATGTTGATGACCACCCGCGCGGGGATGTTGTACATCACCATCGGCAGCTCGGGGACGGCGGCGGCGACCGACTCGAAGTGGGCGCGCAGGCCGGCGGCGTTGGGCTTGTTGTAGTACGGAGCGACGACCAGCGACGCGTCGGCGCTGGCGGCCGCGGCGGCCTTGGTCAGCTCGCGCGAGTGGCGGGTG
>CAWHIW010000012.1:0-22740 GCA_963829445.1 uncultured Solirubrobacterales bacterium | reverse complement strand
GGCCCGCGATGAGCCAGCGCGTCCTCATCCTCGGAGCGGGTTTCGGCGGTCTCGAGCTGGCGACCGTGCTCTCGGAGCGGCTTGGCGACGGGGTCGAGGTGACCCTGATCGACAGGAACGACGCCTTCGTCTTCGGCTTCGCCAAGCTCGACCTGATGTTCGGCAAGGCGACCCCGGAGGCGGTGCGGATGCCCTACGCCGAGATCGCCAAGCCGGGCGTGCGGGTGCTGCGGGAGACGGTCGCCGCGATCGACCCCGGGGCGCGGCGGGTGACCACCGACGCCGGCACTCACGAGGCCGACGTCCTCGTCGTCGCGCTCGGCGCCGACTACGACTTCGAGGCCACGCCCGGGCTGCTCGAGGCCGGAAACGAGTTCTACTCGGTCGCCGGGGCCGAACGACTGGCGGCGATCATCCCGACGTTCTCACGGGGCCACGCGGTGATCGGCGTCTGCGGAGCGCCGTTCAAGTGTCCGCCGGCGCCGAGCGAGTGTGCGCTGCTGCTCGACGAGGCGCTGCGGGCGCGCGGGGTGCGCGACGCCTGCCGGATCTCCTTCGTGATCCCGTTCGGGACGCCGGTGCCGCCCTCGCCGGAGGCCTCGGCGGCGCTGGAAGCGGAGTTCGCCGCGCGCGACATCGCCCTCCTCACCGGCCGCCGGGTCGCCGCCCTCGACCCGGCCCGCGGCGTCGTCGTGCTCGACGACGAGAGCGAGCTGCCCTTCGACCTCTTCCTCGGCGTGCCCGTGCACCGCGCCCCCGAGGTGGTCCGTGCCAGCGGCATGACCGAGGACGGCTACGTGCCGGTCGACGCGGCCACGCTCGAGACCCGCTTCCCCGGCGTCTACGCGGTCGGCGACGTCGCCACCGCCGGGGTGCCGAAGGCCGGCGTTTTCGCCGAGGGCGCGGCTCGCATCGTCGCCGAGACCCTGGTCGCGAGGCTGCGGGGAGGGGAGGGGCCCGGTCCCCACCTCGGACAGGGCACCTGTTACATCGAGTTCGGCGGCGGCCAGGTCGGCAGCGTCGACATCGACTTCCTCTCCAGCCCCTCGCGGACCGGCAGCTTCAACCCGCCCTCCGCCGAGCAGGTCGCTGGGAAGCGGCACTTCGGCAGCCGCCGCCGCGCCCGCTGGTTCGGCAGCTGAGCGCAGGTCGGCGCCGGTGGCGGCTCAGCCGTCCAGCGCGTCCGCCAGCTCGGTCCGCTTCGCCACGTCGAGCTTGGGATAGACGTGGCGCAGGTGGGTCTCGACCGTCTTCGCGGTGACGAAGAGGCTCTGGGCGATCTCGCGGTTGGTCATCCCCGCCGCAGCCATGCGGGCGACCCGCAGCTCGCTTGGGGTCAGCGACTCGACCCCGCTGAGGACGGCCTTGCGCGGGCGCGCCCCGGTCGCCGCCAGCTCGATGCGGGCATGTTGCTCCAAGCCCGCCGCCCCGCAGCGGTGGGCGCGGTCGAGGCCCTCGCGCAGCGGCTCGCGCGCCTGCTTGCGGCGGTTGGCGCGGCGCAGGGCGGCGCCGAGGTCGACCAGGGCGCGCGCGTGCTGGAGCCGGGCGTCGGTGGTGGCGAGGATCTCCGCTGCCCGCCGCAGGGACTCCAGGCCCGGCTCGCCCCCGAGCACCACGCCCTGGGTGCGCAGCGCCACCCCGAGGCCGCGGTCGATGCCGGATTCCGTCGCCAGGCCGACCGCCCCGGCGGCCAGGCGCGCCGCCGCCTCGCCGTTGCCCAGCCCCGCTTCGCTGGCGGCGAGCCCGAGGCGCCAGCCGAGCAGCTCCGGGTTGGCGTGGGGGAGCCACTCGATCTCGGACCCGACCTCGAGGAAGTCGGCTCGCGCCCCGGCCGCATCGCCGCGCTCCAGGCGCAGCTCGCCGCGGGCGCAGAGCAGGAAGGCCCGCGGCACCCCGGAGCCGGCGGCGAAATCCATGCCGGACCGTTCCAATATCCCCTCGGCGGCGGCGAGCTCGCCGCGGTCGAGCAGGATCCGGACCTGGAGGGTGGCGCCGAGCCGCTGGGTGACCGTGGCCCCGGCCACCCCGAACATCTCCGCCGCCAGCTGCGTGTCGGCCTCGGCCTCGCGCAGGTCGCCGCGCAGGAGGCCGATCAGCGCGGTCACGAGGAGGCCGATGCCGCGCCCCACCGCGGTGCCCCGCCGTTCCAGCGTCGGCGCCACTTCCTCGTAACCGGAGAGGGCGCGCTCGGTCTGACCGGCGAGGGCGAAGGTGGTCAGGCTCGGCCACCCCGGGTAGCCGGCCGCCGCGTCCGACAGCGTCGCCGCGGGATCGGCGGCGGCGCGCTCGGCCGTCGCGACCGCCAGCGTGCCCGGGGCCAGCCCGAGGGCGATCAGATAGGCCGCACAGGCCAGGAACAGCCGGCCCTCGCGGGTTCCGGCGCTGGCCCGATCCAGCGCCGCCAGCATGCCCGCCCGGTCGGCGACCGCGCCGCCGGAGTAGCCCAGCTTCGCCCGCTCGGTCCAGATCAGCAGCGAGAGCCGCTCGTCGCCGCCGATCTCCGCGAACGACTGGTCGAGCATCGCCGTCGCCTCGGCGGCGCGGTCGCGGATCATCAGCGATTCCCCCAGTCCCGCGGCGATCTCGGCCCGCAGCACCGGGTCTCCGGAGGCGTCGCGGACGGCCTGCAGCTGCTCGATTCCCGCCGCGTCGTCGCGCTGCAGCAGGGCGGCACCGATCGCCAGCTCGATCTCCTGGCGCTCGGCCGGGCCGGGCGGCTCCAGCAGCGCCCGCCGCAGGTAGCCGACGGCCGCCTCGGGGGCGCCGCGGGCGATCGCGCCGGTGGCGGCCCGCCGCAGGCTGGCAACGGCCTCGGGGTCCTGGCCGGGGGGTGCCAGCAGCAGGTGGGCGGCGATCGAGTCGTGCTCGGCGCCGGCGGCTGCCAGCAGCTTCGCCGCTTCGGCGTGGAGGAGGGCGCGGCGCGGCTCGCGCGTGTCCGAGTAGACGGCGTTGCGGACGAGGGGATGGACGAAGCCAACGCCGGGCCCTTCGCTGAGCAGCCTGGCCTCGATCAGCCGGGCCGAGGCCTCGGCCGTGGGCGCCGGCCCGAGTCCGGCCAGGGCGGCGATCCGCTCCGGCGTCGCGTTCGGCTCGAGCACGGCGACGGCGCGCGCGACCGCGACCTCGGCCTCGCCCAGGCGCGCCAGCCGGGCCTGGATCGCGGTGCCGACCCCGGCCGCAGCGAAGCCGAGCGCCCGCTCGGCGTTGGCGTCGGTCGGCGCCACCCCCTCCGCCCGCAGGCCGCGCGCCAGCTCGACCGCGAGGAAGGGATTGCCGGCGCTGGCCCGGTGGCAGGCGGCGGCGAAGCCGGGGCTCGGCACCTGGTTCAGCCCGCCGGCGATCAGCTCGCCGGCCGCCGCCGCGCTCAACGGGGCGGGCGCGATCGCGAGCGCCCCGTCGACCCGGCGCAGCTCGCCGGCCAGGTCGGCCCGCGTCTCCGGCTCGCCGGTTCTCACTCCCAGCACCAGTGCGGCGGCGGTGCCGCCGAGGCGGCGGGCGACGTAGAGCAGCGCCCGCAGGGAGGCTTCGTCGGCCCACTGGACGTCGTCGACCAGCAGCGCCAGCGGCGCGTTGCCGGCGAGGTCGGCGACGAGCCAGTAGAGCCCGTGCTGGATCGCGAGGGGCTCGGAGGCGGCGCTGAGCACCGGGTCGAAGACGGGCTCGGCGAGAGCGGCGGCGCCGGTCAGTACCTGGGCTCGGCGGCCGGGACCGGCGAGCTGCGGTTCCAGCAGCTGCCTGATCACCCCGTAGGGGAAGTTGCGCTCGTGGGCGCCGCCGCGGGCCCGCAGGGCGAGCATCCCGCGGGTGTCGGCGATGACGGCGGCGGCCCCGAGCAGGGAGGTCTTTCCCGCCCCGGCTTCCCCCTCGACGAGGACGAGGCCGCCGCTTCCCGCCAATGCGGCGCCGAGGACCGACTCGATCGCCGCGAGCTCCTCGTCCCTCTCCAGTAGTTCGGTCGGTGCCGCCATCGGCGCTCGCCGATCCTACGCGGGGCCGGGAGGGCTCAGGTGACCAGCGCCTCCCGGCCCACGCCCGGGGTCATCGCCAGGGTGAGGGCGAGGACGAGCGCCCGGATCGCCTCCGGCGACCCCGTCCGGGACTGCTCGATCAGCGCCGCGAGCGGGTGCGGGGAGTCGCCCCCCGGATCGTCGTTGACGGCAAGCAGCGCCAGCTCCAGCGTCTGCGACGGGTCGCCGCCGCCGAGCATGCAGCCGCCGGCGCCCGATAACAGCGAGGCGACCCTGGCCTCGCCGGGGGAGAGGGCGACCGGCGGTGGGCCGGTTGCGGGGCCGGCGTCGATCGCCGGCTCGCCGGCGAGCAGGGCCTCGAGCTGGCCGCCGGCGACGAGCGCGACCGCCTCCTCGGAGAGCCCGCTGAAGCGGGCACAGCGCAGCGTCATCGCCAGCAGCAGCTCGACGTCCATGTAGGGAGCGTCGCTGCCGTAGAGGATCCGCCCCGGCGGCACCAGCGCGAACAGGGCGAGCAGGTCGGCCGGGACGAGCCAGGCGGTGTCGAAGAAGAGGTTGGGGTGCTCGGGCACGACCCGCCAGAGCCAGGCGAGGTCGGAGACGCCGGCGTGGGCGAGCACGATCGGGCACTCGCGGTGGCGCCCGGCCAGCTCGACCAGGGTCGAGCCGAAGGAGCCGACCCCGGCCCCGGCGTGGATCAACACCGGCGCCCGCGCCGCGGCGGCGACGGCGAAGATCGCGTCGACGTTGGGGTGGTCGAGCCGGAAGTCCTCCCCGCGCGGGTGCAGCTTGAAGCCGCGGGCGCCGGCGCCGAGCGCGGCGGCGGCCGCGGGCGCCCCGCTCACCTTCGGGTCGAGGCGGGCGAACGGGACCAGGCGCTCGGGATGGCGGCGGCACTCGGCGATCACCCGCCGGTTCTCGGGCCCGTAGCCGTCGGCGACGCAGAGGGGGAAGATCACCGAGCGCCCGTCGAGCGGCTCCAGGGCGCTGACCTGCTCCTCGGCGCTGCGGGCGCTGCCGTCGAGGTCGAGGCCGGTGTGGGAGTGGACGTCGAAGGGGCGGACGCCGGCGGCCCCGAGGGCGCCGAGCTCGGCCCGGATCGCCGCCCGGACGCTCAACGCCGCGGCTCCGGCCGCCGCTCGCCGCCGGCCCTGGTCATCTCGTGTCGCATCCAGGCGTCCATGCCGGGAGGGCTGAGCAGCCCCATCTGCGCGACGACAGCCATCGTCTCCGCCAGCTGGAAGCCGACTCGCCGCCCGCGCGAGCGCCGCGTTCCCGTCTGTCCGTCACCGCCATGCGCCATGCAGCGATCGTTGCGCCAAGCACCCCCCTTCGCATCAGGAGGCCACCCTGAGATTTGGGTGGGAGCGACGAATTCGACTCTGGCGCTGATCTGATCGGTGCCCGAGGCCGCATATATGTCGATGAGCTTCCGCGCCCTCATTCGCGCCAGCCGGCGCACCGCGGGGTCGATGCCCTGGTGGGTGCTGCCCTTCTACTGGGCCTCGGCGGCGATGGTGCTGCTCTTCGCCGGCTTGATCTGGCCGGTTGCCGCGTTCTGCATGGCGATGCGGCCGGTGTACGAGGCGCAGCACCGGCGCGGCATCTGCCTGTTCCGGAGCGGCGCGCCCGGAAGGGACTAGCCGAGCGAGTCGCGCTCGCGGGCCGGCACCGGGTCCGGCGCCTGGGCGGCGGAGTCGGGACCGGCAAAGTGGCCGACCCGGGAGGTGTCGAGGTCGCGGCGGACGAGGCGGCGGAGGAAGAAGTTGCAGGCGAGGACGTGGATGCGCGACTGGGTGTTGGCGTAGACGCGGCGCGAGAGGCCGCCCAACCGCGGGTAGTAGTTGGCCACCTCGACCGCGACGTGAAGGCGGACCCGCTCGCCCTCGTCGTGGCGCTCGAAGTCGAGCTCGAGGTAGCCGTCGCTGCCGCGGCCGCGGCTGGAGACGAGCAGGCCGCGGTCGATGCGCCAGCGGACGATCCCGCGGCAGCGGTCCATCTCGTATTCGGGCGCCCGGAAGGTGAGCAGGGGCAGCCGGCGGCTGAGCAGGACCACCGAGCGCTCGGTCTCGGTGTAGTCGACGTGCATCAGCCCGAGGGTGAAGCGCCGCAGCGTGCTCCAGTAGGTGCGGGCGGCGCGCTCCAGGTGCTCGGGGTCCCAGAGGCCGGCGAGAGCGGTGGCGGGGAGGACGATGTCGGCGCCCTGCCGGGAGGTGACGGCGCCGGTTCGCGGGTCGATCGAGGTCTCGTCGGTGGGCGGGTCGATGACCGCGCCGGGGATGGCCTGCGTCTCACTCCTTTTCCACAGAGCCATGGGGCCATGCTAGAGAGGGGCCAGCCAGTTGCTGACTTGAGCCGCCTATAACCGGCCTAACTCAGCAACCGATGGCGATACCGGCGCCGCGGCCTCACGAAACAGCCGGCGCGAGCGTTCTAATTGAGGAAGGCACGCCAACGGAGAGGAGCCGTTCGATGAACAGGACGCACACCAGCATCGATTCGCCGATCGGGGAGCTGACGCTGGTCGCCGCCGGCGGCGTGCTGGCCGGTCTCTACTTCCCGGGCCACTGGTACATGCCCGCGCCGGAGGCCTTCGGCGCCCGCTCCGGGCGCGGCTTCGAGCAGGTCGAAGCGCAGCTGGGCGAGTACTTCGATGGCGAGCGGACCGAGTTCGAGCTCGAGACCACGGCCGACGGCGACGAGTTCCAGCGCCAGGTCTGGGCGCAGATCGACCGCATCCCCTACGGCGAGACCACCACCTACGGCGAGATGGCGCGGGAGCTCGGCTCCGACCCGACCCTGGCCCGCAAGGTCGGCGGCGCCGTCGGCCGCAACCCGCTCTCGATCGTCGTGCCCTGCCACCGCGTGGTCGGCAAGGACGGCAACCTGACCGGCTACGCGGGCGGCCTCGAGCGCAAGCGGCGGCTGCTGGAGCTGGAGGGCGCCGCTGTGGTGGCGGTGACGGAAGCCCAGCTCTTCTAGGTGGGCTGGCGGCGCTCGACCACGTGCGCCGACAGGTCCGCCGGCGCGCCCTTGGCGCGGAAGCGGCGGCTCTTGGCGCTGACGGCGGCCGGGTCCAGGTCGTCGACGACGGGGTCGGAGACGAGGATCTCGCCGGGCTTGGCGGCGGCGCAGAGGCGGGCGGCGACGTTGACGTCGACGCCGAAGTAGTCACCGCCCAGCTTGCGCGGCCGGCCGAGGTGGATCCCGGTGCGCAGCCGCGGCCGGTAGCCGCCGACCGCGATCGCGGCGGTGCGCTCGTGGGCGGCGAAGGCCGCTTCGGCGGCGCTGGCGGCATCCCAGAAGGCGGCCATGACGCCGTCGCCGAGGCGCTTCACGACCTCGCCGCGCCGCTCGAGGATCGGCGGCTCGACCGCCGCGGAGAACTCGCGCAACAGCTCTATCGCCAGCTCGTCGCCGGCCTCCAGCGCCCAGCTGGAGAAGCCGACCAGGTCGGTGAAGAGGATCGCGACCTCGACCTTGCCGCGCCCGCGGTCCTGACGCTCGGAGAACCGCTGCCAGGCCTGCAGCGCGGTCAGCCCGAGCTCGCCGAGGACCCCGTGCTCACCGCCCCGGGCGGCGACCAGCTGCCGGGCGGCGAGATCGGCCGGGCGGCCGCGGGCGGTGGAGAGCCGGTCGACGAACTCGTCGTCCCCCATCGCCCGCTCCCGCGTCTGCCGCGCCGAGGAGACCAGCTGCGGGTGCCGGTTGAGGCGGCGCGCGGCCTTGGCGAAGCGCTTCGCCGCGGGTTCCTTGGGAGGGTCGTCCATGGCGCCAGCCTAAGCTCGGCGCCATGGGTGGGGGGCGGCTCCTGGCGCTCGACCCCCGTTCTAGGCCGCCTCGGAGTACGCCACCTCGGCGAACTCGGCCGCGGGCTCCTCGCCGACTTCCTCCAGGGCCGGTGCCGGCAGCGGCTCGAGGACCGCGAGGGCGATGCCGATCGCGACGGTGACGAGGCCGGCGCCGACCAGGAAGGCGAGATGGAAGCCGCCGGTCAGGGCCTGCGCCTGGGCGTCGCCGCCGGCGAGCAGCGACTCGGTGCGGCTCGTGGCCAGGGTGGCGATCACGGCGAGGCCGAGCGCGCCGCCCACCTGCATCGTCGTGTTGACCAGGCCCGAGGCGAGGCCGGCGTCGTCCTGGTGGGCTCCCGACATCGCCAGGTTCATCAGCGAAGGGAAGCCGAGGCCGGCGCCGAGGCCGAGTAGGACCATCGCCGGCAGCACGTCGGCCAGGTAGCTGGCGTCGACCGGCGAGCGCGAGAAGTAGAGCAGCCCGGCGAGGATCAGCGTCAGCCCGGGGAGCAGGGTGGCGCGGGGGCCGAAGCGCAGGTTGAGGCGGGCGGAGAAGCCGAGCGAGAGGATCCCGATCAGCGTCGCCACCGGCAGGAAGGCGAGGCCGACCTCGAGCGAGTCATAGCCGAGCACCCGCTGCAGGTAGATCGCGCCGAGGAAGAACATGCCGAAGATTCCCGCCACCATCAGCGCCTGCACGACGTTGGCGCCGGAGACGTTGCGGGAGCGGAAGATGCGCAGCGGCATCAGCGGGTCGGCGGCGCGGTGCTCGCGCCCGACGAAGCCGGCCAGCAGCGCCACCGCAACGCCGCCGAGGCCGAGGGTGTGGAGCGAGCCCCAGCCGTAGTTGCCGGCTTCGACGATCGTGTAGACGCCGAGCATCAGGGCGCCGACCAGGAGCAGGGCGCCGAGGACGTCGGCGCCCTCGCGGATGCCGATTCCCTCCTGGCCCTCGACCAGCCGCGCCGCGGCGACGGCGGTGACGAGGCCGATCGGCAGGTTGACGAAGAAGATCCAGTGCCAGTTGATCGCCTCGGTGATGACGCCGCCCAGCAGCAGCCCCAGCGAGCCGCCGGCGGCGGCGACGAAGCTGTAGACGCCGATCGCCTTCGCCCGCTCGGCCGGCTGTGGGAACATGGTCACGATCATGCCCAGGATCACGGCCGAGGTGAGGGCGCCGCCGACTCCCTGGACGAAGCGGGCGGCGACCAGGGTCGACTCGCTGTCGGCGAGGCCGCAGAGCAGCGAGGCGCCGACGAAGACCCCGAGCCCGGCCATGAAGACGCGCTTGGGGCCGACCAGGTCGCCGATCCGGCCGGCCAGCAGCAGCAGCCCGCCAAAGGCGATCAGGTAGGCGTTGATGACCCAGGCCAGGCTCGACTGGCTGAAGCCGAGGTCGTCCTGGATCGAGGGCAGGGCGACGTTGACGATCGTCTGGTCGAGGATGATCATCAGCATCCCGGCGCAGAGCACGACCAGCGCGGTCCAGCGCCTGTCGTTCGGTGCCGCGTCGGAATGGGGAAGGGCCGCGGGGGTGGTCATGTCGCCTCCTGCAAGGGGTAGTCCGGTCGGAGACGTGACCGTAGCAGATCGTCTGATAACAGACGATCTAGTCTGAAACTGCTGCTTCGTCTTCCGCCTGGGTCGCCTCGAGGAGGCTGCGAATCAGCGGATTGCTCCCGACGGTGGACGCGTAGAAGTGCTCGATCGCGCCCCGGCGCGGTTGCGTGTCGGTCAGCACGGCAACGCGGCACTTCGTCAGGACCTTGACGTGGTAGCTGGCATGGCTGACGTGCCCGCCCAAGGCCTCTGAGAGCTCGTTGGGGCTGCGCGCTTCGCCGGCGTCGTGGAGGATCCGAAGGATGCGGCGGCGATGGACGCTGCCGAGGGCGGTGATGCAGTCCTTGGGCTCGGGGCTCGGGGCTTTCCCGTCGCTCAAGCTGCGGTTTGGCTCGGAATCGCTGCGCATCGCTTCAGGTCCGTCGGTCGCCGGGGGGTGCGGTTGATGCCGGCCAGCAATCCGTGTCGGTCGAGTGGTGGACGGTTCCAGATCGGAAGCCGAGAGTCCATACTGACTTCTCGAAACGGGAATCCCTGGCGATCAGCTTTCCCCTGCGGTGGCGGGCGAGGTGGGCACCGTCCGGCTGCGCTCGAAGCCCAGCGAGGAGACGATTATCGAGACCGGGTCCTCGCCGGAGGAGACGCGGCGGCTGGTGGACTCGGCTTCTATCTCCTGCATCCGCTGCCAGAACCTGGCCTGTTCATCGGCGATGTCGCTGCGGCCCTGGGCATCCACGTTGAACCACCGCCACGAGAGCCAGAGGCGGGGGTCGGTGGTCATCTTCCCCGCGTACATGGCGTTCAGGGACTCGGCCATCACGGCCTGGATGATCAGCGCGCAGGTCGCCTCCTTTTCCGCATCCGACTGGGCGGCGTGTTCCTCGTCGGTGTGGAACGGCATTTTGGTTGCTCGATAGAAGTGCTGCGCGACGTTCCCGACCATCTTCACGTTCGCGACCTCGATCGAATCCGACCGGAGCAGTTCCTTGATGTGGTGGGTGATGGTGCTGAGGGGCTGGTGGACGATCCGCGAGAGCTGGTCGGCGCTGCGGGTTCCTTCGTTCAGCGCCCCGAGGATTTCGACCCTGATGCGGTGCCCGACCGCGTAGCTGACCGCTTCGACGACGCCCCTTGGTCTCTGCGCCGGTTTTGCGCCTATGTCCACCATTATTTTCCTCTCTTGATCGACGTGACTCAGATACTCAGCACTCATCGAGCGTACGGGCTCTCCGCGAGAGGTGTATGCCAATCGCCAGGTAAATAGCTAACGCTTGAGCTTCCCTTAGCATTCCCCCTCCTCCTGGCGAGCCGCGCTGGGCTGAGACAGGGGAGGGGGTGAGAGCCCATGAAGATCGCTCAAGTCGAGCACGTCGCATCGATGGTGCGCGTGACCAAGCACGCCTAACGGCGAGCGCTGAGGGGGCCGGTTTTCGCTACTGGGGAGGAGTGGGGACCGGTCCCTCTTCGAGTAAGCAGGGAACGAGTAATCAAGGACGTCAAAATACGATAACAGGGAATGTAAAGTTTTACATGGTGGTCTATTCCGCCAGCGGGCACGATCCGCCGCGTGGGAAACCTCGGTAAGAACCTGCGGGCGGCTCGCGAGAAGCTCGAGCTGACACAGGAACAGGTCGCCGAGCGCAGTGGGGTGCAGGCGGGGGAGGTCAGCAGGATCGAGCGCGGGCTGCGCGACCCGCAGGTCTCGACCCTGGAAAAACTCGCCGCCGCGGTCGAGCTGCCGCCCGGCCGCCTGCTCGACCAGCCCCCTGGGAGCTAGTTCACGCGGTAGAAGAGGCAGCGGTAGCCAAGGATGGTCAGCGCCGTGGCGGTGGCGCTGGAAGCCTCGGCTCTCGTGAAGGGGATCTCTTCGCTTTCAAAGCCGATGGCGGCGACCTCGCCCGTCCAGGTCTCCGCGTCCACCTCGGTGTTGCCGAGGACGTAGGCGACGAGCTCGCTGAGCGAGGGGAGGCGGCCGCCGGCATCGCCACACGCGCGCGAGGCCGCGATCCAGTTTTTACCCGGCTGCACGTCTTCGTCCCAGCACATGCCGCCGAACAGTTCGGTTTCGGCGGGGCACGCGACCTTCAGCTGTTCGGCGCTGACCCCTTCGACCGTGTCGGCGTTCGCCGCGGTCAGGGCGCTGTCGGCGCTGGTCGCGGTGGTGGCGCTGGTCGCCGTGTCGGCGGAAAGGGCGTGTTCGGCGGTCCCGGCCGATTTCGCCGTCTCGGCGCTGCCGGCGGTCGTGGCGCTCTGCGCCGTGGTCGCGCTCCTGGCGGTGTCGGCACTGCCCGCCGTGGCGGCGGTCGTGGCGCTCGTCGCGCTCTGCGCGGACGGCACGATCGTCAGCGTCGACTCGTCGATGACGCTGCCGGTCAGCGAGTCCGCCTTCACCTGGGCGCTGGTCAGGGTGCCGGGCTTGAGCTTGCCGGCGCCGACCGTGCCCTTGATCAGCTTGTTGCCGCTGATCGTCGTGGCGGCGTAGCCGACCCCGCCGAGGGCGACGAAGACGGCGATCGTGGCCATGACGCTGGCGTAGGAGAGATGGCGGCGGAGGCGGGAGCGGAGAGTTTTCATGCCTCCCGCATCGACCGGCCGCCGCCGGGCCTTGAACAGCGGGGTTCTTCGCTCAGCTCAGGCGCGGGGCTCACGCCGCCGCGGGGCGCCGGAGCACTCGGGCGGGTCCGTCATCAGACCCTGGACGACGGTGCCGAGCGCGTTCAGCAGCGCCTTGCGCTGGGCGGCGGGGAGGGTCTCCAGCGCCTCGGCCTGGACCTGCTCCTTGACCGCCTCGGCCTTGGCCAGCTTGCGCTCGCCGGCCTTGGTCACGGCGATCACATGGGCGCGGCGGTCGCTGGGGGAGGGACGGCGCGCGGCCAGGCCGGCGGCCTCGAGCTCGTCGACGGTGACGACCATCGTCGTCTTGTCGATCCCGACCATCTCGGCGAGCGCCTTCTGGGTGTGCTCGCCGCTGGCCGCGGCCCGCAGCACGTGGTAGCCGCGGCCGGAGATGCCGAGCGGCGCCAGGGCCGCGGTCATCGCCGTCGCCAGCGCCCAGTTGGCGTTGTAGAGGAGCCAGCCGAGGTCGCCGGTGAAGCACTGCGGGCACTCGGCCCCGGCCTCGGTTTTCGCGACTGCGGCGGCGGTTCCCATATGGGCATGGTAGCGCCACTAGATCCGCGGACAAATAGTCCGCTACCGAACTACCCGGCTGCGCGGAGCGGGCGGCGCCGCGGCTGGGCCAGGGCAAGAGCGCGTGAGGGGGAGGGCTCGACGAGCCTGCGCTCGAGCTCGTTGGCGTCGCGCACGGCCCAGCCGACCCGCTCGACCAGCTGGCCGGAGAAGTGGGCCGACTCGAGGTCGGAGCTGGAGATCCGCTCGCGGTAGACCACGGCGTCGGCGGTCTCGGTCTGGGAATCGGCGATTACGAGTATCTGCGGCATCAGTCTTTCCTCCGTCTGGTGAGCCCGAGCAGCGAGCTTAGCTTAAGTCGATAAAGTTGACCAGCTTTATAGAGAAATGGACGCCTGGCACCGCCGCGGCGGCTAGGAGATGACGCTGCGGGACAGCCCCGGTGTTCGACCGTGAGCCTCGTCCTCCCCTGCTGGCAGGCGCCGCCGAGTGCGGCTAACTTCTTGCCTGGTGAGCCCGCCGGCCCGCAAGCGGAAGGATCCCGACGCGACCGCGGTGCGGGTCGTCGTGCGCGGTCGGGTTCAGGGCGTGGGCTTCCGGGACGCGACCGTGCGGCGCGCCGGCGAGCTCGGGGTGCTGGGCTGGGTGCGCAACGGCGAGGAGGGCGAGGTGCTGGTCCACGCCGAGGGAGGCGAGCCGGCGCTCGGGGAGCTGGTCGGGTTCCTGAACGACGGGCCGCCCGCGGCCGCGGTCGCCGCGGTGGAGGCCGCGCCAGCCAAGGTCGAGGGCCACGAGCAGTTCGCCGTCCGCGGCGTCAGTGCCGGCGCCTTCGTCGTCCAGGAGCACGCGGCGACCGCCCATCACTTCGACCTGCGGCTCGAGGTCGAGGGGACGATGCGCTCGTGGGCGGTCCCGAAGGGGCCCTCGCTCGACCCCGCCGTCAAGCGCCTCGCGCTCGAGGTCGGCGACCACGAGATCTCCCACAACGACTTCGAGGGGGCGCTGGGCGAGGGCCGGGTGATCGTCTGGGACCGCGGTGGCTATGAGCAGGGCGGGCGCGTGCCCTGGCCCGAGGCGCTCGCGCGCGGCCACGCCGTCTTCGTCCTCCATGGCGAGAAGCTGCGCGGCGGCTTCGCCCTGCAGCGCACCCGCCGCGGCGACAAGCCGCAGTGGCTGCTGATCAAGCGCCGGGACGACGAGGCGCGCCCTGGCTCCGACGTGGTCGCCGAGCAGCCGCGCTCGGTGCTCAGCGGCAAGGCGCTGGACGAGTCCTAGCTGGCGAGGGTGGCGCCCGGCGGGCTGCGCGGCGTGAAGATGGTGGGAGCATGTGGTGATGCGGGCGATGGTCTTGACGCGGGCCGGCGAGCCGTTGCGGCCGACCGAGCTGCCCGACCCGGTCCCGGGTCCCGGGCAGGTCCTGCTCCGCGTCCATGCCTGCGGCGTCTGCCGCACCGACCTCCACATCCTCGATGGCGAGCTGAGCGCGCCGAAGCTGCCGCTGGTGCCGGGCCACCAGATCGTCGGCACCGTGATCGGTGCGGGGGAGGGGGCGGAGCGCTTCGCCGCCGGCGCCCGGGTCGGCGTCCCCTGGCTGGGCTGGACCGACGGCGAGTGCCGCTACTGCCGCAGCGGCCGCGAGAACCTCTGCGACAGGGCCCGCTTCACGGGCTACGACGTCGACGGCGGCTACGCCGAGCTGACGGTCGCCGACGAGCGCTTCTGCTTCCCGATCGCCGCCGGCTACCCCGACGAGCAGGCGGCGCCACTGCTCTGCGCCGGGCTGATCGGCTACCGGGCGCTGCGCCTGGTCGGCGCGGCGGAGCGGATCGGCTTCTACGGCTTCGGCGCCTCCGCCCACATCCTCTGCCAGGTCGCCGTCGCCGAAGGCCGCCGCGTCTTCGCCTTCACCCGCGAGGGGGATGCGGAGACGCAGGCGTTCGCGCGACGGCTCGGCGCCGAGTGGGCCGGCTCCTCCGGCGAGCCGCCGCCGCAGGAGCTCGACGGGGCGATCGTCTTCGCCGCCGCCGGCGAGCTGATGCCGGTGGCGCTGCGGGCCTGCGCCAAGGGGGCGCGGGTGATCAGCGCCGGCATCCACATGAGCGACATCCCCACCTTCCCCTATGAGCTGCTCTGGGAGGAGCGCACGCTGGGCTCGGTCGCCAACCTGACCCGGGCCGACGGCGAGGAGTTCATCGCCCTGGCCCCGGGCGTGCCGGTGCGGACCGAGGTCACGGCCTACCCGCTGGAGCGGGCGAACGCGGCGCTGGAGGATCTCCGCGCCGGGCGCTTCCGCGGCGCCGCCGTGCTCACCCTCGGGTTGAATTGACCTGTCCGCGGACGTTCAGGGCCCGCCCATGCGGTAGCCGTAGCCGCGCACGGTGACGACATAGGAGTCGTCCTCGAGCTTGCGCCGCAGGTTCGAGACGTGGACGTCGATCACATGGACATCGCCGAACCACGACGGCCCGCGGATCCGCTCCAATAGCTGCTGGCGGCTCAGGGTCAGGCGCGGCTGTACCGAGAGCGCATCGAGGATCTCGTACTCGGTGCGAGTGAGATGCACCGGGACGCCGGCGACGGTCACCTCGTGGGCGCCCGGGTCGATCTCCAGGGCGCCGAACCGGCGCACGGGGATGGAGACGACGTTGAGACGGAGGCGTCTGCGCATCGCCCGGATCCGCGCGAGCAGCTCGCGCGGGGAGAAGGGCTTCGACATGCAGGCATCGGCGCCAACCGAAAGGCCGATAAGGGGGTCGTCCTCGCCGCCGAGCCCAACCAGCATGATCACGTAGGCATCGCTGAAAGTGCGCAGGCGCCGGCAGGCCTCGACCCCGTCGATTCCCGGCAGACTCACGTCCAGTAGCACCAGGTCGACGGACAAGGTGCGTGCCCGCTCCAGCCCGCTCTCGGCGTCGTGACAGACCGCCACCGCGAATAGCTCGCGCTCGAGCAGGTTCCGGATCGACGCCGCTAGCTGCCGGTCATCCTCGACGACCAACACTTTGAAGCCGGCGCCATTGCTCATCTTTCACCACCTTGACGAGGTCGAGGACAAGCACACCGTTGCAAGTATGGGTTGAGTTGGTTCATAGGGGAGGAAGAAATCACGGGTGTTTTCGCCGGTGTCGATCAGGAGCCGGCGCTTGGAGGTCCTCGCGCCCTACGGTTCAGGCATGGCCGCAACGCTCGACGAGCTGACCGTCGCCGACCCGCCCGAGGCCTGGGCGGCGCTCGGGTTCGCGGTCGCGGGCGACGCCTGCGTCGTCGGCGAGGTGCGGATCCGGCTGGCCGGCACCGGCGCGGGCCGCGGCCTCGTCGGCTGGTCGCTGCGCGGGGTCGAGGCCGCCGATCTCGACGGCCTGGCGACCGCGCGCTCGGACCGCCCGCCACCGGACCAGGCGCCCGCACACCCGAACGGCGTCGCCGGGCTCGACCATGTCGTCGCGATCAGCCCCGACCTCGACCGCACCGTCGCGGTGCTGGAGGCGGCCGGGCTCGACCTGCGCCGGATCCGCGAGGAGCCGACGCCGGCGGGAGCGCCGCGCCAGGCCTTCTTCCGCCTCGGCGCGACCATCCTCGAGGTCGTCCAGGAGCCGGCCGAGGCGAGCGAGCGCGCCGGCGGCGACCGCCCCGCCTTCTTCTGGGGCCTGGCCTTCGCCGCCCCCGACCTCGACGCGGCCGTGGCTGCGCTCGGCGACGACGTCGGCGAGGCGCGCCCGGCGGTCCAGCCCGGCCGCCGCATCGCCACCCTGCGCCGCGCGGCGGGCCTCTCGATCCCGGTCGCGCTGATGACCCCCGTTGCCGACGCCCGGGGAGGTGCCCCGTCGCCAGGCTGATCTACTCGGCGATCACCTCGCTCGACGGCTACGTCGCCGACGCCGACGGCAACTTCGACTGGGCGGCGCCCGACGAGGAGGTGCACCGCTTCGTCAACGAGCTCGAGCGGCCGGTCGGCACCTATCTATATGGGCGGCGGATGTACGAGACGATGGCGGTCTGGGAGACGATGGATGCCGACCCCGGCCTGGAGCCGTTCATGCGCGACTTCGCCGCGATCTGGCGCGGCGCCGAGAAGGTCGTCTACTCGCGCAGGCTGGAGACGGTGGCAAGCGAGCGGACCCGGATCGAGCGTGAGTTCGACCCCGGGGCGGTGCGGCGGCTGAAGGCGGCGGCCGAGCGCAACCTCACCGTCGGCGGCGCCGGGCTCGCCGGCCAGGCGCTCGCGGCCGGGCTGGTCGACGAGCTGCAGCTGCTGCTCGCGCCGGTGCTCGCCGGCGGCGGCACCCGCGCCCTCCCCGACGGCGTCCGCCTCGACCTCGAGCTGCGCGAGGAGCGGCGCTTCGCCAACGGCGTCGTCTTCCTACGATTCGCCGCATGCTGATCGACGGCACCCCGCTCGAGCGTCCGGCGCCGCCGCTGGACGACCTGCTCCGCATCGGCCTCGAGGCCGCCCCCGACGCGGTCGCCCTGGTCTCGGCCGAGCGGGCGCTGAGCTGGCGCCAGCTCGAGGACGAGGCCGCGCGGCTGGCCGGCGGCTACCGCGGCCTTGGGCTGGAGCCGGGCGACCGGCTCGCCTCGCTGATGCCGAACCGGATCGACCTCGTCGTCCACTACCTCGCCTGCTTCCGGGCCGGGCTGATCGCGACCCCGCTCAACTACCGCTACACCCACCGCGAGATCGACCACGCGCTCGAGGTCAGCGGCGCCCGGGCGCTGCTGGCGCACGCCGAGCGTGGCGAGGACGTGGCGGCGAGCGAGCTGGCGCGCGGGACTGGAGCTGGGCACGGTCGCCTACGACGACGAGCGCGGCTTCGAGGCGCTGCTGGCGGCGCGAGCCGCTGGCCGCGGCGCGCGCGCCCGACCCCGCCAGCCCCGCCGTGATCTTCTTCACCTCCGGCAGCACCGGGCCGGCCAAGGGCGTCACCCACACCCGCGAGTCGCTGCGCTGGATGATCGCCAGCGCCGCCGCCGCCTTCGAGCTGGAGCCCGGCGACGCCTTCCTGCCCGGCTCCTCGATGTCGCACGTCGGCTCCTTCCTCTGGGCGCTGAGCGCGCTCGCGGTCGGCGGCAAGGTCGTCGTCGCCCGCACCACCGACAGCCACGAGCTGCTGCCGCTGCTGCGCGAGCACCAGCCCTCGGTGATGGCGATGATCCCGGCGGCGCTGCTGGCCCTGGTCCGCGACCACGACCTGCGGCCGGGCGACCTCGCCTGCCTGCGGATCTGCCGCTCCGGCTCCGACAAGGTCTCGACCGAGCTGCTGACCGAGTTCGCCGCCGCCGCCGGCTTCCCGATCGTCGAGGGCTACGGGATGACCGAGGTCGGCCTGGCGACCCTGAACCCGCCCTCGGGGACGATCAAGCAGGGCTCGATCGGGCCGCCGATCGGCGGCTACAGCGTCGCCCTGCGCGGCGAGGACGGTGAGCCGGTCGGGGCCGAGGCCGTCGGCCGGATCTGGATCCGCACCCGCAGCCGCATGTCCGGCTACTGGGAGGCGCCGGAGGCGACCGCCGAGGTCGTCCGTCGATGAGTGGCTCGACTCCGGCGACCTCGCCCGCGCCGACGTCGACGGCTACCTCTGGTTCTTCGGCCGCAAGAAGCAGGTGATCGTCCACGACGGCTCCAACGTCAGCCCGCTCGAGGTCGAGTCGGCGCTGGACGAGCACCCGGCGATCGCCGAGGCCGGCGTCGTCGGCATCCACGACACGGTCCATGGCGAGAACGTGCGCGCCTACGTGACCCTGCGCGAGGGCGCCGAGCGGCCCTCCAGCGCCGACCTGATCGTCTTCGCCCGCGACCGCGTCGGCTACAAGGCGCCGGAGGAGATCGTCTTCCTCGAGGAGATGCCGCTCAACCCGACCGGCAAGATCGACCGCGTCGGCCTCAAGCGGATGGCCGAGGACCACCTGCACCCGCACGGCCTCGAGTGACGCCTCCCTTCACGGTCAAGAACCTGAAGCGGGTCGACGCCTCGACCTCGGCTCCGCCCGGCCTCGAGGCCCGCGTCGCCCGCGCCCAGCTCGACTCCGACCACCTCGGCGTCAGCTACTTCCGCTACGAGCCCGGCGTCCGCACCCCCTTCGGCCACAGCCACGCCGAGCAGGAGGAGGCCTACGTCGTCGTCGCCGGCTCCGGCCGCGCCAAGCTCGACGAGGAGATCGTCGAGCTGCGCCAGTGGGACGTGCTGCGAATCGGCCCCGGAGTGATGCGCGCGGTCGAGGGCGGCCCGGAGGGCCTGGAGCTGATCGCGATCGGCTCCGACCAGGTCGAGGGCGAAGAGGTCGCGGGCCGACGAGGGGTTCTGGGTCGACTGAAGTCGGCTCAGAGCCGCCGCTCGGTCTCTTCGTCGCGCTTGCCCTCGTAGTACCTGTCCAGGACCTCCTGAAAGCGCGGCTCGTCCGCGGCGACGTTGGCGAAGAGGGTCATCGAGGAGCGCAGCTTGGTGGCGTCGGTCTCGCCGAGGATCTCGCGGGCCGTTTTGCCGCTGACGTCAAGCAGGGTCTGGGAGCACTCGCGCAGGCGCGGGCCGAGGACCGGGTGCCTCAGGTACGCCGTCGCCTCCTCGAGCGATCCGATCGCGAACCGGCGCGACATCTCGCTTTGGCCGAGGCCGGCGATCTGGGGGAAGACGAACCAGATCCAGTGGCTCATCTTCCGGCCCGCCCGCAGCTCGGTCAGCGCCTGCTCGTAGGTGCCCTCCCGCTCCTGGGCGTCGAGGAAGCGCTGGAGGTCGTGGGGGTCGTCGGTCATGGGCGCTCTTCCCGCACCTTCTCACCCTCGATGAACCAGACCCGGCGCCCATCAGGGTAGGTCGCGGCGGGCCCGTCGTCGCGATGGCGCAGGCCTTCCCGGTACCACTTCTCGGTGCCATTGGCGTAGACGCAGGCGGGCGCGCCCTCACGGTGGCGAACGCCGTCGCGGTAGTACTTGATCGAGCCATTGGCGTGGATCACCGCCGGCCCATCCTCGCGGTGCAGGCGACCGTGGCGGAACCACTCCCCGCGGCCGCTGGGGAAGACGCGCGCCGGGCCGTCGACGCGATCGAGCCGGCCCTCCTCGTCGCGCCACTCGAACATTCCGTCGACGCCGATCGTCCCCATCCTGGTTCCGTACCCGCCTTGGCCGGCTTGCAGCCAAGGGGCGCGGCGGCGTCCGCGACCGGTGACCATGTCGGCAGGTGGCACGTCGCTCGCCGTCGCCGCTGCGGCGTAAACCGCGCCTCGCCGGGTAGGCGGGGGCGATGAGCGATTACGCGATCGTGGCCGCCGCCGCGGTGGAGAACCCCTATGACGACTCCGACGTGCCCGGCGCCTTTCGCAGCCTGACCGAGAGCCTCGGCGCCGAGCAGCTGGCGGTGACCCTGATCGAGGTGCCCCCGCACTCCGACTTCGAACAGGGGACCGGCCACTTCCACGCCGAGATCGAGGAGCTGTACCTCGTCACCCGCGGCACCCTGACGATGCGTTTCGGCGACGAGGTCGAGGAGGTCAGCGCCGGCTCCGCCGTGCGGGTTGCGCCGCGGACGCCGCGCTCGCACCGCAACTGCGGCGACGAGCCGGTCGAGATCTGG
Source organism: uncultured Solirubrobacterales bacterium (assembly GCA_963829445.1). Classification (GTDB taxonomy): domain Bacteria; phylum Actinomycetota; class Thermoleophilia; order Solirubrobacterales; family 70-9; genus VAYN01. The sequence goes on along the minus strand of CAWHIW010000012.1, from coordinate 2,724 downwards.
GCGGTCTCACGCAAGACCGGGAGCAACGAGGCGACCAAGATCGATGACTTCTGGCCCGCCTCGCCGCAGGCCCGCCAGCACCGCTGAGCCCGGGTCTGCGCCTAAGATGGACGACATGGACGACGCCATCGCCCGCTACCGGGTCGCGACCGAGGCCAACGACGTCGAGGCGATGATGGCGACGATGGCCCCCGACGTCGAGCTCGTCTCGCCGATCTCCGGCCGCATGGTCTTCCGCGGTGAGGCCGATGTGCGGCTTCTGCTGACGGCCGTCTACGGAACCCTCAGCCGCCTGCGCTGGACCAACTCCCTCGGCGAGGGCGCGAGCCGCGTCGCGCGTGGGTGAAGCGCACGTCGCCGGGATCCGGATGACCGACGCGATGGTCTTCGACCTCGACTCCGAGGGGCGCATCGAGCGCATCTCCCCCCACCTGCGCCCCTGGCTGGCGCTGACGGTCTTCGCCCTGATCCTGGGCCCGAAGGTCGGCCGCCACCCCGGCGTCGTCCGCCGAGCGCTGGCCGCCAAGCGCTGAGCCCGGGCTCAGCTCAGCTCGGGCGACTACGCGATCGTGGTGGCCGCGAGTCGGTGCAGGTCTTCGACCGTGGCGCGGTGCTCGGCGGTCTCGGCCGCCAGCTGCTCGAAGTCGAAGCCGGGCTGCTTCAGGTCGAGCTCGACCAGGGTCCGCCAGAGTCCCAGCTGGCCGCTCAGGCCCATCGCCAGGCCCTCCAGCTCGAGCACCCGGCTCAGCGGCGAGTAACCGCGCAGCTGCCCGTTCGGCTTCAGTCGCGCCACCTTCTCCAGCACCCAGGCGCCGATCGGTTTCAGTCGGCTGCGGGAGACGCCGAGCTGCTCGATCAGCCGCTCGAGGGCGGCCCGCTTGGCTTCGATCTCCTCCTCGAGCCGGGCCAGCGGCGGCCCGAAGGCCTCGTCCTCGCGATTGCTGGCGTGCAGGCGCCGGACCAGCTCGACTCCGCCGGCAGCGCCACCCAGATGGTCGTTGAGATAGATCGAGAGGTAGTCGGATGAGCTCATTCCCCGCCTGGTACCCGTAACGGCGGGAAGAACCGGTCAGCCGCGTGGGGCGCGGAGGGATTGTCATCTCCCCTCTCTGGGTAGGCAGACCGACCATGGCGGACTCAGAAGAGAGACTGGACGAGGCGAAGGCGATCGAGCGGCTGAACGAGGCGCTCTCCCAGCAGTACCGCTCGGCGCTGCAGTACTCGATCGCCGCCTCCAGCCTCACCGGCCTCGAGGCGCAGGCGCTGGCCGTCAAGCTGACCGGGTTCGGCGACGAGGAGCTGAGCGGTGCCCGCGGCCTGGTCGAGAAGATCGTCTCCTTCGGCGGCGAGCCGACGACCGCGATCGCGCCCCTGCGCTACGAGGCCGAGGCGCGCGCCGCCCTCGAGTGGCTCTGCGAGTGCGAGCAGGAAGTGATCGAGGCGCTGCAGGAGTCGATCGAGCCGACCGGCCGGGAGGGTCGCTCCGAGGCCCTGGAGCACATGCTCGAGCACCAGATCATGCGCAAGCAGGAACAGGTCGACTTCCTGCGCCGCGCGCTCGGCTCCTCGAGCGTCTACCGAGTCAAGGGCCGTTGCCGCCGCCGAGCTGCGGCAGCACCTCGCGGCCGTAGACCTCGATCGCGGCATGGGGGTCTGCGCCCGAGTTGTTCATCAGCGCCACCGTCGTCGCGCCCATCTCTTCGACCTCGCGGATCCGCTCGGCGTGCTCGCCGGGGTCGGCGGCGATGATCATCGCCTCGCGCAGCTCCTCGTCGCTCATCTGTTCCTCGCCGTGCTCGCGCATCGCCTCCGGGTCGTGCCAGTCGTCCTTGTAGAACTCCTGCGGCTGGGCGCCCTTCCAGACGCGGGCGCCCTCGAGCGCCGCGTCGTCGTCGGCGGCCCAGGAGAAGGCCGCCTGGAGGACGATCTCGCCCGGCTCGCGGCCGGCGTCCTCGGCGGCGCCGCGGTAGGCGTCGAGGATCTCCGGCACCGCTCCGGGTCGGCCAGGGTCCAGAGGCCGTCGCCGAGCCGCCCGGCGACCTCGGCCGCCTGCGGCCCGAAGGCGGAGACGTAGATCGGCGGCCGGCGCTCGCCGGCAGGGTGTGGATGAAGGCGCCATCGGTGGGGAAGTGGCGCCCCGTGCGCTGAGCCGCTCCCCGTCCCAGAGCGCCCGGATGATCTCCAGCGCCTCCGCCATCCGCTCGATCTGCGTCCCGACCGCGGGCCAGCCCTGGCCCAGCGGCGCCTCGTTCAGCGCCTCGCCGGAGCCGAAGCCGAGGTACGGCCGGCCCGGGTACATCACCTCCAGCGTCGCCCAGGCCTGGGCGATCACGGCGGGGTGGTAGCGCGGCCCGGGCGGGGTGACCCCGGTCCCAGCGCGACCCGCTCGGTCGCCTGCGCGGCGGCGCCGAGCCAGACCCAGGCGTTGCCGGACTCGCCGCCCTCCCACCAGGGCTGCAGGTGGTCGCTGCAGCCGATGCCGTCGAAGCCGGCGCGCTCGGCCGCGACCGCCTGGCGCAGCAGGTCGTCGGGCGGGAACTGCTCGTGGGCGCAGAAGTGGAAGTAGCGCATCGGTCCCCCGCAGCTACCCGTTTGGCGGCGGCGGAACCGTGGTACCTGGGGGCATCGCCTCCGATCCGCAGCCGCTGACCGTGGTCCTCGACATCGATGGGACCCTGGTCGACACCAACTACCAGCACGCCCTTGCCTGGCACCGGGCGCTGC
>CAWHIW010000011.1:0-97096 GCA_963829445.1 uncultured Solirubrobacterales bacterium | reverse complement strand
GGCCAGTCCCTCGATGACCGGCTCCACCCGCCGCAGCTCCTCGTCCAAGGCAACTTCCTCCGCCCCCGGCGAGTCGATTCACCGCCGACATCGAGGATCGCCGCCCCTGCCGGAGCAAGCTCCTCCCCATGCGCGATCGCCGCCTCCGGATCGAGGTACAACCCCCCATCCGAAAACGAGTCCGGGGTCACGTTCACGACCCCCATCATTTTCGGATCATCAGCGAAGTACTCCCAGCGCTTCACCCGCGGGTGGCACGGGGGAGGGCCGAGAACGTAAACCTCGCCCGCAGGCCCTCCCACCGTGACAGCACCCGGGCCGAGGCGCTCGGAACCCTTAGCTGGCGTCGCCGCCGGCAAAACCAGGTCGTGGCCGCGGATTCGGCCGTGCCCCTTCGCGCTGTGCCCGTTCCGGCTCAGGCGCCGGCTCGGCCGGCTTGGCCGGCTCCTCGTCGTCGGCGAAGACCTCGTCCGCGGGACTTTCCCTCGAGCAGCGCCACGAACTGCGTCGGCGTCGATCGTCTCGCGCTCGAGCAGCAGCTTCGAGATCCGGTCGAGGTCGTCGCGATGCTCGTTGAGCAGGCTCTTGGCGGTCTGGTGGGCGCTCTCGACGATGCGGCGGATCTCGTCGTCGATCTCGCGGGCGATCTCGTCGGAGTAGTCGGGCTCGGAGGAGAACTCGCGGCCGAGGAAGGGCTGGCCGCGATCGTGGCCGAAGACGCGGGGGCCGAGGCGCTCGGACATGCCGAAGCGCATCACCATCTGCTTCGCCGTCTCGGTCACCTTTTCGAGGTCGTTGGAGGCGCCGGTGGTGATCTCGCCGAAGATGATCTCCTCGGCGGCGCGGCCGCCCAGGGTCATCGCCATCGTGTCGGTCAGCTCGGCGCGGGTGGTGAGGAACTTGTCCTCGGTCGGCAGGCTGATCGTGTAGCCGAGCGCCTGGCCGCGGCTGATGATCGAGATCTTGTGGACCGGGTCGCAGTTGGGCAGCAGATGGCCGACGATCGCGTGGCCGATCTCGTGGTAGGCGGTGATCAGGCGCTCCTTCTCGCTCATCACCCGGGTCTTCTTCTCGGGGCCGGCGATCACGCGCATGATCCCCTCCTCAGCTCCTTCATGCTGATCTCGCGGTTGCCGGTGCGGGCGGTCAGCAGGGCGGCCTCGTTGATCAGGTTGGCGAGGTCGGCGCCGGTGAAGCCGGGGGTCTGGCCGGCCAGCGTGTCGAGGTCGATCTCACGGCCCAGCGGCTTGCCGCGGGTGTGGACCTCGAGGATGTGCTTGCGGCCTTTGCGGTCGGGGCGGTCGACGACGACCTGGCGGTCGAAGCGGCCCGGCCGCAGCAGCGCCGGGTCGAGGATGTCGGGCCGGTTGGTGGCGGCGATCAAGATGATGTTGTCCTTCATTTCGAAGCCGTCCATCTCGACCAGCAGCTGGTTCAGCGTCTGCTCGCGCTCGTCGTGGCCGCCGCCCATGCCGGCGCCGCGGTGGCGGCCGACGGCGTCGATCTCGTCCATGAAGATGATGCAGGGCGAGTTCTGTTTGGCCTGCTCGAAGAGGTCGCGGACGCGGCTGGCGCCGACGCCGACGAACATCTCGACGAAGTCCGAGCCGGAGATCGAGAAGAAGGGCACCCCGGCCTCGCCGGCGACGGCGCGGGCCAGCAGCGTCTTACCGGTGCCGGGCGGCCCGTAGAGCAGGACGCCCTTGGGGATGCGGGCGCCGAGCGCCTGGAACTTCTTCGGGTTCTCGAGGAATTCCTTGATCTCCTCCAGCTCCTGCACCGCCTCGTCGACGCCGGCGACGTCGCGGAAGGTGATTTTCGGCGCGTCCACGGACATCCGCTTCGCTTTCGATTTGCCGAAGTTCATCACCCGCGAGCCGCCGCCCTGCATCTGGTTCATGAGGAAGATCCAGAAGCCGAGGAAGAGGACGAAGGGCAGGATGAAGGTGAGCAGCGAGAGCAGGCCGTTGCTGCCGGAGCCGTGCACGTCGGTTTCGACGTCGTTCTGTTCCAGCTGGTTGATCAGGCTTTCTTCGGCGTCCGGCGGGTAGCCGGTGGAGAAGCTTTCGCCGTTCGCTCTTCTTGACGTCGAGCGTGTTGTCCTTGGTATTGACCGAGACCTCTTCGATCCTGCCTTCGGCGATCAGCCCGGTCTTCGTTCTTGACCAGCTCGTTGTAGCCGGGCGCCTCGGTGCCGTCGCCGTTGGTGATCACTTGCTGGGCGATGAACGCCAGGATGACCACCAGCAGGATCGGGAACGCCGCACTTTTGAAGAAACGCCTCAAGGGTGAAATCAGCGTACCAGGGCGGTTTTCCCGCTTAGTCGGCCAGCGCGGCCACGTAATCGAGATTGCGGTAGCGCTGCGCGTGGTCGAGGCCGTAGCCGATCGCGAACCGGTTGGGGATCTCGAACCCGACGTAGCGGGGCGAGAGGTCGACGCGGAGGCGATCCGGCTTGGTCAGCAGCGCGCAGACCTCGAGCGAGGCGGGGTTGCGCGCCCTCAGGTTGCGCATCAGGTAGTGGAGGGTGAGGCCGGAGTCGATGATGTCCTCGACGATCAGCACGTGGCGGCCCTCGATCGGCGCGTCGAGGTCCTTGAGGATGCGGACCACGCCCGAGGAATCCGTCTGCGAGCCGTAGCTCGAGACCGCCATGAAGTCGATCTCGCAGGGGACGTCGATGCTGCGCATCAGGTCGGCGAGAAAGAGCACCGCCCCCTTGAGGACGCCGACCATGACCAGCTCGCGGCCCTCGTAGTCGCGGCTGACCTCGGCGCCCAGCTCGGCGACGCGGCGCTTGAGATCCTCCTGGGCGACGAGGGTCTCGCCGATCGCGCGGTCGCTCACCCGCCGCAGTCTAGATATAGAGAGGCACCGCCGACGGGCCGAAAACGTCCATATTGCGGACGCTTCCGGCCCATCGCCCGACTCAGCCCTGCTCGGCCCGGAGGACGCCGGACTCGACGACCGCGCGCACGCCGCTGCCGAGATCGAGCATCGCGCGTGCCGGTGCGGCGCAGGCCCGCGACCTGCTCGGCGAAGCGGGCGGCGCCGGGGACCGGACGGCCGGCGGCGCCGATCGGCCAGCCGCTGGAGGACGAGGCGGCGCAGCGCCGGCGGCAGCTCCGCCATCCGCGCCAGGGCGACCGTGCCGCGAGGCGAGCCGGCCGAGCCGCCGACCTCGGCGTCGACCAGAGCGTCGAGCACCTCGCGCCTCGTCGCGCAGCAGCGCCGCCGTGCGCAGCACGTTCCGCGGCCGCGGCCGGGTGGATCTCGTCCAGCTCCGGCAGCAGGCCGTGGCGGACGCGGTTGCGGGCGAAGGCGGTGCTCGGCGTTGGTGGCGTCCTCGCGCCAGGCGAGACCGCGCTGCTCGCAGTAGGCGGTGATCTCGGCCCGGGTGCTGCCGAGCAGCGGCCGCGCCAGGCATGCCGTCGTGCGGGCGCATCCCCAGCAGGGCGCGGCGGCTGGGCGAGGAGGCGAGCCGGTAGAGGATCGTCTCGACCTGGTCGTCGGCGGTGTGGCCGGTGACGATCGTCGCCCCCTGGCGCTGGCCGAGCGCGGCGGCGGCCGCGTAGCGGCTGTCGCGGGCCCAGGCCTGCAGGTTGCCGGGGCCCTCCGGGCCGCCGCGGCCGCTCGATCTCCAGCCCGACACCGAGCCGCTCGCAGAGCTCGGCGCAGTGGCGCTCGTCCGCGTCGGAGTCGTCGCGCAGGCCGTAGTTGACGTGCAGCGCCGTCACCGCGTCGCGGCGCCGAGCGCCGCGCACGGCGAGGTCGAGCATGCAGACCGAGTCGCGCCCCCGGAGAGCATCGCCACGACCGGGACGCCAGGGGCGACCAGCCCCTCGGCGAGCACCCGCTCGAGCATCTGGTCGGCGTCCATGTGCCGAGTTTGGCGGCCGCTCAGCTCGGCGGCGCGGACGACGAAGAGCGTCGGTCGGCACCGGGAAGCCCTTGAGGCTGACCTGGCCGATCGGCTCCAGGTCGAGCCCCTCGCGCGCCTCGATCGCCTCGGCGACGCGGTCGGTGACCAGCACCTCGCCGGCGAGGGCGCGGTTGACGACCCGGTGGGCGAGGTTGACCTGGCTGCCGAAGTAGTCGCCGTCGCGGTAGACCGCCTCGCCGCAGTGGATGCCGACCCGCGGCTGCGGGCGCTGCGGGAAAGCGAGCGCAGGAAGCTCGACCGCCCACTCGGTCAGCGAGGCGGCATCGGGCGAGACGACCATCACCTCGTCGCCGATCGTCTTCACGATCGTCGCCTCGCGCGGCAGGGTCGACTCGACCGTCTCGACGAAGTTCTCGATCACGTCGAGCGCCTCCATGTCCCCCTCCTCCTCGGTGTAGCGGGTGAAGCCGGTGAGGTCGATGAAGCAGAGGGTCACGGTGACCTGACCGAGCTCGATTTCCGCCGTGCTCGGCGCCGAGCCCGGACTCCATGTGGCCGACCACGTCCTGCTCGAGGAAGAAGCGCAGGTAGCGGTTGTGGAGGTACTCGGTCAGCGGCGCCGCCAGCGGCAGGATGTCGGCCGGCCAGGTCGCCCATCTCCTCCGCCATCTCCAGCTCCGGCACGGCGTCGCGGATCAGCGGTTCGTGCACGTAGAGGTGGAAGAGGCGGACCTCGGCGTCGGCGATCCGCCGCATCGACTGCACGTAGACGCGGACCAGCTGCAGGAAGGCGACGAGCGGGAAGCCGGCGGCGAGGACGCGGGCGCAGTGGCGCAGGGCGGCGACGTCTTCGGGGCCGAGATTGCGCTGCCGCCCCTTCGGGGTGCCGAGGATGACCAGGATCCGCTCGATCAGCTCCGGCTCCAGCCCGGTCTCCCGCGCCGACGTCGGTCAGCGAGAGGCCGCCCTCGGCCGCCTGTGCGGAGAACATTTCCTCGGCGAAGCCGAAGGCGAGCCGGCCCTCGCGGCCGGCCTCGCGCAGGTCCTCCAGCGAGTAGCCGCGCTCGCGCATCCGCGCCACCACGCGGGCCTGGGCGGCGGCGGTGGCGGTCCAGCGGCCCGCGCCGGACCGGGACGATCTTCTCTTCGGCCCAGCGTTTGAGCGTGCTGGCCGGAACCCCCGACCGCCGCGCCGCCTCACTCAGAGATATCCGCTCGTCGGCCATCGAAGCGCGAGGCTAGCCGCTCCGGGGCGAGCGACGAACGGGGCGGCCACATGCCGCCCCGTCCGCTGAGGATGTCGATATCGGCCGCTAGGTCGGCATCTCCGACTCCTCGTGCAGCTGCAGGACCGGCTCCCCGCCCTCGCCGGTGCGGATGCGAATCGCTTCCTCCACCGGGATGACGAAGATCTTGCCGTCGCCCACCTCGCCCGTGCGGGCGTGCCTGAGGATCGTCTCGACCACGATCGCCTTGTCTTTGTCCTCGACGACGATCTCCAGCTTCACCTTCGGCCGGACGTTGACGGTGAGAGTCGAGCCGCGGTACCGCTCGACGATGCCTTTCTGGCGGCCCGAGCCCTTGGCCTCGAGGATCGACAGGGAGGGAAACCCCTTGTCGAGCAACTCGGCCCGGATCGGCTCGAACGCCTCGTGGCGGATGAACGCCTCTATCTTTTTCATGCGTCCAGGCCTCCTATGGCTCGGTCGTGGTCATAGGGCTTACAGCCGGAGCCGGAACCGATGCCGGCATACCGCCGGACAGCAGCCCCGTCGAGTACTCGGGCTGGGGGATGAACTGCTCCGGGTACCCGTACATCCCGTGCTCGGAGATGTCGAGGCCGGCGTCCTCCTCCTCGGGGCTGACGCGTATCCCGATCGTCTTCTTGAGGATGTAGAAGATCCCGAAGGAGACGGCGAACACGCACCCGAAGGCAACCGCGACACCCTCGGCCTGGGCGCCGAGCTGGTGGAGCGAGCCGCTGTACCAGAGGCCCGGTTCGCCGACTTCGTTGAATGCGGCCAGGCGCGGCGAGGTGAATATCCCGCAGGCCAGGGTCCCCCAGATGCCGGCGAGCCCGTGAGCGGAGGTGGCGCCGACCGGATCGTCGATCACCTTCTCGATCGCGATCACGCCGAAGACGACGATCACGCCGGCGATGGCGCCGATGATCGGTGCCGCCCAGTACTCGACGTAGCCGGATGGGGCCGTGATCGCCACGAGGCCTGCGATCGCGCCGTTGCCGGCCATGCCGATGTCGATCGTTTTCGAGAGCAGGTACATGACCGCGACCGCCGCGACCACCCCGGCAGCCGCCGCGAGATTGGTGACGACGACGACTTCGGCGAAGCGACCGCCGATCGCCCCCAGGGTCGAGCCGGGGTTGAACCCGAACCAGCCGAGCCAGAGGATCAGCACACCGAGGCCGACCAGCGGCATCGAGTGCCCCGGGATCGCCCGCGGCTTGCCGTCCTTCGTGTACTTGCCGATGCGCGGGCCGAGCAGCAGCAGCGCCGCGAAGGCCCCGGTCGCTCCGATCAGGTGGACCACCGTCGAGCCGGCGAAGTCCTGCATGCCGACGTTGACCTGGAGCCAGCCGCCGCCGAAGATCCAGTGGCTCAGCACCGGGTAGAGGACGGAGCTGAAGATCACCGCGTAGATGATGTACGCGCTGAACTTGATCCGCTCCAGCGTGGCACCCCAGACGATCGCCAGTGAGACCGCGCAGAACACGAACTGGAAGAACATGAACGCGGCCGGGCTGATCGAATACGTTTCGACGAAGGGGATGCTCTTCCCCGCTTCTTCGATCGAGGAGCCCACGTTGAGGAAGAACCCGTGGTCCCCCGCGATCGAGCCGAGCCCGCCGAAGGCGAGCGCGAATCCCACCGCCCAGTAACAGAGCGACGCGATCGAGAAGTTGACGAGGATCTTGGCGACGCCGGCGCCTGCGTTCTTCGCTCTGGAGAAGCCGACCTCCAAGAGCAGGAACCCCGCCTGCATGAACATCACCAGGACGCCGGCGACGATCACCCACATCGCGTTGATGCTCGCTTCGGGGGTGTCCAGGATCGGCGTTTCGGCGCCGAAGGCCAGCCCCGGCAGAACGAGCGAGGCAACCGCGGCCACAGGGCCTGCGATCAAGAGCCTCTTTTTCATTGATTCCCTCCTAGCCCACCGAGGACAGGCCTCGATGGTCGCGGTTTGGACGAGTCCATTTCACCGTAAGGACGCTTCCGATTCCGGTGTTTAGACGGCTGGAGGAAATCCAGCGGCTCGTTTCTCATAAGTGGCTAGGCTCGGCACAGATGCCAGCCAGACTGCGCCCGACCGCCCCGATCGCCGCCGACGCGGTGCTCGTCGGGGACCCCGGACGGGCACTGATGCTGGCCCAGGCGCTGCTCGAGGAGCCGAAAATGAGCAACCACGCCCGCGGTCTCTGGGGCTACTCGGGGCAGACCCCAGCCGGCCGGCCGCTCTCGGTACAGGCGACCGGAATGGGCGGTCCCAGCGCGGCGCTGGTCCTCGCCGACCTCGCCGAGCTGGGCGTGCGGCGGGCGATCCGGGTCGGGACCTGCATCGCGATCAAGCCCGGACCCTCACCCGGCGACCTCTTGACGGTGCTCGAGGCGCGTGCCTGGGCGGGCGGCGGCGCGGGGGCGCCGGTCCTCCCCGATCCGGGCCTGACCGCGCGGCTGGGGAAGGAGCTCGGCGAGACCACGCGAGCGGCGATCGTCGCCAGCCTCGACGTCCTGCACCGAGGGGGCGCCGAGGGGACGCCCTACGCCGAGCGGGTCGACGCGGCCGACATGCAGACCGCCACCCTCTTCTCCGCTGCGAAGAAGCTCGGCCAGGCGATCGGCGCCGTCCTTATCGTCGCCGAGAGCGCTGCCGGAGACCAGGCGGACGACGACCGCATCGAGACCGCCGCCAAGTCCGCCGGACTCGCCGCCTCGAGAGCTCTTCTTGAGAATCAACCCTCAGCTCAGGGCCGACTCTCACCCTAAAGTCGAGAGTTAGTCTTTCGCTTTTTTGACCGGTTTCTTCGCCGCCTCGCGCCGCATCGACCCGATCTCGCGGCTGAGGTCGTCGATCTGCTCCTCGACCTCCTCCAGGCGCTGGGAGAAGGAGCGCAGCCGGCGCTCGAGGCGCTCGAGGTCGGTCGCCGAGGAGAGGTTCAGCGCCCCCATCGCCGCGTGCTGAGCCTCGATCGCCTTCTCGCGGGCGCCAAAGGCAGCGGAGATCGCGTTGTGAAGGGTCGGGTTCTCGATCAGCGCCTGCGCGATCTCCCCGATCGCCTGCTCGCTTCGGGCCCGCAAACCATCCTGCTCGTCCTGCTCCAAACTCACGCCGCCCACCTTTCGCCGTTGGTTGACACCAGCTTAACGAGCACATCCGGCCCAGTTGAAACCCTGCGCACTGCAGGGACACCACTAATCTTGATTAAGTCGATCAGGTATGCAATCAATATTGATTAAGGCCATGTTGGGGGACGGCCACGGCCGTTGCGTGCCCCTGGGCGAACGGGTACCGTGGGCAGGCCTGCGGCATGGGGAGGGTGCGGATGCGGTTTCCGCGATCCGCGGCTACGGGCATCGAGGCCAACTGGGATGAGAGTCAAGATCGCACTACTAGTCGCGCTCGCCAGCTTCCTGGCGCTGTCGGCCCTTGGCGTGGGAATGGCCGGCGCCGACCCCGTGTCCGAAGGCACCCCGACCGAACCTTCCCCCGCGACGACCACGACCGCGGTGCCCTCACTGCAGGCCCCGGCTTGCGCCAACGGACTCGACGACGACGCCGACGGCCTGATCGACCTTGCCGATCCGGACTGCACCACGCCGACCGGCACCAGCGAGGCCACTACCGCTTCAGGCGCCGCAACCCCCGCGACGCCGGTGCCCGCACCCGCCGAACCCACCACGCCCGCCGCTCCCCCTCATAAAGAGAGCGGTGTCGAGCACGGCGCCACCATCGACGGCGGCGAAGCTGGCGGCGAGCGGGGCGGCGTCACTCACAACGAGGACCTCGGCGACTCCAGCGGCGGCGGCAGCTCGGCCGGCGGCGTCAGGGCTCCAAGCGCGACCGGTGGCGGCGACCAGCCCCTGGCCGACGGCAGCGACGGCGGCTCCTCCTTCGGCGCCGGCGGCTCCCCCACCATCGCCAACCCGACGACCACGATCGCGCCCTTCGGCCCGGCTCCGATCGGCGTCCCCAACTTCGTCATCGACTCCTTCGAGATCCCGCCCTTCCTCTTGCCGATCTACCAGGCCTGCGGAACCGAATACGGGATTCCCTGGGAGGTGCTGGCCTCGATCAACAAAATCGAGACCGGGTTCGGCACCAACCTCAACCTCTCCAGCGCCGGCGCCGTCGGCTGGATGCAGTTCCTGCCGTCGAGCTGGGAAATGTACGGCGTCGATGCCAACGGAGACGGGCGCAAAGATCCGTACAACCCGGTCGACGCGATCTGCGCCGCGGCCAGCTACCTCAAAGCCGCGGGCGGCGACAAAGATCTCTATAAGGCGATCTTCGCCTACAACCACGCCGACTGGTACGTGCAGGAGGTGCTGCTCTACGCCCGCGCCTACGGCAAGCTGCCGTCCGACCTGGTCGGCTCGCTGACGGGACTGACCGAGGGGGCGCACTTCCCGGTCGCCGCCGACGCCCGCTACGCCGACGACATATCGGCCAGAGCGGCGCTGAAGGGCTCCGGCGGAGCCGCGGCCTCCGGCAGCGCCGCGGAAGTCATCTCCTCCTCCCCGACCCGGCGCGGGATCAACATCTTCGCCAAGCAGGGGGCGCCGGTGGTCGCCGTCAACGACGGCGTCATCCGCAAGCTCGGCAGCTCGCCCGAGCTGGGCAAGTTCATCGTTCTCGAAGACACCTACGGCAACCGCTACACCTACGCCGAACTGGGCGAGGTGGTCCGCGACCACCGCCTGGTCGTGATGCCGACCGGCGAGGAGCAGCGGCTCCCAGTCGAAAGCCAGGACCTGCGCCCGCGCCTGCGAGCGCTGCCGGACCGGGCCGATGGCGAAGCGCAGGAAGCCGAAACCGCCAACACTGCCATCGCCGACTCCGCCGCCCAGGACGGCTCGCTGCGAGTCGGCTCGAAGGTGATCGCCGGCACCGTCCTGGCCCGCATCGGAGACGGCGACGAGGGCGTCGACCCCCACCTCAACTTCTCGATCCGGCCGGCCGGCAAAGGCGCGCCGCGGATCGACCCGAAGCCGATCCTCGATGGCTGGAAGCTGCTGGAGGCGACGGCGATCTACCGGGCCAAGGGCAAGAACCCCTTCACCTCCCGCCTCAGCGGCGCCGGCGTCCTGCTGCTCTCCAAGGAGGCGCTGCAGAAACGGGTGCTGGCCGACGAAGGCCTCTCGATCTACACCTGCGGTCGCGAAGACATCGCCACCGGCCAGATCGACCGCCGCGTCCTGGCGATGCTCGAGTACCTGCGCTCGAAGGGCTTCGAACTGACGATCACCGCGCTCAAGTGCGGCCACAGCTTCCTCACCACCTCCGGCAACGTCTCCGAGCACAGCACCGGCGACGCGGTCGACATCGCCGTCATCAACGGCACGCCGGTAACCGGCAACCAGGGCCCGGGGACGATGACCGACGAACTGATCCGCGACGTGCTGGCGCTGCAGGGCACGATGCAGCCGCACCAGGTGATTTCACTCGAGGACCTGCCCGGCGAAACCAGCTTCGCGATGCCCGACCACTACGACCACGTCCACGTCGGCTACCACGCACTTGAAGGCAACCCGCTCGAAGCACAGTTCTCAGCGCTGCTCAAGCCGGAGCAATGGCAGCGCCTGATCGGTCGGCTCGGCCAGATCGAAAACCCCGAGGTGCCGATCAAGCCGTCTCGCTTCTCGTTGCCCGACGAGAAGAAAGACACCGCCGCCGGCGAAGACTGAGTCGAGTCGTTCGTCGGTCGGGGGAGGGAGGTCGGTACCCCTCCGCGTGAATTCAGTCGCGCCCGCTGAAGCGGGCTGCTCCGCAACATGCTGTCCGCCTATGGCGGACATGGAATCAGATTGCATATCGCGCGGGTTCGCGCACATTCCCGCGGAGGGGTACCGACCTCCCTCCAACGCAACGCGCTCCGTGGACGGCTCAGGGTTCGGCATCTCTGCAAGAGCTCCACGGATCGTCGCCTCGCTCACTTGGGAGAGCTTCTGAACCTTGGGCGCTCCCGGCGGGACGTGTCGTCGGAGGGGTCTGGTCGCCCTCCATTCGAATGTGCGCGAAGCGCGCGATATGCAATCTGTCTTCTGCGCGACCTTCAGGTCGCGCTCCAACATCTGGAGCAACGCGCCCATAGGGCGCGGAGCGACTCAATTCGAATGGAGGGTGACCAGACCCCTCTACCGCATGGGTTCGCGCGACCCTGAGCACCGCTCGGCATACACCCGGCCCGACCGGGAGAATCCCTCCTCTGGCCAAGCTATTCGGATTCGCGCAGTTCGATTTTGCCGGCCCGCTGCCACTCGCAGACGGTCGCTATCTGGCTCGTGCCGGCGTCGAGGAGAGCGTGCTGGTGGTGAAGACGCTGGGGGCACCGGCTCCTCCGGCCCGGCGCCGGCGCCGACCGCGTCAGGTCGAGCCCGAGACCGAGCCCTCCGCCCTGCCGTTGGCCCGGGTGACCGCCGTTCGGGCCTTCGCACCCTTCGAGCGCGAGGAGGACGCCGCCCGCTGGCTCGACGAGGCGACCGAGGCGGAGGACACTGCCGACGTCCTGGTCGCCGACGGTATCGAGCTGCTCAACCGCGCCCTCCACGCCCACGCCGTCGCCGCCGCCGACCCGCAGGTGCAGCAGCTGGCGCCTGAGCGCGCGGTCGCGGTGCGAATCGGCTTCGGCGACGGCGACGAGGTGGCCGCCAGCCACTTCGCGAGCGCACGCGAGGTCGACGTCTGGGCCAGCGGCGCCTCGCGCCGGCGCCGGCGCGAGGAGGATCTGCGGCCGCAGGAAAGGGTGGCGGCGGTGCTCGGCGGGCGCGAGCAGCTTCCCGTCTGCGAGGTCCTGCTGCTGCGCGCCCGTGCCGACCTCGACGCCGGTCGGGAGCGCGAGGCGGCGCTGCAGCTGCGGGTCGGGTTGGAGGCGCTGCTGGTCGAGATGAAGGGCGGGAAGGGCGATCTGGGGCATGAGGAGGACATGGAGACCCTAAGCAGCCGCCGTGCCGAGGCCGGCGAGGCGGCGAACGCCGCCCTGGAGGGCGCGCTGACCTCAATCCAGGCGCACCAGGTGCGGGAGCTGCTGGAGATCTGCGAGCGGATCCTGCGGCGGCGACGGATACTCGCTGGCTGAGGGGCATACCCTCAGCCTCAACTTGAGAGTTAGAGTATGAGCCCGGGCCGACTCAAAGGGCGAGCTGACCAGCGACCACAGCGTCGAGCAGCGACTCGGCCAAGTGATGGGCCTCCTCGAGCGCGACCCCCTCGATCGAGGGCACACCGATCACGGTCAGTCCCGCCGCCCGCGCCGCCGCCACCCCCGTCGGCGAATCCTCCAGTGCCACGACGCTAGGGCCCGGCTCTACCCCGAGCCGTCGACAGGCCTCCAGATAAGGGTCCGGGGCCGGCTTTGGCGCCGCGACTTCGTGGGCGCTGACGACGACGTCGAAATGGCCCTCGAAGCCAACCAGCTGCAACGAGCGGGTGACGAAGGCGAGCGGCGAGTTGGAGACGAGCCCGATCGGGGTCCCGCGCTCGCGCAGCGTCCGCAGCAGCTTCGCGCGCCCCGATCATCGCCTCCACCCCGTGCTCGAGCTCGGCGACGACCAGCACGTTCAGCTCCTCGATCAGCTCCGCCGCGCGGCCGGGCTCGCCGAGTCGCTCTTCCAGCACGCCGCCGGCGATGGCGGCCGAGGTCCCGACCAGCACACGCTTGTCGGCGGGGGTGAACTCGGCCCCACGCCGGGCAAAGAGGTCCTCCTCCGCGCGAGTCCAGACCGACTCCGTGTCCAGCAGGAGGCCGTCGTTGTCGAAAACGACGGCCTCGGGGAGGGGGGCTGGCTCCATCGCTCCATCATCCCGAAACGGCTAAGTTCGGGGCCATGCCCTTCCACGTCGAGGTCAGCACCGGCCACAAGCACGCGCGGGTCTTCAACGTCGACGAGGCGGAGCTGCGGGCCAACGTGCTCGAGCGCTGGGTCGCCGGGTCCCCCCTCCAGGTCGGCGAACGCGAGTGGGACCCCCGCGAGAGCCAGCTGACGATCCTCGAGGGTCCGCGGATGGAGGGCCCGGATCTCAGCTTCGGCCAGGGCTGGTCGAACGCGCAGCGTGCCTCCGAGAACGTGACGCGGCGGGTGCTCGCGGCGGCCGAGGCCGGCGCCCCGGTCTTGGCCGCCGGGGTGCTCGCTGCCGACTCGCTCGAGGCGGCGCTGCAAGCGGTCAGAGGCGGCCAGGACCCGCTGCCGGTTCGCTGGGCAGACGCGGCCGCGCGGATCGACAGCCGTGACCCTGAGATCACGGCTGTGATCCTCGTCGTCAGGCGACCCGAGGCTGACCGGCCGTAAAGCCGAGGCTGATGCCGCGCGGCGTCACCAGGACCGGCGAGGTCGCGGTTTCGATCGCATAGTCACTGGCGGCACTAATCGTGACTTTTCCGGCATGGGCCTCCGGCCGGGAGCCGACGACCAGGAAGTCGACCGGCCCGGCGCCATGCTCGGCGACGCCGGCGCCGAGCGCGGCGGCAAGGCTGGAGGCGGTCTCCCTCGCGCTCGGGTCGCCGCTGTCGAGCACACCGACCGTGTTGATGCTCACCGCGGGATTCGAGTGCAGGCCGGCCGGAGCGACGGCAACCGCCGTCGGACCGTCGAGCAGCAGTTTGTGGGCGGACCTGCCCGGCCGGACCGTGCCCGGCGAGGTGCGGTACTCGGAGCCGAAGACGATGACGTCGGCGTTCTCACGCTCGGCGAGCTCACGCAGGCCGAGGCTGGTGCCGGCGTTGACGACCACGTGGCGGGGCATCTCCGGCGCCCCGGCCGAGGCGGCTCCGCGAGCGAGCAGCTCCTCCGCCTCTTTCTGCTCCAGCGCCCCGCCAACCGCATGGCGGACGTAGGCGAGCGAGAGCTCAGCGCCGGAGACGGCGAGCAGGCGCCCCAGCGCCAGCGCGTCGCGGTCGTTGTCGGTGTCGTCATAGGAAACGATGATCTTCAGTGCCATTGCGATACCTCCTGGGGAGTTGGATCAAGTTCGGATTCGATGGTGACACTGAAGATCTATTAGCGCAACTGCTTTTACCTATACTTATAATAAGTAACTCTTATGTTGAATCTAGGCCGGCTCAATGTCTTTCGGGAGGTCCTCCAGCGCGGCTCCTTCTCAGCCGCGGCCGACTCCCTCTCCTACTCGCAGTCGGCGGTCTCGCAGTCGATCGCGACCCTCGAGGGCGAGCTCGGTGTGGCGCTGATCGAGCGCCGGCGCGGCGGCCTCCGCCCGACCGCCGCCGGCGCCGCCCTGGCGGCGAATGCCGACGGCATCATGGCGAGGATCGAGCGGGCCGAAAGCGAGATCGCCGCGATCGCGGCCGGCCATGGCGGCCGCCTGCGGGCGGCGTCGTTCCCAACCGCCGGCGCAACCCTGATGCCGCAGGCGATCGCCGGCTTCCGCGCCTCCCACCCCGGGGTCGAGGTCACCCTCGCCGAGGGCGAGCCGGAGGAGATCGCGCCACGGCTGCGCGCGGGTGAGTTCGACCTGGTGCTGCTGTTCGAGTTCGACGGGGTCGGCGAGCGGCTGGGCACCGGGATGCGTCGCTTCGAGCTGTTCGACGATCCACTCCACCTCGCCCTCCGTCATGACCACCCCCTGGCCAGGCGCAAGCGGGTGCGCCTCGACGACCTGCGCGAGGAGTCCTGGGTCCAGACCGCGGCCGCCAGCCCCTGCGCCAAGCAGGTGATCCGCTCCTGCCACGCGGCCGGGTTCGAGCCGAGCGTCTCCTTCGAGAGCGACGACTACCAGACGGTGCAGGGCCTGGTCGCCGCCGGCGTCGGGGTGGCGCTGATCCCCCAGCTCGCCCTCTCCACCGTTCGCGACGACATCGTCGTGCGGGCGCTGGACCCGGCAAGCCCGGTGCGGCGAGTCTTCGCCGCGACGCCGCGGGGCGCCGCCGTGACCGCCGCGGTGACGACGATGCTCGACGTGCTGCGGGAGGCTTCCCGCAGCACGTCGATTCCGCCGCTTTGACCTAGGAGCCGCCGCCGGCGGGTGGGGTCGCCGCCGCCGCGGTGACGCCGGCGGGGTACCCGAGCGACGGCACGTCGGACGGGTAGACCTCGTGGCCGTGGACGGCGATGTCGCCGACCTCCATTTCCTCGTCGGACATCCGCAGCGGGATGAAGATCCCGACCAGCTTGAGGAGGATGAACGTCCCGATCGCCGAGAAGGCGATCACCCAGGCCGCCGTATACGCCTGGACCCAGAGCAGGTGCAGGCCGCCGCCGGAGATCAGGCCTTCGTGTTCGCCCGCCATCAGCTTGTTGGCGAAGATGCCGACCAGGAGACCACCGGCAACCCCGGCGAACCCATGCGTGTAGACCACGCCGAGGGTGTCGTCGACGTTGCGGAAGGGCCGGACCCGGCTCAGGTAGTTGAGCGCGAGGTAGACGAGGACCGAGGCAACCACGCCGATGATGATCGCGCCCCAGCCGTTGACGAAACCGGCTCCGGGGGTGATCGCGACGAGGCCGACGATCATGCCGTTGACGCTGCCGATCAGGCTCGGCTTGCGACCGGTGATGTAGTCCATCGCGACCCAGACCAGGAAGGCGACCGCGGTGCAGATGTTGGTGTTGAGCAGCGAGGCGGAGGCGACTTCGCCGGCGCTGTACCAGTCACCGCCGTTGAACCCGTTCCAGCCCATCCACAGCAGGCCGGCTCCGATCGCGACCATCGCCAGGTTGTTGGGGGCGTCGACCTCGCGATCGCGCTGCAGCCGCGGACCGATCACCCATGCCGCGATGAAACCCGAAGCGCCGGCGGCGAGGTGGATGACGTAACCGCCCGAGTAGTCGATGGCGCCCTGCTGGGCGAAGAAGCCGCCGCCCCAGATCATGAAGGCGTTGATGGTGTAGACGAGAAGCGTCCAAAGCGCGACGAACGGGATCCACGCCTTGAAGTTGAACCGTCCGAGCACCGACCCCAGCATCAGCAGCGGGGTGATCGCCGCGAAGACGATCTGGAAATACGCCAGCGTCGACATCGGGAAGAGGAATTCTTCTTCCGGCAGATCCCCGATGTGGGCCTGTTCAAGCAGGCTGTGGCTGTTGAGAATCGAACCTGGCTTCCCCCACATATTTCCGAAGAAGCCGCTGGTCGCCCCGAAGATGTGCATGGGATCGCCGAACGCCATCTTGAAGCCGACGAGCACCCAGAGAATGAGCACGATCGCGAAGGCGACGAACGCCATCATCATCGAGTTCACAGACCAGCGCTTCTGCATCACGCCGCCGTAGAGAACGACCAACCCCGGGATGCTCATCAGCCCCACCAGGGTGGCGGCCGTCATCTGCCATGAATTGGCCCCTTCGCTCAGATATTCCATTGAACTGGCGCTTCCTTTCTTTCAGTAAATCGATCGCGCTGATGCCGGTTCACATGACGAGACGGCTCCCCAGCCGGCTGGACGGAGCCCATATTGGGACTCGCGTAACCCTTTCGCCGCGGGCATCGGGTCGATAGGTACAACTGTCCAAAGATCGGCGCCCGAGTTTCTCCCGAGTGGCGCCGATCGGGGGCGCCTGCGGCCGGTAAGGTGGCCGGGCGATGCCACTGGAAGGCCATTACGAGCGGCAGACGACCCCCCTTTACAAGCTCAGCTCACGCGAGCTGAAGGCGGCTTTCGGCGTTCTCACCGTGACCCTCGCCGCGCTGGCGGTGGTGATCCTGATGACGGTCGGCGACAGCCCGGCACCCATCGCCAAGGGCTGTATCCACACGGAGGTCGCCGGCATAGTCGGGGCCGAAACGATCCACGCCTGCGGTCGGGAAGCGGTCGAGACCTGCGCCCACGCGGCGGAATTCACCGGCGCCCGGGCGGAGACCATCGTCGCCGATTGCACGGCCCGCGGCATCGAGTTCTGACCCCGAGGCCGGCCTTACCCCAACGCGGCGACGACCGCCTCGAGCTCCCTGTCGATCTCGCCTTCGAGCTTGATCACGGCGGCGCCGTCGTAGGGGGTCTCGCCCTTGGTCACGATCGCCAGATCGCCGCCGTGCGCGAGGGTCAGCTGCGGCAGGCCGGCGACCGGGTGGACGATCAGCGAGGAGCCGACGCAGACGATCAGATCGGCAGCTTCAGCCAGTGCCCCGGCCCGCTCCAGAGCTTCGACCGGCAGCATCTCCCCGAAGAGGACGACGTCGGGTTTGACCGGGCCCGAGCAGTCGGCGCAGAGCGCGACACCGCGCCCGTCGAAGAGGCGCTCCACCTGCTCGACGGTGAACGAGGCGGCGCAGTCCATGCATGAGGAGGTCGCGATCGAGCCGTGCACCTCGATCACCTCCTCCGAGCCGGCGGCACGGTGCAGGCGGTCGATGTTCTGGGTGATCACACCCTCGATCAGGCCGCGCCGCTCGAGCTCGGCCAGCGCCTCGTGGCCGGCGTTGGGACGTTTGTCGCCGAGCGACTGGAAGCGCGGCCGGTAGTAGGACCAGAAGCGCGCCGGGTCGCGTTCGAAGACGTCGATGTGGGCGACCTCCATCGGGTCGACGTTCGCCCAGAGCCCGGTCTCCGGCGTGCGGAAGTCCGGGATCCCCGACGGCACCGAGATCCCGGCGCCGGTCAGCACCACCGTGCACCCGGACCCGCGGATCAGCTCCGCCAGGGCCGACGGGCCTGAAACGTCCGTCATTTGGACGTCTCCGGCCCGTCGGCTGGGCGTACGGCTACCTGCCGCTCCACTTCGGCGTGCGCTTGCCGAGGAAGGCGGCGGTTCCCTCCTTGGCGTCTTCGCTGGCAAAGGCAGCGTCAAAGCCCCGCTTCTCGGCCTCGATGCCCTCGTCGAGATCGCCTTCGTGGGAGACCGACTTGATCAGGCCGACCGCGACCGGCGCCTGTGCAGACAGCTTGCGGCCCCACATCAGCGCCGTCTCGAACAGCTCGTGGTCGGGGACGACGCGGTTGACGAGGCCCAGTTCCAGCGCCTCCTCGGCGAGGACGGCGTCGCCGACCAGGTTCATCTCCAGCGCTTTGTTGGGCCCGACAAGACGGGCCAGGCGCTGGGTGCCGCCGAAGCCGGGGATGATCCCGAGCTTGATCTCGGGCTGACCGAAGACAGCGGCCTCGGCGGCGATCCGCACGTCGCAGGCCATCGCCACCTCGCAGCCACCGCCGAAGGCGATCGAGTTGACGGCGGCGATCGTCGCCACCCGCTCGCTGCCGAACTCGCGCAGCAGCGAGTGCGCCTCCTCGATCAGCTTGCGGACGGCGGCCTCGTCCATCTGGGTGAAGGCCTTGATGTCGGCACCGGCCGAGAAGACGACCGGGACCGAGGAGGCGATCACCATCGCGCCGACGCCGTCGGCGGCCTTGACCTTCTCCCAGACCGCGCGAAGGTCACGGACCACGGCGGGCGAGACCGCGTTCATCGGCAGGTTGGCGAGCCAGGCGATCGCGACGCCGTCGCGGGTCTCCAGCTTCACCGTCTCGGGCTGCTCGCCCTCGTCGGCCTGCGGATAGGGGTAGAAGCCCTGTCCAGCAGCGAGGCCGAGACGGCCCTGCGCGACCAGGCGCCTGAGGGTGACGGGTGGGGCGAAGCGCTCCCCGTGCTTCTCTTGCAGCCCCTCGAGCTGCTCCAATGCCTTGTCGAGCCCCTCGACGTCGGCTTTCCAAAACGGCGGCAGCAGGCCTCGGCGCGGGTCCAACCCGGCTCCGGCCATCATCCCGAGGTCGATGTCGCGGACCGAGCAGATCCCTTCCTCGACCAGCAGGCAGGCCTCGATCAGGGCGCGGCCGGTGAACATCGCAACCAGCTCCTCCGCATCCGGCGCGGCGTCGCCCGGAATCGTCTGCTGTCCGTCCTTGAAGAAGCCCTCGCCGCCGCTCTTGGCGCCGAGCTTGCCGTCGGCAACAAGCTGCTTCAGGCCCTGGTGGACGTAGAAGGTCTCGCCGTAGGACTCGTTGAGGTGCTCGGCGACGTGGAGGACGGTGTCGAGGCCAAGCAGGTCGATGAGGAAGAACGGCCCCATCGGCGCCACCTTCGCCTCGGCGATCGCCTGGTCGATCTGGGGCAGTGAGAGGCCGTGCTCCTCCTGGGCGCGCCAGATCTCGCCGATCGTCGCCATCAGGATCCTGTTGACGACGAAGCCGGGGACCTCGCCGCAGACGATCGGCTGCTTCTTGATCGCCTGGGCGAAGTTGTAGGCGGCGGTGGCGGTCTCCTGCGAGGTGTACTCGCCGACGATCACCTCGACCAGCGGCATCACCGAGGCCGGGTAGAAGAAGTGGAAGCCGACCACCTTGTCGGAGCGCAGGGTCGATTCGCCGATCTCGGTGATCGAGAGCGAGGAGGTGTTGGAGGAGAGGATCGCGTGGCCGGGGGTGGCGGCGTCGATCTCGGCGAAGACCGCCTGCTTGATCGCCATCTTCTCCGGCACGGCCTCGATCACGAAGTCGACGTCCCCGAACTCGTCGTAGCTGGTGGTTCCGATGACCAGTGCCATCACCTCGGCGAGACGGGCGTCGGCCTGCTCCTGGGTCAGCTTCTCCTTCTTCACCAGGCGGGCGAGCTGGCCCTCCGTGACCGCGCGGGCCTTGTCGACGGCGGCATCGACGAACTTCTGGTCGATGTCCTTGACGACGACTGGGATGTCGGCAGCGGCGATCGCCTGGGCGATCTCGCCGCCCATGGTGCCGCCGCCGACGACGGCGGCCTTGGAAACGAACATTCGGGTGAGTCCTCCGATTTTGGCTTGGCAGGGCGGCGAAACGCCGCGACAAGGGAGGCTATCCGGTCGCGGCGGGATTAAAGGGAACGACGCTGCGCTGTCGATAGGCGCCTTTCATGCGCATTCGGAGAATCAGCAGCCTTCTCTGCGCTGTCGCCATCACGCTCCTCGGCCTCCAGAGCGGCCCGGCAGCCGCCCAAGTCCCGCAGGCGACCCTGACCCCCGGCGGCCGCGCCATCGCTCCCCCCTTCGCCCCGCCGGTGAAGGCAATGATCGAAGCGGCCAACCGGATCCACCATCGCCCCTATCGCTGGGGCGGCGGGCTGGAGCGAGGAGATGCGCCCGACCGGCGGTTTCCGCCTGCGCCACCCGCTCGGGCTCGAACACGCGACTCCACTCTCTTAGCCATACCCGGCGCCAAAGACGCCGACAGCAGGGATAACCGGCGAGTGGCAACGCTGTACGCCGGTACAAAGGCGCGGCCGGCGCCCTCCGGTTAGGCTCTTTTGGCTCTTCATAAGGGAGTTAGACAGCTAAACGATCGCGTCCCGAGCGGGCGCGCGCCAAGTGAGGGACAAGCCAAGCGATGACTCGTATCCGCCAGCAGAACGTGACCGCAGCGCAGTGGAGCTCCAATGGGGAGGCCCTCGGCGCCGTCGATCTGACCCTTCCCGAGAACGAAGCCTTCGGCGCCAACGTCTTCTCCGTCGAGGTGCAGCGCGAGAGGCTGCCCGGCGACGCCTTCGAGAAGCTGCAGGCGACCCTCAGGGACGGCGAGGCGCTCGACCCGAGCCTGGCCGACGCCGTCGCCGAGGCGATGAAGGACTGGGCGCTGGAGAACGGCGCCACCCACTACACCCACATGTTCCAGCCCCTGACCGGCTCGACCGCGGAGAAGCACGACTCCTTCTTCGAGCCCTCCGGCGACGGCAAGATGCTGGCCGGCTTCTCCGGCAAGGAGCTGATCCAGGGCGAGCCTGACGCCTCCTCCTTCCCGACCGGCGGCCTGCGGGCGACCTTCGAGGCCCGCGGCTACACCGCCTGGGACCCGACCAGCCCCGCCTTCATCCTCGAGAACCCGAACGGGACCCTGCTCTGCATCCCGACCGCCTTCGCCTCCTGGACCGGCGAGGCGCTCGACGCGAAGATCCCGCTGCTGCGCTCGATGGACGCGCTCTCGCGCTCGGCGATCAAGGCGCTGCGCCTGCTCGGCGACGAGGAGAGCCAGCGCGTGTTCACCACGGTCGGCCCCGAGCAGGAGTACTTCCTGATCGACGAGCAGTACTTCTTCGAGCGGCCCGACCTGATCAGCACCGGCCGCACCCTGTTCGGCGCCAAGCCGCCGAAGGGACATGAGCTCGACGACCACTACTTCGGCTCGATCCCGGAGCGGGTGCTCGCCTTCATGATGGAGTCCGAACTGGAGATGAAGAAGCTCGGCATCCCGGTCAAGACCCGTCACAACGAGGTCGCGCCGGCGCAGTACGAGATCGCGCCGATGTTCGAGAACTCCAACGTCGGCTCCGACCACCAGCAGCTGCTGATGCAGGTGCTGGAGAACGTCGCCCGCCGTTACGGCCTCGTCTGCCTCCTGCACGAGAAGCCGTTCGCCGGCGTCAACGGCTCCGGCAAGCACAACAACTGGTCGATGGGCACCGACACCGGCTCCAACCTGCTGAACCCGGGCGACACGCCGGAGGACAACATCCACTTCCTGTTCTTCTGCACGGCGGTGATCCAGGCCGTGAACAAGCATCAGGGCCTGCTGCGGGCCTCGGTCGCCAACATCGGCCAGGACCACCGGCTCGGGGCCAACGAGGCGCCGCCGGCGATCATCTCGATCTTCCTCGGCGCCGAACTCGACAAGGTCTTCGAGGCGATCGCCAGCGGCGAGGGCGACCCGAACACGCCGGCCTCGTTCCTCGACCTGGGGACGACGGTGCTGCCGCCGCTGCCGCTCGACGGCGGCGACCGCAACCGCACCTCGCCGTTCGCCTTCACCGGCAACAAATTCGAGTTCCGGGCGCTGGGGTCGAGCATGTCGCTCGCCTTCCCGAACACGGTCCTGAACACGATTGCGGCCGAGGCGATCGACGAGCTGGCCGGCAAGCTGGAGGAGAAGCTCTCCTCGGGTGCGGGCATGCCGGAGGCCGTGATGGCGCTGGTCAAAGAGTCCTACCTCGCCAACAAAGCGGTCTGCTTCAGCGGCGACAACTACTCGGAGGAGTGGCACGCCGAGGCCGAGCGCCGCGGCCTCAAGAACCTCCGCACCACGCCGGACGCGCTGCCCGAGGTGGTCGCCCCGAGCACGGTCGCCGCGTTCGAGAAATACCACGTGCTGAACGAGCGCGAGCTTCACTCCCGCTACGACGTCTGGCTCGAGCAGTACGCGATTCGGGCCAACATCGAGGCCGAGGAGAGCTTTTCGATCGGCCAGACCATGTTGCTGC
This sequence comes from uncultured Solirubrobacterales bacterium, assembly GCA_963829445.1. Lineage (GTDB taxonomy): Bacteria > Actinomycetota > Thermoleophilia > Solirubrobacterales > 70-9 > VAYN01. Next base: position 74,868 of record CAWHIW010000011.1, on the reverse strand, counting down.
CGGCGGGTCTGCGCCAGCTGGCGCTGATCGGCGAGGCCGGTGTCTCCGCCCTCGAGGGCGAGGTGCGCGAGCTCGTCGACGAGCTGGTCGCGGCGCTCGGCGAGCTGAAGTCGGCCAACGCCTACCCCGAAGAGCTGGAGGGCCTGGAGCTGGCCACCTACGCCCGCGACAAGCAGCTGGCGGCGATGGACTCGGTCCGCGAGGCCGCCGACAGGCTGGAGAAGGTCGTCGCCGACGACTTCTGGCCGCTGCCGAAGTACGAGGAGATGCTCTTCATCAAGTAGGGGGCGAGCCCGGGGTCCGGATGGGGGTTTCGCTTAACTTTTTCGAGGTTTGGGTGCGGTCGTCCGCATTTGCCGGTCGCGAAAAAGTTGAAGACGCTTCACCCCCATCCGGACCCCGGGCCTTGTCGCGCGGACTTACTGCGAGCCAGCTGAAAGGGACATCCCTACTCGTCGTCGTTGTCCCGGACGGCGCGGTAGATGATGTAGCCGATCGCGGCCAGGCCGAGGATCGGGATCAGGCCGCCGAAGACGGCTGGCCAGGCCTCGGCGGCGCTCGGGATCAAGCTGCGGGCAGGCCCGGGCCGCCGTTGAGCGGGTTGAGGTCGGCGAGCATCTCCAGCAGCCGTGGCTGCGGCGCCTCGCCATCGATCAGGATCGCCGTTCCCGGCCAGGCGTAGCGCAGATAGCGCGCGTAGGCCTGGCGCGAGCCGAGGTCCGGCTCGTAGATCCAGGAGCCCGTGTTCCAGTAGCGGTTGCGGCCATCGCCGGCGCAGCGCACGTCGGCCAGCGGCTGGTGGGTGTGGGCGAAGACGATCTGCTGCCCGTCCCCGCCCCACTCGAGGTTGGCGACGACTTGGGCGAAGGCCTCGAGCGCGTGCTCGGAGGGGTCGCTGCGCGAGACCACGGTCGGCTCCGGGTAGATCGGCCGCGCCGCGGCCGGGCCGGCGAGCGGCTGCTCGCGCGCCTGCCGCGCCGCCTCGCCGCGGACGACGGCGTCGTAGTGGGCCTCGCTGGGCAGCGGCTCGGGGCCACCGGCCTCTCCCTCGCCGCGGTCGCGCAGTTTCGCCGCCAGGCGCTCGGCTCCCCGCACCGGCGCCCCCAGTGCCTGGGCGAACCGCCCGGCCCGCTGCGCAGCGCGGAAGACGTTCTGCTGGGCGTGGGTGCCGTGCGGCATCTGGGCGGCGATGTAGAGCCACTCGGTCAGCAGCGTCGTCACCGACTCGTAGTCCTCGATGCAGTTGGGCTCCTCCGGGCCGCCGGCCGCGATCGCCCACAGCGTCCGCGTCAGCAGGCGGTCGCCGCGCGAGCCGCTGAGGCGGGCATGGGGGTCGAGGTAGTGGCCGTGGGTGAGGAGGACGCCGCCGAACTCGTAGGTCGGGTAGGCGATCTCGATCTCGACCCCGGGCAGGCGGCGCTCGAGGAATTCGCGGAAGAAGCCGGGGCCGGGCGGGACGTTCGGCCGGTGGCCGGTGGCCAGCTTCGTCTCCAGCCGGTCCTCCTCGTCGCGGTGGACGAGGTGGTGGTCGTGGTTGCCGGCGAGGAAGACGAGCTTGCCTCCAGCCATCTTCTCGGCGATCAGCCGCAGCAGGCCATCGGCGGCGTCGACCGCGTCCTCGACGGCGCCGAAGAGGAAGTCGAAGAGGTCGCCGAGGAAGATCAGCTCGTCGATGTTCTCGAGCGCCGGCGCCAGCCGCTCGAGGAAGAACTCCTCGGCCAGCAGGTCGCGGCCGGTCCAGGCGCCAAAGTGGGTGTCGGAGATGACCAGCGCGCGCATCGGGTTCGCGCGAGTCTAGGCGGCGCGGTCGCGCACGCGCATCCGCAGCCCGCCGACCGGCGAGAGCGTCGGCATCTGGCGGATCGTCATCGTTCGCCCGGGCAGGGCGTCGAGGCGCAGGCGCGACAGCAGCATCGTCGCCACCAGCTTCACCTCGGTCTGGCCGAAGCGCTTGCCGATGCAGATGCGGGAGCCGCCGCCGAAGGGGACGTAGGCACCGCGCGGCAGCGCCGCCTTGCGCTCGCGGCTGAAGCGCTCGGGGACGAAGGCCTCGGGGTCGGGGAAGACCTCGGGAATGCGGTGGCTGGCCCAGGAGCAGTAGTTGACGTAGGCGTCCCTGGGCACGGTGCAGCCGCCGAACTCGAACTCGCGCACGGCGCGGCGGGGGCCGATCCAGGCAGGCGGGTAGAGGCGCAGGACCTCGTCGAGGACCATGTCGAGGTAGGGCATCTCGCGTTCGAGCTGCTCGACAGTCGGCGTCGCCCCTGCCAGCACCCGGTCCTGCTCCTCGTGCAGCTTCGCCAGCGCCTCCGGATGGCGCGCCAGCTCGTGCAGCATGAAGGTCAGGGTCGAGGTCGAGGTGTCGTGGCCGGCGAACATCAGCGTCATCACCTGATCGCGGATCTCGCGGTCGCTGAACGCCTCCCCGCCCTCGCCGCGGGCACCGACCAGGAGGCTGAGGATGTCCTGGCGGCCGGGGTCGGGGCTGGCGCGGCGGCGGGAGATCTCGGCGAAGACGATCTCGTCCAGCACCTTGCGCGAGGTGACCATCCTGCGCCAGGGAGTGCCGGGGCCGCGCAGCAGCCGCAGCTGGAAGTCGATCCCGTAGTAGCCGAGGGCGCGCTCGAAGTGCTCGGCCGCGGCGGCGCCCCTGCCGGCCTCGTCGGGGTCGAGCCCGAGCAGCGCCCGCATCGCGATCCGCATCGCCAGGTTGCGCATCCAGTCGTAGACGTCGGCCGCCCGGCCCGGCCTCAGCCGCGCGATCGCCTGCTCGGCCTCGGTCGCCATCGCCGCCACCGCGGCGGCGATCTGCTCGCGGTGGAAGGCCGGCATCATGATCGCCCGGGCGCGGTCGTGGTAGTCGTCATCAATCGTCAGCAGGCCGTCGCCGAGCAGGGGGATCAGGTCGCCGAAGCTCGACTCACGCCAGTGGAAGTTCTCCGGATGGCCGACGGTGACGAAGTGGTTGGCCTCGGGCCCGAGCATGAAGATGACCCGCGAGTGCAGCAGCCGCATGCTGAAGATCGGCCCGTGCTCTTCGTAGGCGCCAAGCAGCAGCGGCAGCGGGTCGTGGGCGATCTGGTGGGTGCGGGCGAGGCTGAAGTCGGTCGGCCCGGGCGGGAACTTGCCCCGCTCCCGCCACTCCTCGTAGACGTCCGCGGCCACCCGGCGCAGCGGGTTCGCCGACATCTGCGGCGGCTTGGCGACGGGCGCAGAGATGTCGATGGACGCCATCGCGCCGATCATAACTGGCTGGCTGGCCAGTTCGGTCTCGTATCCAAGTTTGTCCTTGCTATAGCGGGGACAGACTTGGATACGGGCGAATCTCCCTAGCCGGCGGTTGCGGCGAGCTGGCCGCAGGCGGCGGCGATGTCCTGGCCGCGGGTGAGGCGGACGGTGGCGGTGAGGCGGTGCTCGGCGAGGATCGCGCGGAAGCGCTCGATCCGCTCCGGCGAGGAGCCGTCGTAGCTCCCGGTCGGGTTGTAGGGGATCAGGTTGACCTTGTAGACGCGGGGGTCGAGCAGCGCCGCCAGTTCGCGGGCGTGCCCGGGCTGGTCATTGACGCCGTCGAGCATCACGTACTCGACGAAGATCTTGCGCCGGCGCCTGGCCCGGTAGCGGTCGCAGGCCGCCAGCACCTCGGCCAGCGGATAGCGATCGTTGACCGGCATCAGTCGCGAGCGCAGCTCGTCGTTGGGCGCGTGCAGGGAGAGCGCCAGGGCAACCGGCATCTCGCACTCGGCGAGGCGGTCGATCCCGGGCACCCAGCCGACGGTCGAGATCGCGGTGCGGCGATTGGTGACGCCGAGGTCGGGCAGCCGTCTCGCAGGCGGCGAGCACGTTGTCGATGTTCATCGTCGGCTCCCCCATCCCCATGAAGACGACGTGGTCGACGTCCTCGAGGCGGCGGAAGTGCAGGGCCTGGTCGAGGATCTCGTCGGCGCTGAGGTTGCGGGCGAACTTCATCTGGCCGGTGGCGCAGAAGGTGCAGGTCAGCGGGCAGCCCGACTGCGAGGAGACGCAGACCGAGCGGCGGCCGTCGCGATAGCGCATCAGCACCGCCTCGATCGCGCGGCCGTCGGCGGTGTGGAAGAGCGACTTGACGGTGCCGTCGTCGGACTTCGCCTCCGCCTGCAGGGAGAGAGTCGAGAGCGGCACCGCCAGCTCGAGCCGGTCGCGCAGCGTCCCCGGCAGGTTGGTCATCTCCTCATAGGAGGAGGCGCCCCGGGCCACCCACTCCCAGACCTGAGCGGCGCGGTAGGCGGGCTCGCCAGCGTCAGCGAGGGTGCTCTCGAGCAGGGCGCGGTCCATCGGCCGAGTGTACGGAGCGCCTACTGGTGGATCTTCTCGCCGCGCTCGAGCATGGCGACGAATTTGCGCAGGCGCCGTTCCCGGGTCTCCGGTTTCTTCGCGTCGTTGAGGCGGTAGATGATCGCGTAGCGATTGGCGCTGTCGAGCGTGGCGAAGAACTCGCGGGCGGCCTCGTTGGCGTCGAGCTCGCGCTGCAGGTCGTCGGGGACCTTCGCCGTGCGCTGGCCCGCATAGGCGGCCTCCCAGCGCCCGTCCGCTTTCGCCGCCTCCACCTCGGCCAGGCCGGCCGGCCGCATCGCCCCCGCGGCGAGCAGCGCTTCGACCTTCTCGCGGTTGATCTTCGACCAGCGGCCGCGCGGGCGCCGCGGCGTGAACCGCTGCAGGAAGAACTTCTCGTCGAGGCCACGCTTCTGGCTGTCGATCCAGCCGAAGCAGAGCGCCAGCTCGAGGCACTCCGCGTAGCTGATGCTGGTCTCCCCCGAGCCTTTCTTGGCGATTTTCAGCCAGAAGCCATCGGCCTCGGCGTGGTTCTCCTCAAACCAGTCCTCGCAGTCGGGCGGCGTGGGGAAAAGCAGGATCGGGAGGTCGTCGGCCATGGCGCCGCAGACGCCGCCTCAGTTGCCCAGTGCGTCCGCCAGCAGATCGACCTGGTCGGGGTCGCTGGAGGAGGGGCAGAAGATCAGCTCGCCGCAGCCGGCGTCGGCGAAGGCGGCGACGTACTGGCGCACGGTCTCGGCGTCCTTGGCGGCGCTGCCGGCGATGTAGCCGGCGGTCTCCTCGCCGAGCCAGGCGTAGTAGTCGGTCAGGTAGGCGTTGGCGTCCGCCTCGGCGTTGGCGCCGAGGGCGAAGTAGGCGAGGCCCATCAGGCGCGGCTCGCCCTCGCGGCCGGCCTCCGACCAGGCCGCCCGCACCTTCTCGGCGGCCTCTGCGTACTGGTCGGGGGGCGAGCCGCCGGCGATCCAGCCCTCCCCGAAGCGGGCGGCGCGGGCGAAGCTGGCGTCGGCGGCGCCACCGACGACCAGGCGCGGCGAGCCGGCGAGCGACGGCCCGACCTCACCGCCGTCCCAGATCTCCCGCATCCGCTCCAGCATCTCGTCGAGGCGCTTGCCGCGGCCCTTGGTCTCGATGCCGCTGACCTCGTAGTCGTCGTCGCGCCCGCCGAGGCCGATGCCGAGGGTGAGGCGGCCACCGGAGAGGGCGTGGACGCTGAGAGCCTGCTTTGCCAGCTCGACCGGGTTCTCACGCAGCGGTCCCAGCAGGACCGAGGTGCAGAGCCCGATCCGCTCGGTCACGGCCGCGGCCGCCGCCAGCGCGGTCAGCACCTCGTAGTTGTCGTAGACGATGCGGTCGATCGTGCCCAGGCTCGAGAAGCCGCGGCCGTCGGCCCGCCGCGCCCACTCGACCAGCTGCGCTCCGCTCGTGCCCGGTACCGCGTTGGGAAGTCCGATGCCAACGTCCACGTTCAGCCCCTCTTCTTCGACGGTCGATGTTTCGCAACCGTAGCTACCCCGGCAGCTCCGCTTCAAGCCGCTCGAGGGCGCCGCGGGCGTAGTCGAAGACCCTGGCGTCGCCGCTGAGGCGGTAGCGGGAGTTGGCGCCCATGATCACCGCGTAGAGCTCGAAGGCGAAGCGCTCGGGCTGCTCGACGCCGGCGATCCGGGCCTGGCGCTCGAGCTCCGCCAGCCAGGCGTCGAGGGCGCCGGCGATCGCGTCGCGGACGGGGCCGGGGCGGTCGTCGTACTCGACCGAGGTGGCGCCCCAGAAGCAACCGCCGGAGTAGAGGTCGAGGTGGTCGAGGTAGCGCTCCCCCATCGCCCGCAGGCGCGGCGCCCCGTCGGGGGCGTCCAGCGCCGGCTCGATCACGGCGGCGCGGAAGCGCGCGGCGGCGGCCTCGACCGTCGCCAGCTGCAGCTCCTGCTTGGAGCCGAAGTGGGCGAAGAGGCCGCTCTTGCTCATCCGCAGCTCGGCGGCGAGACGACCGATCGTCAGCCCCTCCAGACCCTCGACCGAGGCGAGGTCGACGGCGCGGTCGAGAATCGCGGCGCGGGTCTGGGCGCCCTTGGTCGCGGTAGCCATGCCCTCAGGCTATAAAAGCACGAACGTTCGTGCAAATCGCTTAGGATGCCGCCGCAGCCCAGCCGGTAACTACGAGAAGGAGGAACGATGAGCGACTACGCGGTGAAGAGCATCGACGAGATGGAGGCCGTCTTCAGGGGCGCCTTCAAGCGCGCCCGCGCCGAGCTCGGGGTCGAGTCGTTCGGCATGCAGGTGATCGACCTGCCGCCCAACTACGAGAACTACCCCGAGCACGACCACACCCACGACAACCAGGAGGAGGTCTTCCTGGTCATGCGCGGCGGCGGCGAGATCGAGATCGAGGGCGAGCGCTTCCCGCTCGACGACAACCACGTCGCCCGGGTCGGGGTCGAGGCAAAGCGGAAGATCTGGCCGGGGCCGGAGGGGATCCGGCTGGTCGTCCTCGGCGGCGTCCCGGGCCAGGCCTACGAGGCGCCCGACCTCACCAAGCTGGGCGAGCCCGACCCGATGCTGGCGAGCTAGAGGCCGTCCCTTAGGCTGCGCGGGTGCTTCGACGCCTTTCGTCCGCAGCGGCGCTTCTCGCAGCGATGGCGCTCGCCGCCCCGGCGGTGGCGAGCGCCGCCAGCACCCACGCCGAGGCCGAAAGCGCGATCGTCGTCGTCGCCGGCGACGTCACCGTCGCCCGCGGCCAGACCGTCGACGGCGTCTACGTCGTCGACGGCGACACCACGATCGCCGGCGAAGTTGCCGGCGACGTGATCGTCCTCAGCGGCGACGTCCTCGTCTCCGGCCGGATCGACGGCGACCTCTTCACCGCCGGCGGCGAAGCCCACCTGCTGCCGAGCGCCGAAGTGACCGGCGACGTCGGCTACGGCGACGAGCACCCGCGGGTCGCGCTCGACGCCCGCGTCCACGGCGACGTCAGCAAGCAGGACTGGCCCGACGTCGGCGGCGTCTTCGCCGGGATCGGCCAGTTCCTGATCTGGCTCGCCGTCACCCTCTCGCTGCTGGTCTTCGGCGCCCTGCTGCTGCTGATCGCGCCGCGCGCCGCCGACGCGCTCGAGGCCCGCTCGCACGAGCGCCTGGGACCGACGATCGCGATCGGCATCGCGATCGCGATCGTGCTGCCGGTGGCCGCCTTCGTCGCCGCGATCACCCTCTTCGGCCTGCCGCTGGCGATCGGCCTCGGGCTGGTCCTGCTGCCGCTCGGGACCGTCGCCTACCTCGCCTCCGCCTACGCGCTGGGGCGGCGGATGGTCGAGCCGCCCCGCCACCGCATGCTCGCCTTCCTGGCCGGGCTCGGCGCCCTCCGCGTCGCCGCCTACGTCCCCGTCCTCGGGCCCATCGTCGGCATCGCCGCGCTGCTCTTCGGCCTCGGCCTGATCGGCGCCGCTATCGGAGCGGCGCGGGATCCGGATCCCGGCCCGGCTCGAACCCCGGGCAGCTGAGCACCGGGATCGGCGGGTAGCGCCGGTAGGCGGGGTCGGTCCGCGAGCGCTCGCAGAGCGAGAAGACCGAGCCGCGGGTATTGGGGACGAGCCGCTGGTGGCGGCAGCTGTCGCAGAGACCCGCCGACGGCCTTGAAGCACTCACGCGACCATGCTATTTGCGGTGCGATCCTGGCCTGGTCCCGCCTCGCCTACGGCTAGCTTTGAGCTGTGAGCATGGCCACCCTCTTCGACGCCGACGCGGCCGCCTACACGGGCACGGTCGAGGTGGTCGGCGTCATCTTCCGCGCCGAAGACGACGGCTACGCGGTGCTCGAGGTCCGCGACGCGGAGTCGGGCGAGGGCTTCGCCCTGGTCGGGCCCGTCGCCCACCTCGGCGAGGGCGACCGGGCCGAAGTCAGCGGCGACTGGCAGACCCACAACCGCTACGGGCGCCAGCTGCGGGCCCAGGGGGCGCTGCCGCTCGACCCCGCCGACCGCGAGGGCCAGGTCGCCTACCTGACCTCGCTGCGCCACATCGGCCCCGCCCGGGCCGAGCGCCTGGTCGACGAGCACGGCGAGGGCGTGCTGGCAACGATCGCCGCCGACCCGCAGCGCGTCTTCGGCTCCCTGCGCGGGGTCAGCGAAAGCCAGGCCGCGGCGGCGGCCGACTCCTGGCACGCCAGCCGCGCCGTCCGCGACCTCCACGTCCAGCTCGCCCCGCACGGCCTGGCCCACCTGGCGGCGCCGATCCACGCCCGCTACGGCGAGCGCTCGATGACGATCCTGCACGAGGACCCCTACCGGCTGACCGAGGTCGAGGGCGTCGGCTTCGCCCGCGCCGACAAGATCGCCCTCGCCGCCGACGTCCCGCCCGAGTCCAGCCGCCGCGCCCAGGCCGCCGCCGTCTTCGCCCTCGCCGAGGCCGAGCAGCAGGGCAACAGCTACCTGCCGCTGGACGAGCTGACCCGGCGCACCGGCCGCCTGATCGGGCTGGCGGCCGACCCCGACGTGCTGGCCGCGGCGCGCGGCCTGCTGATCGACGAAGCGCGGGTCTACCGCGAGCTGACCCACGCCAGCGAGCTGGCCGTGGCGGCGACGCTGCGCGCCCGCGCCGCCGCCCCTCCCCACCTCGTCCACGACCCCGGCGACACCCCGCGCGAGCAGCTGACCGACGAGCAGTGGGCGGCGGTGCGGGGAGCCTTCGCCTCTCGCGTCTCGGTCCTCACCGGCGGCCCCGGCGTCGGCAAGACCGTCTGCACGCGGGAGATCGTCGCCGAGGCGGAAGCGGCCGAACGCGACGATCGCCCTCTGCGCCCCGACCGGGCGGGCCGCCCGCCGGCTCGAGGAAGCGACCGGGCACGAGGCGCAGACGATCCACCGCATGCTCGAGTGGATGCCCGGCCGCGAGCCCGCCTTCCGGCCCGGGCACCCGCTGCCGGTCGACCTGATCGATCGTCGACGAGTCCTCGATGCTGAACCTGCGCCTGGCCGAGGTGCTGCTCGCCGGGCTCGCCGAGACCACCCACGTCGTCCTCGTCGGCGACGCCGACCAGCTGCCGCCGATCGGCGCCGGCAAGCCGTTCGAGGACCTGATCGCCTCCGGCGCGGCGCCGGTGGTGCGGCTGAGCCAGATCTTCCGCCAGGCGGCGCGCTCGATGATCACCACCGCCGCCCACGAGATCAACCACGGGCCGGCCGCCCCACCTGCGAGCCGACCGAGGACCAGGACCACGACTTCTTCTTCATCGACCGGCCCAGCCCCGAGCGGGCGCTGGAGACCGTGGTCGAGGTCGTCGCCGACCGCGCCCCGGCCCGCTTCGACGTCGACCCGATCCGCGACGTCCAGGTGCTGGCGCCGATGTACAAGGGCGCGGTCGGGATCGACGCCCTCAACGAGCGCCTGCAGGCCCGCCTCAACGGCGACGGCAAGCGGGCGCTGAACGACCGCTTCCGGATCGGCGACCGCCTGATCCAGACCCGCAACTCGCACGAGCTGGGGCTGATGAACGGCTCGATCGTCTTCCTCCGCTCCGACGACCCCGACGAAGAGGCGATCGTCGTCGACACCGACGAGGGCGGCACGCTGACCATCCCCTACGGCGAGACGGCGACCCTGAAGCTCGCCTACGCGATCTCGGTCCACAAGGCCCAGGGCTGCGAGGTGCCGGTGGTGGTCGGCGTCTGCCACCGCTCGCACTCGCGGATGCTGACCCGGCCCCTGCTCTACACGGCGATCACCCGCGCCCGCAACAGCTGCGTGCTGGTCGGCGACCCGGCGGCGCTGGCGGCGGCGGTGCGGCCGCGACGACAGCGGCGGCCGCCACTCCGGCCTGGCCGAGCGGCTGCGCGGCTGAGCGCGGCTCCAGAGCTCGGCGGCCAGCCGCCGGCCGGACGCTGGATACTGCGGCGGTGAAGGAGGACGCAAGCCGCGCCTGCCGCTGATCGAGATCGGCGTCACCGCTCGCCGGGATCGCCCTGCTGGCCGCTCCTGGTGCTGGCGGTGCCCGCCCTGCGCGACGCCTTCAGCGCCGCGATCCAGGGCGACCACGCGGAGGTCCGCGAACGAGATCGACAGCCTCGGCGCCTGGGGGCCGCTGCTGATCCTCGGCCTGACCCTGATCCACTCCGTCGTCTTCTACCCGGCCGAGATCGTCGACGCCGCGGCCGGCTTCGCCTACGGCTTCTTCCCGGCCCTGGCGCTGGTCATGTTCGGCTGGATGCTCTCGGCCCTGCTCTGCTTACGCGATCGGCCGCTCGGTCGCCCGGCCGCTGCTCGACCGCTGGGTCGGGGAGGAGCGCTTCGAGCGGATCGAGGGCACGATCGAGCGCGGCGGCCCGACCCTGCTGATCGGGATGCGCCTGATCCCGATCTTCCCCTTCAGCATCGTCTGCTACGCCGCCGGCGCCGCCCGGGTGCCGCTCTGGCGCTACCTCTGGACGACCGCCGTCGGCTACCTGCCGATCACCGCGATCTCGGTCTACTTCGGCACCCGGCTGGAGGGCCTCTCGCTGACCGACCCGCTGGTGATCGGCACCGCCGTCGGGCTGCTGGTGCTGCTGGTCGGCGGCCACTGGGTGATGCGGCGCCACGCCGCCCGCACCGCGCCCTGAGCGCTCAGCCGACCCGCTTGACGCGGAAGCGGAAGACCGCCGGCGCTGCGGTCGACGTTGCCGGCCGCGTCGCGGGCGCGGACCTGGACCACGTGCCGCCCGGCGCCGAAGCGGCGCGAGATGCGGCGGCCGCAGAACCGCGAGCAGGCCGCGGTCGACTTTGCAGACGAAGCTGACGCCGGCCTCGTCGGAGCTGAAGCGAAAGGCCCCGCGGACCCGGCGGCGGTGGGTGCGGATCAACCTCGGCGGATGCTTGGCGATGCTGGTGCGGGGAGCCCTGGTGTCGATCGCGAAGGCTGGCGGTGCCGCTGACGCCCGAGCGGCCGGCGAGGTCGACGCCGCTGACGGCGATGGCGTGGCTGCCGTCGGCGAGCGCCGCCGGCACCACGAAGGGCGAGGCGCAGGGCTGCGCGGCCCCGCCGTCGACCTCGCAGCTGAAGGCGACCGGGCGGTTGGCGCCGAACTCGATCGCCGGGCGGCGGTTGCGGCTCAGCGGCGCCGGCGCTTTCGTGATCGTGATCTTCGGCGGCAGCGCCAGGGCGGCGACGGCGCCGTAGGCGTCGACCAGCCCGGCCCCGACCGCCGCCGGCCCGAAGGCACCGACCGGCCGCGCCGTCGCGGTCAGCGCCGCCCGCACCTGCGCGGCGGAGGCGCCGGGGTTGGCCTGTCGCATCAGAGCGGCGACCGCGGCCGCGTGCGGCGCCGCGGCCGAGGTGCCGAAGAAGCGCCAGAGCCCCGCGGACGGAAGACCCCGAAGAAGGTGTTGACGCCGCCGTCGGTCGCGGCCAGGTCGGGCTTGGCGATCGACCCGCTCGCCCGTCGCGGCGGCCGGCGCCGGCCCGGCCACCGGGCCGAAGTAGTGCTTGACCGGGCCCCGCGAGGAGAACCGCTCCGGCGCGGCTGGCGTCGTCGTAGCGGACCGCGCCGACGGCGATCGCGGCGGCGGAGCCGGCTGTGGCCGAAGACGGTCGGCCCGACCACGTCGCCCAGCGACGATTCCGGGTACTCGGTCTCGCTCACGCCCGCGGCCGTTCTCCAGCAGGGCGAACTTGAGCCGGGGGTCGGCGCCGCTGAAGCGGTTGATCGACGAGCCGGACTTCCCGAGTGGGGCCTTCGTTTTCCCAGGCGAGGAACTCGAAGGGCCGCTGCGAGCCTTCGACGTTGTCTTCGACGGCGGCAACCGGGTCGCCGTCCACCTCGACCAGTTCCCCGTCCTCGTCGAGCAGGAAGGCGTCGAGGTCGGTGCGCGACCCCGTTCCACGGCTCCGCCCACTGCAGGTCCAGCGCCAGTTCCTGGCCCGCTTCGACGGTGATCCCAAAGGTCTCGTCGTCCTGTCCCGCTTTGGGATTGAAGTCCATGCAGTGGCTGGGTCGCAGGCCCTGGGGGAGAGCGAGCCTTCGTCTTCTTCGGCCGCTTCGACTTCCTCGGAGAGGGCGACGAGCGCCGCCGGGCAGTTGCCCGAGTCGCGGAACGCCGGCGCTTCCCAGGAGGCGATGTCGCGGCCGTCTTCGTCGATCAGGTTGTCGTTGCCGGCGGCCGAGAAGTAGGAGACGCCGGCGGCCGCCGCTTCGTCGACCGCGACCGCGACCGGGCCGTCCTGGAAGAAGGGCTCCTGGAAGTAGGCGACGTCGTCGACGATCACCCCGGCGCCGGCGTCGGCCAGCGCGCCGATGTTCGCGGCGAAGGCGATTTCGCCGGTGAAGGCGGTGGCGAAGTCGATCGCGGCGCCGGGCGCGAGGTCGTGGACGATCTGGGCCATCGCCCGGCCCTCGTCACCGCCGTCGGCTTCGCCGTCGTCGAGGACCCGGACCGGGCGGTCGAGCCGCAGGGGCTGCCGGGCCCGGGCAGGTCGCCGCTGACGACGTCGTCCGGCGGCCGTGCTCAGGGCCTCCGGGTCGCGGTCGAAGGAGTCGGAGAGGATGCCGACGGTGACGCCGCTGCCGTCGAGGCCGAAGGCGGCGCGGGCGCCGGCGGCGCCCAGCTGCGCGTCGCCCTCGGACCTGGCCAGCGCCGCCGCAGTCGGCGCCCCGGACCATCGGGCGCCAGCGTCTCGGTCACGGCGCCGACCCCAGCCACCGCGCCGAGCGCGCGGCAGGTCGGCGGCGCGGACCGCGACGGTCACCGTCCGGTAGCGGCGGTCGACGTCGACGATCTCGGCGCCGGCCGCGCGCAGGGCCGCGAGGTCGATTCGGGCGCCGCTCTCGAAGCGGACTTCGACGAGGACGCGGTTGCCTTCGCGCAGGAGGCTGCCGGGCCCGCGCGGCGGCGAGGCCGAGCCGTGCCGCCTGCTCAGACCTGGGCGCCGTGCGCAGCGCCGGCTGGGCGAGCTCATCGAGCCGCGCCGAGAGGGCCGGGTCCGCCCGCCGGCGAGGACATCGCCGCCGCCGAGGCCGGGCGCCGCCAGCACGACGAGGCCAAGCAGCGCCGCGAGCGGGGCTCGCCACGCACGGCGGCTGCGGGAACGGCGCCAAGGGCTCATCTGAGGCGAGATATCGACACGGCTGGGCATTCCCTGAACACAGGCGATGGCGCGATTCCGAGCGCCGCTGGTCAGATGTAGGAGCCGCGCCGGAACCAGACCAGCAGCCCGACCACGGAGAGGACCAGGCTGCCGATCCCGAGCACGAAGAAGGCCGCGGCGCTGTCGACGCGGGTGACCAGCCACTTGAAGTTCTGGCCGAAGAAGCCGACGACGAAGGAGAGCGGCAGGAAGATCGTCGCCACCACGGTCAGCTGCTTGGTGATCTGGTTGAGCCGGTTGGAGACGACCGAGAGGTAGGCGTCGCGGCTGCCGGCGAGGAGGTCGCGGTAGGAGTCGATCTGGTCGGAGATGCGGATCGCGTGGTCGTAGACGTCGCGGAAGTAGTTGCGCGAGTCGGCTTCGAGGCCGGGGATTTCGAGGATGTCGTCGATCCCGCGGGCGAGCAGGTCGCGCTGCGGCGTGACCACGCGGCGCAGCCGCACGAGCTCCCGGCGCAGGGCGGTTATCTCCTCCAGCTGCTCGGGCTGGGGCCGGTCGAAGATCTCGCCGTCGAGGCCTTCCAGGCGCTCGTCGAGGCGCTCGAGGATCGGGAAGAAGGAGTCGGTGAGGCCGTCGAGCACGCGGTAGACGACGAACTGCTCGGAGCTCGGCGACTGGGCGTCGAGCCGCTCGCGCGCTTCCTCCAGCGACGCCGCAGGGCCGCTTGTGGGAGGTGACGATGTAGCCGCCGCTGAGGAAGGCGTGGACCTCTTCCAGCTCGATCTCCCCGCCCTCCCCTGCGCCCGCCCCGTAGTAGACGAGGAACATGTAGTCGCCGAAGTCGTCGAGCTTCGGGCCGCTGCCCGCGCTTGGCCAGGTCCTCGAGCGCCAGCGGGTGGAAGGAGAAGGCCTCGCCCAGCGCCGCGACCTCGTCGCCGCCGGGGTCGGTCAGGTCCAGCCAGAAGTACTCGTCGCGCTCCAGCAGGCCGGCGATCTCGTCGCGGTCGATGCGGTCGAAGAAGCGCACGCCGTCACGCTAGATCGGCATCCGGACGCCGCCGGCTCCGAATTCGCGGCGCGGACACCGCCGATCCTGCTACGGTCCTCTGCGTTAGAGCCGGTTTTACCGGCAAAGTTTGTGTCTAGCGCTCGCGTCGTTGCTTCACCGCATGCTCCGCGTTCGCAGCACATTTATGTGGAGGCAAGCATGCCTACTGGAACTGTTAAGTGGTTCAGCGACGACAAGGGCTACGGGTTCATCACGCCCGACGACGGCTCGAAGGACGTATTCGTGCATCACAGCGCCATCCTGGGTGAGGGCTTCAAGTCCCTGACCGAGGGCGCCAAAGTGAGCTACGAGTCCGAAGAAGGCCCCAAGGGCCCGGCCGCCGCGAGCGTGCAGCAGACTTCTTAGTCGCGCACCACGCTTAAGCAGCTAGCGAAGCCCGCCTCTTGGCGGGCTTCGTTTTTGTCTGGGGTCTGTTCGGCGATTCAGGGCCGAGCCGTCCAGACGCAGGAGCGTTCCCCTACACCTGAGCGACGAGGACACAGACATGCGACTGCCACAAACGCAGACGACCTCCGGAACATCGCGATCATCGCCCACGTCGACCACGGCAAGACGACGCTGGTCGACGCCATGCTCTGGCAGACCGGCACCTTCCGCAAGGGCCAGGACGTCGCCGAGCGGGTGATGGACTCGATGGACCTCGAGAAGGAGAAGGGGATCACGATCCTCGCCAAGAACACGGCGGTGACCCGCGGCGACGTCAAGTTCAACATCGTCGACACCCCCGGCCACGCCGACTTCGGCGGCGAGGTCGAGCGCGCCCTGACCATGGTCGACGGCGTCCTGCTCCTGGTCGACGCCTCCGAGGGCCCGCTGCCGCAGACCCGCTTCGTGCTGCGCAAGGCGCTGGAGTCGAAGCTGCCGGTGATCCTCGTCGTCAACAAGGTCGACCGCCCCGACGCCCGCATCGCCGAGGTCGTCGACGAGGTCTACGAGCTCTTCCTCGACCTCGACGCCGACTCCGACCAGATCGACTTCCCGATCGTCTACACCAACGCCAAGGACGGCTGGGCCGCGCTCGAGGAGGGGGTCGAGGGGACCGACCTCTCCCCCCTGCTCGACCTGATGCTGGAGCGGATCCCCGCCCCCGACTACGAGCCCGACCACCCGCTGCAGGCGCACGTGACCAACCTCGACGCCTCCCCCTACGTCGGCCGCCTCGCGCTCTGCCGGGTCCGCAACGGGACGATCCGCGCCGGCCAGCAGATCGCCTGGTGCAAGGCCGACGGCACGAGTCGCCCGCGCCACCGTCTCCGAGCTCTACGTCACCGAGGCGCTGGAGCGCGTCGACGCCAAGGAGGCCGGGCCGGGCGAAATCATCGCCGTCGCCGGCCTCGAAGAGGTGACGATCGGCGAGACCCTGGCCGACCCCGAGGACCCGCGGCCGCTGCCGGTGATCACCGTCGACGAGCCCTCGCTCTCGATCGTGCTCGGCATCAACACCTCGCCGCTCGCCGGCAAAGAGGGCACCAAGCTGACCGCGCGCCAGATCCGCGACCGCCTCGACGCCGAGCTGGTCGGCAACGTCTCGATCCGCGTCCTCGACACCGAGCGCCCCGACGCCTGGGAGGTCCAGGGCCGCGGCGAGCTGCAGCTCGTCGTCCTGCTCGAGCTGATGCGCCGCGAAGGCTTCGAGCTGACCGCCGGCCAGCCGCGCGTCGCTCACCCGCGAGATCGACGGCAAGGTGCACGAGCCGGTCGAGCGCCTGGCGATCGACGTCCCCGAGGAGTACGTCGGCGCCGTCACCCAGCTGCTCGCCGTGCGCAAGGGCCGGATGGAGCAGATGGTCAACCACTCGACCGGCTGGGTGCGGATGGAGTACCTGGTCCCGGCCCGCGGCCTGATCGGCTTCCGCACCGAGTTCCTCACCGAGACCCGCGGCACCGGCATCCTCCACCACGTCTTCGACCGCTGGGAGCCCTGGGCGGGCGAGCTGCGCACGCGCCCGACCGGCGCCCTCGTCGCCGACCGCCAGGGCAAGACCGCCAGCTTCGCGCTCTTCAGCCTGCAGGACCGCGGCACCCTCTTCGTCGGCCCCGGCGAGGAGGTCTACGAGGGCATGATCGTCGGCGAGAACGCCCGCTCCGAGGACCTCGACGTCAACGCGATCAAGGAGAAGCACCAGACCAACGTCCGCGCCGCCAGCGCCGACCTGCTGGTCCGCCTCACCCCGGCGACCCGGCTCTCGCTGGAGAACTCGCTGGAGTTCCTGCGCGACGACGAGTGCGTCGAAGTCACGCCCGAGTCGGTCCGCCTGCGCAAGCTGGTGCTGGAGAAAACCGGCGCGCCAGAAGGCGGCGCGCCAGCGCAGCGCGCCGGCGTCGCCAGCTAGCCCGCGGCTCCGAGCCCGGCTTCGATGCCGTCGAGCAGGCGCTCGAGGCCGCGCTCGAAGCGCCCCTCGCGAAGAAGACCTCGGCGACCAGGTCGCTCGCCCGCCTCGGCGTCGGCGCCGAGGAAGCTCGCGGATCAGCGGGTAGTCGCCGCTGTCGAGTTCGCGCTGGAAGAACTCGCGCACCTCGGGCGGCCAGCCGCGCTCGTGCTCGTCGCGCTCCTGCGCCTCGCGGATCGCGAAGCCGAAGACGTACTCGTCGACCAGCACGATCAGCCTCGAACATGGCCTGCGGCGGAGATGCCGGCGCCGGCCATCGCCTGCAGCGACTGCTCGAAGTGGCGCATCCCGTTGGGCCCGGGCCGGCCGTCGCCGAGCCGGTCGAGCATCCAGCGGTGGCGCGCGCAGCGCGTCGCGGCTGCGCTTCGGCGATCGCCGCCATCGCCGGCGCGCCAGTCGCGCGGCGAGCTCGTCCTCCGGGACCAGGATCTCCCCCATCACCGTGTCGACCATCAGCGTGACCAGCTCGTCCTTGTTGGCGACGTAGTGGTAGAGCGTCATCGTGCCGGCGCCGAGCTTCTGGGCGACGCGGCGCATCGAGACCGCCTCGAAGCCCTCGCTCGTCGGCCAGCTCGACCGCGGCCGCGGCGATCCGGGCCCGCGAGTGGCCTGGATTCCGCGAGCGCAGGGCTCCTCGCGCAGCCAGACCTGGCCAGGGTCGGGCTCGGACACGGTGTTCGCGCCCGGAACGCATCTCGTACAGCGTACTGCTACGGTGCTCGTACGCCGTACTACCACAGATTCTGAGGTCCCTCTTGAACGCTCCACCACCCGCCGCCGCCCGCCACGCCGACCCCAACGCCCTCGACCGCGGCACCATGATCGTCGCCTCCGTGGTCCTGCTCGGCGCGGTGATGTCGATCCTCGACACGACCGTGATCAACGTCGCGATCGACCAGCTGGCGACCGACTTCAACGCCTCGCTGACGACGATCCAGTGGGTCGTCACCGGCTACACGCTGGCCCTGGCCGCGGTGATCCCGATCACCGGCTGGGCCGCCGACCGCTTCGGGACCAAGCGCATCTACCTCTGGTCGCTGGCCCTGTTCATGCTCGGCTCGGCGCTCTGCGCCGCCGCCTGGAGCGCCGACTCGCTGATCGCCTTCCGCGTCCTGCAGGGAGTCGGCGGCGGCATGATCATGCCGTCGGTGATGACGATCATGACCAAGAAAGCCGGCCCGCAGCGGATGGGGCGGGTGATGGGCATCCTCGGCGTGCCGATGCTGGTCGCGCCGCTGGTCGGCCCGATCCTCGGCGGCTGGCTGGTCGACGACCTCTCCTGGCGCTGGATCTTCCTGATCAACGTGCCGATCGGGATCGTCGCGATCATCCTCGCCCAGATCGTGCTCGAGCGCGACGAGCCGCAGCCGGCGCACAAGATGGACTGGCTCGGCCTGGCGCTGCTCTCGCCCGGGCCTGACGGCGCTGATCTTCGGCCTCGCCGAGTCCTCCGACGGCGGCTTCGGGGCGACCAAGTCGTGGCTGCCGATCGTCGCCGGCGCGGCGCTGATCGCCGGCTTCTTCTGGCACAGCTGGCGCTCGGAGGCGCCGCTGATCGACATCAAGACCTTCACCCACACCCGGGCCGGAGCGGCGGCGGGCACCTTCATGCTGTTCGCGATCGCCTTCTTCGGCTCGCTGCTGCTGATCCCGCTCTACTACCAGTCGGTCCGCGGCGCCTCGGCGCTGGAAGCGGGGCTGCTGCTGGCGCCGCAGGGGCTCGGGGCGATGATCACGATGCCGCTCGCCGGGCGCCTCACCGACCGCTACGGGCCGAACCGCTGGCCGGCCTGCGGGATTCCGCTGCTGGTGATCGGGATCGCCCCCTTCGCCTTCGTCACCGCCACCACCTCCTACGTCCTGCTCTGCAGCTTCGGCTTCGTCCTCGGCCTCGGGATGGGCCTCTCGATGATGCCGACGATGACCGCGGCGATGCAGGCGGTGCCGCCGGCGGCGATCGCCCGCACCAGCACCGCGATGAACATCATCCGCCAGTCCGGCGCCTCGATCGGGACCGCGATCCTCTCGGTCCTGCTGGCGACGGCGATCGCCGACAAGCTCCCGCGCCGGCGCCGCCCCCTCGGGCGAAAGCGGCTTCGAGGCGCTGCACGGCATGTCCGCGGCGCAGCAGCGCGGCGGTCGCCGAACCGCTGGCGGAAGCCTTCGCCTCGACCTTCGTCTGGGGCCTGGCCCTGCTCGCCCTCGCCTTCATCCCGGCCCTGGCGATGGCGCTCGGCAAGTGGAAGCCGGTCGGCGCGCCCGAGCCCGAGGAGCGCCACGTCGTCCTCGAGTAGCTCCAGCTAGGTCGCGGCGGCCGGCTCCGCCGCGGCGGCGGCTGCCGGGTCGGGATCCGGCCGGTGAGGGCGAGCCCGACCAGGGCCAGCAGGGCGAGGACCGCGAGCGCGGTGCGCAGCCCGACCAGGCGCGCTTCTTCGTTCTCTTCGACGATCGCGTCGGTGGCCCGCGGCGCCACCCCCGGGGCTTCGTCGAGCGCGGTTTCGAGTTCGTCGTCGGAGAGGAAGGGGATGCCGCCGGAGAGCTCGGTCGAGGCCCGCGCCTGGACCGACTTCGGCACCGCCGGGTTTTCCTCGACGCCGGTGAGGAAGGAGGAGCTGAGGGCGGCGATGATGATCGCGCCGGTCAGCGCCGTGCCGACCGAGATGCCGAGGTTGGTGACCGTGTTCTGCAGGCCGCCGACCTCGCCGCTCTGCTCGTCGGGGACCGAGGAGACGGTGACGCTGCCGAGCTGGGAGGCGAGCGCCCCCATCCCGAGGCCCGCCAGGATCAACGGCACGGTGACGATCTCCGCACCCGCACCGGCCTCGAGGGCGGCGACCAGGACCACCAGCCCGGCGAACATCCCGAGGAAGCCGAGGCGGACGACCCGGCGCGGCGAGACGTCCGGGAAGGCTTTCGGGATGCCGGCCGCGGCGAGGATCAGGGCGAAGGAGAGCGGCAGCAGGCGCACGCCGGTTTCGATCGCCGAGAGGCCGAGGGCGATCGAGAGGAAGAGCGGCATCGCGAAGAACATGCCGCCCTGGAGGAAGTACTGGAAGAAGAACGAGGTGAGGCCGGCGCGCAGGCCCGAGACCCGCAGGATCGCCGGGTTGACGAGCGGCTCGCCATCGTGCTCGACCAGGCGGCTCTCCCACCAGAGGAAGAGCGCCAGCACCGCGGCGCCGCCGAGCAGCATCCAGATCACCGGCGAGAGTCCGATCCATTCGGGCGCGTCGGGCTTGGCCCTGACGAAGCCCCAGGTCCCCGAGCGCAGGACGCCGAGCACGATCAGCCCGAGGCCGAGCGGCCGAGAGCGCGGTTCCGACCAGGTCCAGCTTCGCCTTCCGCCCTGCCTCTCCGGCCTCGATTCGACGGGCGAGGACGAGGATCGCGAGCACGATCAGAACCTCGCCGGCGAAGACGTAGCGCCAGGAGAGATAGGTGGTGAAGAAGCCGCCGACGATCGGGCCGACCGCGACCGCGACCGCCGCGGCGGCGGTGACCAGGCCGTAGGCGCGCGGCCTTTCGGCGGGACCGAAGTTGGCGGCGACGAGAGCGACGATCGCGGGCAGGATCAGCGCCGCCCCCAGGCCCTCCAGGCGCGACCAGCCGATCAGCAGCACCGGTCAGGTTGGGCGCCAGCGCCGTGGTCGTCGAGCCGCAGCCGTAGATCACGCAGCCGACCACGAAGGCGCGCTTGCGGCCGATGATCTGGCCGATCTTGCCGCCGGTGATCATGAACGAGGCCATCACCAGCGTGTAGAGGGTGATCGCCGTCTGGATCCCGGTGACGGTGGTGCCGACGTCCTTGGCGACGGTGGCGATCGAGACGTTCATCACCGAGCTGTCGAGCATCATCAGGAACTGCCCGACGCAGAGCGTCATCAGGATCAGGCCGGCGGCGCCGGCGCTCGCCTTGCGGGCCACGCTCAGAGCTCCTGGGACTCGAGGCGGCCGGAGTCGATCGCCGCGACCAGCGCCGCGTGGTCGCGCTCGCTCTGGTCGGCGTAGCTCTCGGAGAACTCGGCGATCGCCTCGTCGAAGGCGTCGCCGGCGCCGAGATAGGCGGCGATCGCGACGCGGTCGCCGGAGCGGGCGTGGGCGCGGGCCAGGGTCCAGCCGCACATCCGCGCGTAGACCTCGAGGCCGCGCGGAGTCATCGTCTCGACTTCGGCCGAGCGCTTCCAGTCCCAGAGCTGGCGCACGTAGAAGTCGCGGTCGCGGCCGTCGAGCCCGACCGCCGGGCACCAGCCGAGGAAGATGTCGCTGGCCGCCTGCATCAGCCGCTGCCCCTCGACCACCCGGCGCCCGTGGTTCTTGTAGCGGCTGGCGCCGGCATAGGGCTCGAGCACCGAGGCCTCGGCCTCCTTTGCCTGGAGGAAGAGCGGGTCGCCGTCGTCGGCGCCGGTCAGCAGCAGCACCCAAGCACGGGTGCCGACGCTGCCGACCCCGACGACCTTGCGGGCGATGTGGCGCATCGTGTAGCCGTCGAGCAGGTGCTGGCGGTCGGCCGGGAGGCTGTCGCGGTAGGACTCGAGGACGCCGGCGAGGACCTGGCCGATGTCTCGGCCCTGGCCCTCCCCGAGCAGCTCCTCCCCGGGCACCAACAGCGGCGGTTCGCTGCGGATCCGCAGCTCGCCGTCGACGACTTCGGTCAGCTTCGCGAGCGCCCTGAGGCTGTCCTTGGAGCGGGCCTTGTCGACGCCCTTGCGGACCTGCTTGACCGCCTTCGGATCCTCGGCCTCGATCTCCCCCATCACCGCTTCGACGTCGAGCCGGGCGTACCAGACTTCGAGATTGCTCAGGGAGGCGAAGGCCCGCATCGCCTCGCGATAGGTGCGCGCCGCGGTCAGCACGGTCGCCGCCCGCTGCTTGCGCTTCAGCCCGTTTTCGCGGCCGGCGATCGCGAAGCTGGCGGCGAGCCGCTTGACGTCCCACTCCCACGGCCCCGGGCAGCGACTCGTCGAAGTCGTTGAGGTCGAAGACGAGGCGGCGGTCGGGCGCCGCGAAGGCGCCGAAGTTGGAGAGATGGGCGTCGCCGCAGGCCTGCACCCGCAGGCCCGAGACGGGCGTGGTGGCGAGGTCGGCGGCCATCACCGCGGCGGCGCCGCGGAAGAAGGCGAACGGGGAGGCCGACATCCGCCCGTAACGGATCGGGACCAGCTCGGGAACGCGCGAGCGCGGCCTGGCGCTCGAGGATCGCGACCGGGTCGGCGCGGCCCTCGGGTGGCTCCCACGCGGCGTGGGAGGAGCGGCGGGCACCTGCCGAACGGCGCCGCTCTTCCTTGCAGCGGCGCCCGTAGTTCGGAGGCGTCCATGACCCTCGGGAGGAAATCGGCCCGCCGTAGCGGCGTGCCTGCTCGGACTGGCTCTGCTCGGAGGCCTGAGCCTTCGCGTCGGGCGCCGGCACGTCGGCGGCCTGGCGCGGCAGCAGCACTTCTTTGGCGATGACCAGGCGCTGGATCTGGCTGGTCCCCTCGTAGAGCTGCATGATCTTCGCGTCGCGCATCAGTTTCTCGACCGGGTACTCCTTGATGAAGCCGTAGCCGCCGTAGACCTGGACGGCGTCGGTGGTGACCTCCATCGCCGAGTCGGCGGCGAAGCGCTTGGCCATCGAGGAGACCTTGCTGTTGCGGACGCCCTGGTCGAGCAGGAACGCCGAGTTCCAGGTCAGCAGGCGGGCCGCCTCGACCTTGGTCGCCATGTCGGCGATCATGAACTGGATCGCCTGGTGCATCGCGATCGGCACCCCGAACTGAACCCTTTCTTTGGAGTAGTCGGTGGCGTACTCGAGCGCCGCGCGGCCGATGCCGACGGCCATCGCCGAGACGCCGGGACGGGTGCGGTCGAGGGTCATCATCGCCAGCTTGAAGCCCTTGTTTTCCTCGCCCAGGAGGTTCTCGGCCGGGATCTCGACTTCGTCGAAGGAGATGGTCGCGGTGTTGGAGGCACGCTGGCCCATCTTGTCCTCCTTCTTGTCGACGGAGACCCCGGGGAGGTCGGCGTCGACGACGAAGGCGCTGATGCCGCGGTGACCGGACTCGGGGTCGGTCTTGGCGAACACCGTGAAGTAGTCCGCGTAGGTGCCGTTGGTGATGAAGCACTTGGAGCCGCTGATGACGTACTTGTCACCCTTCTTCACGGCCTTGGTCTTCATGCCGCTGACGTCGGAGCCGGCGTCCGGCTCGGTCAGGCAGAAGGAGGCGAGCTTGGGGCTTTCGGTCAGCATCCCCAGGTACTTCTTCTTCGTCTCCTCGGAGCCGCCGAGGGTGATCGGCGCGGAGGCGAGGCCGTTGGCGGCCAGCGAGGTGCCGATGCCGGAGCAGCCCCAGCCGAACTCCTCCTCGATCAGGCAGCCGGAGAGGTAGTCGAGGCCGGGACCGCCGTAGGCCTCGGGGATGTGGGTGTTCATCAACCCGACCTCCCAGGCCTTGTCGATCACGTCCTGCGGCCAGGCGCCGTCCTTGTCCAGCTCCCAGGCGACGTTGCGCATGTCTTTCTCGGCGAAGCTGTGGGCCAGCTCCTGCAGGTCCTTCTGTTCATCGGTCAGGGTGAAGTCAACCACCGGTCGGGGCTCCTTTTAGTCGCTTTAAGTCTCGTCTTGGAGCGCCGCCGCCGGGGCGGGCGTTCCACCGATTGACTGGTCAGTCAACCAGGCCAAAGGTTAGCGAATGGACCCCCTTCCATGGGCCGTTTACCCTTGGAGTCGTGGATCTGCCGCTGGCCATGTCCCCCACCTCGCAGTGCCTCGTGGTGCTGCTGTTCACCGGGGTCGCGGCGCCGGTCGCGGGGATGCTCTTCCGCCACGTCTCCAGGGGCTGGGACTCGGTCGGCAAGGGGCCGTTCGCGATCGAGCAGCAGCTGCCACTGGTGCCGCGCTACGTCTCCGGCCCGGCGCCGGCGGTCGACCCGGCGATCCAGGCCGCCGAGGTGCGGCAGATGCTGGAGGCCAAGCAGGAGCGCCAGCGCCGCCGCGGCGAGGCGCCGATCGACGTCGAGGTGGAGACGACACGGCTGTTGGCGCCCGACAAAGCGCCCAGCGCCGGTGCCCGCCAGGACGCCGAGCTGCGGGCCGAGGTGCGCCAGCTGGTCGTCACCCGCAACGAACGGCGGATGCGCAGAGGGCTGGAGCCGCTCGACGTCGAGTCCGAGACCGAACGCCAGCTCGAAGATTTCATAGGATCGCCGTGATGGCCGGCGCCGAGGACAATCTCTACGAGGTCGAGCAGCTGCTGGTGCAGCCCGGCACCTACTTCAACCCCCAGACCGAGGTCGTGGTCGTGGTCGACGACTCCGCCTCGATCGACCAGGAGGTCTTCAACATGGAGGCCTACGAGGGAGCGGACTGGGTGCGGATCTCCGACGAGATCCCGATCGACGAGGATGGCCGCGACCGCGCCCTCGAGGCCTTCCAGACCCACTACCACCCCGGCTCGACCGGGTCGGTCTCCGAAACCGCGCTCGAACAGGGCGACGAGGAGCTCGACGAGGGCGAGACCGGGCAAGAGCCCGGCCGCGAGGACTGAGCGGCCGCCGGGCGGCTCGACTAGCCTGCCGCCGATGCTCGAGCCAGGAGACAGGGCGCCCGCCTTCACGCTGCCCGATCAGGACGGCAACAAGGTCAAGCTCAGCGACTTCAAGGGCGAGAAGGTCGTCGTCTACTTCTACCCCCGCGCCGAAACCCCGGGCTGCACGACCCAGGCCTGCGGCATCCGCGACCGTGGCGCCGAGTACCGCGAGCTGGGCGCACGGGTGCTGGGGATCTCACCGGACGAGCCGGAGGCGCTGCGCAAGTTCGCCGACAACCAGAAGCTCGACTTCACGCTGCTCGCCGATCCCGATCACAAGGTCGCCGACAAGTACGGCGCCTGGGGCGAGAAGTCGATGTACGGCAAGAAGTACATGGGGATGCTGCGCTCGACCTTCATCGTCGACCCCAAGGGGAAGATCGCGCGGGTGTTTCCGAAGGTGCAGCCGAAAAAGCACGACGGGCTGGTTCTCAAAGCACTGGCGGAACTCTCTGGGTCGTAAGAGGTCCCGGGTGGGACCCACCTGCGCGAACTGCGGGGAGGCTTGGCGGGTCCCACCCGGGACCCCGTGCAGCCAGCGCGGGTCGTTCAGGCGCTTAGAGCGACCACGGCGATGAAGCTGGCGTAGAGCGCGAACCAGCCGATGACCGCTGGCAGTTTGAAGCGACGCGCCAGGTGGAGGCTCTCGTAGGCCAGGAGGCCGCCGACGAGGCCGAGGCCGATCGAGAGGATCGCGGTTCCGCTGAGGTTCCAGTCGGTGAAGATCAGGCCGATCCCGACCGGGATCATCGACTGGAAGACCATCGCCCCGGTGATATTGCCGAGCGCCAGCGCGTCCTTGCCTTCGCGGACCCAGAAGAAGCTGTTGACCTTCTCCGGCAGCTCGGTCGCCAGCGGCGCCAGGATCAGCGCCAGGACCAGGGCCTCGACGCCGATGCTGTCGGCGATCGTCAGCAGCTCTTCGACGAAGAGATGGGCGCCGCCGACCATCGCCCCTAGCCCGACCAGGAGCTGGATCACGCAGAGCGACAGGGCCGGGTCTTCGCGACGCTCGCCGCGGCGCTCGAAGATCAGCGGGTTCAGCGACTCCTCGCTCTGGACCTCGCCGCTGCCGCGCAGGGTGAGGCGGATGTAGAGCACATAGGCGACGAGGAAGCCGACCCCGACGACGATGCGGACGGGCGCCGGCGGGCCCCAGGAGAGCAGTCCGGCGAGGGCGAAGAGGACGAGGAAGAAGGTGAGGTCGCGCTCCAGCGTCGGCCGGTGCACGTCGAGCTGGACCCCCTGCTCGCGTTTGTGGCGGTAGAGGTAGGCGAAGAGCCCGACCAGCCCCATCGCCAGCGTCGCCAGCAGGAACGGCGCCCCGACGATGGCGCCGATCGCGACGTCTTCGGACCCCTCGTTGACGCTCAGCAGCGCCACGATCGCGATCAGCGTCTCCGGCATCGCCGTCCCGACCGCGGCCAGCAGGCTGCCGACCGCCCCCTCCCCCAGCTTCAGCTTGTGCCCCGCCCACTCGACCGCGTTGGTGAACAGCAAGGCACCGGAGAGCACAATCGCAAAGCTGACAAGCAGGAGAACTACTTCCATCGAGGCAGGCTATCCCCTGAAGGCAAGGAGTCCCGGGTGGGACTCGCCAAGCCTCCCCGCAGTTCGCGCAGGCGAGTCCCACCCGGGACTCCCCCTACGCAAAGTAGAAAGCCAGCCCAAACACGAAGTAGATCGCCAGCAGCTGCACTCCCTCGAACCAGGTGGACTCGCCGTCCTGGGTGACCTGATTCGCAATCAGGATCGCCAGCAGGATCGCTCCGAGCTCAAAGCCGTTGAAGACCAGTGCCAGCGGATAGGGGCCGAGGAAGAAGGAGGCGAGGACCAGGACCGGAGCGACGAAGAGGGCGACCTGGGCGCTGGAGCCGACGGCGATGTTGACCGCCAGGTCCATCTTGTCTTTCATCGCGACCAGGACGGCGACCCAGTGCTCGGCGGCGTTGCCGACGATCGCGACGACGATCACGCCGATGAAGAACTCGGAGAGGCCGATCGAGTGTGAGGCCTCGGTGATCGAGCCGACCAGCACCTCCGACATCACCCCGACCAGGACGCCGGCGATCGCCAGGGCGATGACCGAGGTCCGCGTCGACCAGCCCCAGCTGTCCTCGTCCTCGTACTCGGGGTTGAAGAGGTCGCGGTGGGTCTTGAGCGAGAAGAAGAGGCCGATCACGTAGGTGGCGATGAGGACGACGGCGACGGCCAGCGAGAGGTGCTCGACGGTGCCGCCGTAATGGATCGCCTCGGCCCCGGGCGCCGGCAGCCCCTTGCCCTCGACCAGCTCGAAGATCGCCGGCATGATCAGCGCCGCGGCCGCCAGCATCAGCATCGAGGTCTGGATGCTGGCGCTGGTGCGGCTGAAGGTCTGCTTGCTGCGGCCGATGCCGCCGGCCAGCATCGCCGCCCCCAGCACGAGCAGGATGTTGCCGATGATCGAGCCGACGATCGAGGCCTTGACCACCTCCTGCAGGCCCTGACCGAGGGCGAAGAGGGCAATGATCAGCTCCGGCGCGTTGCCGAAGGTGACGTTGAGCAGGCCGCCGATGCCCGGGCCCGAGCGGGCCGCCAGCTCCTCGGTGGCACGGCCCATCAGCGCCGCCGTGGGGACTATTCCCAGGGCTGACGCGGCGAAGACGACCGTCGCCGGGGCGCCGACGACCTCGAGCACGACCGCGATCGGGATCAGCGGCGTCAGCAGATAAGGCCAGCCGAGCGGGGTGCGGAAGAACGACGCATCCAGCCGCGGCCGGCCTGAACTCGAGCTCATCTACTGGATCATGCTCGCGCACTGCTGCAGGTCGGCCGGCGTCTTGGCGTTTTCGAGGCAGCTGCGATAGTCGCCCCCACCCGAACTCCCTGAGGAAGATCCGCCGCCGCCGGAGGAGCCGCTCCCCGAGGAAGATCCGCCGCCGCTGATGCCTTCGAGCAGGTTCCCGAGCCCTTCGCCGCTGCTGGCCCCTTCGAGCAGTTCGATCGGGTTGATGTCGAGCTTCTGGAACAGCCCCTGCAGCGGCTTGGCGCCGGAGGGGGCGGAGATGTCCTGTTCCTCGTTGACGCCGCTGAGCGCGAGTTCGAATTCCACTTCGACCTTTTCGCCGCTGGTGCCCTTCGGTTCGATGGTCATTTCGGCCGCCAGCTTGCGGATGATGTTGTCGTCGCCGACGTAGACCTCGACGTGGGCCTTCTTGACTCCGCCGGCCACCTCGCTCTTGGCCTTTTCGAGTTCGCCGATCGGCAGCGGGCCGGCCGCTTCGAGCTGACTGCTGCAGGCCGGGTCTTCTGTCAGCTTGATGATCGCGTCGATCACGCTGCCGACGTCGAGGTCGCCGCTGACCTTGGTGGTGCTGGTGCCATCGACGTCGGCGCTGCCTTCGTCGTTCAGGTTTTCGACGAAGTCGCCGACTTCGAGGCCGCTGGCCGCTTCCTGGCAGGCAGCCACATCGGCGGGGTTGCCTTCCGAGCCGCCCTGCTGCTGAGCCTGTTCGAAGGCCGACCTGACGAAGCCGAAGGTGGTCGGGTCGACTTCGTACTCGGTCCCTTCGTAATTGACGAACGCGCGGTCCGACAGCAGCGTCAGCCCCCCCTCGAAATCGATGCTTTCGCCCACGCTCGAGCCCTTGACGCTGGCCGTCATCGCCAGCTGGGGCAGATCGCCCTTGCCACCGCTCTGGAACGGACCAGAGAGTTCGATGTTCGCGTCCCCGCCTTCCTTGCCTTCGGCCTTGATGGCGAGGGAGAGGTCGACGTTGCCGCTCTTCACCCCTTCGAGGCTGGCGTTGTCGATGACCTGCTGCGGATCGTCGCTGCCGCCGCCGCTGCCGCAGGCCGCAACCCCGGTTACGAGCGCGGCGAGCGCGGCCAATAGTGCGAGAGTGCGGAAACGGCTCAAGTTGGTGACTCCTCGTGATCGAAAAACGGGATCGGACCGTGAATCGTAGAACCTCGCGGCGTTTTCCGTCAGCCGCACAAAAATAACCGTCTATTAAATAAGAGGATCCGGCGCTCGCGCTCGCCAAGGCAAAGCGCGTGTCTAGGGTCCGGCATCCCCGCGCGATTCCTCGACCGGCGGTGGCCTGTTGTCGGTGGTCAGGTTCGCGGCAAGCGGGAAGAGCAGCGCACCGAGGAAGATCAGGACGACGCCGGCGATGACCATGCCCTTAGAGCGGAAGACGTGGCCGAGGATGCCGATCGCGAAGCCCGCGAGCATCAGCGCGATGTAGGGGCCGGCGCTGCGTGGGAACAGGTCGGCGAGCGGCAGGAGGAGGTCGGGCACGGGGGCGGATTATCATCGCCCGCATGGCTGAGAGCTCTGTGGCAGAGGTGAAGGCGGCGCTGGCGCGGGTCGGCTACCTCGCCGACGAGCCGGCGGCGCTGGTCTCCTACCTCGCCCAGGAGCTCGGCAAGCCGGTCCTGGTCGAGGGCCCGGCGGGGGTCGGCAAGACCGAGCTGGCCAAGGCGCTCTCGCGCGTGCCACCGGCCGCGAGCTGGTGCGGCTGCAGTGCTACGAGGGGCTCGACGAGGCGAAGGCGATGTACGAGTGGAACTACCGCAAGCAGCTGCTGCGGATCCAGGCCGGCGGCGAGGGCGGCTGGGACGACGTCCAGGAGGACATCTTCAGCAACGAGTTCCTGCTCACTCGGCCGCTGATGCAGGCGATCTCCAGCCCCGAGCCGGTGGTGCTGCTGATCGACGAGATCGACAAGACCGACCAGGAGTTCGAGGCGATGCTGCTCGAGCTGCTCTCCGACTTCCAGATCACGATCCCCGAGCTGGGTCAGGTCTCGGCGACGACGATGCCGATCGTCGTCCTCACCTCGAACGACTCGCGCGAGCTGACCGAGGCGCTGAAGCGGCGCTGCCTCTACCTCTGGCTCGACTACCCCGGCGCCGAGCGCGAGATGGAGATCGTCCGCCTGCACGTGCCGGAGCTGAGCGAGTCGGTGGCGCGGCGGCTGGTCGAGGTGATCGAGATGGTCAGGGCACTGGACCTGAAGAAGCCGCCCTCGATCGCCGAGTCGATCGACTGGGCGCGGACGCTGCTGCTGATGGGCGCCGAGGACATCGACCGCGAGACCTTCACCCAGTCGATGTCGATCATCGTCAAGCACCGCACCGACATCGACCTGGTCGCCGAGCGGGTCGGCATGAAACTGGCCGAGCGCAGCCCGGCCGGCTGAGCCAGACCCCCTTCCTAGCGCTCGAAGAACTCCGCCAGCGCCTCCGGCTCCGGCGGGCCGTCGTAGGCGAGCCGGCCGTCGCGGACGCCGACGCAGCGGCTGGCGGCGGCGATCACGTCCGGGCGGTGGGTCGAGACGACGACCGCGGCGCCCGCCTCGCGGGCCTCGGCCAGGAGCTCGAAGAGGACGTCGCGGCTGGGCGGGTCGAGGCCGTCGAAGGGCTCGTCGGCGAGCAGGACCGCGAACGGCCGCACCAGGGCGATCGCGATCGAGGCCTTCTGGCGCATGCCGTGGCTGAATTCGGAGGGGAGGCTGTCGTCCCACTCGCCGAGGCCGAGGCGCTCCTGCAGCTCGCCCGCGCGCGCTCCCCCGTCGTCGACGCCGTGCAGCGCCGCCACGTAGGCGAGGTGCTCGCCGAGGCTGAGGTCTTCGTAGAAGACCGGCGTGTCGGGCAGGTAGGAGAGCGCCCGGCGGGCAGGGATCGTGCCGGCCTGGGCACCGGCGATCGCGACCGAGCCCGAGGTCGGCTCCAGCAGGCCGGCGGCGAGGGTCAGGAAGGTCGTCTTGCCGGCGCCGTTGGGACCGACCAGGGCGACCAGCTCGCCGGCGCCGAGCTCGAGGCTGAAGGAGGTGAGGGCGATGAACCCGTCGTAGCTGCGGCCGAGGCCGCGGGCGGCCAGCACCGCGGCGGGTTGGGACTCCACGTCCACCCCGACGATCAAGACGCCACCGCGGTCTCGTCGCTCATCCGTTTGCCCAGCCACCAGGCCATCGCCACCCCGATCAGGAGCAGGCCGAACTCGAGGCTGACAGCCGCGCTCGTCGCCGAGCCCCCGTGGCGCGCCGCTTCCCGCGCGGCCAGGACCGGCCCCCCGGCGGCGACGACCGCGATCACGATCGGGGCCGCCGACTGCACGTAGCCGAGCGATGGGTTGAGCACGTAGGCGTAGGGGTCGTTGGTGGCGCTGAGGGCGGCGCAGCAGACCAGCACCAGCGCGGTCGGGAACAGCATCGCGATGCCGACGCCGGCGGTGCTCGCCGACGGCCGCCGAGTGCCAGCGCCGCCAGCGTCGCCAACGCCAGCACAGGCCGCCATCGCCGCGAAGGAGGGGACGAGGTGGCGCTGGATCAAGCCGGCGGCCGGCAGCGGCAGCAGCTCGCGCCGGGTCGGGTGGTCGGTCTCCTGGGCCAGCGGCTCGACCAGGTCGAGGGCGGCGACCATCAGCAGCAGGCCGGGCAGGACGAAGAGCAGCGTGATCCCGCTCCAGGCGGCCGCGGTGGCGGCGCCGGCCGCGACCGCGATCGCCAGGACCCGGACCACCCGCCCCAGCGGCCAGCGCAGGAAGCTCTGCCAGCCGCGCCGCCAGACCGGGCGGCGGGTCGAGGCCGCGCCGAGGCGGATCCAGGGCCGCCGCCGCGGCCGCTCGGAGGCGAGCTGGCGGCGCAGCAGCACGACCGTGCGCAGGTCCTGGACCGAGGCCGAGAAGCGCAGCTCGGCGGTCAGCGCCGCCCGCCGCCGCGCCGCCTCGAGGGCGATCCGCCCGACCGCGCGCAGGCCGAGCCAGGCCAGCGCCAGCGCGATCGCCAGCCCCGCCCCAGCCAGGATCAGGTGGCTGCCCCCGCCCTGCAGCGGCAGCGTTGCCGATCTCGCCGGCCAGCGTCGCCGGCGAGGTGGTGGCGCCGAGCAGCAGGTCGGCCAGCGTCCAGGCGAGCAGCCCGGTGCCGAGCGCCGAGGCCGCGAGCGGCCGCCAGCGGCGCCCGGAGGCGAGCAGGGCGGCGGCGAGCGCGCAGAGCGGCAGCAGGGCGCCGAACAGGGCCAGGCAGGCGATCCACTCGACCGGCGACCCGGGCAGGCGGCGGAAGACGAAGTTGCCGACGACGGCGCCGAGCACGGCGCCGCCGAGGACGGCGATCCGCAGCTGCCGCCAGGCCGCCGGGCGCAGCGCCGCGCCGCGGTCGACCGGCGCCAGCAGCACGTACTGGACCTCGGCGGCCTCGATCGCCAGCGGGCCGCCGCGGGCCCCGGATCGCAAGCCCGATCAGGACCGCCAGGGCCAGCGCCAGTCCGAGGACGGCGGGCCCGTGCTCCTTCATGTCGGCGATCGCGGACGCGCTCGCCGGCGCCTCCTCGACCCAGCCGGCGACGACCGCGAGGGCGATCGCCGCCGAAGATCGCCGCCAGGTAGACGCGGTAGAGCACCTCCATCACGTCGAGCTGCGCGACGAAGCGGCGGCGACGCGCGGCGCGCAGTTCTCCCAGCGCCACGGTCTGCTCGCTGCTCACCCTCCTATTATCGGTGCGATGAGCCCCGCCTCGCCCTACGGGCCCAAGGCCGACCCCGGCCCGCCCGGCCTGGCGGCGAAGCTGCTCGGCTTCTGCGACGAGCTGCGCAGCGAGGGCGTGGCGGTCGGCACCTCGGAGATCCTCGACGCCTTCGCCGCGCTGGAGATGGTCGACTGGACCTCGCGCGACGACTTCCGCGAGGCGCTGGCGGCGACGATCGCCAAGTCGCAGGACGACCGCCGCGTCTTCGAGCTGCTCTTCGACCGCTACTTCTTCCGCGCCGCCGAGGCCGAGGCGGTGCAGCGCGAGGTCACCGAGCGCGGCGAGGGTGGCGGTGAAGGGGACGCGGTCGGCGAGGGCGGCGAGCGGATCGACATGGAGGAGCTGCGCGAGCAGATCCGCGAGGCGATCGAAGCCGGCGACGAGGATCGGCTGCGCGACCTGGCGCGGCTGGCGATCGCGGCCTTCGGCCAGGCCGAGGGCTCGGGCGTGGTCGGCGTCGACGTGCAGCGGATCCGCCGCACCCTCGGCCTCACCGCCGGCGCCCAGCCGCCGACCGAGCAGGGGGACGAGCGACCGCCGATCGACCGCGACCAGCTGAACAAGTTCGAGCGCCACCTGCGGCGCGAGCTCGAGCGCGACCTGATCGAGCGCACCGAGACCCTGCCCCCCTCCCGCCCCCTGGCCGAGCTCGACCGTGCCCTGCCGACCAATCCCACCCAGGACCTGGCCGCGGTCCACCGCGCGGTCTCGCAGATGAAGCGCCGGCTGGCGACGCTGGGCCACGAGCAGCGCGGCCACCGCAAGGCCTCGATGGTCGACGTGCGGCGGACGATGCGGGCCTCGCTGGAGACCGGCGGCGTGCCGCTGCGGCTCAGATACAAGCCGAAGCGCCCGCGGCGGCCGGAGATCTACGTGCTCTGCGACGTCTCCACCTCGGTCACCTCGGCCAGCGTCTTCTTCCTCTCGGTCCTCCACGCCCTGCACGACTCGTTCCGCAAACTGCGCAGCTTCGTCTTCATCGAGCGGATCTCCGAGGTCACCGACGTCTTCGAGCACGAGCGCGACTTCGCCGTCGTCGCCCAGCGGATATCCAGCGAGGGCGGCGTCGCCGACATCTCCGGCTACACCGACTACGGCCGCGTCTGGCTCGAGTTCCTGACCGAGATCTCCGACGAGCTCGACCCGCGCTCGACCGTGATCGTGCTCGGCGACGCCCGCACCAACGGCCGCGAGCCGCACGCCGAGGTCTTCGCCCAGGTCGCCGAGCACGCCGGCCGCCTCTTCTGGCTCAACCCCGAGCCGAAGCTCTACTGGAACTACGGCGACTCGGTGATGGCCGCCTACGAGCGCTACTGCGACGGCACCTTCGAGTGCTGGACCACCCGCCACCTGGAGAACTTCGTCAACGTCGTCGCCGGCGGCGTCCCCGCCGCCGAATGAGCCAGGTCCTCTTCCTTCGCCATGGCGAGTCGGCCCACAACGCCCACACCGGAGCGGAGGCGCTGGCGGCGGCGGACGGCGACCAGCTGACCGAGCGCGGCCGCGAGCAGGCGGCCGCCGCCGCCCTGGGGCTGTCCCGGCAGGGGGTCACCCGCCTGCTCTGCAGCCCGATGCGGCGGGCGCGGGAAACCGCGGCGGCGATCGGCTCGGCGCTCGATCTCGAGCCCACGGTCCTCGACTACGTCGACGAGCTGCGCGACGGCGAGCCCTTCGAGGAGCTGGTGGCGCGGGTGCGGCGGCTGAAGGGCGAGCTCGAGGGAATCGCCGCCGGCGAGCTGCCGCTGCTGGTCGGCCACGGCATCTTCATCCGCTTCTTCCTGCTCGACTCGGTGCTGGGCGAGGAGTTCGCCCCCGCGATGGCCGCCGGCATCTGGAACCTCGGCTCCTGCAACTGCGGCCTCAGCGCCTTCAGCCACGGCGAGGTGCGCGACCCCGGCGGCACCGAGGTTCCCGGCTGGACCTGCCTCAGCTGGATGCAGCGGCCGTGGGATCCGCCGCCGGCGCCCGCGGCGGGTCGTCCGGCGAGACCTGCCACTGCTCGTTGACGATCGCCCCCGGCGGCGGCGCCACCGGGCCGTCGAGCAGCGGGTCCTCGGTCTCCCGCATCCAGGCCTCGAGCCGGGCGCGCATCTCCGCCAGCACCTCGCCCCGGGCCGGGTCGGCGGCGACGTTGGCGCCCTCGGCCGGGTCCAGGACCAGGTCGTAGAGCTGCTCCTCGGGCACGACCTGCTCGCCCCAGCCCGCCGCGACCAGCAGGTCCTTGCTGGCGCTGTCGTCGCAGTTGGCCAGGACCGGGTGCTCGTAGTCGTCGAAGCGGCGGATGTACTTCCAGCGCTCGGTGCGGACGGCGCGATGGGGCTGGTAGGCGGCGTGGTAGGTCGTCTCGGCGAAGATCGCCTCGTGCAGGCGCTCGGTCTCGCCGCGGACCAGCGGCATCAGCGAGGAGCCCTGCAGCCAGTCGGGCGCCTCGACCCCGGCCAGCTCGCAGAGGGTCGGGTAGACGTCGAGGTGGCTGACCGGAGCGTCGACGACCTTGCCGCCGGTGAAGCCGCCCGGGCCCCGCATCAGCATCATCACCCCGATCCCGCGGTCGAACAGGGTCGCCTTGGCGCCGGGGAAGGCGACCCCGTGGTCGGTGGTGCAGATGACCAGCGTGTTCTCGACCAGGCCGAAGTCGTGCAGGGCGTGGAGGACGGCGCCGATCCCCTGGTCGAGCGAGCGGGCGCTGGCCTTGAAGGCGGCGAAGTCCTTGCGGGTGGCGACGACGTCGGGCAGGTTCGCCGGCGGCTGCGAGTAGAGCGTGTCGCGGACCGAGGTCGGGGCGAAGAAGTCGCGGTGGGTCTCGAAGAAGCCGACCGACATGAACCAGGGCTCCGCGCTGGGGGCCTGGCGCAGGGCCTCGATCGTCAGCGGGGCGACGAACTCGGCGCGGTTGGAGTCGATCGGGACGACCTCGTCGTAGCCGATCACGCCGGGGTCGACGGAGATGTGCTGCTCGCCGATCAGGGTCGAGCGGTAGCCGCCGCGGCGCAGCGCGTGGACCCAGTGCTGGCCGTAGTCGTTGAGCGCCCAGCCGCGGTGGGCGAGCCCGAGCATGCCGTTGTTGTGGCAGTGCAGGCCGGTCAGCAGGCTGGCGCGGCTGCCCGAGCAGGTCGGCGCCGCGCAGAAGGCCTCACGGAAGAGCACCCCCTGGTCCGCCAGCATCTGGATGTTCGGCGTCGGGACCTGGAACCCATAGGGCTGCACGTAGCGACCGCTGTCGTGCGAGTGGATGTAGAGGATGTTCGGGGCCGAGTTCAAGCGGGTACTCCCAGGGTCTGAGTGCGAGAGAGGTTAACGATCGCGACCGGCGAGCCGAGTTGTTGCCGGGTTTGTTGATTAACTTACTCGGCAAGGACTCCTCCCATGCAACCCGACCGCTCCTACATCGTCTGCGCCACGCCGCGAAGCGGCAGCACCCTGGTCTGCCACGGACTCGAGGAAACCGGCGTCGCCGGCCGCCCCGAGGAGTACTTCGAGGCGCTGCGCCACAGCGGCCGCCCGCGCCGCCCCGAGGAGTACTTCGTCGGCGTCGAAGACCCGTCGATCCGCGACCACCTCGGCGAGCGCGCCGTCGGCGGCGAGCTGCAGCCGCGTTCGCCGCTGTGGAGCCGCGCCGCCTACGACCGCTACCTGGAGTGGGCCTTCGAGGCCGGGACCACGCCCAACGGCGTTTTCGGCGCGAAGCTGATGTGGGGCTATTTCGGCGACTTCGTCAGCCTCCTGCGCAACGTCCCCGCCTACCGCGACATCCCCCTGGCCGAGCTGCTGCCGACCGTCTTCCCGGACCTCACCTTCGTCCGCGTCGTGCGCGCCAACAAGGTGCGCCAGGCGGTCTCGCTGTGGAAGGCGGTGCAGACCGCGACCTGGCGCGAGGACCAGGCCAGCGCCAAGGCGGCCTCGCTCGAGGACGACGACTCGCCCCCCTACCGCAGCTTCATCGAGGAGCACCGGCCGCAGCTGCGCTTCCACTACCGGGCGATCGAGCACCTGCTCGAACAGATCCTGATCGAGGAGTCGCGCTGGGACGCCTTCTTCGAGCACTCCGGGATCAAACCCGTGCTCGTCCTCTACGAGAACTTCGCCGCCGACTACGAGACCAGCACCCTGCGCCTGCTCGAACGCCTCGACCTCGCCCCGCCCGGCGACTTCGAGTTCGAGCCGCGGATGAAGCGCCAGTCCGACAACGTCAACGACGACTGGGTCAGGCGCTACAGCGAGCTGCGACTGGGGACCGACTTCGATCTGGTCCCGACCAAGGTCTAGCCCTCTTTGGCGACCATTTCCTTGGTCCCGGTGCTGGCGACCCAGGCGTCGGGCGAGGCGATCAGCTCCCCGACCACGGGCGGCAGGTCGCCGGAGACGAGGTCGGCGAGGGTGACGTCCTCGAGCACGGTGCGGAGGCTGGCGCGAACGGCGATCCAGACCTTCTGCAGCGACTCGGCGTTGCCGTGGTACTCGATCGCCTCCGGCGGGGTCGACTGCACGTGGGCGATCGGCCCCTCGACGGCGCGGACGATGTCGGCGACGGTCACCTCGTCGGCCGGTTTCGCCAGCCAGTAACCGCCTTTGGCGCCGCGGCGGGCGCGGACGATGCCCTGGTGCTTGAGCTCGAGCAGGATGTGCTCGAGGAACTGCAGGGGGATGTCCTGGGCTTCGGCCAGGTAGCCGCCCTTGACCGGGCCCTCCGCGGCAGCGGCCAGCTCGGCGGCTGCCCGCACTGCGTAATCGGCCTTGGCTGAAACGCGCATGATGCTTAGTAAACCAGTCGGCCCCGGCGCCCTAGGCCGGCGCTCGCGCCTGGTCGGCCTCTTGCCGGCGCTGCAGCTCGCGGCGCTTGTTCAGCCAGTGGGGTGCGTAGAGGACCAGTCCGAGGCCGACCGCGGCCAGCGCGGAGGCGATCGGCCAGACGTTCGGGTCGCCCTTCTGGATGGTGACGATGCCGGAGCCGATCAGGACCAGGCCGAGGGCGGTGCGGATGAAGCCCTGCGGCGCCTTGTCGGAGAGGGCCGAGCCGATGATCACTCCCGGGATCGAGCCGACCAGGATGTTGGCGGCGAGCCCGAAGTCGACGTTGCCACCGACGATATGGGCGATGCCCGCCGCCCAGAGCAGGATCGCGGCGTGGAAGACGTCGGTGCCGACGACCTTCTTCGGCGCCAGCCGGTAGACGGCGATCAGGAGGATCGCGATCACGGTGCCGGAGCCGGCCGAGGTGATCCCGATCACGAAGCCGGTGGTGGCGCCGATCACGATCGCGGCGACCTTGTGGCGTCGCTCGACCTCGAAGCGGTCGCGCTCGTCGATCAGCTTGCGCAGGATCAGCGCCCGGCCGAGGGTGATGATCCCGACCATCAGCAGGGTGCCGCCGAGGACCGCGTAGACGAGCGAGTCGAGCCGGTCTTCGCCGACGTGGTCGGCGAGGATCGAGACCAGGGCGACGCCGAGCACCGCCGCCGGCACGCTGCCGAAGGAGAGCCACTTGACCAGCTCCATGTTCACCGTGCCCATGCGGAAGTGGCGCCAGCCGCCGACCGTCTTGGTGATCGCCGAGTAGACGATGTCGGTGCCGATCGCCGTGGTCGGCTGGATCCCGAAGATCAGGATCAGCAGCGGCGTCATCAGCGAGCCTCCGCCCATGCCGGTCATACCGACGAGTACGCCGATACCCAATCCGAAGAGGACGATTGCCGGGTCCATGGTGAGTTGTGTTGCCGCGCGGGGTGCTTATCGACTTTCCCGACCTGCTTGGTCGGGAGCGCGGAGTGCGCCAGGATACCAAGGATGTCCGTCTCGATTCGCGGCCTCGGCCACTCCTACGCCGAGCTGCGGACGATCGAGCGGCTCGATCTCGAGATCCCCGAGCACGAGGTCGATCGGCCTGGTCGGCCCCTCCGGCTGCGGCAAGTCGACTCTGCTGGAGCTGATCTGTGGCCTGCTCGAGCCGAGCCGCGGGGAGATCGCGGTCGGCGAGGCCGTAACGGCCGCGGGGCGGCTCTCCCAGTGCGCCTACATGCCCCAGCGCGACCTGCTGCTGCCCTGGTACTCGGCGCTCGACAACGCGGCCCTGGCCATGCGCAACCGCGGGCTCGGCAAGCGCGCGGCGCGCGAGCAGGTGGGGGCGCTGTTCGAGCGCTTCGGCCTCGGCGGCTTCGAGCAGGCGGCACCGGCCGAGCTCTCGGGCGGGATGCGCCAGCGCGTCGCCTTCCTCCGCACCCTCGTCGCCGGCAAGCCACTGCTGGCCCTCGACGAGCCCTTCGCCGCGCTCGACGCGATCACCCGGGCGGAGATGCAGGCGTGGCTGGCCACCGC
Organism: uncultured Solirubrobacterales bacterium; assembly: GCA_963829445.1. Taxonomy (GTDB): domain Bacteria; phylum Actinomycetota; class Thermoleophilia; order Solirubrobacterales; family 70-9; genus VAYN01. The sequence continues at coordinate 36,669 of CAWHIW010000011.1, read as the reverse complement.
CCTCGACGCCAACCCGCGCACGGTCGTCCTCGTCACCCACGACGTCGAGGAGGCGCTCTACCTCGCCGACCGCGTCCTCGTGCTCTCCCCCCGCCCAGCCCGGATCGTCGCCGAGCTGCGGGCGCCACGCCCGCGGACGCCCGATCGCGACGCGGCCGTCACCGACCCCGACTTCGTGGCGATCCGCGAGCAGGCACTCAATGCCCTCCGCCAACCCCCTTCCGCGGTTCGGTAACCACGACATGCGTGGAAAGGGAACCGCGGATCGATGAGGCGCTGGCTGCTTCCCGCCCTGCTGCTGGCGACGCTGCTGGGTGCTTGGCAGCTCGCCGCCTCGAGCGGCTTCCTCGCCGACGTGCTCGGCCTCGAAAGCTTTCTCGTCCCCTCGCCGGCGGAAGTCGGCGAATCGCTCTGGAGCAGCCGCTCGCTGCTGGCCGAAAACGCCTGGGTGACCCTGCGCGAGATCCTCCTCGGGCTCGGCTGCGCGCTCCTGGTCGGAGTCGGGTTCGCGGTCCTGATGCACCTTTCGGGCGTGGTCCGCGATGCCTCCTACCCGCTGATCGTCGGCTCGCAGACGATCCCGATCGTCGTCATCGCCCCGATCCTCCTCGTCTGGCTCGGCTTCGGGATCGGCCCCAAGGTCGTCGTCGTCGCCCTGATCTGCTTTTTCCCGGTCACCGTCAACGTGCTCGACGGGCTGCGCTCGGCCGCGCCCGAGGCGATCAAGATGATGCGCAGTCTCGACGCCTCGCGCTGGGCGGTCCTGCGCCGGGTCGAGGCGCCGAACGCGCTGCCGAGCTTCTTCACCGGCACCAAGATCGCCGTTGTCCTCGCCCCGATCGGCGCCGTCTTCGGCGAGTGGGTGGGCGGCAGCGCCGGCCTCGGGCACCTGATCCTCACCGACAACGCCCAACTCGAAGTGGCGCGGGAGTTCGCCGCGGTCGCCGTTCTCTCGGCGATGGCGCTGATCCTGATCGGCCTGCTCGCCCTCGCCGAGCGACGCGTCGTCACTTGGCGATAGAACACAGGGGATGAAGCCGCCCCGAATCTCCGTATTCGTGCTCGCAATCGCGCTGCTCGCCCTCACCCTCGGGCTCGACCGCCTGCGGTGAGAAGTCCGAGGACGCGAGCACCGCGGCGCAGCCGCTGAGCCTGACGCTGGACTTCTACCCCAACGCCGACCATGCCGGGATCTACATGGCGCAGAAGCTGGGCTACTTCGAGGAAGCCGGGCTCGACGTCGACATCGAGGCCCCCTCCGACCCGGCGGCGCCGCTGAAGCTGGTCGCCGCCGGCCAGTCGGACCTGGCGATCTCCTACGAGCCCGAGGTCGCCCTGGCCCACGAAAAGGGACTCGACGTGATCGCGATCGGCGCCCTCGTCAACCGACCGCTCACCTCGCTCATATGGCTCGGCAAGTCCGGCATCAAAGGCGTCGCCGACCTCAAGGGCAAGACCGTGGCGACCGCCGGCATCCCTTACCAGGAAGCCTTCCTGAAGACGATCCTCTCCCGCGCCCAGCTCTCCCCCGGCGCCGTCAAGGAAGTCAACGTCGGCTTCGGCCTGCTGCCTGCCCTGCTCGGCGGCAGTGCTGACGCGATGCTCGGCGGCTACAGCAACGTCGAGGGCGTCGATCTCAGCCGGCGCGGCAAAGACCCGGTGGTCACCCCGGTCGACCAGCTCGGCGTCCCCACCTACGACGAGCTGGTCCTGGTCGCCAACCCGAAGGCGCTGGCGGCCGATCCGGACAAGTTCCGCCTCTTCGTCGCCGCCCTGCAGCGCGGCACCGACGCCGCCGTGAAGCAGCCGCATGCGGCGACGCAGGCCGTGCTCGAAGCCAACGACGGGCTCGACCCGAAACTGACCGAAGCCGAGGTCGAGGCGACGCTGCCGCTGCTGGCGGCGCGCACCGAGGGCAAGCCCTACGGCTACATGGATCCCGACGAGTGGGGCACCTTCGCCGGCTGGATGCGCGACAACGGCCTGATCCAATCGCTGCCGGAACCGGGCGAACTGCTCAGCAACGCCTACCTCTCGGGCGAAATCCCCGAATAGCCCAGTGTGCCTTCGCCGAGCAGCCGGCTGACGTCGGTGGCCGGCATCGCGGCGTGGAAGAGATGCCCCTGGGCGTAGTCGCAGCCGAGCCGGCGCAGCTCCGCCACCTGCACCTCGTTCTCGACGCCCTCGGCGATCACCTCCAGCGACAGCGCCCGGGCCATGCCGATGATCGCCTCGACGATCGCCGTGCGCTCCTGCTCGATGCCGAGCGCGTCGACGAAGGAGCGGTCGATCTTGAGGGCGTGGAAGGGGAAGCGGTTGAGGTAGGCGAGCGAGGAGTAGCCGGTGCCGAAGTCGTCGAGCACGAGCCGGACGCCGATCTCGTTCAGCGCCTCCAGCGAGGCGATCGCGGTCGCCGACTCCTCGACCAGGACGCTCTCGGTGATCTCCAGCCGCAGGTGGATCGGGTCGATGCCGGTGCGGGCGATGATCTCGGCCACGGTCGCGGGCAGGTCGCGGTGGGCCACCTGGCGGGCGGAGAGGTTGACGGCGACGTCGAAGGGGCGGGCGTCCGGGCGCTGCTCGTGCCACTCGAGGATCTGGCGGCAGGCGCGCTCCTGCACCCAGCGCCCGATCGGCTCGATCAGGCCGCTGTCCTCGGCGATCGAGACGAAGTCGCCGGGGTCGAGCAGGCCGCGGTCGGGGTGCTGCCAGCGGACCAGCGCCTCGAGGCCGGAGATCTCCCCGGTCTGCAGGCTGACCACCGGCTGGTAGTGAAGGGCGAGCTCGTCGCGGTCGAGCGCGTGGCGCAGCTCCCGTTCGACCTCGAGCCGGCGCATCGCGCTGGCCCGCATCTCGGCGTCGAAGAGGACGCAGCGGGCGCGCCCGCCTTCCTTGGCCCGGTACATCGCCGCGTCGGCGTCGCGGATCAGCAGCTCGGCGCTGGCGCTGCGCTGGCCGGAGGGACGGGCGACGGCGATGCCGACGCTGGCGCTGACGAAGTGCTCGACCCCGTCGATCGAGAAGGGCTGGGCGAAGGCGGCGGCGACGCGGTCGGCGATCGCCAGCGCCTCCTCTTCGTCGGCGAGGCGGTCGATCAGGACGCCGAACTCGTCGCCGCCGAAGCGGGCGACGACGTCGCCCGGGCCGCAGGTGGGCGCGCAGGCGCGGCGCCACCGCCCGCAGCAGGGCGTCGCCGGCGTGGTGGCCGAGGCTGTCGTTGATCAGCTTGAAGTGGTCGAGGTCGAGGAAGAGGATCCCGATCGGCGAGCCGGAGGCGGTCGCCCGTTTGAGCGAGTCGTTGAGGGCGTCGACGAAGCTGAGCCGGTTCGGGCAGCCCGGTCAGGGAGTCGTGGAGGACGCGGTGGCGCAGGGCCTGGTCGGCGGCGTGGCGCTCGATCGCGTCGGCCAGCACGTTGGCGGCGGCCTGGACGAAGGGGACGTCCTTGGGGTTGAAGCGATCCGGCTCGGTGGCGTGGACGTCGAGCACCCCGAACGGCTGGTCCTTGCCGTCGATCATCACCGCCAGGCTGCTGGCGGCGCCGACGACGCGCAGCACCGGCGGCATCGTGAAGCGGCTCTCGCTCGCCCAGTCGGAGACGATCGTGTGGGCGCCCGACTCGAGCGCGGCGCCGGCGTGGGAGTCGAGCGCGGCGGAGACGCGGCGGCCGGCGCCGACCACCTCGTCCTCGAGGCCGGCCCGCAGGTTGAGGCGGCGGCCGTCGCGGCCGAGCTCCCAGATGCAGGCGCTGTGGACGCCGTCGACTTCGCCGATCAGCGCGATCGCGGCCCGCATCAGCGACTCCGGGTCGCCGTCCTGCAGCGCCCGCTCGCCGAGCTTGGCGACGACGGCCTGCTGGGCCAGCGCCCGCTGCAGCTCGGCCTCGGTCCGCTTGCGCTCGGTGATGTCGTAGAGGACGCCGTGCCAGACCGGCACGCCCTCGTCGTCGGCCTCCAGCACCGCCTCGTCGAGCATCCAGACCGATCTCGCCGCTGCGGGTGCGCAGCCGGTACTCGACCGGCCGCGTGCTGCGGTCGCCGAGGTAGATCTCGGTTTCGTTCGCCAGCGCCTGCTCGCGGTCCTCGGGATGCAGGAGCCGGGCCCAGAGACCGGGGTCGGCCTTGAACTCCTCGGCGGTGTAGCCGAGGATCTCCTCGACCTGGGGGCTGACGTAGTACCACTCGCCGTGCTCGCCCATCTCCGAGGTGTAGACGATCACCGGCAGCCGCTCGACCAGGCGCCGGTAGTCCTGGCCCCCGGCCGTGATCTGGTCGAGAAATTCGTTGACCTCGTGGTCGGGCCAGTTCCTGTCCCCTTTCTCCGGCATCGCGTCGTTATCGACAGATCGTCGAGACGCTTGACCGCACGCCTGCTCAGGCACGAACTCCTGCAGCCCCGCGGGTCCGCTCAGGCGGCCAGGCGCAGCGGCGGGCCCTGGGCCACGAGCCGGTGCAGGCCGGCCAGGGTGAGGGACCCGACCAGGCCGCGGTAGGGCTCGTACGGCGCGTAGAACTCCTCCACCTCGGCGACGCTGGCGCGGCGGCCGAGCCCGGCGAGGCGGCCGACCAGCTTGATGTAGCCGAGGTCGCCGGCCGGCAGCGAGTCCATCTCGCCGCGGCCGAACAGGGCCAGGCACTGGACCGTCCAGGGCCCGATCTGGGGGATCGCCAGCAGGCGCCGGTCGGCCGTCGGCCGAGTCGAGCTGGCAGCGGCCGCGGCGACCGCCTGGCCACCCGCCGCAGCGCCGCCGCCCGGGTCGGGGCGAGGTCCATCGAGGCCAGTTCGGCCGGGGCGCGGCCGGCGATCGCCGCCGCCGCCGGGCACGTCGCGCAGGGCGCCGCGCCCCTCGCCGAGCCGCGGGCCCCAGCGGCCGACGATGCGGCGCTCGATCGCGATCGCCCGCTGGGCCTCGATCAGCTGCCCGACCACCGCCGCCGAGAGCGCCTCCCAGGGCCAGACCCGGCGCCGCGGCCGGAAGCTCGGGCATCCGCCGGATCAGCGGCCCGACCAGCGGGTCGCGGCGGAAGCGGCGGTGGAACTCGCCGAGGTCGTAGTCGAGCCCGAGCACGAAGCGCATCCGCTCGATCGCCAGCTCCAGCTCGGCCGCGCCGGCCGGCGCCGGGTCGCGGTCGGCGGCGAGCGGCAGGGTCACCCGGCCCGGGTCGACGCGGCTCCGCCCGCACGACGACCCGGTCGCCCGCCGGCTGCCAGGCGCGCACCAGCACCGGGCTGGCCCTCGACGTGCAGCAGCCGGGTCGCCACCCCGCCCTGCGATCCAGAGCGTGCGGTCGTCGCTCCCCCGCGGCAGCGCGGTAGGGCGATGCGCGGCCGGACCTCTAGCTCGAGCGCCCTCACCTGCCGAGCAGGTGCACGTCCACGAGAAAAGAGCGGCTGGCGACCACGTTCGTGGCGGTCGCGGCGGCGGCCGAGGCGGCGCGGGGCGCGGCTCTTGGAGCCGACAGCGCTGACCGCCCGCACCGCGGCAACGGTCGCGGCCCCGGCCAGGACCCCGCCGGCGGCGGCAAGAGCGGCGCTGCGGACCTCGGTGCGCAGCACCGGCACCGCGGACTCCTCATAAGGCAGCGGCAACGCCCGCACCGGCTCAGCCTCCGCCGGCTCCGCGTCTTCCTCAGCCACGACCTCGCCATCGAGATGGAATTCGCTCACCCATCGACTCTAGCGAGCGCCTCAGGTCGCCCCTCCCCAGCTATCCGCAATTAGCGGACGTTGAACGACGCCCTCGTGAGGAGGGGTTGGGTGGGACTCGCCAAGCCTCCCCGCCGTTCGCGCAGGTGAGTCCCACCCAGACCCCTGCCCCCACAAGCCCTTCCTCCTACAGCGCCCGCTCGTACAAGCCGGTACTTCTTGACCACCTCGCCCGCCCATCCCTTCCATCGCCCGGTTCATCGGCTCGTTCGTCTCCAGGATCCAGCCCATCTCGCCGCCGACGATGCCGCCCGGGACCGCCGCCTCCTCCAGGTGCCGGAGGTAGAGGCCGGCGGCGATGCCGGTGTGGCGGTAGTCGTTCTTGACCCCGAGCGCGAAGACCCGGCACTGGTCGATCTTGCGCTTGCCGAGCAGGAACCTGGCCCAGCCGAAGGGCAGCAGGCGCCCGTTCAGCTTCGCCATCACCTGGTTGATGTCCGGCAGGGTCAGGGCCGCGCCGACGACCTCGCCGTCCTTCTCGGCCATGTAGGCCCAGTTCTCGTCGATCACCTGCTTCAGGTTCTTGGCCTGGAACTCGACCTCGGCGTCGGTGATCGGGACGAAGCCCCAGTTGTCTCCCCAGGCCTCGTTGTAGACGTCGGTGAAGCGGCGCACCTCGTCGGCCATTTCGCTCTTGCGGAGGTTGCGGATGACGATCCCTTCCTCCTCCAGTGCCTTCTTCGCGGCGGCGTGGATCGAGGGGTCGAAGCTCTCGCCCTCCTTGAGGCTGCCGAACTGCAGCTCCCACATCAGCACGTCCATCGTCTTCGCGAAGCCCTCGGCCTCGATCAAGTCCTTGTAGAAGGGCGGGTGCCAGGGCTCGAGGATCATCGGCCGGCGCTCGTAGCCCTCGATCAGGATCCCGATCTCGTCGTTGGTGGTGAAGTCCATCGGCCCGAGGATGCGGGTGCGGCCCTTGGCCGCCGCCCACTCGCTGGCGGCGTCGAGCAGGGCCCTGGCGACCTCCGGATCGTCGCCGCTCTCGTAGAAGCCGAACATCGCGTCGCTGCCGCCCTGGTACTCGTCCCAGCGGTGGTCGACCTGGGCGCTGATCCGCCCGACCGGCTCGCCGTCGCGCTCGGCGACGAAGAGCTCCACCTCGGCATGGTCGAAGTAGGGGTTCTTCTTCGGGTCGAGGAACTCCATCCGCTCGAAGACCAGCGGCGCCACCCACTGCGGGTGGGCGCGGTGGAGCGCGAACGGCACCTTGACGAAGCGCTTGCGCTCGCGACGCGTTCGCACCGGCCGGATCGAGACGCTTGCCATGGGGGCCGCAACCTACACTCTGGCCCATGAGCGAGACCGCGAAGGCCCCGGTCGACGTCTTCGAGAAGGCCCGCAGCCACGACCGGCTGGAGCAGCTCGAAGCGGCCAAGGAGCACGACCTCCTCCCCTACTTCCGCCTGCTCACCTCGCAGGCCGGCCCGGTGGTCGAGATGGAGGGGCGGGAGACGATCATGCTCGGCTCCAACAACTACCTCGGGCTGACCGGCGACGAGCGGGTCAAGCAGGCCGCCCGCGACGCGCTCGAGACCTACGGCACCGGCGTCACCGGCTCGCGCCTGCTCAACGGCACCACCCCGCTGCACGTCGACCTCGAGCGCGAGCTGGCGGAGTGGATGCGGACCGAGGACGCGATCGTCTTCACCACCGGCTACCAGGCCAACGTCGGCTGCATCGGCACGATCCTCGGCCCCGGCGACACCGTGATCTGCGACTCCGGCGACCACGCCTCGATCCTCGACGGCTGCCGCCTCTCCGGCGCCAAGCTGCGCCCCTTCCGCCACAACCGCATGGACAAGCTGGAGAAGATGCTGCAGCGGGCGGCCGACGGACGGCGGCGGCGTCCTCGTCGTCGTCGACGGCGTCTTCTCGATGGAGGGCGACGTCTGCGACCTGCCCCGGATCGTCGAGCTCTGCAAGGCCTACGGGGCGCGGCTGATGGTCGACGAGGCCCACGGGGCCGGCGTGCTCGGCGCCCGCGGCGCCGGCGCCAGCGAGCTCTTCGGGCTCGAGGACGAGGTCGACCTGCGGATGGGCACCTTCTCCAAGAGCCTCGCCTCCTGCGGCGGCTTCATCGCCGGCCCGGCCGACGTGATCGAGTACCTGCGGGTCTCCTCGCGCTCCTTCATCTTCAGCGCCTCGGCGGTCCCGGCCGCGGTCGGCGCGGCGCTGGCGGCGCTGCGGGTGATCCGCGAGGACGGGCCGGAGCTGTTCGAGCGCCTGCTCGCCAACGCCGAGTACCTGCGCGAGGGCCTGCGCCACCTCGGCCTGAAGGTGATCGAGCCGGGGACGCTGCCCGACGGCACCGTCGCCACGACCCCGGTGGTGCCGGTGATGGTCGGCGACGACTGGCAGGCGGTGCTGCTCTGGAAGGCCCTCTTCGACGCCGGCGTCTACACCAACGTCGCGATCCACCCGGCGGTGCCGCCGGGCGGCGCGCTGCTGCGGACCAGCCTGATGGCGACCCACGAGCGCGAGCACCTCGACGGCGCCCTCGGCGACGATCGCCAGGGTGATCCAGGACTTCCCGCGAGCTGCCGCGCGCCTAACTCGCCGGTAACGCTTTCTTGACATCCCCCGTCGTGGGTAGTTTCAGGCTTGGCCGGATTGGGAACCGAGTTCTGGTCGTGCCGAAATTGTTGCTCTTAGCGGGCGGCCTGCCGTGCGCACCGTCCCACCTCGGGTTGACGACCGCTACCGCCACGGCATAGCTTGGCCTCTCTCGCCGAACACCCCGGGCGGGGTGGACGAATTGAGAACTCGGTCCGACCGGACCACGGTCCCCAAGTCAGTGGGAACCGGTCGGAGGCGAGATACCCAGTTAACCGATTCCTTGAAGGGAGGAGTCCCAGTGGACGCTGCCTCTACGGCACCCGCAACGACGATCGCATCTTCGGTGGAGGCCCCGCAACACATGAGGGCCCTCGAACGAGCCAACCTGGTCCGGCTCGCCCGCGCCGAGCTGAAGCGCGCGATCGCGCGGGGTGACGCCGACCCCTCGGAGGTGATCCGCGACTGCCCCTGGGAGACGGAGAGCATGACCATCGCCGAGCTGCTGACCAGCCAGCGCCGCTGGGGCCGCACCCGCGCCCGCAAGTTCCTGCTGCCGCTCTCGCTGAACGAGAACAAGCAGCTGGGCACCCTGACCTCGCGCCAGCGCCGCCTGCTCTCCACCGAGCTCGCCTCCCGCTCCGGCAGCGGGCCGCGAGGCGGTCACCGCCTAGCACGGAACCGCTCAGCCGCGCATTCCGCCGACCCGGAAGCTGAGGCCTCCGGAGGCGCGCTGGAATGCGCGGCGCGCGAGGTAGAAGGCGACCGCGAAGGCGACCGCGCCGACGCCGCAGCGCCACCGCCAGGACCTGGTCGGCGAGGTAGAAGAGCACGCCGACCGTGAAGACGAAGACCGACGCCGGCCAGCAGGGTGGTGTGCGAGCGGTAGCCGGCGAAGTGCTCGCGGATCGCCACCTCCATGCCGCCGAGCCCGGCCAGGGCGACGCCGACGCCGATCGCGGTCGGGTGCCCGCCGATGACGCCGATCGAGCAGCGCAGACGATGCCGGCGAGGATCGTCAGCTCGGCCAGCGGCAAGTTGCCCCAGGGCGCGGGCGGGCGCTCGTCGGGCGTGGCGACGCGGGGCGCCGGCTTCGAGCGCGGCGCGCCGCCGGCTTGCTCGAGCCGGCGCCGCTGGCCTCGGTCGCTTTCCCTTGCGCTTCCTCTTGCTCAACGGCCGCAAGCCGCCCGGCTAACGGACATCCCGAGGAGACCTTGACCCGCCACCAGCCCATCAGCATCCCGATCGGGCCGAGGCGCGGGCGCGAGTGCCAGTGGCCGCAGCCGGGCAGGCCGAGGTCGGCGCGGCTGACCTGCACCCACTTGAAGTCCGCCGGCGCGGCCAGCATCCGGCGCAGCAGCTCGCGGTTGCGCGGTCTCGACCCGGGCGCGCTCGCGCAGGCGTCGGCCGCGCCTCGGCGACCCGCTCGGCGAGCTCGTCGCGCAGCCGCTCGAGCTCGCCGAGGTCGAGGACCCGCGGCTCGCGCGGCGACCGCGGCGACGCGGTGGTCGATCTCGACCCGGCCGAAGGCCTCGGCGAAGAGCCCGGCGAGCTCGCGCTCGAGCTGGCCGACCTGGCGCCGCAGCTCGACCCGGGCGAGGCGCTCGTCGACCTCGACGTGGAGCCCATTCAGGCTGTCTCTTGCGAGCAGATCCGGCATCGGCCTGACTCCGAGTGTAGATCACGGCCAGGCTGTGGCAAAGCCGGAAAGCGGTTAAGCCGCGCTCAGGCGCGGCGGCGTCGACCGTCGCCGCCGCCATCCAGAGCGCCTCGTCGACGGCGATCTGCGGCACCCCGTTGACCTGGACCGCGACGATCGCCAGCCGGCGGCTCTCGGGCTCGACCCCGTAGCCCTCGCCGGTGCTCCCGAACAGCAGCGCCGACCGGGCCGCTTCTCGTCGGCGATCGCCAGCGTCCCCTGCGCCAGCTCGCCGGGCTGGCCCGGCAGCGCCTCGCCCGGGGCCGAGTCGCGGATGCAGAGGCCGCCGCTCGAGCCGGTCGGCGTCGAAGGCGCGCAGGGCGACGCCGGTCTCGACGGTGGCGATCGTCAGCGCGTCGGCGGGCAGGCCGTCGCTCTTGAAGCCGCCGTCGCGGATGCGCTCGAAGGCGAGCTGCTCGACCGGGGTGCGGGTGCGGTCGGGGTCGAGGCCGATCTGGCGGAAGAAGACCCGGTAGGCCCAGGGGATCGGCCGTTCGCGCATGTGGATCGCCTGGGCGCCGTAGAAGCGGTCGGAGAGGTCGCGGAGGCGGCGCCGGACCGGCTCGGGGCTGCGCCCGGGCGGCCGTCGACCTCGACCCAGGCGATGCCCGAGGCCGGGGAACTCGGCGGCGAGGTGCGGCGCCACCCAGCCCTGCTCGGGAGCGGGCTCCCACCCGATCCGCGGCTCGGACACCGGCGCCATCACTCAGCCCGCCTCCGCCGCCCGGCTGGCGCGCCAGCAGCCGCTCGACCCGGGCGTCGAGCTGCGGCCGCGGTGAGGTCGCCGATGCTGGCGCTCTGCAGGGTGCCGCCGGGGTAGACGTAGGCGAAGGTCGGGCAGCCGCCGACCCGGTAGAGGCTGGCGACGGCGCCGTCGCGGTCGTAGCCGACCGGCATCTTCCAGCCGTGCTGGCGGATCAGTTCGCGCACGGTGTCGCGGTCGTCGCGCACGTCCAGCGAGAGGAAGTTCACCCGTCCACGGTAGCGCCGGTAGACGGCGTCGACGACGTCCTGCTGGTCGGCGCAGTCGCCGCCTTTGGTGAACCAGAACGAGATCACCAGCGGCCGGTCGAAGAAGTCGCAGACGCGGATCGCGCCGGGCGGTGCGCGATCCGGCAGGCGGGCGGTGCGGCGGGCGTCCTCGGGGCAGGGGACGGCGGAGCTTTCGCAGTCGTCCTGGGCGACGTTGGCGTCGCCTTCGAGCTGCGCCGGCGGCGGCCGGCACGGCGAACTCCGGCAGCGGCCAGCGCGGCGGCTGGCGGTCGAGGCCGAGCGTCCCCTCGCCGCCGCCGCCGTTCAGGGTGCTCGATCGTGGCGACGACGATCAGGGCGAGGAAGAGCAGGCCGACGAGCGACCGAGTAGCGGTCCCTCATCGCTCCTCGCTCCAGGATCGAGGCGCGGCCGGGCAGCACCACCATCACCCCGAGCAGGGCGGCGGCGAGGTCGATCACGGTGACGACGCCGAAGTCCCGCAGCATCTGGATGTCGCTGGCGATCAGCACGGCGAAGCCGGCGATCGCGGTCGCCCCGGAGGCGAGCACGGCGGCGCCGGTGCGCGCGTAGGCGCGCCGCAGCGCCGCCTCCACCCCGCGCCCGCCGCGCCGCTCCTCGTGGAAGCGGCCGGCGAGGATCACCCCGAACTCGGTCGCGATCGCGATCGTCAGCGCCCCCAGCGCCGCCGACATCGGGTTCAGCGGGATCCCGGTCAGCCAGAGGAGCAGCGAGGCCCAGCCGGTCGCCAGCAGCGTCGGCACCAGCGGCACCAGCGCCCGGCGCGAGCGAGCGGTAGACGAGCGAGCAGCGCCAGCGCGACCGCGAGCAGGCCGGCGAGCGTCAGCCAGTAGCGGCTGGCGGAGAGGTCGGCGGCCGATTCGGCGGCGATCACCGGCAGCCCGGCGAGCTGCACCTCGACCCCGGCCGGCGGCCCGCCCGGCGCGCCGGGCTCGCCGATCTCCGCCCGGACCCGGTCGACCAGCGCCTGCTGGTCCTCCAGCGACTGGGTGCGGATGCCGAAGGAGAGCAGCGCCTGCGTGGCCGACTTCGCCGGTCGCCGGGTCGAGCGGCGCCACCTGGCGCAGCGCGTAGGGCGAGAGCGCCGCCAGCGTCGCGTCGATCCCGGCGCTGGTCAGCTTGCTCGCCGCCGCGGGTGAGGAAGTCCGAGAGCGCCGGGCCGGGGCAGACGTCGGCGTCGAGGCAGCTCGGGTTTTCGCCGCTGAAGCCGTTGTCGCGCGAGCACCCGCTGCTTGAAGTCGGCCATCCAGGCGATCGTCGCCGGGTCGGTCGAGGTCGGGGGCTTCGACGCTGACGTCGAGCTCGCCGGAGACGCCGGTCGCTTCCTGCAGCTCGTTCGAGGTCGCTGGACCGCGCGCGAGGCTCTGGGGCGCCAGCTAGCGGACGTCGGAGACGGTCTCGATCTGGGTGCCCAGCCCCCAGCCGACGACCGCCAGCGCGAGGCCGACGCCGAGGACTCGTCGAGGGTGCGAGAGGGCTAGGGACAGAGGCGCTCCGGCGGGCGGGTCCTGTCACCGGGAGGGCCTGCGGGCGGGGCTGCGCCTCCGTTCTCGGACCTCCCCCGGTGCCACCCGCCCGAGGGGCGCGTCGTCCCAGGGTCTGCGCCGGAGGGCGAGCGCCGCGAAGCCGGCGGTCAGCGCCAGGACGAAGGCGATGCGCGACGCCGACGACGAGCAGCAGGCCGAAGCTGCGGACCATCGGCGTCGGCGAGAGCTGGAGGGCGAGGAAGCCGGCGGCGGTGGCGAGGCAGGCGGCGGCGATCGTCGGGCCGCCGGCGGTCGGCGGCGGCTCGGGCCGCCTCGGCGCCCGGCAGGCGCCGTCGGCCGACCGCCTCGTCGAAGCGGGCCTGGAACTGGATCGCGTAGTCGACGGCGAGGCCGATCAGGATCGGCAGGGCGGCGATCGAGGCCATCGTCAGGGAGCCGCCGAAGAGGCCGAGGAGGCCGAAGACGAGCGCCGCGGCGGCCAGGGCGAGCGCCAGCGGCAGCAGGCGCAGGCGCGAGCGGAAGACGAGCAGCAGGGTCAGCGCCATCACCACCAGGGCGACGGCGAAGAGGACGAGCAGGGCGTCCTTCAGCGCGCGTGCGAGGCCGTCGACGACGACCGGGGCGCCGGAGACGACGTAGCTGCCGCCCTTCAGCTCGAAGCAGGGCGTCGGCCGCGCCGCCTCTCGGCGCAGGCCTGGCGCGGCGTCGTTTCGGCGACCGCGGCTTCGATCAGCCCGAGCGCCCGGTGGCGTTCGGCGTCGCTGAGGTCGGGCTTCAGCCGGACCACGATCTGGGCCGAGTGGCTGTTCGGGAAGAGGTAGGCGAGGCGCGCCTTCGGCGTGCCGCGGGCGCGGGCGAGGTCGAAGACGACGGTGGCGACGAATTCTTCGTTGTCGAGGCTGGGGGCGCTGGTGATGCCGTAGCGGGTGGCGACCGAGAGCAGGAATTCGCGGAACCGGGCCGGCGGCACCCGCTGCGCCAGGCGCCGCAGCTGGGCGTCGATCTGGACCACCGCCTCGTTGAGGAAGGTGGCCGGGCCGGAGACGAACTCGACCGGGTCGAGCGCGGCCAGTTCGGCGCAGGGCCCGGGGATCGGCTTCGCCCCCTTCGGCACCTTGCCCGAGAGGCAGCCCTCGAGCCGCAGCAGCCGGAAGATGTTCGAGCCGAGGATCAGCTGCTGCAGGTCCCCCTTGACCAGCACCACCACCGGTTCTTCGCCGAAGGACTCGCGCACCTGCTGGGTCGCCCGGTAGGTCGCGTGTCGCCGTCGACCAGCGTCCCGACCCCGGCGTCGGTCGGGATCCGCGTCGCCCCGACCGCGGCGGCGAGCGCCAGCACCAGGCTGAGCGCCAGCACCACGCCGGGCGTGCCCAGCGGCCCACGCCGCGACGCGGCCGAACCACTGCCCAGCGCTCAACTCAGGCCTACCCGCTCAGTCCATCGAGAGCGGGCCGCTGACGTCCGCGTGGAGGAACTGGTTGACGAACGGGTTGCTCGAGTCGAACAGTTCTTCTTTGGGCCCGGACTCGACGATCTTGCCGCTCCAGAGCACGGCGATGAAGTCGGCGATGCGGCGGGCGGTGCCGAGGTCGTGGCTGATCACCAGGTAGCAGCCGCCGTTCTCGGCGTGGACCTCGCGGATCAGCTCGCAGAGCAGCGCCGTGCGGACCGGGTCGAGGCCGGAGTCGGGCTCGTCGAACATCACGATCGCCGGTTCCAGCACCAGCGCCCGGGCGAAGCCGGCGCGCTTGCGCATGCCGCCGGAGAGCTCGTTCGGCATCTTGTAGGTCGCCTCGGTGAGGCCGACCTCTTTGAGCCGGCGGTTGACGATCTCGCCGATCTCCTCCTCGCTTTTGTCGGTGTGCTGGCGCAGCGGGAAGGCAGGTGTTGTCGTAGATGTTCATCGAGCCGAAGAGGGCGCCGTCCTGGAACAGCAGGCCGAACTTTTTGCGCACGTCGAAGAGTTCGTCGTCGGTCATGTTCGGGATCGATTCGCCGTGGACGAGGACGTCGCCGGAGTCCGGGTAGAGCAGGCCGACGATGTGCTTGATCAGCACGCTCTTGCCGGTTCCCGAGGGGCCGAGCACCATCGAGACCTGGTCCTCGGGCAGGCCGAGGTTGAGGCCGTTGAGGATGCGGGCGCGGCCGAACTGTTTGACCAGGTCGATGATCTCGATCGCGTCTTCGCCGCCGTGGTCGCGCTTGCGGCCGGTGTGGAAGCGGTAGGGGTCGTGCTCGCGCGGGTCGACGCCGGGGATGACGAAGTCGCGGCCCATCACCGCGCCGTCCTCGCTCACGTAGGGGCCGTCGGCGGTGGCGCTTTCGGGGTGCCCCGGCTCGGTCGCCGGCCTCGGCGCCGACCGGCTCGGGCCAGCTCGGCGCTGGTCTCGGCCTCGGCCTCGAAGTCCTGCGGCCCTCGGTCTCGTTGATGCGCTCTTGCTCGTCCATCGACACTTGTCAGCCTCCTATTGGCGCCCTCGGGTTGGCCCCCCAGAAGACAAGGGTCCCAAGCATCCCGATGATGTGGACTAAGACGATGTTGAGGACCATCGACTTCGCCGTCGCGGTCCCCACCCCCACCGGCCCTCCGGAGGCCGTGTAGCCGTAATAGCAGCCGACCAGCACGATCGCCGTCGCCATCACCATGCCCTTGATCAGGCTGAAGATCAGGTCGGGAGGGTTCTGGAACATCCAGAAGATCAGGAAGTAGCCGCCGGAGGAGACGTCGCCGATCTGTTTGACCACCGCCAGGTAGCTGGCCAGGTACATGATCCCGATCCCGGCCAGGTACATGAACGGGAAGGAGATCCAGGCGGCGAGCAGGCGGGTGGCGCAGAGGAAGGTGATCGGCGGCACCCCCATCACCTCGAGCGCGTCGATCTCGTCGGAGATCCGCATCGCCCCGAGCTCGGCGACGATCCCGGTCCCGACCTTGGCCGCCAGCATGTAGCCGAAGGCGTAGGGCATGATCTCGCGCAGGTCGCACCAGGCGGAGAAGACGCCGGCGTAGGCGGGCGCGCCCTGGGCGCGCAGCAGGTAGGCGCCCTCGATCCCGCACTGGAGGCCGAGGGTGAAGACCAGGCCCCAGATGATCAGGGCCGAGCCGAGGATCAGGATGCCGGCCTGGCGCAGGCTCTCGCCGAAGAAGCGCAGGACGCGGCCCGAGTAGACCTGGCCGGCGACCATCGAGCCGAAGCGGGCGATCTCCCCGAACGAGTCGAGCCAACCGCGCGGGACCGCGAGCCAGGCGTTCAGCGCGCTCATCGGATCGTCTGCAGTTCGGGGTTGGTGGCGAGCATGGTCTGGGTGAAGACGTAGTTGAAGGCGAAGACGCCCATGAAGGAGATGACGACGGCCTCGTTGACGGCGCGGCCGACGCCGGCGGCGCCTCCGGACGCGGTCATCCCTTTGTAAGAGCAGACGACGGCGATCAGGGCGCCGAACAGCGTGCACTTGATCACCGAGCCGGCGAGGTCGGTGATCGAGGCGTTGGAGAAGAGGGTGGCGAAGAAGCCGCCGAGCGGCTGGTTGTAGAGCATCTCGGTGAGGATGCCGCCGCTGATCCCGAAGACCAGGGCGTAGATGTCGAGCAGGCCGGTGATCAGCATCAGGGCCAGGAAGCGCGGCACGACCAGGTTCTTGATCGGGTCGACGCCGAGCACCTGCAGGGCGTCGAGCTCCTCGCGGATCTTCCGGGCGCCCGAGGTCGGCGGTGATCGCGGTGCCGGCGACGCCGGCGACGACGACGGCGGTGACGAAGGGGGCGAACTCGCGGATCGAGGCGAGCACGAAGAAGCCGCCGAGCCGGTCGAGCGCGCCGAAGAGCGAGAGGAAGTTGGCTGCCTGCAGGCCAGGCGCGCCGAAGCCGAAGGCGACGGTCGAGACCAGCAGCGGGAACCAGCAGAGCTGCAGGGCGAAGAGGAACTGGCCGATGAACTCCTCGCCATAGGGGTACGGCGGTTTGACCGCAGACACGAGAGTCCGCGCGGTGAGGATCATCATGTCCCCCACCACTTCGAACAGTGACTTGGCGGGCAGGAATGCCCTGTTGACCGCGGTTCCGACCATCTGCTCCTCCGGCGAGCTGCGCCGCACGCACGCGACGCCCCACTCGTCCTCGGAGTCTATGGGATGGGTCAGCCCCAACCGTTAGCCAAGTGTTGAGATCCGGCTAACCCACCCGGGCAGTCGCGAAAAGCCCATGGATGCGGGGAAACCCCGTGGTATGTTCCGGCCGCTTTGCGGGGTACCGGCAGACATTCCCGGGGTACCCGCCTTCGAGCCACCGCGACCGGGGTTGCCGCTGTGGCCTTGGCGGCGCTGCTCGGCGCCTGCGGCGGGGAAGAATCGTCGGACGCGAACCAGCCCGCCGGCACCTACGAGGTGCGGGTGACCGACGCCAGCTTCCCGACCGAGCAGCGTCTCGGCCAGACCTCGCTGATGCAGCTCGGAGTCCGCAACACCGGCAAGAAGCCGCTGCCCTCGCTGACGGTGACGGTCTCGATCGCCGGCAAGCAGGGCCAGGCCTCGTCGCTGCCGTTCGGGATCAGCGACCCGCAGACCGGCCTCGCCCAGCCGGATCGGCCGGTATGGATCCTCGCCGCGCGGCTATCCGCAGCTGGCCGGCTCCTCCGGCCCGGGCGGGGCGACGACCTCGAACCGCAAGACCTTCTCCTTCGGGCCGCTCAAGCCCGGGGCGACCACCGAAGCGACCTGGAAGCTGAGCGCGGTCAAAGCCGGCAAGTTCACCGTCCTCTACAAGATCGACGCGGGCCTGAGCGGCACCGCCAAGGCCGAGACCAACGGCGTCGCCGCCGGCGGCTCCTTCGCCACCGAGATCTCCGCCGTGCCGCCGGACACCGAAGTCACCGACGGCGGCGAAGTGGTCGAAAAGGCCAAGCAGCGCCAGCGCGCCGAGCCCGGCGAATAGTCGCCGCTGCCGGCGGGTAGCGTCACCGCATGCGCCACCTCTCCCCCGCTTCGCTCCTGGTCGCCGCGCTGCTGGCGCTGGGCCTGCCCGCCTGCGGCATGGCCAGCCAGCCCGAGAGCACCGGCAGGGTGGCCCGCGCCGAGGGCGTCGGGCTGAAGAAGATCGGCAACTTCGACCATCCCGTCTACGTCGCCGGCGCCCCCGGCTTCCCGAAGCTGCTGTTCGTGGTCGAGCAGCCCGGCCGCGTGGTCGTGCTCAGCGGCGGCAAGCGCCTCGCGCACCCGTTCCTCGACCTGCGGGGGGCGGTCGGCTACGACGGCGGCGAGCGCGGCCTGCTCTCGATCGCCTTCCCCGCCGACTACCGCCAGAGCGGCAGCTTCTACGTCTATTACAACGACGACGCCGGCAACATCCGCATCGACGAGTTCAAGCGCGGCAGCGCCACCCGGGCAGCGGCCGGCTCCCGGCGTCAGGTGATCGAGATCCCGCACCCGGTCAACGCCAACCACAACGGCGGCCAGATGCAGTTCCTCGACGGTCTCCTCTATTTCGGGACCGGCGACGGCGGCTCCGGCGGCGACCCGCCGAACAACGCCCAGAACAAAGAGGTGCTGCTCGGCAAGCTGCTGCGGATCGACCCGCGCCCGTCCGGCGGTCAGCCCTACTCGGTCCCGAGTTCCAACCCGTTCGTCGGCAAGCCCGGCCGCGACGAGATCTACAGCTACGGACTGCGCAACCCCTTCCGCTTCTCCTTCGACACGGTCAGCGCCGCGCAGCCGCGGATCGCGATCGGCGACGTCGGCCAGAACAAGTTCGAGGAGGTCGACTACACGACGGTCGCGGCGGCGAACGGCGCCAACTTCGGCTGGGACGCGCTCGAGGGCTTCGCTCCCTACACGGAAGAAAGCAGCGGCACCCCCGATCCCGGCGGCACCGTCAAGCCGATCTTCGCCTACCCGCACAGCCGCGCCGGCAGCTGCTCGATCACCGGCGGCTACGTCGTCCGCGACCCCAGCCTGCGCTCTCTCTATAAGCACTATGTCTACGCCGACTTCTGCGAGGGACAGCTGCGCAGTCTCGTCCCCCACCTGAAGCGGGCCAGCGGCGATCGCAAGCTTGGCCTCGCGGTCGCGAGCCCGACCTCCTTCGGCGAAGACGACGCCCATCACCTCTATGTCAGCTCCCTGGAAGGCCCGGTCTTCCGCCTCGTCCAAAAGTGACACTTTTGTGGCAGTGTCCTAATATTTTGACGAAAGGTTTTGTCTACAATATCTGTTGTGGAGACGACTGAACAAACGGGATTCGGCGTTGAAAGGGAGGGCCTGATCGAGCAGGCGGTTCGGGGACTTGAGCGCCTGGCGGGACGGATGAGCAAGCTCAAAAGCAAGAAAACGCGACCGGCTGCGCAATACACTGGATCGATGCCCAAGCGCTATGACGCTGGCGTCGCCGCCAGAGAACTGCTCGAAGATTGCTGGGATGGAACGCTCCCGGTAGACCCAGTTCACGTCGCTCGAACCATGGGGGTAAAGGTCCTCGATGCCTCCCTTGGCGACGACGTCTCCGGCGCCCTCGTCAAGAAAGAAGGCGCTGACCCTTCAATTCTTCTCAACGCCAATGACAGCAGGAATCGGAAGCGCTTTACCTGCGCGCACGAGTTGGGGCATTTCATTCGCCGCACCGATGAACCCCATAAGTACGAATACGTCGACTACCGGGATCAGCGATCCTCGACGGGAACCGATGAGGAAGAGATGTTCGCAAACCGCTTCGCGGCGAACCTCCTGATGCCAGAGCTTCTGGTTAAGACCTTCCACGAGCAGAAGCTCCCCGACTTTCGCATGGCCAAGAAGTTCGGGGTCTCTCAAGAGGCCATGCAGTTCCGCCTGAAGAATCTCGGCCTCTCGAAGTAATGCTCGAGCAGGAGTCGCACGACGGCTCTGACGAGCCGCGAGACCCATCGTCACCAGTTCCGAGTAAATCGACTTCCTCTGAGGGACCGATCACCAAGGAAGTCCTTGACAAGGCCGTCCCTCTCCAAGGCCTGGACCCGCACGACCACAAAGCCCTCGTCGGAATAGATCGCTGGCAAGACATCCAGCTGAAGAAGGCCTATGCGAAGTGGCTGTTGATCCTGGTCGCCGCTCAGATGATCGTCGCCGACGCGGTTTTCATCGCTTACGCGTGGGCAGGGAACGGCTGGCATATAGAGGCGTCCGTGATCCAGATCTGGCTGGGGGCAACGCTCGTCGAGTTGATCGGTGTGACCCTAGTCATCACTCGCTACTTGTTTCCACGTCGAGACGGGACCGCCACCGGTGACCCCTGAGCGGCGCCGATGGCCTTCGCTCACACGAGTCACGGTTTGCCGGCTACAGTTGGCTGACCAGCCAAGGGTCGACGAAGGGAGCACCCAGTGGAGAGCGGGACCGCCGAGACGAGCATCGATACGAACGGCGCGGTGAACGGCGCTCCGGCGCCCGCGGCCGCGACGATCGACGTCCTCAACCCCGCGACCGGAGCCGTCATCGGCGCGATCGCGACCGACTCGCCCGAGGCGATCGCCGCCACGGTGGCGCGCGTGCGCGCCAACCAGGCCGAGTGGGAGGCGATCGGGATCGAGGGCCGCTACCACTGGCTCGGCCAGCTGCGCGACTGGATCCTCGACAACACCGAGCGGATCAGCGACACGATGCAGGCCGAAACCGGCAAGGTCCGGGCCGACGTCTCGCTCGACCTCGGCTACGTCGCCGACCTGATCAACTTCTACGGCACCAAGGCGGCCGGCTACATCGGCGACGAGACGGTGCGGCCCAACTCGCCGCTGCTGGCGGCGAAGAAGCTGACGATCCAGTACCGGCCCTTCCCCGTCGTCGGCGTCATCAGTCCCTGGAACTTCCCGCTGGCGATGGCGCTCGGCGACTCGATCCCGGCCCTGCAGGCCGGCGCCGCGGTCGTCGTCAAGCCCTCCGAGTTCACGCCGCTGAGCTTGATGGAAATCATCGCGGCCTGGAAGCAGGAGATCGGCGCCCCCGATGTCTTCGACTGTGTTCAGGGAACCGGCGAGGCCGGCGGCGCCCTGATCGACAACGTCGACTACATCCAGTTCACCGGCTCCGACCGGACCGGCCGCAAGGTGATGGCCCGCGCCGCCGAGACCCTGACCCCGGTCAGCCTCGAGCTCGGCGGCAAGGACCCGATGATCGTCCTCTCCGACGCCGACGTCGATCGTGCCGCCAATGCCGCCGCCTGGGGCGGGATGGTCAACTCCGGCCAGCTCTGCATCTCGGTCGAGCGGATCTACGTCGAGGAGCCCGTCTACGACGAGTTCGTCGCCAAGCTGACCGCGGAGGTAAAGAGCCTGCGCCAGGGCGCCGACGGCCGCAAGCCGGAAAAGGACGTCGGCGCGATGACCTCGCCGAACCAGACCGCGATCGTCGCCGGCCAGGTCGACGACGCCCTCGCCAACGGCGCCCGGGCGCTGACCGGCGGCAAGAAGGTCGACGGGCCCGGCGATTACTTCGAACCGACGGTGCTGGTCGACGTCGATCACTCGATGAAGGTGATGCGGGACGAGACCTTCGGACCCGTGGTCGGGGTGATGAAAGTGAGTGACTCCGAGGAGGCGCTGCGCCTCGCCAATGACACCCGCTACGGGCTCGCCGCCTCGGTCTTCGGCGAGAAGGAGCGGGCCGAACGGCTCGCCCGCCGGGTCGAGGCCGGCTCGGTCAACGTCAACGACGTGATCGTCAACATGGCCGCGATGGGCGTGCCGATGGGGGGCTGGAAGCAGTCGGGGATCGGCTTCCGCCACGGCGAGTACGGGATCAAGAAGTACTGCCGCGCCGAGTCGATCGTCGCCACCCGCTTCGGCGGCAAGCGGGAGCCGAACTGGTACCCGTACACGAAGGCCCGCCGGGGGCTGGTGGACCGGGTTTCGCGGGCGGTTAGCGCTCGCGACATAAAACGACGGCTGGGCTTGCGCCGGTAGGGACGAGGCACTGTGAAGGAGAGGTCGGTACCCCTCCCCGTGAATTTGTCGCTCCGCGCCTTATGGGCGCGTTGCTCCGGATGTTGGAGCGCGACCTAAAGGTCGCGCAAAAGACAGATTGCATATCGCACGCTTCGCGACATTCACGGGGAGGGGTACCGACCTCCCTCCAACGCAACGCGCTCCGTGAACGGCTCAGGGTGCGGAAGCTCAAGCAAAGCTCCGGGAGCCTCACCTAGCTCGTCGAGCATGGACAGCTTCTGAACCCCGAGCCCGTCCGGTGGGACGTGTCGTCGGAGGGGTCTGGGTGTCCTCCCCCGCACCAGGTTCGCGCGACCCGGCGCCCCGGTAGCCTCTTTAAGTTCATGGCCGAACGCGATTACATAAGGGCAACCAAGGAGCGCGTCGTCGTCTTCGACGGCGGCATGGGCGCGACCCTGGAGATGTTCGACCTGACCCAGGAGGACTACGGCGGTCTGCAGGGCAAGTGCCACGAGGCGCTGGTGCTGAACCGGCCCGACGTGATCGAGGGCGTGCACAGCTCGATGCTGGAGGCCGGTGCCGAGGTGGTCGAGACCGACACCTTCCAGGCCTCGCGGCTGAAGCTGGAGGAGTGGGGCCTGGGCGAGCACACGCTCGAGATCAACGTCAAGGCGGCCGAGATCGCCCGTAAGGCGGCCGGCGAGGAGCGCTTCGTCGCCGGCTCGATCGGGCCGACCGGATTCCTGCCGGCCTCGACCGACCCGACCCTGGGCGACATCTCCTTCGCCACCCTGGTCGAGGTCTTCGCGCAGCAGGCCCGCGGCCTGGTCGAAGGCGGCGCCGACCTGATCATCATCGAGACCGCGCAGGACATCCTCGAGGTCAAGGCGGCGATCTTCGGCGCCCGCGAGGCCTTCGCCGAGACCGGCCGCACGCTGCCGATCCAGACCAGCGTCTCCCTCCTCCCCAACGGCGGCAAGATGCTGCTGGGTACCGACATCCAGGCGGTGCTGACGACCCTGCTGGCGCTCGACGTCGACGTGATCGGGCTCAACTGCTCGACCGGGCCCGAGGACATGCGCGACGCGATCCGCTTCCTCGGCGAGACCAGCCCGCTGCCGGTCCACTGCATCCCCAACGCCGGCCTGCCCCTGCAGGGGCCCGACGGCGAGACGATCTTCCCGGAAAAGCCCGAGCCGCTGGCGGCGACGCTGGGCGAGTTCGTCGAGCGCTATGGCGTCGGCATCGTCGGCGGCTGCTGCGGCACGACGCCGGAGCACATCGCCGCGATCGCGGCGCAGGTCAAGGGCCGCGTCCCCGGCGAGCGCCCGGCCCGGGGGCCGATCGAGGTCTCCTCGATGATGACCTCGACCGCCCTGGTCCAGGAGCCGCGCCCGACCCTGGTCGGCGAGCGGGTCAACTCGCAGGGCTCGAAAAAGGCCAAGGAGCTGCTGCTGGCCGACGACTACGACGGCCTCGTCCAGGTCGCCGAAGACCAGGTCGAAGGCGGCGCCCACGTGCTCGATCTCTGCGTGGCACTGACCGAGCGCCAAGACGAGGACGAGCAGATGAGCGCCGTCGCCAAGCGGGTCTCGCTGACCCAGCCGACGCCGATCCAGGTCGACTCGACCGAGCCGGAGGTGCTGAAAGCCGCCCTGGAGACGATCCCCGGGCGGGCGATCGTCAACTCGATCAACCTCGAGGCCGGCCGCGAGAAGGCCGACAAGGTGATCCCGTTGGCCAAAGCCCACGGCGCGGCCCTGATCGCGCTGACGATCGACGAGGTCGGGATGGCGAAGACCGCCCAGCGCAAGGTCGAGATCGCCGAACGGCTGCGCGACATCGCCTGCGGCGAGCACGGGCTCGAACCCGAGGCGTTGATCTTCGACGCCCTCACCTTCACCCTGACCACCGGCGACGACGAGTGGAAGCCCTCCGCGGTCGAGACGATCGAGGGGATCCGCCGGATCAAGGCGGAGATTCCCGGGGTCAAGACCTCACTCGGCGTCTCCAATGTCTCCTTCGGCATCTCGCCGCGGCCGCGGGCGATCCTCAACTCGGTCTTCCTCCACCACTGCGTCGAGGCCGGGCTCGACCTGGCGATGGTCAACCCGAACCACATCACGCCGTACAGCGAGATCTCCGAGGAGGAGCGCGAGCTGACCAACGACCTCGTCTTCAACCGCCGCGAGGACGCGCTGGAGAAGTTCATCTCCCACTTCGAGTCCCAGGGCGAGGAGGCCGAGGCCGAGGTCGCCGACCCGACCGCCGGCATGGAGCCCGAGGAGGCGCTGCATTGGCACATCCTGCGCCGCAAGAAGGACGGGGTCGAGGACCAGATCGAGCGCTCGGTGGAGAAGATCGGCGCCGTCCCGACCCTGAACGAGGTGCTGCTGCCGGCGATGAAGGAGGTCGGCGACAAATTCGGCGCCGGCGAACTGATCCTGCCCTTCGTCCTGCAGTCGGCCGAAGTGATGAAGCGCGCCGTGGCGCAGCTGGAGAACCACCTCGACCGGATCGACGGCCACACCAAGGGCAAAGTCGTGATCGCGACCGTCTTCGGCGACGTCCACGACATCGGCAAGTCGCTCGTCAACACGATCCTCACCAACAACGGCTACACCGTGATCGACCTCGGCAAGCAGGTCCCGATCGACTCGATCATCGAGGCCGCG
Source organism: uncultured Solirubrobacterales bacterium (assembly GCA_963829445.1). Classification (GTDB taxonomy): domain Bacteria; phylum Actinomycetota; class Thermoleophilia; order Solirubrobacterales; family 70-9; genus VAYN01. Next base: position 12,636 of record CAWHIW010000011.1, on the reverse strand, counting down.
GTCGAGAACGAGGCCGACGCGATCGGCCTCTCCGCCCTGCTGGTCTCGACCTCGAAGCAGATGCCCGCCTGCATCCAGGAGCTGCACCAGCGCGGGCTCGAGTTCCCGGTGCTGATCGGCGGCGCCGCGATCAACCGCGACTTCGGCCGCCGCACGCTCTACCCGAAGGGGCGCGAGTCCGACGACATCTACGAGCCCGGTGTCTTCTACTGCAAGGACGCCTTCCAGGGACTCGACACGATGGACGCGCTGGTCGACGAGCCGGCCCGGGCGGCGCTGGTCGAGCGGATCCGGGCCGAGGCCAAGCAGCTGCGCGAGAAGCCGGTAGTGGTCGACGACTCGCCGCCGGTGACCGACGCCAGCGTGCGCTCCGCCACCACCACCGACAACCCGATCCCGGCACCGCCGTTCTGGGGGGCCCGCGAGATCCCGATCGACCTCGGGGACGTTTACCCCTACCTCGACCGCCACGTGCTGTTCAAGCTGCACTGGGGTGGGCGCGGGGTCAAGGGCGAGGCCTGGCGCGAGCTGGTCGAGGGGACGGATGAGGAGGAGGGCTTCGCGCCGCGGCTGGAGCGGATGTGGCGCGAGCAGGACTACCTGCACCCGCGCGCCCGGCTCGGCTACTTCCCCTGCAACTCCGACGGCAACGAGCTGGTGATCTTCGACCCCGAGGACCACGAACGCGAGATCGAGCGCCTCGTCTTCCCGCGCCAGCCCAAGCACGACCGCATCTGCCTCGCCGACTTCTACCGACCGCTGGACTCCGGCGAACGCGATGTCGTCGCCCTGCAGGGGGTCACGGTCGGCCCCGAGGTGACCGAGCTGATCGAGCGACTCGAGCAGGAAGGCGAGTTCGCCGAACAGCTCTTCGTCCACGGGCTCGGCGTGCAGTCGGCCGAGGGCCTGGCCGAGTGGCTGCACTCCGACATCCGCCGCGGGCTCGAGATCGATCCTGACCAGGGCCGCCGCTACTCCTGGGGCTACCCAGCCTGCCCGGACCAGTCCGAGCACGAGAAGGTCTGGCGGCTGCTCGACCTCGAAGAGATCGGCATGACCCTCTCCGACGGCTTCGCGGTGATGCCCGAGCAGTCGACGGTGGCGATCGTCGCCCACCACCCCCAGGCGGTCTACTTCGGCATGAAGTCCGGCTTCATCCCGGCGGAGAAGGCGCCGGACGAGCTGATCGCGGGCACCGACCGCGGCGGCGAGCTGCCGCCCGAGTCCGACCCGGACGAGGACGCGACCGAGCCGGCGACCGCGCCTGCTTGAGCCGGCGCCCGGCTACTCGATGACCTCGGCCGGGTGCAGCGCCGGGCGCTGCCAGTTGCGGCTGCGATAGGCCTCCTCGAAGCCGGCCCGGCGCAGGTTCCGGTAGGCCCCCGAGAGCAGCTCGGGCGTGCGTTCGCCCAGCTCGATGAAGACCGTGTGGCAGCCGGCCTCGACGGCATCGAGGATGCGGCGCCGCAGCAGCTCCGTGTTGCAGCCGCGCCCGCGCCCGTGCTCGAGCGTGGTGCCCAGCCCGAGCTGGGCCACTCCGCCGTCGATCCGCATCGCTCCGGTCGCGACGATCTCTCCCTCCGGCAGCGCCGCCGTGTAGCAGCGCCACTGCCGCTCCTGGGGCAGCGAGAAGAAGAGCGTCCCCGCGGTGACCGGCAGGCCGAGCATCTCGGCGGCGATCGAGCTGAGGCCTTCGCCGTCGGCTTCGCTCTCGCCGAGTTCGAAGATCGTCACCTCGGGATTGGCCGGCAGATCCGGCGGCGAGGCCTCGCGCACCAGCTTCGTCCAGCCGCTGCCGCGCTCGTAACCGCGAGTGCTGAGCCAGCTCTCCGCCCGCTCGACGCCCGGCCGGCACTCGGCCACCGGCACCCGGTAGTCGACCTCCCAGGACCGCATCCATTCGATTGCTTCGGCCAGGTGGCCGCCCTCGATCGCCCCGGGCTCCGCCGCCCCCTGGATCTGGTTGAGGCTGTGAACCTCAGGCAGGTCGCCGAAGGCGGTCGCCTGGACAGGCCCGAAATTCCTCACCTCGACCCCGGATTCGGCCACCGCGTCAGGCGTCACCGACCTCCACATGTCGCGCCAGAACCGCTGCGCGACGCGCTCCAGCAAAGCCGCGTCGTAATTCATCTGACCCCACCTCGATCGAAAGTCTGTACTCGCGGATGACTCTACGCATACGTCTTGTTACTCGTCAAGAAATTATGTTGTGGGACTCGATTTTTTGCGGACTGCGGCGTTTCTGCCCTGGGGTTACCGAGAGGCAGGCACGCTCAGCGGTCGCTGAACAGCGAGAAATGGATCCCGGTTGCGAGCTCGAGGGCAAGCTGCGGAGTCGCCCCGCCGATCCGCAGCTCCTCGATCTGGCCGTCGATGACCAGATCCAGCCAGCCCTCCGGGGCCCCGACCGCCCAGGTCGCCGGTTCGGCATCGATCTCGGACACGCAGGAGACGACCCGGCCCCGTTCCACCTCCGCGGTAACGCCGGCGAGCCGCGGCTCCACGTCGCCGGGCTCGACCGGATCGGTCTGCACCGCCAGCATGCAGCTGCCGCCAGCCCCCGGGCGCAAGGGGACCAGGGGCACGGCCAGCAGGAAAGCCGCCTCCACCTCCACCGCGGTTATCGGACCGCTCCCCGCTCCCATGTGGCGGCGCTCGCTGCGGCCGGCGGCGCAAAGTGGCGCGATTGCCTGCCGCAGCCAGTCGGTCACGGCGTAGGGAGTCCCCCGCCCCTCTTGCTCGACTGGCTCGATCTGGCCACTGGTTCGCATCCGCGAGACGCGCCGCTCCAGGGACGGGTAGCTGACATCGGGAATCTGGCTGTCAAGCTCGCTCAGGGTGGAGGCGCGAGTGGCCAGGACGTGCATCAGGGTCGAGCTCCAGCCGCCCGCCAGAGCCTTGACCGCCTCGCGCGCCTCCTCGCTGCCCGGCGCAATCGGACCGTCTGGACAGCGCCGCAACCAAGCCTCCACCTCGTCGGCCACGAACAACATCTCGGCGCCGGCTTGGCTGAGGGCCGTGACGATGGCGGCGGAGCCCCCGGCGCGCCTCCTGGAGAGGGCACCGAGCTCGCAGAGGGCGGCGACCGCCGTGCGGACGGTGGTCGGCGCCGACGGCCAGACCAGCTCCCGCAGCTCGGCCAGTCGCTTGGGCCCGTCGACGTGAGCACGCAGGACGCGGGCGTTCAGCGGATTCTCGAACAGGGCCAGGACGCGACTGCCAGCGCGAATCCCGACATCGGGAAGTGGAGCGGGCATAGGCACTTAATATATGAGGACTTCTTGTCTAAATGACGCCCTCGCGACTCGACCCCGCCCGCTCCCGCGGCTTCGACTCGAGGCGCACCGGCGCGGCCGAGAGGGCCTGCACCCGCAGATCGCTCCAGGTCAGCCCCTCCCGCACCAAGGCCGGCAGGCCAAGGGCGACCGCCGTCGCGATCTCGACCGCCTGCAGGATGACGCCGTAAGCGAGGGCATCGGCGGTGCCGATGTCGAAGCCGGTGTGGAGGACGCTGATCACGGCCAGCTGGAAGACGCCGATGTTCGAAGGGGTCACCGGCACGACCGCGGTGACGTTGACCGCGAAGAGGACCGCGGCGGCGGCGCCGATCCCGGCCTTGTCATCGAGGCCGAGCGCGTAGAGCAGCGCCCAGCAGGCGGCCAGCTGAATCGCCCAGGCGCCCAGCTGGGCGGCGGCGGCGGCGGCGCCGTGGCGAGGATCGCGGAAGACGGCGAGGCCGGCGCGCACCTGGATCAGCGCCCGCTGCAGCGCCGCGCCGGCGCGGGCCAGGCGGCCGTTGCCGTTGCTCCGCATCAGCATCGGCGCCACCAGGACGATGAGCAGGAGCAGGAGCGGCACCAGGCTGAAGACGAACAGCTTCTGGGTCCCGGAGTGGAAGAGCGGCGTCGAGGAGACGATGATCACCCCGAGCAGGGCCAGCGCCACCAGGTTGAGCATCGTCTGCGAGACCAGGGTCCCGAGCAGGACCGGGAAGGTTTCCCGCATGCGCCCGGTGCGGCGGGCGAGGGCGAGGGCGCGCGCCGGCTCGCCCAGGCGGGCGGGCAGGGTCGCCGACATCAGCACCCCGATCATCGTCGCCGAGGTGACGTCGCGGCGGCGCACCGGCCGGTTCGGCAGGGCCGCTCTGACGATCCAGTACCAGGAGGCGGCGCGAAAGAAGAGCGAGGTGGCCATCAGGGCGCAGGCGACGAGCACCCAGGTGAGGTTGGAGCGGACGATGCTCTCGACCACGTTGTCGACGCCGATCTTCTGCGCCGCGAGCACGGTCAGCCCGATCCCGAGGGCGCCGGCGACGAGCAGCCCGGCGCGCCGGGCGATCGCCCGGCCGCGGTTGCCCGCGCGGGCCGGCGCCGGGTCCAGCGACGGCAGCTTCTGCGGCGGGCGATGAGGGCCGCCGTCGGCGGGCCGCAGGCCGGCCCAGTGAGCGGCGCGCTCGCCGGCGCCAGCCGGCTGCGGCGCCGCCATCGCCCGCTCGTAGACGGCCGTCACCTGGTCGGCGACATGGGGCCAGGCATAGCGCTGGGCACTGCGGCGGGCGGCCTCCCCCATCGCCGCCAGGCGGTCGGGTTCGTGATGGGCGCGCTGCAGCTCCTCGGCCAGGCGCTGAGGGTCCCCGGGGGCACCAGCAGGCCGTCGACGCCATCGCTGACGACGTCGCTGTAACCGGCGATGTTGGAGGCGATGACCGGAGTGCCGGCGGCGAAGGCCTCGGTCAGCACCATGCCGAAGCTCTCGCCTGAGAGCGAGGGGGCGCAGAGCACGTCGGCGCCGTGCAGCTCGGTCCAGAGGCTGTCGCCGGAGACCCGGCCGCGGATGTCGATCGAGCGCAGCAGCTCGGGGTCCGCGAGGTAGCGCAGCACGTCCTCGCGCTCGGCCCCGATCACGGTGAGGCGACAGGGAACGTGCTCGACCAGAGCGCCGAAGGCGGTCAGCAGAATCGGCAGGCCCTTGCGCTCCTCCGGACGGCCGACGAAGAGGATGCGCAGCTCGCCCGCCGGAGCCGCCGGCGCGCTCGGCGCCGCGTCGACGTCGACCCCGTTGGGAATGATCGTGTAGTCGCCGCCGTACCAGCGCCGGCCGGTCCAGGCCGCCGCCTCGGAGACGGCGATCCGCGCCGCCAGGCGGTTGAACATGCGTCGAGCGCCGAGCCCATTGGCGATGTGGTTGGGCATCGGCTTGGTCGAGTAGGCGTGGAAGGTGCCGACGACCGGGGTCCTCGCCCCCAGGGTGGCGTTCCAGCCGACCAGCGGCGCCAGCGGCTCGTGCACGTGGATCACGTCGAAGTCGCCGCGCCGCACCTCACGCCGGGGGGCCACCACGCCCCCGGCCGGGAACGGGGCCAGGTTGCCCACCGATCCGTTGACCCCGAAGCCAAAGGTCCGCCCCAACGGGGTCAGGTAGTCCGGAACCTGGCGCGGTTCCGGCGCCGCCCGGTGCAGCGCCCGGCTGACCCGGCCCGGCGGGTCATAGGGGGCAAGCACGCGAACGTCGTGGCCGCGACCGAGGAACTCCTCGGCCAGCGCCTCCACATGCCGATTCACGCCGCCCTGGTAGGACCAGGAATATGGCGAGACGAGAGCTATGCGCACAGGTGGCTAAGGGTAGATCATCGCCCGGCCCCGACCTCGCGAGTAGGACCGCTCTCGGCCCAGGCGAAGCCGATGAAGACGAGGAGATAGGCCGTGCCGACCTCCAGCAGGAGGGCGCCGGAGTCGTTGGCGAGGGCGGCGACCACGGTGGCGAGGGCGGCGCCGATCAGCCCGGCTCGCATCTGCGGGCGGGGCTCGAGCCAGGCCCGGAACCGGTCGCGACGCGCGATGGCAAGCGCGACGAGGAGGAGGACCAGGGGCAGGAAGATGAGCGTGAGCGGCTTCACCAGGCTGTGGGCGGAGAGGCGCAGACGGCGTTCGGCGACGTCGCCGAGATCGTGCAGGCCGCCGGCGTCCAGAACCGAGCGCGTGAGGTGGGCGTTGGCGCCGGAGAGCAGGTCGACGAGGGCCAATAGGGCGACGGCCGCGAACGGGGCCGCGACCACGAGCAGAGCCGCCCGGCGCCGGCGGGCGGCGATCGCCGCTGCGGCCGCAGCGGCTCCGACCGGGATCACGATCGCGGCGCCGACGTCGGCGCCGAAGCGCCCGGCCGCGAAGACGAAGGCGGCGAGGAGGCCGGTCACCAGGAAAGCCGCCGCGGAGGTTCGCGGCGGCAGCCGGGGCACGAATCCGGCCAGCCCGGCCCCGGTGCCGGCGACGACCAGCACCGCCAGCGGCGCCTCGAGCTCGTTGCCGATGCCGTAGAAGCGAACCCCCAACCCGGGATTGGGGCCCATCAGCGAGAGCGCGGTCAGGGGCGAGCCGGCGATCATGTCCGCGGCGCAGGCGAGCACCGTCAGCGCCGCAGCCACCGCCAGGGCGCGGTACCCGGCCAACAACGCCAGCGTCAGCCCCGCGAGTGCCGGCGCTCCCAACGTAACCAGCAGCATTTCCACCCTCTCCCCCGGCTCGATCGCCGCCCCGGCCAGGAGCACAAGCGGCACGTAGACCACAGCCAGGCCCACCACCCTGACCGCCGTGCGCGCCGCCGCACCACGCGCCAGGGCCGCGACGAGCCCGAGCACCACGACCCAGACCAGCAGGCTCAACCCGATCACCGGCCCGCGCCGGTCCGAGATCACGGCCATCCGCTCCCCCAGCGCATCGACGGCCGCCGGGTCCACCTCCCCCTCCGTCGGATCGGCTCTCCCGACATCTGCGAGGGCACGTCCACCCCGAAGTGGCCGAGGATCGTCGGCGCAATGTCGGTCGCGAGCGCGTAGCCGTCGAGACGGGTGCTGTCCGAGGTCAGGTCGCCGTCGAGGCCCCTGCCCGCGATCCCGATCGCCAGCGGCGCATCCGAGCCGTTCGGCCGGGCGACGGCGATCACCGATCCCCGGGGCGCCTTTCGGCGAGCAGCGCCCGCAGGCGGGGCAGCGGAGTGTCGGCGACCAGAAGAGCGCCGGCCGCTCCCGCGCCCGCTCCCGACCGGCCGCCGAGCGCGCAGGAGCTGGGGCCCCGTAGGAAACCGCCGACCCCATGCCCGGCCAGGCTGTCGCGCAGCAGGCCCGGCTCGATCTCGGCCGGCGCCGATTCCGCCCCGTCCTGGCCTCTTCGAACCACTGGTCGCAGGCCCCTCGCCGCGGCTTCAGCTCTGAGTCGTAGAGCGAGTCGAAGACGCGGTTGCCCTGCCCGAGGTCGAGGTAGGTCTGCTGCGCCGGCACCGCCCCGAGGCCGGCGGAGAGCAGCCCCGGCGACATCCCGAGCCGCGCCAGAGCGGACACCGAGGTCCCCTGCGGGAGCCAGGCGAGGGTCGCCCGCGGTGCGCGTTGCGCCGCGCCGGCGGGCGCCGCGGCGATCAATGCGACGAGCGCTATCGTGACCGCGATGGCTGATCGGACGTTCGCCAAGTTCTCTTTCTTCAAGGTCGATCCCGCCTGGCGCCGACGCGACGCCGAGCTGCGCGCCGCCGACAAGCAGGAGTTCCTCGCCGCCTGCGAGGACTTCGGCATCGACCGCTCGCTGCGGGCCTACTCAACCATAGGCACGCGCGGCGACGTCGACCTGGTCCTGCTCAGCCAGAGCCCCAACCTCGACGACATCCATACCTTCCACGTCGTCCTCGGCCAGAGCGGCCTGGCGAAGTGGTCCGAGACGCCCCACTCCTTCCTCTCGATGACCAAACGCTCGCCCTACTCGGAGGAGGGGGCGCGGCCGGAGATCTGCACCTCCGAGCGCAAGTACCTCTTCCTCTATCCGATGGTCAAGCAGCGCCGCTGGTACGGGCTGGCGCCGGAGGAGCGCGGGCGGATCATGAAAAGCCACATCGAGGTCGGCCGGCGCTATCCCGAGATCACGATCAACACCACCTACTCCTACGGCATCGACGACCAGGAGTTCGTCGTCTGCTTCGAGGGCGACGATCCGGGGATGTTCCTCGACCTGGTCAACGAGCTGCGACCGACCGAGTCGAGCGAGTACACCGAGCGCGAGACGCCGATCTTCACCTGCGTGGCGATGTCGGTGCGCAAGGCGCTCGACGCGCTCGACGGCGTGCCCGGCGCCGTCGCCGCTGCCGCCACGCCCTGACCACCCGCCGACACCGGACCGAGACCCTTCCCAGAGGGGACGACAACACTCGCTCCGTACCCTGAGCGGATGGACCTCAGCTATGCGATCGACGAGCACGACCGGCTGGTCAAGGTCGACGAGGGCTTCTACGCCTTTGCCACCGAGAACGGCTGGGGCGGGGCCGGCGGCAGTCTCGGGCGCTCGCTCTGGGACTTCGTCACCGGGCGGGAGCTGGAGAAACTGCAGCGGATGTTGTTGCGACGAGTGCGGAGCGAGCTCGGCAGCGTCGACCTGCCCTTCCGCTGCGACGGCCCGGCAGTGCGCCGGGAAATGGACATCCACATCGCCTCCCAGGCCTCCGGCCGCTTCGTCGTCTTCTCGGCCCACCTGCGGGCAGAGGAGCGGCGCGACGAATTCCAACCGCTGCTGGCCGCCGAGACGCCGCGCGGCGAGGAGACCCTGACGATGTGCGGCTGGTGCGACCGCTTCCTGGTCGACGGCGAGTGGGCCGAGGTCGAGGAGGCGGCGGCGCAGCTCGGACTCTTCCAGCTGCCGGCGCTGCCGGCGATCAGCCATGGAGTCTGCTCGGACTGCAGCGCGATGCTGCTGGCCGCGTAGTCGCCCCGCTCGCCGAATTCCCTATTCTTCCGCGTCCAATGAGCAAGATCGGCAGCCCCGAGAACCCACTTCGCGTCGCCATCGTCGGCGCCGGCCCGTCCGGCTTCTACGCCGCCGAGCACATCCTCAAGGGTGAGGATCTGCACGCCCAGGTCGACCTCTTCGACCGCCTCCCGACTCCGTTCGGCCTGGTCCGCGGCGGCGTCGCGCCCGACCACCCGAAGATCAAGTCGGTCACCCGGGTCTACGAAAAAACCGCCGCCCGCGACGGCTTCCGCTTCTTCGGCAACGTCAAGATCGGCCAGGACATCGAGGTCGAGGACCTGGAACGGCTCTACCACGCGATCGTCTTCACGGTCGGCTGCGAGACCGACCGCCAGCTCGGCGTCCCGGGCGAGGACCTCCCCGGCAGCGCCGCCGCCACCGCCTTCGTCGGCTGGTACAACGCCCACCCCGACTACGCCGACCACGATTTCGACCTCTCCAGCGAGCGGGCGGTGGTGATCGGCAACGGCAACGTGGCGATGGACGTCGCCCGGATGCTGGCGCTGACCGACCACGAGCTGCGCCAGACCGACACCGCCGACCACGCGATCGAGCTGCTCGACGCGAAGCAGATCCGCGAGATCGTCGTCCTCGGCCGCCGCGGCCCGGTCCAGGCCGCCTTCACCAACCCGGAGATCAAGGAGCTGGGCGAGATGGAGGACGCCGACGTGATCGTCGACCCGGCCGACGTCGAGCTCGATCCGGCCAGCGCCGCCTTCCTCGAGTCCGACGAGGTCGACAAGACCACCCGGGTCAACGTCGAGACCCTGCGCGAGTTCTCCCAGCGCACGCCCGAGGGCAAGCACCAGCGCATCGTCCTTCGCTTCCTCGCCTCGCCGATCGAGATCAAGGGCGACGGCAAAGTGGAATCGATCGTGATCGGCCGCAACGAACTGGTCGAGGAGAACGGCTCGCTGCGGGCCAGGGACACCGGCGAGCGCGAAGAGCTCGAGTGCGGCCTGATCCTGCGCTCGGTCGGCTATACCGGCATCCCGATCGAGGGCGTGCCCTTCGACGAGAAGCGCGGCCTGATCCTCAACGAGGGCGGCCGCGTGCTCGACTCCCACGACTCCGGCCACAAGGTCGGCCACTACACGGCCGGCTGGATCAAGCGCGGCCCCTCCGGCGTCATCGGCACCAACAAGAAAGACGCCCTGGAGACGGTCACCCACCTGCTCGCCGACGTCGAGTCGCAGACGCTGCTGGCGCCTGAGGACCCGGACCCGGCCGCGGTCGAGGCGCTGCTGGCCGAGCGTGGCACCCGCTACGTCAGCTTCGAGGGCTGGCAGGCGATCGACCAGGCCGAGGTCGGCCGCGGCGAGCCCCACGGCCGCCCCCGCGTCAAGTTCGTCAGGGTCGAGGAGATGCTCTCGACCCTCGGCGAGAGCGTCGGCAGCTAGATCCCGATGGCGGTCGACCTGGCCGAGCTGGAGGGGATGATCGAGTCCGCGCTGCCCGGTGCCGTGGTGGAGGTCTTCGACGAAGACGGCGGCGGCCAGCACCTGAAGGCGGTCGTCAGCGCCGCCCAGTTCGACGGCCTCTCGCGGATCGACCAGCACCGCCTGGTCAAGGCCGCGGTCAAAGCGCGCTTCGACGACGGCACGATCCACGCGCTCTCGGTCAAGACCGAGCTGCCGAGCTAGCTACTCTGTGCCCATGGCCGACCCAGAACTGAAGTCCAAAGTCCAGGAGCTGATTGCCGCCAACCCGGTGCTGCTCTTCATGAAAGGGACCCCGGAGGCGCCGCGCTGCGGCTTCTCGATGCGCGTCGTCCAGGTCCTCGACCAGGTCGACGTCGAGTACGGCGCGATCGACGTGCTGCCGGCGCTGCAGCCGCTGCGCGAAGTCACCGCCGAGCTTTCCGACTGGCAGACCTTCCCCCAGCTCTACGTCAACGGCGAGCTGCTCGGCGGTGCCGACATCGTCGAGGAGATGTTCGAGTCCGGCGAGCTGGCCGAGGCGCTCGGCGTCGAGCAGCCGCAAGTGGCGGCGCCCGCCGCATCTACGCCAGAGGGCCTACCGGCCGAGTCTCCGCCGCTTCAGATCGAATAGCGGGCCGGCGTTGAGCTAGACGGCGGCGGCTTCGGCCGGCGCGTCGTCTTTGACCTGGAACGAGGAACCGCAACCGCAGGCAGCGACGACGTTCGGGTTATTTACCTGGAAGCCCGCCCCTTGCAGCCCTTCCACGTAGTCGACCTCCGACCCGAAGACGAACTGCATGCTGACCTTGTCGACGATGACGGCGACGCCGTCGACCTCGAAGACGTTGTCGTCCTCCTTGGGCTTGTCGAAGGCCAGCGCGTACTGGAAACCGGAGCAGCCGCCGCCCCGAACGGCGACGCGGAGCGCCTGCTCGGCGCCCTCGGGCTGACCGCCAAGCAACTCACCGATTTTCTCGGTGGCCTTGTCGGTGAGGGTGATCGCGGCGTTTGGGGTATCGGTCACTTCACAAAGTGTAGCGGGCGGGCTCCGCCCAACTCCGGGTCTGCGAGAATCGCCAGGTTGAACTCGAGCGCCCAGACGGCCGTCGTCTGCGATACCACCGCCTATCTGCCCTGTGACCTGGTGAAGGAACGGGGCATCGAGACGATCAGCCTTTACGTCTCGGTCGACGGCCAGCAGGAGCGCGAGCTCGACATCTCCGACTACGCCGGCTTCTACGAGCGGCTGCGGGCCTCCGAGAGCGGCGCCACCACCTCGCAGCCCTCGATCGGCGACTTCATCGCCACCTACGAGCCGCTGCTCGACGCCGGCCGGGAGGTTGTCTCGATCCACATCTCCGCCGGCATCTCCGGCACCTTCGAGGCGGCCAGCCAGGCGCGGCAGCGGCTGATCGACGAGGGCAAGGGCGGCGACCGCGTCCACGTGATGGACTCGCGCTCGGCGGCCGGCGGCATGGGCCTCGCCGTGCTCGGCGCCTCCGCCGCGGCGATCGAGGGCGGCGATGCCGCCGCCTGCCTCGCCCGCGCCGAGAAGACGCGCGAAGAGCTGAAGATGTGGTTCGCGATCGACACCCTCGAGTACCTGCGCCGCGGCGGCCGCATCGGCGGCGCCCGCGCCTGGATCGGCAGCGCCCTGAAGATCAAGCCAATCCTCACCCTCGAGGAGGAGATCACCCCGGTCGAGAGGGTCCGCACCCGCGCCCGTTCGCTCGAGCGCCTGCGCGGCTACGCCCGCCAGCGCCACGACCAGGGCGCCGATGGCTGGGTCGTCCAGTACATCCAGGACGAGGAGACGGCCTCGGGCCTGATCGACGACGCCCACGAGATCTTCGGCTGCGAGCCCGTCTTCACCTCCGAGATCGGCGCCGTGCTCGGCGCCCATGTCGGCCCCGGCCTGCTCGGCATCGGCAGCGTGCCGACCGAGCTGGTCACGCCGGCCTCCTGACGAAGCAGTCGGCTAGCGCCTGCGGCGCAGCATTGCGCGTACGCCGATCGCAAAACCAACGACCGCTGCACCCACGATCAGCTGGCTGCGGTGCTCGTTGACCTGGCGGCGCCAGTCGGTGAGCTCGGTGACGCGGCCGCGCAGGGCCTCGACGGAGGTGCCGAGCTGCTCGCGCTGGGTATCGATGTCGCGACGGATCTCCGCCGCGGTCCGCGGCGCGCCAGAGACTGCAGGCCTGCCCGGCTGGGGGTTGGCGCTATTTCCCGCCTCCTTCGACGACGCTCTTCTCGATGCCCTCGGCCAGGTTCTCGGCCTCGCCTTCGAACATCGTCTTGGTCAATTTCGCCTCTTCGATCGCCTGCTCGGGCAGCGGCGGCGCGCCGGCCTTGACCGAGCGGTAGGCGAAGTAGCCGGCGGCGGCGGCGATCAGCAGGAAGACCGCGGCCTCGATGAAGAAACCAGGCCA
>CAWHIW010000010.1:0-24467 GCA_963829445.1 uncultured Solirubrobacterales bacterium | reverse complement strand
TGGACACGCAGGCCGCGCTGGGCGAAGTGGGTGTCGAGGGCGAATGCCTCGTCGCCGCCGTCGCGCTCGATCAGCGGCGAAGGAGGTGGCGTCGACGTAGCTCCACCCCTTGTCGCCGTGGCGCTCGAGGATCTCCCAGGCGGCGGTCTCGATCGTCCTCGTCGAGACGGACGAGCTCGATCGCGCCGCTGGCGCGGAAGCGCCGCCCCCACTCGATCGCCTCGCCGCGCCCGACCCTGACCAGCAGCGCCGTGTAGGTCTCGGCGAAGACGTAGTTGGAGGTGAAGAGGGCGGCGCCCTCGGCCAGCAGGCCCGAGAGCGCCGCCCGCGCGGCCTCGTGCTCGGCCTCGGCGGAGTTGCGCAGCGCCACGAAGGCGCTGGTGTCGACGAAGACCGACCTCATCGGCCGTAGAGATCGCGGTCCAGCGTGGTGACGCTGGTTCCCTCACGCCCGCGCCCCGGCGACTCGTCCACCAGGTAGCGGAGCAGGGGGTCCGCGGCCAGATCCGGCCGCCGCGCCCGCTCGGCGTCGATCAGCTCACGCACGACGGCGGCGATGCTGCCCGACTTGCCGGCCCGCTGCCGAAGCCAACGGTGCTGGGCCTCATCTAGATATAGCTGCGTCCTGTGTTTCATGCTGTCATACAGCATACGTCGCAGGGAGGACGGAATCGGCGTCGCTGTGGCCTGTGCAGTCGTCATCGCATTTCTCGCTTTCCGGTCACCTGCAGGGAAAAGGCGGCCGAGCCGCCCCGCCCTATTTGAAGGCGACCTTGTCCACCGCCTCCTTGATCTTGTTGACGATCACGTCCGCCAGCTCCGTCCCCTGTTTGCCGTTGAAACCCTTCATCGCCGCGACCATGCCGACCATCAGCAGCGAGACCAGCAGGATCAGGCCGACGTACTCGACCGTCCCCTGCCCGCTCTCGCTCGCCAACAGCCTCCGGATGCGGCGCAGCCGCCGCTCGATCGCCGCGTGCAGAATACCCCATCGCCATGTAGATCATCGAAGCCTCCTCTCTTGGTTGGAGGCCAATGCTCGGCCGCGCCGGCGCACCGATCCAGACCCGAATGCCACAAGTTCGCGCACGGCGGTGCGCCAAAACAGCGACTCTCGGCCGCCGCGGCGGCGGCCGGCGCGGATACCCTGACCCGGGTGCGCGTCCTGGTCGTCACCAACTTCGAGCCCGACGACGCGGCGCCGCAGCGCGGGCGCTGGGTGCGCGACCAGATCGACGAGGTGCGCAAGCGCGGGCATCGAGGTCGACGTCTTCAGCTTCCCGCCCGGCCGCAACGAGTACATCCCCGCCACCCGCCGGCTGCGCGCGCTGCTGCGCCGCGAGCGCTTCGACCTCGTCCACGCCCACTACGGCCTGCCGGGCTGGTGCGCGCGCCTGGCCGGGGCGCGGCCGCTGATCGTCACCTTCCACGGCACCGACGTCCGCCACGGCATCGTCGGCCCGCTCTCGCGCCGCCTCGCCTGGCGCGTCGACCTCGTCGCCGCGGTCTCGCGGGCGCTGTTCGCGCCGGAGGACGGCCGCCCCGGCCTGCCCGCCGTGCCGGGCTCGGCGGTGCTCCCCTGCGGCCCGGACCTCGAGCGCTTCGCGCCCCAGCCGCGGGCGCGAGGCGCGGCGCGCGCTCGGACTCGACCCCGACGGCCGCTACCTCTTCTTCCCCGCCAACCCCGCCCGGCCCGAGAAGCGCCACGACCGCGCCGCCGAGCTGGCCGCGGCCTGCGGGGCCGAGCTGCTGACCGGCGGCTCGATCGAGCCGGAGCGGATGCCGGCCTGGATCAACGCCGCCAACGCCGTCCTCGTCACCTCCGACTACGAGGGCTTCGGGATGGCGGCGGTCGAGGCGCTCGCCTGCGAGGTGCCGGTCCTCTCGACCCCGGTCGGCATCGCCCCCTACGCCCTGGCCGGCATCGGCGGCTGCCTCTGCGCCCCCTTCGACGCCGCCGCCTGGGGCGCCGCCGCACGACCCCATCTCGACTCCCCGGACCCCCGCGTGCGAGGGCGCGAGCAGGGCCGCCTCGCTCTCGGCGGCGCGGATGGCGGAGCGCGTGATCGAGGCCTACCGCGACGTCACCGGCATCCCGGTATTAGATTGAGCCTGCATGAGCTCTTCTGAAACGGGTGGCCCCGCGGCGAGCCTCAGCGCCCAGGTCGAAGAGGCCGAGCGCAGGCTGAAGGCGGCGGCCGACGTCGCCAGCGCCGCCGAGCGCCGCGCCACGGCCGAGATCGAGGCGCTGGAGGCCGACCTGGAGCGCGAGCGCGCCGGCGCCGAGCAGGCCCGCGAGAAGCTGCGGCTCGCCCACGAGGAAGAGCTGCAGCGCGAGCGCGAGGCGAAGGAGCAGGCGATCGCGGCGGCCGAGGATCGCCTCGGCGAGATCGAAGCGCAGGCGGAGGCGGCCGAGAAGCGGGTCGGCGAGGCCGAGCGGCGGGCCGAGCGGGCCGAGCGCGAGGTCGCCGACGAGAAGGCGCGAGCCCGCGAAGGCGCGGCCGCCTGGCTGCGCGAGCAGCTCGACTCGATCCGCCGAGAGGCTGAGGGCCGATAACCGCCGCAGCCGCGGAGTTCGACGTCGCCGTCGTCGGCGGCGGCGCCGCCGGCCTCTGGACCGCGCTGCGGGCCGCCGAGCGCGGCGGCAGCGTCTGCGTCGTCTCGCGCACGCCGCTCTCCCAGAGCGCCAGCTTCTGGGCCCAGGGCGGGCTCGCCGCGGCGCTGGAGCCCGGCGACTCGCCGGAGCGCCACGCCGCCGACACGATCGCCGCCGGCCGCGGTCTCTGCCGGCCCGCCGCCGTGCAGGTGCTGGTCGAGGCGGCTCCCGGCGCGGTCCGCGACCTGCTGGCGCGCGGCGTCGTCTTCGACCTCGACCACGAAGGCCGGCTGGCGCTGGGGCTCGAGGGCGGCCACGCGAGCCGGCGCATCGTCCACTCCGGCGGCAGCCAGACCGGCCATGAGCTGACCTCGAAGCTGGCGGCGATGGTCGCCGCCGAGGAGCGGATCCAGGTGCGCGAGCGGACCTCGGCGACGGCGCTGTGGAGCGACGGCGAGCGCTGCCACGGGGTCATCACCGACGGCGGCCCGATCGGCGCCGCCGCGACCGTGATCGCGACCGGCGGCGCCGCGGCGCTGTGGAGCCGCACCACCAACCCGCGCGGCGCGATCGGCGCCGGCCCGGTCCTGGCGGCGGCGGCCGGCGCCGACCTCGCCGACCTCGAGTTCTGCCAGTTCCACCCGACCGCGCTCGCCCTGCCCGGCTCGTCGCTTCGACGGCGTCCTCATCACCGAGGCGATCCGCGGCGAGGGAGCGAAGCTGCTCGACGCGCGACGGCGAGCGCTTCACCGACGAGCTCGCGCCCCGCGACGCGGTCACCGCGGCGATCCTCGACCGCATGCAGGCCGACGGCGCCGCCGAGGTCAAGCTCGACCTGCGCGAGATCGACCCGGCCCGCTTCCCCAACGTCTTCGCCTCGCTCGCCGAGGCCGGCCTCAACCCGCGCGCCGAACCGGTGCCGGTCGCCCCCGCCGCCCACTACATGATGGGCGGGGTCGCGGTGGACCTCGACGGCCGCTCCTCCCTGCCCGGCCTCTACGCGGTCGGCGAGGCCTCCTGCACCGGCCTCCACGGCGCCAACCGGCTCGCCTCCAACTCGCTCAGCGAGTGCTTCGTCTTCGGCAGCCGCGCCGCCGCGGCGGCGGTCGAGGAGGTCGTCGGCGGCGAGCGCCCGGCGCTGCCCGCGTGGTCCTTCGAGCCGCCCACCCAGGAGACCCGCGACGCCGTCTGGCGCCGCGCCGGCCCGAAGCGCAACCCCGACGACCTCGCCTCGCTCGATCTGCAGCCCCTACCCGCTGGCGACGGCGATCGCCCGCTGCGCCCTGAGCGCCGCGAGTCGCGCGGCGGCCACCTGCGCACCGACTCGCCCGGCGGCGGACCCCGGCCTCGACGGCGTCCACTTCGTCCTCGCCCCCGGCGGCGAGGTCCGCCGCGAGGAGTGGCGGTAGCGTCAGCCGCATGCTGCTCGGGGTCGACGTCGGCGGGACCTTCACCGACGCCGCCCTGATCGACGGCGGCGCCGTCCACACCGCCAAGGTCCCGACCACCCCCGGCGACGAGTCGGCGGGAGTGATGCGGGCGGTCGAGGAGGTCCTGGCCCGGGCCGGGGCGAGCGCCGCCGAGGTCGAGGCCTTCGCCCACGGGATGACGGTCGGGACCAACGCCCTGCTGGAGGAACGCGGCGCCCGCACCGCCCTCATCGCCACCCGAGGCTTCGCCGACCTGCTCGAGATCGGCCGCCAGGACCGACCCCATCTCTACCGCCTCTGCGCGCCGAAGCCGCCGCCGCTGGTCGAGCCCGAGCTGCGGCTCGAGGCTGACGAGCGGATCGGCCCGGACGGCGTCGTCGAACCGCTGGACGAGGAGGAGCCGGAGCGCCTGGCCGAGCTGCTGCGCGAGCGCGGCGCCGAGTCGGTCGCGATCTGCCTGCTCTTCTCCTACCTCGACCCCGAGCACGAGCGCCGCATCGCCGCCCACCTGCGCGAGCGGCTGCCGGGCGTCCACGTCTCCGCCTCGCACGAGGTGCTGCCGCGCTTCCGCGAGTACGAGCGCTGCTCGACGACGGCGATCGACGCCTACCTGAGCCCGCTGCTCGGCCGCTACCTGGGCGAGCTCGGCGCGGCGGCGGCCGCGGCGGGGCTGCCCGAGCCGCAGGTGATGCAGTCCTCCGGCGGCGTCGCCCCGGCCCGCGAGGCGGCGCGGGCGGGGGCCTGGAGCGTCCTCTCCGGTCCGGCCGGCGGCGCCGTCGGCGCCGGCCTGCTGGCCCGCGTCAGCGGCGACGGCAACGCCCTCGGGTTCGACATGGGCGGCACCTCCTGCGACGTCTGCGTGGTCGAGGACGGCGAGGTCCGCCGCACCGACTCGCGCCGGATCGGCGGCCGCACGATCCAGCTGCCGATGGTCGACGTCCACACCGTCGGCGCCGGCGGCGGCTCGGTCGCCTGGCGCGACGCCGGCGGCGCCCTGCGGGTCGGGCCGCGCTCGGCCGGGGCCGAGCCGGGCCCGGCCTGTTACGGGCGCGGCGGCAGCGAGCCGACGGTGACCGACGCCAATCTCCTGCTCGGCCACCTCGCCGCCGACTCGCGCCTGGCCGGCGGGGTCGCCCTCGACGCCGGGGCCGCCGCGGCGGCGGTCGGCACCCTCGCCCGCGCGCTCGGCCTCGAGCCGCTGGAGACCGCCGCCGGGATCGTCCGCGTCGCCAACCAGGAGATGGTGCGGGCGCTGCGGGTGGTCACGGTCGAGCGCGGCATCGACCCGCGCCGCTTCGCCCTGCTGCCGTTCGGCGGCGCCGGGCCGATGCACGCGGCGGCGATCGCCGCCGAGCTGGGGATCGAGACGATCCTCTGCCCGCGGGCGAGCGGCGTCCTCTCCGCCCTCGGGCTCTGCGCCTCCGAGCGCCGCCGCGACACCGCCCGCACGGTGATGCTGAGCGGAGCCGAGCTGAGCGCCGAGCGGATCGCCGCCGCGGTCGCCGAGCTGATCGCCGCCGCCGGCGCCGACCTCGACGGGGCGCGGCCCGAGGTCGTCTACGAGATGCGCTACGCCGGCCAGGCCTTCGAGCTGCCGGTCCCCGGCCCGCTCGATCCCGACCCCGCCGACCTGCGCGAGCGCTTCGAGCGCGCCACGAGGAGCGCTACGGCCACCGCGACCCCGAGGGCGAGGTGGTCCTCGTCGACATCCGCCTGGCGCTGGTGGTGCCGGGGCCCGAGCCGCGCCCGGCGGCCGCGAGCGCCGGGCGGCTCGAGCAGGAGCGCCCGCCCGGTCCGCTTCGACGGCGAGTGGATCGAGACCGCGGTCCTGCGCGGCGAGCCCGCGGCCGGCACCGCGCCGCCGGCCCCGTCGTCTTCGAGCTGCCGGAGGCGACCCTGGTCCTGCCGCCGGGCTGGGCGGCCGAGGTCGACGAGGCCGGCACGATCGTTGCGCGGTTCCGAAACCGACGCGATGCGTGGAAAGGGAACCGCGGAATGAGCGCGCTCGACCCGATCGCCCTGCAGGTGCTGATCGGCGGCCTGCGCGCCGCCTGCGACGAGATGGGCGCGACGCTGATCCGCTCCGCCTACTCGGCCAACATCAAGGAGCGCCACGACTGCTCGACCGCGCTCTTCGACGCCGCGGGCGAGCTGGTGATGCAGGCCGAGCACATCCCCGTCCACCTCGGCTCGATGCCCGACGCGGTCGCCGCGGTCCTCGGCGAGGAGCAGCGGCCGGGCTCCGCCTGGATCCTCAACGACCCCTACCGCGGCGGCACCCACCTGCCCGACGTCACCCTGATCTCCCCGGTCTTCGTCGACGGGGCCCTGCTCGGCTTCGCCGCCAGCCGCGCCCACCACGCCGACATCGGCGGCCCGACGCCGGGCGGGATGCCGGCCTTCTCGCGCACGCTCGAGGAAGAGGGCGTGGTGATCCCGCCGACCCGGGCCGACCGCGACCGAGCTGGAGCGCCTCGCCGGCCTGATGCGGGCGCCGCGCCAGCGCCTCGCCGACCTGCGGGCACAGCAGGCGGCCAACCGGGTCGGGGAGCTGCGTCTCGCCGAGCTGGCCTCGCGCCTGGGCGACGGATCGGCTCCGGGCCGGGATGGAGGAGATCCTCGCCTACGCCGAGCGCCGCACCCGGGCGGCGCTGGCCGCCCTCCCCGACGGCGTCTACAGCGCCGAGGACGTGCTCGAGGACGATCGCGAGGGCTCGCGGCGCGACGTCGCTGCTGCGGGTCGAGGCGACGATCGCCGGCGACCGCCTGCGGCTCGACTTCACCGGCACCGACCCGCAGGTCGACGGCAACCTCAACTGCCCGCTCTCGGTCACCAAGTCGGCCGCGTTCTTCGCCGTACGCGTCCTGACCGACCCCGACGCGCCGCCCTCGGCCGGCGCCCACCGCCCGATCGAGGTGATCGCCCCCGCCGGCTGCCTGCTCAACGCCCGCCACCCGGCCGCCGTCGCCGCCGGCAACGTCGAGACCTCGAGCCGCGTCGCCGACCTCGTCATCGCCGCCCTCGGCGGCGCCCGCCCGGTCCCCGCCCAGGGCCAGGGGACGATGAACAACCTGACCCTGGCCAACGACGACTTCACCTACTACGAGACGCTCGGCGGCGGCCAGGGCGCCTGCCCGGACGCCGACGGCCCCAGCGCCATCCACGTGGCGATGTCGAACACGCTCAACACCCCGGTCGAGGCGCTGGAGACCGAGTTCCCGCTGCGGGTGCGCGAGCTCTCGGTCCGCCGCGGCAGCGGCGGCGACGGGACCGCACCGCGGCGGCGACGGGATCGTGCGCGAGATCGAAGCGCTGGCGCCGATGCGCTTCACCCTGATCAGCGAGCGGCGCCGCCACCCACCGCGCGGCCGCGGCGGCGGCGAAGACGGCGCGCCGGGGCGGAATCTGCTCGACGGACGAGCCGCTGGCGAGCAAGGCAGAGGGTGAATTAAGGCCAGGAAACCGCCTTAGAATCGAGACCCCAGGCGGCGGCGGCCATGTTTAGCGATCTTTAATTTTGCGATTCGGACTCGCTCGTCTAGAATGCGCGACCTCGGGCAGGCAGGACGGCCGTTCACGGCCTGGAGGCGCAGCCCGCCCCCTATTTTCTTCCGACTCACCACCTTCAGCAGGTACTGATTCCACATGCCGATCGCTTTCAAGGAATGGGCAGTAACGGTCCGCGCTCTCGCGGAGGGCGAGCAGCTGCTCACTCTGCGCAAGGGCGGCATCCGCGAGGAGAACAAGCACTTCGAACTCGAGCACGAGCGCTTCTTCCTCTACCCGACCTTCGATCACCAGCGGAACGACCTCGTCCGCGAATCCCACCACCCGGAGCTGAGCCGCGCTCTCGAGGAGGGCGTCTGGCCCGACGAGGAGCCGCCGCCGAAAGCGCTGATCCAGGACGGCGGCATCCCGCAGCCGGACCGGGTCCGCCTGCGCGCCTGGGCCGAAGTGACCGACCACGTCACGATCAACGACCGCCGCACCCTCGACAGCCTCTCGCCGTACTACATCTGGACTCCGGACTACGCCGAGAAGCGCCTCGCCTGGAAGCGCCGTCACCCGCTTCACATCCTGCTGCTGCGGGTCCACCGCATCCCGCGCCCGGTCACGGTGCGCGTCCGCGACGAGTACCACGGCTGCCGCTCCTGGGTCGAGATCGACCGCGACCTGCCCTTCGAGGGCACCCCGGTGATGGCCGACGAAGAGTTCGACCGCGCACGCAAGGAGATCCGCGAAGTCTGCGGCGCCGCCTGAGCCGCGCTCGCTCGCGTCCTGAGCTCTGCGAGCAGCCGCTCCGCGTCGGTCTAGTCTCGACCTCTGCAGTGTCCTGGATCGAGACCGAGTCGCTGACCTTCACCGCGCGGCACGACACTGACGACTCCGCCTACGCCGAGCGCACGCTGGACCGGATGGAGGACCTGCGGCTGCGGCTGGAAGACCGCTTCGAGCGGGTGCCGGGCGAGGTCACCGTGGTCATCCACACCAACCCGGCCTGGCTGACGCATGGCCCACCCCTTCCTCCCCGCCGCCCGCTGGTCGGCGGCGCCGGCCGGGCGCCGCTACCTCGCCGGCTGGGCGATGGCGACCGAGCTGCACGTCCTCAACGACTCCCACATGGAACGCCGCGCCGCCGGCGACGACTCCAAGGAGGCGCTGCTCGGCACCGCCGAGCGCCTCTACGCGCAGCTGGTGATCGCCGCCAACAACACCGCCCTCCCCCCCTCCTGGACCCCGCGCCGCTTCGCCCGCTACCTGCGCTGGGCCTGGCTGGTCGAAGGCGGCGCCCAGTACTTCGCCCGCCAGGTCGGCCTCTACCGCGCCGCGGTGATCCGCCGCCTGCGCGAGAGCGCCCGGCCCTCGTTCCCGCCCTCGCGCCGCGACGCGGTCATCCTCGGCGGCACGATCTTCGACCTGCTCGAGAACGAGCGCGGCCCCGAGGCCTGCGAGCGCCTGGTCCACGAACTCAAGCCCGGCGGCCCGGTGCCGACGATCGAAGACGCCTTCGACGCCCGCTTCCGCGACATCGAGGGCGCCTGGCGCGACCACCTGCGGACGATGGCCCGCCCCAGCCGGCGTCAGCTGAGCTCGGCTCAGCTCAGCTGGTAGAGGAGCCAGACGATGACGATCGCGGCGAGCAGGGCGGCGCCGATCCAGAGCGCCAGCCGCGCCGGCGAGGTTTCGGTCGCCGGCCCGCCGCGCGCAGCCGCGCTTCGTCGCGGAGCTCGGCTTCCTCGTCGGACTCGTTCTCGGTGATCGTGTCGGCGAGCAGCGGCCTTGCGCCTTCTGGGCGTGGCCGGAGTCGACCAGCACGTCGTGCGGGCCGGCCGCCATGAACTCCGGCGCGTCGAAGCCGCGGGCCGCGCTTGAGCACGCTGGGCATGCCCGCCTCGCGAGCAGGCCCTGGATCATCTCCGCTTCGGCCTGGTTGCGGGCGAAGGCGACCTTGACCAGCTTGCCGCCGCCACCGCCACCGCCGCCGCCGCCATCGTGCGCCGCCGTCACCGCCGCCGCCGTGGGCGCCGCGTGTGATGGGAACCGCGCTTGTGGCTACTGGACGTCGAGCGTCGACATCGGCGATCCTCAGATCTTTGAGTAGGTAGGCCTTGACGTCCGGCGCGTCCTCGTCGGCGAGCGAGACGATCACGTAGATCTGGTCCGGCCAGGCGACCGCCTGGTTGACGTCGGTCTGCGAGGGATAGGCGGCGCTCTTGGTGTGCGAGTGGTAGATCGCCAGCAGCTCGTTGCCGCCGTCTTCGATCTCCTTCAGCGCGTTGAACTGGCCCTGCGGGTCCATCTCGTAGCGCAGCGGGGTCGCCGCGGCGTTGACGACCCGGATCACCTCGGTCGCCTCGCCGTCGCGGCCGCCGACCATCCCGCAGCACTCGTTCGGCAGGTCCTCGCGCGCGTGCGCGACCATCTCGTCGACCAGGCTGCTGGGAGATCGCGCATCGGCGACGGCGCAGGCAGGCTGGCCGCCTACCACCAGACGGTGGAGTCGAGGTTTTCGATCTCCTCGATCGGCTTCGTGTAGACGCCGGAGGAGAGGTACTTCCAGCCGTCGTCGGGGATCAGGAAGACGACGTTGCCGCCGTCGAGCTCGCCGGCGATGCGGTTGGCGATGCGGGCGATCGCGCCGGCGGAGACGCCGGCGAAGACGCCCTCCTCGTCGAGCAGCTTCCGCGTCCAGACGATCGCGTCGCGGTTGGAGACCATGATCTTGCGGTCGAGCAGGGAGATGTCGATGATCGGCGGGATGAAGCCGTCGTCGAGCGAGCGCAGCCCGTCGACCAGCTCGCCCTGCATCGGCTCGGCGGCGACGATCAGCGTCTCCGGGTTGGCCTCCTTGAGGCGGCGGCCGTTGCCCATCAGGGTGCCGCCGGTGCCGAGGCCGCCGACGAAGGCGGTGACCTCGTCGAGCTCGTCGAGGATCTCGACCGCGGTGCCGTTGTAGTGGGCCAGCGGGTTGGCCTCGTTGCCGTACTGGTAGGGCATGTAGAAGCCGGGGTCCTGCGCCATCTCCAGCGCCACCTCGACCGCGCCGTTGGAGCCCTTGGCGCCCTCGGAGTAGACGATCTCCGCCCCGTACATCTTCAGCAGCTGGGTGCGCTCCTCGGTGACGTTGTCGGGCATCACCACCTTCAGCGGGTAGCCCTTGCGGCGGCAGATCATCGCCAGGGCGATGCCGGTGTTGCCGGAGGTCGGCTCGAGGATCGTCTGGCCCGGTTCGATCGCCCCTTCGGCCTCGGCCGCCTCGATCATCGACTTGGCGACGCGGTCCTTGACCGAGCCGGTCGGGTTGTGGCCCTCGAGCTTGGCGTAGATGCGGACGTCGGGCTTGGGCGAGAGCCGCGGCAGCTCGACCAGCGGCGTATTGCCGATCGACTCGACAATGTTGCCGAAGCGTCCCCCGCAGGGTCGGTTGAGTAGCTCGTCGCGCGGCATCGGTCTCCCTTTACTTCAAAAAGTATAGCGAGGGATTTTGGCCGCGGATCGGAAGCCCGCGCCTTGCGCATGGTTGCCGAGGTAAGTATCTTCGCCGGGGTCCGCTACTCCTTGGATCGGAGGCAGTTTGATGAGCAAGACCCGGCTCACCGCGTTCTTCGCGGTTCTCCTCGTTGGTGTCGTCTCCCTCGTGGCGGCGGGATGCGGCAGCAGCAGCGACGACAGCAGCTCGACCAGCGCCAGCGGCGGGGGCGGCGAACCGCTCACGGTCGGCTCCGACATCCCCTATCCCCCGTTCGAGCAGGGGAAACCGGGCAGCTACACCGGCTTCGACATCGAACTGATGGAAGCGATCGCCGAAAAGATCGGCCGCACGGCCGGAATTCCAGGACACCTCGTTCGAAACGATCTTCCGCGACGTCGCCCAGGGCAAGTTCGAAGCCGTGATCTCCGCCGCGACGATCACCGCCGGAACGCGAAAAGGCCGTCGCCTTCTCCGACCCCTACTACCTCTCCGAACAGGCGATCCTGGTCAAAGAAGGCAGCGACATCACCGGCCTCGCCGACCTCGCCGGCAAGACCGTCGGCGCCCAGCAGGGCACGACCGGGCTCGAACTCGGCAAGGAAAAAGCCGACGCGGGCGAACTCCGGCCCTACCCCGAAGGCCCCGACGCCGTCAACGCGCTCAAATCCGGCACCGTCGAAGCCGTGATCATCGACGCCCCGGTCGCGCAGAACGCGGTCGAAGAAAGCGGCGGCGTCGAAATCGCCGAAAAAGTGCCGACCGAAGAAACGTACGGGATCGCGCTCGCCAAAGACAACACCGAGCTGCTCGACGAAATCAACAAGGGGCTCAAAGAAGTGATCGCCGACGGCACCTACACGAAGATCTACGAAAATGGTTCCACCTCGAACCGCCGAAAGGAGATCGTCGGCTAGAGCCGACGCGATCCGGTGCTAGACAGACCTGCGTAGTACAAGGGGCGCCGAGACGGCGCCCCTTCGCTATTGAGGAGTGCACGGGACCAGGAGACAGCGATGAGCGAATTCTTCAACCAATACTTCGACTTCACGATCATGGGGGACCACTTCAGCGAAGTCCTGGAAGGCTTCCTGAAAAACCTCCTCCTCTTCGCCGTCGTTCTGGTCCTCGCCCTGATCTGGGGGCTGATCCTCGCCCTCATGCGCCAGCTGCCGGGCAAGAAATTCATCCCGCTTCGCGGTCTGACCATCGCCTACATCGACGTCTTCCGGGCGATGCCGCTGCTGATCATCATCCTGCTGATCTCGGGAGGGCTTCCCTACCTCGACTTCATCCCCAAAGACATCCGCATCCCCCAGTGGTTCGGGCAGCCGGATCCCTTCTGGTACGGCGCCCTGGCCCTGACGCTCGTCTACGGCGCCTACATCGCCGAGGTCTACCGAGCGGGCATCGAAGCGGTCCCGCCCGGCCAGATCGAGGCGGCGCGCTCGCTGGGGATGAGCCACGGCCAGGCGATGCGGCACATCGTCGTGCCCCAGGCGATCACGAAGATCCCGGCCCCGATGCTGAACGAACTGAACTCGCTGCTGAAAGACACGACCCTGGTCAGCGTCGTCGCCCTCGGCGAGTCGCTGCTGATCGGCCGTGAAGTACTGGCCGAAACGTTCAACAGCTCGGCGGTCATGCTCGCCGGCCTGATGTTCCTGGTGATCACCCTGCCCCTGGCCCGCCTGGTCGACTACCTGATCAAGCGCAACCAGGGCAAAGTCACCCGCGGCGCCCACATCGAGGTCGCGTAGCGCGATGCCCGAGGCGATGGTCAAGCTGGAGGGGATCCACAAGCGCTTCGGCGAGCTCGAGGTGCTGCGCGGGCGTCGACCTCGAGGTCGCCAAAGGCGAAGTCGTCTGCATCCTCGGGCCGAGCGGCTCCGGCAAGAGCACGCTGCTGCGCTGCGTCAACCTGCTCGAGCCGCCCGAGGAGGGCGAGATCTTTCTCGAAGGCCACGACATCTGCAAGGGACCGGACTCGGGGACCGGCGAGCAGAGCTGGGAGCTCGACTTCGTGCGCCAGCGGGTCGGCATGGTCTTCCAGCAGTTCAACCTCTTCCCCCACAAGACGGTGCTGGAGAACGTGACCCTGGCGCCGCGGCAGGTGCTCGGCAAGTCGCGCGCGGAGTGCGAGGAGAAAGGCGAAGGCGCTGCTGGAGCGCGTCGGCCTCGCCGACAAGCTCGACCAGTACCCCGAACGGCTCTCCGGCGGCCAGCAGCAGCGGGTCGCGATCGCCCGGGCGCTGGCGATGGAACCGCACGTGATGCTGTTCGACGAGGTCACCAGCGCCCTCGACCCCGAGCTGGTCAAAGAGGTGCTCGACGTGATGCGGGAGCTGGCCGGCCGAAGGGATGACGATGCTCGTCGTCACCCACGAGATGGGCTTCGCCCGCGAGGTCGGCGACCAGGTCGTCTTCATGGACGGCGGCGTGATCGTCGAGCAGGGCAAGCCGGCCGACGTCCTCGACAACCCCCGCGAGGAGCGCACGAAGAAGTTCCTCGGGCTGGTGCTGGAGCGCTAGCGGGCTAGCGGGCGCCGCCGGCCATGGCCGGCAGGATGACGACGGTGTCGCCGTCTTTGACCGCGGTCTCGAGCCCGTCCAGGACCCGCACGTCCTCGTCGTTGAGGTAGACGTTGACGTAGCGGTTGAGCTCGCCGTCCTCGCCGAAGAGCTGCTCCTGGTGTCGGGGTGCTCGGTGGTCAGCGCCCGCAGCACCTCGCCGACGTTGCCGCCCGCGGCCTCGACCTCGGACTGGCCGCCCGTTTTCGGGCGCAGCACTGGTGGGATGCGAACGGTCGCCATGGAGCGGTGATCCTACCTAGCCCGTGAAAACCAAGCAGCTCCAGGACGCAGGGAGCGAAGTGTGCTCTGCACATGAGCGACCGAGGACGCCGGATGCGCCGGTTTTAGCGGTCCCCGCCGGCGCCGGCGCAGAAGAGGTCGTAGTCGGGGAACTGACCCATCTCCGACTCGGGGATCTCGGGCGCGTTCTCGCCGCAGATCGGGCAGTCGGGGTCGCGCCGGACTTTCAGCTCGGTGAAGGTGGTGCCGAGCGCGTCGTAGAGGAGCAGGCGGCCGATCAGCGGCTGGCCGACGCCGAGCACCAGCTTGATCACCTCGTTCGCCTGCAGCGTCCCCATCGTCCCGGCCATGACGCCGAGGACGCCGTTGGCGGAGCAGCTCGGAGCCAGCTCGGCCGGCGGCGGGGTCGGGTAGAGGCAGCGGTAGCAGGGCCCCTCGAAGGGGGCGAAGGTCGAGATCTGCCCGTCGAAGCCGAGGATCGAGGCGGAGACGACCGGCTTGCGCAGGCGCACCGAGGCGTCGTTGAGCAGGTAGCGGGTGGGGAAGTTGTCGGCCCCGTCGACGACGATGTCGTAGTCGCTCGATGACGCCGAGGATGTTGCCGGCGTCGAGCCGGCCGTTGTGCTCGACCACGTTGACGTCGGGGTTGAGCCCTTCGATGAAGATCCGCGCCGACGTCGGTCTTCGGCATCCCGATCCGCTCGGTGTTGTGGATCACCTGGCGCTGCAGGTTGGAGGCGTCGACGACGTCGTCGTCGACGAGGCCGATCGTGCCGACCCCGGCGGCGGCGAGGTAGAGCGCGGTCGGCGCGCCGAGCCCGCCGGCGCCGAGCAGCAGCACCTTGGCGTTGAGCAGCTTCAGCTGGCCGTCGACCCCGACCTCGGGCAGCAGCGTGTGGCGCGAGTAGCGGTCGCGCTGCTCGGCGGTCATGCCGCTGGCGGCGACGACCGGCAGCCCCTGCTCCTGCCAGGCGAGGATGCCGCCGCTCATCGAGGCGACGTTGTCGTAGCCGAGCGCCTGCAGCTGCGCGGCGGCGATCGCCGAGCGGTTGCCGGAGCGGCAGTAGAGGATCGTGCGGGCGGACTTGTCGGGAGCGGCCTCGGCGATCTCGTCGCCGAGCAGGCCCGGCGGCACCAGCTTGCCGTTCTCCAGATGGGCCTCCTGGTACTCGTGCGGCTCGCGGGTATCGACCAGGACGACGTCGCCGCCCTCGATCTCCTCGGCGGCCTCGAACGGTTCGATCTCCTCGATCACCTGCGTACCTGCGGGGGGTGCCATCGCCAAATCTCCTAAATCCGGATCAGCATTACTTCAAAAAGTATAGCGAGTCCCGGCCAAGCCCCGAATATGGCTTGGGATGCGCCCTAGCCGAGGCTGGGGCGCATCTGGCGCAGCCTTTTGACGCGCTCCTCGATCGGGGGGTGGGTCGAGAAGAGGCCGGCGATGCCCTTGCCGGAGAAGGGCTTGACGATGTAGAGCGGCTCGGCGGCCTGGTTGACCTGCATCGGCATCGCCGTCGCCCCCTGCTCGAGGCGCAGCAGGGCGCTGGCCAGGGACTCCGGGTTGCCGCAGATTTCGGCGCCGCCGGCGTCGGCCGCGTACTCGCGCTGGCGCGAGATCGAGAGCTGGATGATGCTGGCCGCGATCGGCGCCAGCAGGACCATCGCCAGCGAGGCGACCAGGCTCAGCGGCGAGTCGTCGTCGCTGCCGAACCACATGAACATGTAGGCGAGGTAGGTGATCGCGGCGCCGATCGCCGAGGCGACCGACTGGATCAGGATGTCGCGGTTGCGGATGTGGGTGAGCTCGTGCGCGAGGACGCCGCGCAGCTCGTCCTCGGAGAGCAGTTTGGTGATCCCCCGGGTGACGGCGACCGCGGAGTGCTTCGGGTTGCGGCCGGTGGCGAAGGCGTTGGGCTGGTCCTGGGGGATCATGTAGAGGCGCGGCATCGGCAGGTCGGCGCGGGTCGTCAGTTCGCGGACCATCTGGTAGAGGCGGGGGTTTTCCGATTCCTCGATCGGCTGCGCCCGGCTCATTTTCAGCGCCAGTTTGTCGCTGAAGAAGTAGGAGCCGAGGTTGATCAGCAGGGCGATGCCGAGGAAGAGGCCGGCGGTGCTGGGCCCGCCGATCAGGGCGCCGATGACGACCAGCAGCCCCGACAGGGACGCCAGGAGGATCGTCGTGCGCAGGGTGGCGCCGAAAGTGGACTGCTTGGTGGTCTTCATCGCGTCGCTCCTCGGTTCGCTTACCGGGCAAGTATCGCGGCGGCGGGCGGTCGTTGACCATAGGTGGCAGCCCCCATTCGCCCCGGTGGGCCACCCAGGGGCTTCTAGGCTTGGCCGATGACCCTGGCCGTGATCGTCGTGCTCGCGCTGGCCGTGGTCGGCGCTGGCGATCAGCCTGCTGCGGCTCAGACGCCGCTTCGCGCCCGCTCGAGCACCTGATCGAGGAGATGGAGAAGGTCGACCTCGGCCGCCCCGGGCCGCTGCTGCCCGCCTCGATCGACGGCATCGGCGAGACCGAGGAGGTGGAGCGGATCGAGCTCGCCTTCCTGCGGATGATGCGCCGGCTCGAAGCCGAGCGGCGGCGGGCCGGCTCGGCCGCCCTGCAGGCCCAGGAGCAGGAGCGGGCGCGGGTCGCCCGCGACCTCCACGACGAGGTCAACCAGTCGCTGACCGGGCTGCTGCTGCGGCTCGAGGCGGCCCGCGAGGCGGCGCCGCCGGAGCTGGAGGCGGAACTGGCCGAGACCAAGGCGCTGGCCAACCAGGCGATGCGGGAGCTGCTCTCGCTCGCCCGCCAGCTGCGCCCGACCGCGCTCGACGACCTCGGCCTGGCGGCGGCGATCGCGGGCCAGGTGGAGCAGCTCGCCCACGGTGAGATCGAGGCCGACGATCGCGACCGAGGGCGACTTCTCCGACCTCGGCGACGACGCCCAGCTGGTCGTCTACCGGGTCGCCCAGGAGGCGCTCTCCAACGCCGCCCGCCACAGCGGCGCCGGCCGGGTCGAGGTGCGGCTGCGGCGGGTCGACGGACGGCGGCGTCGAGCTGACCGTCGCCGACGACGGCCGCGGCTTCGCCTTCGACGAGTCCGAGGGCGGGCTCGGGATCGCCGGCATGCGCGAGCGGGCGCTGCTGATCGGCGGCGAGCTGACGATCGAGTCGCGGCCCGGGCGCGGGACCACGGTGCGGCTGACGGTGCCGGGAGAATCGACGCGATGAGAGTGCTGATCGCCGACGACCACGGGATCGTCCGCTCCGGGCTGCGGCTGCTGCTGGAGCGCCAGCCCGACATCGAGGTGGTCGCCGAGGCGGCCGACGGGGCCGAGGCGCGGGAGCTGGCGGTGCGCGAGCGGCCCGACCTGGCGATCCTCGACGTGAAGATGCCGAAGCTGACCGGGCTGCAGGCGACGCGGGAGATCAAGCGCCAGGCGCCCGAGGTCTCGGTCCTGATCCTCTCGATGCACGACGACGAGCGCTACCTGTTCGAGGCGCTGAAGGCGGGCGCCTCCGGCTACGTGCTGAAGGCGCAGGCGGACACCGACCTGCTGGCGGCGATCCGCGCGGTCGAGCGCGGCGAGCCGTTCCTCACCCCGGAGGCGCAGCGGACGCTGATCAAGGACGTGCTCGAGCGCGGCTCCAGCGGCGAGGAGGAGCTGACGCCGCGCGAGGAGGAGATCGTCAAGCTCGTCGCCGAGGCGCACACGACCAAGCAGATCGCCGAGCTGCTCCACCTCTCCGAGAAGACGGTCGAGAACCACCGCGCGAACGCGATGCGCAAGCTCGGGATGCGCGACCGGGTCGAGCTGGTCCGCTACGCGATCCGCCGCGGCCTGATCGAGCCCTGAAGCCGGCGCCGCCGGTTTGATTGACTGCCGGCAGATGACCGGCAACGCCGAGTTTCAGGAGAAACGCTGGCTGGCCCTGATCCTGCTGGCTGCGGCCCAGTTCGTGGTCGTCCTCGACGCCTCGATCGTCAACGTCGCCCTGCCGACGATCGGCAAAGCGCTCGACTTCTCCGACGAGAACCTGCCCTGGATCGTCAACGCCTACGTGCTCACCTTCGGCGGCTTCCTCCTGCTCGGCGGCCGCACCGCCGACCTGCTGGGGCGCCGGCGCGTCTTCATGGCCGGCCTGATGCTGGTCGCGGTCGCCTCGCTGGCGGCCGGCTTCGCCGCCACCGAAGCGCAGCTGATCGCCGCCCGCGCCGCCCAGGGACTGGGCGCCGCGATCATCTCCCCCGCCGCGCTCTCGATCGTCACCACGATCTTCCGCGACGGCGCCGAGCGCAACAAAGCGCTCGGCGTCTGGGGCGCGGTCGCCGGCGCCGGCGGCGCCGCCGGCGTCCTGCTCGGCGGCATCCTCACCGACGGCCTCGGCTGGGAGTGGGTGCTGTGGGTGAACGTGCCGGTCAGCCTGATCGCCTTCGCCCTGGCGCCGCGGCTGATCGCCGAAAGCCGCGCCTCCGACCAGGCGCGCGCCTTCGACGTCGCCGGCGCCGTCACCATCACCGCCGCCCTCTCGACTCCTCGTCTACGCCGTCATCGACGCCAGCGAGGCGGGCTGGGGATCGGGGAAAACGCTGGGCCTGATCGCCCTGGCGCTGGTCCTGCTCGCCGCCTTCGTCGCGATCGAGCTGCGCTCCCGCAAGCCGCTGGTGCCGTTCTCGATCTTCCGCATCCGCACCCTCACCGGCGCCAACGTGGTCGGGGTCCTCGTCGGCGCCTCGCTCTTCTCGATGTTCTTCTTCATCTCGCTCTACATGCAGCAGGTGCTCGGCTACAGCGCCATCCACGCCGGGCTCTCCTACCTGCCGCTGGCGGTGACGATCAGCCTCGCCGCCGGCGTCGCCTCGCAGCTGGTGACCACGCTCGGCTACAAGACCGTGCTCGCGGCCGGCCTCCTCTTCATCGTCGCCGGGCTGCTCTGGTTCAGCCGGGTCTCGGTCGGCGGCGGCTTCACCACCGACATCCTCGGCCCTTCCTGCTCGCCGCGATCGGGCTC
This sequence comes from uncultured Solirubrobacterales bacterium, assembly GCA_963829445.1. Classification (GTDB taxonomy): domain Bacteria; phylum Actinomycetota; class Thermoleophilia; order Solirubrobacterales; family 70-9; genus VAYN01. The sequence continues at coordinate 5,654 of CAWHIW010000010.1, read as the reverse complement.
GGCTTCTCCTTCGTGACCACGACCATCGCCGCCGTCTCCGGGGTCGAGGAAGAGGAGTCGGGGCTGGCCAGCGGGCTGATCAACACCTCCCAGCAGGTGGGAGGCGCGCTGGGGCTGGCCGTGCTCTCCTCGCTGGCAACCACCCACACCGAAGACCTGCTGGGCTCCGGCTCCGGCCTGAAGCACGCGCTGACCGAGGGCTTCCAGGCCGCCTTCCTCGGCGGCGCCGCGATCGCCGCCCTCGGCTTCGTCCTCACCCTGGTCCTGATCAAGGGCAGCGACAGCCGCGCCCACGTCGAAATCGGCAAGGCCGAAGCCGAGGGCGCCGAGGCATAACCGACTGCTTCAGTAGGATTTAGGGTCGATGCTGTTTTCGACCAAAGCCGAGTACGGAGTGCGCTTGATGGTCGAGCTGGGCCGCCAGCCCGGCTCGGCCCCGATCTCGCTCAACACAGTCGCCGAAGCCGAGCGGCTGCCGCTCTCCTACCTCGAGCACCTGGTCGCGAAACTGCGCAAGGCGGACCTGGTCACCTCGACCCGCGGCGCCCACGGCGGCTACCGCCTGGCGAAGCCGGCCGAGGAGATCACGATGGACGCGGTGGTCGAGGCGCTGGAAGGGCAGATCGCCCCGATGGAGTGCTTCCACGAGACGCCCGAGGGCAAAGTCCTCTGCTCGCACGAGGACGACGGCGACCGCGCCTGTTCGACGAAGCTGCTGTGGACGCGCGTGCAGGGCGGCGTGACCAAGGCGCTGGCCGGCACCACGCTGGCCGAGCTGGTCGAGTTCTCCCGGCCCGGCGGCCGCAGCGAGGCCGCGATCGCCCGCGCCGCCTGATCCCGAGACTTTTCGAAACCCCCAGAAACGGAGTGAGTGAAATTGGCTGAGCTGGAGATTCGCAACCTGCACGTGAAGGTCGAGGACAAGCAGATCCTCCGCGGCCTCGACCTCGACGTCGAGAAGGGCAAGGTTCACGCGCTGATGGGGCCCAACGGCTCCGGCAAGTCGACGCTCGCCAACGTGATCATGGGCCACCCGGCGCTGGAGGTGACCGAGGGCTCGATCACCTTCAAGGGCGAGGACATCACCGAGGCCGACCCCGACGTGCGCTCGCAGGCGGGCCTCTTCATGGCCTTCCAGTACCCGGTCGCGATCCCCGGCGTCTCGGTCAGCAAGTACCTGCGGATGATCATCAACGCCCAGCGCGAGGCGCGCGGCGAGCCGCAGATCAAGATCAAAGACTTCGCCAAGACCGCCCAGGAGGCGATGGCGCTGGCCAACATCCCCAAAGACTTCTCCAGCCGCTACCTCAACGACGGCTTCTCCGGCGGCGAGAAGAAGCGGATGGAGCTGCTGCAGCTGGCGCTGCTGAAGCCGGAGATCGCGGTCCTCGACGAGACCGACTCGGGCCTCGACATCGACGCCCTGCGGGTCGTCGCCGAGGGCGTCAACCAGTTCGCCGGCCCCGACATGGGCGTGCTGATCATCACCCACTACCAGCGCATCCTGCACATGGTCAAACCGGACTTCGTCCACGTCATGTTCGAGGGCCGGATCGTCAAGGAAGGCGGCCCCGAGCTGGTCGGCGTGCTGGAGGAGAAGGGCTACGGCTGGATCCGCGAGGAGGTGGAGGCGGGCGCCTGCTGCCTAGCCTCCGCGGGCGCATGGAGCCGGCGACCGCGAAGAGCCCCTCCCCGCCTCGGCTTCCCGATCGAGAAGGTCCGCGCCGCCTTCCCGGCGCTGGAGCGCGAGGTCAACGGCAAGCCGGTCGCCTACCTCGACAGCGGCGCCAGCTCGCAGCGGGTGCTGGCCTCGATCCAGGCGGTCGACCGCTACGAGCGCCGCCACCACTCCAACGTCCACCGCGGCTCGCACACGCTCTCGGCCGAGGCGACCGACGCCTACGAGGGGGCGCGGGCGACGGTCGCCGACCACATCGGCGCCGCCGACCGCCGCGAGGTCCTCTTCGTCCGCAACGCGACCGAGGCGATCAACCTGGTCGCCCGGGCCTGGGGCGACGCCAACGTCGGCGCCGGCGACCGCATCGTCCTGACCGAGATGGAGCACCACTCCAACATCGTCCCCTGGCAGCAGCTGGCCGAGCGGGTCGGGGCGGAGATCGACTGGGCGCCGATCGACGCCGAGGGGCTGCTCGACATGGACGCCTTCGCGGCGCTGCTGGAGCGCGGCCCGAAGCTGGTCGCGGTCACCCACGTCTCCAACGTGCTCGGGACCGAGAACCCGCTCGCCGAGATCGCGCGGCTGGCCCACGCGGCCGGGCGCTGGTCCTCGCCGACGGCGCCCAGGCGGCGCCGAAGCTGCCGCTCGACGTCGCCGAGCTGGGCGTCGACTTCTACGCGATCACCGGCCACAAGCTCTACGGCGCCGACCGGGATCGGCGCGCTCTGGGGCCGGCTCGACCTGCTGCGGGCGATGCCGCCCTTCCTCGGCGGCGGCTCGATGATCCGCAAGGTGACCCGCGAGGGCACCACCTACGCCGACGTCCCGGCCCGCTTCGAGGCGGGCACGCCGGCGATCACGCAGGCGATCGGGATGGCCTCGGCGCTGCGCTGGCTCGACGGGCTCGGGATGGAGGCGGTGCGCGAGCACGAGCGCGAGGTCACCGACTACGCGCTGGAGCGCCTGGCCGAGGTGCCCGGCCTGCAGCGTCTTCGGCCCGCCCCGCGGGCCCGAGCGGATCGGCCCGGTCTCCTTCGAGATCGACGGCATCCACGCCCACGACGTCTCCGAGATCCTCGACCGCCACGGCGTCGCCGTCCGCGCCGGCCACCACTGCGCCCAGATCCTCATGGACCGCCTCGGCGTCGCCGCCACCGCCCGCGCCAGCTTCGGCGTCTACACGACGCCGGAGGAGATCGACCGCCTGGTCGACGGCCTCGAAGACGCCCGGCGCGTTTCGGCCTCTAGCCTAGTCGATCGTCAGCACCTGCGATTTGGCGGCCTTGCACTTGCCGCGCTTGGCGACCGTCGCGTAGTAGGCGCCGGAGGTGAGGTTCTTGCCGACCGGGATCGCCCACTTGCCGTTGTCCTCGCTGGTGTCCTTGCCCAGCTGCTTCTTCTTGCCGCTCTTTTCGCGGTACATCTTCACCGTGCGGCTGCCGAGGCAGCCGCTCGCGCGGGCGAGGTCAGCTTGCCGTGGAAGGCGGGGAATTTGAGGCTGACGACGATCTTCGTCGAGTTCTTGCCGGCGCCCGCGGCCAGCGGCGGGCAGCAGGGCGGCGGCAACAGCGATGGCGAGAACGGCGAGCAGGGCACGGCGGGACACGGACATGCGACCTCCCAGTCGAAGTTTGCTGCGACACTCTAAAGCTCTTCAGCGATCGCGTAACACGCGTAACCGCGGACGGCTTCGCTAGCCTCGGTGGCATGGACGAGCTCTACCGCGACCAGATCCTCGAGCACTACAAGCGGCCGCACAACTTCGGCCACGTCGAGGACCCCGACCTCGAGTTCGAGGACACCAACCCGTTCTGCGGCGACGAGCAGCGGGTGACGATCCGGCTCGACGAGGACGACCGGGTCGCGGAGATCGCCTTCGAGGGCCAGGGCTGCGCGATCTCGACCGCCGCGACCTCGCTGCTGACCGACGAGCTGGTCGGCAAATCGCGCGAGGAGCTGCTGCGGCTGCCGAAGGAGTACGTGCTGGAGCTGCTGGGGATCGAGATCTCGGCGACGCGGATGAAGTGCGCGATGCTGGGCCTGAAGATCGTCAAGTGCGCCAGCCTCGGCCAGCCCGCCGAATGGGAGGACGAGGGCGAGACCGGCGACCCGACGCGAAGCGGCGGCGATCTGGGCCAGTCGCCTCGACCGCCGCTCGCGGGCCTGCCGCTAGGCGGCTGCCTCGCTCGGGCTGCTGGATCACCGCGAAGGCGGCGCCGTGCGGATCGGTGACGACCGCGAAGCGCCCCGCCGGGATGTCGATCGGGCCGAAGGAGACGCCGCCGCCCGCGGACTTGACCGTCTCCAGCGCCGCGTCGGTGTTCTCGACCGCGAAGTAGACGAGCCAGTGGGCCGGGATCTCGTCGGGGAGGCGGCCGGTGATGTCCATCATGCCGCCGATCGAGTCCTCGCCGAGGATCCACTCGGTGTAGGTGCCCATCTCCCCCATGTCGTGCTCTCGGATGTCCCAGCCGAAGGCGGCGCCGTAGAAGGCCTTGGCGGCCCCGGTGTCGCGGGTGCCGAGCTCGTTCCAGGCGAAGGCGCCGGGCTCGTTGACCAGCTCCGCGCCGGCGAAGGTGCCGGGCTGCCAGATCCCGCAGACGGCACCGGTCGGGTCGGTGAAGACGCGCCATCGTGCCGAGCCCTGCACATCCATCGGCTCGGTGATCGGCCGCCGCCGGCCTCCGCACCTTCGCCACCGTCGCCTCAGCGTCCTCGACCGAGACGTAGATCGCCCCAGACGGTCGGCTGATCGTCCTCCATCCGCGGCGAGACGCCGGCGACGTCCTTGCCGTCCTTCTTCGCCCGCCGGTACCCGCCCAGTTCGGCCGAGTTCGGCAGCTCCGGCATCTCCCAGCCGAATACGTCGCGGTAGAAGCTCTGGCTGGCCTCGATGTCTGGGGTCCCGCTCAGTTCGACCCAGCTGGGGGTGCCGGGGGCATAACTGGTCCTCTCGCTCATCTCTCGTCCTCTCTTCGAAGTGCCTTACGCACATAAGACCACGGGAGCGAGGCGAAGTCATCGCCGACTTGTAAAAGGGCCCGCCCACCCCGGCCGCTAAAATCCGACCACGGAAGTAGGATTACGTCTCGATCCGCACTAATCGGCACCGAGGTGCCTAGGAGAACCACCCCTCTTGACCGACACCGCTGGAACCACTATCCCCGTCTGCCCTGCCGCCGAGCTGCCGCCCGGGGCGATGCGCCTGGTCGAGCATGACGGGGTCAAGATCGGTGTCTTCAACTGCGAGGGGACGCTCTACGCGATCGAGGATCGCTGCTCCCACGACGACGGGCCGCTGGCCGAGGGCGAGTTCGACCCGGCGGCCTGTACCGTCGAGTGCCCCCGTCACGGCTCCCTCTTCGACCTGACCACCGGCAGGCCGAAGACCCTCCCCGCTTTCACCCCGGTGCAGACGTTCCCGATAGCCATCGCGGACGACACCATCACCCTGGAGGTCTGAACATGGCAACGCCCGAGGCAGTCGCAGAGAAGAGAGAGCTCGCCGGCATCAACTCCGATTACAAGGAGAAGTTCGGCTTCAACGATTCCGAGCTGGGCTACGCCTACAAGGCGCCGAAGGGGCTGAGCCGGGAGATCGTCGAAACGATCTCCGACTACAAGAACGAGCCGCAGTGGATGCGCGAGTTCCGCCTCAAGGCGCTGGAGCACTTCTACTAGCGCCCGACCCCGAAATGGGGCGGCAATCTCGACCAGATCGACTGGGACGACATCCATTACTTCGTGCGCGCCTCGGAGAAGAACAGCCGCGACTGGAGCGAGGTCCCGGACGACATCAAAAACACCTTCGACCGGCTCGGGATCCCCGAGGCGGAGCGCAAATTCCTCTCCGGGGTCGGCGCCCAGTACGAGTCCGAGGTGGTCTACCACCAGGTCAACGAGAAGCTCGAGGCCCAGGGCGTGATCTTCACCGACATGGACACGGCGCTGCGCGAGCACGAGGACCTGGTGCGCG
>CAWHIW010000009.1:0-363382 GCA_963829445.1 uncultured Solirubrobacterales bacterium | reverse complement strand
AGCGGCGACGGCGCCTGAGCTTTCGGTTCTAGCGGCGGCTCGGTAAGCCGCCGTCATACCCAGCGAAAACCTCTGTTTTGCAGGGATAAGCCGGAATCTTCTTGACTTCCAGACACACCTGTGTCTTAATGCGCGGCAAGTTAAGAAACACGGATATCCGCGTCTCTTGACCACATCGCAGGGACAGAAGTACCGACTGCACCAGGGAACGCGATGTCACAGGGAAAACGAGCACCCTCGCCAAGCGGCCCAGGGGCTCATGGGACAAGGAGAGCAAGCTGATGTCGGAGAAACTCCGCAAACGAGTTGTCAAGGCGAGCTTGGCTCTCGCGATCGTCCTGGCCGCGACCGCATTGTTTGCCGGCGGCGTGCAGGCGGCTCCCATTCACCGCTTCCTCGGCAGCCTCGACGGGGCCGATGCTCCAACCGGAGAATTCAGCGGCGCTTGTGGCGATTTCGTCGACTCCGAGGGCAACCTCTATGTCGTCAATTACGGCACCTCGTCAATCGACATCTATAGCCCCTCGCAGCAGTACATAACTTCCATCGGTGACCCCAATGGTCCCTGCAGCGGCGCGGTCGACTCCGAAGGGAATGTCTTCGTCTGGAACTTCTCTAACTCTGGCACCGGCTTCGTAGTCCAATACTCACCCGACTCTTACCCACCGACGGCCAGCACCCAATATGGCGCCCCGACCAACGTCAACTCCGATGGCGATCCCAGGGCGGTAGCGGTGAACCCGGCTAACGATCATGTTTTTATCAACATGCAAAACCGCATCGTCGAGTACAAACCTTCGCGGGAAGGTCTGGGGGTAATCAACTCTAAAATCGGAGAAGGCAAAATAGAAGGGTCGTGGGGTCTCGAGGTTTACGGAGCAACCGGTGACATCTACGCGATGGACCATTTACCTGACGGCAAAGACAAGGTAAAAATCTTCAACTCCGCCGGCGCAGAAGTATCGAGCTTCAACGGCTCGACTTCGCCCAATGGCGCATTCACGAACCTGATCTTGGGTTATCTGGCAGTCGATCAGGCAAGCGGTAACGTCTATATCGATCAAATTCAAGCGAGTGGCGTTATCGAGGAGTTTGAACCCGACGGAACCTATGTCAGTCAGTTGGGTGCCGCTCAGGGTTTTCGAAGCGCCGAACCTTCTGACATTGCCGTCGATAACTCCGGCGGTCCTAATGACGGCGATATCTACGTCACCAGTGGCGCCCAGTCATCGATCGTCTTTCAATTTGGGCCTCTCACCGAAGTGTTCCCCCTCACTGTGGCCAAGGCAGGCACCGGTGCCGGAACGGTCACGAGCAGTCCCGCAGGGATTAGTTGTGGGGGCGAATGTACGGCGGAATTCGAAGAAGGGGCCGAAGTGACGTTGGCACCGACTCCGGGCACCGGCTCCGCGTTCTCAGGCTGGGCTGGAGCCTGCACTGGCGCTGGCGCCTGCAAAGTACAGATGAGCGAAGCCAAGCTGGTTACGGCGACCTTTAACCAAGCCTTCCTATTGACTGTTGCCAAGACGGGGACTGGTTCAGGCACCGTGACCAGTTCCCCGGCGGGCATTGATTGCGGCTCCGTATGCAAAGCTGAACTTGAAGAAGGAAAAGAAGTAACCTTCAGCGCGAGCGCGGCGCCGGGATCGAAGTTCAGTGAATGGTCCGGCGCCTGCACCGGTGCGGCGGCCTGCAAAGTGACGATGTCAGAGGCTAAATCGGTGAGCGCACGCTTCGAGGCCGAAGTCATACCACCACCGGCCCAAGGCAGCTCTCAACCCGGGAAGCCAGCCCCCACCTGCGCCACCGACGCGTCGCTCTGCCCGCCGGGCACCCCTTCGGTGGGCGGCACCGCCAAGGTCAAGAACGGTAAGGCGGCACTACAGCTGCACTGCTCTGGCACGGGTGCGTGCGCAGGCAAGCTGAAGTTGACTGCCAAGATCACCAGCGGCAAGGGTAAGAGCAAGCAGACGAAGACTCTGACCATTGCAACCTCAGCCTTCAGCGTGTTGGCCGGAGATTCCACGACGCTTGAGGTAAGGCTAAGCGGCCCTGCCAACAACATCTTGAAGAGCGGTAAGGCGCTCAAGGCTACGGTCGCTGGCGATGGCCTGAGGCCGACGGCGGTGAAGTTGACTATCGCCGTCGCGAAGAAGGGGCGTCGATAGATGTCCACGCCGGGCGCAGGGGTGTCTTTCAAGTGTCACCTAGTCGGCGTGATGCTCTCGGTGGTGACGCTGGCTCTTGCTGGCGCTATCTATACGGCGGGACCGGCAAGCGCCGCCTGTCCAAACGAGTCGCTGCGAGTCGGCTTTTCGGCGGCCCTGCCGGATTGCCGGGCATATGAGGTGGTCACCCCGGACACCGGTCCGAATCGGCCGACCTCGCTGATTGGGACCGAAAATGGTCCCGCCTTCAGCACCGCGCTTGCATCGCCCAACGGCGAAAGCGTCATCTTCAATACTAACGGCGCAATCCAGGGGCTCGACGCAAACGGTCGGTCGGATCAATATGAATCGGTGCGAGGGCCGGGCGGGTGGGTTACGGATGTAACCGGGCCGTCTGGCGCACAAGCCGCGCCGATAGTCGGGGGCAGCTCGCCCGATCACGGCTACACCTTTTGGGAGGCCTTGCAAGGGGGAGGAACTCTGAGTTCGGCGGATTCCCCGGTTGAATATCTCCGGGAACCCAACGGCAACTACACGCCAATCGGATTGGGAAGCCTGGGGCAGGATCTACTTGCAAGAGGCCTCTGGATCGGCAACAACGCTGAGCACGTCATCTTCGCCCCCCCAAGAAGAGAGGGCATTACCAAGCAGCTGGAGCCGGAGGCGCCGCCCTCACCGATCGAAGCGATCTATGACCGTTCTCCAGGTGGTCCGACGCACGTGGTCTCTCTGTTGCCCGGCGATGTCACGCCGACGGCGGATGCGAATTACCTGGGGGTCTCAGAAGACGGCTCAGCCGTCTTCTTCGAAGTCAGTGGCATCGTGTACGAGCGAAAAGATGACGCGACCACCACGATCCTGGCCCCGCCGATCGCTGGTGGGTCTCTTTCCTGCCGTTCTATCAATGGTGGGACTCAGATCCAATGGCTGAGAAATGGCGCGCCAATCGCTGGAGCAGATGGCAGTGTGTACACGCTTTCCGTGGCTGACGAAGGGACCGCGATCCAATGTCAAGTGACCAAGGTTGGCGCCACCACTGCGGTCAGCTCCCCGGCGCTCGTCGCGCCGCTCGTCGCGCCAGCGGCGCCACAGCAGCTTGGAAAAGTGCCTGCCCCAACTCCAGCCGAACCTGCCGTCGGAAATATCGAGGCCTGTCCCGAGGGGAGCTGGCTGGGTAGTCCCAGCTTCGCCTATCAGTGGTATTCGAACGGTGTTGCGATCGTGGGAGCCACGAGCGCAAGCTATGAAGTTCAGGCCGGCGACGTACCCGGGACCCTGCAATGCGCCGTAACCGCGACCAACGCGGGCGGCAGCGTTCTGGCGATCAGCGCAAATACCGCAACCCAGGTCGCGCCAAGCGAAGTCGCACCGGAACTTCTTGTCGATGTCGAAGCTGAGGACATTTTTCAGAAAGCCAACGCGGTCTTTGCCGGGTCATCCCGCAATGGCTCCGTGGCGTACTATCTCCGTGGTCGGGCGGGAGGTTACTCGGCAGCTTCCGAAGCACTCTTCGAATACCGCCCGGAGGCCGGCACCACGACCACTGTTGCCGACGAAGGTGAAATCTGGATCGTCAATGTCTCCGCCGATGGGTCGCGTGCCTACTTTCTCTCTACGGCAAATCTCACCGGCTCGCAGACGAACTCCGAGGGGCAGAAAGCGAGCGAAGGAGAACTCAATCTCTATCTCTGGAACGGCTCGACGGTCGCGTATGTGGCAACACTCGCGGCCAGTGACCTCGTCGGTTTCAGTCCAAAAAATGCTTTGGTGGGACTCGCTACGTGGAGCAGGGGACTGGGGTCGGGAGTCAACGCCTTTATCGGTCCGACCATGGACCCTTCGCGAACGAGCGGGGATGGCTCAGTCTTCGTCTTTCAGTCCCACGCGAATTTAATTCCAGGATACGACAGCGCTGGTCATTCTGAGGTCTTTCGCTATGACGAGGACGAGGACGAGCTTATTTGCGTTTCGTGCAATCCGAGCGGTGCCACGGCTACCGCCGAAGCGGATTTGGTGCGGACTACTTCATCCGATCAAGACACTCCGCTCAGCGGCGTGACGCGTGTACCGAACCTAACCGAGGACGGAAAAGCAGTCATCTTCGAAACGACTGAATCGCTGCTGGGAAATGATGAAAACGACGTCCTCGACGTCTACGAGTGGCGCGACGGACAGCTTTCACTCATCTCCTCCGGCCAGAGCGTGGCTAGCAACTACATCTTCGGAGCGTCTGCGGACGGGCGCGACATCTTCTTCCGAACCAACGACACGCTGGTGCCACAGGACCAGGATGGGGGCGGTCCATCCATTTACGACGCTCGTATCGGCGGTGGCTTTGCGCCACAGGCCTCTGGAGAAGCATGTGAACAAGAAGGTTGCCAAGGAGCCTTGGCAACTCGCCCAGCCCTCCTCTCCGCTTTGACCCCTGGGTTTCAGGGGTCGGGGGACGTTCACGAAGCACGCCGGTCGCAGAAAAAGCACAAGAAGAGACATCGACACAAGCGACATGACAAGCACCGTAAGATTCATAAGTCCAGGGGAGGCAATCGATGATTCGCAATCGGCAGGAAGTCAGCTCCTCTCGAGCGATGATCTGGATTGCAGTCGTCGCGACCGCTCTCGTGTCGATGTGGGTGGTGCGCGTTGCCGTAGCCTCTGCGGCTGAATTCGATCAATATGGATTGGAATCTGCCAGTTCTTCGCTCTCGACGGTGCAGGCGGGCGCACATCCAGACCTGAACATCAGCTTTGTCCTCAAGTCCGATCCGAACAGTACGCCAGATGGGTCGGGACACAGGCTCCCTTATGCAGTGACGCGGGACCTCGACTTCGGAATGCCACCGGGCCTGTTGGGCAACCTCAACGCAGTAACTCAATGCTCGGCTGCGGATTTCACCGCAGCATTCTCTGAAGGTGGCTGCCCCCTGAGCTCGCAGGTGGGGATCTCGAAAATCGAGGCCTATGCCACGACCAGGGTTTTGAATGAGGCGGTCTATTTGCTGAGGCCTCCGACCAGCGGCGACATCGTTGCTCGCCTCGGCCTCTATGCCTTTACCATCCCCATTTACATCAACGTCCGGGTTCGTTCCGATAGCGACTACGGACTGACTGCAAGCCTTGAGGGCCTAGCGTCAAACGCGCGCCTGCTTTCGTCCGTAACCACGATCTGGGGTGTGCCCGGTGACTCAAGTCACGATTTGAGACGGCTCCTTCCGACGGAATATGAAAAAGGTTCCTCCCCACCTCGCGAATTCGGACGCCCGGCGGAGCCGTTTTTGACCAACCCGACCAGATGCGCTGGCCCGCTTGCGTTGAACGTGTCTGCCGACAGCTATCCACTTCCGGACCTGCCTTCGACTAAAGAAACGACTATTTCTCTGGCGGGAACCGAAACCCCAGCCCCGATAACCGGCTGCAACGCCCTCGAGTTCGACCCCAGCTTCGAAGCCACCCCCACCACCCACGCCGCCGGAGCCCCGACCGGCCTGGACGCAACCCTGAAGATCCCCCAGAACGAAACCCCCGAAGGCCTGGCGACCTCCCAACTCCGCAACGCCAACGTCACCTTCCCGGCCGGGATGACGATCAACCCCGACGCCGGCGATGGATTGGAAGCCTGCTCTTCCCAACAAGCCGGCTACCAGGAACTCCATCCCGCCGAATGCCCCCTGGGCTCGAAGATCGGCAGCGCCGAATTCGACGTCCCGGCCCTCAAAGAACCGATCCAGGGCGCGATCTACCAGCGCACCCCGGAAGCCGGAGACCTCTTCCGCATCTGGCTGTCCGCCGACGAACAGGGCCTGCACCTGACCCTGCCGGGAGAGATCAAGCTCAATCCCACCAACGGCCAGATCTCCTCGATCTTCATCGACAACCCCCAGGCACCCCTGCGCGAACTGAAGCTGCACCTGAAGCTCGGTCCCAGGGCCCCATTGACCAACCCCCCCACCTGCGGGGACTACGCAACCCACTACGAATTCGGCCCCTGGTCCGGCAACCCGACCGTCGCCAAAGACGCGCCGCTGGCGATCAACGAAGGCTGCGCGGGAATCGGCGCCTTCGCCCCGAAGCTGAACGCAGGCTCGACCAGCCTGGTGGCCGGAGCCTTCACCGGCTTCGCCCTGAACCTGACCAGGGCTGACCACGAACAGAACATCCAGGGACTGGACCTGACCCTGCCCAAGGGCCTGGCGGCCAAGTTCGCCGGCGTCGGCATCTGCGCCAACCCCGAAGCACTGACCGGCAACTGCCCGGCTTCCTCCCAGATCGGCGTCGTCAACGTCGCCGCCGGCCCAGGCTCCGCCCCCCTCCAGGTCCCCCAGCCCGGCAAGTCCCCAACCGCCGTCTACCTGGCCTCCCCCTACAAAGGCGCCCCCTTCAGCCTCGTGGTCAAGGTCCCCGCCCAAGCCGGGCCCTTCGACCTCGGCACGGTGGCCACCAGAGCAGCCCTCTACGTCGACCCCGAAACCGCCCAGGGCACGGTCAAATCCGACCCCTTGCCCCAGTTCCTGCAAGGCGTCCCCGTCGCCTACCGCACGATCCACGTCGACGTCAACAGGCCCAGCTTCATGCTCAACCCGACCGACTGCGACCCGAAGACGCTCAGTGCCCACCTCACGAGTCCCTCTGGAGCCAGCTCAGACCCGACCAACTCCTTCCAGGTCGGCGAATGCGGAGCCCTCGGCTTCTCACCGAAGCTCCAGATCGCCCTCAAGGGCGGGACCAAGCGCGGCGACCACCCGGCCCTGAAAGCGGTTCTCACCGCAAAAGCAGGCCAGGCCAACATCGCCAGGACCTCAGTCGCCCTGCCGCACTCGGAGTTCCTGGCCCAAGACCACATCAAGACGATCTGCACCCGCGTCCAGTTCGCCGCAAGCGCCTGCCCCAAGGCCTCGATCTACGGCAAGGCCAAGGCGATCACCCCGCTTTTGGACCAGCCCCTGGAAGGCCCGGTCTACCTGCGCTCCTCTTCCCACGAACTGCCCGACCTGGTCGCTGACCTAAACGGCCAGATCCACGTCGCCCTGATCGGTCGCATCGATTCGGTCAACGGCGGCATCCGCTCTGACTTCGAAGCGGTCCCAGACGCCCCGGTCTCCAAGTTCACCTTGGAAATGGCCGGAGGCAAGAAGGGCCTGCTGGAAAACTCCCGGGACCTCTGCAAGTCCACCAACAAGGCGAGCGTGCAGATGGACGGACAGAACGGCAAGGTCGCCGACTCCCAGAGCGTGATTGAGAGCGCTGGGTGCTCGAAGGGGAAGAAGAAGCGGAGTGGGGGGCACGGGGGCAAGGGGAAGCACTAGGGGCGATTAGTCCTCTGTCGTCAGTTATTGCCGGCCTGTCTTCGTGCGCCGACATCCATGACCGAGATCGAGCGTGCGGAGGACGAGTTCGCGCAGGCCTTCGAGACGACCTTCGCCCGGCTGCAGGTCTGCCTCGAGGAGGCCTGCGCGTCGGAGCGGGACTGGTCGCTCAAGGTCGCGGCGGCGATCGTGGCCGGCCTGGGCTTTGCCGCGGCCGAGCCGGAGGCGGCGCAGCTGCTCAGCAATGGCGCCCTCGCGCAGGGCGTCGATGGCATCGACCGCCACGAACGGCTGATCGCCTATCTCGGCGAGGGGCTCGCCCCCGGTCGCGAGGAGAGGCCCGAAGGCGAACGGCTCCCCGACATCACCGAGCGCGCGATGGCGGGCGGGGTGGTGATGCTGGTTGCCGAGCGGGTCGACCGCGGCCGCGAGCAGGAGCTCCCGGCGATCGTCGGCGAGGCGATCCAGTTCATCCTCACCCCATACCTCGGCGCGGCGGAGGCGCGGAGCCTCGGCGCCCGGTTCAACCCGCCCGCGCCGAGTTAGGGCTAACCTAGAGCCATGGGCAGGGGAACTATTCGTGCGCTCGCGGTGGTGCTCGCCGTCGCGCTCGCCGTCGCCGGCAGCGCGCTGGCGGCGAAGACGGTCACGAAGATCCACGTCGTCGCCGGCAACATCGTCGTCGACGGCCAAGGCGGCTTCACGCCGACGGCGCTGCCGCGGAACGTCGACGCGCCGATCAGGGTCTACGGCAGCGGCAAGATCAGCACCGTCGACGGGGAACTGCCGCCGGTGCTGAAAACGATCGAATTCGAATTCGACAAGCACGGCTCGGTGGACACCACCGGCCTGCCGAAATGCAGCGCCGGCAAACTGCAGGCGACGACGGTGGCGCAGGCGCGCAAGCTCTGCCCGGGCGCGATCGTCGGCAAGGGCTTCGGCCACGCCGTCGTCAAATTCCCCGAACAGGCGCCGATCCCGGCCAACTCGCCGATCACGATCTTCAACGGGCCGCGTATCGGCGGCGACCCGAGCGTGTACGCGCACGCCTACACGACGGTCCCGGCACCGGTCACCTTCGTGATCCCGATCCGGATCGAAACCATCCACAACGGCCGCTACGGCTACCGGGTCAACGTCAAAATCCCGAAGCTGGCCGGCGGTTCCGGCATCCCCATCTCCGGCTCGGTCAAGATCGACCGCAAATGGACCTACAAAGGGGTCAAGCACAGCTACATCAACGCCCGCTGTGCCGATGGCCGGCTGCAGGCGGTCGGGACCTTCGGCTTCAAAGACGGGACCGTGCTGAAAGGCAACTTCCTGCGGCCCTGTCAGGTGCGGGGCTGAGCTTCCCCTCCGCTCGTCGTCGCCCCGGCGAGCGGGTCGCGGCCGTCCCAGCTGCCCTCTGAGGCGTAGGGGCGGAAGCGGACGAAGGCCGATTCGTGGTGGAAGGCTCGGGCCCGGTCGGCCCGGACTGCGGCGCGGTGGCTGCCGCCGGCGCCGGTCGCGTACTCGCGCATCGCCGCAGCGCTGCTCCAGAGCGAGAAGGTGGCGACGAGGCGCGGCGGCCGCGCCAGGCCGGTGCCGGCCAGCAGCGCCGGGTGGTCGATCGCCGCGCTCTCCGCCGGCGCGGCGCTGCGGCGAAAGGCGGCGAGCCGGCGCAGCCGCAGGCGCCCCAGGGTGAGCACCGCCACCGGCTCCTCGTCCTCGACCGGCAGCGCCCGCGCCGGCAGCCCTGGCATCCCCGCCCAGGAGCCGAAGACGCGCAGCGGCTGCAGCCGCACCTGCCAGCCACCGGCGAGGTGGGCGGCGACGGGGTGGCGGCGGGAGAAGTCGTCGAGGGCGGCGTCGCCGTCCCAGGCCGCGATCATCCCGACCCGCCCGAAGTGTTTCGGCGGCAATAGAGGCTCGCCGAGCGCCGCGGTGGTGGTCGTCTCGGCGTAAGTGAGTCCGGGCACGTCGCCCGGCTTCGGCGGTCTCAGCAGCACGGCCGCCGCGGCGCGCGGGCCGACGTCGGCGATGTGCACGGAGACGATCACTGCGGTGCTCCCTCTGCTCGGCGGGCTGGCCTGGGCTCCATTGGGCCCGATGAACGGTAGCTCGCTCAGTAGGCGCGACCTCCGCACCGCTCACCGAGACTCGCCAGCAAACGCCATCCTTCTCTCAAAAAACGCTCACTTGACTTTATGAAAGCCACCGTTTACAGTCCCGCCAGTCGAGTTCGCACAGGGAGC
Source organism: uncultured Solirubrobacterales bacterium (assembly GCA_963829445.1). GTDB lineage: Bacteria > Actinomycetota > Thermoleophilia > Solirubrobacterales > 70-9 > VAYN01. The sequence goes on along the minus strand of CAWHIW010000009.1, from coordinate 353,677 downwards.
GAACGAGGCGATCACCAAGCGAATCGCAGTTCGAACCAGGGAAACCGAGCCCTAGGGAAGCGCCGCATCAGGGAGCGGCGGCAAAGGGGCTCACGGGACAAGGAGAGCAAGCTGATGTCGGAGAGACTCCGCAAACGAGTGGTCAAGGCGAGCTTGGCTCTCGCGATCGTCCTCGCCGCCACCGCGGCTTTTGCCGGCGTGGCGCAGGCGGCCTCGGAACACCCCTTCTTGGGAGCGCTCGACGGCAGCGAAACCACCGCTGAAGAATTTGGGTACGCCACCGGAGTCTCCGTCGACGAGAACGGCTACGTCTACGTGTCGAGCTACGAAACCTCGGCGATCGACATCTTCGACCCCTCCCATGAATATGTCACCTCGATTCTCGATACGGAAGGGCCTGTCAGCTCTGCCGTCGACTCAGAAGGCAATCTCTACGTCAAGAACTTCAATGCGTTTGGCGGCGGGGGATCCGTCGAACTCTTCTCTCCTGACTCGTACCCACCGACCAGCACCACCACCTACACGCCCTCTCTCTTCTTTGGAACGGGTGACAACCACAGCGGGGCAGGTCCTACTGCACTTGCGCTGAATCCCAGCAACGATCATCTGCTCATCGCCGAATCAAATAGTGGCACGATCTCCGAATACAAATCTGTCGCGGAAGGCTCAGATCTCATAAGCGCGTCGATCGCTGCGGGGCTGAACGCTCCTGGAAAACTGAGTACCCCCTATCTGTCGGTAGCCGTAGATGGAGACAGCGGTGACATCTATTTGTTCGCCCTAAGCTACGCCGATTCGAACCTCAACGATGGCGTAATAGCGGTACTGACTCCCGATGGGTCGTCGATAATCAATGAGATAACCGGCGCGGGTTCTCCAACAGGATCGCTCTCGCACGGGGCGTACGGCACCGGGCTGGCTGTCGATCAGTCGAGCGGCAACCTCTACATCACCCAGTTCGCCGGTGCCCCGGGTACCGGCGAAATCTATGAGTTCAAACCGGACGGGACCTTCGTCTCGGCGATCGGCCCGACCTTCGGCGACTCGCTGTCATTCGTCGACAGCGGTCCCTCCGGCCTCGCGGTCGACAACTCCGCCACCGCCAACGCCGGCAACGTCTACGCCGGCAGCGGCGAACTAGACGCCCAGGTCTACGAATTCGGCCCCCTCGTCCAGACTCAGCCCCTGACTGTCACCAAAGCCGGCACCGGCTCGGGATCTGTAACCAGCATCCCGGCCGGCATCGACTGCGGAGCAACCTGCAGCGCCGAATTCGCCGAAGGCTCCTCGGTAACCCTCACCGCCTCGGTGGCAGTCGGCTCCGAATTCAGCGGCTGGAGCGGCTGCACCAGCGAAGCCGAAGGCGGCAAAAAATGCCTGGTCACGATCGGCGCCACCAACGCGGTCACGGCGACCTTCGAACCGAAGCCGAAATTCGCGCTCTCGGTCTCCAAGGCCGGCACCGGCTCGGGATCCATCACCAGCTCCCCCGCCGGCATCGACTGCGGAGCGACCTGCAGCGCTGAATACGAAGAAGGCGCAGAAGTCACCCTCGGCGCCAGCGCCGCCTCCGGCTCGAGCTTCGCCGGCTGGTCCGGCGCCTGCACCGGCACCGGAGCCTGCAAAGTGACGATCGACGCCGCCAAAGCGGTCACCGCCACCTTCACCGCCGCCAGCAGCGGTGGCGGCGGCGGTGGAACCACCACCACGCCGCCCCCCGCCCCGACCTGCGCCACCGACGTCGCGCTCTGCCCACCGGGCACCGCCAGCGTCGCCTCCAAGGCCCAGGTCAAGTCCGGCAAGGCGTCTCTGACCCTGATCTGCCCAGGCCCAGGCGCCTGTTCGGGCAAGGTCACCCTGACCGCCAAGATCACCACCGGCAAAGGCAAGAACAAGAAGACCAAGAAGCAGACGATCGGCTCTGCCTCCTTCAGCCTCACGCCAGGAGGATCGAGCGCGGTTCAGGTCAAGCTCACCGGAGCCGCCAAGAGCGCAATCGCCAAGGGCACCCTGAAGGCCAGCGTCTCCGGCACCGGCGTCGCAGCTGGCTCGGTCAAGCTGAGCCAGGGCGGAGGCAAGTAGATGAGCCCCCGCCGACTCGCAGCCCGCACCTCGTGCGGGAGGGCACTGGCGGCGCTTGCCGCCAGTGCCGGGCTCCTAGCCGCGCTCGCCCCTGCGGGGGCAAACGCGGCCGAATGCCCGAATGAAGCACTGCGGGTCGGCTTCTCGGCGGGGCTGCCGGAATGTCGGGCTTATGAGGTGGTCACTCCTGATCCGGGGCCGCTGCCGCTCGGCAACCAGATCGGCACCCAGGACCAGTCCAACAACATGGACACCTGGTTCGGCTCGCCTAACGGCGAAAGCGTGATCTTCGACACCAACGGGGCGATCCAAGGAGAAAACGCCAACGGCAAGGCGGACCGCTACGAGTCGGTCCGCACCCCGCAGGGCTGGAAAATGCGTCTCCAGGGAGCTTCGGGCGAGGAAGCCCCCGCCGGTTCCGCGGTAGTGGGCGGGGGCTCACCCGACCACAAATACAGCTTCTGGAAGCTCGGCATAGGAAGCTCTGGCTCCCTAGCCGCCGGCAAGTATCTCTACGAACGCGACGGCGGCTTCTCCTTCATCGGCACCGGCAGCCTCGGCCATGACGTCAACGCCGAAGGGCTGTGGATGACCGGCGGCGGCAGTCACATCCTCTTCACCACCGCGCCAGCGCGGCAGGTCACGACCCAACCCGCCGTCCAGCTCGAGCCCGATGCCCCACCCTCGCCGATCGGGGCGATCTATGACCGGCCGGCAGGAGGACCGACGCATGTGGTCTCCCTGCTGCCAGGTGACGCCACTCCCGGTGCCACTGCTCAGTATCTAGGCACCTCTAACGACGCCACCGCCGTCGCCTTCGAAGTCAACGGGACGATGTACGTGCGGCGGGGCAACGCGACGACGCAGGCCGCCGCCTACGCGGAGCCCGGCACCGTGCTGAGCTGCAGCGCTGGAGGGGGCACCACCCACTGGCTGCGAGATGGAGCTCCGATTGCCGACGGTCCGAACCCAGGCCGGCACGTTGTCCAGCTCGCCGACGTGGGCACCGCGATCCAGTGTCAGGTCACGCGAGCGGGCTCGACCATCTCGACCAGCGTCCCGCCGACGCTGATCACCACCACCGAAGCGCCGATCGCCCCGCCGCAGCTGAATTACCCGCTGGCGGCTCCGATTCCCGCCAACCCGACCACCGGCACGAGCGAGACCTGCCCCGGCGGCGAATGGAGCGGCTCGCCGACCCTCGCCTACCAGTGGTACAGGAACGGCGCGGCTATCTCCGGCGCCACCAGCGCTACATACGAAGTCCAGGGCGCCGACGTGCCCTCGACCCTGCAGTGCTCGGTCACTGCGGCCAATGCCGACGGCACCGTCCTCGCCTTCAGCGCCGCTGCAGCGACCAGCCCGCCGCCGGTGGGAGCAGAAGCGGTGCCGGTGGTCAACGTCAACGGGACCACCCAACCCGACTCCAACAGTCTCCAGTCGGTTGTGAACTTCTCGGGTGCCTCCCCGGGAGGAGCGCGCATCTTCTATTCCCGGGGAGGCGAAAATGCCGGGGCCAGCGGCTACGAAAGCCTCAACCTCTTCGATACGGCGACGAATGTGACGACGACGATCGCCGACGAAGGCGCGATCTGGCCGGTCAACGTCTCCGAAGACGGCTCCCACGCCTACTTCGTCTCCACCGCCGTGCTCACCGGCACCGAAGCCAACTCGGTGGGTGCCGAAGCCGAAGCCGGCAAATACAACCTCTATGTCTGGGATGGAGCCGGCGTCCGCTTCATCGCGGCGCTCGTCGCCGAAGATCTTTCCGGGCAGCGCCCCCCAGGCCCGTTCGGCGTGCGCAGCGGTCTCAGCTACTGGAACGTTGCCCTCAACCCCCTCAACGGCAGCGGCCCAGCCCGCAACCCATCCCGCAGCAACCCCGATGGATCGGTCTTCGTATTCCAATCGACGGAGAACCTCGTCCCCGGCTACGACAGTCTCGGTCACGTGGAGATCTTCCGCTTCGATGCAAACAACGGCGAGCTCGATTGCGTCTCCTGCAACCCCGCCGGCACGGCGGCAAGCGCCGACGCCGAACTGCAGACGATCAGCGCGAATGTCAGCGAAAGGATCGGGGTCAGGGAACTCACCCATATCCCCAACGTCTCCGCCGACGGTGAAGCCGTCGTCTTCGAGACCCGCGAAGCGCTGCTGCCCAGCGACGAAGACGCCTTCTATGACGTCTACCGCTGGCGCGACGGCGAATTGGCGCTGATCTCCTCGGGCCAGAGCACCGACAACGACTTCCTCTTCGGGATGTCAGCCGACGGGCGCGATGTCTTCTTCAAGACCTACGACACCCTCGCGCCCCAGGATTTGGACGGCGGCGTCGCCTCGATCTATGACGCCCGCATCGGCGGCGGCTTCCCGCCGCCGATCTCCGGCGAAGTCTGCGAAGAAGAAGGCTGCCAGGGTGCTCTGGCGGTAGCGCCGGCCCTGTCCACTGCCGCCACCCCCGGCTTCCAGGGAGCCGGCAACACCCCTGAAAAGCGCTCCACCCACAAGAAGCACAAGAAGAAGAAAAAGCACGCTAAGAAGAAGCGACACGCTCACAAGAGCAAGGGGGGCAAGCGATGAAGCGGCTGGCGAGGTTCGGTTTGCTATTGGCCGCGATCGTAGGAATGGTGGCGCTGCTGGCCGCTTCCGCCAGCGCCGCCGAATTCGAGAAATACGGCCTCGAATCGGTGAGCGCCAAGACGACGACGAGCCAGGCCGGCGCCCATCCCGATGTCACGCTCAAGTTCACCCTCAATACCAATCCACAGACTCCGCTCGTCGCCGGTCGGCACGAACCCTACGCGCTGACCAAGGACCTCAGGTTCGAAATGCCCCCCGGCCTGCTCGGCAACTTGAACGCGGTCGACCAGTGCCCGGTGGCCCAGTTCATCAACGCCCTCCAGGAAGGGGGGTGTCCGTTCAGCTCACAGGTCGGCATCTCCAAAAACGGCCTCTATCCGTTCAGCAACGCCGCCTTCAACCAGTCGATCTTTATGCTCGAACCGCCCAAAGGCGGCAATGTCGTCGCCCGCCTCGGTCTCTACGTATTTGCCGTGGCGGTGATGATCGACGTGCGCGCCCGTTCGGACTCCGACTATGGACTGACGGCGAGCATCGAAGGGGTGTCTTCGAACGCTGGATTGGTAAACGCGGAAGCGACGCTGTGGGGGGTGCCCGGCGACCCCAAACACGACAACCGGCGGTTGCTTGCTACTGAATACGACAAATCCGCCTCCCCATTACGTCCCTTCGGCCGCCCCCCTGAGCCCTTCCTCACCAACCCGACCACCTGCGGCGCGCCGCTGACCTTTGGCTTCTCCGCCGACAGCTATGAACTCCCCAACCAGGTCTCCCACCTGACCACCACCATGACCAACAAAGAAGGCAACCCAGCCCCGATAACCGGCTGCAACGCCCTCGACTTCGACCCCAGCTTCGAAGCCACCCCCACCACCCATGCCGCCGGAGCCCCGACGGGCCTTGACGCAACCCTTCGCATCCCCCAGAACGAAGCCCCCGAAGGCCTCGCGACCTCCCAACTCCGCAACGCCAACGTCACCTTCCCGGCCGGGATGACGATCAACCCCGACGCCGGCGACGGCCTCGAAGCCTGCTCCTCCCAGCAAGCCGGCTACCAAGAACTCCACAAAGCCGAATGCCCCCTGGGCTCGAAGATCGGCAGCGCCGAATTCGACGTGCCGGCCCTGAAGGAACCGATCCAGGGCGCGATCTACCAGCGCACCCCGGAAGCCGGAGACCTCTTCCGCATCTGGCTGTCCGCCGACGAACAGGGCCTGCACCTGACCCTGCCGGGAGAGATCAAGCTCAATCCCACCAACGGCCAGATCTCCTCGATCTTCATCGACAACCCCCAGGCACCCCTGCGCGAACTGAAGCTGCACCTGAAGCTCGGTCCCAGGGCCCCATTGACCAACCCCCCCACCTGCGGGGACTACGCAACCCACTACGAATTCGGCCCCTGGTCCGGCAACCCGACCGTCGCCAAAGACGCGCCGCTGGCGATCAACGAAGGCTGCGCGGGAATCGGCGCCTTCGCCCCGAAGCTGAACGCAGGCTCGACCAGCCTGGTGGCCGGAGCCTTCACCGGCTTCGCCCTGAACCTGACCAGGGCTGACCACGAACAGAACATCCAGGGACTGGACCTGACCCTGCCCAAGGGCCTGGCGGCCAAGTTCGCCGGCGTCGGCATCTGCGCCAACCCCGAAGCACTGACCGGCAACTGCCCGGCTTCCTCCCAGATCGGCGTCGTCAACGTCGCCGCCGGCCCAGGCTCCGCCCCCCTCCAGGTCCCCCAGCCCGGCAAGTCCCCAACCGCCGTCTACCTGGCCTCCCCCTACAAAGGCGCCCCCTTCAGCCTCGTGGTCAAGGTCCCCGCCCAAGCCGGGCCCTTCGACCTCGGCACGGTGGCCACCAGAGCAGCCCTCTACGTCGACCCCGAAACCGCCCAGGGCACGGTCAAATCCGACCCCTTGCCCCAGTTCCTGCAAGGCGTCCCCGTCGCCTACCGCACGATCCACGTCGACGTCAACAGGCCCAGCTTCATGCTCAACCCGACCGACTGCGACCCGAAGACGCTCAGTGCCCACCTCACGAGTCCCTCTGGAGCCAGCTCAGACCCGACCAACTCCTTCCAGGTCGGCGAATGCGGAGCCCTCGGCTTCTCACCGAAGCTCCAGATCGCCCTCAAGGGCGGGACCAAGCGCGGCGACCACCCGGCCCTGAAAGCGGTTCTCACCGCAAAAGCAGGCCAGGCCAACATCGCCAGGACCTCAGTCGCCCTGCCGCACTCGGAGTTCCTGGCCCAAGACCACATCAAGACGATCTGCACCCGCGTCCAGTTCGCCGCAAGCGCCTGCCCCAAGGCCTCGATCTACGGCAAGGCCAAGGCGATCACCCCGCTTTTGGACCAGCCCCTGGAAGGCCCGGTCTACCTGCGCTCCTCTTCCCACGAACTGCCCGACCTGGTCGCTGACCTAAACGGCCAGATCCACGTCGCCCTGATCGGTCGCATCGATTCGGTCAACGGCGGCATCCGCTCTGACTTCGAAGCGGTCCCAGACGCCCCGGTCTCCAAGTTCACCTTGGAAATGGCCGGAGGCAAGAAGGGCCTGCTGGAAAACTCCCGGGACCTCTGCAAGTCCACCAACAAGGCGAGCGTGCAGATGGACGGACAGAACGGCAAGGTCGCCGACTCCCAGAGCGTGATTGAGAGCGCTGGGTGCTCGAAGGGGAAGAAGAAGCGGAGTGGGGGGCACGGGGGCAAGGGGGAGAAATCTCACAGACAGTGAGTTTTCTTTTTCGCCAGGATCTGGCATAGTGCTCCTGGGACGTAGTACCAGGGAGTTCACAGGGACAGGGAATAGGGGACGACTGCGTGTTGAGGTATTCGTGGTTCCACAGGGCATGGCTGCTCATCGCCGCTATGGCGTGCGCGGGGCTGTGCGCCAGCTCGGCCGCCGCGGCGGGGGGGCCTCAGATCGCCGCCAGCTGGGTGACCGAAGTCTCCATGAACCCGTCTAACCCCTCAGCCGCTCTGCGGGCCCAGATCAACCCCAACGAACTCAGCACGACCTATCGCTTCGACTACATCACCGAAGCGGCCTACCAGGCCAACGTCCAGGCGAGCCCTCCTCGCGATGGCTTCACCGGCGCTGCCAAAGTGCCGCCGGGCTCGGGCCCGAGCATTGGCTCCGGCACGGTCCCCGTGTCAGTGCTGCAGCGACCTGCCGGCCTCGCCCCGACCACCGTCTACCGCTACCGCGCCGTCGCCGTCAACTCCGCGGGGACCACTCCCGGCCCCGCGCGTAGGTTCGAAACCCAGGAAGCCACGCCGGCCTTCCATCTCGCCGACAACCGCGGTTGGGAGATGGTCTCCCCGGTCGACAAAAACGGCGGGCTCGATCCAGGGACCCGGGCAGATCTTCGGCGGCGGCGTCTTCCAGGCCGCGGCCAACGGCGAAGCGCTCACCTACTCCTCCGCCGACTCGTTCGGCGCCGGGGCGCAGGGCGCGCCCGCCGGCAGCCAGTACCTCGCCCGCCGCGGCGGTGCCGGCTGGGGACGCGAGAACATCACGACGCCGCTGCTCTCCGGCAGCTACGGCGACCACTCCGAACGGCGTCCCCTACCAGCTCTTCTCCCCCGATCTTGCTCGCGGCCTGCTCTCCAACGGCGAACGCTGCCGCGGCGCAAGCCGGCGGTAATGCCCGGTCGCCAACCCGCCGCTGCCGGGCACCGGTGCGCCGGCCGGCTATCGCGACTACTACCTGCGCGCCAGCGGCGCCGGCAGCTTTGCAGTCGCTGCTGGGCAGCGCCGAACTGAACTACACCGCGCTCGGCGCCGACGCAGTTCGAACTGAGGTTCGCCGGCGCGTCCCCCGACCTCGGCCACGTCGTCCTCTCCAGCTGCGCCGCGCTCACCGCCGACGCGACCGAAGTCGCCGCGCGGACGGGGGCTGCGACCGCCGCCGAGCCCAGAACCTCTACGAGTGGTCGGGCTCGGGCCTCTCCCTGGTCAACCTGCTGCCCGGCGACACCCAGGGCACCCCCGGAGCCGCGATCGGCGCCCAGGCGGGCGCCGTCTCCAGCGACGGCACCCGCGTCTACTGGGTCTCCGAGCTCGAAGACGGCACCCTCTACCTGCGCGAAGGGCGGCCGACCAAGCTGCTGCCGGGAACCGCTGGGGGCGGGGCAGCTTTCCAGACCGCCTCCAGCGACGGGCGCGTTCGCCTTCTTCACCAAAGGGCGGGCATCTCGTATCGCTACGACGCGAGCAGCGGCATCGCCACCGACCTCACCCCCGCCGGCGGCGTCCTCGGCGTGCTCGGCGCCTCCGACGACGGATCCACGTCTACTACCAGAGCAGCGTCGGCCTCTTCCTCTGGGACGACGGCGCCACCGCCGAAATCGTCTCCGGCCAACGCCGCGGCGCCCAGCAACTACCCGCCGAGCACCGGCACCGCCCGGGTCAGCGCCGACGGCTCGCACCTCGCCTTCGTCTCCAGCTGCCGAACTGACCGGCTACGAGAACCACGGCGTCAGCGAGGTCTTCCTCTACGGCTCCCGTCCGCCGGCGGCGACCCGAGCTCGACCTGCGTCTCCTGCAAGCCCACCGGCGAACGCCCCGCCGGCGCCGGCACGATCCCCGGCGCGATCGCCAACGGCGAAGGCGCAGGCGCCACCCGGTTCTACAAGCCCCGCGCCCTCTCGGCCGACGGCACCCGCGTCTTCTTCGACTCCGACCGACTCGCTGGTGCTCCAGGACACCGACAACCGCCCCGACGTCTACGAGTGGGAGGCGGCGGGGGCGGGCGAGCTGCGCCCGCGAAGGCGGCTGCGTCAACCTGATCTCCAGCGGCCGCAGCGCCGAGGCCTCGTCCTTCGTCGACGCCTCCGCCAACGGCTCCGACGCCTTCTTCCTCACCGACGGCTCCCTGGTCCCGGCCGACCCCGGCTCCTTCGACGTCTACGACGCCCGCGAAGGCGGCGGCTTCCCGGTGCCGGCCGACGCCGATCCCCTGCGAGGGCGACGCCTGCCAGCCGCTGCCGCTGACGCCCCGAAGACCCGACGCCGGGCACCCTCGTCCCCAACCGCCGGCAACCCGCCGCTGCGCTTCCCGAAGACCCAGGGGGGGAAGAAGAAGCACCACAAGAAGAAGCACCACAAGGGGAAGAAGCACCACAAGAAGAAGGGGGCGGGGCGAGAGAAGCGAGCCGCCGACCTCGCCGCCTGCGTCGGTCTGGCACTTGCCGCTGCTGACCTTCGCCCCGGCGCGCATCGGCGAGCTTCGGCTTCCAGCCGGGAGCGGCGGGCTTCAACGTCCGTCGCCAACCAGGAAGGCGGCGCTCCGGCCACCCAGGCCGGCTCGCACCCGCTGGATCTCACGACCGACGGTCAACTTCAACCTCGGGCCCGGATCACCGGGCGAACCCGGCGTCCCGTTCACCGAAGGCGATGTCAAGGACCTCAGATCGACCTGCCCCGGGCCTGGTCGAAAACCCCTCCGCGGTCACCCAGTGCAGCCTGGCCGCTTCCACACCCCGCGCGTCCTCGCCCTTCGAAGCGAGCCTCTCCGGCGAGAGCTGCCCGACCGCACCCAGATCGGCACCGTCGAGGTCCGCTCCTCCTACGGCGGCGGCACCACCCGCACCTTCGGCGTCTTCAACCTCGTGCCGCCGCCCGGCGCGCCCTCCGAGCTCGGCTTCAACGCCTACGGCGCCCCGATCACCTTCATCCCCCACGTGCGCCAGGCCGACGGCGAATACGGCCTCAGCCTCGCCGCCCACAACCTCCCCCAGCTGGTCGACCTCCACGGCTTCACGCTGACACATCTGGGGCAACCCCTGGGGGATCTCCACAACGCCCAGCGCGGCAACTGCCTGAACGAGGCCGAGCCCTCCTTCGGCTGGGCCAAATGCTCGATCGGCCGGCCGCGGCAGAACCGGCCGACCGCCTACCTGACCCTGCCGACCGCCTGCGCAGGCCCGCTCGCCTTCGCGGCGACCGGCGACCTCCTGGCAGGAACCGGCGGTACAGCGTCAGCCAGCCGCTACCAGGGCCACGACCCTCGGCCGGCTGCGCCACGCTCGCTCTTCGAACCGGTCGCCTCCGGTCGGGTCGTCACCAACCCCCGCGCCTCCTCGCCGAGCGGCTTCAACTTCGACCTCGACGTCGACAACACCGGCCTCCTCACCCCGAGCCGCCGTGGCGCCCTCGCCGGTCGAAGACGGCGGTCGTGAGCCTGCCCGAAGGGATGACGATCAACCCCTCGGTCGGCGCCGGGCTCGGCGTCTGCACCCCGGCCCAGCTACGCGGCGGAGACGGTCGCCTCGCCGCCGGGCGCGGGCTGCCCCAACGACTCCAAGATCGGCGACTTCACGGTCCACAGCCCGCTCTTCGAGGAGACCGTCGAAGGCGCGCTCTTCCTCGCCGCGCCGCACGACAACCCCTTCGGCTCGCTGCTCGCCGTCTACCTGGTCGCCAAGGCGCCCGAGCGGGGGATCCTGGTCAAGGTCGCCGGCACGCCTCGACGCCGACCCGAGCAGCGGCCGCCTGACCGCCACCTTCGACGACCTGCCCCAGCTCCCCTACTCCAACCTCAAGTCCACTTCCGCGAAGGCCAGCGCAGCCCGCTGGCGACGCCGGCTGCCTGCGGCACCTTCGCGACCGGGATCGACCTCACGCCCTGGCGGGCCCCGGCGGCGGTCCGCCACAGCGCCTCGCCGTTCGCGATCGCCGCCGGCGTCGGCGGCGGCGCCCTGCCCGCAGCGGCCCACTCCCGTTCGCCCCCAGCGCCCAGGCCGGCACCGCTCAACTCCAACGCCGGCTCCTACACGCCCTTCTACCTGCACCTCACCCGCAACGACACCGAACAGGAGATCACCTCCTACTCGGCGACGCTGCCGCCGGGCCTGACCGGCAAGCTGGCCGGCATCCCCTACTGCCCGGAGGCGGCGATCGAGGCGGCCAAGCGCGAACAGCGGCTTCGAAGAGACCGCGCGCCCCTCCTGCCCGGCGGCGAGCGAGATCGGCCACACCGTCGCCGGCTACGGCGTCGGCCCGGTCCTCTCCTACGCCCCCGGCGGCCTCTACCTCGCCGGCCCCTTCCACGGCTCCCCCTTCTCGATCGTCGCGATCGACTCGGCCACGGTCGGCCCCTTCGACCTCGGCGTGATCGTCGTCCGCTCGGCGATCAAGGTCGACCCCCAGACCGCCCAGGTCTCGATCGACTCGGCCGGCTCGGACCCGATCCCCCACATCATCGACGGCATCCCGATCCACCTGCGCGACATCCGCGTCTACATCTCCCGGCCCAGCTTCACCCTCAACCCGACCAGCTGCGACCCCGTTCACGGTCGACCTCGACGCATGAACGGCTCCGGGCAGCGCTTCGGCGATCCCGGCCGACGACACCGACGCGCCAGCGCCGCCAGCCCCTTCCAGGCCTTCAACTGCGGCGCGCTCGACTTCAAGCCGCAAGCTCAGCCTGAAGCTGCAAGGGCGGCACCAAGCGCGGCAACTACCCGTCGCTGCGGGCCGAAGTCACGCCCGCGGCCCGGCGACGCCAACATCGGCACCGCCGCCGTCACCCTGCCGCCCTCGGAGTTCCTCGCCCAGGAACACATCGACACGATCTGCACCCGCGGCCAGTTCGCCCGCGAAGCCTGCCCCGCCGGCTCGGTCTACGGCCAGCGCCAGGGCCTTCTCGCCGCTGCTGGGCGAGCCGCTGGAAGGCACGGTCTACCTGCGCTCCTCCGACAACGCCCTGCCCGACCTGGTGGCCGCGCTGCGCGGCGGCGGCAACGACCTCGCGATCGACGTCGTCGGGCGCATCGACTCGGTCCGCGGCGGCCTGCGCGGCACCTTCGAAGTCCTGCCCGACGCGCCGGTCTCCAAGTTCGTGATGACCCTCTTCGGCGGCAAGCGCGGCCTCCTCGTCAAACTCCGAAAACCTCTGCGCGGCGCCGCAGTTCGCCAGCGCCCGGATGGTCGGGCAAGAACAACCTCGGCGCCAAGCTGAGGCCGCGGTTGGGGATCAAGTGCAAGGGCAAGGGCGGCAAGCACAAGGGCCGCGGGTCGAAAGGGAAGGGCCGATGAGGCAGACGATGGCGGTCAAGCACGGCGTCCGCGACCTGGTGCTGGCGGGCCTCTGTGCCGCGCTCCTGGCGCTGGCGTTGGCGCCGGCGGCGCGGGCTGAACGGGCGCTGCTCACCGAAGCGGCGGTGAACATCAAGAAAAACGGGAGCGAACCCGGAATGCCGGGGGAAAACCTCGAAGGCGCCTGCGGCGTGGCGGTTGAAGGCGTCAAGGTCTACGTCTCCGAGTACTACAGCCACGTGGTCGACGTCTTCAAAAACAAACTCTACGAAGACCCCCGGATCGCCGGCGATCCGCTCGACGGCCCCTGTCAGCTGGCCGTCGGCCCCGGCGGCGCCCTCTACGCCAACGACTGGCATGAGGGAGTCGAACGGCTGCTGCCGACGCCGGCCAGCTTCGACACCGACGAATCGACCGGCGTCGCGGTCGACCCGGGCAGCGGCGACGTCTACGTCGTCGACCGCACCTACGTCGCCGTCTACAGTCCCGCCGGCACCCTGCTGCAGACGATCGCGGGTCGGCGCGGCACCTCGGCGACGCCTACGGGATCGCCGTCTTCGGCGGCAGGGTCTACGTCCCCGATGCCGCCACCGACACGGTCAAGGTCTTCGAACCCGCCACCGACCTGAACGATCCGGTCGCGGAGATCGACGGCGCCGCCACTCCCCAGGGCGGCTTCAACTCGCTGGCCGACGCCGCGGTCGCGGTCGACCCCTCCAACGGGCACCTCCTCGTCCTCGACAACCTCCAGCCCGCCTTCGAACACCCGCTGGCGGCGATCGACGAGTTCGACTCCTCCGGCGCCTTCCTCGGCCAGCTGGCGAAGAAAGTGATCGACGGCGAACCCTCCGGGCTCGCCTTCGACGCCGCCTCCAACCTCTACGCGACCAGTGGCAACGACGAAGGCGCCACCGTCTTCAAATACGGGACCTACACGGCCTCTGCCCCGCTGGCCCTGACCGGGACGCCTGCGGCCGCAGGCTCGACGCTGGGGCTTCCGGCAAGCCCCGCGGGCTCGAGCGCCGAGGCCGCCGCAACCCAGATCAAGCTCTCCCGCCCGCAGGTCGCCGGCGCCGCGGCGACCCTGACCGCGACCCTGCCGGGTCCCGGCACCGTCTCGGTCTCCGGCGACGGGCTGCGCCCGCTCGTCGCCAGGGCGAGCGCCGCCGGCGAGCGCACCCTGCGCCTGCGACTCAATCGCCAGGGGCACCGGGCCCTCGCCCGCGCCAAACTGGGACGACTGCGAGTGAAGGCCGAGGTCACCTTCACGCCCACCAACGGCGACCCGGCGCGAGCGCAGCGGGTCGTCAACTTCAAGCGAGCGAACGGAGACGGCCGATGAACCTGCGAAAGCTAAGACTTCCCCTGCTCGCCGCCGTGCTCCTCGCCCTGGCGCTGGGCTCCCTGGCCCGGGCCGAGGTCGTGCAGCGCGGGCCGGTGCGGGTCAACTTCGACGGCAGCCTCTCACCGCACACGCTGCCGCGGCACGGGTCGGCGCCGGTGCACGTCTCGGTGGCGGCGAAGATCGGCTCGACCGACAGCGGCGACGCCCCGCAGCTGCGCACGATCACGCTCGCGATCAACCGCTTCGGCCGCTTCGACCCGGGCAGCCTGCCGACCTGCAGCGTGCGCGATATCCAGCCGGCGACGACCAAGAGTGCCCTCGACACCTGCGGCGACTCGCTGGTCGGCGAAGGGCAGTTCAAGGCGAAGGTCCTGTTCGCCCAGCAGGCGCCATTCCCGGCCTCGGGGAAGCTCTATGCCTTCAACGGGATCGACAAGGGGCGGCCGGCGATCCTCGCCCACGTTTACGGCACCGACCCGGTGCCGACGTCGTTCACGCTCACGTTCGTCCTGCAGAAGAGCAAGGGGACCTTTGGCACAACCTTGCGCGCGTCGCTGCCCGAAGTGACCGGCAACTCCGGCTACATCACCGGGATCTCGCTCGACCTCGGCCGCGTCTTCCGCTCCCATGGCAAGACCCACAGCTACCTCTCCGCGTCCTGCCCGGCGCCGAAGGGTTTCCCGGGCGCGACCTTCCCCTTCGCCAAGGCGAGCTTCGGCTTCGCCAGCAGGAGCCTGACCTCGACCCTGACCCGCAGTTGCGGGGCACGGGGATGAGCGGCGCCCCGGGCGCGGTCGTCTAGTCCGGCAGCAGGCTCGAGGCGAGGCGCCACTTCCGCTGCAGGACCGGTTCGATCGCGGCGGTGGTGCAGGAGGCATCGGCGAGGCACTCGCCCCAGGCGTTGGCGGCGTCGGCGTACTTGTTGAAGGCCCGCTCGGCGGGGGAGCCGGTCGCCCTGAGGCAGGCGATCGCGAGGCGGCCGACGGGAATCTCCTCGTAGGCGCCCTGGAGCGCCCGGACCCGGCCCGCGTACTGGCCGTAGCTGAGGCCGATCGCGAGCTGGTGGCGCAGGCGGTCGAGCGAGTCGGCGAAGGCGTCGAGCTTGGCCGGGCAGGGCCGGCTGGTGGCCCCCCGGACGCCCGCCCCCGGCTTCGGGGCGGTCGCGGCGGTGCTCTGCGCGGTGGCGGCGCCGTCGCTTCCGCAGGCGGACAGGGCGAGGGCGAGCGCCACCCCCAGCGTGCATCCCAGCAGGGCCAGGCGCTGGGCTTCGAGCGGCGCGGGCGTCATCGCGGCGTAGTGTAGAAATGCGGGCGATGGGGGCGACGAGGTGGACCGTGGGCATGGCGATCGTGGTCGCGGCTCTGGCGCTGGCGGCGCTGGCCCCCGCCGCCCGGGCGGCGCCGAGCGGGGGAGTGCTGGTGGTCGGCGACAGCCTCGAGGAACTGACCTCGCCCTACCTGGAGAAGTTCCTGCCGGGGGTGCCGCTGACGGTCAACGCGGTCGGCGGCTACAACAGTTACCAGATCCTCGAACTGTTCGAAGAAAGCTACGACCCCTCGCAGCGGGTGATCGTCTTCGACGCGGGGACCAACGACAACCCCAGCTATCCGCAGATCCTGGCCGAAAACCTGGGCAAGGTGGCGGCGACGATAGGGGATCGCTGCATGGTCGTGCCGACGATCCACGGCCTGCACCCCGGCGGCGTCGACGACAGCGGCAAGAACCGCACCGTGGCCGAGTTCGCCGCCTCGCGGCCGGGCACGCAGACGCCCGACTGGCAGGGGGCCGTCTTCCGCCACCCGGAGCTGATGCAGGCCGACGACCTGCACCCGATCGAAGCCGGGGCCGAACTGCGGGCGCGGCTGATCGCCCAGGGGGTGATGGCCTGCCTCGCCGGGAGCACCGGGGCCGGCGCCGCCAGCGCGCCCTCGCGCGGGCCGGCGCTGGACGAGGCCCCGGCGCGCATTCCGCAGTCGCACGAGATGGAGCGGCGCGAAGCGGAGCTCTCGCGCGCGATCGGCGTGGCGCTGCTGCGCCAGACCGCTGCCAGCACTCTCGCCGCCCTGCTCTGACCCACCTCGTTGCTCACTCCCGTGCGACTGCCACCGGCTCCAACTCGCAATCCGCCTCGCGCCCCGGCCGTAGCGGCGGCGCCCCGACGCCGCAGCTGAAGTCCTCGGCCAGGCGCTCGGGGGTGTCGCCGCCTGGCTCCGCCTCGGCATGGAGGACCTCGGAGCTGATCGTGAACCAGGCGAGGATGCCGCCGAAGGCGGCGATCGCGGCGCAGACGGCCATTCCCATGTGAAAGCCGCTGGTCATCTTCGCCGGGTCGTAGAAGCTGTCACCGGTGAGACCGGCGACCGCGGGCAGCACGGCGACGGCGAGCAGGCCGGCGACCCGGGCGACGGCGTTGTTGACGCCCGAGGCGACGCCGGAGTGGCGGCTGTCGGCGGCGGCGAGCACGGTTGCGGTGACCGGGGCGACGACCAGGGTGAGGCCGAGGCCGAAGACGATCACCGGCGGCAGCACGGCGGACACGTAGCTGTCGCCCGGTTCGATCTGGGTCATCCAGAGCAGGCCGAGGGCAATCACCAGCGGCCCGACCGTGAGCGGCAGGCGGGCGCCGATCCGCTGTGCCAGCGCCCCGGAGCGGGCCGAGAAGGCCAGCATCAGCAGGGTCACCGGCAGTGAGGCGGCGCCGGCCTCGATCGGGGTGTAGCCGAGCGAGATCTGGAGGAAGGAGACGAGCAGGAAGAAGAAGCCGCCGAGCGCCGCGTAGACGACGAAGGTGACGCCGTTGGCGGCGCTGAACTGGCGCGAGCGGAAGATCTCCAGCGGCAGCATCGGGTTGGCGCTGCGGCGCTCGCCGACGAAGAAGGCGATGAGCGCGAGGACGCCGCCGATGGCGCTGACGAGGACCGCCGCCGAGGCGCCCTGCCCCGGTGCCTCGATCAGCGCGTAGGTGGTGCCGGCCAGTCCCAGCGCCGCCAGCACCGCGCCGCTCAGGTCGAGGCGCCCGCTCGCCATCGGGTCGCGGCTCTCCGGCACGTGCCTGGTCGCCGCCCAGGCGACGAAGGCGCCGATCGGCAGGTTGATGACGAAGATCGCCCGCCAGGAGATCGCCCCGATCAGGTAGCCGCCCAGGAGCGGCCCCAGCGCCGTCGCCACGCCGCCCAGACCCGACCAGGCGCCGATCGCGCGGGCACGGTCGCCGGGCCGGAAGCTGGCCTCGATCAGGGCCAGGCTGCCGGGCGTCAGCAGCGCCCCGCCGACCCCCTGGATCAGGCGGGCGAAGATCAGCAGCTCCGTGCTCGGCGCCAGCGCGCAGAGCAGCGAGGCGGCGGTGAAGAGCCAGACGCCGAGGACGAAGACGCGCCGGCGCCCGTAGCGGTCGCCGAGCGAGCCGCCGAGCAGGATCAGCGAGGCCAGGGTCAACAGGTAGCCGTTGAGGATCCACTGCAGGGCGCTGGTGCTGGCGCCGAGGTCGCGGCCGATGTCCGGCAGGGCAACGTTGACGACGGTGCCGTCGAGGAAGGCCATCCCCGAGCCGGCGACGGCGGTGGCGAGCAGCCAGCGGCCCGCTTTGCTCTCGAAGGCGATGCCGGTGGAGGACTCGGCTGGCACCGTCTAAACCTAGTGCCCGGCCTCGCTCGGCCTGGCTGGTCTCAGCCGTCCAGCTCGGGCGGCAGCGCTTTCGGCCCGTCCGGGTAGATCTGGCGCATCAGCTCCTCGCTCATCTCCAGCGTGTTGGCGGCCTCCGGTGGCGCGCTGGCGACGAGCCAGAGCTGATCGGCCTCGGTGTCGTTGAAGAGCTGGCGGGTCGTGCCCGGCTCGACCAGCAGCGAGTCCAGCGGCGCCAGGGTCAGCGGCTCCTCCTCGCCGATCCGCACCCGCCCGCGGCCCTCGAGCAGGACGTAGAGCTCCTCGGTCTGGATGTGGCGGTGCCTGGTCGAGGCCTGCCCCGGCGCCAGCCGCCACAGCCGCGCCCCCAGCGAACTCGCCCCCAGCTGCTTGCCGAGGTCGGTGTTCTCGACCCGCATCTGGTTCGAGGGCCGCCAGAAGGCGTCGGCGGCTTTGACCAGGCGGTACACCCCCGCATTATCCAAGCCCGTCGTTTGAAGTTGTCGACTTGACCCCACTATGGGTGGGTCAAGTCGACAACTTCGCCGCCGTCGCGTCTTCGGCGTGGAAGCGCTCCAGCAGCTCCAGCTCGCGCTCGCGTTTGGGGAAGAGGAAGAAGACGACGCCGATGCCGAGGGTGACGGCGATCATCCCCGCCGCGTAGGTCCAGTCGCCCCCTTCGAGGAACGAGTCGCGGGCCGCGGCGACGATCTGCGGCGCGTATTCGGGGTACTGCTGGGCGGTGCCGGCGGCGCTGGCGAAGGACTTGGTCAGCTCGTTCTGGACCTGCTCGGTGACCTTTTCGGACTGCGGCGAGGCGGCGATCTGGGAGCTGAAGCTGGCGGCGTAGCCGGCGGTCAGGAGGGCGCCGAAGATCGACTGCATGATCGCGCCGCCGAGGTCGCGCTGGAGGTCGGCGGTGCCGGAGGCCATGCCCGCCCGCTTGACCGGCACCGAGCCGGTCAGCGAGCGCGAGGCCGGGGTGCCGGCGAAGCCGACTCCCACCCCCATCAGCAGATAGCCGGCCCCGACCACCCAGTAGGCGACTCCCTCATCCCAGAACAGCAGCATCTCGAAGAAGGCGAGGAGGCAGAAGACGAAGCCAACCAGGAGGGTGAAGCGAGAGCCGTGCGAGGCGACGAGCCTGGCCGAGCGCGGGGCGACGACGATCATCCCCAGCGCTCCCGGCAGGATCGCCAGACCGGCCTGCAGGGTCGAGTATTCGAGCACGTTCTGGACGAACTGCTGGCCGATGAACATCGCCCCCATCAGCGAGCCGAAGACGATGATCCCGGCCAGAGCGGCGACCCAGAAGGTCGCCCGGCCGGCGATCGCGAGGTCGAAGAGCGGGATCCTGACCCGGCGCTGGCGCAGCACGAAGGCGCCCGCCGCCGCCAGGGCGAGGATCCCGAGAATGATCGCGGTCGTGCCCTTGCCGGGTTCGGGCGCGAGGTTGATCGCCAGCACCAGAGTCGCCACCATTGCGATCGAGAGGATGCCGCCGAGGTGGTCGACCGGCTCGGTCGTCTCGTTGACATGGGCGGGGATCAGCTTCCAGGCGAAGAAGAGGGCGATCGCCGCCAGCGGCGCGCTGATGATGAAGACCGAGCCCCACTCGAACCCTTCCAGCAGCGCTCCCGCGACCAGCGGGCCGAGCGCCGAGACGCCGCCGCCGAGCGCCGACCAGAGCGCGATCGCCTTCGTCCGCTCCTGCCCGGACCACAGGGCCGTGATCAGGGCCAGGGTCGTCGGATAGGCCATGCCGGCGGCGACGCCGCCGAGCACGCGGGCGATGAAGAGCACCTCGGCGCTGGGGGCGAGGGCGGCGAGGACGGCGAAGGGAACGGTCAGCGCCATGCCGAGCAGCAGCAGCGTCTTGCGCCCGTAGCGGTCGCCGACCGCGCCGAGGTAGAGGACCGAGGCGGCGAGGCCGAGCGAGTAGCCGACCGCGATCAGGTCGACCATCGTCTGGCCGGCGTCGAAGGCCTTGCCGATGTCCGGCAGGGCGACGTTGGCGACGGCGAGGTTGAGGTTGGCGACGCCGGCGACCAGGATCAGCGTCCCGAGGACGAGCCCGGCGCGCTTGGGGGCGCTCGACTCCACGCGGCCTAGAGCTCGATCCAGGTGCCGGTCGGGCCGAGGTTGCGGACCGGCGTCGCGCCGATCTGGCTCTCGCAGCCCCAGGACTCGTGGATGTGCCCGCAGACCGCCAGCCGAGGCTGCTTCGCTTCGATCCCCCGCAGCAGCGCCGGGCTGCCGAATTCGGTGCCGTCGGCGCTGGCGTCGCAGTGGCCGCGCGGGGGGGAGTGGAGGACCAGCACCGCCCCCTCGGGGCAGGCCGCCAGTCGCTTGCCGGCCTCCTCGTCGTCGAGGTCGAAGCTCCATTCCCACGGGGTGACCGGGATCCCGGCGCCGAGCCCGAAGAACTCGACCCCGTCGATCGTCGTCGCCTCGCCGTGCAGCACCGTGGCGGCGCTCCAGCCGGCGGCCGCGGCCCGCAGCGCGTCGGCGGTCTCGTTGTTGCCGGGGACGAGCACGGTCGGAGTCGCGATCGCCGCCAGGGCGCCGATCGTTTCCTCCAGGCCCTCGTGGACCGAGGCGAAGTCGCCGGCCCCGATCACGACGTCGGCCGCGGCCGCCATCTCGACCAGCTTCGCGCCCTGCTCGAGGTCGCGGTGCAGGTCGCTGAAGGCGAGCAGCTTCACGCTGGGAAACCTATCCGCTGGTGGCGGGCTGCGGGGCCGGCTCGGCGAGCCGCCGCCCGAACTGGCGCGGGCGCCAGGGACGCCAGGAGCGCCGCGGCTTCGCCGGCTCTGCCTCCGCCCGGGCCTGCAGGTCGAAGTAGAGCAGCGTCTGGGCGATCACCACGTAGGGCAGCAGCAGCGAGAAGATCAGCGCCCCGAGCAGGTTGATCAGCAGGAACGGCAGCGGCGTGAAGATCAGCCCCAGGGTCAGGACCGGCCCGGCGACGAAGAGGATCGCGACGAGGAAGACGACAACCCGGACCGCGCGCCACCAGCGGCCGCGGACCAGCTCGGAGCTGCCGCGCAGCGACTCGCGGATCGACTTGTCGGTGAACAGGACTTCCTGCCCGGCAAAGGACCAGCCGACCAGCTTCCAGATCGCGAAGGGGAGGCCGATCACGGTTATGGCCATGAGCGTGATCCCGAGGCTGGCGAGCAGCAGGGCACCGACGATCTTCCAGAAGCGCTTCCTCATTCCTCCCCAGCAGGCGCGAAAGCCGGCTGGCTCGGATTCCGCCAGCAGCCGTACGAAGATCACCACGATCGCCGCGACCACGGCCAGCGCCACCGGGTAGGCGAACGAGGCGACCAGATCTCCAAGCGCCAGGTTGACGCCGGAGCGGCCGGCGGCCTGGTCGGCGCCGCTGTTGGTGCCGAGCACGCTGGCGAGCAGGTTGGTGGCGGCGACGATCACCAGCCCGGCCAGGGCGATCGGGAGCAGGACTCGCCAGTGGCGGCCGTAGAGCTGGCGCGCGGTGCGGACGAGCTGGCCGAACGCCCGCTTTGCCCGCAGCTCGGTGAGGTCGACCGGGCCCCAGCGGGTGAAGCCGACGAAGAGCGCGATCAGGACCCCGAGCGCGACCAGCGTGCCGATCGCCAGGGAGCGGGACTTCGCCTCCAGGTTGATGAAGTCCGAGGTGGCGGCGACGGCGCCGCAGAAAACGCCGGTGATCTGCGGGCCGGCGATCGAGCCGCCGGGGAGGTGTGGGCTGGTCGTGCGCTGCTTGGCCATCCAGGCGAACGGTTCGCGCCAGACCGTCTTCGTGATCGGGCCGGTCGGCCCGTTGTTGAAGCCCTTTTCCCGTTCGCCCCAGCGGCCCTTGTAGCTGAGCCACCGGAACGGCCCCCCTTCGGAGGCGGTTTCCGGCAGCAGGACCGGTTGCGGGCGCAGTTCGCGCAGCGGTTCGGTCGTGTTGTCGCAGCCGACGCCGGAGCCGCGCTGACCGTTCTGGATGTAGACGGCGGAGTCGTAGAAGGTCGCGTGCGAGCCGGCGGCCGGGTACACGATCGGGTGCGTGCCTTCCTTCTGCACCTTGGCGTCGCCCCAGTCGGCGCGCTCACCGCCGGCATGCTGGAAGACGATGATCTCGTCCGGTTCTTCGCGCAGCGCTGCGGTCGTCGTTTCCGCTTCGAAGCTGAGCTGCATCCCCTCCCAGTCGGCCTCGTGCAGGTCGTTGAACTGGTTGAAGTACCAGAAGAACCAGTACTGGAGGACGAAGCCGGAGTGGTTAGGTTCGCGGGCGATGTGGGCGTAGGCGACGGGCGGAGCCCTGCCTTCCGCGACCAGCTTCTCGAAGGCGCGGGCGTAGACGCAGGTGTCGCCCAGCACCTTGCCTTCGAGGTCGAGGTAGTAGCCCGCGGGGAGGCCGGCGATGTCGGCGGCGGTCGGCGCCTTCTCGAGGTCTTCCAGCTTCCCGCTCGCGAGGTCTTCGTGGGTGAGGGTGACGGTCGGGTTGCCGAGCACGGTGTCGACCGTCGTCGGCTCGTACTGCTCGGCGCTCTTTTCGCAGGGCGGTTCCTCCTGTTCGCGCAGCATCGTGATCGGCGCGTAGGTCTCGGCCAGCTTCTGGGCCGCGGCTTCGCCGGCGGTCTGGGGCGGCAGCAGCGCGTTGTCCTTGGTGTTGACCGCCGCCGAGGCGGTGGCGGGCAGGCAGAGCAGCGCGATCGTCGCGAGCCCCAGGAACAAGCGGCGTATCCAGGCCATCAAAGCCCGCTCAACGTACCTCTTTCGATAGGCTCGCCGCCGCATGCCTCCCGTCTTCTGGCTCGGCCTCGGAATCGCGGCCTTCATCTTCCTCGTCGGCGTCGTTTCCGGCGCCCGTTCGCGCACCGGCAGCCTCAAGCAGGGCGCCGCGACCGGCGCCTACCTGGGCGTGATGTTCTCCTTCCCGCTGCTGGCCATCGGCCTCGCCACCAGCTAGCCCGCCGCGCCCGGCATATTCGGCTCCCCCCGCGGGTACTCGACTGGTTCGAGACCCGAGCGAACGGAGCCAAGACGTGATGAACGAAGTGACCGCGATTCCCACCGTCTTTCTGCACGACGGCACCGAGATCCCCCAGCTCGGCTTTGGCGTCTTCCAGGTGCCGCCCGAGGACACTCAGGCGACCGTCGAAGAGGCGCTGGCCGCCGGTTACCGCCACATCGACACCGCCGCCGCCTACCGCAACGAGGCGGGCGTGGGCGCGGCCCTGGCCGCCGCCGGGCTGCCGCGCGAGGACGTCTTCGTCACGACCAAGCTCTGGAACTCCGAGCAGGGCTACGACTCGACCCTGGCCGCCTTCGACAAGAGCCTGGAGCGGCTCGGGCTCGACCACGTCGACCTCTACCTGATCCACTGGCCGATGCCGAGTGAGGACCGCTACCTCGACACCTGGCGCGCCTTCGAGAAGATCCAGGAGGAAGGCCGATCGCGCTCGATCGGCGTCTCCAACTTCCGGGTCGAGGACCTGGAGCGGCTCGAGGCCGAGGCCGGGAAGCTGCCGACGGTGAACCAGATCGAGCTGCACCCGAGCCTGCAGCAGCAGGAGCTGCGCGACTGGCACGCCGCGCACCGCATCGCCACCGAGGCCTGGAGCCCGCTCGCCCAGGGCGAGCTGCTCGACGACGACACGCTCGAAACCATCGCCGCCCATCACGAGAAGACGCCGGCCCAGACGATCCTGCGCTGGCACCTGCAGCTCGGCAACGTCGTCATCCCCAAATCGGTCACCCCGGAGCGGATCCGCGAGAACGCCGATGTCTTCGATTTCGAGCTGAGTGAGGACGACATGGCCGCGATCGCCCGCCTCGACGCCGGCGACCGCACCGGTCCCGACCCCGCCACCTTCGTAGCTCCGTGATGCATCCCGACGATGCATCAAAACCCTGAGTCGACTCTCGGCGGTTCGCTACCCCCGCATTCCGTGGAAAAGGAACCACGGAACTGGGCTCAGGGGTCGAACGGACTTGCGCGGTTCCATATCCACCTATTTGGTGGGAAGGGAACCGCGGAGCTTCGCGAAGGGTGCTTGCGCCTGCGGTAGGCGAGTGGCCTGAGCTGGGCGGATACGCACCAGCGGCGTAGGCCATACGCTCCGGCCGATGGGCCGAAATGTCGCCACAGACTCGACAAATCGGCCCGTCGACCGGCAGCCCACCGGTCGGCGGCGGGTGTCGGAGCGGAGCCGGCGGATCAACGCGGTTTCGGCGACGGCGTTTGTCATCGGCGGCTCGCTGTTCGCGCTCGGGGCGGTGTTTGCGCAGGCGGACGTCGGTGGGCCGCGGCTCGCTGCCGGGGTCTACCTGGTCGGCGGCGTCTTCTTCAGCACCGGCGCCTACGCCGCCGCGCTGCAGATCATCAACGGGCCGGGCCAGGGGCGCTGGAGCTGGTGGTCGGTCGAGCCGGCGCGGTTGGAGTGGATCAGCACCGTCGTCCTCTTCGTCGGCACCCTGGTCTTCGCGATCAACCTCATCGACTCGTTTATCGGTGACCTCAGCCCCGCTCAGTACGACCGCCTGGTCTGGTCCCCCGACATGGTCGGCTGCGCCCTCTTCCTCGTCTCCGGCCACCTGGCGATGGTCGAGATCTCCGGCAGCTGGCTGCCCTGCTGGCGCCCGCGCGACCTCGGCTGGCGTATCGTCGCCGTCAACCAGCTCGGCTCGGTCCTCTTCATGGTCTCCGCCGTCGCCTCCCTGGTCCGGGCCGACGGCGACATGGTCGCGATCGGCATCGCCAACTGGGGCACCCTCACCGGCGCCCTCTGCTTCGCCGTCGCCGGCGTCATGCAGGAGTTCGAGCGCCCGAACTGAGGGCCGATGGGCCTCAGGCGTCCATATGGCGGACGTCTGAGGCCCATCGGCCGGGAGTGAGAGGATGCGCTGATGGCTGGTGAGGCACGGGCGAACGCGCCGCGGACCGAGAAGGTGCTGCCGGGGGTCTGGCGGCTGCGGCTGCCGCTGCCCTGGCCGGGGGTTCCGCACGGGAACGCCTGGGCGATCGAGAGCGGCGACGGGATCGTCCTCTTCGACACCGGCATGGGCGGCAAGGGGCGGCTGCGCCAGCTCGACCTCGCCCTGGCCCAGGCCGGCCACGGGGTCGAGGACATCGGCCTGCTCGTCTGCACCCACTCCCACATCGACCACTACGGCCTCGCCGCCGGGATCGTCGAGGCGGCTGGCTGCGAGCTCTGGATGCACCCGGCCTGGGAGCACGTGCGGCTGCTCGCCGACGACCCGGCGGCGGCGCTCGAGCACCGGCTCGAGGTCGCCCGCCAGAGCGGCGTCCCGGTGGCGGCGCTGGAGCGCTACCGCGAGTCGCGCGAGAGCGACGAAGAGACCGGGATCGACGCGATCCAGGTGCCCGATCGCGAGCTCGTTCCCGGGGTCGAGGTGGAGACCGGCCTCGGCGCCTGGCAGGTCTACGAGACGCCGGGCCACGCCCCCTCGCACGTCGTCCTCCACAACCCCGAGCGCAAGCTGATGATCTCCGGCGACCACCTGCTCGGCCGCACCGTGCTCTTCTTCGACTATGGCCACACGCCCGACCCGGTTGGCGAATTCCTCACCAGCCTCGCCACGGTCGAGCCGCTGGAGACCGAACTCTGCCTGCCCGGCCACGGCCGCCCCTTCCGCGACCCCGAGGCGAAGATCGCCGAGGCGCGGCGCCAGGTCGGGGAGCTGCTCGGCAAGGTCCGCGAGGCGCTCTCCGGCGAGGAGCGGATGGCCTTCGAGATCGTCGCCGAGATCCTCGGGCCGGAGAACCTCGACAGCCCGGCCAGCGCCTGGGTCCTGCAGATCGTCCTCTCCTGCCTCGACCACATGGCGCTGGCCGGCGAGGTGACGGCGGTCGCGGGGAGCGACCCGCAGCGCTGGAAGCTCAACCGGTAGCGGGATGGCCCGGCCCGGCCTATAGCCTTCCGCCGATGGCCAGCTTCACCTACCAGCGCCAGGTGGCGGCGCCGCCCGAGACCGTCTTCGCGGTGCTGACCGACCACCGCGGCTACGCGAAGATCACGCCGCTGCGCAGGGCGGAGCTCGAGCGCGAGGGCGAGCCGGCGCCGAACGGGGTCGGCGCGATCCGCAAGCTGTCAGCGGTCGGGCCGCCGCTGCGCGAGGAAGTGGTCGCCTACGAACCCTCCACGCGCTTTTCCTACACGCTGCTCTCCGGGCTGCCGGTGCGCGACCACGTCGGCACGGTCGAGTTGACCCCGGAGGCGGGCGGGACCAAGGTCGTCTACGCCGTTCGCACCACGCCGACCGTGCCGCTGGTCGGCGCCGCCGTCGTCGCCGGGGTGAAGTTCGGGGTCGGGCAGCTGCTGGGCGGGATCGCCAAAGAGGCAGAGCGGCGCGCGGCGAATGGTTGAGGGCGGGCCTCAGGCCCGCCGCCGCCACGCATCGCTGCTGCGCGAGGCCGAGCACCTACTGCACCGCAACCGCTGGGTCGCGGTCGCCCTGCTCGCCGCGGCGCTGATCTTCAGCGCCGCCGCCGTCGGCTACGAGCTGCTGAAGCGCCCGGCCGACGTCCACAACCCCGACGCCACCTTCGTCCCGCAGAAGCCGAAAGCGCCGCCGCGGGAAGCGAAGACGGTCAACTGGCCGATGTACGGGCTCAACCCGGCCCGCACCCGCTACCTGCCGGCGAAGGGGATCAAGCCCCCGTTCCGCAAACTCTGGCGCTACCGGGACAAGCCGCTGCTGGAGTTCCCGCCGATCTACGTCGGCGGCAAGCTCTACTTCGTCAACAACAACGGCTTCGCCTACGCGCTCGACGCCGACACCGGGAAGGTTCTTTGGGAGCGCCGGATCGGCGCGCTCAACGCCTCGACGCCGACCTACTACCGCCATCGTCTCTACATCGTCAACCTCGTCCCCGGCCACATCGTCAAGCTCGACGCCGCCACCGGCCGGACGATCTGGAAGAAGTCGCTGCCGGGGCGGGCCGAGTCCTCGCCGGTCGTCGTCGACCGCACCGTCTACTTCGGCTGCGAGGACGGCGGCCTCTACGCGCTCAGCACGATCAGCGGCAACGTGCGCTGGGTCGCCCAGCTCGGCGGCCCGGTCAAGGCGGCGCCGGCCTACTACGGCGGCCGCCTCTACGTCGGCGACTACGGCGGCTATATGAACGCGGTCGACGCCAAGACCGGCAAGGTCGTCTGGCAGAGCGGCTCGCTCGGGCCCGGCTTCGGCGCCTCCGGCCAGTTCTACTCGACTCCGGCCGTCGCCTACGGCCGCGTCTACTCCGGCAACAACGACGGCCGCGTCTACAGCTTCGACATCAGCGACGGCGAGCTCGCCTGGAGCTACTCGACCGGCGGCTACGTCTACTCCGGCCCGACCGTCGCCAACACCCGCCACAGCCCGCCGACCGTCTTCATCGGCTCCTTCGACGGCAACGTCTACGCGCTCGACGCCAAGGACGGCAGCGTGCGCTGGAGCCGCTCGGCCGGCGGCCAGGTGATCGGCTCGCTCTCGGCGGTGGGGGACATCGTCTACGCCGCCGAGTTCACCAACAAGACGACCTCCGGCTTCATGATGCGCAGCGGCAAGCGCGTCTTCCACTACCCCTACGGCACCTACACGCCGGTGATCTCCGACGGCCGCCGCCTCTACCTCACCGGCTACTCGAGCATCACCGCGCTGGAACCGTTCCAGCCGGGGGCGAAGGAGAAGACGAAGCCGGAGGGAGAGAAGTCGAAGCGGGCGAAGGGCTCTAGGGCCGCGGCGTCCCGACCCCACCCTGCGGGGGCGGCGGTGGCTGCGGCGCACCCGGCGCGTAGGACGGGAAGAGACCGGAGTGCAGGCGGGCCTTGAGCACCGCGAGGCTGGCCGAGTAGTTCTGGATCCGGTAGCTGCTGGTGCATGCCGAAGTCCTGGTAGTAGACGAGCATCTTGCAGCGCGGGTGCGTCTTCACCCACTTGAAGATCCCGTTGACGAAGCCGGGGTCGTCGCCGGCTTCGACCCCCCACTCGGTCAGCGCGAACGGCTTTTCGCCCGCGTAGCGGTTGTAGAGGCCGCTGAGCGCGCCCCATTCGGGATAGGAGGCGTAGAAGTCGGTGCCGACCCAGTCGACCCACTTCGAGCCCGGGTAGAAGTGGCGCGGCCGGTTCTGCGGCACGGTCGGGGAGCCCGCGGGCAGCGGGCTCCAGACGATCGCGATCGGTGCCTTCGGCAGGCCGCCGATGCGGATCGTCAGCGGCGGCAGCCCGGCTTCGGCCAGGCGCCGGTTGATCTCCTTCGCCTTGCCGCCGCCGTGGACGATCACGTAGATGCGGCGGAAGGCGAGCTTGTACCAGCGGGGCTTGTGGGCGGCGTCGCGCGGGGCGCCGCCGCAGTCGTAGGCGGCGTAGACGTTGAGGCAGCGGTTGGGCTCGCCCAACGGCCGCACGTAGGCCCGCATTTCCTTCTCGTAGAAGAGCCGGTTGAGGCGGGCCAGGTATTCGTCGCCGTCGCCGTGGGCGATGCCCCGCGGGGTGATGATCTCGTGGCCGTCGTTGTTGTCGGCGGTGGTGATGTGGATCAGCGGCCGCGCCCGTGCCGTCTCCCAGCGCTGGATCGAGTCCGGGAAGTCGCTGCCCCAGGTGCGGAAGGACTCGACCACCGCCGGGTGCTTGCTGACAGCGGTCGAGAAGGCGCCGAAGTCGGCCGGGTCGCCGGTGTCGGAGACGCCGAACCAGACCTTCTTGCCGCGCGGTTCGAGCAGGCCGGCGCCGGCCGTCGCCGCGAGGGCGAGCGCCAGCAGGGCCACGGCGGCCAACGCGCATGCCGCGGCCCGGACCTTGTGTCCACGGGTCATCCGCGACCTCTTCGACTGGGTACGTCCATGACCTTCACAACACGGCAAAACCCGCGTATGCTCGCCGCGAGCTGCCACCGCCGCACTCGGGCAACGAGCTAGCCAGGGAGAGTGATCGGCAATCCGCCGCTCGGCGTACCCACGTCGAGCGGCCGGGAGGTGGGCGATCGCCGCTCTTTGGGCGTTTCGGATCGACCGGATCGGGGCACTTGATGGGTTCGGGAGGGAACCCACCAAGGAGGAGAGACCGATGGCTGAAACGAAAGCGGCGGCGAGAAAACGCAAATCGAGCTCGTCGCGAAGCAAATCGAAAAACAGCGCGTCCTCGAGCAAACCGAGAAAAGCGCGCGCGGCGAAAGCCAGCACGGCGAAAGCCAAAAAACCCTCGACCGCCAGGTCGGGCGCGGCCTCGAGCAAATCGAGCGCGGCCTCGAGCAAATCGAGCCCGTCGGCGGGCAATTCGGCGCCCGGTAAGCCGCAGGCGGTGCTCGAGACTGTCGAGGCAACCGCCAAGGACGCTGGCAGCAAGGTCGCCAGCGTCGCCGGCAAGGCCAAGGTGCCGCTGCTGGCCGGCGGAGCCGCCCTGGCCGGAGCCGCCGGCGGCCTCGCGCTGGGCGCTCGTCAGGCCCACCACAAGAGCCGACTGGGCAAGGTCAGTTCCAGGACCTGACGAAGGCGGCGAAGAAGGTCGGCGAGGTCGGCGCCCAGGTCGGCGAAGTCGCGCTGGAGGTCCGCCGCGCCCGCGAGTCGACCAACGGCAACGGCAAGGTGCACCGGTCGCCGATCGAGGTCGTGCTGCAGGGCCTGACCCAGCGGCGCCCGCCGCGCGGCTGACCCAGCGGCTCCCGGACGCGCGCGCGGGAGGGCGCGTCAGGCGGCCAGGGCGGCGGGGTGCTCGGCGACGATCGCCAGCACTTCGGAGGCGAACTTGGTGATGAAGCTGGGGCCGACGCCGCTGATCTCGATCAGGGCGCCCTCGCTGCTTGGGCGCACGGCGGCGATCGCGCCGAGGGTGCGGTTGTTGGCGACGGTGTAGGCGGGCTTGCCGGCGGCGGCGCCCAGGCGCCACGCTTTCAGCGCTTCGAACAGCTGCTCGTCGCCGGGGGAGAGCTCGGGAGGTGGAGCGGAGGAGCCGCTGCTCTTCCTGCTCCGGCGGACGACGATCGTCTCCGGGTCCGGCAGCCAGCTCTGGGCGTCGCAGACGTCGCAGCAGCGCTCCAGCGGCGCCCCGGCGAGGCGGTCGCCGAAGTGGTCGAGCAGCGAGCGGCGGCGGCAGCGCTCGGAGTAGATGAAGGCTTTGATCGCGTGGTAGGCGCGCCAGCCGCGCTCGTGGGCGATCGCCAGCTCGGGGTCGCCGGCGCGCTGTTCGTTGAAGCGAACGAGGCGGCCGAGGTCCATCTTCATCGCCAGCAGCACGGCGCGGGCCGGCAGCCCGTCGCGCCCGGCGCGCCCGGCCTCCTGGTAGTAGGCCTCGACGCTGGTCGGGATCGCCATGTGCCAGACCGAGCGCACGTCGGCCTTGTCGACCCCCATGCCGAAGGCGTTGGTGGCGACGATCACGTCGACCTCGCCACCCATGAAGCGCCGCTGGACCGAGGTCCGCTGTTCGGCTTCCATCCCGGCGTGGTAGGGGAGGGCGTTCTGGCCAGCTTCGCGCAGGACCTCGGCGACCTCATCGGTGTCCTTGCGGGTGCCGCAGTAGACGATCGCCGGCCGGTTGGCGGGGTCGGCGAGCCCGGCCTCCAGCAGCGCCTGGCGCCGCGCCTTGGAGCCGGTGCCTTCGAGCGGGACGACGTCGAAGGAGAGGTTGGGGCGGTCGAAGCCGGAGCGCACCTGCAGCGGCTCGCGCATCCCGAAGCGGGAGGCGATCTCGGCGGCGACCATCTTCGTCGCCGTCGCCGTGCAGGCCATCACCGTCGGCCGCCCGAGCCGGTCGGCGATCTGCGGCAGCCGCAGGTAGTCGGGCCGGAAGTCGTGCCCCCACTCGGAGACGCAGTGCGCCTCGTCGACCGCGATCAGGTCGATCCGCCGCTGCGCCAGCGCGTCGAGGAAGACGGTCGAGCCGAACCGCTCCGGCGAGCAGTAGACGATCCGCGCCTCACCGCCGCGCACCATCCCCAGCGAGCGGCGCACCGCCTCACCGTCCATGTTCGAGGAGATCATCGCCACCGGGTGCCCGGCCGCCGTCAGCCGCGTCCACTGATCCCGCATCAAGGCGATCAGCGGCGAGACCACGATCGTCAGGTCCTCGGTGGCGAGCCCGGGCAGCTGGTAGCAGAGGCTCTTGCCGCCGCCCGTCGGCATCACGATCAACGAGTCGCGTTTTTCCAAGGCGGCGATCACCGCCTCCCGCTGGCCCGGGCGCCACGACTCGTAGCCGAGCGAACTCAGCAGCCGGTCGGCTCTCTCTCCGGTGACGGTCATCGCCGCCAGGATACGCGCGGCGATCGGACCGACTGTTCCCGGCCGGAGTTAGCCTCGAATTTGGGAAAAAGTAGCTACTTCCATAAACACGAATGTAAACCCCTCTAACATCAGGTCGATGGGAGGGGGAAAGGCGGGCGTCTTCGGCAGGCAGGGCCCCAGCCACCCGCATCTGGCCAACTTCGCCACCCGCGCCGCGCTTCCCCCGGTTCAGTGGCTGGTCTCGCGTCGCGGGCTGGTCGGGGTCGAGAGCGCGAGCGGTCGCGAGCAGCTCGGCGGCCTGCAGGAGAGGATCCGTTCCGGCCGCGAGGCCTACCTGGTCGGAGTCGGGTTCGGCATGCACAACTCCGGCGCGGCGCTGGTCCGGGTCTCAGCGAGCGGCGCCGTGGAGCTGATCTGCAACGAAGAGGAGGAGCGCTACACGGGTGTCAAGCACTCCA
This sequence comes from uncultured Solirubrobacterales bacterium, assembly GCA_963829445.1. Lineage (GTDB taxonomy): Bacteria > Actinomycetota > Thermoleophilia > Solirubrobacterales > 70-9 > VAYN01. Next base: position 322,353 of record CAWHIW010000009.1, on the reverse strand, counting down.
GCGCCTATCCGGAGCGGGCGATCGAGGCGGTGCGGGCGCGGATGGCCGAGATGAGCCTCGGGCCAGCGGATCTCGCGGCCTGCGTGAGCTGCTGGGACTACGCGCAGGCGATGGTCACGTTTGTCTGCCGGCCGATCATGGAGGAGGTCCCGGCGACGCTGTCGCCGCGGCTCAAAGAGCACTCCGACCAGGTGATGGACGACGAGATCGCGAAGATGATCTGGACCAGCGCGAAGCGGCTGCGGCGGCAGCTCGGGGTCGACGGCAGGACGCCGATCGTCGGCATGCGCCACCACGACAGCCACGCTTACTTCAGCTACGCCTCGTCCCCTTTCGCCGCCGAGCCCGAGCCGACGATGGTGCTCGTCCTCGACGGGTCCGGCGACGACGCGTCGACATCCCTCTACGAGGCCCGCGACGCGCAGCTCGACGCTGCTGCGCAAGGAAGGAACTTCTCTCGACTCCCTCGGCATGCTCTACGGGATGCTCAGCTCGACCCAGGGCGGCTGGCCGATGCTCAGCTCCGAGGGCCGTTATATGGGTGCCGCCGCCTGGGGAGATGGAAGCCGGCTCACCAACCGCTACTACCGCCGCCTGCGGCAGATCGTCTATTTCGGGCCCAGCGGCGAAGTGCGCCTCAACCGGGCCCTCGCCAACTGGCCGCAGCGGACCTGGGTAGAGCCGTACAGCGAGGAGCTGCGGGACATCCTCGGCGACCCGATCGCGGTCGAGGAGATGTGGAATCCGGACACGGTCCTCAACGTCGAGGACGTGCGGCACCCGGAGGTCACGCGGGAGCGCGTCGATAAGGCGGCCGCCGTGCAGATGGTGTTCGAGGACGCGCTCCTGCACATCGTCGAGCACCTGATCCGCGCGACCGGCAGCAGCCGCCTCGTGCTGACCGGCGGCACCGCGCTCAACTGCGTCGCCAACATGCGGCTGCTCGATTGCTTCGACGAGCGCTGGTACGAGGGCCAGCTCGATCGCCCCGGCACCTGCCTGCAGCTTTGGGTGCCGCCCACGCCGGGCGACTCGGGGGCGCCGGCCGGCGCCGCCTATGCCTTCGCGATGCGCGCGGGCGCCCGCCCCGGCCCGCCCCTCCGGCACGCCTTCTACTGCGGGACCGCGGCCAAGCCCGAGGATGTGCGCAGCGCGGTGGACGGCGAACCGGCGGTCCTCAGCAGGAAGCTGGGCGATTGCTCCGACCCGAAGCACCGAGCGCACGTCGCCGACCTGCTGGCGCACGTCGTCGCCGACGACTGCATCGTCGGCCTCTTTCAGGGTGCCTCCGAGACAGGGCCCCGTGCCCTCGGCCATCGCAGCATCCTCGGCCAATCCCCGCAACCCCGAGACCCGGCGCCTGCTCAACGAGCGCGTCAAGCACCGGGAACTGATCCGGCCGCTGGCGCCGATGCTGACCCGCGCCGCCGCCGAGCAGCTCTTCCATCTGCAGCCGGGGGCCGCCGCGGCGGACTTCAACGCCTACAGCTACATGGTGCTGACCGCCCGCGCCCGGCGCGAGGCGCTGGAGCTGATCCCCGCGGTGGTCCACCACGACGGCACCGGCCGCCTGCAGATCGTGCGCCCAGAGACCGACCCCTTCTGCCATGAGTACCTGGTCGCGATGGGTCGACGCGTCGGGGTGGAGGCGTCGGTCAACACGTCGCTCAACGTCGGCGCGCCGATCGCCCATACACCGGAGCAGGCGATCGCGACCTTGAAGCGGGCGCCCGGGATGGACGGGCTGCTGATGATCGACGCCGACCTCCAGGCGACGCTGGTGTGGCACCGGGACCGAGGCGCGGCGCGGGAGCGCCTGACGGCGTCACTCGGCGCCTGGGCCGAGGGGACCGGCTTCGAGTTTCCCGGCCTCGAGCCTGCGCTCGAGGCCGATCCCGTTTAGGAGGTCCAGGGGGTCGCGCGCCTTGGCGCACGACCCCCGTCGTAGTCCTAGCTCTGTTCGCCGCCGACGATCACCGCCGGCACCTGGCTCAGCTTCTCGGCCAGCGTGTCGATCGACTGCGCCAGCTTGCGGGTGTCGGCCTTGGTCAGCTCTTCGTAGCTGACGAAGCCGTCGGCGGTTTCGTAAGGCTTCAGCGTCGCGTAGACCTTGGCGAAGTCGGCTTCGATTTCCTTGGCCAGCTTCGGGTCCTTCTTGCTCAGCAGCGGCTCGACCGCTTCGAAGGCCGCCTCGGACCCTTCGACGTTGGCCTTGAAGTCGACCAGGTCGATGTGCGAGTAGCGCTCCTCCTCGCCGGTGATCTTCGAGGCCGAGACCTCGCCCAGGAGCTCGTTGGCGCCGTTGGCGATCTGGACCGCCTGCAGGTCGACGGTTTCGACGTTCTTGGCCAGCTCGGCGACGTCCTTTTCGAGCTGCTGGGCGACCGGGGCCATGCCCTTGGCGGTGCCTTCTTCCCAGAGCGCCTTCTCGATCACGTGGAAGCCGCTCCATTCGGACTTCGGCACGTCGTTTTCACGGGCGTCGATGCGGGGGTCGAGGTCGCCGAAGGACTCGGCCACCGGCTCGATCCGCTCGTAGGGGATGCGCGCGGCCGGGTAGAGCGCTTTCGCCTTGGCGACGTCGCCGGCGACGACCGCGGCGACGAACGGCTTCGTTTCGGCGACCAGCTCGTCGGTGTTCTGCTCGATGTATTCGCGGTACTGGTCGACCGCCGCTTCGACCTCGGGGCTGTTGTCGGCCTCGAGCTTGCCGCTGACGGTCAGGGTCCCGTCTTCTTCGTCGCCGCCGTTGCAGCGGATGACGTATTCGCCTTCCTCCAGGGTCAGCGAGAAGCTGCCGGAGAGGCCGTCGGAGAGGTTCTCCTTCTCGCCGAGGATCGTTTCGCCGTCGAGCATCTCCATCTCGGTCACCTTCGAGCTGCCGTCGTTTTCGACTTCGAAGTTGATCGGGCCGGCCGGGGCCTTGGCGTCGTGCGGGTCGCAGCCGGCGTCGGTCAGCTTGAAGCTCATCTTCTTGGCGCCGGCGGGGGCGTCGTCGCTGGAGCCGCAGGCGGCGGCGAAGACGGCCAGCAGGCCGACCGCGAGGGCGATCGACAGGGCGCGGACAAGGGAACGATTCATCGGGGAGGTGCTCCTTTTTGCGACTCGGTAAGAGAAGTTAGGTGACCCTTCTTAGGGAACCCTATAAAAAACCGACGCAAGGAGTCGGAATAGAGTGCGGCAGTCCTTTGTAGACGTATGCGTCACAAAGGACTGCCGCGAGCGTCAGCCGAGCAGCGTTTCGCCGACGTAGCCGCCCTGGCGCGCCCCGGGGGGACGGCGAAGACGGCGCTGCCGACGTGCTTGATGTACTCGTTGAGCGCGTCGCTGGAGCCGAGCCGGCGCTGGATCGCGACGAACTGCTGCTCCGGGTCGCGCTGGAAGGCGATGAAGAAGAGCCCGGCTTCGAGCTCGCCGAGGCTCTCGTCGACGCCGTCGGTGAAGGAGTAGCCGCGGCGCAGGATGCGCTCGCCGTCGTTGGCCTGGGCGGAGGCGAGGCGGACGTGGGCGTCGACCGGGATCGTCGGCAGCCCGCTGGGCTGCTCGTGCGCGAAGTCGAGCGGTTCGAACTCGTCGTGGCCGCCGAGCGGGGCGCCGCTGTACTTGGCGCGGCCGATCGTCTGCTCCTGGTCTTCGAGCGAGGAGCGGTCCCAGATCTCCAGCAGCATGCGGATGCGGCGGGTGACCAGGTAGCTGCCGCCGCGCATCCAGGCCGGCCCTTCGCCGCCGACCCAGACGTAGCGGTCCATCGCCGCCGTGTCCTCGGCCTTGATGTTGGCGGTGCCGTCCTTGAAGCCCATCAGGTTGCGCGGGGTGTCCTGGCTGCGGCTGGTGGTGGAGGTGCGGCCGAAGCCGAGCTGGGACCAGCGCATCGCCACGGTGCCGCGGCCGATCCGGGCCAGGTTGCGGATCGCGTGGAAGGCGACCTGGGGGTCGTCGGAGCAGGCCTGGACGCAGACGTCGCCGCCGCTTTCGCGCGGGGTTGAGCTCGTCGGCGGGAAGCGGCGGGATCTGGCGCAGCGCCGGCGGGCGCTTGCGCGGCGAGGCCGAGGCCGCGCTTCTCGAACAGGCTCGGGCCGAAGCCGAAGGTGACGGTGAGGTTGGAGGGCAGCAGGCCGACCGTCTCGCCGGTGTCGTCGGGCGGCGCCAGCTCCATGTCGTTGACGTCGCCGATCATCTCGCCGGCGGTCATTTCCGCCGCCGCCCGGCTCCACTCGCGCATCAGCTCGCGCAGCTCGGCCGGGCTCTCGGTCAGCAGGTCGAAGGAGGCGAAGAAGAGGCGGTCCTGGGCGGGGGTGTCGATCCCGGCCTGGTGGTCGCCGTAGAAGGGGACGCTGCCGGTGCCCTCGCCGCTGCTTGCCTCGGCCGACTCCTGGCCGACCAGGTAGCCGCCGCCGCCGAGCCCGATCCCGGCCGCGCCGACGCCGGCGGACTTGAGCAGGCTGCGGCGGCTGAGCGGGGTCATCGGCGGTGGGGAGCGGCGTCGGCCCTCAGGCCGTGGTCTGGGCCGGCGCGCCCTGGCGGCTGGCGGCGCGGCTCTCGCGGCGGCGGCGCAGGCGGTCCGGCCAGAGCACGTAGAGCGCCATCGGCACCGCGTAGAGCAGGTAGACCGCGACCTCGACCTGGGTCGGGGTCGGCTGCAGGCCCAGCATCCCGGTCAGCAGCGAGCCGCTGATCGTGCCCGGCTGGACCAGCCAGGTGAGGTCGAGCGCCTGGCCCTGGAAGCTGTTGATCCAGCCCGCCTCGTGGGCGGTGTGGGCGGCGCGAGGCGAGCAGGCCGGCGGCGACGAAGACGAGGATCAGGCCGGTGAAGCGGAAGAACTTGGTCAGGTTGATGCGGACGCCGCCGCGGTAGAGCCCGACCCCGATCGCGATCGCCGCGACCAGGCCGAGGATCGCGCCGGCGCCGGCGGCGGTGGTGTCGGTCGAGTCCTGGAAGGCGGCGAGCAGGAAGACCGAGGTCTCGAAGCCCTCGCGCAGGACCGCGAGGAAGGCCATCCCGACCAGGGCCATGGTCGAGCCGGTGGCCAGGGCCGAGGCCGCCTCGCCCTCCAGCGCGCCCTTGATGCTGCGCGCGTGGCGGCGCATCCAGATGATCATGTAGGTGACGGCGGAGACCGCGATCAGGCCGATGATCGACTCCATCCCCTCCTGCTGCTTCTGCGGCAGCTGTTCGCCGATCAGGTCGAGGCCGACGCCGACGGCGGTGCAGAGGACGATCGCGATCGCGACGCCGATCCACATCTGACGCATCGCGTCCTCGCGGCCCTCCTTGACCAGGAAGGCGGCGATGATGCCGACGATCAGAGAGGCCTCGACGCCCTCTCGCAGGGTGATGACGAAGGTTGGAATCATGCTTAGGCGCCCCTAATTAGGGCGTCCCAAAACCTAGCAGGCTCTAGGAATTGGGCAGCCAGGGGTCCGACCACTGCGCTATGCCGCGGGTCAGGTCCTTGGCCGCGTCCGGTCCCCAGGTGCCGGGGGCGTAGGGGAGGACCGGGCCGGGTTCGTCGAGCAGCGGCTGGACCACGCGCCAGGTCTCTTCGATCGCGTCCTGGCGGGTGAAGAGGGTGTGGATGCCGTCGATCGCGTCGCCGAGCAGGCGCTCGTAGGGCTCGGGCTCCTCGCCCGGGGTCTTCTCGAAGAGCACCTCGAGGTCGGCCGGCTCGAAGGCCTCTTCGCCGGCCTTCTTCGCGTAGAGCCGCATCCGCGAGCCGGGAGTCGGCTCGATCCGGATCGTCATCTGGTTCGGTTCCGGGGTGCGGCCGTGGCCGATCCCGAGCTGCGGCGGCCGCTTGAAGACGATCGTCACCTCGCTCGCCTTGGCCGGCATGCACTTGCCGGCGCGGATGAAGAAGGGGACGCCGCTCCAGCGCCAGTTGTCGACCTCGAGCTCGACCGCGGCGAAGGTCTCGGTCTGCGAGTCCGGCGCCACGTCCTTGACCTCGAGGAAGCCCTCGTACTGGCCGCGCACGTAGCGCTTCGGGTCGGCGGCCCGCATCGCCTTGAAGAATTCGAGCTTCTTGTCGCGGATCGAGTCGTGGTGGTTGCCGGTCGGCGGCCCCATCCCGACCAGCGCCAGCACCTGCAGGGCGTGGTTCTGGATCACGTCGCGCATCGCCCCGACCGCGTCGTAGAAGCGGCCGCGGTCGTCGACGCCGAAGTTCTCGGCGATCGTCATCTGCACGTGGGAGACGTGGGAGCGGTTCCAGACCGGCTCCAGGATCGAGTTGACGAAGCGCAGGTAGGTGATGTCCATCACCGGCTCCTTGCCGAGGTAATGGTCGATGCGGAGGATCTGGTCCTCGCTCAGCACCTGGCAGAGCTCGGCGTTGAGCGCCCGGGCCGAGGCGAGGTCGTGGCCGAAGGGCTTCTCGATCACGACGTGGGCGTTCTCGGTCAGGCCGGCCTTGCCGAGGCCGTGGACGACGGTGGCGAACAGCGAGGGCGGGATCTCCAGGTAGAAGACCGGGTGCCTGGCGTCGCCCAGCGCCGCCTTCACCCGCTCGAAGGTGGCGGCGTCGGCGTAGTCGCCCTGGACGTAGGTGAGCCGGGCGGCGAGGCGGGCGAGGACGTCCTCGTCGGGGGCGCTGACCGTGGCGACGACCGCCTCGCGGGCGTGCTGGCGCAGCTGCTCGTCGTCCCACTCGTCGATCGCGACGCCGACGATCGGGCAGTCGAGCTTGCCGCGAGCCTCGAGCCGGTAGAGCGCCCGGAAGGTCATTTTCTTCGCCAGGTCGCCGCTGATCCCGAAGATCGCCAGCACGTCGGCGGCGTTGTCGGTGTGGTTGCTGAGCGCCCTTGCCCATTCGGCCGCGCAGGCTATCGCTCGGCCTGCGCCAGCGCCTAGGATCTGCAGTCACCCTTGTCCTTAGCACGGCCAAAGCAGACGCGTGAAAGTACGATGCTGGACCCCGTCATCGGCAGCGCCTACCAGTGGAGGATTTGATGGAACTCGGAATCGTCGGCCTCGGACGCATGGGCGCCAACATGGCGCGCCGCCTGATGCGGGACGGGCACAAGATCGTCGCCTACGACGTCAACCCCGACGCGGTCGCGACCCTGGCCGGGGAGGGAGCCGAGGGCGCCTCCTCGCTGGAGGACCTGGCTTCGAAGCTGAGCGCGCCGCGCTCGGTCTGGGTGATGGTCCCGGCCGGCGAGATCACCGAGTCGACCGTCGACGCGGTCGCCGCCGTGCTCGAGAGCGGCGACGCGATCATCGACGGCGGCAACTCCTACTACCGCGACGACATCCGCCGCGCCGCCAAGGTCGGCGAGCAGGGGATCGACTACGTCGACTGCGGCACCAGCGGCGGCGTCTTCGGGCTCGAGCGCGGCTACTGCCTGATGATCGGCGGGCCCGACCGCGCGGTCGAGCGGCTCGACCCGATCTTCGCCACGCTGGCGCCGGGCGTCGAGCAGGCCGAGCGCACCCCGGGACGCAGCGGCGACGTCTCGCCCTCGGAGAACGGCTACCTGCACTGCGGCCCCAACGGCGCCGGCCACTTCGTGAAGATGGTCCACAACGGGATCGAGTACGGGGTGATGGCCGCCTACGCCGAGGGCCTCAACATCCTCAAGAACGCCAACGCCGGCAAGGTCCAGCGCGAGGCCGACGCCGAGACGGCGCCGCTCGACCACCCCGAGTACTACCAGTACGACCTCGACCTGCCGGAGGTGACCGAGGTCTGGCGGCGCGGCAGCGTGATCGGCTCCTGGCTGCTCGACCTGACCGCCGCCGCGATGCAGGAATCACCCGACCTCTCCGACTTCGCCGGCCGCGTCTCCGACTCCGGCGAGGGTCGCTGGACCTCGATCGCGGCGATCGACGAGGGGGTGCCGGCGCCGGTCCTGACCGCCGCGGTCTACGAGCGCTTCGCCTCGCGCAACAACGACGAGTTCGCCGACAAAGTCCTCTCCGCCATGCGCAAGCAGTTCGGCGGCCACGACGAAAAGAAGGGCTAGGGGCCCGGGATGGCGATCGAGCTCGAGGTCGTCGGCGACGAGAAGGCGGCGGCGCGGCGCGCGGCCGAGCTGATCGCCGTGGCGGGCGCCGAGGCGGCGGCCGCGCGCGGCCCGTTCGGGATGGCGATGAGCGGCGGCCGCTCGCCCTGGGCGATGCTGGCGATCCTCGGCGAACTCGAGCAGATGCCCTGGGACGCGACCGAGCTGTTCCAGGTCGACGAGCGGATCGCCTCGCCGGGCAGCGAGGACCGCAACCTCACCCACATGGTGCTCGGCCTCTCGATGGACCACCAGTCGACACTGCGGCCGATGCCGGTCACCCAGCGCGACCTCGAGGCCGCCGCCCACGACTACGAAAACGGGCTGCCCGAGCGCTTCGACCTCGTCCACCTCGGCCTCGGCCCCGACGGCCACACCGCCTCGCTGGTCCCCGGCGACTCCGTGCTCGAGGTGACCGACCGCCGCGTCGCCCTCACCGGCGGCGAGTACCAGGGCCACCGCCGCATGACCCTGACCTACCCGGCGATCGACGCCGCCCGCCAGATCCTCTGGCTGGTCACCGGCGCCGAGAAGCGCGAGCCGCTGGCCAAGCTGCTCGCCGGCGACCCCTCGATCCCGGCGGGCCGGGTGCGCAACGAGAACATGGTCGTGGTGGCCGACGAGGCAGCCGCGCCGTAGGCGGCGAAGTTGTTAGCGGATGCGCTAACATTTCCCTATGTACGAGGCTGCGTCGGCGGTATCGCCCAGATCAACGGTTTCACTGATCGAAGAGATCCAGCGGCAAAGCGGCCTCAGCCAGGCGGAGCTGGCGCGACGTGCGGGCATCCCGCGGTCGGTTCTCAATGCCTACGCTCGGGGAAACCGGGAGCCGGGAACCGACGCGTTGTTGATGATCGCCGCGGCGGCGGGCGTCGCCCTCCGGGCTGAGCCGCGCAAGCCGCCCGTCGACCCGGAAAGAGCGAGTCGCATCCTCACGCAAGTGCTCGAGCTGGCGGAGGCGCTGCCGTTCCGCCCGCGTGGGGAGATGCAGTTTCCGCCCCTGGCAGAGCGGTTGGCCAACCGGGGTGTCGAGGCGTGAGCGAGCTCGTAGACAAGCTCTTCGCTGTGCATGACGCACTCAAGGCAGAGTCCCTGCCGCACGCCTTCGGCGGCGCGATCGCCCTTGCCTACTGCGTCGAAGAGCCGCGCGGCACCAGGGACCTCGACGTCAACATCTTCTGCGACGCGACCGACGCGGAGCGGGTGCTGAAGGCGTTGCCGGAGGGCGTCAGAGTCGGTGCCGACGACGTCGAGCGAGTGAGGCGCGACGGGCAGGCGCGCCTTTTCTGGGACGGGGTTCCGATCGACGTCTTCCTCAACAACCTCCCTCTCCACGAGGAAGTCGCGATGGCGGTCGTCTGGGTGTGGATGGAGGGCAGGAAGGCCCCCGTGCTGGATTGCGCCTCGCTGGTTCTCTTCAAGTCCTTCTTCGATCGGACCAAAGACTGGGGGGACATCGAGGCGGTGGCGATGGCGACGCCGGAGGACATCGAGACCGCCGCTCGCACCCTGGCGGATCTGGTCGGCGAGGAGGACGCCTCCTACAGGCGGCTGGCCGCCATCCGGGACGCCAACCCAGCCTGATCCGGGCTTGCCGCGGGTGGCGCGGCTGCTGTTAAACGACGGAGTCCAGCGAGACGGCGTGGTTGGCGACGATCGTGCCGTCGGGGTCCCACGTGCGCTTGACCTCGGCCAGGCGTGAGCAGATGTCGACCGGGAGGATCGAGTCGACGTCGCAGGGGTCGTCGGCGAAGTTGAAGTAGCCGCCGGCGGCGCTCCAAGGCGCCATCGCCTCGCCGATGCGGTCGAGGTCGCGGGGGACCGTCTCGGCCGCGTCGGGCGCCATCAAGGCGCCGATCGCCGACATCACGAAGGGGAAGTCGAGCATGTCGAGGGCGCCGGCTCCCTCGCTGTGGCGGCCGAGGGCGCCGCCGAGCTGGCGCAGCTCCGCCAGCAGCAGGGTCGAGCCGGTCTCGGGGCCGGGGCCGTTGGCGACGAAGGCCTCGATCGCGTCGTCGCTGAGGTCGTCGATCGGGGCATGGCGGCCGAGGCCCGGCACCGGCTGCTCGGGGTCCATGTGGATGCGGCAGAGGCCGGCGGCGGGGATCTGGTCGAAGTTGTCCATGATCGGCTCGCCGATCGCGCGCAGCGGCGCGATCAGCTTTTCGCCCGCCTCACGGCCGCCGGTGAAGGCGGCGTCGATCGTGATCAGCGGCTTGCCGCGCAGCGGCTCCGGCACGTCGGGGATCGGCGGCGGCCGCAGCAGGCGGATGATCGAGGTGACCTCCTCCGGCGCGGTCACGGCCCAGTCGCGGTAGGCGCGGAAGGCGCCGGCGCCGAGCTCGGCGGGGAAGATCATGATCCCGGCGTAGACGTCGGCGATCGGCAGCAGCGCCAGGTGCAGGGCGGTGACGATCGCGTAACCGCCACCGCCGCCGCGCAGGGCCCAGAAAAGGTCGGGGTCGTCGACCGCGGTGACGCTTCTCTCCTCGCCGGCCGCGGTGACCAGGTCGATCCCGGTGACGCTGTTGCAGGCGAAGCCGTACTGGCGGCCGAGCCAGCTGAGGCCGCCGCCGAGCGTGTAGCCGATGACGCCGACGTCGGGCGAGGAGCCGGGCAGAGAGGCGAGGCCGTGGGCGCCGGCCGCCTCGGCCAGCTCCAGCGAGAGGACGCCGGCCTCGACCCGCGCCGTGCGCTCCTCGGTGTCGATCGAGATCCCGCGCATGCGCTCGGTCTTGAGCAGGATCGTGCCGTCGAGCGGGGGCAGCGGCCCGGCGCCGTGGCCGGTCCCCTGGCCGGCGACCTTGAGCCCGTTCTCGGCGGCGAAGCGCACCGTCGCGGCGACGTCGCCGGCGCTCTCGGCGAAGACCACCGCCTCCGGGCTCTGGTCCACCGCGAGGTTCCAGGCGAGGCGCGCCTGGTCCCAGTCGGAGTCGCCCGGCTGGGCGACGTGGCCGCTGATCTGGAGACCGCTGAAGTCGCTCATGCCGGGCACCCTTTCATTTTCGGCGCGGCCTTTCCAGCCCGGCGCGATCGGCCGTGAGCCGGGTCGCTCAGGCGCGGATGCGCGGCCGCTCGACCGAGTCGCCGCGGCCGATGAACAGCTCGCTGACCATCGCCGGCGGGAAGAGGCCGTGGGCGGCGACGCCGGGGTCGGCCTCGAGCCGGGCGGCGAGCTCGGCCGGGTCGGCGATGGCGCCGCAGTAGTCGGCGATCGTGCCGCCGTCGGGGCTGGGGGGGACGTCGCGCAGCTCGACCTCGGGGCCGAGCCGCTCCAGGGTCGAGGCGATCCCGAAGGAGAAGAGCTCCAGTGGCACCGGGCCGCGCAGGGCGTCGACCGGCTTGCTCGAGTCGGCGATGACGACGAAGCGGTCGGCCGCCGCGGCGACGATCTTCTCGCGCAGGTGGGCGGCGCCACCGCCCTTGATCAGCCAGCCGTCGGGGGTGACCTCGTCGGTGCCGTCGATCGCGATGTCGAGCCGCTGGAGTTGGTCGAACTCCTCGACCGGGATCCCCAGCTCGCGCGCCTGCTCCTCGGTCGCGACCGAGGTGGCGACGCAGCGGATGCCGGAGACGCCGCGGCGGGCGATCGCCGGCAGCAGGTGGGCGACCGTCGAGCCGGTGCCGAGGCCGACGGTCATCCCGTCCTCGACCAGCTCGGCGGCGGCCTCCGCCGCGATTCGCTTCTCGTCGTCCGCCCCGCTCACCGGCCCGGACTTTATCCTCGCCCGATGGATGCGCGGATCTGGATTTCCAGCGGTGGTGAGGCGCCGCGGTCGGTGGCGCTCGCCGGCGAGGTGACGATCGTCGGGCGCTCGCCCGAGGCCGGGATCCAGCTCGAGGACGAGGCGGTCTCCTGGAACCACCTGGAGATCGAGCGTCGCGGCGAGGTCCTGATGGCGACCGATCTCGACAGCAGCAACGGCACCGCCCTCAACGGCAAGCCGCTGGACCGGCCGCGGCGGCTGCGCAACGGCGACACCCTGATCGTCGGCGGCCACCGGCTCGAAGTCGCCGTCGGGCCGGCGACACCGGTCGGGGCGACGGTGCCGAGCGAGGGCCCCTCGGTGGCCCTGACGGCGGAGGAGCGGGCGACCGCGGCGGCGCTGACCGCGCCCTACCGCAGCGAGGGCGCCTTCGCCGGCCGTCCCGCCACCCGGGCCGAGATCGCCGAGTCCCTCCAGGTCAGCGAGCGCACCGCCCAGCGCCGCCTTGACGCACTCGCCGCCAAGCTCGGCGTCGCCGGCGACGCCGGCCGCGACCGCCCGCGCCAGATCGCCGCGCGGGTGATCGAGCTCGGCCTCGACCGCTGACCACCCGCCCACGGGCCGCAAACGTCCACATGGCGGACGCCTGAGGCCCATCGGCCCGCTCGAAGGGCTGACCCGGACCGGGCCAGACGTGGCCCGGTGGGGGGCGGGGGTGGCGTTGGCGGGTACGGGCGGGGCGCCCAGCATGGGTGGGGCAACGTTCACTCCACCGAAAGGAATCGATCATGGGCATTCGAAACGCGGTAACCGCACTACTCGCAGTTCTCGTCCTCGCCGTCCCGGCCAGCGCCAGCGCGGCGCCATCGTCCGGAGCGGTCGTCTTCTCCCGCATCACCCAGCACACGGAAACGAAAAAAGTCGAAGGCGAAGTTCCGAAAGCCGGCGAAGCGCCGAAAACCGAAACGAAAACCGTCGTCGAAGGCGGCCTCTTCGCGGTCAAGGACGGTCGCCTCAACCAGCTGACCGAAGACCCGACCGACACCGAACCGGCCTTCTCCCCGGACGGAACCTCGATCGCCTTCGTCCGCGGCGGCCATCTCTTCTCGGTCCGCGCCGACGGCTCCGGGCTGCGGCAGCTGACCAGCGGCTCCACGCTCGACACGAAGCCGGTGGTCTCCCCGGACGGGCGGCTGGTCGTCTTCGAGCGCCGCGTCGCGGCGGGGGCTCCGGCCGACCTCTACACGGTCCGCTCCCACGGCGGCGGCCTGCATCCGCTGACCAGCGGCGGCGCCGACGACCATGACGCCGACTTCTCGGCCGATGGCCAGGCGATCGTCTTCGTCCGCACCGTCGGCGCCAACGACGACGTCTTCTCGGTCCGCCCGAGCGGCGCCAAGCTGGCGCGGCTGACCCGGACCGGCGGCGTCGATGAGTTCGAGCCGCGCTACTTCGCCGGCGGCATCCTCTTCAGCCGCGGCGACAGCAGCGACACGCCGGCCGCCTACGCCGACGTCTTCACGATGGCCCTCAACGGGACCAAGGTGAAGCCGCAGGTCCAGGGCGTCGGCTCGGCCTACGTCGAAGACGTCACCGGCAACGGCCACACGCTGCTCTTCCGCCGCGACCAGGGGCTGTGGGTGAAGCGCATCGGCCCGAGCAAGGCCCACAAGCTCTGCCAGCTGCCGGACGGCTCGGAGACCAACGGGGTCTTCTCCTCCGACGGCCGCCGCGTCGCCGCCTTCGTCGCCGCCGACGAACGCGAGCACCTGGTCTCAATAGACGTCGCCAACGGTCGCCAGCGCGACCTCGCCGAAGGGGTCGACCTGACCGAAGGCGACGGCACCACGATCGGGCCGGTCATCTCCTGGCAGCCCGTTCGCTGACGCAACGACGGATTCCGGGGGAGAGGCCCAAGCCCCCGGAATCCGACCCAGCCCGTATAAGGAGCCGGTGGCAGAGATCGCCATCGGCTCCACCCTCGCGGGATACCGCCTCGACGCGCTGATCGCGCGGGGCGGCATGGGCGTGGTCTACCGCGCCACCCATCTGGGCCTCGAGCGGCAGGTGGCGCTGAAGGTGATCGCCCGCGAGCTGGCCGACCGCGAGGGCTTCCGCGACCGCTTCCTGCGCGAGTCCCGGCTCGCCGCCAGCCTCGATCACCCGGCCGTGGTCCCGGTCTTCGACTCGCGCGAGGTCGACGGCGAGCTGATCGTGGCGATGCGCCTGGTCGCCGGCGGCGACCTGCGGCGGACGCTCGACCGCGAGGGGCCGCTGGCGCCGGCCCGGGCGATCGGCCTGCTCGGCCAGGTGGCGGCGGCGCTCGACGCCGCCCACGCCGCCGGCATCGTCCACCGCGACGTCAAGCCGCACAACGTCCTGGTCGAAGGCGACCGCGCCTTCCTCTCCGACTTCGGCCTCGCCAAGGCGCTGGGCGACAGCGGCGTCCACAGCGGCACCTCGGTGGTCGGAACCGCCGAGTACATGTCGCCGGAGCAGTGGCGCGGCGGCTCGGTCGGGCCGGCGGCCGACGTCTACTCGCTCGGCTGCGTCCTCTTCGAGGCGCTGACCGGGATCGCCCCCTACGCCCGCAAGGAAGCCGACACCGAGCCGGTGATGCCGGAGGGTCTGGACGCGGTGATCGAGCGGGCGGTGGCGAAGGACCCGGGCGAGCGCTACCCGAGCGCCGGAGCGCTGATCGCGGCGGCGCGGGAGCACGAGGGCGCCGGGATGGCGGCGACGCGGGTGCTGTCGGACCCGGGCGCGGCGCCGGGCCCGGGCGGGCCGGGACCGCGCAAGCACGCGACCGTGCCGATCGGGGGCTCCGGCGACGGCGTCGAGCGGAGCGCCGGCTCGCGACTGCCGCGCGGACGCTCGCTCGCCTTCGCCGCCGCCGGCCTGGCGCTGATCGCGGCGATGGTCGTCCTCGTCCTGGCCCTGGTCGACAGCGGCGGCGGCGTCCACGCCTCGAAGCCGATCCCGATCGGCGCCGCGCCGCTGCGGATCGCCGCCGACGACGAGGCGATCTGGGTCAGCAGCCAGCCCGATGGGACTTTGACCCGGCTCGACCCGGAGACCGGCGAAGCGGTCGGCAAGCCGTTCCAGCTCGGCGCCGGCATCTCCGGGGTCGCGGTCGGCGCCGGCTCGGTCTGGGTCTCCGACCCGCCGCGCGGCGAGGTCCTGCGGGTCGACCCGCGCTCCGGCGCGGTGCTGAAGCGGATCGCGGTCGGCGGCAGCCCCGGCGCGATCGCCTTCGGCGGCGGCGACGTCTGGGTCGCCGACGAGGAGGGCGCCGGGGTCAGCGCCGTCGCCGCCAAGAGCGGCCGGGTGCTGCGCCGCGGCCTGCCGCCGCACGCGGAGCCGCTGCGGCTCGCGGTCGGGCAGGGCGGCCTCTGGGTCAGCAGCGCCACGACCGGCGCCGTGCGCCGGATCGACCTCAGCACCCTGCGCACCGACGCGCCGATCCCGGTCGGCCGCGGCCCCGCCGGCGTCACCGTCGCCCACGGGCTCGTCTGGGTCGCCAACAGCCGCTCCAACACCGTGACCAAGGTCGACCCCTCGATCCACGCCGTGGTCGGCGACCCGATCGAAGTCGGCGAGCAGCCTGGGGGCATCGATGCCGGCAACAGCACCGTCTGGGTCGCCAGCGCCGCCGAGGACGCGGTCACCCGGATCGACCTCGAAAGCGGCGAGCGCAGCGGCGCCCCGATCGAGGTCGGCTCCGAACCCGGCGCCGTCGCCGTCGGCGAAACCGCTGTCTGGGTCGCCGACAACGGCGAAGGCGCCGTCACCCGCATCGAACCCTGAGTAGGATCGGGCAGGCATGACCGAGGACATCGACCAGCTCGCCATAAACACGATTCGCACGCTCTCGATCGACGCGGTCGAGAAGGCGAATTCGGGGCACCCGGGGACGCCGATGGCACTGGCGCCGGTCGCCTATGAGCTCTGGCAGAACCACCTGCGCTACGACCCGGCCGACCCGATCTGGCCCAACCGCGACCGCTTCGTGCTCTCGGCCGGCCACGCTTCGATGCTGCTCTATTCGCTGCTCTTCCTCGCCGGCGTCAGGAAGGTCGACGCCGATTACAACATCACCGACGAGCCGGCCTGCTCTCTGCACGAGATCGAAGAGTTCCGCCAGCTGCACTCGCGCACGCCGGGCCACCCCGAGTACCGCTGGACCACCGGCGTCGAGACCACCACCGGGCCGCTGGGCCAGGGGATCGCGACCTCGGTCGGGATGGCGCTGGCCTCGAAGTGGCAGGGCGAGCGCTTCGGCGCCGACCTCTTCGACTTCGACGTCTACGCGATCGCCGGCGACGGCTGCCTGATGGAGGGCGTCTCGCACGAAGCCGCCTCGCTGGCCGGCCACCTCAAGCTCGACAACCTCTGCTGGCTCTACGACAACAACCACATCACGATCGACGGGGCGACCGACCTCGCCTACGACGACGACGTGCTCTCCCGCTTCGAGGGCTACGGCTGGAACGTGCTGCGGGTCGGCGACGCCAACGACGCCTCGCTGCTGTCCCGCGCCCTGAACGAGTTCAAGGCCGAGACCGGGCGCCCGACCCTGGTCGTCGTCGACAGCCACATCGGCTGGGGCTCGCCGAACAAGCAGGACACCGAGTCCGCCCACGGCGAACCGCTCGGTGAAGAGGAGGTTCGTCTCACCAAGAAGGCCTACGGTTGGCCCGAGGACGCGCAGTTCCTCGTCCCCGACGGCGTCCGCGAGCGTTTCGACGAGGTGATCGGGGCGCGCGGGGCCGAGGAAAGCGCCGCCTGGCGGCAGAAGCTCGACGGCTCCGAACACAAGGCCGAGATCGAGATGATGCAGCACCGCCGGCTGCCCGACGACTGGGATGGCGCGATCCCCTCCTTCGACGCCGACGAAGACAAGGGCTTGGCCACCCGCAAGGCCTCGAACAAGGTCCAGAACGCGATCGCCGAGCGGGTGCCGTGGATGATCTCCGGCTCCGCCGACCTCACCGACTCGACCTCGGTCCGGCTCGACTTCGACGGCGCCGTCAACTTCGAGCCGGGCAGCTTCAACGGCCGCCAGATCCACTTCGGCATCCGCGAACACGCCGCCGCCGCGGCCTGCAACGGCCTCTCGCTGAGCAAGATCAAGCCGCTCTGGTCGACCTACCTCACCTTCTCCGACTACGGCCGCCCCGGCATCCGCCTCTCGGCGCTGATGGAGCTGCCGGTGATCCACCTCTTCACCCACGACTCGATCGGGCTCGGCGAGGACGGCCCGACCCACCAGCCGATCGAGCAGCTGGCCTCGCTGCGGGCGATGCCGCACCTCGACGTGATCCGGCCCGCCGACGCCAACGAGACCGCCGAGGCCTGGAAGCTCGCCGTCGACCGCACCCACAACCCGGTCGCGCTCGTCCTCACCCGCCAGACCGTGCCGATCTTCGACCGCTCCAAGTACGCCTCCGCCGCGGGGGTCCAGAAAGGCGGCTACGTGCTCGCCGACGCCGACGGCGGCGACCCGGACGTGATCCTGATCGCCACCGGCAGCGAGGTGCAGCTGGCGCTGGGGGCGCACGAGACCCTGACCGGCGAGGGAATCCGTTCGCGCGTGGTCAGCCTCCCCTGCTGGGAGCTCTTCGACCGCCAGGACGCCGAGTACCGCGACAGCGTGCTGCCGCCGAGCGTGACCGCCCGGGTCGCGATCGAGGAGGCCTCGCCGCAGGGCTGGGAGCGCTACGTCGGCAACGCCGGCGAGATCATCGGCATGACCACCTTCGGCCAGTCGGCGCCGTTCGCGGACGTCGAGGCCGAGTTCGGGTTCACCCCGGACAAGGTCGCCGCGGTGGTGCGCAAGGTCGCCGCCCGCGCGGCCGACAACTCATCCACGACCTGAGGAGGTCCTCGTGAAGGCAACCGCACGACTGCACGAGTTGGGGCAGAGCCTCTGGCTGGACAACATCACCCGCAAGATGCTCGGCGACGGCACCCTGCAGGGCTACATCGACGAGCTCTCGGTCACCGGCCTGACCTCGAACCCGACGATCTTCGACAAGGCGATCTCCGGCGGCGACTCCTACGACGAGCAGATCGGCGAGGTCAGCGCCGCCGCCGAGGCCGGCGAGGGCGTCGGCGAGAACGCCGAGGAGCGGATCTTCTTCGAGCTCGCCGTCGCCGACCTGCAGGACGCGACCAAGCTCTTCGCGCCCGTCCACGAGCGCACCGACGGGGTCGACGGCTTCTGCTCGCTGGAGGTCTCGCCGCTGCTGGCCGACGACGCCGAGGCGACGATCGCCCAGGCGAAGGCGCTGCACGCCAAGGGCGAGCGCGAGAACCTCTACATCAAGATCCCCGGCACCGAGGCCGGCCGGGCCGCGATCGAGGAGTCGATCTTCGCCGGGATCCCGATCAACGTCACCCTCCTGTTCGACGCCGCCCAGTACCTCGGCGCCGCCGAGGCCTACATGCGCGGGATCGAGCGCCGTGTCGAGGCCGGGCTCGACCCCGCCGTCGCCTCCGTCGCCTCGATCTTCATGAGCCGCTGGGACGTCGCCGTCGCCGACGAGGTCGCCGACGACCTCCACAACCGGCTCGGCGTCGCTGTCGGCGGCCGCGCCTACGTCGCCTACCGCGAGCTGCTCGAGTCCGACCGCTGGCTGCGGCTGATGAACGAGGGCGCTCGCCCCCAGCGCCTGCTCTGGGCCAGCACCGGGACCAAGGACCCGAACGCCTCCGACACGCTCTACATCGAAGCCTTCGCTTCGCCCTTCACGGTCAACACGATGCCGGAGCCGACCCTGCTCGCCTTCGCCGACCACGGCGAGGTCGGCGACCTGATGCCGGCCGACGGCGGCGGCTCCGAGCAGCTGCTGAAGGAGTTCGAGGCGGCCGGGATCGACGTCGACGCGCTCGCCGCTCGCCTGCAGAAGGAGGGCAAGGAGAGCTTCAACAAGTCCTGGGAAGAGCTGCTGAAGTCGATCGCCGAGCAGCGCGGGGCGAACGGGTGAGCGAGCCGGCGCCGGCGCTGCGCGAGGCGCCCGCCTGGGCCGACCTGCAGGCGCACTACGAGCAGATCCGCGGGCACCCACCTGCGCGAGCTCTTCGCCGCCGACCCCGAGCGCGGCGAGCGCCTGGTCGCCGACGGCGCCGGCCTCCACCTCGACTTCTCGAAGAACCGGGTCACCGACGAGACGCTGCTGCTGCTCGGCGAGCTGGCCCGCCAGCGCGGGGTCGAGTCCCGCCGCGAAGCGATGTTCGAAGGCGAGCACATCAACGTCTCCGAGGACCGCGCCGTCCTCCACGTGGCGCTGCGGATGCCGCGCAACCGCTCGCTCGTCGTCGACGGCGTCGACGTCGTCAAGGAGGTGCACGAGACGCTCGACCGCATGGGCGACTTCTGCGAGCGGGTCCGCGGCGGCGAGTGGCTGGGCCACACCGGCAAGCCGATCCGCAACGTCGTCAACGTCGGCATCGGCGGCTCCGACCTCGGCCCGGTGATGGCCTACGAGGCGCTCAAGCACTACTCGCGCCGGGAGCTGACCTTCCGCTTCGTCTCCAACGTCGACGGCACCGACTTCGCCGAGAAGACCGCGCGACCTCGACCCCGAGCAGACCCTCTTCGTGATCTCCTCGAAGACCTTCACGACGCTGGAGACGATGACCAACGCCCACTCCGCCCGCGAGTGGTCGCTGGCCGGGCTCGGCGGCGACGAGGCCGCGGTCGCCAAGCACTTCGTCGCGGTCTCCACCAACGCCGACGAGGTCGCCAAGTTCGGGATCGACACCGACAACATGTTCGGCTTCTGGGACTGGGTGGGCGGCCGCTACTCGATGGACTCGGCGATCGGCCTCTCGACGATGCTGGCGATCGGCCCGGCCCGCTTCGCCGAGATGCTGGCCGGCTTCCACGCCATGGACGAGCACTTCCGCGAGACCCCGGCCGGCGCCAACCTGCCGATGATCATGGGCCTGCTCTCGGTCTGGTACTCGGACTTCTTCGGCGCCCAGACCTCCGGCGTCTTCCCCTATGACCAGTACCTGCACCGCTTTCCCGCCTACCTGCAGCAGCTGACGATGGAGTCCAACGGCAAGCACGTGACCGTCGATGGCGCCCGCGTCGACTACGAGACCGGCGCCATCTTCTGGGGCGAGCCGGGGACCAACGGCCAGCACTCCTTCTACCAGCTGATCCACCAGGGAACGCGCCTGATTCCCTGCGACTTCATCGGCTTCTGCCACTCAAACAACCCGCTCGGCCGCCACCACGACCTGCTGATGTCCAACGTCTTCGCCCAGGGCGAGGCGCTGGCCTTCGGCAAAACGGCGGAGCAGGTGCGTGAGGAGGGGACGCCGGAGGCGGTCGTCCCGCACCGGGTGATGGAGGGAAACCGGCCCTCGAACACGATCCTCGCCGAGCGCCTGACCCCGGAGACCCTGGGCACGCTGGTCGCCCTCTACGAGCACAGCGTCTTCACCCAGGGCGCCGTCTGGGGGATCGACTCCTTCGACCAGTGGGGGGTCGAGCTGGGCAAGGTCCTGGCCGTGAAGATCATCCCCGAGCTCGAGGCCGGGCAGGAGCCGAAGCTGCGTCACGACAGCTCCACCAACGCGCTGATCCGCCGCTACCGCAACGCCCGCAGGGCGGAGTAGGCTCGGCCTCATGCTCTCGCTCGACGCGCTTCCACTGGCCGCGTCGGCATCCAACCTGCTCGCCGCGCGCGAGCAGATGGCCTTCACCCTCGGCTTCCACATCGTCCTCTCCTGCCTCGGGGTGGCGCTGCCGGCGACGATCCTGATCGCCAACTACATCGGCCTCAAAAAGGGCGACAAGGACGCGCTGGAGCTGGCCCGGCGCTGGTCGAAGGCGATGGCCGTGACCTTCGCCGTCGGCGCCGTCACCGGCACCGTGCTCAGCTTCGAGTTCGGCCTGCTCTGGCCCAACTTCATGGACCGCTTCGGGGCCGCCTTCGGGATCGCCTTCGCGATCGAGGGGATCTTCTTCTTCCTCGAGGCGATCTTCCTCGCGATCTACATCTACGGCTGGAAGCGGCTCTCGGGCTGGGCCCACTTCTGGTCCGGGGTGCCGATGTTCGTGACCGGGATCGGCGGCGCCTTCGCCGTCGTCGCCGCCAACTCGTGGATGAACCAGCCGCAGGGGTTCACCCTCGACGCCGCCGGCAAGGTGGTCGACGTCGAGCCGCTGAAGGTGCTGTTCAACAACGCCACCGGCTACGAGGTCCCGCACATGATCCTCGCCGCCTACATGGTCACCGGCTTCCTCGTCGCCTCGATCTACGCGGTCGGGATGCTGAAGGGGCGGCGCGACCGCCTGCACCGGCTGGGGCTGCTGATCCCGCTGACGATCGCCTGCATCGTCACCCCGATCCAGCTCTTCGTCGGCGACACCGCGGCGCGCGAAGTCGCCGACCACCAGCCGGCCAAGTTCGCCGGCATGGAGTGCATCCAGAAGACCGGCGGCCACCAGACCGAGTACGTCGGCGGCATTTGCACCTCCGACGGGGTCAAGGGCGCGATCCCGATCCCCGACCTCGACTCCTTCCTGGTCGGCTTCAGCGCCGACACCAAGGTGATCGGCCTGGAGGACATCCCCAAGGACGAACGGCCACCGGCCAACACCCTGCTGCACCTCTCCTTCGACGCGATGGTCGGGATCGGCAGCGCCCTGCTGCTGCTCGGGGCCTGGCTTGGCTGGGTCTGGTGGAGAAAGCGCGAGATCCCGCGGACGCCCTGGTTCCTGCGCGCGGTCGCGGTCTCCGGGGCGGGGGCGATTCTCGCCCTCTGGTGCGGCTGGATCGTGACCGAGGTCGGCCGCCAGCCCTGGATCGTCCAGGGCTACATGCGGACCGAGGAAGCGGTGACGAACGCCAAGGGGATCTGGTTCAGCTTCGCCCTCGTCCTGCTGCTCTACGCCGCGATCGGGACGATCGCGGTCAAAGTCCTGCGTGGGATGTCCCGCCGCTGGCGCGAAGGCGCAGCCGAACCCGAAGGCACCCCCTACGCACCACCCGTGGAGGCTCCATGAGGTCGACGGGCCGCAAACGTCCAAATGGCGGACGCCTGAGGCCCGTCGGCCGCCCGAAGGGGTGCTGCGCATGAGCAAGGCCGATGTCGCGGCGGGGATTCTCTGGGTCGGGGCTACGTTCTACGCGCTGTTCGGGGGGGCTGATTTCGGCGGTGGATTCTGGGACCTGATCGCCGGCGACGCGGTCAAGGGGGAGCGGCCGCGGGCGCTGATCCAGCGCTCGCTGACCCCGGTCTGGGAGGCCAACCACGTCTGGCTGATCTTCATCCTCGTCGTCCTCTGGACCGCCTTCCCGCCCGCCTTCAGCGCCATCTTCAGCACGTTGTACGTGCCGATCGCCCTGGCCGCGGTGGGGATCGTCCTGCGCGGCTGCGGCTTCGCCTTCCGCAAGTCGATCGAGGGGCTGGCGGCGCGGCGGGCGGCGGGCGCGACCTTCGCCCTCTCCTCCGTCCTCACCCCGTTCTTCATGGGCACGGTGGTCGGCGCGATCGCCTCCGGCAACGTCCCCGTTGACGGCAACGGCGACGCCTTCTCCTCCTGGCTGCAGCCGCTGCCGCTGCTGACCGGGGCGATGTTCGTCGCCACCGGCGCCTACCTCTCCGCCGTCTTCCTGGTCGGCGACGCGCGCCGGGCCGGTGAGGGGGACCTCGAGCGCTACTTCGTGCGCCGCGCCCTCGCTGCGGCGGCCGTCGCCGGCGTCGCCGCCGCGTTCGGCCTGGTCGAGCTCCACGCCGAAGCTCGCTACATCTTCGACCGCCTCGTCGCCGAGGGCCTGCCCCTGGTCGTCGCCTCAGCCGTCTGCGGCCTCGGCCTCCTCGCCCTGCTCCTGCGGGGGTCGACGGGCCGCAAACGTCCAAATGGCGGACGCCTGAGGCCCACCGGCCGGGGGTTCTTGCGGCCGCTGGCGGCGGGGGCCGTGGTGAGCGTGATTTGGGGGTGGGGGGTGGCTCAGTTTCCTTACCTGCTGCCGACCTCGCTGCGGATCGACCAGGCGGCGGCGCCCGATCCGACCCTGGTCACGGTCTTCATCGTCTTCGGAGTCGCGGCGGTGCTGGTCCTGCCCTCGCTGGCGCTGCTCTACACGCTCAGCCAGCGCGACCTGCTCGAGGCCGAGCACTAGCGAGCGGTCTCCGGGTCGGGGCTGGATGAAGGATCCCATCCAAAGTCAAGGGCGCCTGGACGTTTTTCCGATGGAGCGGCATGACCAAACTGATCGCCGTCTCCGCATTCGTCCTCGCTCTCCTCGTCGCCCCTGCCTCCGGCCTCGCCGCCCCGCCGCCTGAAGGCAGCGACCCGGTGCTGGCGATCTCACCCGCGCCCGCGATGCTGCCGACGACCACGGTCGGCAACCAGTCCCAGAGCATTGAGCTCCAGCTGCATAACGAAAGCGGCGAAGAAGCCGCGATCGAAAAGGTCTGGCTGGAAGGGGAAGAAGCGGATGAATTCAGCTTCGGGGGCACCAATTGCAGCGGCGGCACGGTCATGCCCGGCATGTACTGCTCGGCCTGGGTCGCCCTGAAGGCGAACAGCGTCGGCCTGAAGAAGACGACGCTGCACGTCAGCTTCCAGGCCGGGCGGCCCGAACAGGGCTTCGAAGTCTCCGGCAGCTCGGTCGAGCCGCAGCTGACCTTCTCGCCGCCCAGCTACGACTTCGGCCTGCAGCGGGTCTATGAAAGCCGCAACGCCCAGCTGCAGCTGACCAACAGCGGCGAAGCCGCGGTGCAGGTCAACAACCTCGAAATCCTCAACGGCAACGGCTCCTTCTGGACCGGCTACAGCGGCTGCCAGTCGGGGTCGCTGCAACCCGGGCAGAGCTGCAGCGTCGAAGTGAACTTCGGCCCCCAGGACGCCGTCGCCTACGCGGCCGAACTGCGGGCGAGCGTCAACGGCTACGGCTTCACGGCGGGGCTCAGCGGCGAAGGCGGGCGGGCGGTCATCGAAGCGACGCCGAACCCGGTGGAATTCGGCGCCCTCACGGTCGGCGCCACCGGTGCCGCGCAGACGGTCACGATCACCAACTCCGGCAACATCCCGGCCGGCTTCTTCATCGGCATCGTCGCCGGTGGCGACTCCGCCAGCTTCCAGCTGCTCTCGGAGAACTGCACCGGCGCCGAGCTGATGCCGGCCGCCAGCTGTACCGCCAAGGTGCGATTCCGGCCGCAGGACGCCGGGCCCAAGGCCGCGTACATGGCCTTCTTCGGCGACAACGACGGCGGCGCCATGGTCGGGCTCAAAGGCGAAGGCGTCGCGCCGGCGGTGACGCTGGCGCCCGCGGCCTTCGACTTCGGCCTCCAGGCCGCCGGTGGCAAGAGCGACGCCCACTCCTTCGCGGTCCGCAACGACGGCACCACTCCGCTCGAGCTCGGCGCCGTCTCCATCGTCGGCGCCGACCTCGACCAGTTCGCGCTGGCCGGAGACGAATGCACGGGGGAGACCCTGGCGCCCGGCGCCGAGTGCCTGGTCCGCGTCCGCTTCACCCCCGACAGCGCCGGTGCGAAGGCGGCCAAGCTGCGGGTCGGTGGTGAGGGCGGGACTTTTCTCGCCACGCTCGCCGGGACCGGCACCGAGGCCGTCGCCGGCGCCGACAACTCCGGGAACGGCGCCTCCGCCCACCACGGCCCGCCGCCGCCGCGCCCCGGGCACCGGGGGCGCCGCCACCGCTTCTCCCGCGGCGACGACGTCCGCGCCCGCAAGCTGCCGCGCCCGCACCGCATGCACGTCCGGGCCGGCGCCGTTCGGCGCTAGCGCCCGCTAGGTTCGCAGCGTGGTCAAGACCGTCCTCTTCGACATCGACGGCACCCTCCTCGTCACCGGCGGGGCGGGCGCCGTCGCCTGGCAGCGCGCCTTCCGCGAGCTGCACGGGATCGACGCCGACATCGAGGAGCACACCCACGCCGGCATGACCGACCCCGAAATCGCCGCGATCGTCTTCCGCGAGGTGATCGGGCGCGACGGCAGCGAGGCCGAGCGGGCCGAGGCGATCGCCGGCTACCTCGGCCACCTCGAAGACGCCGTCAACGAGTCCAGCGGCTACCGGGTGATGCCCGGGATCGAGGAGCTGCTGCCGGAGCTGGTCGAGCGCGGGGTGCTGCTCGGCATCGTCACCGGCAACATCGAATCCGCCGCCCACATCAAGCTCGCCCGCGCCGACCTCAACCGCTTCTTCGCCTTCGGCGGCTACGGCTCCGACTCCAGCGATCGCACCGAGCTGACGAAGAAGGCGCTGGAGCGCGGCGGCGTCGTCGCCGGCGCGGCGATCGACCTCACCGGCGCGATCGCCGCCGGCGACACCCCCCGCGACGTCAAGGCCGGCCACGGGGCCGGCATCCGCGTCGCCGGCGTGGCGACCGGCAGCTACACGGTCGCGGAACTCGCGGCGGCCGGCGCCGACTGGGCGCTGGCGACGGTCGAGTCCGGCTTCCCGGTCTAGGGGGAGACGAGACCCCGCGTCCGGGGCGGCGGGCACGGCGCGGTGTGGTCCCAAGCTGATTAGCAACGGCTTTGGGAAATACAGTTGTTTACCCCCTGGATCGCGGCGTAGCTTGACCCCAGCCAGTCCCCTGGCAGGGGGATGCAACGCATCGGGATCGCAAGGAGTGGGAACTTGGAATCGCTCTGGATTCGCAGTCGGGAGCTTGTCCATAGCCATGTCGGGGCGCCGTGTTGAGGCGCCGCCATTGCCTCGTCGCGTTGACGGTGACGCTGGCGCTCGGCGGCGCAGCGACGCCCGCCCTCGCCCAGGAACAGGGCACGCCGATCGCGGTGGCGCCGGGGGTGCCGGACCAGGGGCGGGCCTGGGAGTTGGTGACTGCGCCCGACCCGAACACGTCGTTCGTGCAAGTCGTCCAGGCGATTTCCGTGAACGGCGATCGGGTCGCCTACAGCAACGTCGGCCCGCTGCCCGACTCGCCGATTGGCGGTCCCCCCTTCGCCATATCCATGGCTCAGCGCGGAGCCACGGGCTGGGTCAACTCGGCAGTACCGCCTGCAGAAATATCGAGGACCGAATTCCTCGAACAGTGGCCTTTGGCTTTCGATCCCGATCTCGGCGAATCGCTCTGGGAAAACCCGCTGGAAGACGACTTCAGGAAAGTCGGGCTGTTCCGGCGCAGTCCTGACGGGGTCTTCACCCTGGTCGGCAGGACCCAGACTTTTGAACGGATGCTCGGGGCCTCCACCGATCTGCACGATTTCGTCTTCCTCACCGAAAGCCATCTCCTTCCCGCCGATACGCACAGCTCAGGCGAAGCCCTCTACGAGGTGGTGGGCACGGACCTGCGCCTGATCGGGGTCGATGCGGGCGGGACGCCGATTTCGCCGTGCGGCGAGGTGCCCGGGCCGGCGACCTCGATCTCGGATGACGGCAAGCGCATCTTCTTCACCACCGCGCCGTGCGGTGATCCCTCGCAGGTCTACCTGCAGGGCGAAGGTGGCGGGGCGATCGAGATCTCAGCCCCGCAGTGCGTCGAGCCGGATTGCGAAGGGGGGACCTCCACCTTCCTCGGCGCCACCCCCAGCGGCTCCAGTGCCTTCTTCGTCAGCAGCGGCAAGCTGACCGCGGCCGACGCCAACTCCCATAACGACCTCTACCGGTACGACGTCGCCAGCGGCGACCTGAACTTGCTCTCCTCGGGTGGCAGCGGGCCCGACGTGACGGCGATCGTCGAATCCGTCCAGACCGAACGCGACGGCTCGAGCGGAGTGGTCCAGCCCTCGGCCGACGGGTCACGCGTCTATTTCGCCGGGGAAACGGAAGGTGGCGGGGGGGCGCACATGTACCTCGCCGATGACGGGGGTCGGCGGCTGGTCCCCGGAACCGATTCGACGAGGTTCACGCAGACCGCGGGCGACGGCCGCTACCTCGTATTCACCACTGCAGCCCCGCTTACGGCGGCCGACACGGACGCCTCACCGGACGTCTACCGCTACGACGCCGAAGACGGGTCGGTGGCGCTCGTCTCCACCGGTCCGCTCGGAGGTAACGGTCCGTTCATCGCGACGCTCAACCGCGCCGACCCTTACGTGTCGGTGGTGACCTTCCCCCATCGGGTGATGTCGGGAGACGGCAGCCGGATCTTCTTCGTCACTTCGGAGCGGCTGGTGGCGGCGGATCGAAACGAAGCCGACGACGTCTATGAGTGGGCGAACGGGAGGGTCGGCTTGATCAGCGCCGGCACCGGCGAACAGGAATCGGTCTATCTGGGCATGAGCGGCGACGGTGGCACCGTGTTCTTCAAAACCAACGACGTGCTGTTGTCGAACGACCGCGACGGCGGCGACGCGGACATCTACGCCGCCCGGATCGGCGGCGGCTTTCCCGCCGCTCCGGGTCAGGGCTGCACGGAAGCATGTGGCACCACGTCGGGAGAACGGGCTCGTCGCCCGGTCCCAGCCAGCTCGCTCCCACGAAGGGGAGGCATCGGGGTGGCCGGGCTCGCCGCCGCCGGCCGCCGAGCGGCGGCGAGCGGCTGGATCGTCTTCCTGGCCGAAGTTCCTCGGGGCGGTCATCTCTCCACCGTTGCGCGGGCGCGGATCGGCTCCGCCGTTCGCGCGGTCGCCACGGTCGGCCTCACCGTCGCCCAGCCGGGGCCGGTGCGGGTGCGGCTGCGGCTCTCGGCAAGAGCCAGGCGCGCCCTGGCGGCGGGCCATGATCTCCGCGCGCGCCTCTCCCTGCGCCTCTCCGGGCACGGTCCCGCCCGCCACGTCAACGTCAAGCTGAGAGGGAGTCGATGAACCGCCGCCGCCTGGTCGCCTGCCTGGGGGCACTGGTCCTGTCGATGCTGGGCGCCGGGCCGAGCGCCGCCCTGGCGGTTCCACAGTTCGTCCCCGGCCAGAGCAAGCTGGAACTGCTGAACGCGGCGGGGGAACCGGAGACCAGGGCCGGCGCGCACCCCGGCCGCTTGGTCGAGGGATTTCAGATCGAAGAAGTCGGCGACCCGGTCGAATACATCAAGACGCTGTCGATCGAACTGCCGGCCGGCCTGGGCGGAAATGCCACCGCAGTTCCGACCTGTCCGCGTTGGCAGATCGATCGCGTCCTGCCGTCCTGCCCGGCCGACACCGAAGTAGGCGTGCTGCACACCGCAGAAGGAGATCACGCTCTCTTCAACGTCGAACCGGCTCCCAACCAGGCTGTCGTGTTTGCCGCGCTGCAAGCCGCGCCGATCATCTTCATCGGCTACCTGCGCCCGTCGGACCTGGGGATCACGCTGACGGTCGACAACGTCGAAGAACTCTTTCCGATCACCGGAGGCGAAATCGAACTCTGGGGCGTGCCCGCCGACCACCAGGAAGGGACCTCGATCCCGCGCCGGGCGCTGCTGACCATGCCGACCCGCTGCGACGGCAACCCGCTGCCGATCAGGCTCAACATGCGGACCTGGCAGCAGCCCGAACGCTGGCTGAGCGGGACCGGCGACAGCGGCCACCCACTCACCGGCTGCGGCGACCTGCGCTTCACGCCAAACCTCGACTTCGCCCTCGACAGCGCCCGTGCCGATGCTTCGAGCGGGGCCCGCGTCGATCTCAACATCCCCCAGAACGAAGACCCCGACGGGCGGGCCAGCTCGCTGCTGCGGGAAGCCAGCGTGACGATGCCGGCGGGGACGACGCTCTCCCTCGGCGGCGCCGTCGGGCTGCGGGCCTGCAGCGACGCCCAGCTCGGCCTCGGCACGGCGGCCGACGCGACCTGCCCGGACGCCTCGCGGGTGGGCAGCGTGGAAATGGTCTCGAGCGGGCAGGGCAAGCCGCTGACCGGCTCGATCTACCTCGGCCAAGAACACCCCGGCGACCGCTTCCGCCTGTTCATCGCCGCCAGCGCCAGCGGCACCGCCGTGAAGTTCGTCGGCTCGCTGCGAACCGATCCCAAGAGCGGTCGGCTGACGACGAACCTGAGCGGCCTGCCCGAAGTCGCGCTTGAACGCATGACCCTGCGCTTCGACGGCGGCCCCAATGCCCTGCTGGCGACGCCGCTGCGCTGCGGGGCGGCGGCGACCAGCGCCCGCCTCACCCCCAACAGCGGCGGCCCGGCGGTCGACTGGACCGGCACCGTCAGCGTCGGCGGCACCGATGGGGGGCCCTGCGCCGGGCCGCCGCCGTTCGCGCCGACCTTCAGCGCCGGCGCCACCAGCACCCGCGCCGGTCACGCCGCCGCCTTCACCGCGACCGTCCATCGCCGCGACGGGGAAGACCTGCCGAGCAAGCTCGAAGTCGGCTTTCCCGCCGGCATGAGCGCGGCCCTGGGCAAGGTCGCGACCTGCGCCGCCGGCGCCGCCGCCAGCGGCGCCTGCCCGGCGGCCAGCCGCATCGGTGCCACCGTGGCCGAGCTCGGGCCCGGCGCCAACCCGGCTCAGCTGCACGGCGACATCTACCTGACCGGCCCCTACCGGCGGGCCCCGTTCGGGATGGCGATGGTCTTCCGCGCGGCGGTCGGCCCGTTCGACCTCGGCACCCTGGTCATCCGTGCCGCCCTCCGGGTCGACGCCGCGAGCGGCCGGGTGACGGTCGAGACCGACACGCTGCCGACCACCTTCGAAGGCATCCAGGTCCGCTTCCAGACCCTCGGCCTCGACATCGACCGCCCCGGCTTCATGCGCAACCCGACCGCCTGCGCCCCGACCGCGGTGAAGGCGACGCTGCGCTCCGCCGCCGGCACCACCTACAGCGCCTCGAGCCCGTTCGCGGTGCGCGGCTGCATCGACCTGCCGTTTCACCCCCACTTCTCGCTCGGGTTCTCCGGGCGCTCGCAGCTGCGCCGCGACGGCCGCCCGGGCCTGCGGATCGGGGCCAGGCTGCCGCGCGGCAACGCCAACCTGCGCTCGGCCTCGATCTCGTTCCCGCGGACGCTTGGCTTCGCCGCCGCCGGCCTGCGGGAGATCTGCGCCCGCCCGCAGGCGCTTGCCGACAACTGTCCGAAGGCCGCCCGGATCGGCTCCGCCTCGGCCCGGACGCCACTGCTGAAGGGCGCGATGAAGGGCACGATCTACGCCGTGCAGCCGCGCGGCAATGGCAGCCCGGACATCTGGGCGGACCTCAGCGGCGAAGGCCTCCGGGTCAGCCTCAAGGGCCAGACCGCCGTCGAGCACGGCCGCACCGAAGCGACCTTCGCCGGCGTGCCCGACTTCCCCCTCGGGTCCTTCGCCCTGCACCTGGCCGGTGGCGACCATGGGCTCTTCAAGCTCAGCGCCAACCCCTGCGCCGTAGCCGGCGGGCTGAAGGCCCCGACCGAGATCGGCGGCCAGAACGGCGCCCGGGTCAGCGCGCGGATCCCGGTCGGGCTGCCGGCGGGGTGCGGGAAGAGTGGATAGCCCCGGCAACAGGCGGTCGTGAAGCTCTCGGCGGCCGGCGCCGACTGGGCGCTGGCGACGGTCGAGTCCGGCTTCCCCGTCTGAAACAGCGCGTCAAACCGCTGCATTTAGTCACAGCTTTGTCTCAAATCGTTGCTGGGCGCCCCCTGTCTGCGTAGCGTGAGACTGGCTAGTCCCCTGGCAGGGGGATGCAACGCATCGGGATTACAGGAGTGGGAGCTTGGAGTCGATCTGGGTCCGCAGTCGGGATCTTGTGAATAGCCGTACCGGTGCGCCATGTTGAGGCGTTGCCACTGGCCCGCCGCGCTGGCGGCGGCGCTGGCGCTTGCCGGCGCAGTCGCGCCCGCCGCCCCCGCCGCCCAGGAACAGGGCACGCCGATCGCCGTGGCGCCGGGTGTGCCCGACCAGGGGCGGGCCTGGGAGCTGGTGACCGCGCCCGACGCAAACCAGACCTTCATCCAGGGCATCCAGGCGATCGCTCAGAGTGGCGACAGAGTCGTCTACACCGGATTCGGCTCGCTGCTCAACTCGCCGGTGGGCGGCCCTCCCCTTGCCTTCAGCCTGTCCGAACGCGGCCCCGGCGGCTGGATCAACACGGCGCTTCCGCCCCCGGAAATATCGAAAACGCAGATCGTGTTCCCGTGGGGCCTGGTGTTCGATCCTGAACTCGAAACCTCGATCTGGGAAAACCCGGTGGAAGACATAGAAGCGAACCGGGGGCTGTTTCGCAGAAGCCCAGACGGCACCTACACCTTGGTCGGCAGGACGCGAGTAGAAGAAAACGTGATCGCCGCCTCCACCGATCTGAGCCACTTCGTCTTCCTGACGGAAGAACATCTGCTTGCCGCCGACACCCACACCTCGGGCGAAGCCCTCTATGAGGCGGTGGGCACGAGCCTGCGCCTCGTCGGAGTCGACGGCGGCGGCGTGCCGCTCTCGCAGTGCGGGGACGGCGACGACGGCCCCGACTCGATCTCCGACGACGGCAGGAAGGTCTTCTTCACCACCACCCCCTGCAGCGAACCTCCCCAGGTCTACCTGCAGAACGAAGGCGCCGGCGCGATCGAGATCTCGGCGCCCCAATGCGGCCAGCCGGACTGCGCGGAGGGAGCATCCGCCTTCCTCGGTGCCACCCCCAGCGGCGCGAGCGCCTTCTTCACCAGCAGCGGCAAGCTGACCGCCGCCGACACCAACTCCCACACCGACCTCTACCGCTATGACGTCGCCGACGGCAGCCTGACGCTGCTCTCCTCGGGCGGCGCCGGGCCGGACGTGACGGCGCTCGCCGAATCCGTCCGCCCGGTGACCAGCGGCGCGACCGGGGCCGTCCGCAGCTCGACCGACGGCTCACGCGTCTACTTCGCCGGGGAAGAGGAAGGGGTCGGTGGGCGGCACATCTACCTGGCCGAAGGGGGTGGTCGGCGCCTCGTCCCCGGCACCGATCCAGGGACCTTCATGCAGGCCTCCGGCGACGGCCGCTACCTGGTCTTCGCCACCACCGCCCAACTGGTGGCAGCGGATACGGACAGCGCCGAAGACGTCTATCGCTATGACGCCGGCAACGGCACCGTGGCGCTGATCTCCTCGGGCCCCGACGGCGGCGACGGTCCCCTCGGGGCACGCCTCTCACCGCCCGGCAGCGGCCTTTACCCTCCCGCCCTCAACAACCCCCCCCAAGTGATGTTCGCCGACGGCGGCCGGATCTTCTTCGTCACCGCCGAACGGCTGGTGGCGGCGGACAGAAACGAAGCCGACGACGTCTATGAGTGGGCGCATGGGAGCGTCGGCTTGATCAGCGCCGGCGCCGGCGAACATGAATCGATCTACATGGGGGCGAGCCCCGACGGCGGCACGGTGTTCTTCGCGACCAACGACGTGCTGCTGCCGGAAGACCGCGACGGCGCTGATCTCGACTTCTACGCCGCCCGCATCGGCGGCGGCTTTCCCGCCGCGCCCAGCTCCGGCTGCGTGGCGAGCTGCAGCCCACCGCCGGCGGGCCGGGCCGCCCGCCCGGCGCCGCCCAGCTCGCGCCCGCTCCGCGGCGGGATCCGGGTCGCCGGGGTCGCGGCCGCCGCCCGCGGCGCGGCGAAGTCGGGCTGGATCACCCTCCTGGTCGAAGTTCCGCGGCGCGGGCGCCTCTCGGCCAAGGCGCGAGTGCGGATCGGGGCGGGCGTGGGGACGGCCTCCGCCACCTTCGCCGTCTCGCAGCCGGGGCCGGTGCGAGTGCGGCTGCGACTTTCGGTCAGGGCCAGGCATGCGCTGGCGGCGGGGCGCGATCTGCCCGCTCGTCTCTCGCTGCGCCTCTCCGGCCTGGCCGCGGTCCGCCGGATCGGCTTCGAGCTGAAGGGGAGCCGATGAACGGCCGTCGCCATGCCGTCTGGCTGGGCGTGCTCGTGTTTGTGCTCTTGGCCCTGGCCACCGCGCCGGGGATCGCTGGCGCGAGTCCGCGTTTCGTGCCCGGGCAGACGAAGCTGGCGCTGCTGAACGCGGCGGGCGAACCGGAGACCAGGGCGGGAGCGCATCCCGACCGCCTGCTCCAGAGCTTTCAAATCGAAGAAGACGGTGAACCCGTCGAATACAGCAAGACCCTCATCACCGAACTGCCCTCGGGCTTGGGGGGAAGTTCCACGGCTGTTCCCCTCTGTGCGCGCTGGAAGATCGACCGGGTCCGTGGAGAATGCCCAGCCGAGTCCCAGATCGGCGTTGTCCACACCCCGGAAGGAGACCAAAAACTCTACGACGTCGAACCGGGGCCCAACCAGGCTGTCATGTTCGCCGTCCCCGGGGTGGTGCCGATCCTCTTCACCGGTTTTCTGCGGCCGGCGGACCAGGGGCTCTCGCTGGAAAGCAGGAACATCGAAGAACTCTTCCCGCTCACCGAAAGCGAAATCGAACTCTGGGGCATCCCAGCCGACCACCAGGAAGGGACCTCGATCCCGCGGCGGGCGCTGCTGACCATGCCTACCCGCTGCGACGGCAATCCGCTGCCGATCAGGCTCAACATGCGGACCTGGCAGCAGCCCGAACGCTGGCTGAGCGGGACCGGCGACAGCGGCCACCCACTCACCGGCTGCGGCGACCTGCGCTTCGCGCCGAACCTCGACTTCGCCCTCGACAGCGCCCGTGCCGATGCTTCGAGCGGGGCCCGCGTCGATCTCAACATCCCCCAGAACGAAGACCCCGACGGGCGGGCCAGCTCGCTGCTGCGGGAAGCGAGCGTGACGATGCCGGCGGGGACGACGCTCTCGCTCGGCGGCGCCGTCGGGCTGCGGGCCTGCAGCGACGCCCAGCTCGGCCTCGGCACGGCGGCCGACGCGACCTGCCCGGACGCCTCGCGGGTGGGCAGCGTGGAAATGGTCTCGAGCGGGCAGGGCAAGCCGCTGACCGGCTCGATCTACCTCGGCCAAGAACACCCCGGCGACCGCTTCCGCCTGTTCATCGCCGCCAGCGCCAGCGGCACCGCCGTGAAGTTCGTCGGCTCGCTGCGAACCGATCCCAAGAGCGGTCGGCTGACGACGAACCTGAGCGGCCTGCCCGAAGTCGCGCTTGAACGCATGACCCTGCGCTTCGACGGCGGCCCCAATGCCCTGCTGGCGACGCCGCTGCGCTGCGGGGCGGCGGCGACCAGCGCCCGCCTCACCCCCAACAGCGGCGGCCCGGCGGTCGACTGGACCGGCACCGTCAGCGTCGGCGGCACCGATGGGGGGCCCTGCGCCGGGCCGCCGCCGTTCGCGCCGACCTTCAGCGCCGGCGCCACCAGCACCCGCGCCGGTCACGCCGCCGCCTTCACCGCGACCGTCCATCGCCGCGACGGGGAAGACCTGCCGAGCAAGCTCGAAGTCGGCTTTCCCGCCGGCATGAGCGCGGCCCTGGGCAAGGTCGCGACCTGCGCCGCCGGCGCCGCCGCCAGCGGCGCCTGCCCGGCGGCCAGCCGCATCGGTGCCACCGTGGCCGAGCTCGGGCCCGGCGCCAACCCGGCTCAGCTGCACGGCGACATCTACCTGACCGGCCCCTACCGGCGGGCCCCGTTCGGGATGGCGATGGTCTTCCGCGCGGCGGTCGGCCCGTTCGACCTCGGCACCCTGGTCATCCGTGCCGCCCTCCGGGTCGACGCCGCGAGCGGCCGGGTGACGGTCGAGACCGACACGCTGCCGACCACCTTCGAAGGCATCCAGGTCCGCTTCCAGACCCTCGGCCTCGACATCGACCGCCCCGGCTTCATGCGCAACCCGACCGCCTGCGCCCCGACCGCGGTGAAGGCGACGCTGCGCTCCGCCGCCGGCACCACCTACAGCGCCTCGAGCCCGTTCGCGGTGCGCGGCTGCATCGACCTGCCGTTTCACCCCCACTTCTCGCTCGGGTTCTCCGGGCGCTCGCAGCTGCGCCGCGACGGCCGCCCGGGCCTGCGGATCGGGGCCAGGCTGCCGCGCGGCAACGCCAACCTGCGCTCGGCCTCGATCTCGTTCCCGCGGACGCTTGGCTTCGCCGCCGCCGGCCTGCGGGAGATCTGCGCCCGCCCGCAGGCGCTTGCCGACAACTGTCCGAAGGCCGCCCGGATCGGCTCCGCCTCGGCCCGGACGCCACTGCTGAAGGGCGCGATGAAGGGCACGATCTACGCCGTGCAGCCGCGCGGCAATGGCAGCCCGGACATCTGGGCGGACCTCAGCGGCGAAGGCCTCCGGGTCAGCCTCAAGGGCCAGACCGCCGTCGAGCACGGCCGCACCGAAGCGACCTTCGCCGGCGTGCCCGACTTCCCCCTCGGGTCCTTCGCCCTGCACCTGGCCGGTGGCGACCATGGGCTCTTCAAGCTCAGCGCCAACCCCTGCGCCGTAGCCGGCGGGCTGAAGGCCCCGACCGAGATCGGCGGCCAGAACGGCGCCCGGGTCAGCTCGCGGATCCCGGTCGGGCTGCCGGCGGGGTGCGGGAAGAGTGGATAGCCCCGGCAACAGGCGGTCGTGGCTGCTGGAGCCGGTGGCCAGGCTGACGACCCGGCACCCGCGCCTGATCGTCGTCCTCTGGCTGTTGGTGGTGCTGGGCCTGGGGGCGGCCGGCAAAAACCTCGACCAGAACGTCTCCAGCCGCCCGATCTACGTCGCCGGCAGCGACTCCAAGCAGGCACACGAAATCGCCGTCCGCGAGTTCGGCGGCGAAGACGCCGTGGTCGTGATGCTGCGCGGCCCGCGGGCCCTCGTCGACCGCCAGGGGCGCGATCTGGTCGGCCGGCTGCAGAAGCTGCCGCAGACGCTGGCGATCTCGCCCTGGAGCTCGCGCGGCACGATCGCCGGGCTGCGCCCGTCGCCCCGGGTGGCGGCGATCCTGGTCAGCGTCGGTCGCTCGGAGGACAAGCGGCCGGACACGATCCCGGTGATCGAAGGGCTGATCGACCGGACGGTGCGGGCGCCGGTCAAGGTCAGCGTCGCCGGCGGCCCGGCGATCGTCGACTCGCTGCGCCAGTCGATCGCGCACGCGACCTCGCTGGGCGAGCGGCTGGCGATCCCGGTGCTGTTGATCGTGCTGCTGCTGGTCTGCCGCTCGGTCCTGGCGGCGGCGCTGCCGGTGGTGATCGGCGGCCTCGTCGTCGGCGCCAGCAGGGGGGTCCTCGACATCCTCGCCGGCACCGTGGCGATCGACTCGATCGCGATCGGCACCGCCGCCATGCTCGGCCTCTCCCTCGGCGTCGACTACTCGCTGCTGATCGTCTCCCGCTTTCGCGAGGAGATCGAGAAAGGGCGCAGCGTCGAGGAGGCGGTGCAGACAACCGTGGTCAGCACCGGCAGGTCGATCGTCCCCGCCGGGGGCGGCCTGATCCTGGCGATGCTGGTCTCCCTGCAGCTGATCCCCGGCTCCTTCGTCGCCTCGGTGGCGCTCTCGGTGATCGCCGCCGCGGCGCTCAGCGTGTTCTCCTCGATGCTGCTGGCGCCGGCGGCGCTGATGCTGCTCGGGTCGCGGCTCGACCGCTGGTCGCTGCCGCGCCGCCGCGAGCGCGGCAGCTGGGCCCTGGCCTGGTCGCGAGGCTTCTCGAGCCGGCCCGGCGTCGTCCTCGGGATGATCTTCCTGCTGATGCTCTGCGGCGCCTGGGCCGGCACGCTGCAGACGAACACCGGCAGCGCCGCCGAGCTGCCGCCCGACGACCCGGGGCGGATGCAGCAGGAAGAGATCGAGCACGAGCTCGGCCCGGGCTGGGTGGCGCCGTTCGAAATCGTCGTCGACGGCGGCGACGGCGACCGGTCACCACGCCCCACCGCCTCGATGCCCTCGCCGCCTTCCAGCGCAAGGTCGAACGCGACCCCGGGGTGACCGCGATGGCCGGCTTCGCCAGCCTCGAACCGGCGACCAACGCCCTCGACTCGGCCCAGCGCAGCCTCGCCAGCCAGCAGCGCGGAGCGAAGCGGCTCGATCGCGGTCTCGGCGGCGCCGAGCGGGGAGCGGCCGCCACCGTCACCGGCTTCACCCGCGCCGCCGGCGGCGCCGGTGAACTCGACTCCGCCGTCGGCGAAACCCGCGCCGGCTCGGCCAGCTGGCCGACGGCCTGCGCACCGCCGCCGGCGGCTCGAGTTCGCCTCAGCGACGGGCTCGGCCAGGCCAGCGAAGGCAGCGGCAAGCTCAGCAGCGCCACCGGCAAGATCTCCGGCGGGGCCGGGCGCCTGGCCGAAAAGGTCGCGGACGCGCGACAAGCAGGCGGCGAAGCCGCCGCCGGCTCGAAGCCGCTGGAAAATGCCCTGCTCCGGGGGAAAGGCCGCTCGACGGGGCGCCCCTGAGCGGCACCGAAGCGCAGCTGGCGGCGGCCTGGCAGGCGCTGCAGCGGATGGACGCCGGGCGCAGCGACCCGCAGTACGCGGCGGCGGTGGAAGCGGTGCGAGCGGCCAGCGTGGAGCTGTCCGGAACCGACCCGGAGAGCGAAGAAGAAGGCGACGGCGCCGGCGTTGCCGCCAAGGTCGAAAGGGCGCTCGACCAGTTCAACCTCGGCCTCTACCTGACGGCGCGCCAACAAGAGCACGCGCCAGGCGCGGGACGGGATGGAGAAGCTGTCAAAGGCCTCGACCCGGCTGGACCACGCCCTGCATCGCCTGGAAAAGCGCAGCGGCGAACTGTCCGACGGCATCGCCCGCCTCTCGACGGAGGGGCGAGCAGCTGCCGCCCGGGCTGCAGCGGCTGACCGCCGGCGCCGAACGGCTCGCTGAACGGGCTGGAGAAGTGCAGACGGGGCCGGCGCCCTCAGCTCCGGCCTCGACGGCGGCGCCAGCGCGCTCCCGGCGGCTGGTCCCCTGGCGCTCGACCGCCTCCACGACGGCACCGAAAAGCAGAACTCCCAGTCCGGCGACATCAACCGGCAGTCGCCCGGTCTCTTCAACTCGGGCTACTTCTACCTCGCCGGCCTCGACGGCAGCCGGCCCGAGCAGCGCCAGCAGGCCAACTTCCTGGTCAACCTGCCCGAGGGCGGCTCGGCCGCGCGGATGCTGGTCGTGCCCACGCACGCGCCGACGACGGCGCGGGGCAAGCAGCCACCGGGGCGCGCCTCAGCGCCGATGCCGACGCGCTTCGCCCGCGACAACCGGGACCGCGGTCGCCGTCGGCGGCCTCTCGCCGAGCCTGAACGAGCTCAACTCCACCCTCGCGGACCAGGCGCCGCGATCGCGCGGCTGGTGCTCTCGCTGGTCACCCTGCTCGTCCTGATCCCGGTCACCGGGTCGCTGGTGCTGCCGATCCTGGCGGCACTGCTGAACCTGCTCACGGTCAGCGCCACCTTCGGCCTGCTCTCGCTCTGTCTTCAACGACTCGCTGCTCGGCGGCCCGGGCTTCGTCGACACCGCGGTGATCCCGGCCGTCGATGATCCTCATCTTCGGCCTGGCGATCGACTACGAGGTCTTCATCCTCGCCCGCATCCGCGAAGAGTACGTCCGCACCGGCTCGACCCAGAGAGGCGATCAGCGATGGCATCGCCGGCACCGCGCACGTGGTCAGCGGCGCCGCGATGATCATGATCGCCGTCTTCCTCGCCTTCTCGATCTCGCCGCTGTCGACCCTCCGCAACTTCGGCGTCGGCCAGGCGATCGCCATCTTCATCGACGCCTTCATCATCAGGTTCGTGATCCTGCCGGCGGCGATGCGGGCGCTGGGCAATCGCTGCTGGTGGATTCCGAAGTGGCTGGACCGGATCGTTCCCGGCGGCAGCCGCCCGCCGGCGACGCCGCTGGAGGCGGAGGCCTAGTGGCGGCGGCCCGTGACCACCTGGCGCCGCTGCGCGAGGCGGTCACGGCCGTCGCGCGGGCAGAGCCGGAGCGGCCGGCGCTGAAGGACGCGAGCGAGTCCCGCACCTACGGGGAGCTGGCGGCGCTGCTCGACGCGGTGGGGGCGGGACGGCCGGGTCGCCGTGAGACGCGGGCGGTGGCCGCCGCCGTCGCCGCCGTCGAGTCGGTCCTGCGTGAGAGTCGCGACGGCACCAGCCTGCTGCTCCTGGACGAGAAGACGACGATCGCCGAGGTCGCGCGCGCGGGCACCGTCTTCGCCGGCCCCGAGGCCGGGGGCGCCGACCCCTGCATCGGCCTCGCGACCTCCGGCAGCAGCGGCCTGCCGAAGGTGGTCGAGCTCGACTGGGAGAGCCTGCAGCTCAACGCCGCCTCGTTCGCCGCCGCCGCCGGGTACGGCGACGGCGACGTGATCTGGTGCACGACCCCTCTCGCCCACCTCTACTGCTTCGGGACCGGCGTGCTGGCCGGGCTGCTGAGCGGCGCCACGGTGCTGTTCGGCGACGGCATGATGGCGCCGGAGGAGTTCGCGGCGCTGGCCCGCGCGGAGCGGCCGACGGTGCTGCTCTCGGTCCCCTTCCTCTTCCGCCGCTACCTCGAGGCCTTCGAGCACGATCCGGAGCTGGCCCGCGACTGGAGCGTGCGCTGCTGCGTCGCCGCCGGCGAGCCGGTCGCGCCGGACCTGATCGAGGCCTGGCGCGAGGCGAGCGGGACCGGGCTGCGCTCGCACTACGGGCTGACCGAGGGCGGCCACGTCACCCTGGCCGGCGGCGACGCCGAGGACGGGGTCGGCCGGCCCCTCGCCGACGTCGAGCTGCGGATCGGCGACGGCGAAGCGGTCGAAGTGCGGCGCCGGCCGCCGCAGCGGCGCTACCGGATCGTCGGCGAGGCGGCCGGGGGGGACGAGTGGCGCCAGACCGGCGACCTCGGCCACCTCGACGCCGACGGCAACCTCCACGTCACCGGCCGCGGCGACCGGCGGATCAACTTCGCCGGCAAGAAGGTCGACCCGGCCGAGGTCGAGGCGGCGCTGCTCGCCTGCGACGGCGTCGCCGACTGCGCCGTCGCGGGGTTCGCCGACGGCGAGGGGGAACGGGTCGCTGCCTTCATCGCGCTCGACCCGGGGGCGGAGGTGTCCGACGGCGAGATCCGCGCCCAGCTGGCGAGCCGGCTCTCCCCGCACAAGCTGCCGCGGCGCTTCGCCCGGGTCGAGAGCATCCCCCGCACCCTGACCGGCAAGGTCCGCCGCGGCGACCTGATCACCGGCCTCGAGGCCGGGCCGGCGCCCGCGCCCGGCGACCTGCTGGGGCTGGTGCGGAGCGAGGCGGCGGCGACCGTGCTCGGCCACTCCTCGGCCGCGGCGATCGACCCCGGGGTCTCCTTCAAGGACCTCGGCTTCGACTCGCTGGCCGCGGTCGAGCTGCGCAACCGCCTTGCCGCCGCGACCGGCCTGAGCCTGCCCTCGACGCTCGCCTTCGACCACCCGACGCCGGTCGCGCTGGCGGCCTTCCTCGGTGAGCTCGCCGCCGGCAGGGAGCCGGCGCGGGCCGGCGCCGCGACGCCGGCCCGGGGCCACGCCGGGGAGCCGATCGCGATCGTCGGCATCGGCTGCCGCTACCCGGGTGGGGTCGGACTCGCCGCGGCGCCTCTGGGAGCTGCTCGCCGCCGGTCGCGGCGCCACCTCGGACTTTCCCGAGGACCGCGGCTGGGACCTCGAGCGCCTCTACGACCCCGACCCCGACCGGCTCGGGACCAGCTACGTCCGCCGCGGCGGCTTCCTCGCCGACCCGGCCGGGTTCGACGCCGAGTTCTTCGGCATCGGCCCGCGCGAGGCCCGGGCGCTGGACCCGCAGCAGCGGCTGCTGCTGGAAATCGCCTGGGAGGCGCTGGAGGACGCCGGGATCGACCCGGCGGCGCTGGCCGGCAGCGGCACCGGCGTCTTCACCGGGGTGATGCGGCAGGACTACTGGCAGCGGGGTTCCGACAGCGCCCGAGCTCGAGCCCTACCAGGGGGTCGGCTCGGCCGCCAGCATCGTCTCCGGCCGGATCGCCTACACGCTCGGCCTCGAGGGCCCGGCGGTGACCGTCGACACCGCCTGCTCCTCCTCGCTGGTGGCGATGCACCTGGCGGCGCAGGCGCTGCGGACGGGCGAGTGCGAGCTGGCGCTGGCGGGCGGGGCGACGGTGATGTCGTCGCCATGGCCGTTCATCGAGTTCAGCCGCCAGCGCGGCCTCGCCCCCGACGGGCGCTGCAAGCCCTTCGACGCGGCGGCCGACGGCACCGGCTTCGCCGAGGGCGCCGGCCTGGTCCTGCTCGAGCGCCTCGCCGACGCCGAGGCCAACGGGCACGAGGTGCTGGCCGTGATCCGCGGCTCGGCGACCAACCAGGACGGCGCCTCCAACGGCCTCACCGCCCCCAGCGGGCCGGCGCAGGAGCGGGTGATCCGCCAGGCG
The DNA here is from genome assembly GCA_963829445.1 of uncultured Solirubrobacterales bacterium. Taxonomy (GTDB): domain Bacteria; phylum Actinomycetota; class Thermoleophilia; order Solirubrobacterales; family 70-9; genus VAYN01. Next base: position 281,611 of record CAWHIW010000009.1, on the reverse strand, counting down.
CTGGCCAACGCCGGCCTCGAGCCGGCGCAGGTCGACGCGGTCGAGGCCCACGGCACCGGCACCGCCCTCGGCGACCCGATCGAGGCGGGGGCGCTGCTGGCCACCTACGGCCAGGGGCGGGAGGCGGGCGTGCCGCTGGCGCTCGGCTCGATCAAGTCCAACTTCGGCCACGCCCAGGCCGCCGCCGGCGTCGCCGGCGTGATCAAGATGGCGCTGGCGCTGCGCCACGGGGTGCTGCCGAAGACCCTGAACCTGGAGGAGCCGACCCCGCACGTGGACTGGTCGGCGGGCGCGGTCGAGCTGCTGCGCGAGGCGCGCGAGTGGGAGCCCGGCGAGCGGCCGCGGCGCGCCGGCGTCTCCTCCTTCGGCCTCAGCGGCACCAACGCCCACCTGATCCTCGAGGAGGCGCCGGCCGCGGGCAGGGACGAGGGCGAGGACTCCGCCGCCGGCGATCCCGCCGCGGCGGCGCCGCTGCCGGTGACGCCGCTGCTGCTCTCCGCCCGGGGCGAGGGCGCCCTGCGCGAGCAGGCGCGCCGGCTTGCCGCGCACCTGCGCGCCAACCCGGAGCTGGAGGCCGCCGCCGTCGGCCGCGGCCTCGCCGCCGCCCGCGCTGGTCTCGGCGACCGCGCCGCCGTCGTCGCCGGCGAGCGGGCGGAGCTGCTCGCCGGCCTCGACGCGCTCGCCGCCGGCGAGCCCCATGCCGGCCTGATCCAGGGCCGAGCGCGGCCCGGCAAGCTCGCCTTCACCTTCCCCGGCCAGGGGCCGCAGTGGCTGGGCATGGGCCGCGAGCTGCTGCGCACCGCGCCCGCCTTCGCCGCCCAGATCGAGGCCTGCGAGCGCGCCCTCGACCCCTTCGTCGACTTCTCGCTGCGCGAGGTCCTCAGCGGCGAGGCCCACTCCGAGCGGGTCGAGGTGATTCAGCCGGCGCTGTTCGCGATGACGGTCGGCATCGCCGCGCTCTGGCGCTCGTTCGGGGTCGAGCCGCAGGCGGTGCTCGGCCACTCGCAGGGCGAGGTCGGCGCCGCTCACGTGGCCGGCGCCCTGACCCTCGAGGACGCGGCTCGCGTCGTCGCCCTGCGCAGCCGCGCTCTCGCCGACGAGCTCGCTGGCCATGGCGGCATGGTCGCCCTGCAGCTGAGCGCGCCGGCGGCGCTGGAGCTGATCGAGCCCTGGGGCGAGGGGCTCTCGCTGGGGGCGATCAACAGCCCTCGCTCGACCGTCGTCTCCGGCGGCTCCGCCGCGATCGAGGAGCTGGCCGCCGCCTGCGAGGAGCGCGGCATCCGCGCCCGCCGGCTCGCCCTCGACAGCCCCACCCACTCGGTCGAGGTCGAGGTGCTGCGCGAGCGCCTGCTCGAGGAGCTGGCCCCGATCGCCCCCCGCACGACCGACGCCGGCGTCGCCTTCTACTCGGCGATGACCGGGACCCGGCTCGACGGCAGCGAGCTCGACGCCGAGTACTGGTACCAGTCGATGCGCTCGGCGGTGCGCTTCGGCGCCGGGGTCGAGGCCCTGCTCGACGCCGGCTTCGACGCCTTCGTCGAGTCCAGTGTCCACCCGGTGCTGGCGCCGGCGGTCGAAGAGACCGTCGCCGAGCAGGGGCGGGAGGCGGTGGCGATCGGCAGCCTGCGCCGTGAGGAGGGGGGGCTCGGGCGCTTCGCCCTGGCCCTCGCCGGCGCCCACGTCAACGGGGTCGAGCTGGAGCGGACGCGGCTGTTCGCGCCCGGCGCCCGCGACAGCGGACTCCCCACCTACCCATTCCAGCGCCGGCGCTACTGGCTGGAGCCGGCGAGCGGCGGCGCCGGCGAGCCCGCGGCGGTCGGCCAGGGCGACCCCGACCACCCGCTGCTCGGGGCCGCGATCGCCCTGCCCGGGGACGGCGGCGTCCTGCTCACCGGGCTGCTCTCGCTGCGCAGCCATCCCTGGCTCGCCGATCACGCCGCCTTCGGCGCCACCCTCCTGCCCGGTACCGCTTTCGTCGAGATGGCGCTGGCGGCCGGCGCCCAGACCGGCGCCGCGGAGCTGGCGGAGCTGACGATCGAGGCGCCCCTGGTTCTGCCCGAGGAGGGCGCGGTGCAGATCCAGGTCAGCGCCGGCGGCGCCGACGGGGCGGGCAGGCGGCCGCTGGAGATCCACTCCCGTCCCGAACACGCCGCCAACCCCGCGGCCGAGTGGGTGCGCCACGCCTCCGGATCGCTCCGCGAGGAGTCCCCGCGCCGCCGGCGGTGCCCGGCGAGTGGCCGCCGCCCGGGGCCGAGCCGGTCGCGGTCGCGGACTTCTACGCCCGCGCCGCGGCCCGCGGCGTCGACTACGGACCCGCCTTCCAGGGGCTGCGCCGCGCCTGGCGCCGCGGCGAGGAGATCTTCGCCGAGGTCGAGCTGGGGCCCGAGCCGGCGGCCGCGGCCGGGCGCTTCGGCCTGCACCCGGCGCTGCTCGACGCGGCGCTGCACACCTGGTCGCTGAGCGAAGCCGACGACGCCGAGCCGCGCGGGCCCTTCGCCTGGAGCGGCGTCGCCGTGCGGCGCCCCGGCGCTGCCTCGCTGCGGGTCAGCCTGTCGCCGGCGGGAGCGGGGGCGATCGCGCTCAGCGCCGCCGACGAGAGCGGCGCCACCGTCGCCGAGGTCGAGTCGCTGGCGCTGCGGCCGCTCTCCGCACGCGGCATCGCCAGCGCCGCCGGTGCCGCCGACTCGCTCTTCGCGCTGGAGTGGAAGCCGTTGCCGCTCGCCGATGCCGGTGGGGACGCGCCGGCGCCGCGCCGCTTCGAGTGTGCCGCCGACCCGGCGCTGCCGCCGCCGGCGGCGGCCGAGGCGCTCTGCGCCGACGTCCTGGCCGCCCTGCAGGAGACGCTCGCCGAGGCCGAGCCCGAGACGCTCGCCTTCGTCACCGCGGGGGCGATGGCGGTCGCGGAGGGGGAGTCGCCCGACCCGGCCGCGGCGGCGGTCTGGGGCCTGGTCCGCTCGGCCCAGGCCGAGCACCCGGGCCGCTTCCTGTTGCTCGACCGCGACGGGACCGAGGCCTCGGCGGCGGCGCTGGAAGCGGCCCTGCGGCTGGGCGAGCCGCAGCTGGCCCTGCGCGAGGGGGCGGCGCTGGCGCCGCGCCTGGCGCGACTCGGCGAGAGCGGCGGGGAAGCGCCGGCGCTCGACCGCGACGGCACCGTCCTCGTCACCGGCGCCACCGGCGCTCTCGGCGCCGCCGTCGCCCGCCACCTGGTCGCCGCCCACGGCGCCCGCCGGCTGCTGCTGGTCAGCCGCCAGGGCGCCGCCGCGCCGCGGGCGGCGGCGCTGGTCGCGGAGCTGCGCGAGCTCGGGGCCGAGGTCGAGCTGGCCGCCTGCGACGTCGCCGACCGCCGGCAGCTGCGGGACCTGCTCGACTCGCTGCCGCCGGCGCGGCCGCTGCGGGCGGTCGTCCACGCGGCCGGCGTGCTCGACGACGGCCTGGTCGAGTCGCTCGACCGCGAGCGCCTGGCGACGGCGCTGGCGCCCAAGGCCGCGGCCGCCTGGAACCTGCATGAGCTGACCGCGGCGAGCGGGCTGACCGAGTTCGTCCTCTTCTCCTCGATCGCCGCCACCGTCGACAGCCCCGGCCAGGGCAACTACGCCGCCGCCAACGCCTTCCTCGAGGGGCTGGCTGCCCGCCGCCGCGCCGAGGGGCTGCCGGCGCTGGCGCTGGGCTGGGGCGCCTGGGAGCTGGAAAGCGAGATGGCCTCGCACCTCGGCGACGCCTACCGGGCGCGGCTGGCGCGCGGCGGCATCGGCGCCTTCGCGGAGGCCGAGGGGCTGGAGCTGCTCGACCGCGCCCGCGGCGCCGGGCAGGCGCAGCTCTTCCCGGTCCGGCTCGACACCGCCGCCCTGCGCGCCGCCGCCCGCGAGCACGAGCTGCCGGCCACCCTGCGCGGCCTCGTCCGCGTCCCCGCCCCGGCCGCCGCCGGCTCCTTCGCCGCCCGCCTCGCCGCCGCCTCGCCGGCCCAGAGCCAGGAGCTGGCGCTGGAGCTGGTGCGGGCGCAGGCAGCCGCCGTGCTCGGCCACCCCTCACCGGCGGCGATCGAGCCGGGGCGGGCCTTCCGGGACCTCGGCTTCGACTCGCTGGCGGCGGTCGAGCTGCGCAACCGGCTCGGCCAGGCGACCGGCCTGGCGCTGCCGGCGACCGCCGTCTTCGACCACCCCAGCCCGGCGGAGCTGGCCGCCTTCCTGCGGGCCGAGGCCGGGGGAGGGGAGCGCCCGGCGGCGCGGCCGCGGCCGGCCCGGTCCGGGGCCGAGGAGCCGATCGCGATCGTCGCCATGAGCTGCCGCTACCCGGGCGGGGTGCGCTCCCCGGCCGACCTCTGGCGATTGGCCGAGTCCGGCGCCGACGCGATCTCCGCCTTCCCCGCCGACCGCGGCTGGGACCTCGAGCGGCTCTACGACCCCGACCCCGCCAACCCCGGCACCAGCTATGCCCGCGAGGGCGGCTTCCTCGCCGAGGCGCCGGGCTTCGACGCCGAGTTCTTCGGGATCAGCCCGCGCGAGGCGCTGGCGATGGACCCGCAGCAGCGGCTGCTGCTGGAAGCCGCCTGGGAGGCCTTCGAAGCCGCCGGCATCGACCCCGCCGCCCTGGCCGGCAGCGACACCGGCGTCTTCGCCGGGGTGATGCACCACGACTATGGGCAGGGGGCGGCGCCGCCCGAGCTCGAGGCCTATCAGGGGGTCGGCGCGACCGGCAGCGTCGTCTCCGGCCGCGTCGCCTACTCCTTCGGCCTCGAGGGCCCGGCGGTGACCGTCGACACCGCCTGCTCCTCCTCGCTGGTGGCGATGCACCTGGCGGCGCAGTCGCTGCGCTCGGGCGAGTGCGGCCTCGCCCTCGCCGGCGGGGTGACGGTGATGTCGACGCCGGCCCAGTTCGTCGAGTTCAGCCGCCAGCGCGGCCTCGCCCGCGACGGCCGCTGCAAGTCGTTCGCGGCCGCGGCCGACGGCACCGCGCTCTCGGAGGGAGTCGGCCTGGTCCTGCTCGAGCGGCTCTCGGAGGCCGAGGCCAACGGGCACGAGGTGCTGGCCGTGATCCGCGGCTCGGCGACCAACCAGGACGGCGCCTCCAACGGTCTCACCGCCCCCAACGGCCCCTCGCAGGAGCGGGTGATCATGCAGGCGCTGGCCAACGCCGGCCTCGAGCCGGCGCAGGTCGACGCGGTCGAGGCCCACGGCACCGGCACCAGGCTCGGCGACCCGATCGAGGCCGGGGCGATCCTCGCCACCTACGGCCAGGAGCGCGAGCGGCCGCTCCGCCTGGGCACGATCAAGTCCAACCTCGGCCACACCCAGGCCGCCGCCGGCGTCGCCGGCGTGATCAAGATGGCGCTGGCGCTGCGCCACGAGGCCCTGCCGCGGACCCTGCACCTGGACCGGCCCAGCCCCCACGTCGAGTGGGAGGCCGGCGCGGTCGAGCTGCTGGGCGAGGGCCGGCCCTGGCCGCGGGGCGAGCGCCCCCGCCGCGCCGGCGTCTCCTCCTTCGGCATCTCCGGCACCAACGCCCACCTGATTCTCGAGGAGGCGCCGCGGGCGGAGGCGGGGGAGGGCGGCGACAGCCCGCGGGGCGAGTCCGGGCCGGGACCGGAACTGCCTGCGATCCCCCTGTCGCTCTCGGCCAAGAACGGGGCGGCGCTGGCCGATCGAGCGCGCCAACTGCTGGCGTTGCTGCGGGCGGAGCCGCGAGCTCGAACCCTCTCGACGCCGCCGCCACCCTCGCCTCCCGCGCCCAGCTCGGCCACCGCGCCCTCGCCCTCGGCGCCGACCGCGAGGAGCTGGCGGGGGCCCTGGCCGCCCTCGCCGACGGCCAGCCCCACCCGGGCCTGGTCCAAGACCAGGCCCGCCCCGGCAAGCTCGCCTTCCTCTTCAGTGGCCAGGGCGCCCAGCGCCCGGGCATGGGCAAAGAGCTCTACGAGGCCTTCCCGGCCTTCGCCAGCGCCCTGGAGGAGGCCTGCGCCGAGCTCGACAAGCACCTCGAGCAGCCGCTTAAGCAGCTGCTCTTCGCCCCCGAGGGCTCCGAGCTATCGGCCCTGCTCGAGCGCACCGAATACACCCAGCCGGCCCTGTTCGCACTCGAGACCGCCCTCTTCCGTCTGCTGGAGAGCTGGGACCTCGAGCCCGACTTCCTGATCGGCCACTCGATCGGCGAGCTCACCGCCGCCCACCTCGCCGGCGTCTTCGACCTGCCCGACGCCGCCAGGCTGATCAGCGCCAGGGGCGCCCTGATGGGCGCCCTGCCCGAGGGCGGGGCGATGGTGGCCTTGGAGGCAAGCGAGACAGAGGTACTCGAGGACCTGCCCGAGGGCCTCTCCCTCGCCGCCGTCAACTCACCCACCTCACTCGTCCTCTCCGGCGCGCAGGCACCGGCCCTGGAGCTGCTGGAGCGCTGGAAGGCCAAGGGCCGCAAAGCGACCCGTCTGCGGGTCTCCCACGCCTTCCACTCGGCGCTGATGGAGCCGATGCTGGCCGAGTTCGAGCAGGTGGCCGCCTCGATCACCTACAGCCCCCCACAGATCCCGATCGTCTCCAACCTCACGGGTGAGGCCCTCAGCGCCGAGCAGGCCACCGACCCCGCCTACTGGGTCGCCCAGGTGAGGCAGCCGGTGCGCTTTGGCGCCGGCATCGAGCACCTGACCGAGCACGGCGCCAGCGCCTTCTTGGAGCTCGGCCCCGACGCCGCCCTCAGCCCGATGGCCCAGGCCTGCCTGGCCGAGAGCGAGACCGGGGCAACGGTGGCGCCGCTGCTGCGCCAAGGCCGCCCGGAGGGCCGCTCCCTGCTCAGCGCCCTCGCCGCCGCCCACGCCGGCGGGGCCACGGTCGCCTGGGGCAAGCTCCTCGCCGGCCAGGGGGCCAAGCGCGTGTCCCTGCCCACCTATCCCTTCCAGCGCCAGCGCTTCTGGCTGGAGCCGCGCTCGGGCGGGGGGGACGCCGCCGCGATTGGCCAGGGAGCCACCGGGCATCCGCTGCTCGGCGCCTTCACCTCGATCCCCGAGGAGGAGGGACTGCTGCTGACCGGCCGCCTCGCCCTCGGCGCCAGCGCCTGGCTCGGCGCGCACGCGGTGCTGGGCACGGCGATCCTGCCCGGCGCCGCCCTGGTCGAGATGGCGCTGGCCGCGGCCGGCCAGGTCGGGGCCGAGATGGTCGAGGAGCTGACGATCGAGGCGCCGCTGGCGCTGCCCGAGCGCGGCGCGATCCAGGTCGCGGTCCGGGTCGGCGCCCGCGACGGCGAGGGACGGCGGCCGCTCGCGATCCACTCCCGCCCCGAACCCGCCGCCAACCCCGCGGCCGAGTGGGTCCGCAACGCATCGGGAGGCTTGGCGGAGGTCGCCCCGCCGGCCTCCGAGTCGCTCGGCGAGTGGCCGCCGCCGGGGGCCGAGCCGCTCGCGCTCACGGGCTTCTACGAGCGCGTCGCCGACCTCGGCCTCGACTACGGCCCCGCCTTCCAGGGCCTGCGCGCCGCCTGGCGCCACGGCGAGGAGCTCTTCGCCGAGGTCGAGCTGGCCGAGGAGCAGGCCTCCGAGGCGGGGCGCTACGGGATTCACCCGGCCCTGCTCGACGCGGCGCTGCAGCCGGCGCTGCTGCGCGAGGAGGGCGCCGAGGAGCTGCGGGTCCCCTTCGACTGGGCCGGGGTGCGGCTGCTGCGGTCGGGGCCGGAGGCGCTGCGGGTGCGGCTGCGGACCGACGGCGAGCGACTCTCGCTGCTGGCCGCCGACGGCGACGGTGCGATCGTCGCCGCCGTCGCGGAGCTCTCGACCCGGCCGCTCGACTCCGCCCAGCTGCAGGTCAGCGCCGCGACCGCGACCGACTCGCTCTTCGTCGTCCGCTGGGAGGAGCTGGCGCTGCCGGAGGGCGGCGAGGACGAGGCGCGCCCGCGCCGCGTCGACTGCGTTCCGGCGCCCGGCCTCGACCCGCCGGCCGCCGCCGCCGCTCTCTGCGCCGAGGTGCTGGAGAGGCTGCAGGAGGCGATCGCCGAGGACGGCGGCGAGCGGATCGCCTTCGTCACCCGCGACGGCGTCGCGGTGCGGGCGGGCGAGTCCGCCGACCCCGCCGCCGCCGCGGTGGGGGGGCTCGTCCGCTCCGCCCAGGCCGAGCACCCCGGGCGCTTCGTGCTGGTCGACTCCGACGGCGCCGCCGCCTCGGAGTCAGCGCTCGCCGCCGCCCTCTCGCTCGACGAGCCGCAGCTCTCCCTGCGCGAGGGCGTCGCCGCGCGGCCGCGGCTGGAGCGGGCGCCGCAACCGGAGTCGGAGGCGATCCCGCTCGACCCCGGGGGCACCGTCCTCCTCACCGGCGGCACCGGCACCCTCGGCTCGCTCTTCGCCCGCCACCTGGCCGCCACCCACGGCGTCCGCCACCTGGTCCTGGCCAGCCGCCGCGGCCCCGCGGCACCCGGCGCCGAGGAGCTGCGAGCCGAGCTGGCCGCGCTCGGCGCCGCGGCCGAGGTGATCGCCTGCGACGCCGGCGACCGCGCCCAGCTGGCGGCGGCGATCGGCTCGATTCCCGCCGAGCGGCCGCTGACGGCGGTGATCCACTGCGCCGGCGTCACCGACGACGGCGTCATCGGCTCGCTCGACCCCGAGCGCCTGAAGAGGACGATGGCGCCGAAGGCGAGCGCGGCCTGGTACCTGCACGAGCTGACCAAGGAGATCCCCGGCTGCGAGCTGATCCTCTTCTCCTCGGTCGCCGCCGGCTTCCAGAGCCCCGGCCAGGGCAACTACGCCGCCGCCAACGCCTTCCTCGAGGCGCTTGCCCGCCGCCGCCACGCCGAGGGGCTGCCGGCGCTCTCGCTCAGCTGGGGCGCCTGGGAGGAGGAGAGCGAGATGACCGGCCGGCTCGGCGACGCCGACCGGGCGCGGATCGGCCGCGGCGGCGTCCTGCCGCTCTCCAGCGAGCAGGGCCTGCGCCTCTTCGACCACGCCCGCGCCCTGCACGAGCCGCAGCTGGTGCCGGTGGCGCTGGACACCGCCGCCCTGCGCGCCGCCGCCCGCGCCGGCCTCCTGCCGCCGCTGCTCGCGGGTCTGGTCCGGGTCCCCGCCCGCCCCGCCCGCCGCGGCTCGCTGGCCGAGCGCCTCGCCGGCGCCGCCGCGGGGGAGCGCGAGGAGATCGTCACCGAGCTGGTCCGCACCCACGTCGCCGCCGTCCTCGGCCACGCCTCGGCCGCGGCGATCGACCCCGAGGCGCCCTTCAAGGACCTCGGCTTCGACTCCCTGGCCGCGGTCGAGCTGCGCAACCGGCTCGCCGCCGCCACCGGCCTGCGGCTGCCGGCGACGCTCGTCTTCGACCACCCGACCGCGACCGCCGTCGGCGCCCACCTGCTGAGTGCGGCCGCGGGCGGGCGCGCCGTTGCCCCCGTGCGTGCCCGCGCCGCCGCCGGCGCCGAGGAACCGATCGCGATCGTCGGCATGAGCTGCCGCTACCCGGGTGGGGTGCACTCGCCCGAGGACCTCTGGCGCCTGGTCGCGGCGGGCGGCGACGGCATCTCGACCTTCCCCGAGGATCGCGGCTGGCCGCTGGAGCGGCTGTTCGACCCCGACCCCGACCACCCCGGCACCAGCTATGCCCGCGAAGGCGGCTTCCTCGCCGACGCGGCCGAGTTCGACGCCGAGTTCTTCGGGATCAGCCCGCGCGAGGCGGTGGCGATGGACCCGCAGCAGCGGCTGCTGCTGGAAGCCGCCTGGGAGGCCTTCGAAGCCGCCGGCATCGATCCCGCCGCCCTGGCCGGCAGCGACACCGGCGTCTTCGCCGGGGCCATGCACCACGACTACGGGCAGGGGGCGACCGAAGCCGAGCTCGAGGGCTACCAGGGGGTCGGCGCCGCCGGCAGCGTCGTCTCCGGCCGCGTCGCCTACACGCTCGGCCTCGAGGGCCCGGCGGTCACCGTCGACACCGCCTGCTCCTCCTCGCTGGTGGCGATGCACCTGGCGGCGCAGTCGCTGCGCTCGGGCGAGTGCGGCCTCGCCCTCGCCGGCGGGGTGACGGTGATGTCGACGCCGGCCCAGTTCGTCGAGTTCAGCCGCCAGCGCGGCCTCGCCCGCGACGGCCGCTGCAAGCCCTTCGCCGCCGCCGCCGACGGCACCGGCTGGTCGGAGGGCGTCGGCCTGCTGCTGCTCGAGCGCCTCGCCGACGCCGAGGCCAACGGGCACGAGGTGCTGGCGACGATCCGCGGCTCGGCGACCAACCAGGACGGCGCCTCCAACGGCCTCACCGCCCCCAACGGCCCCTCGCAGGAGCGGGTGATCCGCCAGGCGCTGGCCAACGCCGGCCTCGAGCCGGCGCAGGTCGGCGCGGTCGAGGCCCACGGCACCGGCACCGCCCTCGGTGACCCGATCGAGGCGGGGGCGCTGCTGGCGACCTACGGCCAGGGGCGGGATGCGGGCGCGCCGCTGGCGCTCGGCTCGATCAAGTCCAACCTCGGCCACACCCAGGCCGCCGCCGGCGTCGCCGGCGTGATCAAGATGGCGCTGGCGCTGCGCCACGGGGTGCTGCCGCGGACGCTGCACGTCGACGAGCCGACCCCGCACGTCGACTGGTCGGCGGGGGCGGTCGAGCTGCTGACCGAGGCGAGGGAGTGGGAGGCCAACGGCCAGCCCCGCCGCGCCGGCGTCTCCTCCTTCGGCATCTCCGGCACCAACGCCCACCTGATCGTCGAGGAAGCGCCCGTCGCCGTCGCCGCCGCGGGGGACGGGGAGGAGGATCGGCCCGGGCCCGCCGCGGGGGAGCCCGTGGCCCTGCTGCTCTCGGCCAAGAGCGAGGCGGCGCTGAGCGAGGGGGCGCGGCGCCTCGGCGCCCACCTGCGCGAGCACCCGCAGCTGCCCCCCGCCGCGGTCGGCCGGGCGCTGCTCGAGGGCCGCGCCGCGCTCGAGCACCGCGCCGCCGTGGTCGGCGCCGACGGCGAGGAGCTGACGCAGGCGCTCGCCGCGCTCGCCGCCGGCGATCCTCACGCCGCCCTCGTCCGCCGCCGCGCCGGCAGCGGCAAGCTCGCCTTCCTCTTCAGCGGCCAGGGCGCCCAGCGGCCCGGGATGGGCGCCGGCCTCTACCGCGCCTTCCCGGTCTTCGCCGAGGCGTTCGACCAGACCTGCGCGGTCCTCGAGGAGGAGCTGGTCCCCTCCCTGCGCGAGGCGATCTTCGCCCCGGCCGGGAGCGAGCTGGCCCGCGGGCTCGACCGCACCGACCTCACCCAGGCCTCGCTCTTCGCCCTGCAGGTGGCGCTGTTCCGGCTCGTCTCCTCCTTCGGGCTCGTCCCCGATCACCTGATCGGGCACTCGATCGGGGAGATCAGCGCCGCCCACGTCGCCGGCGCCCTCTCGCTGCCCGACGCGGCCCGGCTGGTCGCCCTGCGCGGCCGCCTGATGGCGGAGCTGGAGGAGGGGGGAGCGATGGCCGCGGTCCGGGCCGGCGAGCAGGAGGTCGCGGAGAGCTTGGCCGGCTTCGGCGGCCGCCTCTGCGTCGCCGCCGTCAACGCCCCCGACTCGGTCGTCGTCTCCGGCGACCGCGAGGCGCTCGAGGAGTGGCGGGCGGAGGCCGCGGCGGCCGGGCGCGAGACGCGTGGGCTGCGGGTCAGCCACGCCTTCCACTCGCACCGGATCGAGCCGATGCTGCCCGAGTTCGAAGCGGCCCTGGCCGAGCTCTCCTTCGCGCCGCCGCGGATCCCGATCGTCTCCAACCTGAGCGCCCGCGAGCTCAGCCCCGAGCAGGCCGCCTCGCCGGCCTACTGGGCCCGGCACGCCCGCGAGGCGGTGCGCTTCGCCGACGGCATCGCCGAGCTCGACCGGGCCGGGGTCGGCCGCTACCTCGAGCTCGGCCCCGACGCGGTCCTCAGCGGCCTCGCCGCCGAGACCCTGGGCCCCGACAGCGACGCCCTCTGTGCCAGCACCCTGCGCGCCAAGCGCGAGGACGTGCGCTCGTTCCTGCTCGGCCTCGGCGCCGTCCACGCCGACGGCGGCGCGGTCGACTGGTCGCCGCTGTTCGCCGGCGCCGGCCGGGCCAAGCTGCCGACCTATCCCTTCCAGCGCCGCCGCTACTGGCTGCGCGGCGCCGGTGCCGGCGACGCCGCCGCGCTCGGCCAGGACGCGAGCGACCACCCGCTGCTCGGCGCCAAGCTCTCGCTGGCCGGCGCGGAGGACGCCTGGCGCTTCACCGGCAGCGTCTCCGTCCACGCTCACCCCTGGCTGGCCGACCACCGGGTCCACGGCACCGTGATCCTGCCCGGCACCGCCTTCGTCGAGCTCGCCCTCGACGCCGGCGCCGAGGCCGGGGCGCCGACGCTGGAGGAGCTGACGATCGAGGCGCCGCTGGTCCTCGGCGAGCACGGCGGCGCCCAGCTGCAGCTCAGCCTCGGCGGCCCCGACGAGCAGGGCCGCCGCCGGCTCGAGATCCACTCCCGCCAGGAGGGGGCCGCCGCCGCGGGCTGGGCCCGCCATGCCAGCGGCCTGCTCGGGCCGGCCGCCGACGAGCGGCCCGAGGACCTGGCCGAGTGGCCGCCCCCGGGGGCCGAGCCGGTCGCGGTCGCCGACTTCTACGAGCACACCGCCGACCTCGGCATCGACTATGGGCCCGCCTTCCGCAACCTCGGCGCCGCCTGGCGGCGCGGCGAGGAGCTCTTCGCCGAGGCCGAGCTGGCGCCCGAGCACGAGGCCGAGGCGGGGCGCTACGGCGTGCACCCGGCTCTGCTGGACGCGGCGATCCACGCCGGCTTCCTCGACCACGACGCCGCCGCCGGCCCCCGCGTGCCCTTCGCCTGGACCGGTGTGCGCCTGTTCGGCGCTGGCGCCACGGCGCTGCGGGTGCGGCTCGCCCCGGCCGCCGGCGACGCCGTCAGCGTCACCCTGGCCGATGCCGCCGGCGCCGCCGTCGCCACGATCGAGTCGCTGGCCCTGCGCCCGGTCGCGGCCGCGCAGCTGCGCGCCGGTGGGGACGCCGCCGGCGCCGACTCTCTCTACGTGCCGCGCTGGCAGGAGCTGGAGCTGCCCGACGAGTCCGGCGAGGGCGAGCTGGCGCGCTGCCTGCCGGGCGACGGCGAGGATCGGGCCGCGGTCGCGCAGGCCCTCTGCGCCGAGGTGCTGGAGCAGCTGCAGGAGGCGATCGCCGCCGCGGCCCAGCAGCCGGTCGCCTTCGTCACCCGCGGCGCCATGGCGGTCGCCGCGGGCGAGGCGCCGGACCCGGCCGCCGCCGCCGTCTGGGGCCTGGTCCGCTCCGCCCAGGCCGAGCACCCCGGCCGCTTCCTGCTGATCGACAGCGACGGCAGCGAGGCCTCCGAGGCCGCGCTGGAGCGAGCCCTGGCGAGCGAGGAGGAGCCGCAGCTGGCGCTGCGCGAGGGCATCGCCCTCGTGCCTCGCCTCGTCCCCTCTTCCGCGTCGGCGACCGAGACCGAGGCGCCCGCCCTCGACCCCGAGCGGACGCTGCTCGTCACCGGCGCCACCGGCGCCCTCGGCTCGCTCTTCGCCCGTCACCTGGCCGCGGCCCACGGCGCCCGCCACCTGCTGCTCGCCTCCCGTCGCGGCCCCGAGGCGCCCGGCGCCGAAGAGCTGCGAACGGAGCTGGAGAACCTCGGCGCCGAGGTGACCCTGGCCGCCTGCGACGTCGGCGACCGTGAGCAGCTGGCGGCGCTGCTGGCCGCGATCCCCGCCGCGCACCCGCTGGGCATGGTCGTCCACTGCGCCGCCGGCTTCGACAACGGCCTGGTCGCGGCGCTCTCGCCCGCGCGCCTGGCGACCGCGATGGGCCCCAAGGCCGGCGCCGCCTGGCACCTGCACGAGCTGACCGCGGAGATCGAGGACTGCGACCTCGTCCTCGTCTCCTCGATCGCCGGCAGCTTCGAAAATCCCGGCCAGGCCAACTACGCCGCCGCCAACGCCTTCCTCGACGCCCTCGCCCAGGACCGCGCCGCCGCCGGCCTCGCCGCCAGCTCGATCGCCTTCGGGCCCTGGCAGGGGGACGGCGACGGGCGCCTGGGCGAGGCCGACCGCGCCCGGCTCGGCCGCGCCGGCTTCGTCGCGATCGCGCCGGAGCGCGGCCTCGACCTGCTCGACCGCGCCCACCGGCTCGCCGCCCCCTTCGCCGTCGCGGCGCCGCTCGACGAGGGCGCTCTGCGGGCGCTGGCGCGGGCGGGGGAGCTGCCGCCGCTGCTGCGCGGCATCGTCCGCGTCGCCGCGCGCCGGGCCGGCCGCGGCTCGCTCGCAGAGCGCCTGGCGGCGCTGCCGGAGGCCGAGCGCGAGGGGGCGGCCCTGGAGCTGGTGCGCGGCCACGTCGCCGCCATCCTCGGCCACGCCGCCGCCGCCGCGATCGACCCGGAGGCCCCCTTCAAGGAGCTCGGCTTCGACTCGCTGGCCGCGGTCGAGCTGCGCAACCGGCTCGGCGAGGCGACCGGGCTGCGGCTGCCGGCGACCCTGGTCTTCGACTACCCGAGCGCCGCCGCGGTCGCCGGCTTCCTGGTCGCGGAGGTCGACGCGGACGGCACCGGGGGCGACGGCACCGAGCGCAAGCTGGACACGATCGCCGCCATCCTCGGCTCGCTCGAGCTGGGCGAGCGCGCCGCCGTCGCCGCCCGGCTGCAGCCGCTCCTGGCCTCGATCTTCAGCGGCTCCGGCGGCGACGCCGATGCCGCCGAGATCGACCTCGAGCAGGCCTCCGACGCCGAGATCTTCGAGCTGCTCGACAGCGAGCTGGGGAGGGGCTGACGATGCTCTCGAAGCTGCGGCGGACGAGCGCCGCACAGCCGCTGGTCGAGCAGCACTTCGTCCTCCAGGGCGAGCGCCCGGAGCACGTCGCCGCGGTCGAGATCGCCTCCCTCGACCCCTTCCTGCGCAACCTCGTCTTCACCGACGGCACCGTCACCCGCGCCCTCGGCGTCCACACCCTCGGCCCGGTCGCGGTCGAGAAGCTGAGCCAGTCGCGCGGGCCGATGCCGGCCGAAGCGGCCGCCTGCCTGGAAGTCGAGCCGGAGCAGGAGTCGGTGCGGCGGCGGGTACGGATCGCGGCCGGTGCGGCGCCCCTGCTCTGGGCCGAGTCCCACATCGTTCCCGAGCGGCTGCCGCCGGGCTTCATGGGCCTGCTCGACGGCGCCCCCGACGGGATCGGGCAGTCGCTGCAGCGGGTCGCCCTGGAGAGCTATCGCGAGCTGCTCTGGTTCGGCTTCGACGCGATCCCCGAGTGGGCGCCGGAGACCGCGCCGGGCCGGCGGGCGATCCGCCGCCAGTACCGGGTCGTCAGCGGCGGCCTGGCGGCGATCCTGATCGCCGAGACCTTCGCGGTCGAGCGCCGCGACGGCACCTACTTCCTCGCCGGCCTGGGGGCGGGCGGATGACCGACCAGGCGACGCTGAGCAAATACCTGCGCAAGGCGACGGGCGAGCTGCGCAGCGCCCGGCAGCGGATCGGCGAGCTCGAGCGCCGTGAGAACGAGCCGATCGCGATCGTCGGCATGAGCTGCCGCTTCCCCGGCGGCGCCAACTCGCCGGAGCAGCTCTGGGAGCTGCTGGCGGCGGGCCGTGACGTCGTCACCGGGTTCCCGACCGACCGCGGCTGGGACCTCGAGCGCGTCTACGACCCCGACCCCTTCCACCGCGGCACCAGCTACGTCCGCGAAGGCGGCTTCCTCGCGGACGCGGCCGAGTTCGACGCCGAGTTCTTCGGCATCGGGCCGCGCGAGGCGGTGGCGATGGACCCGCAGCAGCGGCACCTGCTCGAAGGCGCCTGGGAGGCCTGCGAGGACGCCGGGATCGACCCGGCCAGCCTGCGCGGCAGCCGCACCGGCGTCTTCGCCGGGGTGATGTACCGGGACTACGGGTCCGACCTGCGCTCGCTGCCGGAGAGCGTCGAGGGCTACTTCGCCACCGGGGTCGGCGGCGCCGTCGCCTCCGGCCGGATCGCCTACGCGCTCGGCTTCGAGGGGCCCGCGGTCACCGTCGACACCGCCTGCTCCTCCTCGCTGGTGGCGATGCACCTGGCGGCGCAGTCGCTGCGCTCGGGCGAGAGCGACCTTGCCCTCGCCGGCGGGGTGGCGGTGCTGGCGACGCCGGAGCTGTTCATCGAATTCAGCCGCCAGCGCAGCCTCTCGCCCGACGCCCGCTGCAAGGCCTTCGACGCCGCCGCCAACGGCACCGCCTGGTGCGAGGGCGTCGGCCTGCTGCTGCTCGAGCGGCTCTCCGACGCCGAAGCCAACGGGCACGAGGTGCTGGCGACGATCCGCGGCTCGGCGACCAACCAGGACGGCGCCTCGAACGGCCTCACGGCGCCCAACGGGCCCTCGCAGGAGCGGGTGATCCGGGCGGCGCTGGCCAACGCCGGCCTGGCCCCCTCCGCGGTCGACGCGGTCGAGGCGCACGGCACCGGCACGCCGCTCGGCGACCCGATCGAGGCGCAGGCGCTGCTCGCCACCTACGGCCGCGGCAGGGACCCCGAGCGGCCGCTGTGGCTGGGCTCGGTCAAGTCCAACATGGGTCACGCGATGGCCGCGGCGGGGGTCGCCGGCGTGATCAAGATGGTGATGGCGATGCGCAAGCGGACCCTGCCGCGGACGCTGCACCTGGAGGAGCCGACCCCGCACGTCGACTGGTCGGCGGGTGGGGTGGAGCTGCTGGCGCAGGCGCGGGAGTGGGAGCCGGGCGGCGAGCGCCGCCGCGCCGGCGTCTCCTCCTTCGGCATCTCCGGCACCAACGCCCACCTGATCATCGAGGAGGGGCCCGCCCGGGAGCGGCCCGAGGCCGGCGACAGCGACCCCGGCCCGCCGCCACCGTGGTTGCTCGCCGGCAAGAGCGAGGCGGCGCTGCGGGCGGGGGCCGACCGCCTCGCCGCCCACCTGGAGCAGCACCCGGAGCTGGAGCCGGCGGCGATCGGCGCCGCGCTCGCCGCTCGCTCCCAGCTTGAGCACCGGGCGGCGCTGGTCGGCGGCGATCGCGCCGAGCTGACCCGGGGGCTGGCGGCGCTGGCGGCGGGCGAGCCCGACCCCGGCCTGGTCCAGGCCCGGGCCCGGGCGGCCAAGGTCGCCTTCGTCTTCCCCGGCCAGGGCTCGCAGTGGCGGGGGATGGCGATCGAGCTGCTGGAGCGCTCCGACGTCTTCGCCGCCCGCTTCCGGGCCTGCGAAGAGGCGCTCGCCCCCTACGTCGACTTCTCGATCGAGCGCCTGATCCGGGGCGAGGGGGTCGAGGCGGAGCTGCCCTTCGAGCGGGTCAACGTCCTGCAGCCGGCGGTCTTCGCGACGATGGTCTCGCTGGCCGCGCTCTGGCGCGCCCACGGGGTCGAGCCGGCGGCCGTGGTCGGCCACTCGCAGGGCGAGGTGGCGGCCGCCTGCGTCGCCGGCGCCCTCTCGCTCGAGGACGCGGCCAAGATCGCGGCCGTGCGCAGCCAGGCGATCGGCGAGGTCTCCGGCAAGGGCGGGATGGTCTCGATGGTGCTGGCCCCCGAGCGGGTGCCGGAGCTGATCGCCCCCTGGGGCGAGCGCCTCGCCCTCGGGGTCGTCAACTCCCCCACCGCGGTGGTCGTGGTCGGCGAGCCGGCGGCACTGGAGGAGCTGCTGGCGGTCTGCGAGGAGCAGCGGATCCGCGCCCGCCGCCTGGTCGCCGACGCCGCCTCCCACTCCCATTACGTGGAGCCCCTGCGGGAGTCCCTGCTGCGCGACCTGGCCGGGATTCAGCCGCGGGCCGGGGAGGTGCCGTTCTTCTCGGCGATGAAGGCGGCGCCGCTCGACGGCCGCGAGCTGGGGCCCGAGTACTGGTACGAGGCGATGCGCCAGCCGGTCTTCTTCGAGCAGGCGGTGCGAGCCCTGATCGAGGGCGGCACCAACCTCTTCGTCGAGGCCAGTTGCCATCCGGTGCTGACGACGGCGGTGGGGGAGACGGCGGCGGCCTGCGCCGAGCCCGGCGCCGTCGCCGCGATCGGCACCCTGCGCCGCGAGGAAGGGGGCCCGCGGCGCTTCGCGCTCGCGCTCGCCACCGCCCACGTCCACGGCGCCCCGGTCGACTGGGAGCCCCTGTTCGCCGGCGCCGGCGAGCATGTCTCGCTGCCCACCTACCCGTTCCAGCGCCGGCGCTTCTGGCTCGAGGGGGAGCGCCGCCGGCGATGTCGCCGGCGCCGGCCAGGAGGGCGCCGAGCACCCGCTGCTGGGCGCGGCGATCTCGCTGCCCGGCGAGGAGGGGGAGGAGGGCGGCCTGCTGCTGACCGGCCGCCTCTCGCTGCAGGCCGGTGCCTGGCTCGGCGACCACGCGGTCCACGGCGTCCCGATCCTCGCCGGCACCGCCCTGGTCGAGATGGCGCTGACGGCGGCCGAGCGGGTGGGGGCGGGGTCGATCGAGGAGCTGACGATGGCCGCGCCGCTGATCCTGCCCGAGCGGGGCGCGGTTCAGATCCAGGTCAGGGTCGGGGAGCCGGGCCCGGACGGGCGCCGCGAGCTGGCGATCCACTCCCGCCCGGAGGGCGTGGAGGCGGCGTGGACGGCCAACGCGGCGGGCTCCCTCGCCGCCCTGGCGCCGCCGCCCTCGGGCGACCTCGGCGAGTGGCCGCCGCCCGGCGCCGAGCCGGTCGCGGTCACGGGCTTCTACGAGCGCGCCGCCGAGCTCGGCGTCGAGTACGGCCCCGCCTTCCAGGGCCTGCGCGCCGCCTGGCGCCGCGGCGAGGAGCTCTTCGCCGAGGTCGAGCTGGCCGAGGAGCAGGCCGCCGAAGCCGAGCGCTTCGCGATCCACCCGGCCCTGCTCGACGCCGCCGGGCACCCGATCATGCTCGGGGCCGAGCGCGCCGAGGGCGCGCCCAGCGCGCCCTTCGCCTGGAGCGGCATCGCCCTGCACGGCGCCGGCGCGGCGGCGCTGCGGGTCCGGATCGCGCCCGCCGCCGGCTCCGGGCTGAGCCTGCTGGCCGCCGACGCCGCCGGGGCGCCGCTGTTCGAGGCCGCCGCGGTCACGACCCGGCCGCTCGCCCCCGAGCAGCTCGGCACGACCCGCGGCGGCTCGCTCTTCGCCCTCGAGTGGAACGCGATCGAGCTGCCGGAGGAGGAGGCCGCCGCCGCCCGCATCGACTGCCTCGCCGATCCCGCGTTCGACCCCCCGGCCGCCGCCGCCGCCCTCGGCGCCGAGGTGCTGTCGGCCCTGCAGGAGGCGATCGCCGACGAGGAGGGAGGCCGCCTCGCCTTCGTGACCCAAGGCGCGATGGCGGTCGTCGCGGGCGAGTCGCCGGACCCGGCCGCCGCCGCCGTCTGGGGCCTGGTCCGCTCCGCCCAGGCCGAGCACCCCGGCCGCTTCCTGCTGATCGACAGCGATGGCAGCGAGGCCTCCGAGGCCGCGCTGGAGCGGGCGCTGGCGCTCGCGGACGAGCCGCAGCTGGCCCTGCGCGAGGGCGCCGCCTCGGTTCCCCGCCTTGCCCGCCTCGCTCCGTCGGCGCCCGAGTCGGCGCCCGCCCTCGACCCCGAGCGGACGGTGCTCGTCACCGGCGCCACCGGCGCCCTCGGCTCGCTCTTCGCCCGCCACCTGATCGAGGCCCACGGCGTCCGCCACCTGCTGCTTGCCTCCCGTCGCGGCCCCGAGGCCCCCGGGGCCGAAGAGCTGCGAGCGGAGCTGGAAGAGCTCGGCGCCGAGGCGACCCTCGCCGCCTGCGACGTCGGCGACCGCGAGCAGCTGGCGGCGCTGCTGGCCGCGATCCCGGCCGGGCACCCGCTGGGCATGGTCGTCCACTGCGCCGGCGTCACCGAGGACGACCTGATCGAGTCCCAGGGCCCCGCGCACCTGGCGACCGCGATGGGCCCCAAGGCCGACGCCGCCTGGCACCTGCACGAGCTGACCGCGGAGATCGAGGGCTGCGAGCTGGTCCTCTTCTCCTCGGTGGCGGCGCCGTTCGGCTATCCCGGCCAGGCCAACTACGCCGCCGCCAACTCCTTCCTCGACGCCCTTGCCCAGCGCCGCCGCGCCGCAGGGCTGCGGGCGCTGGCGCTCGGCTGGGGCGGCTGGGAGGCCGAAGGGGAGAGGGTCGCCCAGCTCGGCGAGGCCGACCGCGCCCGCCTCGCCCGCGGCGGCATCGTCCCGCTCGCCGCCGCCGAGGGGCTGGCGCTGTTCGATCGCGCTCGCGCCGACGGTGCCGCCTACCTGGTCGCCGCCGCCCTCGACACCGGGGCGCTGCGGGCGCAGGCCCGGGCCGGGACGCTGCGGCCGGTGCTCTCGGGCCTGGTGCGGATGCCCCGCCGCCGCGCCGCCGCCGCGTCCGGCTCCCTCGCCGCGCGCCTGGCCGCGGCACCGGCGGCGGAGCGGGATGGGATCGTGAGCGAGCTGGTCCGCTCCCACGCCGCCGCCGTGCTCGGCCACGCCGGCGCCGCCGCGATCGACCCGGCGGCCCCCTTCAAAGACCTCGGCTTCGACTCGCTGGCCGCGGTCGAGCTGCGCAACCGCCTCGACGCCGCCACCGGCCTGCGGCTGCCGGCGACGCTGGTCTTCGACTACCCGACCGCGGCGGCGGTCGCCGGCTTCCTGCGCACCGAGGCGGAGGGGACGGGTGCCGCGCCCGCCGTCGCCGTCGCCCCCGTCCGCGCCGAGGAGCCGATCGCGATCGTCGGCATGAGCTGCCGCTACCCGGGCGGGGTCGCGCTCGCCGGAGCAGCTGTGGCGGCTGCTCGCCGACGGCGGCGAGGGCCTGGCGCCGTTCCCGGCCGACCGCGGCTGGGACGTCGACGGCCTCTACGACCCCGATCCGGACCGGCCCGGGAAGACCAGCGTCGAGGTCGGCGGCTTCCTCGAGGCGGCGACCGAGTTCGACGCCGGCTTCTTCGGGATCAGCCCGCGCGAGGCGCTCTCGATGGACCCGCAGCAGCGGCTGCTGCTGGAAGCCGCCTGGGAGGCGCTGGAGGAAGCGGGCATCGATCCGGCGGCGCTGCGCGGCAGCCGCACCGGCGTCTTCGCCGGCCTGATGCACCACGACTACGCCCTCGGCGGCTCCGGCTCGACCGAGCTCGGCGGCCAGCAGGGAGCGGTCTCGGCCGGCAGCGCCGTCTCCGGCCGCCTCGCCTACTGGTTCGGGCTCGAGGGCCCCGCGGTCACCGTCGACACCGCCTGCTCCTCTTCGCTGGTTGCGACCCACCTCGCCTGCCAGGCGCTGCGCGCGGGCGAGTGCTCGATGGCCCTCGCCGGCGGCGTCACCGTCCTCGCGACCCCGGGCCTGTTCATCGAATTCAGCCACCAGCACGGCCTCGCCTCCGATGGCCGCTGCAAGTCGTTCGCGGCGGACGCCGACGGCGCCGGGATCTCCGAGGGGGTCGGGCTGGTCCTGCTGGAGCGGCTCTCGGAGGCCGAAGCCAACGGGCACGAGGTGCTGGCGACGATCCGCGGCTCGGCGACCAACCAGGACGGCGCCTCCAACGGCATGACCGCCCCCAACGGCCCGGCGCAGGAGCGGGTGATCATGCAGGCGCTGGCCAACTCGGGCCTGCGGCCGGGCGAGGTCGACGCGGTCGAGGCGCACGGCACCGGCACCGCCCTCGGCGACCCGATCGAGGCCGAGGCGCTGCTCGCCACCTACGGCCAGGGACGGGAGGGCGCGCCGCCGCTGGCGCTGGGCTCGGTCAAGTCGAACCTCGGCCACACCCAGGCGGCGGCGGGGGTGGCCGGGTTGATCAAGATGGCCCTGGCGCTGCGCCACCGGACGCTTCCCCGCAGCCTCCACCTCGACGAGCCGACGCCCCACGTCGACTGGTCGGCCGGGGAGGTCGAGCTGCTGAGCGAGGCGAGGGAGTGGGAGGGCAACGGCCATCCCCGCCGCGCCGGCGTCTCCTCCTTCGGCATGTCCGGCACCAACGCCCATCTGATTCTCGAGGAGGCGCCGCGGGCGGAGGCGGCGGCAAGGGACCGGGGCCGAGCCGGGATCCCCCCTCCCCGCGCTCCCCCTGCCGCTCTCGGCCAAGAGCGAGCCCGCCCTGCGCGAGCAGGCCGCGCGCCTGGCCGCCCACCTGGCCGCCCACCCGGAGGTAGAGCCCCTCGACGCCGCCGCCACCCTCGCCTCCCGCGCCCAGCTCGAGCCACCGCGCCCTCGCCCTCGGCGCCGACCGCGAGGAGCTGGCGGGGGCCCTGGCCGCCCTCGCCGACGGCCAGCCCCACCCGGGCCTGGTCCAAGACCAGGCCCGCCCCGGCAAGCTCGCCTTCCTCTTCAGTGGCCAGGGCGCCCAGCGCCCGGGCATGGGCAAAGAGCTCTACGAGGCCTTCCCGGCCTTCGCCAGCGCCCTGGAGGAGGCCTGCGCCGAGCTCGACAAGCACCTCGAGCAGCCGCTTAAGCAGCTGCTCTTCGCCCCCGAGGGCTCCCCAGAGGCGGCCCTGCTCGAGCGCACCGAATACACCCAGCCGGCCCTGTTCGCACTCGAGGTGGCCCTCTTCCGCCTGCTGGAGAGCTGGGACCTCGAGCCCGACTTCCTGATCGGCCACTCGATCGGCGAGCTCGCCGCCGCCCACCTCGCCGGCGTCTTCGACCTGCCCGACGCCGCCAGGCTGATCAGCGCCAGGGGCGCCCTGATGGGCGCCCTGCCCGAGGGCGGGGCGATGGTGGCCTTGGAGGCAAGCGAGGCAGAGGTACTCGAGGACCTGCCCGAGGGCCTCTCATTGGCCGCGGTCAACTCACCCACCTCCCTCGTCCTCTCCGGCGCGCGAGGCACCGGCCCTGGAGCTGCTGGAGCGCTGGAAGGCCAAGGGCCGCAAAGCGACCCGCCTGCGGGTCTCCCACGCCTTCCACTCGGCGCTGATGGAGCCGATGCTGGCCGAGTTCGAGCAGGTGGCCGCCTCGATCACCTACAGCCCCCCACAGATCCCGATCGTCTCCAACCTCACGGGTGAGGCCCTCAGCGCCGAGCAGGCCACCGACCCCGCCTACTGGGTCGCCCAGGTGAGGCAGCCGGTGCGCTTTGGCGCCGGCATCGAGCACCTGACCGAGCACGGCGCCAGCGCCTTCTTGGAGCTCGGCCCCGACGCCGCCCTCAGCCCGATGGCCCAGGCCTGCCTGGCCGAGAGCGAGACCGGGGCGAGCGTCGGCTCCCTGCTGCGCTCCGGCCGCCCGGAGGGCCGCTCCCTGCTCAGCGCCCTCGCCGCCGCCCACGCCGGCGGGGCCACGGTCGCCTGGGGCAAGCTCCTCGCCGGCCAGGGGGCCAAGCGCGTGTCCCTGCCCACCTATCCCTTCCAGCGCCAGCGCTTCTGGCTGGAGCCGCGCTCGGGCGCCGACGTCGGTGCCGGTCAGCAGAGCGCCGAGCACCCGCTGCTTGGCGGCGGCGATCCCGCTGCCGGGAGCAGACGGGGAGGAGGGCGGCCTGCTGCTGACCGGCCGCCTCTCGCTGCAGACCCACCCCTGGCTCGCCGACCACGCCGTCCACGGCACCGCGATCCTCCCCGGTGCCGCCCTGGTCGAGCTGGCGCTGGACGCGGCCGAGCGGGTCGGGGCCGGGGTCGATCGAGGAGCTGACGATGGCCGCGCCCCTGATCTTGCCCGAGCAGGGCGCGGTGCAGATCCAGGTCAGGGTCGGCGAGCCCGACGGCGAGGAGCGGCGCCAGCTGGCGATCCACTCGCGGCCCGACGGAGCCGAGGCCGAGTGGGCCCAGAATGCCGCCGGGGCCCTGGCCGAGGCAGCCGCCGAGCCGCCCGCGGGTCTCGGCGAGTGGCCGCCCCCAGGGGCCGAGGCGGTCGAGCTCGGGGATTTCTACGACCGCGTCGCCGACCTCGGGGTCGACTACGGCCCCGCCTTCCAGGGCCTGCGCGCCGCCTGGCGCCACGGCGAGGAGCTCTTCGCCGAGGTCGAGCTGGCCGCCGAGCAGGCGCCCGAAGCCGAGCGCTTCGGCATCCACCCGGCCCTGCTCGACGCCGCCCTGCACCCGCTGATGCTCGATGCCGAGCGGTCCGAGGATGGGCCAAGCGTCCCCTTCGCCTGGAGCGGCGTCGCCCTCCAGGGCTCCGGTCCGACGGCCCTGCGGGTCCGGATCGCCCCGAACGCCGACGGGGCGCTCGGCCTCACGCTGGCCGACCCCGCGGGCGCCGCGCTGCTCGAGGCCGCCGCGCTCGCCGCCCGCCCGCTCTCGGCCGGGCAGCTGCACGGCCCCGGCACGGCCCCGGACTCCCTCTTCGATCTCGAGTGGAGGCAGATCGAGCTGGCGAGCGAGGGTGCCGCCGCCGCCCGCATCGACTGCGATCCCGCGCCCGACCTCGACCCCCCGGCCGCCGCCGCCGCCCTCGGCGCCGAGGTGCTGTCGGCCCTGCAGGGGGCGATCGCCGACGAGGAGGGAGGCCGCCTCGCCTTCCTCACCCAAGGCGCGATGGCGGTCGCCGCGGGCGAGTCCCCCGACCCGGCCGCCGCCGCCGTCTGGGGCCTGGTCCGCTCCGCCCAGGCCGAGCACCCCGGCCGCTTCCTGCTGATCGACAGCGACGGCAGCGAGGCCTCCGATGCCGCGCTGGAGCGAGCCCTGGCGAGCGAGGAGGAGCCGCAGCTCGCCCTGCGCGAGGGCACCGCCTCGGTCCCCCGCCTCGCCCGTGCCGCTCAGAGCGAGGCCGAGGCGCCCGCCCTCGACCCCGAGCGGACCGTCCTCCTCACCGGCGCCACCGGCGCCCTCGGCTCGCTCTTCGCCCGCCACCTGGTCGAGGCCCACGGCGCCCGCCACCTGCTGCTGGCCTGCCGCCGCGGCCCCGAGGCCCCCGGGGCCGAAGAGCTGCGAGCGGAGCTGGAGGACCTCGGGGCCGCGGCGAGCCTGGCCGCCTGCGACGTCGGCGACCGCGAGCAGCTCGGCGGCGCTGCTGGCCTCGATCCCGGCCGAGCACCCGCTGGGCATCGTCGTCCACTGCCGCCGGCGTCACCGACGACGGCCTCGTCGAGTCGCTCGACCCCGAGCGCCTGGCCAAGACGATGGGCCCCAAGGCCGACGCCGCCTGGCACCTGCACGAGCTGACCGCGGAGATCCCCGGCTGCGAGTTCGTCCTCTTCTCCTCGATCGCCGGCACCTTCCAGAGCCCCGGCCAGGGCAACTACGCCGCCGCCAACGCCTTCCTCGACGCGCTCGCCACCGCTCGCGCGCGCCGGCGGGCTGGCGGCCGTCTCGATCGGCTGGGGGGCCTGGGAGCCGAAGGGGAGATGACCGCCCGCCTCAGCGAGGCCGACCGCGCCCGCATGGCCCGCGGCGGCGTCGTCCCGCTCGCCGACGCCGAGGGCCTGGAGCTGTTCGAGCGCGCCCGCCGCGGCCCCCGCCCCCACCTGCTGCCGGTCCGCTCGATGCCCAGCGCTCTGCGCCAGCCGCCCGCGCCGGCGCCCTGCCGCCGCTGCTCTCGGGCCTCGTTCGCGTCCCCGCCCGCCGCGACGCCGCCGCCGGCTCCCTCGCCGACCGCCTCGCCGGCGTCCCCGAGGCCGAGCGCGAGGGCGTCGTGACCGAGCTGGTCCGCTCCCACGTCGCCGCCGTGCTCGGCCACGCCTCGGCCGCGGCGATCGACCCCGGCGCCGCCTTCAAGGACCTCGGCTTCGACTCGCTGGCCGCGGTCGAGCTGCGCAACCGCCTCGACGCCGCCACCGGCCTGCGGCTGCCCTCGACGCTGGTCTTCGACCACCCGACCACGGCGGCGGTGAGCGGGTTCCTGCGGCGCCAGGTCGAGGGAAGCCAGCGCGCTCCCGTCGCCCGCGCGCGCGCCGGCAGCGAGGAGCCGATCGCGATCGTCGGCATGAGCTGCCGCTACCCCGGCGGGGTCCGCTCGCCCGAGGGCCTCTGGGAGCTGGTCGCCGCCGGCACCGACGCGATCTCCGGCTTCCCCGACGACCGCGGCTGGGACCTCGAGGGCCTCTACGACCCCGACCCGGACCACCCCGGCACCAGCTACTGCCGCGAGGGCGGCTTCCTCCACGACGCGGCCGAGTTCGACGCCGGCTTCTTCGGGATCAGCCCGCGCGAGGCGCGGGCGATGGACCCCCAGCAGCGGCTGCTGCTGGAAGCCGCCTGGGAGGCGTTGGAGGACGCCGGCATCGACCCGGCCGCGCTCGCGCGGCAGCGCCACCGGCGTCTTCGCCGGCCTCATGCACCACGACTACGGGATCGGCGGCTCCGGCTCGACCGAGCTCGGCGGCCAGCAGGGAGCGGTCTCGGCCGG
Source organism: uncultured Solirubrobacterales bacterium (assembly GCA_963829445.1). GTDB lineage: Bacteria > Actinomycetota > Thermoleophilia > Solirubrobacterales > 70-9 > VAYN01. The sequence goes on along the minus strand of CAWHIW010000009.1, from coordinate 255,558 downwards.
CAGCGTCGTCTCCGGCCGGGTCGCCTACTCGCTCGGCCTCGAGGGCCCGGCGGTCACCATCGACACCGCCTGCTCCTCCTCGCTGGTGGCGATGCACCTGGCCGCCAGGCGCTGCGCGGCGGCGAGTGCGATCTCGCCCTGGCCGGCGGGGTGACGGTGATGGCGACGCCCGGGCTGTTCGTCGAATTCAGCCGCCAGCGCGGCCTCGCCCCCGACGGCCGCTGCAAGTCCTTCGCCGCCGCCGCCGACGGCACCGGGTTCTCGGAGGGCGTCGGCCTGGTCCTGCTGGAGCGCCTCTCCGAGGCCGAGGCGCAACGGCCACGAGGTGCTGGCCGTGATCCGCGGCTCGGCGACCAACCAGGACGGCGCCTCCAACGGGCTCACCGCCCCCAACGGCCCCTCGCAGGAGCGGGTGATCCGCCAGGCGCTGGCCAACGCCGGGCCTGCGGCCGGGCGAGGTCGACGCGGTCGAGGCGCACGGCACCGGCACCACCCTCGGCGACCCGATCGAGGCCCAGGCGCTGCTCGCCACCTACGGCCAGGACGCGGCGAGCGGCCCGCTGCGGCTGGGCTCGATCAAGTCCAACCTCGGCCACACCCAGGCCGCCGCCGGCGTCGCCGGCGTGATCAAGATGGCGCTGGCGATGCGCCACGGGGTGCTGCCGCGGACGCTGCACGTCGACGAGCCGACCCCGCACGTCGACTGGTCGGCGGGCGCGGTCGAGCTGCTGACCGAGGCGCGGGAATGGGAGGCGCAACGGGCACCCGCGCCGCGCCGGCGTCTCCTCCTTCGGGGTCACCGGCACCAACGCCCACCTGATCCTGGAGGAGGCGCCGGCGGCCACCGCAGAGAGCGCGAGCCGACTGCCGCGGGCGGGGGCGGCGGACGACGAGCAGTCCCGGCCGCCCCTCCCCGCGCTCCCGCTGCCGCTCTCGGCCAAGAGCGAGCCCGCCCTGCGCGAGCAGGCCGAGCGCCTGGCCGCCCACCTGGCCGCCCACCCGGAGCTCGAGCCCGCTCGACGCCGCCGCCTCCCTCGCCACCCGCGCCCAGCTCGAGCACCGCGCCGCCGCCCTCGGCGCCGACCGCGAGGAGCTGCTGGAGGCCCTCGCCGCCCTCGCCGACGGCAAGCCCCACCCGGGCCTGGTCCAGGGCCGGGCCCGCCCCGGCAAGCTCGCCTTCCTCTTCAGCGGCCAGGGCGCCCAGCGCCCGGGCATGGGCAAGGAGCTCTACGAGGCCTTCCCGGCCTTCGCCAGCGCCCTGGATGAGATCTGCGCCGAGCTCGACCCGCACCTCGAGCGCTCGCTTAAGCGAGCTGCTCTTCGCCGCCGAGGGCAGCGACGAGGCGGCGCTGCTCGACGCGCACCGAGTTCACCCAGCCGGCCCTCTTCGCACTCGAGGTCGCGCTCTTCCGCCTGCTGGAGAGCCTGGGACCTCGCGCCCGACTACCTGCTCGGCCACTCGATCGGCGAGCTCACCGCCGCCCACGTCGCCGGCGTCTTCGACCTGCCCGACGCCTGCCAGGCTGATCGCCGCCAGGGGCGCCCTGATGGGCGCCCTGCCCGAGGGCGGGGCGATGGTGGCGATCGAGGCGAGCGAGGCAGAGGTCCTCGAGGACCTGCCCGAGGGCCTCTCGATCGCCGGGATCAACTCCCCCACCTCCGTCGTCGTCTCCGGCGCGCAGGCACCGGCCCTGGAGCTGGCTGAGCGCTGGAAGGACAAGGGCCGCAAGACCACCCGCCTGCGGGTCACCCACGCCTTCCACTCCGAGCTGATGGAGCCGATGCTCGACGAGTTCGCCGCAGGTCGCCGACTCGATCTCCTACAGCCCCCCGCAGATCCCGGTCCTCTCCAACCTCACGGGTGAGCCCCTCACCGCCGAGCAGGCCACCGACCCCGCCTACTGGGTCGCCCAGGTGCGCCAGCCGGTGCGCTTCGCCGACGGCGTCGACACCTCGCCGCGCACGGCGTCAGCGCCTTCTTCGAGCTCGGCCCCGACGGCGCCCTCTGCGCGATGGCCCAGGGCTGCCTGGCCGAGAGCGAGACCGAGGCGAGCGTCGGCTCCCTGCTGCGCACGGACCGCCCGGAGGGCCGCTCCCTGCTCAGCGCCCTCGCCGCCGCCCACGCCGGCGGGGCCACGGTCGCCTGGGGCAAGCTCCTCGCCGGCCAGGGGGCCAAGCGCGTGTCCCTGCCCACCTACGCCTTCCAGCGCCAGCGCTACTGGCTGGAGCCGCGCTCGGGACGCCGACGTCGGCGCCGGTCAGCAGAGCGCCGATCACCCGCTGCTTGGCGGCGGCGATCTCGCTGCCGGGAGCAGACGGGGAGGAGGGCGGCTGGCTGCTCACCGGCCGCCTCTCGCTGCAGACCCACCCCTGGCTCGCCGACCACGCCGTCCACGGCACCGCGATCCTGCCCGGCACCGCCTTCGTCGAGCTGGCGCTGAAGGCGGCCGAGCAGGTCGGGGCGGGGTCGATCGAGGAGCTGACGATGGCGGCGCCCCTGGTCCTGCCCGAGCAGGGCGCGGTGCAGGTCCAGGTCAGCGTCGGCGAGCCCGACGGCGAGGAGCGGCGCCGCTCGGCGATCCACTCCCGGCCCGAGGACGGAGACCGAGGCCGAGTGGGCCCAGAACGCCACCGGGGCCCTGGCCGAGGCAGCCGCCGAGCCGCCCGAGGGTCTCGGCGAGTGGCCGCCGCCGGGGCGGAGCCGCTCGGGACCGAGAGCTCTACGAGCACACCGCCGACCTCGGGGTCGACTACGGCCCCGCCTTCCAGGGCCTGCGCGCCGCCTGGCGCCACGGCGAGGAGCTCTTCGCCGAGGTCGAGCTGGCCGCCGAGCAGGCGCCCGAGGCCGAGCGCTTCGGGATCCACCCGGCCCTGCTCGACGCCGCCCTGCACCCGCTGTTCGATGACCGACGGCGACGGGAGAGGCCGAGGGTCCCCTTCGCCTGGACCGGCGTGCGGCTGCTCGCGGTCGGCGCCGGAGGCGCTGCGGGTGCGCGCTGCGGACCGACGGCGAGCGACTCTCGCTGCTGACCGCCGACGGCGACGGTGCGACCGTCGCCGCCGTCGAGGCGCTCTCGACCCGGCCGCTCGACTCCGCCCAGCTGCAGGCCGGCGCCGCCGCAACCGACCCGCTCTTCGCCGTCGGCTGGGAGGAGCTGGCTCTGCCCGAGGGCGACGAGGCGGAGACGCACCCGCGCCGCGTCGACTGTGCTCCGCGACCCGGACCTCGACCCCGCCGCCGCCGCCGCCGCCCTCGGCGCCGAGGTGCTGGCGGCCCTGCAGGAGGCGATCGCCGACGAGGAGGGAGGCCCGCCTCGCCTTCCTCACCCAAGGCGCCATCGCGGTCGCCGCGGGCGAGTCCCCCGACCCGGCCGCCGCCGCGGTCTGGGGCCTGGTCCGCTCCGCCCAGGCCGAGCACCCCGGCCGCTTCCTGCTGATCGACAGCGACGGCAGCGAGGCCTCCGATGCCGCGCTCGAGCGAGCCCTGGCGAGCGAGGAGGAGCCGCAGCTGGCCCTGCGCGAGGGCACCGCCTCGGTCCCCCGCCTCGCCCGTGCCGCTCAGAGCGAGGCCGAGGCGCCCGCCCTCGACCCCGAGCGCACGGTCCTCCTCACCGGCGCCACCGGCGCCCTCGGCTCGCTCTTCGCCCGCCACCTGGTCGAGGCCCACGGCGCCCGCCACCTGCTGCTCGCCTCCCGCCGCGGCCCCGAGGCCCCCGGGGCCGAAGAGCTGCGAGCGGAGCTGGAGAAGCTCGGGGCCGCGGCGACGCCTCGCCGCCTGCGACGTCGGCGACCGCGAGCAGCTGGCGGCGCTGCTGGCCTCGATCCCGGCCGAGCACCCGCTCGGCACGGTCGTCCACTGCCGCCGGCGTCATCGACGACGGCCTCGTCGAGTCGCTCGACCCCGAGCGCCTGGCCAAGACGATGGCCCCCAAGGCCGACGCCGCCTGGCACCTGCACGAGCTGACCGCGGAGATCCCCGGCTGCGAGCTCGTCCTCTTCTCCTCGATCGCCGGCAGCTTCCAGAGTCCCGGCCAGGGCAACTACGCCGCCGCCAACGCCTTCCTCGACGCCCTCGCCACCGCTCGCGCCGCCAGCGGGCTGGCGGCGGTCTCGCTCGGCTGGGGCCCCTGGAAGCTGGAGAGCGAGATGACCGGCGGGCTCGGCGACGCCGACCGGGCGCGGATCGCCCGCACCGGGGTGCTGCCGCTCTCCGACCGGCAGGGCCTGGACCTCTTCGACCGCGCCCGGGCGCTGGGCGAGCCGCTAGCTGCTGCCGCTCGGCGCTCGATAGCGCCGGCCTGCGCGCCGCCGCCCGCGCCGGCCTCCTGCCGCCGCTGCTCGCGGGTCTGGTCCGGGTTCCCGCCCGCCGCGCCCGCGCCGCCGCCGCCGCCCTCGCCGACCGCCTCGCCGGCGTCCCCGAGACCGAGCGCGAGGGGGTCGTGACCGAGCTGGTCCGCTCCCACGTCGCCGCCGTGCTCGGCCACGCCTCGGCCGCCGCGATCGACCCCGGCACCGCCTTCAAAGACCTCGGCTTCGACTCGCTGGCCGCGGTCGAGCTGCGCAACCGCCTCGACGCCGCCACCGGCCTGCGGCTGCCCTCGACCCTGGTCTTCGACCACCCGAACACGGCGGCGGCGGCCGCCTTCCTGCTCGCCCAAGCGAGCCCTGCCCGCAGCGCCGCGGCCCGGACGGAGGAGGCGATCGACGGGCTGGGGGCGATGCTCGCGGCGCTCGGGCAGGGGGAGCGCGAGCAGGCGGAGGCACGGCTGCGCTCGCTGCTCGGGACGCCGGGAGGCGCGGACGAGGCGGACGGCGGCGTGGTCGAGCGGATTCAGTCCGCCAGCGCCGAGGAGCTGCTGGCGATCGTCGACGACGAGATGGGAGTGGGATGAACGAGGAGAGCAGGGTCCTCGACTCGCTGAAGCGGGTCACGATCGAGCTGAAGAGCACCCGCGAGCGGCTGCGGGAGGCGGAGGCGCGCGAGCACGAGCCGATCGCGATCGTCGGCATGAGCTGCCGCTACCCCGGCGGGGTTCGCTCGCCCGAGGAGCTCTGGGACCTGGTCGCCGCCGGCACCGACGCGATCGGCGGCTTCCCGCGCGATCGCGACTGGCCGCTGGAGCTCCTCTCCGACCCCAGCAACCCGCAGGCGCTGGCGGTCGACGAAGGCGGCTTCCTCGACGACGCCACCGGCTTCGACGCCCGCTTCTTCGGCGTCAACCAGATCGAGGCGCTGATGATGGACCCGCACCAGCGGCTGCTGCTGGAAGCGGCCTGGGAGGCCTGCGAAGACGCCGGCATCGACCCGCTGTCGCTGCGCGGCAGCAGCACCGGCGTCTTCGCCGGGGTGATGTACCAGGACTACGGGATCGGGGTCCCGGCGTCGGAGCAGACCGGAGGCCTCACCCCGACCGGCGGCGTCGGCGGCAGCTTCGTCTCCGGCCGCACCGCCTACTACCTCGGGCTGGAGGGCCCGGCGGTGACGCATCGACACCGCCTGCTCCTCCTCGCTGGTGGCGATGCATCTGGCCTCTCAGGCGCTGCGCGCGCGGCGAGTGCTCGCTGGCCCTCGCCGGTGGCGTCACCGTGCTCTCGACGCCGCTCGTCTTCGACGCCATGGGCCGGGTCGGGGGCCTCGCCGGCGACGGCCGCTGCAAGCCCTTCGCCGCCGCCGCCGACGGCACCGGCTGGTCGGAGGGCGTCGGCCTGCTGCTGCTCGAGCGCCTCGCCGACGCCGAGGCCAACGGGCACGAGGTGCTGGCGACGATCCGCGGCTCGGCGACCAACCAGGACGGCGCCTCCAACGGCATCACCGCCCCCAACGGGCCGGCCCAGGAACAGGTGATCCGCGCGGCGCTGGACGACGCCGGCCTCGTCCCGGCCGCGGTCGACGCGGTCGAGGCCCACGGCACCGGCACCGCGCTCGGCGACCCGATCGAGGCGGGGGCACTGCTGGCGACCTACGGCCGTGGCCGCGAGGACGCCGAGCCGCTGCGGCTCGGCTCGATCAAGTCCAACCTCGGCCACACCCAGGCCGCCGCCGGCGTCGCCGGCGTGATCAAGATGGCGCTGGCGCTGCGCCACGGGGTGCTGCCGCGAACGCTGCACGTCGATCGGCCGAGCCCGCACGTCGACTGGGCGGCGGGCCGGGTCGAGCTGCTGACCGAGCCGGTGCCCTGGGAGCGGGGCGAGCGCCCCCGCCGCGCCGGCGTCTCCTCGTTCGGCGCCAGCGGCACCAACGCCCACCTGATCCTCGAGGAGGCCCCGGCCCCGGCCCCGGCCGCCGCAGGCGAGGGCGAGGCCGGGAGCGAGGACGTGGCGGCCTGGGCGATCGCACCGCTGCCGCTCTCCGCCGCCGACGAGACGGCGCTGCGGGAGCTGGCGGGACGCCTGCGCGAGCACCTGCTCGCCCACCCCGAGCAGAGCGAGGCCGAGGTGGCCCGCTCCCTGGTCGAGACCCGGCCCCTGCTCGCCCACCGCGCGGCTGCCAGCGGCGCCGATCGCGAGCAGCTGCTCGCCGGCCTGGCCGCGATCGCCGCCGGCGCCGAGGCCGACAACGCCTACGTCGCCACCGCCCCGGCCGCCGTCGCGGACGGCCCCGTCTTCCTCTTCCCCGGCCAGGGCGCCCAGTGGCGCAGCATGGCGATCGAGCTGCTGAGCTCTTCGCCGCTCTTCGCCGCCGCGATCGACGAGTGCGAGCAGGCGCTGGAGCCCCACGTCGAGTGGTCGCTGGCGGCGATCCTGCGTCGCGAGGAGGGGACTCCCGACCTCGAACGAGTCGACGTCGTGCAGCCGGTGCTGTTCGCGGTCTCGGTCGCCCTGGCCCGGCTCTGGCGCGCCAGCGGGGTCGAGCCGGCCGCGGTGCTCGGCCACTCGCAGGGGGAGATCGCCGCCGTCCACGTCGCCGGCGGGCTCTCGCTCGAGGAAGCGGCGGAGCTGATCGCCCGCCGCAGCCAGGTGCTGGTGCAGGGAACCGGCAACGGCTCGATGGCGCTGGCCGCGGCCAGCGCCGCCACCCTCTCCGAGCGCGTCCCCGGCTGGGACGACCTGGTCTCGCTGGGCGGCGTCAACGGGCCCAACCTCGTCGTCGTCTCCGGCCCCGACGACGGCATCGACGAGGTTCTGGCCCGCTGCGAGGAGGCCGGCATCTGGAATCGCCGCATCCGCGCCGCCGTCGGCGCCGGCCACTCGCCGGCGATCGAGGCCGGCCGCGAGCTGCTGCTCGAGGCGGCGGCGGGGATCTCGCCCCGCGCCGGCGCGATCCCGTTCTACTCCTGCGTCAGCGCCGGTCAGCTCGACACCGCCGGCCTCGACGCCGAGTACTGGTACCGCAACGCCCGCGAGACGGTCCGCTTCGGCCCGGCCGTCTCGAGCCTGCTGGCCGCCGGCTTCCGCCGCTTCGTCGAGGTCAGCCCGAACCCGATCCTGATGGTGCCGCTGCACGAAGCCTTCGCCCATGACCTCGGCGCCGCCGCGGCGGAGGCGAGCTTCACGCCGACCCTGCGGCATCGCCACGGCGCCCTGCACGACTTCGGCCGCGCGGTCGGCACGGCGTGGGCCAACGGGGTCGCGGTCGACTGGGACCGGGCGCTGGCGCCGGCCCGGCCCGTGCGGCTGCCCACCTACCCGTTTCAGCGCCGGCCCTTCTGGTTGGCGCCTCCGGCCGCGACCTTCGCCGGCGCCGAGCCGGCGCCGGCGGGCGCCGGCACCAGCGGCGGCGAACCCGAAGACGAGTCGCTGCTGCAGCGGCTGGCGCCGCTGTCGCCGCCAGAGCGCGAGGAGGCGGCGCTGGAGTTCGTCCGCGCCCAGCTGGCCGAGCTGCTCAGCCTCGAGTCGGCCGCCGCGGTCGACCCCGAGCGCCCCTTCCTCGAGCTCGGCTTCGACTCCCTCACCGCGCTCCAGTACCGGGGCCGGCTCAACCGCCTGCTCGGCTTCGAGCTCGACCTGCGGGCGGCGCTCGACTACCCGACCCCGGCGGCGCTGTCGGCGCACATCGTCGCCCAGGTCGGAGACGGCGAGACGCCCGCGGCGGGCGCCGGGGCCGGCACCCTGGCGGCCCTGCTCGGCAACGCGCAGAAGCGCGGGGAGGCGGGCGAGCTCGTCGGGCTGCTCGGCTCCCTGGCCCGCTTCCGTCCCACCTTCGCCGCCGCCGAGGAGGCCGGCGAGCCGTTCTCGGTCCGCCTCGCCACCGGCGAAGCGGAGCCGCTGCTGGTCTTCGTCCCCTCGCTCCTGCCCACCTCCGGCCCGCACGAGTACGCCAAGCTCGCCCGCGCCTTCGAGAGCGGCCGTGAGGTGGCGGCGCTGCGCTGGCCCGGCTTCCGCGGCGACGAGCCGCTGCCGGCCGGCGTCGAGGCGGCGCTGGAGCTGCAGGTGGCGGCGGTCGAGGCGGCGGCCGCGGGCCGCCCCTTCGTGCTCGCCGGCCACTCGACCGGGGGCGCTTTCGCCTACGCGATCGCCCAGCGCCTGCAGCAGCTCGGCCGCCCCGCCGCCGGGGTGGCGATGATCGACAGCTACCACCCTCTGCAGACCAGGGTCGGTGGCGGCGGCGAGGGCGGGGCGCGCGCGATCGGGATCGAGCTGCTGGGCCGGATGCTGGCCCGGGACGAGCTCGCGGCCGCGGTCGACGACGACGCGATCACCGCGACCGCCCTCTACGTGCAGCTGCTGGCCGCGGTCGAGATCGCCGCGATCGAGGCGCCGGTGCTGCTGATCCAGGCCTCTGAGCTGCCCGGCGCCGATCCCGGCGCCGCCGGCGCGCGGCCGCGCTGGGAGGTGCCGCACGAGCTGGCCGCGGCGCCTGGCAACCACCTTTCGATGATGGACGCGCACGCCGAGGAGACAGCCGCGGCGATCTCCGACTGGATCCAGGCTGGCTTCGGCGGGGCGCATAAAACGCAAGCAACCAAGGGGAAAGAGGTGCACACGTGAGTGCTCTGACCGCAGCAATCGCCGACGCGACGCCGGAGGAGATCCTGGCGACCGAGATGCCGGAGTCCTACCGGGCCGCCTACGTCGAGAAAGAGGACGCGGCCCGCCTCTGGGACAAGCCCGACAAAGACGTGCGCGAGACCCTGAAGGTGGGCGAGATGCCGTTGCCGGAGCTCGCCCCCGACGAGGCCCTGGTCGCGGTGATGGCCAGCGCGATGAACTACAACACGGTCTGGTCGGCCCGCTTCGAGCCGATCCCGAGCTTCGTCTTCCTCGACCAGATCGGCAAATCGGGCAAGTGGTTCGAGCGGCACGACCGCGATTACCACGTGCTCGGCTCCGACGCCGCCGGCATCGTCCTCCGCACCGGCGTCGCGGTCGAAGCCTGGAAGCCCGGCGACCGCGCCGTCGTCTACACCGGCTCGAGCAGTCTCGAAGAAATCGTCCAGTACCACGACGTCGTCCACGCCAAGCGCAACCTGGCCTGGGGCTTCGAGACGAACTTCGGCGGCCTCGCCCACCTGACGATCGTCAAAGCCGCGCAGCTGATGCCGAAGCCGCGCCACCTGACCTGGGAGGAGGCCGCCTGCAACACGCTCTGCGCGATGACCTCCTACCGGATGCTGGTCGGTGACAACGGCGCCCGCTTCAAACAGGGCGACATCGTCTTCGTCTGGGGCGCCGCCGGCGGCCTCGGCAGCTACGCGATCCAGCTGATCAAGCACGGCGGCGGCATCGCCGTCGGGGTCGTCAACTCCGAGCCGAAGCAGCGCCTGCTGGAAGCGCTCGGCTGCGACCTGGTCATTCGCCGCGACCAGCTCGAGCTCGAGGGCCTGGAGCAGCGCAAGTGCGGCGAAAGTGTTCCGCGAAGAGGTCCGCGGCGCCTTCGGCGAAGACCCCCACGTCGTCTTCGAGCACACCGGCGCGGCGACGTTCTGGGCCTCGGTCTACCTGGCCCGCTCGGGCGGCAAGATCGTCACCTGCGGCTCCAGCAGCGGTTATGAGCACACCTTCGACAACCGCTACCTGTGGATGAAGGGGAAGCAGATCATCGGCAGCCACGGCGCCACCCCGCAGGAAGCGCTTGAGTGCAACCGCCTGTTCGAACTGGGCATGCTGCAGCCGGCGCTCTCGCGGGTGGTCGGGCTCGACGAGTCCCCGCAGGCGACCTACGAACTGGAGGCCAACCAGCACCTCGGCAAGGTCGGCGTGCTCTGCCTGGCGCCGGAAGAGGGCCTGGGGATCGAAGACCCGGAGCGGCGGGCGCAGATCGGCCCGGAGAAGATCGAGCTGTTCCGCCGGTACGCCTGACGATGCTGCTGCACGCCAGCGTCCGCGGCCCGGCCGGGGGCGAGGCCGCGGTCTGCGTCCATGGCCTCGCCCAGCACGGCGGCATCTACGCCGGGCTGGGCGAGAGCCTGGCCGCCGCCGGGCGCCGGGTCGCCGCCGTCGACCTGCGCGGTCACGGCGCCTCCGGCTACGAGCCGCCCTGGAATCTCGACACCCACGTCGACGACCTGCTGGAGACGGCCGACGGGCTCGGCATCGCCACCGCCGCCTGGGTCGGCCACAGCTTCGGCGGCCTCGTCGTCGCGGCGCTGGCGGCGCGGGCGCCGGAGCGGGTCGAGCGCCTGGTCCTGCTCGACCCCGGCCTCGGGGTGCCCGCCGACCACGCGCTGGTCTGCGCCGAACGCGACCGCCAGGACTGGAGCTTCGCCACGGTCGAGGGCGCGGTCAACGCCCTGCACGGCTCCGAATCGGTGGTCGCCACCCCGACCGAGACGCTCGCCGCCTACGCCGCCGCCGACCTCGTCCGCGGCGCCGATGGCCGCCTGCGCTTCCGCTACTCCCCCAGCGCCCTGGTCGCGGCCTGGAGCGAGATGACGCTGCCGCCGCCGACCCCCGCCCAGCTCTCGACCCTGCTGGTGCGGCCGGTCGTCTCGGCGATCCAGAGCCGCGAGCAGGACCGCCGCTACCGCGAGGCGCTGGGCCCGCTGCTGAAGATGGTCGCGGTCCCCAACGGCCACAACGTCCTCTGGGAGTCGCCGGCGGAGACGATCGCCGCGATCGCCGGCTTCCTCGGCCCCTAGCGCCTCCTAAGGGGGAGCGACGGCGATCGCCGTCAGCAGCAGCCCGTCCTCGACCAGCCAGCGCCCGGAGAAGCCGCGCAGCTCGGCGCCGCCGACGACCGGGCCCGGCACCAGCAGCCGCGCCCGGAAGCGGCGCTGGGCGGGGTCGAAGTCGACCACCGCGTCCTCGAAGCCGAGCCAGCGCTGGGCCAGCGGGTACCAGGCCTTGTAGACGGCCTCCTTGGCGCTGAACAGCAGCCGCTCCCATTGGACCCCGGGCTCGGCTCGCGCCAGCGCCGCCAGCGGCTCCAGCTCCTCCGGCCTGGCGACGTCGGCGACAAGGCCCGCCGGCAGCGGCTCGTGCGGCTCGGCGTCGATCCCGATCGCCGTCAGCTCGCCGGCCCGGGCGACGGCGCAGCCCCGATAGCCGCGGCAGTGGGCGATCGTGCCGACCACCCCCGCCGGCCAGATCGGCTCGCCCCGGTCCCCGGCCGGGACCGGCCCCGGCGCGACCCCGAGCTGGGCGAGGGCGCGGTGCGCGCACTCGCGGCCGCTGGCGAACTCGCGGCGGCGCTTGTCCACCGCCCGCGCCACCAGCGCCTCCTCCTCCGGGAAGAGCGCGACCGGCCGCTCGTCGTCGCGGGCCTCGGCCACCACCGCCGACGCCGGCAGGATCGTCTCGATCACGGCGCCGCCCCCGGCAGGATCGTCCGCGGAACCGGCTGCGCCCACTCGCGCCCGACCCACTCGCGCGGGTTGCCGAGCGAGACCTCCTCGAAGCGGACGCCGTCGTGCCAGCTCGTGATCGGGATGTGCAGGTGGCCGTAGACGACGACCGCGGCGCCGAAGCGGCGGTGCCAGTCGGCCGTGCGCGTGGTCCCGCACCACTGCGCGAACTCGGGGTGGCGGAGGATCCGGGTCGGCGCCTCGATCAGCGGGAAGTGGTTGACCAGGACGGTCGGCAGCCCCGGCGGGCAGGCGCGCAGCCGCGCCTCGGTCTCGCGCACCCGGGCCTCGCACCAGCGCTCCCGGCTCGGATAGGGGTCGGGGTGGAGCAGGAACTCGTCGACGCAGACCACGCCCGCCTGGTGGGCCAGCCGCAGCGCCTCCTCCTTGGTCGCGGCGACGTTGCGGCCGAAGGAGTAGTCGTAGAGGAGGAAGAGCGGCGCCACCAGGGCGGGACCGCCCGCGCCCTCCCAGACCGGATAGGCGTCCTCCGGGGTCAGCACCCCGAGCCGGCGGCAGCCCGCGACCAGGCGCCGGTAGCGATCCTCGCCCCGCGGTTCGCCCTCCTGGCCGCGCTGGGTCAGCAGCTCGTGGTTGCCGGGTGCCCAGAGGACCTTGGCGAACCGGGTCGCCAGCAGCCCCAGAGCCCACTCGACGTCCCCAATCGAGTCGGCGACGTCGCCGCAGACGATCAGCCAGTCGCCGGCGGACCCGGGCTCGAGCCGCTCGAGGAAGGCCCGGTTCTCGGCGTGGTCGACGTGCAGGTCGCTGATCGCGAGGAGGCTGGCCATCGCCCGGACGGCGCTAGCCGAGGCTGCAGCGGGCCTGGTAGATCGAGGTGAAGCCGCTTTCGAAGCCGTTGCGGGCGGCGCGCAGGTAGAGCCGCCAGACGCGGACCCGTTCGGCGCCGGCGAGGCGGATCGCCTCGTCCAGGTTCTCGTCGAGGTTGCGGGCCCAGTGGCGCAGCGTCTCGGCGTAGTCGGGGGCGAAGTCCTCGACGTGGTGGGTGACGAAGCCGGCCCGTTCCAGCGCCAGCAGGTTGCGCGAGAGGTGCAGCGGGGCGGCGTCGGGGAAGACGTAGCGCTCGGAGAAGTCGCCGGCCTCGGCGTCGCTGTGGCGCAGGCGGGTGATGCCGTGGTTGAGCAGGCGCCCGCCGGGCTCGAGCACGCGGGCCAGGGTCTGCGCGTAGACCTCGATCTGGGAGGCGCCGACGTGCTCGACCATGCCGATGCTGGCGATCGCGTCGAACTTCTCGCCGGTCGCCGGCAGGTCGCGGTAGTCCATGACGCGGATCTCGACCCGGTCGCCGACCCCCGCCTCCTCCGCTCGCTGCCGCGCCTTCTCGGCCTGCGGTGGAGAGAGGGTGATGCCGACGACGCTGGCCCCGTGCTCGGTCGCCGCCCAGAGCGGGAAACCGCCCCAGCCGCAGCCGACGTCGAGCACGCGGTCGCCGGGCTTCAGCTCGAGCTTGCGGGCGACCGTCTCCAGCTTCTCCTCCTGCGCCTGCTCCAGCGTCTTCTTCTCGCCGCCGCGCCAGATCGCGCAGCTGTAGACCATCGTCGGGCCGAGGAAGAGCTCGAAGAACTCGTTGGAGACGTCGTAGTGGTGGCGCACGGCGCGGGCGTCGCGCTCCTTGCTGTGGCGGCGGCCGCTCGGGCGCAGCTCGGCCCGCGGCCGCGGCGGCGGCTTCGCCACCCCGGCGGCGCGCACTGCGGCCAGCAGCAGCGCCCGCTTGTCGGCGCCGTCGAGCGCCGGCGGCTGCCAGCCGTCGAGCAGCTCGATCACCGCGTCGATGTCGTCGACCTCGAGCTCGCCGCTGACGTAGGCGCGGCCGAGCCCGAGCTGGCCCGGCGCCCGCAGCACGTGGGCGGCCGCGCGCGGCGAGCGGACGCTGAAGGTCGGTCCGCCGCCAGTGGTCGGCGCCAGCCTGCTCCCGTCCCAGAACTCGACCGTGAACGGCCGCTCCGGAATCCGCGCCTCGATCTCGCGCCGCAGGGGAGCGGTGGTCGCAAAAGCCATCTCACCGCACCCTAACAACCCCCGTATGATCGCCAGCAGATGTCTTCCTCCGCCGGCCCACTCCCCTCCGACATCCAGCCGGTCGCCAACGAGACCCGCGACCGCATCATCACCGGCCTGGTGACGCTGATCCCCTTCGTCGCGATCGGGCTCGCCGCCTGGCAGGTCTGGGGCAGCGCCCTGCACTGGAGCGACGTCTTCCTCTTCCTCGGCATGTACGTCTTCAGCGGCCTCGGGATCACGGTCGGCTTCCACCGCCACCTCACCCACCGCGCCTTCAAGGCCAAGCCCTGGCTGCATGGCCTGCTGGCGGCCGCCGGCTCGGTCGCGATCGAGGGGCCGGTCATCTCCTGGGTCGCCGACCACCGCAAGCACCACGCCTTCGCCGACGTCGAGGGCGACCCGCACAGCCCCCACGTCGACCACGGCCACGGCTGGAGCGGCGCCCTCAAGGGCCTCTACCACGCCCACATGGGCTGGCTCTTCATCCACACCCAGCGCGGCAGCAAGGAGCGCTTCGCGCCCGACCTGCTGAAGGACCCGATCATCAGCCGCATCGACGCCACCTTCATCTACTGGGCGATCGGCGGCCTGCTGGCGCCCTTCTTCCTCGGCTGGGCGATCGGCGGCACCCTCTTCGCCGCCGTCACCGGCCTGCTCTGGGGCGGCCTCGTCCGCGTCTTCGTCCTCCACCACTTCACCTACAGCATCAACTCCCTATGTCATGTCTTCGGGGTTCGCGACTTCGAGACCGGCGACGAGTCGCGCAACCTGGCCCTGATCGCGATCCCGACCCTGGGCGAGGCCTGGCACAACAACCACCACGCCTTCCCCACCTCCGCCACCCACGGCCTCGGCCGCTACCAGGTGGACGTCTCGGCCCTGGTCATCGACGGCCTCGAGAAGCTCGGCCTGGTCTGGGACGTGGTCCGGGTCTCGCCGCAGCGAATGGCCGCCAAGGCGGCCGGCCCCAGCTAGGGGTCGCTGGTTCCCGATGAGCAGCCGGTCCGGTCGTGCCACCCCGTCGAAGGCGGGGCAGAAGGAGCGCCTGGTCGAGGGCATGACGCACACCGCCGCCCGCTACGGCTTCAAGGAAGCCAGCGTCGCCCGGGTGGTGGAGCACGCCGGCGTCTCCCGCGCCACCTTCTACCAGCACTTCGCCGACAAGGAAGCCTGCTTCCTCGCCGCCTTCGCCAAGGCGGCCGAGCGCTTCCTGCACGCTCTGCCGCGGTTCGAAACCGAGTACTCGGCGGCGAGCCGGGCGGGGGAGCTGCTCGCCGACCTGCTGGCCAACATCGCGGGGATGCCGGCGGCGGCGAGGATCATCCTCGTCGAGGCCCTTGCCGGCGGTCCCGAGGCGCGGCTCGCGCACGAACGCTTCATGGGCGAGATGGAGAAGACCTTCGACCGCTGGCTGGCCGGGCCGGGCGCGAACGGCTACCGCCTCGAAATCACCGGGCGGGCGATCATGGAGGGCACAGGCGGCATCCTGCTGATGCGCTGCTTCCGCGGCGAAACAGCGCGGGTCGCCAACCTCCGCGACGACATCCTGGCCTGGATGTACTCCTACGCGGTGCCGGAAGAGAGCCCGCGCATCACCACCGCGGACTGGCGCCGCCTCGGCGCCGGGTTCGCCGCCGGGCAGACGGAGTCGCGCCGCGCCGGCGGTGACGTTCGCAAGCTGCCGCGGGGAAGGAGCGCGGTCGCACCGGAGCGGGTCGCCGGCGAGCACCGCGAACGGATCCTCGCGGCGGTGGCGCGGCTGGCCCGCCGGGAAGGCTACGCGGCGATGACCGTCGCCGACGTGGTCAAGGCCGCGGCGGTGACCCGCGAGGCCTTCTACGAGCAGTTCCGCAGCAAGGAGGACGCCTTCCTCGCCGTCCAGTCCGCCGGCCTCGAACAGACGATCGCGCGCACGGCGGCCAGCTTCTTCGTCGGCGAGGACTGGCCAACGCGGATCTGGGGCGGCCTCGAATCGCTGTTCGGCTACGTCGCCACCCAGCCGGACATAGTCCACGTCGACGTGATCGAGAGCTACGCGGCGGGCGAGGCCGCGATCCGGCGCTCGTTCGACAACCGCATGTCCTACAGCCTCTTCTTCGAGGACGGCTACCGCCAGAGCCGGGCCGCGGAGCGGCTGCCGCGGCTCTGCTCGGAGGCGATCACAGGGGCGATCGGCGGTCTGATGCGCTGGCAGGTCGCCGCCGGCCGCACCGAACAGCTGCTGGAGATCTTCCCGCAGTCGGCCTACGTGACCCTGGCGCCGTTTCTCGGGGCCACGGCGGCGATCGAGCTGGTCGAAGCGAAAGCGGCGGCCGGGGGCTGGGCAGAGACGATCTGAGCGGGCCGTCCGCTGCTGACCCGGACCGGCGGCGCCTCGAAGACGGAGCGGACGCTTTCCCGCACTTCCCGCGGCAGGCTGTAGCGCGCGGCCGGCCGGCCCGGGGTCTCGCCGTCGCTGCGGGCCGGGTGCTCGTAGATCACCCCGAGCGAGACCAGGGCTTCGAGATGGCGGCGCAATGTCTGGCTGCTGGCCTGGCCCCAGTTCGCCAGGTCCGAGATCGTCGCTTCGGAGACCTGGCTCAGGGCGCGCAGGATGCCGAGCCGAATCGGATCGGCGACGACTTCAAGCCATTTTGCGGCCGCGGGCGCAGCCCGTAGCTTCGACGGTTCCCTCACCGACATTACCCCCTGCATTTCATAAACACTTCTGGTTGACTACTGCATCCCACATCTTGGACAGGAAATCGCTGGCCGAGCGCAAAGAAACAAGGTGTTTATTTCCTGTAGCAAGGCATATATACAGAGCCCCGGGCCGATCCGCAAGGGCTGGATCTCCCGACCGCGGGGACGCATTTGAACAATCCCGGTTTTTTTGCGAGGGGAGCGGTGGCGGTTCAGGGGGCTGCCGGCGACTCGTACCAGTCGATCCAGCCGTCGCAGGCGCCGCTCAGCGGCACGATCCGGTGGGGCCCGGCCGGGACCGCGACCAGCTCGCCGAGATAGGCCTTGCCGCCGTAGCCGCTGAGGCTCTGCAGGGTGGTGGCCGCGGCGGTCGAGAGCGTGAAGCGCACCGCGCCGCCCTCGCTCTGGAAGCGGCCGGCGGGCCAGAACTGGCCGTTGTTGCCGAGGCTGATCGTGTTCGGGCGCTGGCCGTCGAGCGCCGGCTTCAGCTCCTGGCTGAAGCGGGGGGCGGCAAGGGTCAGTGCGAAGGGGGAGAAGTACTGGATCGAGAGGTTCCAGCTGCCCCGCGGCAGCTCCAGCGCCTGCGCGGTCTCAGCGCCGGTGCCGAGGACGCTGCCCTCGTCCCAGGCGGCTTTGGAGCCGATCACCGCGCCCGGGAAGAGCGAGGCGCGGCCGGGGTTGGCGAGGAGGATGCGGATCTCCGGCGACGCGCACCCGGCCCTCGCCCCGGCCTCGGTGCCCTCGAGCAGGACGTGGCGGTCCTCCGGGGTCGGGCCGGTCCGCCTCCAGAGCACGTAGGAGGGCGTGGCGGCCACGCGCTCGAAGTTGGACGGCGCCTGGCTGTTCCAGGCGGCGCGGCCGGTGATCACGTACTGGAAGCGCTGCAGCGTCCCCCGTGAGAAGGAGTCGAAGTCGATCGGGCCGTAGGCGTCGCCGGTGTCGAAGGGCTTCTCCGGGTTGGGCGAGACCGGCGAGTCGGGGAACTCGACCAGCGGCACGTGGGTGTCGGCTCCGAGCAGGTCGTAGGCGGCGTAGCGATCCTGCCCCGCGTAGAGCACCGGCTTGCCGTGGACGATCGGGAGGAAGGCCTGCAGCTCCGTGCCGTGGCCGCCGGGGCCGACCGGGGCGTCGCGCAGCGCCAGGAAGCTCGAGTAGACGGCGCCGCCGATGAAGGCGACGGCGAGGACCGTCCAGCCCAGCCGGCGCAGCGGCACCCGCGGTCCCGTCGCCGCCGGGGCCGGGCCGAGCCGGACGGGGGTCGGGTCGGGGCCGGTCTCCTCGAGCAGCGGCCGCACCACGACCAGCATCGCCAGCGGCGCCAGGATCATCAGCGCCTTGGCGCTCGAGTAGTCGCCACTGGTCAGCAGCGAGAGCAGGTAGAGGACGAGGGAGATCCCGAAGGCGATCAGGACCGCGAATTCGCGCCGCCGCATCCACCAGGCGACCGCGACCACCAGCGCCAGGCCCCCGATCGCGGCGGCGAGGCCGGTCAGGTGGGCGCCGCCGGCGGCGTCGAGACGGTAGTTGGAGGTGGGCCAGATCCCCAGTCCGGCGACCGGCGAGACCGGCCCGTAGGTGTTGCTGGCGGCGACCTTGTTGACGCTGCCGGCGAAGCCGAACGGTCCGACCAGGGTGGCGAGGACGGCGAGGCCGCCGAGGATCAGGATCGTCAGCAGGGTCGCCGGGCGCAGCAGGAAGCGCAGCAGCTCGCGGGGGCGCAGGAGCCGGCGCACCTCGGACAGCTGCAGGCTCCAGCGCCCGACGATCGCGATCGGCCAGACCAGGCCGACGAAGCTGTAGGAGAAGAAGATGCCGCCGGCCAGCGCCAGCGGCACCAGCGCGACCCGGGCCCAGCGCCAAAAGCCGGCGCCGGCGCCGAGCTCCACCCAGACGGGAAGCCCCGCCGCCCGCAGGCGTTCGATCTCCAGCAGCCCGATCGCGAAGGCGAGCACGAAGAGCGCCTCGGCCAGCTCCTTGAAGGCGGCCTGGGCGAAGTAGGAGGCGGCGAGGTAGGGGACCGCGACCAGGCAGGCGGCGGCGCAGCGGCGAACTGGGCCGAGGTGGCGCACGGCGCCGAGCACGGTGAGGCCGCTGAGCACGACGATCGCGAAGATCTCGCCGACGAAGGCCTGCCCGAGGCCAATCCCGGGGACCGCTGCGATCGCGTCCGCCAGCCCGTGCGGGCCGAGCGGGTAGCCGGGGTCGGGGGCAGGCCCGAAGCCGCTGCGCAGCCACTCGGCCCAGGCCAGGTGGAGGCCGAGGTCGTTGTTGAAGCCGACTCCGAGCAGGCCCCAGCGAGCGTTGATCGCGAACGGGAGCGAGAGCACGAGGGCCAGCACGAGCGCCACCGGCAGGCCCTCGCGGACGGCGCCAGCGGTCGCGTAGGGAAGGCGGAAGACCAGGGCCGCGGCGACCACGAGCAGGACGACCAGCCCCAGCGTCGCCGTGGTCGCGTGGCCGGGGGCCCGCGCCAGCAGCCCGGTCACGGTCAGCACCGCGCCGAAGCCCACCGCCGGCTCCAGCCAGCTCCAGGAGTCGCGGCCGGCGAGGGCGAGGACGGCGCGCCCGGTCAGCAGCGAAGCGGCGCAGATCAACGCCGCCGAGGCGTAGGTCGCGATCATCAGGATTGGCAACTTATGGCAGCGGGGCGCACGATGCCCGCGGCCGCCGGCCCCTCAGTGCCGCTCGGCCGCCCGCTCCAGCGTCCCGCGCAGGCTCTCGCCGCGCAGCGGCTGCTCGTGCCCGGCCCCGACCACGGCCGGGTCCAGCGCCGCCAGCTTGCGCACCGACTCCTGCGCCTGCCGGTGGTCCCAGGCCCAGGCGGGGTGGGGGACGCTGGCCTCGCCCTCGGGCAGCGGCTTCAGCCGGGCCGAGTCGACCAGGTAGACGGTGTCGCTGACCAGCGCCACCCGGTCGCTCTCACGCCAGAGCCCGATCAGGCCCGGCGCGTGGCCGGGGAAGTGGACGACGCGGAAGCCGGCGACCTCGTCGCCCGCGGCGACCGTGCCGGCGATCTTCACGGCGCCGCCGTCCCAGCGCCGCAGCAGGAGCGGGTAGATCCAGCGCACCGGCGCCACCGGCAGCTGCGCGAGATCGAAGTAGGGGGCGAGCGCCGCGTCGCTTTCGGCGTCGGCGACTTCGTCGGGGTGGCAGAAGACCGGAGCCCCCATATAAGGCGCGGTGCCGCGGTGGTCGGCGTGGGCGTGCCCGAGCACGATCCGCTTGATCCCGCCGAGCTGCTCGCCCGCCGCCCGCACCTGCTTGCGCATCCCCTTGGTGCCGGCGTCGAACTGGACGACCCCGTCGCCGTCCTCGAGGAAGTAGACGTTCATCGCGCCGCGGAAGTCGCCCCTCAGCAGCCAGACCCCAGCGGCGACCTTCTCCAACCCCATGCCGGAAGCCTACGCCCGACTAGGGTTCGACGCATGCCCTGGATCTGGAAGGCGGGAATGGTGGTGTTGATCGTCTGCCTGGTCGCCTCGATCGCGATCGCGGTCGTGCGCCTGGCGACGACGCCGACGGAAATCCTCGGCGACGGCTTCCGCGGGCTGCACGAACGGCCGGTTAGTATCGAACCCGTTCAGCGACCGAGGTAGAGGAGGCGGCGTGTTCACTCGCATCGTGGTTGGTACCGACGGGTCCGAGACCGCCGGCGAGGCGGTGCGCCAGGCAGTCGACCTCGCCAAGCTGGCGGGCGCGACGCTGAGCGTCGTCAGCGCCTACGCGCCGGTCTCCGAGCGCAGGGTCAAGGACCAGCAGCGCGACGCTCCGGCCGACGTCCAGTATGAGCTCAACCCGCGCGAGGACGTCAACCTCGTCCTCGACACCGCCGCCGCCGACGCCCGCAAGGAGGGGATCGAGGTTCAGACCCACGCGGTCGAGGGCGACCCGGCAGAGGGGATCCTCAGCGTCGCCGAAGAGACCAAGGCGGACCTGATCGTGGTCGGCAACAAGGGGATGACCGGCGCCCGCCGCTTCCTCCTCGGCAGCGTCCCCAACAACATTTCCCACCATGCTCCTTGCAGCGTAATTATCGTTCGAACTACTTAGTCGCTTCAGCTGGTGCGGGCTGGGGGCCGAAGGCTTCGGTCGCGCGGGCCGCGTCGATCAGGCCGGCGCCCTGCTGGGTCGCGGGCAGGCCGATGTCGCGGGCGGTGCGGCGCAGCTGCTTGGCGACGCCGTTGACGCGGGGTTTGGCGCCGGTGCCGGTGTCCGGGATGAAGCGGGGGCCGGCGTAGGTGTCGGCGGCGAGCACCATTGCGGCGACGCCGCTGACGTGGGCCGCGGCCATCGAGGTGCCGACGTAGTTGGAGGGAATCGCGAAGGCCCGGGTCGAGTCCGCTTTCAGGGTCACCTGGTAGATCGGCCGGGCCGAGACCGAGGGGCAGCCCGAGCGCGGGGTGCCGCCGCCGGGGGCGACCAGGTCGATCCCCTTGGCGGCCAGCGAGTAGTTGCCGAGGCAGCCGCCCTCGGTGGTGCCGCCGACGGCGATCACCCGCGGCCCGGTCGCCGGCTCCGAGACGCAGGTCTCCGAGCCGACGTTGCCGGCCGAGGCGACGGCGACGACGCCCCGCGCGTAGGCCTCGCGCAGCGCTTCGTCGACCTCCGGCACCTTCTTGCCGCAGCCGAAGTTGAAGCTCATGTTGATCACCTGGGCGTGGTGGGCGACGGCGAAGCGGATGCCCTTGGCGATGTCGCTGGCCTGCCCGCGGCCGTGCTTGTCGAGCACCCGCACCGGCATCAGCTTCGCCCGGTAGGCGAGGCCGGTGAGCGCGACCGCGTTGTCGGTCTTCTCGGCGATGGTGCCGGCGACGTGGGTGCCGTGGCCGTTTTCGTCGAGCGGCAGGCGGTCGCCGTCGATGAAGTCGTAGCCCTTGGCGAACTGGCCCGAGGCGAAGTCGGGGCTGCGCACGAAGTCGCTGCCGAGGTCGCGGTAGGCGATGCCGGTGTCGAGCACGGCGACGGTCACCCCCTCGGCCCCCGGCCGCCCGAGTTCGGCCAGGTTGCGCCAGGCGCCGACCGCGTCGATGCCGCCGGGGGAGATCGAGACGCGGCCGCTGTCGTCGCCTTCGGGGGGAAGGAAGTTCCACTGCTTGAAGGCCCAGTCGCCGGCCGAGGCCGCGGCTTCGGAGGCACCGTCGAGGGTGCCGGGGTCGTTGGGGAGGACGAAGCTGGAGCTCGGTTCGGAGGCCGAGGCGCTGGCGAGGTAGTCGGGCTCGGCGTAGGCGACGCCCGGGTTGGCGCGCAGGGCCGCCGCTGCCTCACGCACTCCGGCGCCGGCCGGCAGGGCCAGCGCCCGCCCGCGCCGCTCACCTTCGAACTTGACCACGACCCGGTGCGGCGCGAACCCCAGCGCGGGGGCGATCGCCGTGGCGGCGCTGGCGCACGCGGCAGCGGCGGCGAACCCGGCGAGCAGGCTCGCGGTGGCGAGTATCGGCAGCAGTCGTCTCATCGTTGGTCGCCCGCCGGGGTCCCTGCAATCGGGGCGAGCTCTAGAGCTAACACCTGCATGCCGGCGAAGTTGTAGAGAGACATACTCCCGGATCGATGAGCGATGACCAACCGCTGGCAGCGCACGTGCAGGCGATGGGCCTGGCGCTCGAGCAGGCACGCCTGGCAGCGGCCCACGGCGATGTCCCGATCGGCGCCGCGATCCTCCGCGAGGGCGAGCTCTTGGCGGCCGCCGGCAACGAGCGCGAGCGACGCCGCGACCCCACCGCCCACGCCGAGATCCTCGCCATCCGCGCCGCCGCCGAGGCGCTTGGCGGTTGGCGCCTCCCCGGCACCACCCTCTACGTCACCCTCGAGCCCTGCGCGATGTGCGCCGGCGCGATCGTCCTCGCTCGCATCCCCAACGTCGTCATCGGCACCGCCGACCCCAAGGCCGGCGCCGCCGGCAGCGTCCTCGACGTCCTCGCCGAGCCGGCCCTCAACCACCGGCCCGAGGTCGTCAGCGGGGTCCGCGCAGAGGAGTGCGCGGATCTCCTGCGCGAGTTCTTCGCCGCGCGGCGAGGCTGAGAGCCAATACTCTTGGAGGACACCTGGAGAGGTGTCCGAGCGGCTTAAGGAGCGCGATTGGAAATCGCGTGGGCGGGGTTAACCCGCCTCGAGGGTTCGAATCCCTCCCTCTCCGCTCCCGGCCGTATAGCGGCGCCTGACGGCGTCCTCGGTCGCTCGTGTGCGGTGCACACCACGCTCCCTGCGTCCTTGTCAGGCTTGCTCTACGGCCGGGAGGGCCATTGGCGGGGTCCCCCGCTAGTCGTCGAGGGACACGACGATCGCTTCGGACTCCGGCACGGGCGGCGCGTAGGGGCGGTGGCCGCGCAGGCGCTCGTGGCCGGCACCGGCCAGCGTCGCCATCACGAACTCCACCGGCCGCGACCAGGAGAACCAGGTGAGGATCGCCAGCGCGTAGATCCCGTAGAGCTCGGTCGCCAGCAGCATCGCGAAAGAAGACGGGCCTCACCCCTTCGCCTAGAATCAGCCGCTGGACTGAGTTCCCCGGAGGGGTGCCGGAGCGGTTGAACGGGGCAGTCTCGAAAACTGTTGGCGTCGCAAGGCGCTCGTGGGTTCGAATCCCACCCCCTCCGCTACTCTTTACGTATGGCCGTAAACGTAAAGAAAGGTGACGGCGCCGGCAGGCGCCGGAATCAGACCAGGGTCTCCAGCAAGCATCAGGTGACGATCCCGGTAGCCGCCTTTCGCAGCGCCGGGCTCGAGCCCGGGGACACCTTGAGGGTCGAAGCCGATGGCGCGGGGCGGATCGTCCTGACCCGGCTCGACGAGCTGCTCGACCGCTATTCCGGCTGTCTCGACACGGGCGGCAGCCTGCGGGCAGAGGTCGAGGGGCTTCGCGGCGAGTGGCGATAGTTCTGGATTCCGACGCCGTCGTCGGGTTCATCGATGCGGCGGATGCGCTGCATGGCGCGGCCGACACGGCGGTCCGTGGTCTCGCCGGCGAACAGAGGCTTGTCGTCTCGGCGGTGACCTACGCCGAGGTCGTCACCGGTGCCAGGATCGGCCACCACGATCTGGATGCGGTCACGGGCTTCTTTGTCGACGTGATCTCCCGGGTCGTGCCGGTGGGGGTCGAGATCGCCGATCGCGCCTCGGAGCTGCGGGCGGACACCCGCAGCCTGCGGATGCCGGATGCGCTGATCGTGGCGACGGCGGAGCTGGACCCCGAGGTCGGGAGCCTGCTGACCGGCGATCGCGCAATCGCCAAGCTCCGTGGTCTGCGCTGTGACGTGCGGCTGCTCCTGTCCGCCGCCTGAGCCGAGCGCTGCTCAGGGCCTGCCGGCCCTCGCCACTCCCCACACCGCGATCGGCGGCGGCACCAGCAGCGTCGCCAGGGTGACGATCTCGGCGATCGCGTCGGCGCTGCCGAAGCCGGCGAGGTGGCCGGAGTGGAAGATCAGGTGGAGCGTGGCAGCCAGCAGCCAGGCGACGCTGACCGCGCGCACCAGGGTGCGGTCCAGCGTCCAGGCCGCCCAGGCGAAGAGGACGGCGAAGCCGAGGTAGAGGCCGCCGACGTCGGTGACCAGGTGTTCGTTGTAGGGCGGCAGCAGCTCGACCCAGTGGGCGAGGAAGGGGAAGTCGTCATAGAACGTCCGCGGCGCCCCCGCCGCGGTGAGGCCGATGACCAGGGCCGCGGCGAAGAGGAAGCCGAGGGCGGCGCGGGCGCTGCGCGGCGAGTTCACGGGGCCGAGCCTAAGGCTCAGCCGGCCGCGACCGCCAGCTCCTCGCTGGCCGCTTCCTGGCCCTCGAAGGGGAGGACGAGGAAGTACATCATCGAGGGCAGGAGGGCGTCGAGGTCGTCGGTCTCGCCCTTGTTGAGGCGCGAGTACAGAAGCGCTTCGACGCCGCCGACGATCCCCGCCGCGGTGACCGGCGAGTAGGAGGGGGCGTTGGGGAGGAGCTCGCGGACCTGGGCGTCGATGCAGGCGGAGAAGTGGTCGAGCAGGTCGTCGCGGCGCATCACCGCCTCGACGCTGGCGGCGCGCGCCTCGACGATCAGGGTGCGGGCCGCGTCCGGTTCGGTGGCGGTGAAGTGCAGCAGGGTTTCCAGCCCGAAGCGCAGCCGGTCGCGCAGGCTGCCGCCCCCCTTCTCGGCGGCCGCCCCGATCCGCTCGCGCAGCCGCGCCGCGGTTTCGTCGAAGGCGGTGAGGAAACAGGCTTCTTTGTTGGCGAAGTGCTCATAGAAGGTGGGGCGGGACACCCCGGCGCGCTCGATCACGTCCTGGACGTTGGTTTCGCGGTATCCCAGCTCGGCCGCGGCTCGCAGCATCGCCGCCAGCAGGCGCTCGCGCTGCACGGCGCTGACCAGATCGGAGGGCAGCTTGCGGACCCCGGAAGGGAATTTCCCGTCGCTCCTGCTGAGCAGCTGCACGGCCGCGTCGATCTCGGCCGGAGGCCAGTGGGCGCCGATGGCCGCCACCAGCTTCTCCTCGCTCAATTGAATTCGATCTATTGGCACTGGAAAACCCCTACGTTTCCAATAAGAACGCCTGAAGTTCCCTCAAGGTACCAGAAGAGTTGGTGCCGTGCGCGCAATTTCCGCCACCGCGGGTATTGTTCACGCAATGCTCCCACCCTCAAGCAGGGGAGCCCAGGTGAAGCCGACTCGGCCCGTGCTTCCAAGAGAGTTTGTCGCAGTGCGCAAGCGTCGCCGCATCATGGATGCGATGGCGGAGTTGACCGCGGAACAGGGCTATGAGGCAACCAAGATCGCCGACATCGTGCGGCGTGCCGGGGTGGCCCGAAAAACGCTGTACGACAACTTCGACGGCAAGGAAGAGGTCTTCCTCGGTGCCTTCGACAGCGCCGTTACAGAGGTCGCGGCGCGGATCGAGGAGTCCTGCGTCGGCGTCGGCGACGGCTGGGTCGACCGCATCGCCGCCGGCCTCCGCGCCTTCCTTGCCTACGTCTCCGAGAACCCGGCGACCGCGCGCATGTGCCTGATCGAGGCCGTCTCCGCGACCCCCGCCGCTTCGGCCCGCTACGACGAAGCGATGGGGCGCTTCGTCGACCTCCTCCGGCAAAACGCCCCCGCGGACAGCGGCCTGCCCGACACGATCGAGGAGACCCTGGTCGGGGGGGTGGCGTGGATCCTCAACCAGAAAATCCGCCGTGGCGAAGCTGAGCGGGCACTCGATCTGATGCCCGAGCTGCTGGACTTCGTCCTTTCGCCGTACCAGGGTGTAGCCAAACTCAACTCTTAACCGCGAGGCGAAACTGACAGTACGGTGGCAGACTCCAATAGTTAATGGAGCGACTTCCCCGCGGACGACACGGCCTATCTCCTGAGTTCGTTGCCCAGAATCAGCGCGAGAGGCTGATCGCCGGGCTGACCGAGGTCCTCTACGAGGTGGGGTATCAGAAGACCACCGTTTCACTGATCGGCGCCCGCGCGTCGGTCTCGAAGAGTGACTTCTACAAGCACTTCCAGAGTAAGGATGAGTGCTTCTTCGCCGCCTACGAAGCGGCGGTGGAGAAAATCCGCAAGGTCATCGTCGGCGGCTGCGCCGGCCCCGACAAGGCGGAGTGGGCGCCGCGGGTGCGGGACGGGATCGCGGCGCTGCTGACCTTCCTCGCCGCGAACCCGGCGCTCGCCAGCCTTTCCCTGGTCGAGGGGCTGCGCGCCGGCCGCGGCGTCTACGACCGCTATCAGGCCGCGGTCGAGAGCTTCGTCCCCTACCTGCGGGAGGGGGCACCGGCGACTCCGGACGGCGAGCGGGTTCCGGCCGCGACCGACGAGGCCGTCGTCGGCGGCATCGCCTCGCTGCTGGGCCGGCGGGTGCTGGCCGGCGAGGCCGAGCGGATCGACGAGCTGCTGTCGGACGTGCTCGAGTTCGCGCTGACGCCCTACCTGAGCGCCACCGAGGCGAGGCGAATAATCTCTGCAGGATGAGTGAGCCGACCCCGGGCGTCTTCCCCTCGCAGGAGCTGAACCGGGCGATCGAGGCCGAGTGGATCAGCTCCGGCGACTACCGGATCCGGCCCGAGGCGGTGCAGCCGGCCAGCATCGATCTGCGCCTCGGCGATTTCGCCTGGGCGCTGCGCTGCTCCTTCCTGCCCGACGTCGACTCCACCGTCGAGGAGAAGACCGAGGGGCTGGCCTTCCAGAAAATCGACCTGCGCGACGGTGCCGTGCTCGAGCGCGACCGGCCCTACCTGGTGCCGCTGATCGAGGAGCTGGCGCTGCCCGGGGACGTGCGGGCAAAGGCGAACCCGAAGAGCTCGACCGGGCGCCTCGACGTCTTCACCCGCGTCATCACCGACCGTCATCACCGCTTCGACGACATCCGCGCCGGCTATCGCGGCAAGCTCTACCTGGAGGTCGTCCCGCGCTCCTTCGCGATCCAGGTCAAGACCGGGCTCTCGCTCAACCAGCTGCGCGTCGCCCGCGGCGATGTCCGCCTCGACGACGGCGCCATCCTCGATCTCCAGGACGACTCGCCGCTGCTCTACGTCGACTCCGAGCCGATGCCGCGGGCGGACCTGGCGCTCTCCGACGGCCTCTTCCTCAGCCTCGACCTCTCCGGGCCGGCCGACCGCACGGTCGGCTACCGGGCGAAGAAGAACAGCCTGCCGATCGACCTCTCCCGCATCCGCGCCTATCGCTGGACCGACTTCTGGGACCCGGTCTTCCCCGAGGCGGGGGGGAGGGTGGTGCTGGAGCCGGAGATCTTCTACCTGCTGCTCTCGGCCGAGGGCGTCTGCATCCCGCCCCAGATCGCCGCCGAGATGATGGCCTACGACCCCACCGCCGGCGAGCTGCGCACCCACTACGCGGGCTTCTTCGACCCCGGCTTCGGCTATGACCCGGCCGGGGGCAGGCCCGGCAGCCGGGCGGCGCTGGAGGTGCGGGCCCGCGACGTCTCCTTCATGGTCGAGCACCGCCAGCCGGTCTGCAAGCTCGGCCTCGAGCGGATGGCGGCGCCGGCCGAACGCCTCTACGGCGCTGGTCTCGGCTCCAACTACCAGGGCCAAGTGACGATGCTCAGCAAGCACTTCGAGGAGCAGACGGCGGGCGAGGTGGTGGCGGGAGGGGCGTAGCGCCCTCCCGAAACGTGCGGCAGGAGCCGCGCTTGAGTGTTTCGGGAGGGGGCTACGCCCCTCCTGTGGCTCCAGCCGCGGGTCTGCTCCGATTGGCGGATTGGCGTAAGAGGGCTTGGGCGCGCTTGCGCCGGGCCAGCAGCTCGGTCTCGAGCTTGGCGATCTCGTTCTGGCGGCGGCGCAGCAGCTCCAGCTGGCGGCCGCTCAGCTCCAGCGACCGCTCGAGGATCTGGCGGCGGCGGACCGGGTCCTCGACGCCGCCGTGCCACTCGCGGCGCAGCTCGGCGCGGGCGCCCTCGGCCTCGACCAGCTCCTTCAGCTCCTCCAGGGAGACGCCGAGCAGGTCCTTCAGCCGCAGCAGGTCGGTGAGGCGCTCGACGTCGGCCTCGGCGTAGGTGCGGTGGGCGCCGGGCTCGCGCCCGCCCACCGCCGGCAGCAGACCGATCTCCTCGTAGTAGCGGATCGTCCGCGGAGTGGTCGCGGCCAGCTTCGCGACCTCGCCGATCCGCAGCTCGGGGGCGCCGCTCATGGCGTCGCCTCGATCTCCTCGCGGATCGCCTCCTCGACCGAGTGGGCGCGAGCGCCGCCGCGCTCCGGCGCGCTCTCGTCGCTCGGCCGCAGCAGCGAGACGCCGGCGCCGACTACCGAGATCGCCGCCAGCACCCAGAGTGCCGTGTGCATGTTCGCGATGAAGGGGTCGAGCTGGGCGCTGGTGAGGCCGGAGGCGAGTCCGGAGAAGATCTTGAAGAGGACCGGTTTCGGCACCGCCGCGGTGACGATCGCCAGCACGAAGGCGATCGAGATCACGGCGCCGGTGTTCTGCAGCATCGTGCGGGCGCCGGCGGCGATCCCGCGGCGCGCGGTCGGCACCGTGCCCATCATCGCCGCCGTGTTGGGCGAGTTGAACATCCCCGAGCCGATCCCGACCAGGGCCAGCCAGAGCCCCCCCTGCCAGTAGGCGGTGCCGGCCTGCAGCGTCGTCATCAGGGCCAGGCCGAGGGCGGTGACCAGCATCCCCAGCGCCGCCAGGGTGCGGGAGCCGTGGCGGTCGGCCCAGATCCCGGCCAGGGGCGAGGCGACGAGCATCCCGATCGCCATCGGCGCCAGCTTGATCCCGGCGACGATCGGGTCGTCGCCCTGGGCGCCCTGGTAGTAGAAGACGAAGATGAAGAGCAGCGCGAAGCGCGAGAGGCCGCTGATGAAAGTCGCGGCGCTGGCCGCCGCGAAGAGCCGGTTCTGGAAGATCGAGAGGTCGAGCATCGGCGCCTTGCCGCGGTGCTCGATCAGCACGAACAGCGGCAGCAGGACCGCGGCGACCGCGAGGCTGGCGATCACCAGCCTGTCGTCCCAGCCGGAGATGCCGCCGCGCGAGATCCCGTAGACGAGCCCGGTCAGGCCGATGACGAAGGTGACGGTGCCGCCGAGGTCGAGGCCGCGGACCGCGTCGCGGGCGGAGAGCTCGCGCAGGATCAGCCCCGCCCAGAGCGCGCCACCGAGCGCCAGCGGCACGTTGAACCAGAAGACCCACTGCCAGGAGATCGCGACCAGGGCGCCGCCGAGGATCGGCCCCAGCACCAGCCCGACCGCGGCGACCATCGTGTTCGTCCCCATCGCCAGCCCCAGCTGCTCGCGCGGGAAGGCGTCGGTGACCAGGGCCGGGCCGTTGGCGAAGATGAAGGCGCCGCCGATCCCCTGCAGGATCCGCCAGAGGATCAGCTGGGTTCCGTCGGCGGCGAAGCCGGCTCCGAGCGAGGCCGCGGCGAAGATCCCGAAGGCGCCGACGAAGGCGGTCTTGCGGCCGAACAGGTCCGAGAGCCGGCCGGCGGTGAGGACCAGCACGGTCGAGGAGATCATGTAGGCGAGGATCACCCAGACCAGTTCCAGCAGGCTGGTCCCGAGCGCCCGCTCGAGGTCCGGCAGGGCGATGATCAAGGTGCCCGAGTTGGTCGCGACCAGCAGCATCCCGAGGCTGGTGCAGGAGAGCGCCCACCACTTGTAGTGCTCGTGGTCGGCGTCCACCCCCGCGCGCCCAGAGAATCGTTTCCTTACGTTCACGTCAGATAGGCTAGCAACCGCGATGCGTCTGCGCTTATGTCCGAATGGCGAACACGAGTGCAGACGCGCGCCTTACGATTGGCAGATGGCCGAGCGCACCTGGCACGTCTACCTCTCCGGGGAGATCCACTCCGACTGGCGCCAGCGAATCGAAGCCGGGACGCGCGAGGCCGGGCTGCCGGTCGCCTTCTCGGCCCCGGTCACCGACCACCCCGCCTCCGACGATGCCGGCAGCGGCACCCTGGGCGAGGAGAGCGACTCCTTCTGGCGCGACCACAAGGGCGCCGGCGTCAACGCGATCCGCACCCAGACCCACATCCGCGAGGCCGACCTCGTCGTAGTCCGCTTCGGCGACCGCTACCGGCAATGGAACGCGGCCTTCGACGCCGGCTTCGCCGCCGCCCTCGGCAAGCCGATCGTCACCATTCACGAGCCCGAGCTGGACCATGCGCTGAAGGAGGTCGACCGCGCCGCCCAGGCGACCGCGCGCGAGTCCGAGCAGGTGGTCGACGTGCTCCGCTACGTGATCCGCGGCGAGCTGCCCGGCTAGCGGGTTTCGCGCCGCGCTCCCAGCGCATAGGGTGGGGGCATCTCCGCCGAGGCCAACAACGCGACGATCGAGCGCTTCTACGCCGCGTTCGGCGAGTGCAACGGCTCGGCGATGACCGCCTGCTACGCCCCCGGCGCCCATTTCCGCGACCCGGCCTTCGGCGACCTCGAGGGCGACGACGTCGGCGCCATGTGGCGGATGCTGACCGGCCGCGCCACCGACCTGGCGATCGAGCTGCACGAGCACGAGGCCGGCGAGGAGAGCGGCAGCGCCCACTGGATCGCCCGCTACACCTTCTCCACCGGGCGCCCCGTCGTCAACGACATCCGCGCCAGCTTCCGCTTCGACGAGGCGGGCCGGATCGTCGACCACGTCGACGAGTTCGACTTCCGCCGCTGGGCCAAGCAGGCCCTCGGCGCCAAGGGCACCCTGGTCGCCCTGCTGCCGCCCCTGCGCGCCAAGGCCCGCGCCCAGGCCCTCGGCCAGCTCGGGGGCTTCAGGCGCGACGAGACCGGCTCCAGCCTCTAGCACTCCGCCGCAGCATATGCGAACGTATGTTCGTGCGCTGGGACGAACAGCGAGTGGAGAACGACCTGCGGCTGCCGGGGGTGGGCGACGGCACCGTCACCCGCACCTTCGACGCCCCCGAGGCGATGGGGATCAACTTCCACGAGGTCCGGGCCCGCTCGGCCCTGAACCACGTGGCAGGGGGCCGTTACGGATTCGACTGGACGGTCAACCCGTTTCGGGGCTGCTCGCATGCTTGCGTCTACTGCCTGGAGGGTGAGACGCCGATCCTGATGGCAGATGGCTCGACCCGGCCGCTGGCGGAGATCCAAGTCGGGGATGCCGTCTACGGGACGGTTCGCCGGGGCTCTTATCGTCGCTACGAGATCACGCGGGTGCAGGCTCACTGGGCTACGCGCAAGGAGGCCTTTCGAGTCGTGCTCGAAGATGGCACCGAGTTGATTGCGAGCGGCGATCACCGTTTCCTCACCAACAGGGGCTGGAAGTACGTGAAAGGAGCGGAACGGGGTCCGTTGCAGCGGCCTCACCTCACCCTCAACAACAAGCTGATGGGAGTTGGTTCCCTGGGTCCTGCGCTCGCGGAGACGGAGGAATACCGCCGCGGCTACCTCTGCGGGATGATTCGTGGGGATGGTCATGTCGGGTCTTATTCGCACGTTCGACCGGGGCGATCTTCCTTCGACGTCCACAGATTTCGCCTCGCGCTGACGGACGCGGAGGCATTGCTCAGGTCTCGGAACTACCTGAAGGGCGCCGGAGTTCACACCGATGAATTTCAGTTCCTGAAGGGCAATGCCCGTCACCGGCCGATGCGCGCGATCCGCGCCTCTGCACGTGGAAGCGTCGAGCGCATACGCGAGCTGATCCGCTGGCCGGGTTCGCCCAGCGACGAGTGGTCGCGGGGCTTTCTCGCCGGCATCTTCGATGCCGAGGGGAGTTGCAGTGGCTCGTTGCGCATAGCCAACAAAGACGGGCAGATGATCGATGCGACCGCGTCGGGGCTGCGCCGCCTCGGATTTTCCCATCGGATCGAGGGACCAAACGCGATCGGCGTTCGCAACGTGCGCTTGCTCGGGGGACTGCGCCAGCAGATGCGGTTGTTTCAGCACATCGATCCAGCGGTTTGTCGCAAACGCTCGATCGATGGCATCGCGATCAAGTCCCAGGCGAAGCTGGGCGTCGTTGCGATCGAGCTCCTGGGGCGTCAGATCCAGATGTACGACATCACGACCGGCACCGGAGACTTCATCGCCAACGGCGTCGTCAGCCACAACTGCTTCGCCCGGCGCACGCACACCTACCTGGACATGAACGCCGGCCGCGACTTCGAGCGCGAGATCGTGGTCAAGGTCAACGTGCCGGAGCTGCTGCGGGCGGAGCTGGCGCGGCCGAGCTGGAAGCGGGAGCTGGTGGCGCTGGGGACGAACACCGACCCCTACCAGTGGGTCGAGAGCCGTTACCGGATGATGCCGGAGATCCTCGAGGCGCTGGAGGCGGCGGAAACGCCGGTCTCGGTCCTGACCAAGTCGCCTTTGGTCATGCGCGACGTGAAGATCTTCGAGCGCATGGCGAAGACGCTGCCGGTCTCGGTCAACCTCTCGGTCCCGACTCTCGACGAGGACGCCTGGCGCGCCACCGAGCCGCACACTCCGAGCCCGGCCGCCCGTCTCGACGCCGTCGCCGAGCTGCGCCGCCGCGGCATCGACTCCGGCGTCCTGATCGCGCCGCTGATGCCCGGCATCAACGACCACCCCGACCAGGTCCGCCCAATCGTCGAACGCGCCAGGAAAGCGGACGCGACCTTCCTCGGCGGCGTCGCCCTCCACCTCCGCGACGAGGTCAAAGACGTCTTCTTCGCCTGGCTCGAAACCAAACGCCCGGACCTCCTACCGCGCTACGAGCAGCTCTACAAAGGCCGGGCCTACATGCAGCCCGCGCAGCGAAAACAGACCTCCCGAGTCGTCCGCGGCTGGGGCCGCAACCGCCTCCGCAGCGCCTTAGCGGACCGATCCTCCCCGTCTAGAGAGGGCACTCCTCCGGGGGGTGGCGGGGTGGTGGGGGTCCCCCGCGGCGCGGAGGCCGCGAAGCGGCCGAGCACCGTGGGGGATACCACCCCGACAGGACCCGCCGGCCAGGACTCCCTCTTCTAGCCCCCTTCGTCCAATTGCTCGAACAGGCACTCCTTCGCCGCTTTGTCATCCCGAAAGCTGTGAAACCGCGCCCCGTGCCTGATCCGCCCCGAGGCCGCATGGTCGTACCCGACCTCAATCACCAGCTCCGGCCGCAGCTCCACCCACTCCAGGTCGCGCCCGCCCGTCCAGCGGCTCGGCTCGGCGCTGCCGCTCTCACCCGTCTCCAGTGGCGCCAGCATCGCCCGCATGCTCCGTTTAGCGGCGGCGCTGAAGCCGGAGATGTGGCCGACCGAGCGCAGCTCGCCGCCGTCGTAGAGACCGAGGATCAGGGAGCCGACCGTGCCCTCCTCTTTGCCCGGCCGCCAGCCCATCACCACGCAGTCGATCGTGCGCTCGCGCTTGACCTTGGCGAAGCCCTTGCGCTTGCCGGGGATGTACGGCGCGTCGAGCTGCTTCGCCATCACGCCCTCGATGCTGCCGAGCCACTTCTCGGCCTGGGTGGTGTCGGGGGTCAGCGGCGTCAGCTCCAGTCGCGCATCCGCGGCGATCGCCTCCAGCCGCGCCCGCCGCTGCGCCAGCGGCGCCTCCAGCAGCGACTCGTCGCCCTCGGCCAGGAGGTCGAAGACGATGTAGTCGGCGGGGATCTCCTTCGAGAGCAGCTCGATCCGCGACTGCGCCGGGTGGATCCGTTCCTGCAGCGAGTCGAATTCGAGGTTGCCGTCGGCGTCGCGGATCACCAGCTCGCCGTCCAGCACCCAGCGCCCGGGCGCGAACTTCAGCTCCGGGAAGTAGCGCGCCAGCTCTTTGCCGCCGCGCGACTGGATGTAGGCCTCCTCGCCGTCGACGAAGACGATCGCGCGGAAGCCGTCGAGCTTGGGCTCATACGCCCACTCCGCGCCGACCGGCAGCGCTTTGCGGGTCAGCGCCAGCTGCGGCTTGATCGGGGGCGAGAGCGGCAGGGTCACGCTCTCAGCAGGGTACGGCTCAGCCGGCCGCCGCGGCGCGCTCACGCCGGGCCCGGCTCTCGCGCGGATCGGGAATCGGCACCGCCGCCAGCAGTTGCCGGGTGTAGGCATCCCTGGGGCGCTCGCAGACCTGGTCCGCCGTTCCCTCCTCGACGATCCTGCCGTCGTGCATGACCGCGATCCGGTCGGAGATGTGGCGGACGACGCCGATGTCGTGGGCGACGAAGACATAGGTCAGCCCGAGTTCGTCCTGGAGGTCGTCGAGCAGGTTGACGATCTGCGCCTGGATCGAGACGTCGAGGGCCGAGACCGGCTCGTCGGCGACGATCAGCTTCGGCTTCAGCGCGATCGCCCGCGCGATCCCGATCCGCTGCCGCTGGCCGCCGGAGAACTCGTGCGGGTAGCGGTCGTAGTGCTCGGCCGAGAGGCCGACCCGCTCCAGCAGCTCCTGCACCTGCCGCCGCAGCTCCGAGCCGGAGGCGATGCCCTGCATCTTCAGCGGGCTGCCGACGATCTGTCCGACCCGCCGGCGTGGGTTCAACGAGGCGTAGGGGTCCTGGAAGATCATCTGCATCTGTCGCCGCAGCGGCCGCATCCCCCGTCGCGAGAGGCCGGTGATCTCCTGGCCCTCGAAGCGGACCGAGCCCGAGGTCGGCTTCAGCAGCCCCAGCAGCGCCCGGCAGGCGGTCGACTTGCCGCTGCCCGACTCGCCGACCAGCCCCAGCGTCTGCCCGCGGGCGATGCCGAAGCTGATCCCGTCGACCGCCCTTACCCGATCGCCCTCGCGCCCGAGCAGCCCCGACTTGACCGGGAAGTGCTTGACGAGGTCCGTGACCTCAAGCAGAGGCTCGCCGGCCGTGGTCATGCCGGCGCCTCGAGCTCGAGGCCGATCTGCCCCTCGCCGACCTGGCGCTTGGCCCGCTTCTGCTCGGGGCTGAGCCAGCAGCGATCGCAGTGGGACGGCGCCTCGTCGAGCCGGGCCGCGAGCGCTGGCAGGGCCGAGCACTCCGCGAACTCGTGCGGGCAGCGCGGCCGGAACGAGCAGCCCTGCGGCAGCGAGAGCAGGGAGGGAGGGGCGCCGCCGATCTGCGGCAGTCGCTTCGGCCGCGGTCGGTCGAGCCGGCTGATCGAGCCGAGCAGGCCCCAGGTATAGGGATGCTGGGGGTCGTAGAAGATCTCGTCGAGCGTCCCCGCCTCGACCACCCGCCCGGCGTACATCACCAGCACCCGGTCGGCGATCTCGGCGACGACGCCAAGGTCGTGGGTGATCAGCAGCGTCGCCAGTTCGCGCTCGCGATTGAGGTCCTCGAGCAAGCGCAGGATCTGGGCCTGAACGGTGACGTCGAGGGCGGTGGTCGGCTCGTCGGCGATCAGCACCTCGGGCTCCAGCGCCAGCGCCATCGCGATCATCGCCCGCTGGCGCATGCCGCCGGAGAACTCGTGCGGGTAGTCGTCGGCACGGCGGGCGGCGTCAACGATTCCCACCGATCCCAGCAGCTCGATCGCCCGCGCCCGCGCCGTCGCCTTCGCGACCTGCGAGTCGTGGGCGCGGATCGCCTCGACGATCTGCGCCCCCACGCGGTGGACCGGGTTGAGCGAGGTCATCGGGTCCTGGAAGACCATCCCGATCCGCGCTCCCCGCACCTGCTGCAGCTCCGCCTCGCTTGCGTCGACGAGCTCGGTCCCCCGCAGTTGCACTGAGCCCTCGATCGTCGCGTTGTGCGAGCGGGTGAGGCCGAGGATCGTCTGTGCGGTGACGCTCTTGCCGGCGCCGGACTCGCCGACGATCGCCAGCACCTCTCCCGGCGCCAGCTCGAAGCCGACCCCGTCGACGGCCTGCAGCCAGCCGCCTTCGGTGGCGAAGCCAATCCGCAGGCCGTCGACGGTGAGCAGCGGCGCCACGCTCATCGTGCCTCCGTCCCCAGGCGCACGCGTGGGTCGAGATAGGCGTAGGCGATGTCGACCAGGGCGTTGAAGAAGACGACGAAGAAGGCGGCGTAGAGGGTCACTCCCATCACCGGCGGCAGTTCGGCGGCGGCAACGGCGTCGGCCGCGTACTTGCCGACCCCGTTGATGTCGTAGAGCTGTTCGGTGAGGATCGCGGTGCCCCCGATCAGGGCACCGACGTCGAGCCCGAACAGGGTCACGATCGGGATCAGCGAGTTGCGCAGGACATGCCGCCTCATCACCTGGTGCTCGCCGAGCCCCTTGGCCCGCGCGGTGCGGACGTAGTCCTCGCCCATCGCGTCGAGCATGTTGGAGCGCAGGACGCGGCTGTAGAAGCCGGCGGAGAGGGCCGCCACCGTGAACCAGGGCAGGATCAGGTGGGTCAGCCAGCCGGCCGGATCTTCGGTCAGCCCCACATAGCCCCCATTTGGGAACAGTTCGATCTTGAAGGTGAGGAAGTAGAGGAGGACGGGGGCGAGCAGGAAGACGGGGATCGAGATGCCGGCCACCGCGACCGCGGTCAGCAGCTTGTCCAGCTTGCCGCCCGCCCGCAGCGCCGAGAGGTAGCCGAAGAGGACCCCGAAGAAGAGCCAGAGCGCCGCCGCGCCGATGCAGAGCGAGACGGTTGCCGGGATCCCTTCGGCGATCCGTTCGTCGACCGAGACCTGCGGCGAGTAGGAGGTCAGTTCGCCGGTGAAGACCTTCTTCATCATCGTCAGGTACTGCTGGGGGAGAGAATCGTCGAAGCCCCACTCTTCTTCGATGCTCTTGACCAGGGTCGGGGTCGCGTTCTTGCCGGCCAGCCGCTGCGCCGGCGGCGAGTTGGGGATCACGTTGAAGATCGCGAAGACGATCACCGAGACCGCGAAGAGGACGGCGACCATCCCCACCAGGCGCTTGAGGACGAAGCGGGCCATCAGACGGCCGTCCCCTCCGGCTCGACCAGGCCGGTGTGCGCCTCCAGCCGCACCTTCGCCCGCGGGTCGAGGGCGTCGCGCAGCCCGTCGCCGACGATGTTCAGCGAGAGCACCGTCAGCATGATCATCGCCCCGGGGATGATCGCCAGCAGCGGCGCCGTGTTGAGCAGTTCGACCCCGACGGTGATCATCGTCCCCCAGGAGGAGTTGGGCGGCTGCACCCCGGCGCCGAGGAACGAGAGCCCCGCCTCGAAGAGCATGTCGTTGGCGACGTTGAGGGCGAAGAAGACGATGATCGTCGAGCCGAGGTTGGGCAGCAGCTCGGCGAACATCACCCGCAGCGGGCCCGCTCCCTGCGCGACCGCCGCCTCGACGAACTCCTTCTCCCCCAGGGCCAGGACCTCACCGCGGAGCGGGCGCGCCATGTAGGGGATGGAGACGATCCCGATGATCAGGATCGGGATCCAGATCGATCCTCCGGAGAGTTCCAGCGGACCGATCTTCAGCCCCCCCACCGCCAGCGCTATTCCCAGCGCCAGCCCGAGCAGGAAGACCGGGACCGACCAAAGCACGTCCAGGCCGCGGGAGATGACGGCGTCGACCCAGCCCCGGTAGTAGCCGGCGATCAGGCCGAGGAGGATGGCGAGGACGGTGGTGATCGTGGCCGCCAGGACCGCGATCAGGAGCGACGTGCGCCCCCCGTACATCAGCCGCACCATCTCATCGCGGCCCAGCCGGCTGTCGGCACCGAGGAAGAACTTGCCGCCGGCGGCGAACCAGACGGGCCCGATCGGCCGCCCTTCGATGCTGACGACGTCGCGCTTCTCGCCGCCGACCTCGATCTTCTCGACCGTATGGGTCGCGTTCGGCCCGGTATGGGCGACGTGGTCCGCCCACAGGGGGGCCGCCAGCACGAAGACGACGATCAAGGCGAAGACCGCGAGCGCGACGACGGCGAGGCGGTTGCGCCGGAAGCGGCGGAAGGCGAGGTTCCAGGGCCCCAGCCCGGCGGGGCGCGGGGAGTCGGCAGAGATCTCCACGCGCCCTATCTTGAAGCCCGTGCCGGGCGTCTAACCGACCGCGTCGGCGCCTACTTGACGAACTGGAAGCTGGTCAGGTCCTGGCCGAAGGTGGGGTTGAAGATCACCTTGTCGAGGTCGATCGCGCTGGAGACGAAGGTCGAGACCGACCGCGTCCCGTAGGGGGCCCAGGGCGCTTCTTCCATGTAGCTCTTGTCGAGTTCGCCGTATTCGGCTTCCTGCTGGGATCCGAGCGGCTCTTCGCCGAGCTCGTTGATCTTTTCGTTGAGCGCCGGGATGTCGGCCTCGGCCAGGTTGGTGTTGCCGGTCGGGGCGATGCTTTCGCCTGCCAGCTGCGGCTGGAAGAAGTCGTTCGGATGTGGATAGTCCTCGAACCAGTCGAGCCAGCCGGTGTCGAGTTCGGGCGTCGTGCGGTTGCCGATCACGGTGAAGTAGTTGGCGGCGTTGATCGTTTTCAGCTTCGTCTTGAAGCCGAGTTTCCTCAGAACGTCCTCGTAGTATTCGGTCGCTTCCTTGTTTTCCGGTTCGGTGTTTGCCCAGACCGTGATTTCCCGGTCCGACGGGTTCGCTTCCTGGATCAATTCCCTGGCCTTGGCCATGTCATAGGGGTAGAGCTCGAATTTCTCGTAGCCCGGCAAGCCCGGGGGCAGGATCTGCTGGGAGCCGATCAGCTGCCCCGCGTAGATCCTTTCCAGCGCTTCCGGGTTGACCGCGTAGTTGACCGCCTGGCGGACCTTGAGGTCGTTGAAGGGCGCTCGCGTCATGTTCATCCAGAAGTAGTAGGTGCTGACGCCGGGCTCAACCCGGAACTGACTGCCTTCGTATTTTTCCTTGACTTCGGCATAGCGGTCGGGCGGCGGCGGCGCCTGCATCCAGTTGGACCGGTTCTGCTCGATGTTGTTGACGGCGGTCGAGGGGTTGTCGACGATGCTGACCTTGATCTTGTCGACGTGGCCGCTGGGCAGGTCGGGCATGGCCTTGGAGTTGACCTTGGCCCACTGCGGATTGCGCTCGTATTCCCAGCC
Source organism: uncultured Solirubrobacterales bacterium (assembly GCA_963829445.1). GTDB lineage: Bacteria > Actinomycetota > Thermoleophilia > Solirubrobacterales > 70-9 > VAYN01. Next base: position 216,914 of record CAWHIW010000009.1, on the reverse strand, counting down.
GCGGCCCGGTTGCGATTTGACGATCTCGTAGGGCCCGGTGGCGGGTGCGGGATTCGCCGAGAGATCTTCGTTCGGGGTGCCGGCCGGAACCAGGGCGACGAACATCATCCCCAGCTCGTTGGTGAAGGTCCCGCGCGGCTTGACCAGGTGGATGACGATTTCGCCGGTCTTGTCGTCGGCTTCGATCCCCGGGATGCCGCCGCTCTTGGTTTCGGCGAACTTTTCGGCGCCGACGATGTCGGTGTAGAACTGCGAGCCGCCGCCGTTGACCCTGAACAGGCGTTCGACCGAGTAGGTGAAGTCCGAGGCCTTGACCGGAACGCCGTTGGAGTATTTGAGGCCGGGCCGGAGGGAGAGGGTGTAGGTCTTGCGGTCCCCGCTGATCTTGGGCAGGCTCTTGGCCAAGGCCGGAACCACCTTGCCGCCCGCGGCGCCGTTGGCGTGCGCGTAGGTCAGCAGCGGGAGGTAGGTGTTGTACATCGCCGTCCAGCCTTCCTGCGTGTAGGAGATGGCGGGGTCCAGGGAGTCGGGAAAGGACGAGTACATGCCGGTCAGGGTGCCGCCCTCCTTGCCTTCGCTCGAGCCGCCCCCTCCCCCACAGGAGACCAGTCCAAGCGTGGCGACCGCTGCAAAAACGAAGACCAAAAGCACCACGCCCTGCCTTTTCAAGATGAAACCTCCGGGTCGGACTGGATAGGCGACCTTCTCCCTGGGATCAACTCCAGCACAATCTCAGCGCCTTCGTCAAGCTTGTTCGAACTAGAAGAGGCAATGTGCTCAGGCCATTTAGAGCCGAGAATCGGCGCCGCCACGGCGATGATCGCGAGCACGCCGAGGCCGGCCACGAGAAAGGTCGCGCGGGGGCTCGAGAGGGCCGCGATCAGGCCCCCGAGGGCGAAGCCGACCCCCGGCATCGCGGCCGCGATCGACTCGAGCACGCTGAGGACGCGGGCCTGCATGCTGGACCCGGTCAGCTCCTGCACGGCGCTGATCACGCCGACCCACTGCACTCCGTTTCCGGTTCCCCCGATCACGGACGCGAGACAGGCGACGAGCAGGGTCGGCGCCGCCGCCAGGCCGAGATAGCTGAGGCCGACCGCCAGCGTGCTGAGGAAGAGCAGGAGCGGCAGGGGGGCCTTGCGCAGGAGCGCGAAGGCGAGGCCCCCGACCACCATTCCCGCGCCCCAGCTCGCAAGCAGGAGCCCGTAGCCCGTGTCTCCCACCCCGAGCGTTTCCTTGGCGAAGATCACCTCGATCGGGATCACCGCCGAGAAGAAGACGAAAGCCGCCGCCTGGGCGATCAGCAGGCGGCGCAGGGTTGCTCTCCCGCGGATGTGCGCCAGCCCGGCGCGCACGCGCTCCCTCAGGGTCCCCTCTTCGGTCTCCGGGTTGGGGAGGTCCTTGCAGGAGACGATGATCCAGCCCATCGCGCAGAAGGAGACGGCGTCCAGCAGCAGCGCGAACTGGACGCTGAAGGCGGCGACGACCAGGCCGGCCACCGCGGGCCCGACCGCGGCCCCCCAGGTATAGGCGAGATTGAGGATGGCGTTGCCGGAGCGGAGCTCGCCAGCGGGCTCGAGCAGGGAAACGACGACCGACCTGGTCAGGGCGCGGCTGCCGACGGCGAGGATGCCGTCGAGCGCGGCGAGGACCACCACTCCGCCCAGGGAGAAGTTCGTCGCCAGTAGGGCCAGGCCGGCGAAGGCGGCCGTCTCGCCGCAGTAGATCAGGGGGAGGACGACGCGAGGCGGCGGCCTCTCGACTTTCGCCACGAAGATCGGCACCACCAGCCCGGGCAGGAATTGGGTCGAGAGGAAGAGCGCGGCCGTGGCGACGGCGCTGCCGGTTTCGTCGAAGACGAGGACGGAGAGGGCAATGATCCCCATCCAGTCGCCCATCTCATTCAGCGCGTAGGACAGCGCCAGGCGACGGAATACCGGGCGACGCAGCGGGGCCCCCAGGCGTGAATTACTCATTTATAGGTGGGCAGACTATGGAAACTTTGCACAACTTTCGTTGCATTTGCATAGGTTTTGGCGAATCTGTGCTACAAACTGCGCAAGTTATTCATGAGTTCAGGCCAGCCGCTGGCGGTCTGAGGGCTTCGACAAGCGAAGGGAGTTGCAATGGGCTTCCGCGGTCACTGATCCAATCCAAGCAGTAGAGACTTCAGGGACGGGCATCGATTGTGATGCTCGGCCCGGCAGGAAAGGGGGCGCCATCAGGCGTCCCCTTTTCTTTTCCCGAGAGGAAGCGATCGGACGAGCGGATGAAACCTCTCGACCAGCCTAAACTTGGACGCAGGGAATGCCGATACGTGCAGGAACCTTTATCGGCATGCCCTGAGGTAGAGCGTCGGGCGCAATTCGATGGCTGACAATCGTCCATCCCGCTTCGTGATCGCCGGCATGGCCGCCGGTCTTCTCGTCGTGGCCGCGGTCGGCATCTGGGCGGCCCCGGACGGCGACTGGAACCTGCTCCTCTTCGCCTCGCTGTTCGGCCTCTGCGTACTCAGCGACCTGACCGCCGTCGACACGCCGTCGCGCGTCCTCATCTCCGGCAGCTTCCTCTCCCTCGTCGTCGCCATGGTCCTGCTCGGCGGCACGCCGGCCGCCCTGCTCGGCGTCGCGACGATGCTGGCCGGCTGGCTGCGCTGGCGCGAGGACTGGGGCTACCTGATGAACAACATCCTCACCTTCGCGCTGTTCCCGCTGCTCGGCGGCATCGCCTTCCACGCGGTGGTGGGCGAGACCGGCGTCACCGCCTCCGACCCGGCCTTCTACCTGCTGATCTTCGCCCTCTTCCAGTTTGCCCTGACGCTCAACTTCCTGATGGTCGCCAGCTACGGCTGCTATGTCGAGCGGGCTCCGTTCGCGGAAAAACTGAGGCTGCTGCCGCCGGTCCTCCCCTCCGAGTTCGCCAGCGCCATGCTCGCGGTCGGGATCACCTTCATCTACCACCAGGTCGGGATCAGCGCGATCGTCTTCTTCGGCATCGCCATGGTCACCTTCCAGTATCTGCTCGGGCAGCTGCTCCTTTCCCAGCAGCGGGCCGAGGAGCTGGAGAAGCGCAGCAGGCAGCTGGCCAGCTTCCAGGTCGGGATGCTGAGCGCGATGCTGCGCACCCTCGACCTGCGGGACCAGATGACCGCGCGCCACTCGGCCGCGGTCGCGCGCTACTCGCGGGCGATCGCCCAGCGCGCCGGCTACTCGCGCCGCGAGGAGGAGCTGGTCCACATCGCCGCCCTGCTCCACGACATCGGCAAGTTCATCCTCCCCGACCGCATCCTCAAGGCCAACGTACCGCTCACCGACGAGGACTGGATGCTGATCCGGCGCCACCCGCAGCAGGGCGCGCGGGTGGTCTCCTCGCTCGACGGCTACGGCCCGGTCGCCGAGATCATCCTCGCCCACCACGAGCGGATCGACGGCAAAGGCTATCCCCGCGGCCTGGCCGGGGACGAGATTCCCGAGCTCTCGCGGATCATCTCCGTCGCCGACACCTACGACGTGATGACCGCCCGCGACTCCTACCGCACGCCGATGTCCAGCCACGACGCGATCGTCGAGCTGCGGCGCGTCGCCGGCAAGCAGCTCGACGCCCGCTTCGTCGAGGTCTTCATCGAGCTGCTCGAGGGCAAGGACGTCTCCTTCGCCCACGGCGAGGCGGCTGACTTCGAGAAGGAGCTGGCGCTCGAATCGCGGATCGCCGAGACGGCGAGTCCCGATGGCGAGACCAGTCGCTTCCAGGTCGCCGGCGTCAGCGCTTAGACAGTCAGCGTGTAAACGGCGGGCGGGTAGCGGGGTCGGGTGGGACCTCACCTGCGCGAACTGCGGGAAGGCTTGGCGAGGTCCCACCCGACCCCTCTTCGCGGGCAGGTATACGGTGAGGTCCATGCGTGCGGTGACCTTTCAGGGGCCTGAGCTGGTGCGGATCGAGGAGAAGGCGGAGCCCGAGGTCGTTGCGGGTGACGATGCTGTGATCCGGGTCGAGGCGAGTGGGATCTGTGGGTCCGACTTGCACATCTACCACGGGCGCGTGCCGGTGGAGCCGGGGTTCACGATCGGGCACGAGTTCGTCGGGACGGTGCTGGCGCTGGGGGACGATGTCGACCGCGTTGCGGTCGGGGACCGGGTGCTGGGGACCTTCCACACCGCCTGCGCGACCTGCTCGTCCTGCCTGCGCGGCGACTACCACCGCTGCCGCAAGGGGCAGACCTTCGGGCACGGCGCCAACCTCGGCGACCTCCAGGGCGCCCAGGCGGATCAGCTGCTGGTGCCGCGGGCCAACCTCACCCTGCGCAAGGTGCCGGAGGGGATGTCGGCCGACGTCGCCCTCTTCGCCGGCGACGTGATGGGGACCGGCTACCACGCCGTCGCCCACGCCGGGATGCGATCCGGGGACACGGTCGCGGTGCTCGGCCTGGGCCCGGTCGGGCTCTGCGCGGTCCAAGCCGCGCTGGCCGGCGGTGCCGTCGAGGTCTTTGCGATCGACACCGTGGCGCAACGACTCGACATGGCCAGGTCGTTTGGCGCGATACCGCTGCACCTGACCGAGCAGGAGCCGAAGAAGGCGATCCGGGCGGCCACCGGCGGGCTCGGCGTCGACGTCGTCGTCGACGCGGTCGGCGACCCCGGGCCGCTGGCGCTGGCGATCAGCCTCGCCCGCGACGCCGGCACCGTCTCCGGGATCGGCGCCTACGCCGGCAAGGGCGAGGTGCCGCTGGGCCTGGCCTGGCTCAAGGGCCTCGACCTCCGCCTCGGACTTGCCAACGTGATCGCCCACGTCGACCGGGTGCTGGCGCTGCTCGAGGCCGGCAAGCTCGACCCCGCGCCGCTGGTCACCCACCACATGGGGCTCGACGAAGCCAGCGAGGCCTATGCGATCTACGATCGCCGCGAAGCCCTGAAGATCGTCCTCACCCCCTAACCAGTTGCGGGGTTCCGTTCCCACGTATTTGGTGGATTTCGAACCGCGCAACGGTCTGCGGCGTTTGTAAATACGTGGGTTTCTCCCTAGGCTGGGCCGGTGCGCGGGGGGCGCGTCGCAATCGCAGCGGTATCCGTCGTGCTGCTCGGCCTGGTCGGCGCCGGCAGCGCGCTCGCCTGCTCCTGCGCGCCCTCGACGCCGGCGGAATCCCTGGCCGCTGCGGACGCCGCCGTCGCCGCCCGCCTGCTCTCGGTCCATCCCCAAGGGGCCACCCGGGCCGAGTACCGCTATGCGGTCCTGCACGTCTACCGCGGCCGCGACGCGATCGAGCCCGGAACAACCCTGAAGGTGATGAGCCCCCGCGGCCCCGCCGCCTGCGCGTTGCCGGACGGGATCGGGCGCAGTTATGGACTCTTCCTGCTCGGCGACGGCCGCAGCTGGGTGGGAGGGCTGTGCGGCGTGGTCTCGCCGCGGCGCCTCTGGGCGGCGGCGCGCAAGCCGGGTGGTGGCCACCCAACGGGGGCGCAGGTCGAGCTGTGCCAGTTGACTAGAACAGTAGTAGAAGCTACTGTGCGCCGAGATGGCACAGCAAGACGTCGCCGCGCAGGCCGCGCCCAACCCCTTCGCAATCGATCCCAGCGATGAGCTGCCGGTGGGGCTGCAGCTGACATGGCGGCTGCGGGCGCTGATCGCCACCGGCCAGCTGGCGAGCGGCGAGCGACTGCCCAGCTTCCGCCGACTCGCCGGGTGGGCGGGGGTCAACCTCAACACCGTGCGCGCGGTCTACGAGGGCCTCGAGTCCGAGGGGCTGGTCGTCAGCCACCAGGGCCAGGGGACCTTTGTCGCCGCCGGCGTCGTCGCGGCCCCCGAGCTGGAAGAGATCGCCGCCGACGCCCTGCGGCGGGCTGCTGAAGCGGGCCACGGCCCGCGCGAGCTGGCGATCGTGGCGATGGCCTGCGCGAGCATTCCCGGCAACGTTGGGGGGGAGGCGCCGGCGCCGCTGCCGCCGGGCCTCCCCGACCTCGCCGAGGAGAGCGAGGCGATCGAGGTGCGGCAGGAGCTGCGTCGCCAGATCGGCCGGCTCGAGGCGGAGCTGGCCAGCTACACGCGCTACCTCAGCGCCGAGGAGCTGCCGACGGCGCCGCGCCGCGCTGTCGCCCATGTCGCCGGCGTCGAGGAGCTGGAGGAGACCCGCGACACCCTGATCGCCCAGCTGTCCGAAGCGCAGAAGGCGGCGGAGCACCGGGTGCGGCGGGAAGCGGAGTCCCGTGGTCCCCTCGGCAGGGCGATGAGCTGGTGGCGGGCGAAGCCGTAAGCAGAAGCCTGGGTTCCGTTTCCGCCTTCTTCGTCGAGGTGGGGACGATGATGATCCTCACCGTCAAGACGATCGTCTCTGCGGTCAGGTCTCCCTACCCGTACGGCGAGGAGCTCGTCTGGCAGTTCCTCTTCGTCCTCAAGCTGTCCTGGTTCCCGCTGCTGATCTCCACCTTCGCCCTCAACCTGGGCGCTCCCGGGCTGCAGGCGGCCGGGGTGCTCTCGCTGTTCGGCGCCCTCGATCGGCTCGGCGGCTTCTTCGTCGTGATCGCGATTCGCTGGGTCGCCCCCCTGGTCACCGCGGTCGTGGTGGCGGGGGTGGCCGGCACCGCGATCACCGCCGATCTGGGAGCCCGCAAGATCCGCGAGGAGCTCGACGCCCTGCAGGTGCTCGGCGTCGATCCGGTCAAGAACCTGGTCGTGCCCCGGTTCCTGGCGCTGATGATCGTCACCGGCTTGCTCGACATCTTCGCGATCGTCTTCGGCCTCGGTGCCGGCATCGCCGCCGAGCTCCTCTACCACCAGTCGCTCGGCGGCTTCTTCGCGACGCTGTTCAGCAACGCCACGATCACCGACCTCTGGTCCTCGGTCCTGATGTGCACGATGTTCGGCGCCATCGTCGCCGTCGTCTGCTCCTACAAGGGGATGTCGGCCTCCGGTGGGGCGGCGGGGGTCGGCCGCGCCGTCAACCAGGCGGTGGTCATCTCTCTCGTCGCCGTCTTCTTCTTCCAGTTCGTCGTCAGCTCGATCCTGCTCGCCACCAACCCCGAGCTGCAGGCGGTCCGGTGATCGGCTGGTTCGACGTCCCCCGCGGCTGGCTCGACTCGTTCGGGGAGATCGCCCGCTTCGGCCTGCAGGTCATGGGCCAGGTCTGCTCGGGCCGGGCGCTGAAGTTCTTCGGCGAGAGCCTGCGCCAGGCCGGGATCCTGATCTTCGGCTCGGCCCTGATCATCTGGGCCTTCGTCTTCATCTTCGGCCTCCAGTGCGGCCTCCAGGGCGCCTACTTCAACCGCTCGATCGGCTCCCCGTCGCTGGCCGGCCTCTTCTCGGCCTACTGCGATCTGCGCGAGGGGCTGCCCTACACCTTTGGCTACATCCTCTCGGCCAAGGTCGGGACGGGGATCGTCGCCGAGATCGGCGCGATGCGGATCTCCGACGAGATCGACGCGCTCGAGGTGATGGGGATCCAGCCGGTGACCTTCCTCTGCGCGACCCGCCTGCTCGCCGCCTGGATCGCGATTCCCTTCCTCTACCTGGTCGGGATCGTGGTCGTCTACTTCGCCAGCTACCTGGCGGTGGTCAACCAGGTGGGCGACGTCTCCTCCGGTGGCTACCTGCTGATCTTCTGGATGTACCAGAGCCCGCCCGATTTGATCTTCAGCTTGATCAAGGGGATGGTGATGGCGACGACGATCATCCTCGTCGGTTGCTACTACGGCTACACCGCCTCGGGAGGCCCCGTCGGCGTGGGCACGGCGACGGCCCAGTCGATGGTGGTCAACATCATCCTCGTCCACATCATCGGCATGCTTGGGACGGTGGTCTTCTGGGGGGCGAACCCGCGAGCGCCGATCGGGGGCTGAGTCAGGCGCTGGCGGCCGCGGCCGACCGGGCTGGAAAGCGGTGGCGGCGGAAGGTCTCCTCGACCCAGGCGTAGCCGGGGCGCTCCCTGATCTCGTTGCGGAAGCGCTCCAGGGCCGGTGGCGTTGGCGCGTCGGCGGGCAGCGGTCCCTCGTCGGGGCCGACCACGGGGTAGAAGAGGGAGGCGGCGGTGATATCGGCGACGCTGAGGCGCTCGCCGACCAGGAACTCCCCCTCGCCGGCCGCCAGCTCGGCCTCGAGCCGGTCCAGCGCGGCGACGATCTTCTCCCGCGCCAGCGCCGCCGCGGCCTCGTCGCGAACGCCGAAGCGCAGCCCGGTGTAGGTGCGGGCGTAGAGACCGATCGGGCCCTTGGCTTTGCCGAGCGGGCCCGGGACGGCGGCCGCCGCCACCTCGGCGAACATCGCCGGCTCGTTGGTCAGCTCGTGGAAGGGGAGCAGGCGCGCGTGCGGCCCCAGCTCCTCGTCGAAGAAGTCCTCGAGTGCGAGGGCGCGGCGGCGCTGCTCGGGGTCGGCGGGGTAGAGCGGGGGGTCGGGGAAGCGCTCCTCGAGCGCGGCCAGGATCGCGGTCGAGTCGGCGATCGTGCGGCCGTCCAGCCGCAGCAGCGGCAGGGTGACGCTCTCGCCGCGGGTGAGGGCGAAGGCGATCGGGATGTGGGTCCCGGGCAGCGGCGAGCGGCGCGCGTGCGGGACCTGCTTGTGGTCGAGCGCCCAGCGCACCTTCTCGCTGTAGTGCGAGATCTCGAGCTGGATCAGGGTCGGCTTGCCGTCGTTCATTCCGCTTCCTCGGTCTCTGTCAGCATAGGTCCGATGGCGCTCTTGAGCGATTCCGAGATCGAGGCGAAGCTGGCCGAGCTGCCGGGCTGGGCCCGGGCCGGCACGGCGATCGCCAGGGAGTTCGAGCGCGGCGACTTCGTCGGCTCGGTCGCGTTCGTCTCCAGCCTGGTCGAGCCGGCCGAGGCGATGAACCACCACCCCGACCTGGAGATCTCCTGGGCGACGGTGAAGGTGACGATCTCCACCCACTCCGAGGGCGGCCTCACCGCGGCCGACTTCGAGCTGGCCGCGAAGATCGACGCCCTGGCTTAGGCGGGGTCGATGGCGAAGCGCAAGAAGCAGCGCAACCGGCAGAAGGCGCCGACCTTCGACTACGTCGACCCCGACGGCAACATGCTGACCCTGCGGCAGTCGCTCAGCGCCGCCACGATCGCCAAGATCGGCGAGCCGCCGGCCGGCGACGCGGCCTCGCTCGAGGACGCCTGGCGACGCCGCTCGGAGGCGCTGTTCGAGCGGCTCGCGGTGCGCTGGGAGATCGCCGGCCTGCCCCTGACCGAGCAGAAGATGCTGCTCGGCCGCTACCGGATGGCCGACGCCGAGACCCAGCGCTGGGTGCGCCAGACGCTGAGCGAGCACGTCGAGCGCCACATCCCCGAGCTGGCCGGGTAGCCGTGCCCGACGAGCTGCGGATCGACGAGCGCCTGGCGATCCCGCTGGCGGAGATCGAGCTGCGCGCCAGCCGCTCCTCGGGGCCGGGCGGCCAGCACGCCAACGTCACCGCCTCGCGGGTCGAAGCCGTCTTCGACGTCGCGGCCTCGGCGGTGCTCGACGACCGCCAGCGCGAGCGCCTGCTGGCCCGCGCCGGCACCACCGTCACCGCCGTCGCCCAGGACGCCCGCGGCCAGTCCCGCAACCGCGAGCTGGCCCTGCAGCGCCTGGCCGGGAAGATCGCCGCCGGCCTCGCGACCCCGCGCCGGCGGCGCCCGACCAGGCCGACCAAGGCCTCTCGTCACCGCCGCCTCGAGCAGAAGCGGCGGCTCGGCGAACGCAAGCGCGGCCGCCGGCGGCCGGGTGGGGAAGGGGAGTAGCGAGGGGGCCGATGAGTTGGCGGTGTCGCCGCGGTCTTACGGGTAGATGGATACGACAGCTACCGAAAGGACCCGACCATGCTCGCGAACTCGAAGGCATTCAGCGGCTTCGCGGTCGACGACCTCGACCAGGCCCGCCAGTTCTACGGCGAGACCCTGGGCCTCGAGGTCGAGCTGCTCGACGAGGAGAACGGCCTGCTCAGCCTCCACCACCCCGACGACCGCGCCACGCTCGCCTACCTCAGTCCCGGCATGACCCCGCCCAGCTACACGATCCTCAACTTCCCGGTCGACGACATCGACGCGGCGGTCGACGAGCTCGCGTCGCGCGGCGTCAGCTTCGAGCACTACGAGGAGATGCCCCAGGACGAGAAGGGCGTGATGCGCGAGGGCGGCCCGCTGATCGCCTGGTTCAAGGACCCGGCCGGGAACACGCTCTCGGTGCTGCAGGAACGCTGAGTCGTTCCCGGTCATGATGCCGGGGTGGTCGGCGAGCGAAACGAGGACGGGTTCTCGGCGCTGACCCTTGAAAGCGAGGCGCTGGGCGGGATCGAGGCGGTCTTCGTCCCCGAGGCCGGGATGATCTGCTGCTCGCTGCGCCACCGCGGCGAGCAGCTGCTCGGTCAGCGCGGCGGTCTGACGAAGTACGTCGAGTCGGGGTCGACGATGGGGATCCCCTTCCTGCATCCCTGGGCCAACCGGCTCGGGCGCGAAAGGTTCGAGGTCAGCGGTCGTGAGGTCGACCTCGATCTTCCCGGTCTGGCCGTCAAGCGCGACGCCGCCGGCCTGCCGATGCACGGGCTCCTCACCGCCGCCCGCGGCTGGAAGGTCGAGCGCCACGGCGAGGTCGACGGGGGCGGCCAGCTCGCCGCCGGCTTCGACTTCGGCGCCTACCCGCGGCTGACCGCCGCCTTTCCCTTCCCGCATCGGGTCGAGCTGGAGGCGACGCTGCGCGGGGCGACGCTGACGATCGTGACGACCCTGCACAACGGCGGCGAGGCGGCGCTCCCGGTCTCCTTCGGCTTCCATCCCTACCTCCGCCTGCCCGGCGTCGAGCGCGCCGAGTTGCTGCTCGAGGTGCCGGTGCGCGAGCGTCTCGAGCTCGGCCCCGGTCAGCTCCCGACCGGCGGCCGCGAGCCGGTCCGGATCGAGCCCGCCCCCCTCGGCTCGCGCCACTTCGACGACGCCTTCGCGGCGCCGCCGGGTGGCGAGCCCTTCGCGCTCGCCGGTGGGGGCAGGAGGATCGAGCTGCGGATGGGCCCCGGCTATCGCTTTGCCCAGATCTTCACGCCCGGCGACTGCGACGCCGTCGCCTTCGAGCCGATGACGGCGCCGACCAACGCCCTCGTCACCGGCGGACCCGACCTACCCGTGGTCGCCCCCGGCGAGAGCTTCGCCGCGACCTTCTCGATCACGGTCGGTTGATGGGCACGGCTGGTTTCGAACCAGCGACCTCTCGCGTGTGAAGCGAGCGCTCTCCCACTGAGCTACGCGCCCGGGAGATTGCGGATCTTACGCGGATCGGGGCGCGGTCGGTGCAGGCGTGGGAGGGGGCATCGATGGTCCAGCGGCATCGAACGTTGGTCCATAAAACTAGGTATGGGGGTTGAGAATTTTAAGTAACGGGGTTCTATGGATTGAGAATCCTGCATGGGGCAGGGGATCAACGAAAGGAACTCATGCTTCAACTTCTGAAGACTCCATCCCGGTCGGCGCTCGGGCTCTGCGGCGTGCTGGGAGCGACCCTGCTGCTGATGCTGCTGGGCGCGGGGCAGGCCAGGGCCGCCGCCGTCTATCCACCCGGAGCGGGCACCTTCAGCGGCGGCGCTCAAGGCTGGCAGGTCACCGACGCGAGCTGCAACGTGCCCATCCTCTGCAGTGCCAATGGGGGCTATGACGGGGCCGACGGGCAGCCTCCGGGCTCGGTCGCGGCCAACACCTCGATCCTGCTCAACCTGGTGGGGCTGTTCAAATCGACGGTCACGCTGCAGTCGCCCGACTTCACGGTCGCCGACGGCGGCGCCGCGACCCTGCATCTCGACCGCCAGTTCGCCCCGGCAAGCCTGGTCGACCTGGCGCCGCAGTCCACCTACACGGTGACTCTGCTCGATCGCACGGCCGAAAGGCAGTCGGTGCCGCTGACGGAGACGATCTCCGCCGCTTCCGGCTTCACCGGCAAAGACGCGGCGGTCAGCGTCGCCGCCGGCCACGTCTACGCGATCTCGATCACGACCGAGACCAGCTCGAGCGTCGCCGCCACCGGGCTGCTCGCCGGTGCCACCAGCACCCGCTTCGACAACGTCTCACTCTCGAGCGGCGACGCTGGGGGCGGGGGCAACAACGGCGGCAATGGCAACGACGGGGGCAAAGGCGGCAACGGCGCCGGCGGCAACGGCCTCAGCGACCGGCTGTTGCTCTCGACAATTCAGGGCAACCTGACGGCACCGGCCACCCTCAAGGGCAAGAGCCTCTTCGTCAAGGCGAAGTGCCCGGCCAAGATCGGCCACGCCTGCCGGGTCACCCTGCAGGGGCTGCTGAAGAAGCGCAATGCGGCGACCGCCACGCGCGTCGTCAAGGTCCCCAAGGGCAAGACGAAACAGATCGTCCTCGCGGTGAAGCCGAAGGCACGCGGCAAGGTCGGCACCCGCAAGAAGCTCCTGTTCAAGGAGACCGTCAAGGCCGGCGGCGCCAAGGCGACCCTCTACAAGCACCTGAAGCTGATCCGCCACTAGCCGCCCCGGGTCAGGCCAGGACCGCGGGTCCCTCTCCGAGCTGAGGGGGGCCCGCGTCCGGCGGGTCGGGCTCGGTCGCCTCCTCCTCGGACCCCTTGCGCAGGGCCAGGCCGACGAAGGGGAAGACCAGGGTCGAGAGCATCGCGGCGCCGACCAGGCCGGCCGCGGTCGAGGTCCGCATGTGGCCGGTCTCGATCGCGATCGTGGTGATCGCGACCACGAGCGGCAGCTCGGTCGCCGAGTAGAAGGCGAGCGCGGCGCGGTCGCGGGTGCCGAGCACGCCGCGGTAGAGCAGCATCGCCGGGGTGCCGCGGACGATCAGGAAGAGGGCGAAGAACATCACCAGCTTGGCGATCGCTTCCGCCGAGCCGAGCGCGGCGAGGTCGAACTCGATGCCGCTGGTGACGAAGAAGAAGGGGACGAAGAAGCCGAAGCCGACCGCGGTCAGCTTCGACTCGAAGACCTGCAGCTCGTGGCCCTGCAGCGCCACCCGGGTGATCATGCCGGCGACGAAGCCGCCGAGCAGGAGGTCGAGGCCGAGGCTGCTGGCGAGCAGGACGAGGCCGAAGACGAGGACGACGGTGACCCGCACCGCCAGCTGGCTGCTCGCCTCGAAGGTCCGTTCCAGCGCCGGCCAGCCGCGCCAGGCGTAGCGGACCGAGAGCAGGGCGAGGAGCAGGGCGAGGGCGATGAAGGCGAGCAGGATCACCGACTCGTGCAGCGGGCTGGCGGTCGAGAGGACCAGGGTCACGAGCAGGATCGGCCCGAACTCGCCGGCCCCGCCGGCGGCCAGCAGGTAGGTGCCGAACTTGGTCTTCAGCTCGCCGTTGTCGCGCAGGATCGGGATCAGCGTGCCGATCGCCGTCGTCGCCATCGCCGAGCCGGTGTAGAGGAAGGAGACCACGACCCCCGCCGCCGCGAGGGCGCCGCCGATCCCGTAGGCGAGCGCCACCGAGAGCAGCCAGCCCCAGGCGCCGAGCTTCATCGGCTTGCCCTTGATCCGGTTGAAGTCGATCTCGTAGCCGGCGAAGAAGAAGAGCATCCCGAGGCCGAGGTTGGAGAAGAATTCGATGAACTCGTCGGAGTGGGCGAGGCCGAGGAGTTCCGGCCCGACGACGATGCCCGAGCATCAGCTCGAGCACCACGACCGGCGGCGCGAAGCGTTTCGGGACGACGGCGACGGTGACCGCGGCGACCGCGGCGACGACGACGATCGTGAAGAAGGAGCCGGTGTCGACCTCGATTGCGGCTACGCGGTAGAGCGATCAAGGGCAGTGATCCTACGGCCGGCAGGGTAGGATCGTCGCTGGACCGTGCTAGGCGGGGAATTAGCGGTGCCTTGTAACCCGCAATCCGCTCTAGCGGGGCCGAATTCCGTTCTGAGGGACTGGCCGTCGGGGTCAGTGCGTCGCGGCGGCGTTGACGGTCGGGTCCTGCGCGACGTGGGCACGCGAATCAGGTCAGGTCCGGAAGGAAGCAGCCTTAAGCGGATGCCGCGGGTGCCGCAGGTGAGCCCGGCAAGAGCCAAAAACGACGGACACGCCCGGTAACCAGATTTCGAAGGCGGTGCACGGTCCATATCTTCGGCGTATCCAAGTTTGTCCCGGCTATGGCGGGGACAAACTCGGATACGCGCGTTCTCCTAGTCGATCAGCCGCTTGGACATGCGGCTGATCGCGATGCGCCAGGTCAGCAGCGCGACGGCGACGAGGAAGGCGAAGCGGGCGAGGTCGACGACCTCGTAGCCGAAGGCGCCGCCGCGGACCAGTTCGACCAGCTGGTGCAGCGGGTTGATCTGGGCGACCAGCTGCACGCCCTCGGGCAGGCCGTCGATCGGGAAGAAGGTGCCGGCGACGAGGAAGAGCGGCGTGATGCAGAGCGCGGTGACGTAGTTGAACTGGTCGATCTTGGCCACGGTCGCCGCCATCGCCACCCCGAAGCCGGCGAAGCCGAGCGCGGTGACGAAGCAGAAGAACGGCACCAGCAGCATGCCCCAGGCCGGGTCGAGGCCGAAGGCGAAGGTGACCAGCAGCGGGAAGCAGCCGTAGAAGCCGGAGCGCAGGGCGATCCAGAGCATCTCCGCGCGTGACCAGCTCCTCGACGTCGACCGGCGCCGCCAGGATCGCTTCGTAGGTGTTCTGGAAGCGGTGCTTGACGAAGGTGCCGAACATCGCCGGCAGGGCGCTGGAGAAGATCACCGCGGTCGCGACCATGCCGGTGCCGACGAACTGGATGTAGGGGACGCCTTCGACTTCGTCGACCAGGGTGGCGCCGAGGCCGAGCCCGAAGGCGAGCAGGTAGACGATCGGTTCGAGCAGGCTGGAGAAGGTCGTGCCCTTCCAGTAGGTGCGGAAGTTGGCGACCTCGCGGCTCATCACGCCGGCGATCGCCGCCGGTTCCAGCCGCCGCATCTCGCGCGGCGTCGCTTGCGTCGCGGCGCTCACTCCGCCTCCTCGCCGGTCAGCAGCACGAAGACGTCCTCGAGCGTGGCGGCGCGGATCACCGCGTCCTCGGGAACGATTCCGTCGCCGGCCTGCTCGGAGCCGACGATCGCGATCGCCGGGCCGGCGGGGCGCACCCGCAGGCCGCCGCGCTCGGCGCTGCTCGCGCAGCTCGGCCAGCCGCTGCGGCGGCGCGTAGACCTCGGCGGTCTCGCGGCCGGCGTGCTCGGCGATCAGGTCGGCCGGGCGGCCGCGGCTGATCACCCTGCCCTTGCGCCATCACCGCGATGTCGTCGGCCAGCCGCTCGGCCTCCTCGATGTAGTGGGTCGACATCAGGATCGTCGTGCCGCGGGATTTGAGCTCGCCGATCAGGGTCCAGAGCTCGGTGCGGATCTGCGGGTCGAGGCCGACGGTCGGCTCGTCGAGCAGGACCAGCTTCGGTTCGTGGACGAGGCCGCGGGCCAGCAGCAGGCGCCGGCGCATGCCGCCGGAGAGCTCGTCGACCGCGTCCTTGCGGCGGTCGCGCAGGCGGGCCAGGTCGAGGCAGCGGTCGACCGCGGCGCCGACGTCCTTGACCCGGTAGAGGCGGGCGTAGACGGCGAGGTTGTCCTCGACGGTGACGTCGACGTCGAGGTTGTCGAGCTGGGGGACGACGCCCATCTCGGCCCGGGCCGACTTCGATTCCCCGGGCAGCTCGTGGCCCAGCACCCGCAGCTCGCCGCCGTCGGCGATCGCCTGCCCGGTCAGCAGTCGCATCGTCGTCGACTTGCCGGCGCCGTTGGGACCGAGCAGGCCGAGGCAGATGCCCTCGGGCACGTCGAGGTCGAGCCCGTCGACCGCCGTGATCGGGCCGAAGCGCTTGACCACGCCGCTGAGTTCGATCGCCGCCATCGGCGCTGATGCTTTCAGGTCGCCGCCGCCAACCGCCGGCCAGCCAGAGGTCGCACACCGTGGGGAAGGTCATGGGCGTCACCGCTATGCCCATGCCTAGCCGTGGAAGACTGGTCGGGTGCTCGACGAGCGCTGGATCAGATCGCTGCACGTGGAGTCGATGCGGCAGGCCGACCTGCACGCGGAGCGCGATCCGCACGTCCTCTTCCAGGCCTCGACGATCGGCGCCCTGCTCGACGGCGCCTTCGACGGCGACCTCAGCTTCGCCGAGCTGGCCGAGCACGGCGACCTCGGGCTGGGGACGCTGAACCGGCTCGACGGCGAGATGATCGCCCTCGACGGCGAGTTCTTCCGCGCCGACGTCGACGGCGCCGTCAGCCGCGGTCGCGGCCGGCGGCGAAGACGCCGTTCGCGGTGGTGACCAGGTTCGAGCCGGAGGTCGAGGAGCGGCTCGAGGGCGCGCTCTCGCACCACGGAGCTGCTGGCCCGGCTCGACGAGCTGATCGCCGGCCGGCGCCTCCTCCTGCGCGATCCGCCTCGACGGCCGCTTCGAGCTGGTCCGCGCCCGCTCGGTCCCGGCCCAGAGCCCGCCCTACCGGCCGCTGGCCGAGGTCGTCGCCGACCAGCACGTCTTCGAGCTCGACGACGTCGACGGGACGATGCTCGGCTTCCGCTTCCCCGCCTACGCCGAGGGGATCGAGGTCGCCGGCTACCACCTGCACTTCATCAGCGACGACCGCACGCCGCGGCGGCCACGTGCTCGACTCGCGCTCGGCGCGGCGCTGCGCGCCCGGCTCGACCCCTCCAACGACCTCCACGTCGAGCTGCCGCCGGCGGTCGACCTCGCCGACCCCGACCTGGCGGCGGCGACCCACGCGGCGATCGACCGCGCCGAGGGCGGCTAGCGCCCAGGGCTCAAGTCTCGGACGGCCGGGAGCCGAAGGGGTCGGAGCATGCGCCTCGTCCCCGCCGTCGCGTCAAGCGCGACAGCATTCGCCGTCGGCCTCGTCCTGCTCGCTCGGGCCTCCGTCGCCTGCCTGGTCGCCGCCGGCACCTCCTCCGCCCGCCCGCGCGCCTCGTCGCACCACCGCCGTGGTCCCCAACGGCACCTACGGCGGTCGACCTGCGGCCGCGCGGCGAGTACGTCGTCTTCACGGTCCGCAACCGCAAGGTCCGCGACCTCGACTTCAACATCCAGATCACCTGCCAGGCCACGACTCGCCGACCAGCGAACCAGCGCTTCTTCAGCGCCGGCGCGGAGCGCCGCAGGGCCGCACGATCCCGCGCAACGGCAAACTCGATCCTCGAACTGGCAGGAGCGCGGCGACGGCCGGCTCGGCCAGATCGACGTCGACACTCAAGTTCGGCATCCGCGACGTCGCCGACTTCGGCGTGATCGTGCCGGAGGAGCCGGGCGGAACCGGGTCCGCGACGAAGCGCTGGAGAGCTGCGACGGCGGTCAGCGCCCTGCGCTTCCGCCGCGGCTTCGAAGCTGCCCGCCGCCTGCCCTCGCTGACTCAGCAGCGGCGGTAGACCCGCCAGGACTCGTTCGCGGCGACTTCGCTGGAAGCCGCGCGGGACGGCGAGGTCGAAGTCGGTCGGGTCGTTGGGGTCGAGGATGAAGTTGTGGATCACGAAGGGGCTCGCCGGCTGCGACGAAGTAGCCGCGCTCGTCGGGCTACTGCTCTTGCCTCGCTGGCGCTGACGATCGTCGGTCGGCTTCACGTCGAGGCCGAAGGCGAGGCGGGGCACGGCGCGGTGGTTGGGCACGGCGATCGGGCCGCAGAGCGGCTCGAAGGCGCCGGCGTCGACCAGGTCGGTGAGGTCGCCCTCGATCCGGGCCTGGTTGGTGAGGTCGGTGTCGACCTGCGAGTCGAGGTCCCACTGGTTCGGCAGCCAGACGAGGAACATCAGCGCGACCAGGCCGGCGAAGACCTGCCAGCGCGGCGCCAGGGGTGGCCGGGCTCGAGCAGCCGCCAGCCGAGCAGGGCGAGGGCGACGAAGATCGCCAGGATCGCCGCCGGCCAGCATCGTGTAGCGGGCGATGATCGCCAGGCCGGCCGCGGCGAGCAGGGCGAAGGCGAGCGAGGGCGAGGACGGCGGCGGCGATGCCGAGCGCCGAGCGGCGGCGCAGGAAGGCGAAGCCGAGGACGACGCCGCCGAGGGCGCCGACCATCCCCGGCCACTGCAGCACTTCGCCGAGCGCGCCGCGGCCCGTAGAGGACGAGGTCGACCGGCCCGGTCTGGCGTTTCAGCGTTTCGACCGTTTCCTGGGTGCCGGTCAGCGAGTAGAGCGGGTCGCCGGTGGTGATCGCGTCGAAGAGCGACCCAGAGCACCGGCCCGGCCGAGCGCCAGCAGCGCCGAGCCAGGCGAGCTCGCGGCTCGACGCGCTCGCGCCGCCAGCAGCTCGCCGAGGCCGCCAGCGTCCGCGTTGGAGTTCGCGCCCGTCGACCGCAGTCGAACGCCAGCCAGAGCCAGTAGACGACCGGCGAAGCCCCAGGCCTCGGGGCGCAGGAGGCCGGCCGGGACCAGCAGGGCCAGGACCGGCCAGCCGGCGCGGGGGCGCTTCGCCTCGACCGTAGCAGGGCGCCGAGGCAGAGGGCGATGTAGGGGAGGTCGATGTAGGCGCGCAGGCCGTTGGAGAGGAAGGGCGCGCGGGTGAGGACGATCGACGGCGGCGACGGCGCCGATCCAGCGGTCGAACCAGAGCGCTGCCGAGCCGGTAGACGAAGTAGCCGATCAGGCCCAGCGAGGCGTAGGCGATGACCATCGTCACCGTGATCGGCGCCGTCGCCGAGCGGCGTCGTGACGAGCCCGATCAGGTCGGTCAGCGGGTGCGGCGTGGGGGGGAGGGCGGCGCCGTAGTCGGGGCTGATCCCGTGCGCCAGTTCGCGTCCCCAGACGAGGGCGTAGATGGTGTCGTAGTTGGGGAAGCCGACCGGGAAGACGAGCAGCAGCGCCGCCGTCACCGCGGCGACCCAGGCGGCCGGCGTCAGCCAGCTGCGAGACCCTCGGTGGCACGGCGGCGCAACGGCTACCGGGGCGGCCCAGCCGGCCCGCCAGGGCGCCGCCGGGCCGTGGATACACTGGCTCGGAGCCCCTCGATGACCGAGTCGACCTCCCTCTACCGCCGCCACCGCCCGGGCTCCTTCGACGAGGTCGTGGGCCAGCAGCACGTGGTCCGCACCCTGCGCAACGCGGTCGAGCAGGACAAGGTCCACCACGCCTACCTCTTCGTCGGCTCGCGCGGCACCGGCAAGACCTCGATGGCGAAGATCCTCGCCCGCTCGCTCAACTGCGAGCGCGGCGGCCCGACCGTGACGCCCTGCGGCGAATGCGAGTCCTGCGTGACGATCGCCGCCGGCACCTCGATCGACGTGATCGAGATGGACGCCGCCTCCAACCGCTCGGTCGACGACGTCCGCGACCTGCGCGAGCGGGTCGCCTACGCGCCGGCCGGCGGCCACTGGAAGGTCTACATCCTCGACGAGGCGCACATGCTGACCAAAGAGGCCTGGAACGCCTTCCTGAAGACGCTCGAGGAGCCGCCGCCGAACACCGTCTTCGTCCTCGCCACCACCGAGTCGCACAAGGTGATGGCGACGATCGCCGACCGCTGCCAGCGCTTCGACTTCCAGCGGCCCTCGCTGGAGCAGATCTCCGAGGTGCTCGACCGGGTCGCCGCCGAGGAGTCGATCGAGGTCGACGACGGGCGCCGTGGCGATGATCGCCCGCTCGGCCTCCGGCAGCTTCCGCGACGCGCTCGGCACGCTCGACCAGCTGGTCGCCTTCGGCGGCAACCAGGTCGGGCTCGACGAGGTGCTGGAGATGCTCGGCGCCGCCGACGCCGAGCTGCTCTTCGACGCGGTCGACGCGGTCGTCGCCGAGGACCCGAAGGCGGTCCTGCTCGGGGTCGAGAAGATGGCCCGCTCCGGCCGCGACCCGTCGCAGTTCGCCCGCGACCTGCTCGCCCACCTGCGCCTCCTGCTGGTCACCCAGACGACCGGCGAGGTGCCGACCTCCTTCGTCGTCACCGCCACCGACTCCGAGCCGGCTGCAGGCGCAGGCGGCGGCGGTCGGCGCCGCGGCCCTGGTCCGCACGATCGACGAGCTGGCGAGCGGCGCTGACGGCGGTCCGCGAGGGCGACGACGCGCGGATGGCGGTGGAGATCGCGCTGCTGAAAGCGGCGCGGCCGGACCTGGATCCGTCGACCGAGGGACTGCTGCGCCGGATCGAGCGGCTCGGAGGGACAGCTGGCGGGACGGCGGCGATCGGGCCGCGGGTCCTGTCGGGGCAGGGGACCCACCACCCCCTGCGGTAGCTGAAGCTTCCTCGGGGGCGGTCCCCCCTACCCCGCCACCCGCGGCAGAGTCGCCGCCGCGAGCGACGATCCGGCTCCGAGCGCCGGCGCCGCTGGAGCCCGAACCGCCCGCAGCGCCGAGCCCGGACGCTCCGACGCAGCCGCCGCGGCAGCGCCGAGGAGTCGCGCCGCGCCGCGAGGCCGAGGACGCCGCCGCCGACAGGACCGCGGCGCAAGCCCGCCAGCGGCGACCTCGACCTCGAGACGAGCTGAAGCAGGTCTGGCCGGCGGTCCTCGATCAGCTGGCCGAGACGGCGCCGGCGCTCGCGGCGTCCTTCGAGGACGCGCGGCCGGTCGGCCTTCGAGGGCGACGTCGTCGAGATCGGCTTTCCGGCCGGCGCCACCTTCAACAAACGCAAGGCCGAGTCGCCGGAGCAGCGGGAGGCGGTGGCCGAAGCGCTGCAGACGGTCACCGGCCAGGCGCTGAAGCCGACTTACGTCCTGCTCGACGGAGAGAGCGAGGCGCCGGCGGAGGCCGAGGCGCCCGCGCCGCGGGCCAAGGACGAGGCGATCGACGAGGAAGAGCTGCTGGAGCGGCTGAAGAGCGAGTTCGACGCGGAGGAGGTCAGTTAGGTGGCACGAGGAGGCGGTCCCGGGGGGTTCGACGTGAACGCCCTGATGAAACAGGCGCAGCAGATGCAGGACCAGATGCTGCAGGCGCAGGAGAAACTCAAAGACGAGACGGTCGAGGCCAGCGCCGGCGGCGGCATGGTCAAGGTGAAGATGGGCGGCGACCTGACCCTGCGCGAGATCATCGATCGACCCCGAGGCGGTCGACCCCGAGGAGGCCGAGATGCTGGCCGAGATGGTCCAGGCGGCGGTCAACGAGGGCCTGCGCGCGGCGCAGGAGCTGGCCAGCTCGAAAATGGGCGGGATCACCGGCGGCGCTCGGCGGCGGTCTCGGCGGGAGCACCTGGGGGTTGAGCACCGAGGGCCCGGCGCCGCTCGCGCGCCTCGTCGCCGAGCTCTCGCGGCTGCCGGGGATCGGCCAGCGGACCGCCCAGCGGCTCGCCTTCCACCTGCTGCGGGCGCCCGACGAAGAGGCCTTCGCGCTCGGCGACGCGATCCGCGAAGTGAAGGAGAAGGTCGGCCTCTGCGAGGAGTGCTTCAACCTCGCCGAGGGCCCGCTCTGCCGGATCTGCGCCGACACGCAACCGCGACCGGACGACTGATCTGCGTGGTCGAGGAGCCGGCCGACGTGATCCCGATCGAGCGCACCCACGAATACCGCGGCCTCTACCACGTGCTCGGCGGCGCCCTCTCGCCGATCGACGGCGTCGACGCCGAAGACCTGAAGATCGCCGAGCTGCTGACCCGGGTCGGCCGCGGCGGCATCGGCGAGGTCGTGCTCGCCACCAACCCGACCACCACCGGCGAGGCGACCGCCCTCCACATCGCCGAACGGCTGCGCGGCCAGGTCGCGGTGACCCGCCTGGCCAGCGGCCTGCCGGTCGGCGCCGACCTCGAGCACGCCGACGAGGTCACGCTCGGCAAGGCGCTCGCCGGCCGCCGCAGCCTCGATTAGGGCCGGCGGGCCGCAGCGTCCGCCTGTGGACGTCTCAGGCTCATCGACCGGAAATTGGATATCGTCCTGGACGACTGTCGGCCCGCAAATAGCGGGTTTTCGGACGCCTACGTCCGCCGCTTTCGCCAAGGTCACGGCGTGGCGGGACACTCGAACTCAGGCAGCGGATCGAGGGAGCGGCTCGCCGGCGGGCCGGATCGCCCGCGAGGTCTCCGCGCTGCAGGCCGTCGCTGCTGGCCTAGCTGCGCGAGGAGCTCGGCGAGGACGAGGCCGGAGCAGTTCGCCGACGCCGCCGAGCGGCTGGCCGCCGACTTCGGCTCGGTCACCGCGACCGCGGTCGACGCCGCCTACGACCGGCGCCGCGCCGCCAGGCAGCGGCGCCGAGCCGGCTCGGCGGAGTCGGCGGCTCCGGCCGCCGAGTACCGCGAGCTGGCCAGCCTCTACCAGCCCGGTCACATGCGCCGCCGCCTCGACCAGATGGCCGAGACCAACCGCCGCTACGGCCACCCCTTCGCGCTCGCCGTCTTCGACGCCTCCGGGCCCGGACACGCGCAACGGCGACGCCGGCGGCGGCCAGGAGACGGTGCTGGCGATCGCTCGGCGCGGCGCTGCGCGACAGCATCCGCATCGTCGACGAAGCCTTCCGGCTCGAGGAGGACGCGATCTGCGTCCTCGCCCCGAACCTGCGCACGGTCGAAGCGGTGCAGATGGCGGAGCGGCTGCTCGGCCAGCTCGACGAGCTGGAGCGGGCGGGGGGGCTGCGGATCGCGGTCTCGGCCGGCGTCGTCGCCTGTCCCGACCACGGCGCCGACGTCGAAGCGCTGCTGCACAAGGCCGACGCGGCGATGTGGCGGGCCCGCGCGGTCGGGCAGCCGGTGGGCGTCGGCGCTTTGCAAGATCGCTGACAGATTCCGGAAATTTGTCCATAACTGGTGTAAACCCGCACGCGGTGGGAGACTGCCGTACGCGCGTCGAATCAGTCGCGCAACCACCTCCCCGATGCCAGGAATCCGAACCAACGCCGCCGCCGAAGTGCTCGGCGTCAGCCCCAACACGCTGCGCAGCTGGGAGCGCCGCTACGGCTTCCCGACGCCGAAGCGCACCGTCGGCAACCACCGCAACTACGAGCTGATCGAGCTGCAGACCCTGCGCGACGCCCTCGCCCAGACCGGCAACATCTCCTCGGCGATCGAGCTCGCCCGCCAGCGCCAGGCGGCGCCGGCCAGCGGCGGCGACATGCTCGCCGCGCCTCGAGAGCTTCGACGAGGCCGCCGCCGACCGCGCGATCGAGGAGAGCCTGGCGCTGCGGCCGCTGGAGCGCACGGTCGAGGAGCTGCTGCTGCCGGCGATCGACGAGCTCGCCGCCGACCCCGATCGCGAGGCCGAGCTCGAGTTCGCCGCCCGCTGGGCGACCGGCTGGCTGCACGGCGCCCGCCGCCTCGCCTCCGCCGCCTCGCGCCCGGCCGGGATCCTGCTGCTCGACTCCAGCCACGGCCAGGACGCCGAGGAGGTCCACACCCAGGCCCTCGACCTCGCCCTGCGCCGCGCCGGCTTCCGCGTCCTCGTCCTCTCCAACGAGCTCGGCGACGAGCGCCTCGAGCGCGCGCTCGGCGCCCTCGACCCGACCGCGATCGTCCTCTGCGGCCCCGGCGCCGAGACCCAGGACGCGGTCGGCCTGGTCCGCAAGATCCGCGAGCTCGGCTTCGTCGCCCCGCTCTACGGCTTCCGCGCCGCCGGCCTGATCGGCGCCGCCGTCCCCTCGGCCGGCGAGAGCCCGAGCCAGGTCACCGGCATGCTCAATGCCGACCTGCGCCGCCGCGCCGCCCAGGCTTTCGCCTAGGCGGCACGGCGACACGGTCGCTACAGCGAGGCGATCGCGCCTTTGGCGGCGGTGAGGACGACCTTCGGCAGCGGCGCGAAGTCGAGCGCCGCTCCGTAGGCCTGGCCCTTGGTGATGGCGTAGTTGAGGAACTGCTGGAGGAAGCCCTTCTGCGGCGCGTTGTGGGGGACGATGGCGTAGGTGAAGGTCGAGATCGGGTAGGCCGTCGACGCCTTCTTCGGCGGGTTGGTGATGTTGATCTCGTTGCTCGGCGGCACGCTCTTGACCGTCGAGGCCGCGCTTTCGATGTTTTTCAGGTTCGGCAGCTCGAAGTTGCCGGCCTTGTTCTGGACGGCGACGGCACCGAGGCCGGCGGCGATCAGGTAGGAGGCCGAGATGTAGCCGATCGCTCCCGGCGTTTTCACGACCGTGGCGGTGATGCCGGAGTTGCCTTTGGCGCCGACGCCGGCTTTGAAGCCGACCGTGGTCGCGTAGCCGACTTCGTTGCGCCAGGCGGGGCTGATCTTCGAGAGGTAGTTGGTGAACGTGTAGGTGTCACCGGAGCCGTCGCTGCGGAAGACCGGGGTGATCGCCAGGTTCGGCAGCTTCGCCTACGGGTTGATCTGCTTGATCTTCGGGTCGTTCCAGTTGGTGATCTTGCCGAAGTAGATGCCGGCGAGGACCTTGCCGCTGAGGTTGAGTTTCTTCACCCCCGGGATGTTGAAGCCGAGGCCGGTGGCCGAGAGGGCCCAGGGAACCTGCACGCAGCCGTTGCAGGCGGCGGCCTGCTCCGGCGTCAGCGGCGCGTCGGAGGCGCCGAAGTCGACGGTGCGGGCGGTGATCTGGGCGATTCCCGCCCCGGAGCCGACGGCGCCGTATTTGACCGGGATGCCTTCTTTGATTTCGAAGCCGTTGATCCAGTTGGCCATCAGCGGCGCAACCAGCGTCGAGCCGGCTCCGGTGAGGCCGGCGGCGGAAGCGCTGGCGACCCCCGTAGCCATAACCAAGACGGCCGCGATGGCCACCCCAAGCAACCTGTTGCGATTCAAGAGAATTCCTTTCGACTTGTTCTATGTCTGGCGGGCGCAAGGGTGCAGCCCGGGCGCGGCATAGCATCGGGGCCGGAAATCACACATATGTGTCAATCCCGTGAAAGACGGTCTGTTACAAAATGTGACAGTAAGTGTGAAAGTTCGTAACAAATAGTGGTGTTGGATTCACTACGGTGCGGCCGGTGAGCACCAGCGCCAGCCCCGCCGTCCTCGGCCCCGCCGGTGCCTCCCGCGCCCGTTCGGCGCGGCGCCGCAAGCAGGCCGACCGCTTCGGCGACCGCGCCCTCTACGCGATCTGCCTGCTCGCCGCCCTGCTCTGCGTGGTGACGATCGTCCTGATCGGCTACCAGGTGGTGCACGGGGCCAGCCCGGCGATCTCCAAGTACGGGCTCGGCTTCCTCACCGAGACGACCTGGCAGCCGAACTTCGGCCAGTTCGGCGCCGGCTCGCTGATCTTCGGGACCGCCGTCAGCTCCTTCTTCGCGCTCGCTGCTCGGCGCCCCGATCGCGATCTCGATCGGCCTCTACCTCAGCCTGCTGGCGCCGCCGGGAGTGCGCGGCGTCGTCGCGCCGCTGGTCGAGATGCTGGCCGCGATCCCCAGCGTCATCCTCGGCTTCTGGGGGGTGCTGGTCCTGGCGCCCTTCGTCCAGGGCACGCTCGAGCCGTTCCTGCACGACAAGCTCGGCTTCATCCCGATCTTCGGCGCCCCGCAGACCACCGGCGCCAGCATCTTCACCGCCAGCCTGATCCTGACGATCATGGTCATCCCGATCATCGCCTCGGTCTCGCGCGACCTCTTCCTGGCGGTCCCGCGCGACCTCCAGGACGGCGCCAGCGCCCTCGGCGCGACCCGCTGGGAGGTGGTGCGCGGGGTCGTCCTGCCCTCGACCGCGTCCGGGGTCGTCGCCGCCTCGCTGCTCGGGCTCGGCCGCGCGCTGGGCGAGGCGATCGCCGTCGCCCAGGTGATCGGCGCCGGCTCCGAAATCCAGGCCTCGCTGTTCAAGACCGGCGACACCCTGGCGGCGCGGATCGCCAACCAGTTCCCGGGCGCGCTGACCGAGATGCACAAAGCCTCGCTCTTCTACCTCGGCGTGATCCTGCTGGTGATCGGCCTCGCCTCGAACCTGATCGCCCAGTGGATCGGCCGGCGCTTCGGCTACGCGGGGGGCGACGGCTGCGATGAGCGACGGCGATGCTTCGACCCGACGGCGCCGCTGACCCCGAGCGGCAACCTGCGCCGGCGCCAGCTCGTCAGCCGGATCGCCGAGTACGGCGCGACGGCCGCCGCGGTCGCTCGCCGTCGCGGTCCTGGCGATCGTCATCTACACCGTCGTCACCCGCGGCGCCAGCGCCCTCGACCTCGACTTCCTGATCAAGGGCGCCCCCGACGGGATCGGCCCGGAGCTGGTCGGCACCGCCATCATCGTCGGCATCGGGACCGCGATCGCGATGCCGATCGGCGTCCTCGTCGCCCTCTTCCTGACCGAGTACGCCGGCGGCCGCGGCGCCCACCTGGTCCGGCTGACGCTGGACCTGATGAACGGCCTGCCCTCGATCATCATCGGCCTCTTCATCTTCGGCCTGCTCGTCAACCACCAAGAGCAGTCGGGCTTCGCCGGCTCGGTGGCGCTGGCGATCATCGAGGTGCCGCTGATCGCCCGCGGCAGCCAGGAGGTGCTGATGCTCGTCCCGCGAGCCTGCGCGAAGCCGCCGACGCGCTCGGCGTCAGCCGCTGGCGGGCGGTGCTGGCGATCATCCTGCCGACGCGCCCTCGGCGGCATCGTCACCGCGACCGTGCTCTCGGTCGCCCGCGCCGCCGGCGAGACCGCGCCGCTGATCTTCGCCAGCTTCGATCTTCGACCCCGGCAGCTACTCGCTCAACCCGTTCGAAGCCCTGCCCAACGTGCCGGTGCGGATCTTCCAGCTCTCCGAAGAAGCGAACCCGGAAGGCTTCACCGAAGCCTGGGGCCTGTCCTTCGTGCTCGTCTCGCTGATCCTCTTCGCCAGCCTCGGCGCCCGCGCCCTGCTCGCCCGCAGCCGCAGAAAGCTGGCCTCGTGAGCGACCTCGCGCCAGGTCCAGGACCTCGACCCGACTCGGCCGGCCGCGGTGCCGTCGCGGGTGCGCATCCGCGGCGAGGCGCCGGCGCGGCCGGCGAGCCGCGACCGACGAGCGCCGAAGCGCCAGCTGCGGGTCGCCCCCGAGGTCGTCTTCGACGCCCAGGACGTCGCCGTCTTCTACGGCGCCAAACAGGCGCTGACCGACGTCTACGCTGCGGATCCGCCGCGGCCAGATCACCGCCCTGATCGGCCCCTCCGGCTGCGGCAAGACGACCTTCCTGCGCAGCCTCAACCGGATGAACGACTCGGTCCCGAGCTTCCGGCATCGAGGGCCAGATCCTCTACCACGGCCACGACCTCTACGGCGGCAACGTCGACCAGGTCGAGGTGCGGCGGCGGATCGGGATGGTCTTCCAGAAACCGAACCCCTTCCCGAAGTCGATCTACGACAACGTCGCCTGGGCGCCGCGCAACCTCGGGCTCAAGGCCGGGCTCGACGAGCGGGTCGAGAAAGCCCTGCGCGGCGCCGCGCTCTGGGACGAGGTCAAGGACCGGCTCAAGGACAGCGCCCTCGGCCTCTCCGGCGGCCAGCAGCAGCGGCTCTGCATCGCCCGCGCGATCGCGATCGAGCCCGACGTGCTGCTGCTCGACGAGCCCGCCTCGGCGCTCGACCCGATCGCCACCGGCGCGATCGAGGACCTGATGCACAGCCTCAAAGGCCGCTTCACGATCGTCATCGTCACCCACAACATGCAGCAGGCGGCGCGGGTCGCCGACCGCACCGCCTTCTTCAGCCTCGACTCCAGCGACGCCAAGCCGGTCGGCATCGCTGATCGAGTTCGACGACACCGAGAAGATCTTCGGCCAGCCGCGCGACCCGCGCACCCGCGACTACGTCACCGGCCGCTTCGGCTGAGCCGAGCGGCTCAGCCGCGCAGGATCGCGTCGCCGGAGACCTGCGGCAGCAGCGGGTTGCCGCACTGCCAGCAGAAGGTGGCGCCGCTGCTGTGCGGGGCGCCGCAGGAT
Source organism: uncultured Solirubrobacterales bacterium (assembly GCA_963829445.1). GTDB lineage: Bacteria > Actinomycetota > Thermoleophilia > Solirubrobacterales > 70-9 > VAYN01. The sequence goes on along the minus strand of CAWHIW010000009.1, from coordinate 189,299 downwards.
CCGCAGGAGCCGGAGGCGCCGGTCTCCTCCATCCGCACGATCCGTTCGACCTCGCTCAGTTCGGCGTCGGCGTCCTGCAGCTCGACCGCGCGCTTGACCAGGACCTCGACCTTGATGCTGTTGCGGATCGCCATCTCGTAGGCGAGCCCGCCGAGGTCCCACTGCAGCTCGGCGACCCGGGCGACCAGCTGGTCGCGGCGGCGCTGCAGGTCGACGACGAACTCCTGGCCGTAGGCGGCGCTGAGCTCGCCTCGCGGGGCCGGGGTCGTCGCGGGCCCTGGCGCCGGGGCCGCGGGCGCGGCATCTTGCCGTTTGGGGATCCCGAGCTTCATTCGCCGAAGAATTCCCCGGTGAATTCGCCGCCCTTGCAGCCGGCGGCGCCGCTTTCGCACTTGCCGCCGGGCTGCACGGTCGGCGGCGGCAGCTTCACGTCGCCGGCCGGCTTCAGCACTTCGGCGGCGGCTTCGGAGGTGCCGCTGCTGTCGACCGCCTTCTCGGGGGCCTTGGCCTTCTTCGCCTTGCCGCTTCTTGCCGCCGATTTCGCTGCTCGCTTCCGGCGGCTCGACGGCGGTCGCGGTTTCTTCGCCGCCGCCGCCGACCTTGATGATCTGCGGCGCCGGCGCCGCGGCGACCGAGCTGCCGTTGTCGCCCGACCGGCCGATCATCACGCCGACCCCGATCGCCAGCACCAGCGTCGCGACGCCGGCGATCAGCGAGGCGTTGGCGGTCATCCGCGAGCGGCGCTCGGGCGGGGGGGAGGAGGGCTGCGGCGGCCGCGGCCGGGGCGCTTGATCGCGTCCATGAAGACGACCGCGTCCATGAACGGCAGCCGCGGGTCGCCGCGGCGCAGGCCGCACTCGAGGCAGTAACGCTGGTCGGCGGCCATCTGGGCGCCGCAGGACGGGCACTGTTCGCTCACCGGCGCATCTTCGGACCCCGCGCCCGCGCCAGTGTTTAAGAGTTGTGAAGAGGCCGGGCGCTCTGCGGGCGAACTCAGGATGTTCACAACTGAGCGCCGCCGCCGAGGCGAGTATTGGCGCGCGGCGTGACCACCTCCAGCGACTCCGAGCAAGAGCAAGAGTCCCGACAGGACCGCCGCCGCCAGGGCCTGCGCGGGGTGCGGCGCGGCGATCTCGGGCAAGCGGGACCAGTGCCTGGAGTGCCGCTTCATGCCCTCGCCCTGGGCGGCGGCGGTGGCGGTGATGGGGATGCTCACGCTCGGCGTCCTGCTCGGCTCGGCCGGCAGCCAGGTCGCCCAGAGCGCCGGGCCTCAGCTCGATCGTGCTCGAAGTGCCGACGCCGAAGCCGGCCGTCGGAGGAACCGGTCGAAGCCGCGGCGTCGCGGAAGCCGGCGCCGCGCCCGAACCGGCGCCGCTGCTGCCGGCCACGACCTCCAGCCTGCCGATCGCTGCCCGCCGGCGGCCGAAGAACCGCTGCCGGAAGCCGGCGCCCGAACCGACTCCGCCGCCGGAATTCTTCGAAGAAGAAGAAACGCTGCCGCCGGTCAAGCACGTGTTCCTGATCGTGCTCGGCGAAAACAGCTACGAGGAAGCCTTCGGCGCGACCTCGCCGGCTCCCTACCTGGCGAAGACGCTGCGCCGAAAAGGGCGAGCTGCTGTCCAACTACTACGCGGTGACGAAGGGCGACCTCGCCAACCAGATCGCCCTGCTCAGCGGCCAGGGCCCGACCGCCGAGACGGCGGCCGACTGCCCCACCTACACCGACATCGCTCCCGGCACCCTCTCGCTCGCGGGGCAGGTCGAAGGCAGCGGCTGCGTCTACCCGGCGGAAACCGCGACGCTGCCGGGCCAGCTGGCTCGAAAAGAAACTGAGATGGAAGGCCTACGTCGAGGACCGGGCCGCTCCCTGCACTCGCGAGGAAGGCTCGCGCGACCCCGTCGTCTACTTCCACTCGCTGCTGGACGGTCCCGAATGCGCGACCAACGACGTCAGCCTCGAACAGCTCGCGCCCGACCTCGAAGGCCGCGAAGAAGACGCCGGCGCTCTCCTACATCGTCCCCAACGCCTGCCACGCCGGTGCCGAACTGCCCTGCGAACCGGGACAGCCGGCCGGCGCGCTCGCCGCCGAAGAGTTCCTGCGGCGGGTCGTGCCGGCGATCGAAGCCTCGCCGGCCTACAAGGAAGGGGGGCTGATCGCGATCACCTCCGCGCAGGCGCGCCAGACCGGCCCCACCCCGGACCTCAGCTCCTGCTGCATCGCCCCCGTCTACCCGAACATCCCGCCCGAACCGGCTCCGGCCGAAGTGCCCGGCCCGGTCAAACCGAGCGGCGGCGGCGGCCGGGTCGGCCTGCTCCTGCTCTCTCCCTTCGTCGCGCCCGGCACCGTGAACGAAACCGCCTACTTCAACCACTTCTCCCTGCTGAAGAGCATCGAGGAACTGTTCGAACTGGAACCGCTCGGCTACGCCGGCGAAGTCGCCCTCACCGGCTTCGACGCCAGCGTCTACAACTACGAAACGTCGAGCAGCAGCGCCAGCTGCCGCGACTGCGCCAGCAGGATGCCGTCGGCCGACCAGAGCTCGCCGTCTTCCTCGAAGAACCCGTGGCGGGCGATATTCGATCTGAAGGAGATGCAGGTAGGGATCCTCGCGGCGCCGCGCCCGGCGGCGGCAGCGGCGAGCGGAAGTGGACGGTGTAGTCGATCGTCGGCGCCCCGACCGGGCCGTCGAGGCGGACGAAGGGAGCCGGGAACCAGGTGTCGAGGAAGGCCGCCGCCAGCGGCGCGTCGAGCAGGCGCGGCTCGCGGGTGCGGATCCAGGCGCCGGTGTGGGGCGGGCCGCCGGAGAAGGCCTGCTCGCCGAGGGCGGGGCGGAGGCGGTAGTTCTGCAGCATGTTCGGCCGGCCGTCGCCGGCGGGGTCGATCGTGTGCAGCTCGCCGGGCTCGCCGGCGTCGGGCATCGTCAGCCTCCGTGAAGCCGCCCTCGCCCCAGTCCTCCGAGAGCACCGCCTGCGCGGTCGCCTGCACCCTGCCCTCCTGCGTCAGCCGGGCCGAGAGGAAGGTGACGCGGCTGCCCTCGCGCTCGACCGTGACCTCGACCTCGACCGGCCCCGCCTGCGGCGCCCGCTGGTAGTGGACGGTGAGCGAGCGCGGCGCCCGCTCGGCGCTGGCGCTGGCCTGGATCGCCCGCAGGATCACCGCCGCGACGTAGCCGCCGTTGGGCCCTTTGCCGACCCACCAGCGTTCGCTCATCGCCGCCGCGAAGCGACCGCCGCCGAGCTCCGCGACCGCGGTGTCGGCCTCGAAGCCCGGCAGGGCGACCGTGTCGGCCTCCTCGCTCATGCGCCCTCCGGCTCCGGCGCCGGCGACCGTCGACCCGCCCTCGCTGATCCCGAAGCGCTCGTGCAGGCGCCGCAGCGGCGCCGGCGCCCACCAGTTCCACTTGCCGAGCAGCTCCATCAGCGAGGGGACCAGGAGGGCGCGGATGATGCTGGCGTCGATCAGCACCGCCAGCGCCGTGCCGACCCCGTTCTCCTTGATGAAGATGATCTGCGAGGTGGCGAAGGCGCCCATCGCGACCGCGAACAGCAGCGCCGCGGCGGTGACGATCCGCCCGGTCCGCTCCAGCCCGATCGCCACGCACTCCGAGTCCGAGGCGCCGTTGTCGCGCGCCTCCTTGATCCGCGAGAGCAGGAAGACCGCGTAGTCGGTGGAGAGGCCGAAGGCGACCGCGAAGAGCAGGATCGGCATCGTCTGCTCGATCGCCCCGGGGCTGGTGTAGTCGAGGAACCCCTCCAGCCTGCCGTCCTGGAAGATCAGCACCAGCAGGCCGAAGACGGCGCTGAGGTTGAGGAAGTTCATGATCAGCGACTTGATCGGCAGGATCACCGAGCCGGTCATCAGGAAGAGGATGACCAGGGTGGCGACGATCACGATCGCCAGCGCGATCGGCAGGTGAGCGGCGAGGCTCGACTGGAAGTCGACGAAGTCGGCGGTGGCGCCGCCGACCAGCACCGTCGCCCCCGGCCGGCGCGGCCAGCTCGCGGATCGCCTTCACCGTGTCCTGGCTGGCGTCGGAGACGAAGGGGTTGGCGGAGATCGCCTGGATCGCGGTGACGCCGCCGCGCGAGCCGCTGCGGCGGCAGCACTTCGGCGACGCCGGGGACCTGGCGCGCCGCGCGCGGCGACCCGCGCCGCCGCCCGCGGCCCGCCGCCTTCGACGTCGACCCAGATCGGCGTGTCGTGGTAGGGCGGGAACTCGCTTGCTGACCATCTCGTAGGCCTGGCGGGCGCTGGCCGACTCCGGCAGCACGGTCGGGTCGACGGTGTTGAACTTGATCCCGAGGAAGGGCAGGCCGAGGACGATCAGCAGCAGGGCGCTGAGGGTCGCCACCGGCAGCGGCCGCCGCATCACGAAGCGCGAGAGCCGGTACCAGAAGCCGCTCTCGTCGGGCCGGGCGTCGGCCTCGGCGCGGCGCTGCAGGAACCGCGGCGCGCCGGCGTTGACCCGGTCGCCGAGCAGGGTCAGCACCGCCGGCAGCACGGTCAGCGAGATCAGCGCCGCGAACAGCGCCACCAGGGCGCCGCCGAGGCCCATCGAGTAGAGGAAGCGCTGCGGGAAGACCAGCAGCGAGGCGAGCGCCGCCGCGACGGTCAGCGAGGAGAAGAAGACGGTGCGCCCGGAGGTCGCCAGCACCCGGCGCATCGCCGCCAGCCCCGGCCCGTCCTTGGCGATCTCCTCGCGGTAGCGGGAGACGATGAAGAGGCTGTAGTCGATCGCCAGCCCCAGCCCCAGCGCCGTGGTCAGGTTGAGGGCGAAGATCGAGATCGAGCCGAATTCGCTGGCGACGCGCAGGATCAGGAAGGTGCCGACGATCGCCAGGCCGCCGATCATCAGCGGCAGCAGCGCGGCGACGAGGCTGCGGAAGAACAGCAGCGAGAGCAGGAAGAGCAGCGGGAAGGCGAGCATCTCCGCCATCTGCAGGTCTTTCTCGACCTGCTTGTTGACCTGCTCCTGGGCGACCGCGGAGCCGCCGACGACGACCCCGGGCTGGGCCGAGAGCTGGTCGGCGATCTCGCCGCCGACTTCCTGCACTCGCTTGTCGCCGGTCGCCTTCAGCGAGACGACGAAGTAGGTCGAGTCGCCGTCGCGGGAGACGAAGGCGGGGGAGCGGGTGTCGTAGTAGCCGCTGACCGACGGCGACGTCGGCGCGGCGGCGCACGCTGGCGCTCGAGCGCCTCGACCCGGGCCCGGCTCGACGGCCTCGCCGACCGGGGCGTCTTCGACCACGACGATCACCGCCGGCACCCGGAGGCCGGCGTCCTGCAGCTGCTCCCGCGCTTTCACCGTCTCGGTCGCCGGGTCGTCGGCGCCGTAGGGGTCGAGCCGGCTGGCGACCGAGCCGCCGAGCGCGGCGGCGAGGACGAAGAAGACGATCGCGACGATCCCGATGCGGCGGGCGTTGCCGTCGGCGAAGCGGGCGAGGGCGTCGAACATCAGCTGCTCCTTTTCTCGGGGCGGACGTCGAGGATCTGCGCCTCCATCCGCTCGCACCAGTCGGCGAACCACTCGGTGAACTCGATCCCGCCCCGCAGCACCATCAGCGGGTAGCGGGTCCGTCCTTCTCGGCTGCCATCGGCTCCATCGCGCGCAGCTGCGCGGCGACGGCGAGGCGGTGGGCGCGCATCGCGCGCAGGATCTCGACCGCCTCCTCGGGCGGCAGGGCGTCGGCGAAGAACAGCTTCAGCAGCCCTTCCTCGCGCATCTCGAAGGTCTCCGGCGGCTGCCGCAGCCAGGCCCTCAGCTCCTCCTCGCCGTCGGCGGTGATCTCGTAGACGGTCCGTTTGCGGCCGCCGGTGGGGGAGTCGGCCCCCTCGACCAGCCCCGCCTCGGAGAGCCGCTTCAGCTCCGGATAGATCTGCCCGTAGCTGGCCGCCCAGAAGAAGCGGGTCGTGCTCGTCGACCAGCGGCCTTGATCTCGTAGCCGGACCTCGGCTCGCCGCGGATCATCCCGAGGATCACGTAGGCGGTGGCGCTCAGCTGCTCCACTCGCGGCAATATATATCGCTCCGATATATCTTTAAGTGTGATCGTGATCACTTATGGTCAGTCATGCAGGGACCGTGTCCAACGACTTCGAAGAAGGGCTCAGAGATGGCGCTCGACCAGAGCAAGATCGGCCGGGTCGTGGCCGAGCAGATGGAGGCGATCGAAGGCGACTACGGCGACGACTGCGAAATCGGCGACGTCTGCACGATCGTCGAGGTGGTCGGCCCCCACGGCTCCCACGTCCGCGTGCGCAGCAGCGACATGCGCCCCCACAGCGGCCTCGGCCTGGTCCGGATGGCCGAACAGGCGATGCTCGGCAACCTCGGCGGCGGCTCTAGCCAGGCGCTCCCTGGTCGACGTGCGAGTTCCGCGACAAAAAGATTAACAATGACCTGACCATCAGCGCACCACACGCGCGCTCGATATCATTCAACGATCGATAGATGAGTACGCGCTACAAAAAACATACTCGATAACCTCAGATCGAAGTCACGATATCTGGATCGACTACACGACCGAAACGAGGCACGTGTCATCGATTACACGATTGATCCTACTTGCTCGACAACCCCTGACGGCAAAGAGACAATACGCGTCTACGACAGCGCTCACGGATATCAACGAGATGCATCGATACACCGCGACGACTCGGCAAACAGAACGGAACGCATTTTCACAGCGGTAGCTCTAGGTGAAGGAATGCGCGCTCGCGATCGACGACATACAAGCGAGATCATCTCAAGATGATTGAAGGATGGAGAATGCCAGTGACGAGCCAGCAGTACAGCGCATCTCCTGCCAGCAAAGTCATGCAGCGAAGCCATCGAGATCGCATCGCCGAAGAATCTCCATATCCACGAATCATACAGCTCTTCATCACGACTAGCACTCCGTTACACCGAGCGCCAGATCGAGCAGCTCTCCCGCGATGGCTCTCCGTAGTTCTAGTCTGCCGCCGACGGAGACGTCCAGATCATGCGCCGTAGACGATCTGCGCGGCAGTCCCAACCGACACCCCTCACGCTCAGCCCAGCTCGGCGAGCAGCGCCGTGACCACCTCGGGCTCGAACTGGGTGCCGGCGCAGGCGTCGCAGCTCGCGCTATCGCGCGTCCTCGTCGCCATCGCCTCGCGGTAGGTGCGGTCCGAGGTCATCGCGTGGAAGGCGTCGCAGGTGGCGATGACCATCGCCCCGCGTGGGATCTCCTCGCCGGCCAGGCCGTCGGGGTAGCCGCCGCCGTCGTGGCGCTCGTGGGCGGAGCGGACCAGCGGCGCGACCGGGGCGAGGAAGGGGATGCGCTCGAGCATGCGGGCGCCGATCGCGGTGTGCTCGTTCATCCGCGCGCGCTCGGCGGCGGTCAGCGGCCCGGGCTTGCGGAGGATCTCGCCGGGGATCGCCGATCTTGCCGACGTCGTGGAGCAGGGCGCCGTAGCGGAGGCGGTCGAGCTCGACGCCCGTCGATCCCCATCCGTTCGCCGACCGCGGACCGCCAGGTCGGAGACCTCGTTGGCGTGGCCGGCGGTGTAGGAGTCCTGCATCTCGACCGCGTCGGAGATCACCCCGATCGTGGTGAGGAAGGCGTCCTCGAGTTCGCCGACCAGCTGGCAGCGGTGGATCGCGGCGCCGATCTGGCCGGCGACGACGTGGGCGAGCAGCAGGTCTTCCTCGGCGAAGGCGCCGCGCTCGCGCTGCTCGAGGTTCATCACGCCCCAGATCGAGCTCGGCGACGACGATCGGCAGCGAGAGCTCGCGAGCCGGGGTCCTTGCGTCGGGTTGCGGCCCAGGTAGTCGGAGTCGAGGCCGGTGTCGTTGACCATCGCCGGGCGGCCGGTGCGGGCGACGCGCCCGTTGACGCCGACCTCGACCCGCTGGCCGTGGGCGAGGAAGTCGGTGATCTCCACGGCCAGGGGCCCGGCGCCGGCGACGACGCGCAGCGACCCGTCGGGGTCGAGCCGCTGGACCACGGCGAGGTAGTAGTCGAAGGATTCGTGCAGGAGCGCGGACCGCGCTCGCCGGCGACGCTCTCGACCGATCTGGGCGCGGGAGAGCGCGGTGGCGAGCCGGCTGGCGACCAGCAGGCGCTCGCCCTGGACGGACGTGTCCGTGACCGCGCCGCGCGACCGGCATGTCGCTCGTCTTCGGCTCCACGCTCATGTTTATCGGCGCGAGACCGAAACCGTTGCTTTAGCGCTCGACTATCCTCAGACACTGCATGAGCGGGGCGAGTCCGACATCGTCGTGATGAAGTTCGGCGGCACCTCGGTGGCCGGCGCCGAGCAGATCAAGCGCGCCGCGGGGCGGATCGTCGCCGCCCGCGAGGCGCGGCAACCGCGTCGTCGCGGTGCTCTCGGCCCGCGGCAAGACGACCGACGAGCTGGTCGCCCAGGCGCAGGAGATCTCCGAGCGCCCGGTCGCCCGCGAGATGGACATGCTGCTCTCCACCGGCGAGCGGATCTCCTGCGCGCTCTGCGCGATGGCGATCCACGACATGGGCCACGAGGCGATCTCGCTGACCGGCTCCCAGGCGGGGATCGTCACCGACTCCTCCCACACCAAGGCGCGGATCATCGACGTCCGCGCCGACCGCATCCAGGAGGCGCTGGAGGAGGACCGGATCGTCCTCGTCGCCGGCTTCCAGGGGGTCTCGACCGAGAGCCGCGACGTCACCACGCTCGGCCGCGGCGGCTCCGACACCACCGCGGTCGCGCTCGCCGCCGCGCTCGACGCCAGCGTCTGCGAGATCTACACCGACGTCGCCGGCGTCTTCAGCGCCGACCCGCGGATCGTCCCCGACGCCCGCAAGCTCGCCCAGCGTCTCCTTCGAGGAGATGCTCGAGATGTCGGCCTCCGGGGCCGGGGTGCTGCAGCTGCGCTCGGTCGAGTACGCCCGCAACCACGGCGTCCGCATCCACTGCCGCAGCAGCTTCGAGGACGGTCCCGGTACCCTCGTCGTGGCAGAGGAGGAGACCATGGAGCAACCTTTCGTAACCGCCGTGACCCACTCCAACGCGGAGGCCCGCGTGACGCTGACCGGCGTCCGCGACGAGCCCGGCGTCGCCGGCCGCATCTTCACCGCCGCTCGCCGACGGCCAACGTCAACGTCGACGTGATCATCCAGAACGAGCCGGTCGGCGGCGACCAGCTCGCCGACCTCTCCTTCACCGTCGACCGCGCCGACCTGCCGGTCGCCAAGGACACGATCGCCGCGCTCGGCGACGTCTCGCTCAAGGTCCGCACCGACGAGCAGATCGGCAAGGTCTCGATCGTCGGTGCCGGCATGCGCTCGCACCCCGGCGTCGCCGCCAAGGTCTTCGAGGTGCTCGGCGCCGAACGGATCAACATCGAGATGATCTCCACCTCGCCGATCAAGATCTCCTGCGTCATCCCCGCCGATCGCGTCCCCGACGCGGTCAACGCCCTGCACAAGACCTTCGAGCTCGGCGACGACGCGATCCGCCCCGAGGACCCAACCGGGCCCGAGCACCGGCCCACGGTCGCCGGCTGAGCCCCCGGTCATAATCGGGCGATGGCGGGCGACGGATACAGAGTCGGAGTCCTGGGCGCGACCGGGCTGGTCGGGACGACGATCCTCGAGCTGCTCGCCGACCGCGGCTTCCCCGCTGCCGAGGTCGTCCCCTTCGCCTCCGCGCGCTCCGCCGGCCGCGAGCTGGAGTGGAACGGCTCGACCATCGTCTGCCGGGAGCTGAGCGAGGAGTCGATCCAGGGCCTCGACGTCGTCCTCTCCTCCGCCGGCGGCGCGATCAGCGCCGAGTGGACCCCGCGCTCGTCGAGGCCGGCGCCGTCGTCGTCGACAACACCAGCCACTGGCGCATGCACGACGACGTGCCGCTGGTCGTCGCCGAGGTCAACCCGGAGGCCCTCGACGGCCACAACGGCATCGTCGCCAACCCCAACTGCTCGACCATGCAGATGGTCGTGGCGCTGAAGCCGCTCCACGACGAGGCCGGGATCGAGCGCCTGGTCATCTCCACCTACCAGGCCGTCTCCGGCACCGGCAAGGCGGCGATCGACGAGCTGATGGAGCAGTCGCACGCGATCCTCCACGGCCAGCCGGCCGCGGCCTCGATCTACCCGCAGCAGATCGCCTTCAACGTGCTCGCCCAGGCCGGCAGCTTCCCCGCCGGCGACGACCACACCGACGAGGAGCGCAAGCTGATCAACGAGACCCGCAAGATCCTCGGCGACCAGGCGATCCGGGTCAGCGCCACCTGCGCCCGGGTGCCGGTCGTGAGCGGCCACTCCGAGGCCGTCAACGTCGAGACCAAGCGGCCGCTGAGCCCGGAGCGCTCGCCGAGGACTCGCGACGCCCTGCTGGCCGCGGCGACGGCCGGGCGTGACGTCGTGATCGACGACCCGGCCGACGCCGAGTATCCTCTCGCGATCGACGCCGCCAGCCAGGACGACGATCTGGTCGGCACGGCTTCGGTCGAGGACCGCATCGATCTGCCGGCGAGCCGCAGCCCGCCGACGACGTCCAGTGCCAGCGAGCAGGCGCTCAACCTCCGTGAGGTCGTCTCGCGACAACCTCTCTGCAAGTAGATCGCGGCGAGCCTGAGACCGTAGCGCGGCAGGCGATGCCCTGAGCCGAGCGCCGAACGCCCGTCTGCGTCCTGAGCAGCCATCGCAGCTTGGAGCTCGAGGCGAGTGCGACGCTCCTCGATGGCGCACTTACCGAGCCTGATGCGTCTGCTACGCAGGCTGCGCTCAGTCTTGACCGCGTGACTTCTGGAACTCGATCGAGTTCGACTGACTCTACCGGGGCGAGGCGAGGCGCCGCAGCACGAACGGCGCATCAGGTCACGATCGACATCCCGACGACGACGGCGAAGAGCTCGGCGTCGACCACGCCCTCGGCCGCCCCGATCGAGGCGACGACGATCCCCACCTCGCCGCGTGGGACCATGCCGACGCCGACTATCTTCGCTTCCTCCCGGCCCAGGCCACGGGAGGCGAGGTAGGCGGGGATCAGCTTGGTCACCACCGCCAGCGCCGTGATCGCCGCCAGCAGCAGCAGGGCGTGGGCGCTGAACAGGGAGTCGAGGCTGAGCTCGATGCCGATGAAGGCGAAGAAGAAGGGCGGGAAGAAGGCGTAGAGCGGCCGCACTTCCTCCTCGATCGAGCTCTGGTCCTTGGTCTCGGCGACGATCATCCCGGCGAGGAAGGCGCCGATCAATGCCGCCAACCCGATCTGGGCGGCGAAGGCGGCGAGGCCGAGGCAGAGGATCACCGCCGGCAGCAGCGGCGAGTCGGCGAAGCGAGGGGCGTCGAGCAGCTGCGGCCGGCGTTGCAGCAATTGCGTCCCGCCCAGCGCCACGAAGGCGACGAAGGCGATCGCGACCGCCAGGGCCAGGGCGATCTTGGTGGCGTCGACGCCACCGTCGGCGGCCATCCCGACGGCGACCGAGAGCAGGATCAGGGCGAGGATGTCGTCGACCACGGCGGCGCCGAGCACGGTGCGGGCAGCGGGCCGGCGGGCGATCCCGAGGTCGAGGAAGGTGGCGGAGGTGATGCCGGCGCTGGTCGCGGCCAGGGCGGCGCCGAGGAAGACGCTGGTTTCGGTGCTTTCGCCCAGTGCCAGCCCGAACCCGATCCCGCCCAGAAAGGGGAGGACGACGCCGGCGCTGCCGACCGTGACCGCGATCCGCCCGACCGCGCGCATCTCCGAGAGCCGCGTCTCCAGCCCGACCCAGAAGAGCAGGAAGACGACGCCGAGCTCGGAGAAGACCCGCAGCACCTCGTTGACCTCGACCAGGCCCAGCACCGAGGGCCCGACCAGGACCCCACCGAGGATCTCGCCGACGATCGCCGGCTGCCCAATCCTCTTGAAGATCTCGTCGCCGAGCTTGGCGGCAACGAGGACGACGAAGAGGTCGGTCAGGACCCCCGCCGTGTCACTGGCGGAGGCGAGTGGGAGGGAGGCGAGATTGATTGCCCCAGGCTATTTCTTCGCCCGGAGACTCCCCTCTCAAGATTCACACTTTTGGCACAGTTTCCTCACATAACGAAACTTGTTGTCTTCTATGGTGAGGCCATGGCTACCGACTGGAATGAGGTGCGACGCCTCGACAAGCGAATCGACCGGATCGAAAACGAAAGATGGAAGGAGAAGCAGCGCTCGTTTGAGCGCTGCGTCAACGCGATGCTTGTCGTTTTATGGCTGACGGTCATCGCGATGATCGTTCTAGCGAACATCAAAGCCGCCAACTAAGACCTGACGCTGTCAGGGGCCGCCAGGCAAGGACCGAGGACACCGCATGACGGTTCCTGACAGCGTCAGGCGGGAATCGCCGAAGGCGGTCCTCGACCCAGCCAGTCGAGGCGATGTGCTTGCTCATGCCCAGCTCCTTCGGCTCGGCGCCGAGCGCCAGGCCGACCAGCTGAGGGAGGTGGAGGACGGCGAGGCCGAGGTCGCGGTTGACGACCTTGGCCGCCTCCGGCTGCTGCAGGTCCAGGTTCAGGTGGCAGAGCGGGCAGGGCGTGACGAGGCAGTCGGCGCCGGCGTCGATCGCGTCGCCGACGTGGGTCCCGGCCTGTTTCAGCGAGGTCTCCCGGTTCATCGTGATCACCGGGAAGCCGCAGCATTTGCGGGCGCCGTCGTACTCGACGACCTCGCCGCCGAGGGCGACGATCACCTGCTCGAGGTAGACGTCGCGGTCGGGGAACTCGGCGTAGCCGAGGCGCTCCTTGGGGCGGACGATGTAGCAGCCGTAGAAGGGGCCGACCTTGAGCCCGCTGAGCGGCCGCACGACCTGCTCCTTGAGGCGGTCGAGGCCGTAGTCCTCGACCAGCAGCCAGAGGAAGTTCTTGTTGGTGAAGCCGTTCTTGTCCTTCTCGTAGGACAGGCCCTGGCCCGAGAGCGCCTCGTTGACGTGGGCGCGGTAGGACGAGTCGGCGTCGAGCCGCTGCTGGCACTCGGACTGGGCGCCCTGGCAGGTCGAGCAGATGTTCATCATCGAGAGCCCGGTCTCCTGGGCCAGCGCGAAGGTGCGGGCGTTGAGCGTGTCGGCCAGCTCCTGGTTGTGCTCGGCGATGACGCCGGCGCCGCAGCAGTTGGCGCGGTCGAGGGTGACCAGCTCGATCCCGAGCTTGTCGGCGACCAGCGCCATCGAGCCGTGCAGCTCGGAGGTGAAGCCGCGCGAGACGCAGCCGGGCCAGTAGGCGACCTTGATCTTCTCGCTCACTGTGAAGCCTCCTCGCTGGTCGGACGCGGCGGTCTCTTTGACGGCGTCCTCGGCCTCCAACTCGGCCAGCTCGCCCTCATCGCCCTTGATGTACAGGTTGAATTCCTCGTTGTGCTCCTCGGCGTGCTTGTAGATCGCCTTGACCTCGTCCTGGGCACCGCCGGGGAGCTTGTGGTGGACGCCGGGGATCAGCTTCGGCAGCGAGCGCATCTTGCCGGTCTTGATCCCGCGGAACGCCGTCGGCAGCGAGCCGAGCATTTCCTTGATCGCCCGTTTGCTCGGTTTCAGCTTGCCTTTGACGCCGGGCGCGAAGGACTCCTGCAGCAGCAGCGACTCGTCCAGGGTGCCCTTCTTCTCGATGATCTTGACGAAGGCCATCTCGTGGTCGTGGCCGCTGTTGGGGTCCTCGATCCCTTCTTCGCCCGCCTTGCGGCGCAGGCGCATGATCTGGTCCATCGGCGCCACGTCCTTGGGGCAGGCGTCGACGCAGCTGAAGCAGTGGGTGCAGTCGTAGATCCCGTGCGGGTCCTCCGCCAGGTCGTGCAGGCGCTCCTTGGACTCGGCGTCGCGCGGGTCGCCGACGAAGCGGTAGGCCTTGGCCAGCGCCGCCGGGCCGATGAAGTCGGGGTCGGCTTCCATCGAGAGGCAGGAGGAGACGCAGGCACCGCACTGGATGCAGGCCATCGACTGGGTGATGTCGAGCATCGATTCCGGGTCGACGATGTACTCGCGCTCGGGCGCCTCGCCGTGGGGGAGGAGCCAGGGGGTGACGCGGCGGATCTTGGTCCAGTGGGTCGACTCCATGTCGGTGACCAGGTCCTTGACCACCGGCATGTTGCCCATCGGCTCGATCACGATCACGTTGTCGGAGGTCTCGCCCCCGACCGCGCTGGCTTTCTTGTCGGCCAGCTCCTGAGCCTCGCCGATCTGGGTCTTGCAGCCGAGCCCGGACTGGCCGTTGATCTTCATCCCGCAGGAGCCGCAGATCGCGGCGCGGCAGGAGCAGCGCACGGCGAGCGAGCCGTCCTCGCGGTCCTTCACCTGCAGCAGGCTGTCGAGGACCGAGAGCGAGGGCTCGAGGTCGACGTTGAATTCCTCCCAGTAGGGCCCCTCGCCGCTCTCGGGCTGGAACCTGCGGACTTTGATCTTGTAGTCGGCCATCAGTAAGTCCTCGCTTCCGGTTCCCACTGGGTAATGGTCACCTCGGAGTATGAGATCTCGGGCCCATCGTCGGTCTGCTCGAGGTCGATGTGTTTGAGCCACTCCTCGTCGTTGCGCTCGGGGTAGTCGGTGCGGTACTGAGCGCCCCGGCTCTCCTTGCGCTCCAGCGCGGCGAGGGCGGTGCACTCGGCGTTGTCGAGCATGTACCCGAGCTCGATCGCGCCAAGCAGATCCTGATTGAAGACGCTGCCGTGGTCGTCGATGTAGGCGGTCTTCGCCTCCTCCTTCAGGCGTCCAACGATCTCGATCGCTTCTTTGATCCCGGCCTCGTCGCGGAAGACGGCGACTTTGGCATCCATCGTCTGGCCCAGCTCGAGCTTGATCTCGGAGACGCGGCGGCCGGAGCCCTTCTCGCGCGAGTTGATGTCGGCGATCATCGCGTCCTCGTCCTCGAGCACCTTGCGCGAGGGCCTGGAGCCCTCGACCCGCTTGGCGCGGGCGGCGGCGTCGGCGCCGGAGCGGCGGCCGAAGATCAGCGTGTCCAGCAGCGAGTTGGCGCCGAGGCGATTGCCGCCGTGGACGGAGACGCAGGCGGTCTCGCCGGCCGAGTAGAGGCCGGGGATGTCGGTGCGGCCGTCGACGTCGGTCTTGACCCCGCCCATCGTGTAGTGGTTGCCCGGCTTGATGTGGATCGGTTCGCGGGTGATGTCGACGCCGGCGAAGTCGCGGCCGACGAGGACGATCTCCCGCAGCGCCTCGTGCACGCGCTTTTTCGGGACCACGGTGATGTCAAGGGCGACGGTGCCGTCGGGGAAGCCGCGGCCCTCGTTGATCTCGGTCTGCTCGGCGCGGGAGACGACGTCGCGCGAGGCCAGCTCCATCTTGTTCGGCGCATACTTCTCCATGAAGCGTTCGCCGTTGGCGTTGAGCAGGTGGGCACCCTCGCCGCGGGCACCCTCGGTGATCAGGAAGCCCTTGCCCGCCAGCGTCGTCGGGTGGTACTGGATCATCTCCATGTCCATCAGCTTGGCGCCGACCCGGTAGGCCATGGCGATGCCGTCGCCGGTGCAGATCAGGGCGTTGGTGGTCGGCTTCCAGACCTGGCCGTTGCCGCCGCAGGCGAGGATCACCGACTTCGCCTCGAACAGCTCCATCGAGCCGTCGGCCACATTGCGGGTGACGACGCCGCAGCACTCGCCGTTCTCGTCCATTGCCAGCGCCGTCGAGAACCACTCCTCGTAGCGGGCGACCGAGTCCGAATATTTCATCAGCTGCTCGTAAAGCACGTGCATGATCGCCTGGCCGGTGATGTCGGCGACGTAGTACGTGCGGGCGGCGGAGGCGCCGCCGAAGGCGCGGGTGCCGAGCTTGCCTTCCTCGTTGCGGTGGAAGGTGACGCCGAGGTGCTCGAGGTGGAGGATCTCCTCCGGCGCCTCGCGGGTCATGATTTCGATCGCGTCCTGGTCGCCGAGATAGTCGGAGCCCTTGATCGTGTCGAAAGCGTGCGACTCCCAGGAGTCGCCGGGGTTGAGCGCGGCGTTGATCCCGCCCTGCGCTGCATTGGAGTGGGAGCGCACCGGGTGGACCTTGCTGATGATCCCTACCGATACGCCTTCCTCGGCGGCCGCGAGGGCGGCGCGCTGCCCGGCGAGGCCAGCGCCAATTACGAGAACGTCATGAGTAGGCACGAGCGCGGATGCTATAGGTGCGAAATCCGACGCCGCAGTCGGAATTACCCCCGGTCAGAGCCAGCGTTCGCCGAGTCGGCGGATTGCCGCGTCGCTGAGCCGGATTGCATCGGACACGGTGCCGAAGTCGACGTTCTCGGCGAGGTCGTGCCACCAGTGGTAGTTGGCCGGCTGCTTGAGGTCGGTGCAGCCGGCGATCACCGCGGTCTCGTAGCCGGCGGCGAGCGGCTCCAGCCCGTCGGTGCCGTTGTGCAGGCGCAGGTTGGGGTAGAGCCAGATCCCCATCTCCTCCGCCAGCCCGTCGATCAGGGCGAGCGCCCGCGGCGGGTAGTCGTGCAGCTTCAGGAAGCCCTCGGCCCGCAGGGCCAGCAGGTGCGGCGAGCCGATCGACTCGAGGCAGAGGAAGAAGGTCGACTCCCGCGACAGGGAGGGGAAGTGGCGCTCGCCGAAGGCTTTGATCCCCTCGCTGAACGACTCCTCGGCGCCGACCGAGAGCAGGATCACCCTGATTCCCGCGGGCGGGTCGGCGAGGAAGCGCTGGGCCAGGGCGAGCTCGGCGACGACCGCGGTGCCGTTGTCGTTGGCGCCGGGGACGACCTTGCGCAGGCCGATGTCGGCCATCGCCACGACGGAGCCGAGGCCGAGGAAGAGCCCGATCCTGGAAAGCAGGCGCCTGCCGCTGAGCGCTCCGAGCGCCGCCAGCAGCGGGCCGCCGACGACCGGGGCCATCAGCATCGGGCTGGTGTCGGTTTTCTCGATCAGGCCGAGGCGGTCGGCGATCAGCGGGATCTGGGGATGGAAGACGAGGCCGGAGTGGGCGGAGTCGTGGTGGGAGATGACGACGACGGTGCGCTCGGCCTCGGGGTCGCCGAGCTCGCAGACGACGTTGTAGGTGGTGCGCTTGGGCAGGGGCCGGCGCAGGCGCCGCTGCCCGGGCGGGAAGTCGTCGGCGATGCCGGCGGCGCCGATCGCGCCGAGGAGGGCGCCGAGCAGGCGCCGGCCGCGCAGGCCGGCGACCGCGCCCAGCGCGCCCAGCGCGGCGCCGAGCCCCAGCGGCCACCAGTAGGTGCCGTGCGCCTGCTCGGCCTCGATTCGCGCCTCGGCACCGAGCTCGGCGTAGCGGGCGACCAGCCACTCGGCCGCTTCCCGCTCGCCCTCGGAGGCGGAGGGGCGATCGATCTTCTCCAGTTCCTCGAGCCGCTCACGCAGCCATTTTTGGTCCGCTGCCATTGGAGGTGGAGAAGCTACCCACATACCATGTGGAAATGCTCGGTGGACGCACCTTCACGCTCTTCCATGTGCGCGGGATCAGGATCTCGGTCGACTGGTCCTGGTTCCTCTTCCTCTTCTTCGTGATCCTCTTCACCTCGCGGACCTACGCGGACCTGCTCGACGAGCCGAGCACCGCGACGACGCCGTTCCTGCTCGGGGTGCTGACCGCGGCCGGTTTCTTCGGCTCGATCGTCCTGCACGAGCTCGGCCACGCCTTCGCCGCCGTCCGCAACGGGATCGGGATCAGCGGCATCCAGCTCTGGATCTTCGGCGGCATGGCGCGGATGGACCGCGAAGCCGACAGCCCCGGCACCGAACTGAAGGTGGCCCTGGCCGGCCCGCTCGTGACCCTGGCGATCTTCCTCGTCCTCACCCTCGGCGGCATCGCGGCGGCCGGCAGCTCGAAGTTCGAGGACGCGGTGCTGCTCAACCGCGGCGCCGACGTCTCGGGGCTGCTGGCGGTGGTCGCCTGGCTGGCCTTCATCAACCTCCTGCTCCTGGTTTTCAACATGCTGCCGGCCTTCCCGATGGACGGCGGCCGCGTCGCCCGCGCGATCGCCTGGTGGAAGACCGGCGACCGCACCGCGGCGACCCGCTTCGCGGCCAACCTCGGCCGCATCTTCGGCTATCTCTTCATCGCCGGCGGGCTTTATCTGATCCTGACCGGCGACCTCTTCGGCGGCGTCTGGCTGGGGCTGATCGGGATGGTCGTCAACGGCTCCGCCCGCGGCGCCGCGATGCAGACGACGATCACCGGCAAGCTCGACAACCTCAGCGTCGCCGACGTGATGGACCGCGAACCGGTCGCGATCCCCGGTGACATCAGCGTCGAGCGGGCGCTCGACGAGTACTTCCTGCGCTACCGCTGGCCCTGGTTCCCGGTCGTCGACGCCGCCTACCGCTTCCTCGGCCTGCTCGAACGCGACCGCGCCGACGAGGTGCCGGAGGTCTCGCGCGCCAACTCCAACGTCGCCGACCTGATCGACCCCGACCAGGGCCTCTTCATCAGGGACGACGCGCCGCTCGACTCCCTGCTCAGCAACCAGAACCTGCGCCGGCTCGGCGCGCTGATGGCGGTCGACGCCGATGGCCGCCTCTCCGGCGTGATCACCGTCGAGCAGGTTGGCAGAGCCCTGCGCGAAGCCACCTCTCGATGAGCGCGGTGGACGAGCGACAGATCCGGGCCCTGGTCGAGCGCTGGGCGCGGGCGGCCCACGGGGGCGACCTCGACGCGGTCCTCGCCGACCATGCCGACGACATCGTCATGTTCGACGTGCCGCCGCCCGACGACGGCGTCCGCGGCATCGACGCCTACCGGGAGACCTGGCCGCCCTTCTTCGAGTGGCAGGCGCGTGGTGCCTCGTTCGAGATCGTCTCGCTCGAGGTCACGGCCGGCGAGGACGTCGCCTTCGCCCAGGCGCTGCTGCGCTGCGGGATGCCAGAGGAGCTTCGCGACGCGCCGGGGCGGCGGCTACGGCTGACGCTCGGACTGCGCAAGGAGCAGAGCCGCTGGATCGTCGCCCACGAGCACCACTCATTTCCGCTGGATTGAGTGGCCCGGTCAGGCGACTGGGCGATGGCGATCGACAATTCCGGTGAAGTCGGTCCCGGCCGGCAGGGTGCCGAAGGCTTGGCCCCAGTCGCCGCTGAGGCGGGAGGCGCAGAAGGCGTCGGCCACGGCCTCGTCGCCGTAGCGGACCAGGAGCGAGGCCTGCAGCGCCAGCGCCATCTTCTCGACGACGCGGCGGGCGCGGACCTCGATCGTCTCGACGTCGCCGGGAAACTCCTCGCGCAGGGCGGTGGCGTAGGCGGCCAGTCGCGGCTCGCCGACCGCGCCCTCCTCGACCTCGGAGAAGAAGGCCTCGAGCGAGGCGGGGGACTTGATCGTCGCGCGGAGGACGTCGAGGCACTGGACGTTGCCGGAGCCCTCCCAGATCGAGTTGAGCGGGCTCTCGCGGAAGAGCCGCGGCATGCCCGACTCCTCGACGTAGCCGTTGCCGCCGAGGCACTCCAGCGACTCGCCCGCGTGCATTGGTGCCCGCTTGCAGATCCAGTACTTGAGCACGGCGTTGGCGATCCGCTTCAGGTTGGCGGCCTCCTCGTCGCCGGCGATCGCTTCGTCGTAGGCACGGGCCAGCCGCATCGCGCCGATCGTCGCCGCCTCGGACTCGACCGCGAGGTCGGCGAGGACGTTGCGCATCAGCGGCTGCTCGGAGAGCTCGCGGCCGAAGACGGAGCGATGGGTGGCGTGGTGGATCGCCTGGGCGACCCCGGCCCGCATCCCGGTCGCCCCGCCCATCACGCAGTCGAGGCGGGTGTGGTTGACCATCTCGATGATCGTCCGCACCCCGGCCCCCTCCTCACCGACCAGCCAGGCCGAGGCCGAGTCGAACTCGATCTCGCTGGAGGCGTTGGAGCGGTTGCCGAGCTTGTCCTTGAGCCGCTGCAGGCGGAAGCGGTTGCGCTCGCCGTCGGGCGTCCAGCGCGGGAAGAGGAAGCAGGAGATGCCGCCGTCGGCCTGGGCGAGGACGAGGAAGGCGTCGCACTGGGGCGCCGACATGAACCACTTGTGGCCGCTCAGCTCGTACTCGGCCCCGGGTCCACCGCCGTTGACCGGGCGGGCGACCGTGGTGTTGGCGCGGACGTCGGTGCCGCCCTGCTTCTCGGTCATCCCCATCCCGGCCAGGGCGCCTGACTTGGCGCCGGCGGGAGCGTTGGCGGGGTCGTACTCCGCAGAGCAGAAGCGCGGCTCCCACTCGGCCGCCAGCTCCGGCTGGGTGCGCAGGGCGGGGATCACCGAGTAGGTCATCGAGATCGGGCAGCCGACCCCGGCCTCGGCCTGGGAGAAGCACATGAAGGCGGCGCCGCGGGCCACGTGGGCGCCCGGCCGTGGATCGGCCCAGGGGGAGGAGTGCAGCTCGAACTCCACCGCCTTGCCCATCAGCTCGTGCCAGGCGGGGTGGAACTCGACCTCGTCGACGCGATGGCCGTAGCGGTCGTGGGTGCGCAGCTTCGGCCCGTTCTCGTTCGCCTGCCGGCCCAGCTCCTGCGCCTGCCCGCTGCCGGCGTAGGCGCCGACCGCGGCGATCCGCTGCTCTGCCCACTCCGCACCCTCGCGGCGCACCGCCTCGACCAGCGGCCGGTCGGCCTCGAAGAGGTTGTAGTCGACCAGCGGCGGCGGCTGGTTCGCCACCTCGTGGTTGCCGACGGTGAGTCGCTCCGCAGTTGCCATCCCTCGGGGATTGTCGCAGTTCCGGCGCTTTCTCATCCGGCCAGGCGACCGGGACCGCGAGGTAGATAGCATCGCCGCCCGGTGGCGAAGATCCAGGTCAAGAACCCGGTTGTCGAGCTCGACGGCGACGAGATGACCCGCATCATCTGGTCGTTCATCAAAGAGCAGCTGATCCTGCCCTACCTCGACGTCGAGCTCGAGTACTTCGACCTCGGCATCGAGAGCCGCGACGCGACCGCGGACCAGATCACGGTCGACGCCGCCAACGCGATCAAACGGCACGGGGTCGGCGTCAAGTGCGCGACGATCACCCCCGACGAGGCCAGGGTCGAGGAGTTCGGGCTGAAGGAGATGTACCGCTCGCCGAACGGGACGATCCGCAACATCCTCGGCGGCGTCATCTTCCGCGAGCCGATCGTGATCTCCAACGTGCCGCGCCTGGTTCCGGGCTGGACCAAGCCGATCGTGATCGGCCGCCACGCCTTCGGCGACCAGTACCGCGCCACCGACCTGGTGGTGCCCGGCGCGGGCTCCCTCACCCTCACCTACACGCCCAAGGACGGCTCCGAGCCGGTCGAGCTCGACGTCTACGACTTCCCCAGCGGCGGCATCGCGATGGCGATGTACAACCTCGACGACTCGATCCGCGACTTCGCGCGGGCGTCGATGCGGTACGGGTTGAATCGCGGCTACCCCGTGTACCTCTCGACCAAGAACACGATCATGAAGCGCTATGACGGGCGCTTCAAGGACCTCTTCGAAGAGATCTACGAAGCGGAGTTCAAGGCCGACTTCGAGGCCGCCGGGATCACCTACGAACACCGTCTGATCGACGACATGGTGGCGGCGGCGCTGAAGTGGGAAGGCGGGTATGTGTGGGCCTGCAAGAACTACGACGGCGACGTCCAGTCCGACACCGTCGCCCAGGGGTTCGGCTCGCTCGGCCTGATGACCAGTGTGCTGATGAGCGCCGACGGCAAGACCGTCGAGGCCGAGGCCGCCCACGGCACTGTCACCCGCCACTTCCGCCAGCACCAGCAGGGCAAACCGACTTCGACCAACCCGATCGCCTCGGTCTTCGCCTGGACCCGTGGCCTTGCCGCCCGCGGCCGGATGGACGAGACGCCGGAGGTATCGGCGTTCGCGGAGACGCTCGAGCGCGTGTGCATAGAAACGGTCGAGAGCGGCAAGATGACCAAGGACCTCGCGCTGCTCGTCGGCGCCGGCCAGGAGTTCCAGACCACGCAGGAGTTCCTGGCTTCGATCGACGAGAACCTGCAGCGCGCCATGGCTTAGCGGTTCCCCCAATCCCCAACTCCGAGGAGACGATTCCGTGAGCACCCCCGTAAAGGTCACCGTTACCGGCGCCGCCGGGCAGATCGGCTACGCACTGCTGTTTCGCATCGCCAGCGGCCAGATGCTCGGCCCCGACACCCCCGTGGAGCTCAGCCTGCTCGAGATCACCCCCGCGCTGAAGGCGGCGGAGGGCACGGCGATGGAGCTCGACGACTGTGCCTTC
This sequence comes from uncultured Solirubrobacterales bacterium, assembly GCA_963829445.1. Taxonomy (GTDB): domain Bacteria; phylum Actinomycetota; class Thermoleophilia; order Solirubrobacterales; family 70-9; genus VAYN01. The sequence goes on along the minus strand of CAWHIW010000009.1, from coordinate 167,217 downwards.
CCGCTGCTCAGCCGCATCGACATCACCGACGATCCCAAGCAGGCTTTTGACGGCACCAACATCGGCCTGCTGGTGGGCGCCCGCCCGCGCGGCCCCGGCATGGAGCGCTCCGATCTGCTCGAGGCCAACGGCGGCATCTTCAAGCCCCAGGGCGAAGCGATCAACGCCGGCGCCGCCGATGACGTCAAGGTCCTGGTGGTCGGCAACCCTGCTAACACCAACGCCCTGATCGCGATGTCCAACGCACCCGACGTGCCGCGCGAGCGCTTCACGGCGATGATGCGGCTCGACCACAACCGGGCGATCTCACAGGTTGCGAACAAGCTCGGCAAGCCGGTCTCCGCGGTCACCAACATGACCGCCTGGGGCAACCACTCGGCCACCCAGTACCCGGACTTGGTCAACGCCAAGGTCGACGGCGCCAGCGCCTGGGACGCGGTCGACGACGAAGCCTGGATCAAGGACGAGTACATCCCCCGCGTCGCCAAACGCGGGGCCGAGATCATCGACGCCCGCGGCGCCTCCAGCGCCGCTTCGGCCGCGAACGCGGCGGTCGACCACATCCATGACTGGGTGCTCGGCACGCCGGAGGGCGACTGGGTTTCGATGGGCGTGCCGGCCGACGGCTCCTACGGGATCGGCGAGGGCATCATCTGCGGCCTCCCCTGCACCTGCAGCGGCGGTGAGTGGTCGGTCGTCCAGGGCCTCGATGTCCCCGACTTCTCCCGTCAGCGCATCGACGCCAATGTCATGGAGCTGCAAGAGGAGCGCGACGCCGTCTCCCAGCTCGGCCTGGTCTAGCGCTGCTCAGGCGGGCTACTGGCCCGCAGCTTCCTCAGCGGTACGAAAACGGGCCCGGGGTGGGTCCTCAAGACACTCAGCGCGAAGCGCGTCTTGAGGACCCCACCCGGGCCCGTTCCCTGTCAACTCAAGTCAGCTGCCGGGGTAGTACTGACGTCCGTCCTTCTTGACTCGTCCCTCTTTCTCGAGGTCGCCGAGCACGCGGTAGAGGTAGTTCGGCTTGATTTTCATCTGCTTCGCGACATCCGAAGCGCTGATGCCGGGCGCGCCCTCGATCAGACTGACGGCCTGATCGGCGCGGGTGCCGCCGCGGCGTTTACGGCGTTTGCGAGGGGCCGCCGATTTAGTCGCGGTCGTGCTGGATTTACTTCCACGCGGCCGGCCCGGGGCGCGCCGGGCACTCGTTTTGCCACCACCACCAAGCTCGGTCAGGGCGCGCTCGAGGCGCTTCCGCTCCTCGTCGAGCTCCGCGAGACGCTTTACAACCAGATCTCGGGCCTCGTCGAGTACGTTCGTCGTACTGGGCATTGGTTTCCTTTCCATCCAATGTGCGGGGGGTTATTCCTTGTGCGGAGTGTGGCACAGCCATACTCACTGTGACTCCTTATTTAGTCAGGATCACTCCCGCAACTGGCCGTTCAGATGACGAAACCAGTAAGTAGTGCAAGCGGAGCTAGTGGTTGCGTTTGCGCGGCAGGGTGCGGAAGACCACGTCCCAGAGCGGCGAGGAGACGCCGTAGCCGAAGCGGTGGTCCTGGAAGTGGTGGCGCATGTGCTGCTCGCGCAGCTGCTTGCCGAGGTCCGACTTGGGCACGAAATGGTGCACGTAATAGTGCGTGTAGTCATAGACCAGGTAGCCGAAGATGAAGCCGGCGAAGAGCGGGAAGGCGGCGGGGCTGCCGAAGATCAGCCAGAAGGCACCGAAGAAGAGGGCGGCGAGCGGGATCGAGACCGACGGCGGCATCACCAGCCTCATCTTGTCGTTGGGGTGATCGTGATGGATGCCGTGGATGATGAAGTGCATGCGGCGGCCAAAGGCGTTATCGGGCTCCCAATGGAAGACGAGACGGTGCAGCCAGTACTCCGTCAGCGTCCAGATCCCGATCCCCGCCAGGCTCAGCAGGATCAGCGAAAGGGCGCCGTAGCCGCGGTCTATGCCCAGCCACTCCATGGCGACGACGACCGGCACGAAGACGACCGCGGGCACAGCGGGGTGCACGCGAGAGAAGAAGTTGAGGAATTCGCTCTTGAAGAGCGGTGGGGATGCCGAGAGCTTCTCGGTGCGGTCGTGAGCCTCCATCGGCCAGCAATAGTAGCGACGGCCTCCGGTGCACCCGCAAGACGCGGGGAAGATGTGACGAGTCTGTGTCAAAGAGGTAGCGATTTGCGGAATTGCCCCTCACGGAAACGTCACGACGGTGCCACTATGCCGGCCGTGCCGCGCAAGCCAAAACCGCCGACCTGCGACGACTGCTACTTCCACAAAAACATGCTGTGCGCTCTCGAGCTGAGCGAGCCCTGCGCGACCTTCCGCCCGAATAGGCCCGAGGGCCTGGTACCGCCGCGCCAGCCCGTGCTTCTCATGCGAGCCCCGCGCTGGGCCTCGCGTCCCGCCTAGTCCTCAGTTCTTCGGAAGCGCTGGGGGAGGGATGGGGTGCCCCTTCCGCTTGCTGGGATTTTCGCCGGAAGCCCTATGTCTCTCGCCAAGCTGCCGGGGCGAAAATCGGGACGCCGCGCGCTACAGGGGCACCCCATCCCTCCAGCCGAACCCGAGAGAAGCTTCGAGTCTTGAGCTCTTGAGCTGGCGCCGGGCTCCGCACCCCCGTCTCCTCAGCGGAGCGTCGCTGGCGTTTCGTGAGGAGGAGTTGGGGTGTCCCCGCAGCGCGCGGCGTCCTGATTTTCGCCCGTGCGAGTCAGCGAGAGCTGGCGAGCTCCCGGCGAAAATCCCAGCAAGCGGAGGGGACACCCCAACTCCTCCCCGCCACCACCTCCCGACCCAACCCGCAGCTATGTTTTGGGCGTGCCCCAGAGGGATCTATTTGCTGACTTCGCCAGGATGCGCCGCGAGATGGATCAGATGATGGGCGACGCCTGGGGCCGGACCCGCTACGTCACTCGCCGCACGACGGGGTTTTCCCCGAACGTCGATGTCTACTACTGCGGGGATCCGCAGCGGGCCGTGGTCAAGGTGGACCTGGCCGGCGTCGAGCTGAGTGAGGTTGGAATTGAGGTCAGCGGCCGCCACCTGGCGATCGTGGGGGAACGGCCGGTGCAGGAGACGGAGGGTCGTGTGTATCAGCAGGTGGAGATTCCCTCGGGCCCCTTCCGGCGTGTGGTCGAGCTTCAGGTCGAGGTCGATGCCGACAAGGCAAAGGCGACTTATGAGGATGGGGTGCTGCGGATCGAGCTGCCGCTGCGCGATCCCGGCGAGACCACCCGCCGGGTTCCGATCGGACGCAAGTGATGGAGGGCCATCCGGTCCTCGAAGTCGTCGACTCGCCGCTCGACGCCGAGGATGCGATCCGCGCCGATCAGCCGCTCCCGGAGGCGCTGCCGGTGCTGCCGCTGCGCGACACCGTCACCTTCCCGGAGACGCTGACGCCGTTGGCGGTCGGGCAGGAGCGCTCGATCAAGCTCGTCGACGACGTCCTCGGCGGCAACCGGATGCTGGTCATGGTCGCCGCCCGCGACCCCGAGGACGAGGAGCCGGGGCCCGAGGGCCTCTACGAGATCGGCGTGGTCGGCGTCGTCGCCCGCATGATCAAGGTGCCCGACGGCTCGCTGCGCGTCCTCGTCCAGGGGACGCAGCGGGTCCGCCTCGACTCCTTCGTCAGTGAGCGGCCCTACCTGGTGGCGCGGATCACCGAGCTGCCCGACGTGATCGAGCCCAGCGCCGAGCTCGAGGCCCTGACCCGCAACGTCCAGCGCACCTTCTCGGAGATCGTCGAGCAGATCCCCTACCTGCCGGAGGAGCTGCAGATGGCGGTCGCCAACATCGACGACCCGACGGCGCTCGGCCATCTGATCGCCGGCGCCCTGCGGGTCGGCGTCGAGGAGAAGCAGAAGCTGCTGGAGGAGGTCGACGTCGCCAAGCGGCTGCGCCACCTCTCCCGCATCCTCGCCCGCGAGCTCGAGGTGGTCCAGCTCGGGACCCAGATCCAGACCCAGGTGCAGTCGGAGATCGACAAAGGCCAGCGCGAGTTCTTCCTGCGCCAGCAGCTGAAAGCGATCCAGGACGAGCTGGGGGAGGAGGACGAGCAGCAGGCCGAAGCGGGCGAACTGCGCGAACGGATCGAGGACGCCGAGCTGCCCGAGCACGCCCTCAAAGCCGCCGACCGCGAGCTCTCGCGGCTGGAGAAACTGCCGCCGGCGGCGGCCGAGCACGGCGTCATCCGCACCTACCTGGAGTGGCTGGTCGAGCTTCCATGGTCGGTTGAGACCGAGGACAACCTCGACATCAAGCACGCCCGCAAGGTCCTCGACGCCGACCACTACGACCTCGAAAAGATCAAGGAGCGCCTCCTCGAGTACCTGGCGGTGCGCAAGCTCAACCCCGACTCGCCCGGCCCGATCCTCTGCTTCGTCGGCCCGCCCGGGGTCGGCAAGACCAGCCTCGGCCGCTCGATCGCGAAGGCGCTGGGCCGCGAGTTCGAGCGCATCTCGGTCGGCGGCGTCCGCGACGAGGCCGAGATCCGCGGCCACCGCCGCACCTACATAGGGGCGCTGCCGGGGACGATCATCCGCGCCCTGCGCGACGCCGGCACCCGCAACCCGGTCTTCATGATCGACGAGATCGACAAGATGGGCGCCGACTTCCGCGGCGACCCCGCCTCGGCGATGCTGGAGGTGCTCGACCCGGCCCAGAACGACTCCTTCCGCGACCACTACCTCGACCTCGAGTTCGACCTCTCCGACGTCGTCTTCATCGCCACCGCCAACGTCCTCGACACGATCCCGGGGCCGCTGCTGGACCGGATGGAGACGATCGAGCTCTCCGGCTACACGGTCGAGGAGAAGCGCCACATCGCCCGCCGCTACCTGGTCCCGCGCCAGATCGCGGCCAACGGCCTCAAGCCCTCCCAGATCGAGTTCGCCGACGCGGCCCTGACCGCGATCATCGAGGAGTACACCCGCGAGGCCGGCGTCCGCGGCCTCGAGCGCCAGATCGGCACGGTCTGCCGCAAAGTCGCCCGCGACGTCGCCGAGGGCAGGAAGGGCAAGGTCAAGGTCTCCGGCAAGAAAGCGCGCGAGCTGCTCGGCCGCCGCCGTGTCTTCGCCGAGACGCGCCGCCGCACCAAAGTGCCCGGGGTCGCCACCGGCCTCGCCTGGACCCCGACCGGCGGCGACGTCCTCTTCATCGAGGCGACGGCGATGCCGGGCGCGGGCAAGCTGACGATCACCGGCCAGCTCGGCGAGGTGATGAAGGAGTCGGCGCAGGCGGCGCTCTCCTGGGTCCGCGGCCACTGGGCCGAGGTCGACCCCGACCTCGGCGAGGACTGGTTTGCCGAGCACGACATCCACATCCACGTCCCGGCCGGGGCGGTGCCCAAGGACGGCCCCTCGGCCGGGGTGGCGATGACCGTCGCCCTCTCCTCGCTGGTCAGCGGCCGGCCGGTTCGCAACGATGTGGCGATGACCGGCGAGGTGACCCTGACCGGGCAGGTGCTGCCGATCGGCGGCCTCAAGGAGAAGTCGCTGGCGGCGCAGCGAGCCGGGATCAAGCGCGTGATCGTGCCGGCGCGCAACGAGGGAGACGTCGAGGAGATCCCCACGCAGGAGCTCGGCGGCCTCGAGTTCGTCTTCGTCGACGAGGTCTCCAAGGCGCTCGACGTCGCCCTCTCCTAGCCCGATGGAGGCGGCGACTCTGGACAGGGGCGGCCCTGCCTCCTACCTGCAGTCCCTGCGCGCGGCCGCCCGGGCTCGCTCGCGCGCCTTCTGGATCGTCGCCGGCCTGACCCTGCTCGGCGCGGTCCTGCGCTTCGCCACGCTCGGCGTCCAGGCCTACCACCACGACGAGATCGTCACCGCCAGCCGCGTCCTCCGCGGCGGCTTCGGCCACGCGATGGACGCGGTCGGGTTCAGCGAGTCGGCGCCGCCGCTCTACTACGCGCTGGCCTGGGTCTGGACCCAGGTGACCGGGACCGGCGAGTTCGGCCTGCGCTCGCTCTCGGCCGTGGCCGGGGTGGCGACGATCCCGGTTGCCTACCTGGTCGGGATCGAGTTGCGCGGGCGCCGCGCCGGGCTGATGGCGGCGGCGCTGGTCGCGGTCAACCCGATGCTGCTCTGGTACTCGCAGGAGGCGCGGGCCTACGCGCTGCTGGCCCTGCTCTGCGCGGTCTCGCTGCTCTACTGCCTGCGGGCGCTGCGAAGCGGGAGCCGGCGCGACTTCGTCTTCTGGGGGGTCGCCTCCGGCCTCGCCCTCGCCACCCACTACTTCGCGGTCTTCGTCGTCGCCGTCGAGGCGATCTGGCTGCTGCGCCGCCACGGCCGGGCGAGTGGGCCGGGACTCGGCATCCTCGCCCTCTTCGGCCTGGCGCTGGCGCCGCTGGCGATCCACCAGATGTCCTACGGCCACGCCGAATGGATCGGCAAGTTCACGCTCGGGCACCGGCTCTGGGAAACCGCGGCGACCTTCGTCAGCGGCGAGACCAGCGACATCATCGCCCGCCCGGAGCGGCCGCTCCTGTCCCTGTTGCCGCTGGCGCTGGGCTTGGCGGCGCTGGCGCTTGATCGGCCTGCGCGCTGCCCGCGAGGAGCGCCGCGCCGCCGCGCTCCCGCTGAGCCTCTCGCTGGTCGGGATCGGCCTGCCCCTGCTGATCGCCGTGCTCTCGCCCAGCAAGGACTTCGTCCTCGCCCGCAACCTGCTGCCGGCGCTGCTGCCGCTGCTGATCGCGGTCGCGATCGGGATGACGCTGCCGGGCGCGCGCCGCCTCGGCGCCGCGATCGGCGCCGCGCTCCTCGTCTACTCGCTCGGCTTCTGCGTCTGGGCGAGCTTCTCGCCGGATCTGCAGCGGCCCGACTGGGACACGGTCGCCGCCGAGATCGGCGAACCGACGGCGCCGCGGGCCACCGTCACCTGGGTCCTCGGCGAGGCGCCGCTGCGCTACTACCTCTCGAGCGGGGCGATCCAGGTCGGGCCCGCGGACGGCTACGACTGGCTCGTCCACGAAATCGACCTCGTCTCCGACGGCGAGGTGCCGCCGCCTCCGGTCGGCCTGCTCGGTCCGGGCTTCCGCGAAACCTCGCGCGAGGACGCCGGCCGCCTCTACGTCAGGCACTACGAGCTGCCGGGTCCGGGCCTGGCGCCGCTGCGGTTGCGCCAGCTGCGCGAGGCCGATCTCAATTTCCGCAACATCGGAGTCCTCCTCGACGGCATCGGCCCGGGGTGAGCGTGGCCGGCGCATTTTCGGCGTCCTCGGTCACTTGCGTGCAGAGCACGCGGCGTTCCCTGCGTCCTTGAACTGCTTGGCCACGCTCACCCTGGGTAATGGGGTTATCCTGCGTTGACGCCCCGGAATCCAGGAGGAGAAGGCATGAGCAAGGCCACGGCCACCCGCGCCACCGATATCTACGAGACCGCCCGCGAGAACCCCTACGTGCAGCGTCTGGTCGAGGACGACGAGCTGCGCGACAGCCTGCGCGACGCTTTCGAGGCCGCCAAGGGCGCCTACGGCCGCGCGACCGGCAACAGCAAGGGCGCGGTCAAGGCCGTGACCAGCGACAAGAAGGTCCAGAAGGACCTGCGCGAGGCCGCCGAGAGCCTGAAGGAGGCCTCCGAGCGGCTGCGCAAGCCGCCGAAGAAGAAGAGTGGATTCGGCCGCCTGCTCCTGGTCGCCATCATCGGCGCCGTGATCGCTCTGGCGGTCAGCGAGGGTGCCCGCAAGGCCGTGCTCGACGCGCTCTTCGGGGCCGAAGAGGAGTTCGAGTACACCTCCACCACCAGCATCAACGGCTCCTAGCCTGGTCGGGGCGGCTCTGCCGCCCGGCCCTCTCCTAGACTGGGCTGACGATGGAGGCGGCAACCAAAGAGCGGGAGCTGAGCGGCGACAAGGCGCAGCGCATCGTCGACGCGATGCGCGACAGCGTCGCCCGCCGCGGCGCCGCCGGCTCGACCTTCGAGCACGTCGCCCGCGAGGCCGGGGTCAGCCGCGGCCTCCTCCACTACTACTTCGGGACCAAGGAGCGGCTGCTGGTCGAGGTCGTCCGCCGCGACGCCGAGATCCGCGTCGCCCGCCTCGACGAGCGGCTCGCGAAGGCGACGTCGGTCGACGACGTCCTCGACGTCCTCGTCGCCAGCCTGACCGACATGATCGAGAACGAACCGGGCTTCTTCCTGCTCCTCTACGAGCTTTTCAGCGCCGGCCGCCGCAACCCCGACATCCAGCGCGAGGTCGGCCAGCTCTTCGAGCGCACCCGCTCCCACGTCGCCGAGGTGCTCGACGCCAAGCAGCGCGAGGGCGTGCTGAAGCTGCGCTTCGAGGCCGAGGCGATCGTCTCCTACCTGTTCGCGGTCGGCGACGGCTTCGCCCTCCAGGCCCTCTCCGACCCCGAGCGCGACAACAGCCGGCGCTTGCCGCCGGCGCCGCCTCGGCCCGGTACCTGCTCGTCTCCGAGTAAGCCTCCTGCCTGTCTGAGCAGAAGTTCTTGCCGCCCGAGTGACGCGATCACAGACCTGGCCTCGCCGGTGCGAAAGGCTGGCCAACCAGCCAATGCGCGACGCGAATGAATCGACTCGCGGCAGTTCTCGGCCGGCGCCGCCGCTGGGTCGTCGCTGCCTGGCTCGCGATCGTCGCTCTGCGCGCTGCCCTTCGCCGCGAAACAGACCGATCACCTCACCGGCGGCGGCTTCGACGTCCCCGGCAGCCAGTCGAAGGCGGTCAGCGAAGCGCTGCAGGGCGACTTCGGCGCGAAGGCGGACGGGATCGCGGTGGTGCTCAAGGCCGAGCCCGGCGCCGGCGCCGGCGCGAGCGCGCCGCCGCGGTCGAGCCGGGTCCGCCGCGAGGTCGCCAGCGTCGACGGCGTCGCCGCTGCCGCCGGCGGCCGCCCGCCGGGCGCGCCGCAGCTGCGGCGCACCGGCTTCGCGCTGCTGCCGCTGCGCAGCGACCGTCTCGCCCGACGAGCTGATCGACTCGGCCACGACCTGCGCGAAGACCTCGACCCCGGCACGCGCCGCGGCCGGGGTCACCCCCTACCTGGTCGGGCAGCCGACGATCTGGGCGGGGATGCAGGAGATCTCCAAGGAAGACCTCGCGAAGGCGGAGGCGACCGGCTTCCCGATCGTCGCGCTGATCCTGCTCGTCGTCTTCGGCTCGCTGGCGGCGGCGGCGCTGCCGCTGGCGCTCGGCTTCGTCAGCGTCCTCGTCACCGGCGCCCTCATCTACTTCATCTCGCTGCAGATGACGACCTCGGTCTTCGTCACCAACATGGCCTCGATGATCGGGATCGGGGTGGCGATCGACTACTCGCTCTTCATCCTCGCCCGCTACCGCGAGGAGCGCGAAGCCGGCCGCGACCGCGACGAGGCGCGGGCGGAGGCGCTCTCGACCTCGGGGCTCGCGGTCACCTTCTCCGGCCTCGCGGTGATCATCTCCCTCGCCGGCCTCTGGATGGTCGACAACCAGGCGCTGCGCTCGATGGCGCTGGGGGCGATGACCGTGGTCGCCGTCTCGATCCTGACCGCGACGACGCTGCTGCCGGCGCTGATCGCGATGCTCGGCGACCGGGTCCTGCCGGGCGGGATCGTCGGCCGGGTCGAGCGCTTCCTCAAGCACCGGGTCCTGCCGCCGCCCGCGCAGGTCGCCGCGGAGCCAGCCGACCGCCGGCGCCAGCCGCTTCTGGGAACGCTGGACGCGGCGGGTGATGGCGCGCCCGTGGACCGCGGTCGTCGCGCGTCTCGGCGGTCCTGCTGATGCTCGCCATCCCGGTGCTCTCGATGGAGACCGGGACCGAGGCGCTCGAGCAGTTCCCCAAGGACAGCGACGTCCGGGTCGGCAACGAACTCGCCTCCGACCGAGCTCGGCGGCGGCACCGACCCGATCCAGATCGTCGCCGGCTTCGGCGACGCGGCCAGCCGCGCCGACCGCGCCGCCGTCGCCGGCTTCGTGCGCCGAGCTGCGAGGCGACCCCGGGCATCAGCGCCGTCGCCGCACCGGCCTACGCCGGCGACGACGCCCTGATCCAGGCGACCTCGAGCGCTCCCAGCGAGTCCGACGCAGCCGCTGGCGCTGGTCGACCGCCTGCGCGACAGCGTCGTCCCGCCGACCGCTCTGGCCAAGCTGGCCAGCGTCGACGTCGGCGGCGAAACCGCCCGCGGCCACGACGTCCGCGCCCAGATCAGCGGCTCGATGTGGAAGATCGTCCTCTTCGTCCTCGCCCTCAGCTTCCTCGTCCTGATGGTGATGCTGCGCTCGCTGATCCTGCCGCTGAAGGCGGTGCTGATGAACCTGCTCTCGATCGGGGCCGCCTTCGGCGTCCTCGTCGCGATCTTCCAGTGGGGCTGGCTCGACGGCTTCCTCGGCTTCGAAAGCCAGGGCGCCCTCGACACGATCAACGTGCCGCTGATCTTCGCCGTCGTCTTCGGCCTCTCGATGGACTACGAGGTCTTCCTGATGTCGCGGATCCGCGAGCGCTACCTGCGCCACGGCGACAACGAACGGGCCGTCGCCGAGGGCCTCTCCTCCAGCGCCCGCACGATCTCCTCGGCGGCGCTGATCATGACCTGCGGTCTTCGCCGTCTTCGTCCTCACCGGCGTCCCCTCGATCAAAGAGCTCGGCCTCGGCTGCGCGGTCGCGATCGCCCTCGACGCGACCCTGGTGCGGCTGATCCTGGTCCCGGCGGCGATGAAGCTGATGGGCGACTGGAACTGGTGGATGCCCTCCTGGCTCGACCGCGCCCTGCCCGACCTCAGCTTCGAGGGCGGCAGCGATCCCGAGCCGGCCGAGGCCTGAAAGCCGGGCCGACGGGCCTCAAACGTCCAAATGACGGACGTATGAGGCCCATCGACCCATAGGATCGGGGCGTGGCCGATAGCGACATTGCCTTTGCGGGGGCGGCGCGGCAGGCGGAGATGGTGCGGGCGGGGGAGGTCTCGCCGACCGAGCTGGTGCGGCTGCACCTGGAGCGGATCGAGCGGCTCGATCCGCGGCTGAACTCCTTCCGGGTCGTGCTCGCCGAGCGGGCGCTGCTGGAAGCCGAGCAGGCCGAGGCGCGGCTCAAGGGCGGCGACGAGCGGCCGCTGCTGGGGGTGCCGATCGCGCTCAAGGACTCGACCGACCTGGCCGGGGAGCTGACCACCCACGGCACCGACGGCTTCACCGAGCCCGCCGCGGCCGACTCGGAGATGGTGCGCAGGCTGCGCGAGGCCGGCGCGATCGTGGTCGGCAAGACGCTGCTGCCGGAGCTGGCGATCTGCGGCTTCACCGAGTCGGCGACCTACGGCGTCACCCGCAACCCCTGGAACGCGCAGCGCACCCCGGCCGGCTCCAGCGGCGGCAGCGCCGCGGCGGTCGCCGCCGGCCTGGTCCCGATCGCCTCGGCCTCCGACGGCGCCGGTTCGATCCGCATCCCCGCCGCCTCCTGCGGCCTCTTCGGCCTGAAGCCGCAGCGCGGCCGGATCTCGCTGGCGCCCCACCGCGAGCACTGGAACGGGCTCTCGGTCGACGGCTGCGTCAGCCGCACCGTGATCGACACCGCGCTCTGGCTCGACGTCACCAGCGGCGGCTCCGAGGAGCCCGGCGCGCCCGCGCCGCCGACGCAGCCCTTCGTCGAGGCGGCGAAGACGCCGCCGGGAAAGCTGCGGATCGCCTACTCGACCGTCCCCCCGCGCGCCGCGGCGCCGCCGACCGTCTCCGCCGTCGTCAAAGGCGCGGTCGCCGAGACCGCCGAGCTGCTGCGCTCGCTCGGCCACGAGACCGTCCAGCAGGATCCCGAGTGGGGGATGATCGGCAACAACTCGGTCCCGCGCTACCTGCGCGGCGCCGCCGAAGACGTCGCCAGCGTGCCGTATCCCGAGCGGCTCGAACGCCGCACCCGCGGCTTCGGCCGGCTCGGCCGCCTGATCCCCGACAAGGTCTTCGAGCAAGCCCGGCGCGGCCGCGAGGCCGACGCCGCCCGCGTCAACGCGATCTTCGACAGCCACGACGTGCTGATGACCCCGGTGATGGGCGGCACGGCGCTGCCGGTGCGCCGCTGGGAGGGGCGCGGCGCCCTCTTCACGGTGCTCGGGATGAGCCGCTTCTATCCCTACTGCATCCCCTGGAACCACCTCGGCAACCCGTCGATGGCGGTCCCCGCCGGCTTCGCCGCCGACGGCATGCCGCTCTCGGTCCAGATCGTCGGCCGCCCCGGCGACGAGGCGACCCTGCTCTCGCTCGCCGCTCAGCTCGAGGCCGAGCGGCCCTGGGCCGACGCCCGCCCGCCGATCTCCTGAGCCGAGGAAGGCGCCGAGCCGGCGTTCGTAGAGCGCCGGGTCGACGTTCCAGGCCTCGGTGTGGCCGGCCCGCGGCACGCGGTAGTAGGTGACCCGGCGGGGCAGCAGCGCCGCGAAGTCGTCGCTGTCGGGATCGGCACGGTGTCGTCCTCGGTGCCGTGGAAGAGCAGGATCGGCAGCTGGAAGTCCTGCGGGTGCTGGAGCGCGTCGAGGCTGTCCCAGTCGGCGTCGATCCGGGCGCCGATCGCCCACTCCACCGGCGCCGCGGCCAGCGACGGGAAGCCCATCTCGGTCGCGTTGAAGGAGAGGACGTCCTTCCAGTCGAGCACCGGCGCGTCGAGCACGAGCCCGGCCACACGGGGGGCGAGCGGCGAGCGCTGCATGAACTGGGCGACGATCGCGCCGCCCATCGAGTAGCCGACCAGGACCAGGCGGCGGGCGCCGTGGGCGAGCGCGTAGCGGGCGGCGGCGCCGAGGTCGCGCCACTCGGTCAGGCCCATGTGGTGGAAGCCGTCAGGGCTGGGCGGGGCACCGAGGTCCTCGCGGTAGCTGATCAGCAGCGCCGGCAGCCCGGCGCGATGGAGCGCGGGCACGATCCGCAGCCCGGTCTGCCGGGTGCTGTTGATGCCGTGGACGACGATCGCCCAGGTGTGGGAGCGGCCGGGGACCAGCCAGGCCGGCATCGGCCCGAGCTCGTCGGGGATCGGGACGGTGGAGGACGGCAGGCCGAGGGCCGCGGTCGGGTTGCCGGCGTAGACGTCGGGGTCGATCGCGACCTTCATGCCCGGCGCCAGGTAGCCGTCGACTGCGCGCAGCCGGCGCGTCACCGTGTCCTCGTCTTCCGCCACGATGGCTCCGGCGATCGCGCGTCCCCCTGCCACTCGAGTCCGTAGACGCCCGGGCGCCGGGTTTCGTCGCCGCGCTCGAGGACGACGCGGCCGGGAGCCAGCCCCTCGACCGTGATCTCGGCCGGCCAGGGCGAGTGGTCGGGCACCAGCACCGCCGAGGAGAAGTGCCAGCCGGCCGCCGCCCCGGCGGCGAGGGCGACGACGACCACGCCGGCGGCGAGGGCCGCCCAGCGTCGCCTCGACATTCGCGGCCCCTAGCTGGGGAAGACCTTGCGCATGCGGGCGATCTCGCGGATCGGGCCGCGCGGGCGCAGGCGGCGCTGCAGGATCATCTTCAGCGGGTTGGCGTCCGGTTTGGCGGTGGCGACGAAGTCCGCCCAGCTCGCCTCGAGCACCAGCGTCGGGTTCGGCGCCTCGCCCGGCTCGGCCCGGGTCGAGCCGTTGTCGATGGTCAGGTGCCAGGGGTCGGCGTCGGTGAAGCGGTACTGGTAGACCAGCGGCGAGCCGTTGGCGGCCGCCGGGTCGGCGACGCGCGCGACCATGTCGAAGTAGAGGCGCTGCATCTCCGGCGAGGAATCCGGCGTGGGGCCGTCGGGCGGGCCGAGGATGCCGGCCATCATCAGCTTCACCTGGCGCTCGGCGATCTCCCGCTCGTCCGCGTCGGGATCGAAGGGGAAGACGCCGGGCGGCATCTCCTCGGTCGGGTAGCCGATCGTGCGCCAGCGCTGGCGGATCAGTTTGAGGCCGAAGGCGAAGATGTCCTCGAGGCTGAAGCCGTAGCACTCGGTGTACTCGCGGTCCAGGTTCGGCGGCGAGAAGACGGCCGGGCCGTAGGGCAGGACTTCGCGCAGCAGCTCGACCACCGCGGCCCGGTTCTCCTCCGCAGCCGGGCGCGTCCTCGGCCAGCAGCTCGGAGAGGACCTTGACGCCGAAGCCGATGTGGCGCTGCTCGTCGCGGGAGACGTTGACCATCCCCGCGCTGAAGCCCGGCATCGCTTCGTCGTAGGCGAAGAAGTCCTCGATGAAGTGCTGGCCGGGCTGGGCCAGGCTGCCCTCGACGATCAGGTGGTAGAGGGTGATCGCCTGCGCGTACTTGGGCAGCGAGCGGTCCTTGCGCAGTTCCTCGGCCATCACGTCGAGGCGGTCGAAGATGCCGCGGTAGCCCCAGTTGAGCTGGGGCAGGGTGGAGGCGAGGGTCGACTGGATCGAGTCGCCGCCGACCCCGATCACCTCCTTGAAGAAGCGGTGGAAGAAGATCGAGTGGCGGACCTCGTCGACCTGCTGGGTGGCGAGGAAGTAGGACTGCTCCTCGGTCGGGGCGGCGGTGATGTAGGGGGCGAGGGTGTCGGCGACCCGGTCCTCGCCGTAGAAGAACATCGAGTAGATCCACATCGCCGAGCGCCGCTGGATGTCGCTGAGCGACTCCCAGCCCGGCGGTCCTGGGAGAAGTCGATGTCGTAGGCGCTCCAGTTGCCGCCCTCCCAGCGCTGGTAGAGGTCCTCGTAGGTGACGTTGGCCATCAGGCTCTGGGAAGCGACGCTCATCTCTGCTCCTTTTGGTGTTGCATGCCCCGGTCGGAGCGAGCCTAGCGCGATTCCTGGCTGGCTAGCCAGTCGCCGCCGAAGGGTCGCTCAGCCGGCGTCGGGCGGCTCGATCTCGCGCTTGAGGATCTTGCCGGTCGGGCCTTTGGGCAGCTCGTCGAGGAACCAGACCAGGCGCGGGTACTTGTAGGCGGCGATCCGCTCCTTGACGTAGGCGCTGACCTCCTCGGGGTCGAGCTCCTCGCCCTCGTGGAGGACGACGGCGGCGCCGATCTCCTCGCCCCACTGGTCGTGGGGGACGCCGATCACCGCCGCTTCGCGGATCTTCGGGTGCTCGTAGAGCACTTCCTCGACCTCGCGCGGGTAGACGTTGTAGCCGCCGCGGATGATCAGGTCCTTCTTGCGGTCGACGATGTAGAAGTAGCCCTCCTCGTCGACCCTGGCCATGTCGCCGGAGTGGAACCAGCCGCCGCGCATCGCCTCCGCGGTCGCCTCGGGGCGCTGCCAGTAGCCCTTCATGATGTTGTGGCCGCGGATCACGATCTCGCCGACCTCGCCCTGGGCGACCTCGTTGTCGTCCTCGTCGACGACCTTCATCTCGACCCCCTCCAGCGGGGTCCCGATCGAGCCCGGCTTGCGCTCGCGGTCGGGGTGGTTGGAGGAGGAGACCGGCGAGGTCTCCGAGAGGCCGTAGCCCTCGAGCACGATCGCCCCGAAGGCCTCCTCGAAGCCGCGCAGGACCTCGACCGGCATCGAGGCGCCGCCGGTGATGCAGGTGCGCAGCGAGGAGGTGTCGTAGCTCTCGCGCTCGGGGTGGTGCAGCAGCGCCCCGTACATCGTCGGCACGCCGTAGAAGTGGGTGACGCGGTCGCGCTGCATCGTCTCCAGCGCCTCGCCGGGGTCGAATTTCGGGACCAGGGTGAGGCAGGCGCCGACCATCAGCGAGGCGTTCATGCTGACCGTCTGGCCGAAGGAGTGGAACAGCGGCAGGCCGCCGAAGACGACGTCGCCGGCGGCGATTTCGGAGGTGGTGCGGGAGGAGACGTCGGCGTTGCGGTGGAGGTTGGCGTGGGTCAGCTCGGCGCCCTTCGGCTTGCCGGTGGTGCCGGAGGTGTAGAGGATCACCGCGGTGTCGTCCTCGGCGGTCTCGGCCAGGCCCGGGGTCGGCTCGTGCTCGGCCAGCAGCGCCGCGAAGCTCTCCGGCTCGACCTCGATCAGCTCGACGCCGGCGTCCTCGGCGCCGCCCGCGGCCTCGGCGCCGAACCCGTGCCAGGCGAGCAGCAGCTTCGCTCCCGAGTCCTCCAGGTAGAAGGCGATCTCGCGCCGCTTCAGCAGCACGTTCATCGGCACCACGACGCCGCCTGCCCGCAGCACGCCGTAGTAGGCGACGGGGAACTGGGGCACGTTGGGCAGCATCACCCCGACCCGGTCGCCGGGCTCCAGGCCCTTTGCGGCGAGCAGCGTCGCCATGCGGGCGCTGAGGTCGTCGAGCGCGGCGTAGGTCAGCTCGGCCTCGCCGAGGCGGATCGCCGGCTGGTCCGGCACCTGCGGCGGCGCTCTCGGTGACGATCGATGCCAGGTTCAGTCCCATCCCATCCTCCCGTTCGAGTCCCAGGCTTCTCCCGCCCGCAGTCTAAGCCCGGTCCCGCCGCCCTCCCCGCGCCGCCGTTCGGCTAGGCTCGGCCGATGGACGATCTGGGCGAGCCGAGCTCCTACCTCGCCGTGGCCAAGGGCGTGCCGGTCTACTCGAGCGACGGCGAGAACCTGGGCCGGGTCGTGCGGGTGATGTCGGCGCCCAACCTCGACATGTTCGACGGCATCGTCTTCGACACCACCGCCGGCCCCGGCGGCCACCGCTTCGTCGACGCGCCCGAGGTCGGGCAGATCTACGAGCGCGGCGTGGTGCTGAAGATCGACGCCGCCGAGGCCGCGAAGCTGGGGGCGCCCGAGGCGAACCCCGGCGCGCTGAAGGTCAACCCGGCCGATCTGGCCGGCGCCAAGCGGGGCGGGCTCGGTCGTTTCTGGGACCGCCTCTCCGGCAAGGGCTGAACGATCAAGCAAACCTTTGCGACGGTGGGTAGGATGCCCGCCGTGAGCAGGGGGCCGATGCTGATCATCTCGTTGTGCGTGGCGCTGGCGCTGGCCGTCGCCGGCTGCGGCAGCAGCGGCGACGATTCGTCCTCGACCCAGGCGGCGAGCGAAGCGACCACCACCGAGAGCTCGGAGGGGACACGAACCTGAACGCCAAACCGAAGGTGACCGTTCCCGAGCGGCGCCCGCTCCCAAGAAGCTGGAAGAGAAGGAAATCGTCGAAGGCGACGGCGCCGAAGCCAAGGCCGGCGACGAAGTCACCGTCCAGTACGTCGGCGTCGGCTACGACTCGAAGAAGAATTCGACTCCTCCTGGAGCCGGAACGAACCGTTCAGCTTCAGCCTCGGCGCCGGCGAAGTGATTCCCGGCTGGGACCAGGGCATCGTCGGCATGAAGGTCGGCGGCCGCCGCGAGCTGATCGATCCCGGCCAACCTCGCCTACGGCCCGACCGGCTCGCCGCCGGTGATCGGGCCGAACGAAACGCTGATCTTCGTGGTCGACCTGCTCGCGGTTAAATAGCGGCCGCTACTCGGCCTCATTGCCGACCGAGCTGCAACGGACTTACAGCTAAAAGCAGACAGAAAGTTTCTACAGAACCGCGCGTAATCGGTGCGGTCCAGCCGGCTATCCTCGATTCATGGAGCGAGTGGCTTGGACCGACGAGCGCCTGGACGATCTGTCCCGGCGAATGGATGCCGGGTTCGAGCGTGTCGACCGTGACATTCGCGACCTCAGGTCCGAGATGCATGGGGGCTTTGCCGATGTGCGGAGCGAGATGCGCGCTGGGTTTGCCGAGATGCGCTCGCTGATGTTCCGGGTCGGCGGCGGCGTCATGGTCAGCGTTCTCGCGGCAGCCGTGGTCCAGGGCACTCTGATCGTCGCGGAGCGGCAATCGCCATCATCGGCTCTCGATGCGCGCGCCGATCGCCGAACGACTGACCGCCCAGGCGCTCTCGGGCACCCCGCTGAAGCGGCCGGTCGGACGTCGCCGAGCGCCTGCTGGCGGTGCAGGGGCAGGATCCGCGCGGCGCCCGGCTCGCGGTTCGCGCGCGCACGGCCGGGCTCAGCGCCGCCGACGTCGACCGCGAACTGACGCGAGGAGCGCTCGCTGCTGATCACCTGGCTCAACCGCGGCACCCTGCACCTGGTCCGCAGCGAGGACTACCCGCTGCTGCAGGCGCTGACGACGCCACCGCTGCTGACCAGCTGCACGCGGCGGCTGCGGCAGGAGGGGGTCTCGGAGAAGGCGGCGGAGCGGGCGATCGAGACGATCGAGCGCGCGCTCGCCGAGGAGGGACCGCTGAGCGGCGCCCAGCTGAAGGAGCGCCTGGAAGCCGCGAGGCTGCCGACCGCGGGCCAGGCCTTCATCCACCTGATGTTCCTCTCGGCCCTGCGCGGGATCACCGTGCGCGGCCCGATGGTCGGCAAGCAGCACGCTTACGTCCTCGTCCGCGACTGGCTCGGGCCGCAGAAGCCGGTCGACCGCGAACCGGGCGCTGGCCGAGCTGGCCCGCCGCTACCTCGCCGGCCACGGCCCGGCCGACGACCGCGACCTCGCCCGCTGGGCCGGCCTGCCGTTGCGCGACGCCCGCGCCGGCCTCGGCGCGATCGCCTCGGAGCTGGTCGAGCGCGAGGACGGTCTCGTCGACCTCGCCAAGCGCCAGCCGGCCGAGCCGCACCCGCCGCCGCGCCTGCTCGGCGCCTTCGACCCGCTGCTGCTCGGCTGGGCCTCGCGCGACGAAGTCGTCGGCCCGCACAAGCTGCTGGTCACGACCAACGGCATCTTCCGCCCCTTCGCCCTGGTCGACGGGCGCGCGGTCGCGACCTGGCGCTATGCCGGCGGCAAGGTCAGGATCGAGCCGCTGGACCGATCGGCAAGGGTGCGGCGAAGGCGCTCGAGGCGGACGCGGCGGCGGTCGAGCGCTTCCTCTCCGACGAGTGGAGCGGCGCAAGTAGGGTGGGGGCATGAACCCGGAACGGGTGTCGATCGAGGTCGAGGCGGGGGTGGCGGATGTCCGCCTGGTGCGGGGCGACAAGCACAACGCCCTCGACCCGGAGATGTTCCTGGCGATCCGCGAGGCGCAGGAGCAGCTGCGGGCTGACCCCAGCGCCCGCGTCGTCGTCCTCTCCGGCGAGGGCCTCAGCTTCTGCTCGGGCCTCGACCTCGCCGCGGTCGCCGCCGGCGCCTTCGACCCGGGCATGCTGGTCGACCGGCCCAACGACGAAGTCGCCAACCTCGCCCAGACCGCTTCCTACGGCTGGCGCTCGCTGCCGGTACCGGTCATCGCCGCCGTGCACGGAGCCTGCTTCGGCGGCGGCCTGCAGATCGCGCTCGGGGCCGACATCCGCATCGCCGCTCCCGGACGCCGCGGCTCTCGGTGATGGAGATCAAACTGGGGCTTGTCCCCGACATGGCGATCAGCGCGGCGCTGCCGCGGCTGGTCCGCGAGGACATCGCCAAGGAGCTGACCTTCAGCGGCCGCATCAGTCGAGGGTGCCGAGGCGGCGGCGCTCGGCCTCGTCAACCCGCGTCGCCGACTCCTCCCCTGGACGCCGCGCTGGAGCTCGGCGCCGAGCTGGCCGCGCGCTCGCCGGAGGCGATCCGGGCGATCAAGCGCCTCTTCAACGAGGGCTGGGAGCGCGCCGCCCGAGGTGACCCTGAGGCTCGAGACCGAGCTGGTGCGGCCGCTGTTCGGGACCCCCAACCAGATGGAGGCGGCGCGGGCCGCGATCGTCAAGGACCAGCCCGTTTTCGTCGATCCGCCAGTGGAGTGAATATGGATTGTGGTTGGGCTGACCCAGAGCGCCTAGCTCGGAGACCGGGCAAGCGGAGAGCCCCGCGGTGGCGGGGCTCTCGACGCTCCGGGTGAAGCTGGTGCCTACTGGTCGTCCGGCAGGCGCGGCGGCATCGTGTCGGACACCGGCGGTGCCTCGTGACCCGGCAGGGCTTCGGCCTCCTGCTCCCAGACGTGGTTCAGCGAGACCTGCAGGTAGGCGAACATGCCCGGTGAGATGAAGAGGTAGAGCAGCAGCGCGATCCAGCCGTTGACCGGCTCCTTGCCGCCGAGTTTCGCCGCTCCCATCACGCGCTTGGTGCCGCGCCAGTAGGAGACCAGCGGCGGGATGATGATGATGAAGCCGGGGATCAGGGCGAGCAGCGAGTTGGTCGGGTTCTGACCGAGGTCGTAGCCCTTCGCCTCGCCGTACGCCTTCAGCTCCTTGTTGATCTTGTACCACCAGACGAAGTGGTAGATGCCGAAGGTGATGAACGGCAGCAGGGCCACGGCCCACGGGCTGCGCACCTTCACCTCGTGCTCGGTGCCGCGGATTTTCATCTCGTAGGCCATGGTCTCCTTTGTGCTCGGTCGAGGACAGTCGCGTACTGCTTCGACCGCGAGGGGGCTGCCCCTTTAGCGGCGGGAAACGAGGACCGGCGGCGGGCCGGGGCTCAGGCGCCGAGCTTGGGGCTGCGCCAGGGCTGGTGCAGGCGCGCGACCAGGTCGTCGCCGAGGCCCTCGATCGGGACCCGGGTCTGCTCCAGCGAGTCGCGGTCGCGCAGGGTGACGGTGTCGTCCTCCATCGTCTGGTGGTCGACGGTGATGCCCCAGGGGGTGCCGATCTCGTCCTGGCGGCGGTAGCGCTTGCCGATCGAGCCGCCCTCGTCGAACTCGGCCGGGAGGCGCTTGCGCAGGTCGCTGAAGATCTCGCGGGCCTTCTCCGGCATGCCCTCCTTGGAGACCAGCGGCAGCACCGCGACCTTGACCGGGGCCAGGCGCGGGTGCAGGCGCAGCACGGTGCGCTGGCGGCCCTCCACCTCCTCGACCTCGTAGGCGTCGACGAGGAAGGCGAGGGTGGCGCGGTCGGCGCCGGCGGCGGGCTCGATCACGTGTGGGACGTAGCGCTCTTTCGTCTGCTGGTCGAAGTACTCGAGCTTCTCGCCGCTGAACTTGGCGTGCTGCTTGAGGTCGAAGTCGCCGCGGTTGGCGATCCCCTCCAGCTCCGACCAGCCGATCGGGAAGAGGTACTCGACGTCGCTGGTCCCGGACGAGTAGTGGGAGAGCTCGTCGGCGTCGTGGGGGCGGACGCGCAGGAAGTCGGGGCGCAGGCCGAGGTCGGTGTACCAGCGCTCGCGCTCGGAGATCCAGGTCCGGTACCACTGCTCGGCCTGGTCGGGCGGGACGAAGAACTCCATCTCCATCTGCTCGAACTCGCGGGTGCGGAAGATGAAGTTGCCGGGGGTGATCTCGTTGCGGAAGGACTTGCCGATCTGGGCGATCCCGAACGGCGGCTTCTTGCGGGCGAAGCCGAGCACGTTCTTGAAGTTGATGAAGATCCCCTGCGCCGTCTCCGGCCGCAGGTAGACCTCGGAGCCCTCGCCGGCGACGGGGCCGACGTGGGTCTCGAACATCAGGTTGAACTGGCGCGGCTCGGAGAGGTCGCCGCCGCACTCCGGGCACTTGAGCTCGGCGTCGGGGTCGCCGCCTTCGGCCTCGACCGCCTCGCGCAGGTGGTCCTCGCGCCAGCGCCGCTTGCACTTGCCGAGGCACTGGACCAGCGGGTCGGTGAAGCCCTCGAGGTGGCCCGAGGCCTCCCAGACCCGCGGGTGCTGGAGGATCGCCGAGTCGAGCGCGACGATGTCGTCGCGCTCCTGCAGCATCGAGCGCCACCACTCGGCTTTGACGTTGCCCTTGAGCAGGACGCCGTAGTGGCCGTAGTCGTAGGTCGAGCCGAGGCCGCCGTAGATCTCCGAGGAGGGGAAGACGAACCCCCGCCGTTTGCAGAGGGCGACGATCTCCTCCATCGTCACCTCGGTCGGGCGTGCCTCGGGCTCGGTCGTGGACATGCCGGAACCGTAGCGGCTGCGATAATCCCGCAGCCCGTGCCTATCTACGAGTACAAATGCGACAACGGCCACGTCTTCGACGTGATCCAGAAGATGGTCGACGATCCGCTCACCGAGTGCCAGGAGTGCGGCGCCCCGGCGGTGCGCGTCCTGCACTCGCCCGCGGTCCACTTCAAGGGCTCGGGCTTCTACAACACCGACTACGGGAAAAAGAAGAAGGGCGGCGCCGGCGCGGACGGCTCGAAGGAGTCGAAGGGCTCCGATTCCGAGCTCGGACTCCGGCGTCCGGCTCCTCGGACTCGAAGCCCAGCGAGTCGAAGTCGAGCGACTCGAAGCCGAAGGCCGCGGCCGCCGACTAGCCGTTGAGGAACTGGTTGACGGCCTTGCGCCGGGTCGACTCGGGGACTTCGACGCTGCCGCCGGGGCCTTCGCCGCATGCTTCCTTCGGCGTTGCCGCAGAGGACGTGGGCGGGGGCGCTGCCGCCGATCGCGGCGGAGAGGACCAGCTGCGGCATCGTCAGGAAGCCCATGTCGCTGACGAAGGCCTTTGGCGCCTCCCAGCCGATGATCGGTCCCTTGATGAAGTTGTAGGGGGCGCGCAGGGGGTCGGTGAGGCGGCCCTTGATCCCGTTGATGACCGCCTGCTGCGCTTTCTCGCGGTCGAAGTCGTTGTAGCCGAGGGTGAAGGCGCTCTTGCCGGGGCCGGGGCATTCGCTCGGCTCGCGGATGCGGGAGTAGGCGAGGGCTTTTTCGCCGTCGAGGGTGTTCTCGCCCTTCTTCAGGTGCAGGGTGACGCCGCCCTGGCCGCCGCCGGAGCCGCCGGCGATGTCGGCGCAGAGCTTGTGCGGGAGGTCGACTTCGACCCCGCCGACGGCGTCGATCAGGTCTTCGAAGCCGGTGAAGTCGACGATCGCGACGTGGTCGATCTGCAGGTTGAGGAACTGTTCGATCGTCTTGATCTGCAGGGCGGCGCCGCCGAAGGAGTAGGCGGCGTTGATTTTCTGCGGCGTCTCGTGGCCGGGGATCTCGGCGTAGGTGTCGCGGGGGATCGAGAGTTTGCGGAAGGCGCCGCCGCCGGCCCGGATCAGCATCAGCGTGTCGGCGCGGTATTCCCCGGCTTCGCAGCCGTCGTGGGGAGCGTCGCCGTGCGACTGCTGTTCGAAGCACTTCTGCGAGTGGGGCGCGCCCGGCTCCTTGGTGTCGGGCGGGCGGGCGTCGGTGCCGAGGACGAGGATCGTCTGCGCGCTCGGCAGCAGCAGCGGGTTGCCGTGGAGGGCGTCCTTGGCTTCGCCGGAAAGCTTGAACGACTGCAGCTGGGCGGAGACCGCGAAGGCCAGGAAGCTGAGCAAGATCCATCCCAAAGCGGCGATCCCGACCCATTTGAGAACTCGCTTCGCGCCGCCGCTCGGCCTCGGCAGACGGCGCCCCTCGCGCGGCTCGCGATCCTTCTTAGGCCGCTTCCCAGGCAGCTTTGCGCGGTCCCGGAGGCTGCCGAGGTCGGCCGAGCGCAGACGCGAAAACAGGCCCTTGCGGGACCGGTAGACCTTGTAGTCGGGCGGTCCTGAAGGCCGCTGCTCTCCACTGTCGGGCATAAAAGGGCTAGAAATCATGGCGATGTCCTCGGTCGACCGCCTTCCAGCCCCCCGGCGCGCATGAGCGCGATGGAGACGATCGGGGTCGATCTGGGGGGGACGAAGGCGCTGGTCGGCGTCCTCGACGGCACCGAGGTCCTCTACGAGAGTCGCGAGGCTTCGACCGGGCAGAGCGAGGACGAGCTGGTCGAGCTGCTGATCCGCGAGATCAGCGAGGCGCGCGATGCCCGCCCCGAGGCGAAGGCGGTCGGGCTGGGGATCCCGGCGACGATCGACCACGACCGCGGCATCGCCGTCTCGGCCGTCAACCTGCCGCTCTCGGACCTGCCGATCCGCGACCTGATCGAAGCGCGGGTCGGGCTGCCGGTCTTCGTCGACAACGACGGCAACGTCGCCGCCCTGGCCGAGTACCTCTACGGCGCCGCCCAGGGCAAGCCGAACATCGTGATGCTGACCGTCGGCACCGGGATCGGCGGCGGCCTGGTGCTGGGCGGCGAGATCTACCGCGGCGCCACCGGCGCCGGCGCCGAGCTCGGCCACACGGTGATCCAGGCCGACGGGCCACCCTGCCAGGGCAACTGCCCCAACCACGGCTGCGTCGAGGCGCTTGCCTCGGGCACGGCGCTGGGGCGCGAGGGGCTGGCGGCGGCCGAAAGCGCGCCCGACTCCGCCCTCGGCAAGCTGCTGGCGGCGGGGGAGAAGGTCGACGGCACCGCCGTGACGAAGGCCGCGCTCGCCGGCGACGAGACTGCGATCGGCGTCTTCGAGCTGATCGGCGGCCGCCTCGGCGTCGCCTGCTCGAGCTTCGCCAACATCTTCCAGCCGGACGCGATCGTCGTCGGCGGCGGCGTCATCGCCGCCGGCGACCTGCTGCTCGACCCGGCTCGCCGCGAGGTGCGCGAACGCGCCCTCAACCCGATGAACAAGACGCCGATCCTCGAGGCGACCCTCGGCAACGACGCCGGGATGATCGGCGCCGCGGCGCTGGCCCGGGTCGATCTTGAGCAGGGAGAGGGCTGATGCCGGGCAGGCTGGTCGTCTGCCCGACGCCGATCGGCAACCTCGACGACGTCACCGCCCGGGTCCGCGAGGCGCTGGTCAGCGCCGACTACATCGCCTGCGAGGACACCCGCCGCACCGGCTCGCTGCTCGACAAGCTGGGGATCCGCCCGGCGCCGCGGATGGTCTCCAACCACGAGGGCAACGAAACCGCGCGGGCGACCGAGCTGGCGCAGCGGATCGAGCGCGGCGACGTCGTCGCCCTCGTCTCCGACGCCGGCATGCCGGCGATCTCCGACCCCGGCTACAAGCTGATCCACCGCTGCATCGAACGGGATCTGGAGGTCACCGTCCTGCCCGGCCCCTCGGTCGTGCCGGTGGCCCTGGTCGCCTCCGGGCTGCCGACCGACCGCTGGCGCTTCGAGGGCTTCCTGCCGCGCCGGGCGGGGGAGATGGAGCGGGTCCTGCGCTCGACCGAGACCGTGATCGCCTTCGAGTCCCCGCGCCGGGTCGGAGAGTCGCTGGCGGCGCTGGCCTCGCTCGCTCCCGACCGCGACGCCGCCGTCTGCCGCGAGCTCTCGAAGATGCACGAGGAGGTGGCGCGCGGCACCCTCGGCGAGCTGGCCCGTCGCTTCCGCGGCGACGTCAAGGGCGAGATCGTGCTCGTGATCGGCCCCGCCGCCTCCGGCAGCGACGACAAAGACGTCGGCTTCGCGGTCGACGCCCTGCGCCACCTGGTCCAGTCCGGCGCCCGCCCCCGTGCCGCCGCCAGCGTCGTCGCGGCGCTGACCGGGACCCGCGCCAACGACCTCTACAAAGCGCTGACCGGGCGCGAGGCGCGGCGCTAGCGCCCATCCCTAACGTAGGTCAGGCATGAGCTACTTCATCACCACCCCGATCTACTACGTCAACGCGGAGCCGCACCTTGGGCACGCGTACTCGACGATGGCCGCCGACATCCTCGCCCGGCACATGCGCCAGCGCGGGGAGGACGTGTTCTTCCTCACCGGCACCGACGAGCATGGGGAGCCGATCGAGCTGGCGGCGGAGCGGGAGGGGATCAGCCCGCAGGAGCTGGCCGATCGCAACGCGGCCAAGTTCGAGGCGCTGCTGCCGATCATCGACGCCTCCAACGACTTCTTCATTCGCACTTCCGACCCCCGCCACACGGCGAAGGTCGCCGAGATCATGCAGCGGGTCTACGACAACGGCTGGGTCAACAAAGGGGTCTACGAGGGCTGGTACTGCCCGCGCTGCGCCGACTTCAAAACCGAGCGTGAGCTCGGCCCCGGCAACACCTGCGCGATCCACGAGATCCCGCTGGAGAAAGTGCGCGAGGAGAACTGGTTCTTCCGCCTCTCCGCCTTCCAGGAGAAATTGGAAGCGCTTTATGAGGGACAGCCCGATTTCGCCGTCCCCGACTTCCGCCGCAACGAGGCCGTCGCCTTCATCAAGGGGGGGCTGGAAGACGTCTCGCTCTCGCGGCCGGACCTGAAGTGGGGGCTGCCGCTGCCCTGGGACCCCGAGCAGCGCATGTACGTCTGGTTCGACGCGCTGCTCAATTACGTCACCGCCCTGACCTTCGCCCGCGAGGGGGAGGACCTGACCGAGCGCTTCTGGCCGGCCAGCCTGCACGTCCTGGCCAAGGACATCCTCAAGTTCCACGCGGTGATCTGGCCGGCGTTGTGCATGGCGGCGGGGCTCGAGCCGCCGCGGCGGATGACGATCCACGGGTATCTCCTGATGGGTGAGAAAAAGATGTCGAAGAGCCTCGGCAACGTGCTCGACCCGTTCGCGGTGATCGACCGCTTCGGCGCCGATGCCCTGCGCTTCTACCTCTTCCGCGAGGTCAGCTTCGGCCAGGACGGCTCGATCTCCACCGCCGGCTTCGAGTCGCGCTACGAGACCGAGCTCGCCAACGACTACGGCAACCTCGCCAGCCGGGTGCTGGCGATGGTCGAGCGCTACCGCAACGGCACGGTCCCGGTGGCGGCGGTCGACGCGGTGCTGGCGGAGGATTTCGAGGGGGCGGTGCCGCGCTTCAGCGAGCTGCTCGACCGGGCCGAGCTGACCCAGGCGCTGGAGGAGGTGTGGAAGCTGGTGCGCCGCCTCAACCGCTTCGTCGAGGAGACGCAGCCGTGGGTGCTGGCCAAGGACGAGGCCGACCCCGAGCGCCTCGACGAAGTCCTCTACAACCTCGTCGAGGGGATCCGGGTGACGACGCTGCTGCTCGTTCCCTACCTGCCCCGCAGCACCGAGACGCTGCTCGCCGCGCTCGGCGAAGAGGGCCGGGCGCTGGCCGAGCTCGGCTCCCGCCCCGGCGGCCAGAGCGTCGAGCGCATCCCGGCGCTGTTCCCGAAGGTCGACGCCCCTTCCGAGTAGTTCCGCGGTTCCCTACCCGCGCATTCCGAGGACTTCGAACCACGGAATGGGAGCCGAGAGTTTCGCGGTTCGCTATCCACGTATTTCGTGGATTTGGAACCGCGGAACTTTAGGACCGGGCGAGGCAGTCCGGGCCGAGCTGGTCCGGCCGGGTGAGGCCACCGAGGGCCATCGTCAGGTCGAGCTCGGCCAGGGTCATCTTCAGCACCGCTTCGACGCCGGCCTGGCCCTCCAGCGCCAGGCCCCAGACGTAGGGACGGCCGAGGCAGACGGCGTCGGCGCCGAGGGCGAGTGCCTTGAGCACGTCGGTGCCGGTGCGGACGCCGCTGTCGAAGAGGATCGCCAGCTCGCCGCTGACCGCGGCGGCGATCGGCGCCAGGGCGTCGAGTGAGGCGATCGCGCCGTCGACCTGGCGGCCGCCGTGGTTGGAGACGACGATGCCGTCGACGCCACGCCGCGCCGCCTCGCGGGCGTCGTCCACATGCTGGATCCCCTTGATCAGGATCGGCAGCGAGGTCTGCTCGCGCAGCCAGGCGAGGTCGTCCCAGTTCAGACCCGGGTTGGCCTGGATGCCGAGGAAGTGGCCGGTGGCGGCGCCGACGTCCTCCTCCGGTGGCACCTCCAGGCCGGCGCGGAAGACCGGGTCGGCGAAGTAGTTGCCGAGGCCCATGCCGTTGAGGAAGGGCAGCCAGGCCTGCTGCAGGTCACGTGGCTTCCAGCCGGGGACGAAGGTGTCGACGGTGACGACGATGGCGCCGTAGCCGGCCCGCTCGGCGCGGTCGACGAAGCTCGCGACCAGCTCGCGGTCGGTCGCCCAGTAGAGCTGGAACCAGCGCGGTGCTCCCGCGCCGCCCGCCGCGGCGATCTCCTCGAGGCTGAAGTGGGACGCGGTGCTGACGATCATCGGTGCCCCGACGGCCGCCGCGGCGCGGGCCGTCGCCAGCTCGCCCTCCTCGTCGACGACCTTCTGGACGCCGATCGGGGCCAGCAGCAGCGGCGCCGGCATCGCCGTGCCGAGCACGTTGGTGGAGAGGTCGCGCGCGGCGACGTCGCGCAGCATCCTCGGCACGATCCGGTGCCGGCGGAAGGCCTCGGAGTTGGCCCGGATCGTGTCCTCGCTGCCGGCGCCGGCGCCGACGTAGTTGGCGGCTTTCGGGTCCATCGCCGCCTCCGCCTGGCGCTCCAGCTCGGCGCTCGCGACCGGGATCGCCGGCGTCTCGCCACCCAGCCCGCGGAGGTAGATCTCACGGTAGTAGTCGGCGGGGTCGGGCATCGGGGAAGAGGCTATTCGAGGGCTCGCTGCAAGACTCGTTACAGAAACACATCTTTATTCAAATAAATCTAGATCAAACGTTGAGTTCTTGATCTATCAAAGATTTCTGGCCGATTTAGGCGGCATGAACCCAAGAGCGGTACCCCAAATGGAAGTGAAAACTGGACTCGGCCGGGTCTCGCTGCTGCTGGCACTGGCTTTGGCCGGTGTCCTCTCGATGGCCCTGGCGAGCACCGCCGTGGCCGCGCCCGCGATCGGCAAGGGCGGCCAGATCAGCGCCTGCTACCGGGTCAAGGGCAAGGTCAAGGGCGCGATGAGGGTCGTGCCGGCAAACAAGAAGTGCCGAAAGGGGGAGCGCAAGCTCGCCTGGAGCGTCGCCGGCCCTTCCGGGAGCGGTGCGGCCACCGGCCCGCAGGGCCCCCAGGGTCAGCCGGGCACGGCCGGCGGGACCGGTGCGAAAGGCGACCAGGGTCAAACCGGCACCACCGGGGCTCCCAACACCGGCGAAGCAGCGCTGGAAACCAAAATCGTCAACCTCAATCTCAAAATAGCCAGTCTCGAAAGCATCCTCAACGGCGTCACCAACACCGAGCTGACCAAAACGATCGCCGGCCTGCCGCTGCTCGAAACGGAACTCTCGGATGTGGACACGACGGTCGCGGGGTTGGGAACGACGGTCACGGGGCTGACCTCCGACGTCACCGGGCTGACCTCGAACCTCGGCGGGCTAACCACGAACGTCACCGGATTGACCTCGAACGTCAAAGGCGTCCAGGACGTCCTCAAAGACGTGACCAACACCGAACTGACCGGTGCGCTGAAATCGGTTCCCCAGGTAGCAGCGCTCTGCACTCAGGCGAAATCGCTGACTACGCAGTCGAACCTGCTCGGAAGCAGCGTCGGCAGCCTGGTCACGACCCTGACGAACTCCCTGCTCGGTGCGATCTTCGGCACCGTCAACCCACCGGCCGCACTGCCGGCCTTTACCTGCCCCTCCTAACCCGCACCGGCTGATCGCGACCGGGCCCCCGCGCCGCCAAGCGCGCGGGGCCCCGGTCGTTCTTAGACTCCCGGGGATGATCGACTCCCACACCCACCTCGTCCTCTGCGACGGAGCCGAGGCCGACGTGGTCGCGGCGGCGGCGGAGGCTGGGGTGGGGAAGATGCTCACGGTCGGCATGGACGCCGAGACCAACGCTGCCGGGATCGCTGCCGCCGAGCGCCACGAGGGAGTCTTCGCGGCGGTTGGGCGCCACCCCAACGAGGCGACCGGGTTCGACGACGCGACGGCGGCGGAGATCGCCCGCCTCGGCGCTCATGAGAAGGTGCGGGCGATCGGCGAGACCGGGCTCGACTACTACCGCGACACGGCCGCCTCCGCCGACCAGCGCCGTGCCTTCGCCGCCCAGATCGAGATCGCGACAGAGCTCGGGCTGCCGATCGTGATCCACGCCCGCGACCCCGAGGGTGGCAGCGACGCGGTCGACGAGATCTTCGCCACCCTCGACGCCAGGGCGGCCGGTCATCCGGTGATCCTGCACTGCTTCTCGGCTCCCGCCCGGGTCGCCGACGCCGCCGAGCGCGGCTGGCACTGCTCCTTCGCCGGCAACGTCACCTACCCGAGCGCCAAGGAGCTCCGCTTCGCTGCCGCCAAGGTCCCCGAGCACCTGCTCTTGGTCGAGACCGACGCTCCCTACCTCGCGCCGCAGCCGCTGCGCGGCAAGCGCAACCAGCCGGCCAACGTGGTCGAGACGGCCAAGGTCGTCGCCGCCGAGCGCGGCGTCTCCTACGAGCAGCTGGAGCGCACGGTCGAGGCCAACGCCGCTGCGCTCTTCGGCTGGTAGTCAAAACCCTTGGTCCGCCTCGGTCAGAACTTCCTCGCCGACCCCAACCTGCTCGACGCGATCGTCCGCGACGCGGCGCTGGCGCCGGACGACGTCGTGCTCGAGGTCGGCGCCGGCGAAGGGGTGCTGACCGAGCGCCTGGCCGCTGCCGCGGCGCACGTCCACACGGTCGAGATCGACCGCGGGCTGGAGCCGGCGCTGGCGCCGATCGCCGCTCTGGAGAACGTCAGCCTGCACTGGGGGGACGCGATGAAGATCGACCTCGCCGGCTTCGAGCCGGCGCCGACGGCGATGGTCGCCAACCTGCCCTACTCGGTGGCGACGCCGCTGATCCTGCGCACGATCGAGCTGCTGCCCTCGCTGCGGCGCTGGTCGGTGATGGTGCAGAAGGAGATCGCCGATCGCCTGCGGGCGGCGCCGGGCAGCCGCACCTACGGCTCGCCGAGCGTGGTCGCCCAGCTCGCCTGCGAGGTCGAGCTGGTCCGCAAGGTCGACCCCGCCGTGTTCAAGCCGCGCCCCCGGGTCGACTCGGCGATCCTCGGCCTGCGCCGGACCGGGCCCGCCGCCGACCCGGCGACCCATGCCCTCGTCCGCGCCGCCTTTGCCCACCGCCGCAAGTCGCTCGCCCGCTCGCTCGAGCACGGCGCCAAGGGCTCGCTCGTCCCGGCGCGGGCGGCGCTGGCCGAGCTGGGGCTGGCCGAAGACTCACGGGCGGAGGCGCTCTCGCCGGCGCAGTTCGCCGCCCTGTCCGCGAAGCTCCAGTCCAGCGCCTGACTGCAGCTCCCATCGCGATGCTCGTCCACGCCCCCGCCAAGCTCAACCTCTGCCTCTACCTCGGGCCGCGCCGCGAGGACGGCCTGCACGAGCTCTGCTCGCTGTTCGAGCCGCTGGCGCTGGCGGACCTGATCGAGGTCTCCGAGGCCGAGCGCGACGAGGTGATCTGCCCCGGCATCGAGGGGGAGAACCTGGCTGCCCGCGCCCTGGCCGGCCTGCGCGATCGCGGCTGGCAGCGGCAGCCGCTGCGGGTCGAGATCGAGAAGCGGGTGCCGGTGGCGGCGGGGCTCGGCGGCGGCAGTGGCGACGCCGCCGCGGTCCTCCGCCTCGCCACCGGCGAGGTCGACGATCTGCCGGCGCTGGCGGCCGCGCTCGGCGCCGACGTTCCGTCCCAGCTCAGCCCCGCCCTGGCCCTGGTCGGGGGGGCCGGCGAGCGGGTCGAGCCGCTGCCGCCGCCGACTCCCCACGCCGCCGTCCTCCTGCCCGACGGTGGTGGCCTCAGCACCGCCGCGGTCTTCGCCGAGGCCGACCGCCTCGGCCTCGGCCGCGAGGCCGACGAGCTCGCGGAGCTCGCGACCCGGCTGCGCGCTGCCGCGGGCGCCGGCGCCTCGCCGCTCACCTACCCCGAGCTGCTGGTCAACGACCTCGAGGCGCCGGCGCGCTCGCTGCGGCCGGCGATCGGCGACGCCCTCGACGAGCTGCGCGAAGCCGGCGCGCCCGTCGCCATCCTCAGCGGCTCCGGCCCGACCGCGGTCGGGCTCTTCCCCGATCTCGCCGCTGCCCAGGCCGCCGCCGCGACGATCGACCGCGACGACGCGATCGTCTGCGCGGCGGGGAGCGCTCCATGAAGATGCCGGGAGAGGGCGGCGGGGGGATCAGCCGCAAACAGCTGCTGATCGGGGTTGCCGTGGTCGCAGTCGCCTGCGGCTACTACCTGCTCAGCCAGGAACTCGGGCACCTCGACCTGCAGAAGCTGCTGGAAGACTTCTCGAACACGCTCGGCGCCTGGACCTACCTGATCGTCGGCGCCTTCGCCTTCGCCGAGACCGGCGCCTTCGTCGGCCTCGTCGTCCCCGGCGAGACGGTGATGCTGCTCGGCGGCGCCGTCGCCGGCCAGGGCGCGATCGACATCTACCTGCTGATCGCGATCGCCTGGTTCTCGGCCTGGGCGGGGGATACGACCAGCTTCTTCCTCGGCCGCCGGCTCGGCCGCGAGTTCGTGATCAAGCACGGGCCGCGCTTCGGGATCAGCCACGAGCGCTTCGAGAAGGTCGAGGACTACTTCTCCCGCCACGGCGGCAAGACGATCTTCATCGGCCGTTTCATCAGTCTCGTCCGCGCCTTCGCCCCCTTCATCGCCGGCAGCTCCGGCATGCGCTATCGCGCCTTCGTCCCCTACAGCGTGCTCGGCACCGGGCTCTGGGCCAGCGCCCACATCCTCGTCGGCTACTTCTTCTCGCGCAGCATCGAGACCGCCGGCAAGTACGCCGGCAAAGGCGCCTTCCTGCTCGGCACCCTGATCGTCGTCGTCGCCGGCACGGTCTTCCTCTACCGCCACTTCCGCGTCGCCGCCAACCGCGTCGCCGCGGTGCGCTGGCTGGAGAGCCACGCCGCCACCCGCTGGCTGGTCGTGCTCGGCCGCCGCTACCGGCCGCAGTTCGAGTTCCTCTGGGACCGGGTCACTCCCGGCGGCACCTTCGGGCTCGAGTTCACCTCGCTGATGGCGGTCCTCGCCGTCTCCCTCTTCGTCCTCATCGCCTACGGGGTGCTGGTCGGCCGCGAGCCGGGGCCGACCCCCGGCGACATGACCGCGATCGAACTGGCCGAACACCTGCGCGCCGGCTGGTTCACCGACTTCTCCAAGGTCTTCACCTTCCTCGGCTCGGGGGTCTTCACCTGGGGGCTGACCGCCGTCTGCGCGGCGCTGCTGGCCGTCCGCCGCCGCTGGGCCGAGGTCGGGGTGCTGCTGGCGGGGATGACGCTGACCCAGATCGGCATCCACGAGATCAAGGACGCCGTCGACCGCCCCCGCCCCGAGGGGGCGCTGGCCTCCGCCTCGGGCTCCTCGTTCCCGAGCGGCCACGCCGCCCACTCGGTCCTCTACGTCTGGCTGGCGGTGACGATCGTGCTGCGCCTGCGGCCGGGGATGGCGCGCGGCGCCGCCGTGGTCGCGGCCGGGTTCGCGCTGACGATCCTGGTCGGGCTCTCCCGCGTCTACCTCAACCTCCACTACCTCAGCGACGTCAGCGCCGGCTGGGCCCTGGGCGCCGCCTGCTTCTCCTTCTGCGCCGCCGTCGGCCTCGTCATCACCCAGGTGCGGCAGAATCCCCATCGATGACGCTCTTCGCCCTGGCCAAAATCGGCCACCAGTACTTCCTCTTCGGCGCCGCCGGGCTGATCTGCCTGGTCGCCTTCGTGACCCTGATCCTCTCCCCGGCGCTGAGCGCCCACGGCCGCATCTGGGAGAAGGCGGCGGCCGGCTTCCTCTCGATCTTCGTGCTCGCCGCGCTGGTCGTCAGCGGCGTCGTCATCGGGCTCGTGATCGTCTACTACTACCCCGAGATCTCGAATTTCGTCAACGGCAAGTAGGGCGCCAATCCCCGCGCCACCGCCGGTAATGGCACCAGGCTGGGGATAATGAGTCGGTGCCGGCAACCTCGGAGGGGGCTGAAATCCCTGCAAAAGCGGAAGATCCAGGGCTGCTCGACGCGCTCTCGGAAGCGGTCGAGTCGGGCGCCGGCCTGCCCGCGGTGGCGCGCGCCGCGGCGCGGCTGCTCGACGCCAGCGTCGCCCTGATCGACCGCTCCAGCGCCGTGCTCGCGGTCGCCGGCGCCTCGCCGGACCAGGAGAAGAAGCTGCTCTCCGGCGGCGACGGCGTCACCGCGGTCGAGCTGCGGGTCGCCGACTCCGCCGTCGGCGAGCTGCGCTACCGGGCCAAAGAGCCGCCGGACCCGGCGATCGCCCGCATGGTGACGACGCTGCTGGCGCTGGAGCTGGAGCGCTCGCGCTCGCCGGAGTGGGAGAGCGAGGAGGTGGCGAGCGCCTTCGTCGCCGCCGTGCTGGCGCGCGAGGTGACCGACCGCGGCGACATCGTCGCCCGCGCCGCCGAGCTCGGCGCCGACCTCGACCGCGGCGCCGGCGTGCTGGTGCTGCGGGCGGCGCCGCGGGCGGCGCAGACGGGGGAGTGGCGGGAGCGCGTCCTGACCCTGGCGATGCGGGCGCTGCGCTCGCTCGCCCAGGGCTCCCTGGCCACCACCGTCGACGGCGAGGTCGCCGCCGAAATCGCCGTGATCGTCCCCGCCGAGGACGACGAGCGCCTCGCCCGCGCCGCCGCCGGCCTCGCCCGCGAGCTCGACGACAGCCTCTCCGGCTTCCACATCAGCACCGGCCGCAGCCGCCGCTGCGCCGACCCGGTCGACCTCTACCGGGCCGGCAGCGAGGCGCGGCTGGCGGTCAACGTCGGCGAGGCCGAGGGCCACTCGCTGCTCGCCTTCGAGGACACCGGCGCCTACCGCCTGCTGCTGCCGGCGATGAGCGAGGACCCGGGCGAGCTCGAACGCTTCTACGCGGAGACGGTCGAGCCGCTCTCCGGCTACGACGAGCAGTACGAGACCGAGCTGGTGGCGACCGTCGAGGCCTACCTCGACAACGACGGCAACGTCGCCGCCACCGCCAAACAGCTCTTCACCCACCGCCACACCGTGCGCTACCGGCTGGAGCGGGTGAAGGAGCTCTGCGGCCACGACGTCTCCGCCACCGAGGGCCGCGAGAAGCTCGGCCTGGGCCTGAAGGCGATGCGGGTGCTCGGCATCGCCTCCCCGCGCGGACCGGCGCTGGAGCCCGGATCCAAGGGCGGCAAAGTCGCCAGGAGCAGCGCGGAGGAGTAAAACTCAGGGCGCGCTGGGGAGTCGGCTAATGGTAGGCCACTGGCTTTTGGTGCCAGCCGTCCCGGTTCGAGTCCGGGCTCCCCAGTTCCGCCGCGCCGCCGCTTAGGGTTTTCCGCGTGGAGATCGGAGGAGCATCGATGGACCCGGAAGTGCGCGAGGGCCTGGCCCGCAGCTGGAAGGCGCTGCTGACCGTCGGCATCCTCGCGATCGTCGTCGGCTGCATCGCCATCCTCGTGCCCGCCGTCGCCGCGGTCGGGACCGCGATCTTCATCGGCTGGATCCTCTTGATCGCCGGCGCCTTCCTCGTCGCCGCCGCCTTCTCGGCCCACTCGGTCGGCTCGCTGATCGTGCGGCTGATCTGGGCGGCGCTGACCGTCGTCGTCGGCGTCTACCTGATCTTCGAACCGCACAACGGCACCCTGACGCTGACCCTGGTGCTGGGGATCTACTTCCTCTTCATGGGCCTCACCCGCATCACCGTCGCCTTCCTCGCCCGCGGCCAGCGCAACGCCGGCCTGGTCGGGCTCAGCGGCGTCTGCAGCCTGCTGATCGGCATCCTCGTCCTCGCCAAGTTCCCCAGCTCCGCCGACTGGGCGATCGGCCTGCTGGTCGGCATCGACCTGATCTTCGCCGGCTGGACCCTGACCACCGTCGCCCTGGTCGGCAAAGAGCTTTCACGCGGCGCCCGCTAGCGCCCTCGCTATCGCTCGCTAATAGGATCGGGGAGTGAGTTCTCCCCTGGTTCTCGTCATGGCGGCGGGGAAAGGAACGCGTATGCGTTCCTCCACGCCGAAGATGCTGCATCCCGTCTGCGGACGGGCGATGGTCGCCTGGCCGATCCTGGCCGCCCGTGAGGCAGGGGCGGGCCGGGTCGCCGCGATCGTCTCTCCCGGGATGGACCTCTCGGCCGGCCTGCCCGAGGGCGTGGAGACGGTCGAGCAGCCCGAGCCGGACGGCACCGGCGGGGCGATCCGCGCCGCCCTGGCGCTGATCGAGGCGAGCGAGACCGTGCTCGTCCTCTCCGGCGACGTGCCGCTGCTCTCGGCGGCGACGATCGCCGGCCTGCTCGAGGCCCACGCGGCCTCGCCGGCGGCGGCGACGATGCTGACGATCGAGCTCGACGACCCCGCCTCCTACGGCCGCGTCGTCCGCACCGGCTCCGGCGACGTCGAGCGCGTGGTCGAGGCCAAAGCCGCCGGCGACGCCGACCCCGGGCAGCTGGCGATCCGCGAGATCAACGCCGGCACCTACGCCTTCGACGCGGCGCCGCTGGCCGCCGCCCTCGCCGGCCTCTCCAACGACAACGCCCAGGGCGAGTACTACCTGCCCGACGTCTTCCCGGCCCTGCGCGAGGCCGGCCACACCGTCGCCGCCCACCTCGCCGACGACCTCGCGGTGACGATGGGCGTCAACAACCGCGTCGACCTCGCCGCGGTCGAGGCCGAGGCCCGCCGCCGCCTGCTCGAGGCCCACATGCTGGCCGGCGTCACCGTCGTCGACCCCGGCTCGACCTGGGTCGACGCCGGGGTCGAGATCGCGCGCCGACGCCCGGATCGAGCCCGGCACCAGCCTGCGCGGCGCCACCCGCGTCGGCGCCCACGCCGTGGTCGGCCCGATGACCACGCTCGATCGACAGCGCCGTCGGCGTCGAGTCCGCCGTCGTCCACTCCTACCTGGTCGAGTGCGAGGTCCGCGACGGCTGCTCGGTCGGCCCCTTCGCCTACCTGCGCCCCGGCGCCGTGCTCGACGCCGGCGCCAAGGCGGGCACCTTCGTCGAGATCAAGAACTCCCACATCGGCAAGAACGCCAAGATCCCGCACCTCTCCTACATCGGCGACGCCGACGTCGGCGGCGGCAGCAACATCGGCGCCGGCACGATCACCGCCAACTACGACGGAT
The DNA here is from genome assembly GCA_963829445.1 of uncultured Solirubrobacterales bacterium. Classification (GTDB taxonomy): domain Bacteria; phylum Actinomycetota; class Thermoleophilia; order Solirubrobacterales; family 70-9; genus VAYN01. Next base: position 131,013 of record CAWHIW010000009.1, on the reverse strand, counting down.
TCGAGCAAGAACCGCACGGTGATCGGCGTCGACGTGCGGATCGGCGTCGACACGATGCTGATCGCGCCGGTGGAGGTCGGCGACTCCGCCTACACTGGCGCCGGTGCGGTGATCAAGGACGATGTCCCGGAGGGGGCATTGGCCGTGAGCGAGAACGCGCAGCGCAACATCGACGGATACGCGGCCGCCAAGGCCGCCAAGATGCGAGAGGAACAGAGCCAGTGAGCACGATCGAAGAGCATCCGCAGGTGTCCAGCGCGATCCCTCACGACTACTCGAAGCGGATGATGGTCTTCGGCGGCCGCAGCTCGATGGACCTCGCCGCCAAAGTCGCCGGCAAGCTCGACATCGACCTCGGCCAGGTGACCCTGAAGACCTTCGCCAACGGCGAGGTCTACTGCCGCTACGAGGAGTCGATCCGCGGCGCCGACGTCTTCATCGTGCAGTCGACCTGCGCCAGCGAGCAGAGCGGCATGACCCCGAACGACTCGCTGATCGAGCTGCTGACGATGATCGACGCCGCCCAGGGCGCCTCGGCGCACCGGATCATCGCCGTCATGCCCTGGTACGGCTACGCCCGCCAGGACAAGAAGTCGGCCCCGCGCGAGCCGATCACCGCCCGCATCGTCGCCAAGTGCCTGGAGGGCGTCGGCATCGACCGCGTCCTGACCATGGACCTCCACGCCGGCCAGGTCCAGGGCTTCTTCCACGTCCCGGTCGACCACATGACGGCGATGCCGATGCTGACCCAGTGGTTCGCCGACCAGTACCCGGCCGAGGACCTGGTGATCGTCTCCCCCGACGCCGGCCGGGTCAAGACCGCCCGCAACTTCGCCCGCCGCATCGGCACCCACTGGGCGGTGATGGAGAAGGAGCGCCCCGCCCAGCAGGTGGCCGAGATCGGCTACGTGGTCGGCGACGTCAAGGGCAAGACCGCGGTCCTGGTCGACGACATGATCGACACCGCCGGCACCCTCTGCGCGGCCGCCCAGACCGTGCTCGACGAGGGCGCGGCCCGGGTCATCGCCACCGCCACCCACGGCGTCTTCTCCGGCCCCGCCTACGAGCGGCTGGCCGACTCGGCGATCGAGCGGATCGTCGTCTCCGACACGCTGCCGCTGCGCCCCGGCGCCCCGGAGAAGATCTCGGTGCTCTCGACCGCCGGCACCTTCGCCGACTCGATCCGCCGCATCTTCACCGACGACTCGGTCTCCGAGATCTTCGCCGGCGAGAACCAGCTCTTCTAGGCTCCCGGCTTTGGCCACCGAGGCCCCCAGCAAGCTGCGCCTGGTCGGCCACAAGGGCGCCGACGCGATCGTTCCCGGCAACACCCTGGAGAGCTTCGCGGCCGCGGTCGAGGCCGGCGTCGACACGATCGAGCTCGACGTGCTCTGGCTGCAGGACGCCCACCTGCCGCTGGAGCAGCGGGCGCCGCTGGTCGTCGCCCACGACTGGGCCGACGCCGCGCGCCGCACGCCGCTGACCCTGACCGAGGCGCTCGACGCCTTCCTCGAGCCGCCGCTGGACAAGGTCGAGATCGACCTCGACATCAAGCTGCCCGGCCGCGAGGAGGAGTTGATCGACGCGCTGCGCGAGCGCGGTCTGACCGAGCGGGCGATGGTCTCGACGATGGAGCTCTACTCGCTCGGCCGCATCGTCCAGCTGGCGCCGGAGCTGCGGCGCGGCTGGACCTATCCCAAAGTGACCAAGGAATGGAACTCGAAGCCCTGGGCGAAGCCGATCCTGCCGGCGGCGCTGCGGGTCATGCGCTACCGCCTGCCCGGCCTGGCGGCCGAGAAGCTGACGAAGATCGACGTCAGCGCGATGTGGGTCTACCACCCGCTGGCCAGCGCCCGCCTCGCCCGCATCTGCAAGCTCGCCGGGGTCGAGCTGATCGCCTGGACCGTCGACGACGAGAAGCGGATGCGCGAGCTGGTCGCGATGGGCGTCGACGGCCTCTGCTCCAACGACCCGCGGCTATTCGCGCGTATCCAGGGTTGACCCCGCCATAGCGGGGAGAAAGCTCGATACGCCGCGAGTCCTCAGTCGGCGACGTCGCGCCGGCAGATCAGCAGGGTGCCGATCGCGACCAGGCCCGCGGCCCAGGCGGCGAGGACGAGGCCGCCGCTGACCTGGCCGAGGCGTGCCGTCGCCTTCGGTGTGGCCGTGCAGGGCGCCGAGCGCCTGGGCCGGGAAGTATTCGCCGATCGACCCCGGCAGCAGTTCAGGCAGGGGGGAGAGGACGAAGAAGAAGGCGATCGCGGCGATGATCGCGCCGACCTGGTTGCGGACGATCGCGCCGACGCCGAGGCCGAAGGCGGCGAGGATCGCGAACGAGGCGACGACGCCGGCGTAGACCGAGACGAGTTCGCTGGTGGGAGGCAGGTCGCCGCCGCGCTCGGCGATCAGCCCGAGCGAGAGCCCGCCGTTGACGACGACGAAGGCGAGCCCGGCCAGCAGGCCGACCAGCAGCGAGGCGCCGAGCTTCGCCAGCAGCACCGGGTAGCGCTTGGGCGAGGCGAGGAAGGTCGAGCTCGAGGTCCCGTGGCGGAACTCGGTGGTGACGATGAGGACGCCGAGCACGAGCAGCAGCACCATCAGCAGGCCGACGCCGGTCGCGATTTCGGCTTCGGCCAGCTGTTCTTCGACCTCCCCGAGCCCGGTCAGGCCGGTGTAGAGGCCGGCGAAGAGCGCCTCGCCGAGCAGGCCGATGCCGAGCATCACCCAGGTGGTCCGCGTCGTCCACAGCTTCAGCCACTCGCTGCGCAGGAAGCTCATCGAGCCGTCCTCCTCGTCGCCCATCAGCTCGATGAAGCGCTCCTCGAGGCTGGAGCGCTGCGGCGCCAGTTCGTGGATCGCGATGCCGAGGCGCCAGCGCCAGCTCGCCGATCCGCTCGCGCTCGAGTCCGCTCGACTAGCAGGGCGCCATCGCCGTTTCGCGCTCCACCGCGCCGCCGCTCGCGCTCCAGCGCCGCTGGCGAGCGCCGCCGGAGTCGGCGGCCCGCACCCGGATCCGGCCCGCCTCGGCGGCGGTGAAATCGGCCAGCGAAGTCTGCGCGACGAGCTTGCCGCGCGCGGATCATCACCAGCTCGTCCGCGGTCTGGGCGACCTCGCTCAGCAGGTGGCTGGAGACCAGCACCGTGCGCCCTTCCGCCGCCTGCGCCCGCAGCAGGTCGCGCAGCCAGCGCATCCCCTGCGGGTCGAGGCCGTTGGCGGGCTCGTCGAGGATCAGGATCCGCGGCTCGCCGAGCAGCGCGGCGGCGAGGGCGAGGCGCTGGCGCATCCCCAGCGAGTAGCCCTTGACGCGGCGGTCGGCGGCGCCGCTGAGCTCGACCATCTCCAGCACCTGCTCGACCCGGGCGCGCGGGATGTCGGCGGCGGCGGCGAGGGTGCGCAGGTGGTTGCGGCCGCTGCGGCCGGGGTGGAAGGCGGTCGCCTCGAGCGCCGCCCCGATCGTCCGCAGCGGGTCGGTCATCGCGACCGGCGGGCTGCCCTCGACCAGGGCCTCGCCGCTGGCTCGGCCGCAGCAGCCCCAGCAGGGCCCGCATCGTCGTCGTCTTGCCGGCGCCGTTGGGGCCGAGGAAGCCGGTGACGCGGCCGGCCTCGACCGCGAAGGAGAGATCGTCGACGGCGACGGTGCTCGCCGTAGCGCTTGGTCAGGCCGCGAACCTCGAGCTCTGGCACCGCGAGCCCGCTAGACCGTGCCGGGCGTGGCCGTCGGCGGCGCGTTGCGGCCCTTCTTCAGCTTCACGGCGGACTCCAGCTCCTCCTGGGTGAAGCCGCCGACCGCCTGGCCGCTCGACCGCGTAGCGGTAGAGGGCGACGCCGAAGACGCCGCTCAGCGCCTTCTGGATCAGCAGCGCCACGCACATGATCACGGCGCCGATCAGGATCAGCGCCACCGCGGCGGGGCCGGACGAGGACCAGAGCAGGACGCCGGCGACGATCAGCAGAGCGGCGGGGAGGATCGCGAAGAGGAAGACGGCGCCGCCGATCGCGATGTTGCCGGTGATCTGCTGGCCCCATTTGTCCTTGAAGATCGAGGCCGAGCGCTTCAGGGTCCCGAACGGGCCGGTGCCCTCGATCGCCAGCACCGGGACCGCCATGAAGGTGACCAGCGCCCAGGCCATCCCGACCAGGCGGGCGGCGATGTTGCCGAGCGCGCCGCCCTGGTTCTCGAGCAGGGCCATCGAGCAGGCCGATCGCGGTCGAGAGCGCGGCCCAGCCGCAGATCTCCGGGAAGCGGCTGCGGGCGACGGCGAGCCCGTCGGCGACGGTCGCCTCGCTCGCCCTGGAAGATCTTGTTGGCGGCGGCGGCGAGGCCGACGGCGAAGTAGGTGCCGACGACGCTGAGCACGTAGACCCCGATCGACCAGCAGCGGGATCGCGCCGCCGTAGCTCTTCTGGTCGAGCAGGTAGAGCCCCGGGCCGCCGAAGACGATCGCCAGCGGGATCGTCACGCAGCGCTCCGTAGAGCGGGAAGCGGATCAGTTCGCGATGCGCGTTCAGCAGCGCCCAGCTCTTCTTCGTCAGTCCCCAACCGCGCTTGAATCTGCTCATCGTTCCTCCTCAGGTGGTTCGGCCGGCCGTCTCAACTGATTTCGGCCAGGCCCGGGGCCCGCTTGACCCCTCTTTCCTCGAAGTACTCCCATTCCTGCTGGCCGAGCTCGGTCGCCGGCGCGTCGGCGTAGACCCACTCGCGGAAGATCCGGTGCCAGTTGCGCTTCGCCCGCAGCTGGCCGAGCACGGCGACGACGCCGATTTCCATCCGCCGCCCCATCAGCTCCTCGGCCGGGATCGACTCGCGCCGCATCAGGTCGAAGTACTCCGAGCGCGGGTCGTTGGTCGACTCGATGATCTTCATCACCCGTTTCGGGGTGATCTCGATCTCGCGGTCCTCGATGTACCAGCCGCCGACCGCGCCCATGTGCTCCAGCAGCCGCTCGGCGTCGAGCTTGGAGGGCTTCTTGACGAAGCCGAGGTCGTGCAGGGCCTGGCGGAACGCTTCCGGGTCCTCGCGCGAGGCGGCGTCGAAGGCGCGCTGCTCGAGCACGATCTGCTCGCGGTCGAGCTTCTTCGTCATCCCGAAGTCGAGGAAGGCGACGCGGCCGTCCTCCATGAGGATGAAGTTGCCGGGGTGGGGGTCGGCGTTGAAGTGCTGCAGGTTGAACATCGAGCCGAGGCTGCCGCGGAAGACGATCTCGCCGAAGCGGCTGCGCTGCTCCTGCGGCAGCTCCTTGATCTGCTCGAAGTCCATGCCCGTGACCAGCTCGGTGACGAGGATCCGCCGCCGCGAGAGCCGGGTCACGACTTCGGGCACGTAGATGAAGGGGTGGTCGCGGTAGGCGCGGGCGAAGAAGCGCTGGTTCTGCGCCTCGTACTCGTAGTCGAGCTCCTCCATGATCCGCTCGCGCAGCTCCTCGGCGATCGCCTTGGCGTCGAGGCCGGGGGCGATCGCCTTGGCCAGGCGCACGATCGTGCCGGCGTTGCGGAGGTCGGCGTCGAGCGCCTCGGCGATCCCCGGGTACTGGATCTTCACCGCGACCTGGCGCCCGTCGAGCAGCTCGGCCCGGTGCACCTGGCCGATCGAGGCGGCGGCGAAGGCCTCGGTCTCGATCTCGGCGAAGAGCTCGGAGAGCGGTTCGCCGTCGTATTCCTCCTCCAGCACCTTGACGACCTTCTCCCAGGGCATCGCCGGCGCGTCGGTGCGCAGTTTCGCCAGCTGCTCCTGGTAGATCTCGCGGTACTCCTCGGGGATGAACTCGGTGTCGATGAAGGAGGCGAACTGGCCGAGCTTCATCGCCGCGCCCTTCATCTGGCCGAGCGCGCCGACCATCTTCATCGCCGTTTCCAGGTGGCGCTGCTCGAGCTTCTCTTTGCCGCCCTCCTCGGAGCGGCCGACGTTGGCCGCTTTGGTGCCGGCGTAACGGGCGCCCTGGACGCCGACGATCGAGCCCAGCTTGGCCGAGCGGCGGACCCGGCCCTTGGGGATCTTGGAGTCGTCAGCCACGCCGCAAGACTGCCACACGTTCCGTTTTGCGCCGGGTTCTCTATTCTCTCCCGTCCGATGGCCAGCGCACGCTCAACCCTGAAGGTCGCTCCCCGCGCGGAGTTCGGCTCCCGCACCACCCGCCGCCTGCGCGGCGAGGGCCTGGTGCCCGGCGTCGTCTACTCCGGCGGCTCGGAGGCAACCGCCTTCCAGGTCTCCGAACGGGAGGTGCGGGCGGTCATCAGCGAGGGCGCCGCGCTCTTCGACCTCGAGATCGAGGGCGGCAAAGCCGTCCCGGTCGTGGTCAAGGAGCAGCAGCTGCACCCGGTCCGCGGCAGCCTCCAGCACATCGACCTGCAGGAGGTGAACCTCGAACGAGGCGATCCAGGCCGAGGTCGCGATCGAGCTCGAGGGCGCCGACACCGCTCCCGGCGTCAAAGGCGGCGGCGTGCTCGAGCACGTCACCCGCGAGATCACGGTCGAAGCGCTGCCGACCGACATCCCCGACCGCATCGTCGCCGACGTCTCGGCGATGGAGATCAACGACACCTTCACGCTCGCCGCGATCGCCGCGCCCGACGGCGTCACCTTCGTCGCCGAGGATCCCGAGGAGGTCACGATCGTCACCCTCTCGCCGCCGCGGGTCGAGGAAGAGCCCGAGCCCGAGGTCGAGGAGGAGACCGAGCTGGTCGGCGAGGCCGATGCCGGCGACGGCGACTCCGAGGGCGACTCGGGCGACTCCGAGGGCGAGTAGTCCTTGTCGCTGTTCCGCCGCCGTCATCAGGACAGCGGCGAGTGGGGGCGACCGCATCCTCATCGTCGGCCTCGGCAACCCCGGGCCCGAGTACGCCGGCACCCGCCACAACGTCGGCTTCGCCGTCGCCGGTGAGCTGGCCCGGCGCTGGGACCTGGGCAAGCCGCGGCAGAAGTTCAACGGCCTGATCGCCGAAGGGCGGGCCGGCCTCGGCGGTCCCCGGGTCGCGATCCTGCAGCCGCTCAGCTTCATGAACGCCTCCGGCGACTCGGCCGGCCCGGCCCGCGGCTCGCTGAAGGTGCCGCTCGACCGCGTCGATCGTCCTCCACGACGAGATCGACCTCCCGTTCGGCCGGATCGAATCCCGGCTCGGCGGCGGCCTCGCCGGCCACAACGGCCTCAAGAGCCTCAAACGCGGCTTCGGCGACGCCGAGTTCTGGCGGGTCCGGGTCGGGCGTGGGGCGGCCCGACTCGACCGACCCCGAGATCGTCGCCGCCTACGTGCTCGGCCGCTTCCGCGAGCCGAAGCCCGAGGTCGAGGCGCTGATCGCGAGCGCCGCCGACGAGACCGAGCGCCTGGTCGAGCAGCTAGGTTCCGCCGCGTGAGCGAGCTGACGAGCTACGCGGTCGACGAGAACGGGGTCGCGCTGCTGCGGCTCGAACGGGAGAAGTCGCGCAACGCGATCAACACCCAGATGCTGGTCGAGCTGCTCGAGCACCTGGCGGTGGCGCGCGGTGACGAGGCGGTGCGGGTGCTGGTGATCAGCTCCGCCGACCACCTCGGCCTCTCCGCCGGCGCCGACGTGCGCGAGGAGCTCGACGAGGAGGGCCAGGTCCGCCGCATGCAGCTCTTCGCCGACCTCTACGACGAGATCGTCGCCTTCCCGAAGCCGACGGTCGCCGCCTGCCACGGCGACGTCGTCGGCGGCGGCGCCGAGATCGCGATCGCCTGCGACATGCGGGTCGGCGGCGCCAACCTGCGGATGCGCTTCCCCGGCGCCGCGCTCGGCGTCCCGGTCGGCCCCGCCCGCCTGGTCACCCTCTGCGGCCTCGCCGCCGCCAAGTACCTGCTGCTCTCCTCGCGCACGGTCGGCGCCGACGAGGCGCTGCGGCTCGGCCTCGTCAACCGCGTCGCCCCGGCCGCCGCGACCGAGGCCTCGGCCCTGGAGCTGGCCGGCGAGCGTCGCCGCCCACCCACCCGAGGCGGTCGCCCAGCTGAAGCGGATGCTGCACGAGTGGGACGACATCGTCGGCCGCTCCAAGGCCGAGGGCGTCGGCCAGGTCGACTGGGCCCGCACCGGACCCGGTCTGCCTCAGCCTGACTAGCTAAGGTTTCTGCAGCGTTTAAGAACCCTTGCCTATCTGACCGGGGACGGTTAGAGTCGCGGCGTGCCGGTAGGGGAAGCAGGGGGAAGCGTCGTCGCGGGGCTGCTGCTCGCATCGCTGATTGCGCTGGTCTGCGTCCTGGCGCCGCCAGCCGGCGCCGCCGCCGAATCCTTCGAAGTCGACAGCGTCGCTGACGAAGGCGACGCCACCCCCGGCGACGAATTCTGCAAAACCGCGACGAACGTCTGCACCCTGCGCGCGGCGCTCGAGGAGTCGAACGCGCTGGGCGGCGCCGATTCCGTCGACTTCAGAGAAGAAGGGCTGTTCGACGGCGGGCTGGGCGGCACGATCTCCCTCAGCGAAAGTCTGCCGGCGATCACGGGTGAAGTCGAAATCTTTGGCGAATGTGTGCCCCAAGGCGAAGAACTGCGCCCCTGTGTTGGCGTCGACGGGCCGGGACCGACCGAACCGGCGTTCAGCGTGAAAAACACGGAAGGGGTTGCGATCGGCGGGCTGGCGATCACGGGGGCCCAGACCGGCATCGAGGTCTCTGGTACGACGCGGTTCAAGTCGCTCGGCAATTGGCTGGGCGTCCGGCTCGACCACAGTGTCGATGGCAACGGCACCGGGATCCTCCTCGGCCCTGGGGCGAACAGGAGTCTGATCGGCAATGGCGGCACGCCGAACGTCTTCGCCGGCAACTCCGGCGTTGGGCTCGATGTCTTCGGGGCCACGGCAACCGAAGTCCTCGGCGACTACTTCGGGGTCGACCCCGATGGCGACGCCGCCGTCGCCAATGGCGAGGACATCGAGGTGACCGGGGTCGAATCCGGTCCCGCGGCAACGGGCACGAAGATCGGCGTCGGGCTGAGCGCACAGGCGCAGGCGACGCCCGCTTGCGATGGCGGCTGCAACGTGATCTCGGGCGCGGGAACGAACGGCGTCGATCTCGAAGGCGACGGCGGCCCCGAGGTCCCGGCAACCGAGACCACGATCGTCGGTAACTACATCGGCCTCGACGCCGGTGGCGCGGTGGCGCTCCCAAACGGGCTCGATGGCGTCCACGTCGGTGCGTCCCCGCACGCCGTCGTCGGCGGCCCCCGGGTCGGCGAAGCGAACCTGTTCGCGGGTGGGGCCGTCGCGGTTCGCGCCACTCCGGGCGCGGGCGATCTGGTCGTCCGTGGCAACGCGATCGGGCTTGACGCCGCGGGTGCGGCTGTCGTGGCGCCGTCGCTCGGCGGGGTCCTCGTCGGGGCGGAAGCTGGGGCGAGCCCCGGCGGCGAAGCGACCATCGGGGGCAACGAAATCGCGATGCAGGGAGGCGTCGGAATCGAACAACGGGGCTTCGGGGCCTGGATCGCCGGCAACTGGATCGCCGGTGCCCAGACCGGGATCGCGACCTCGCTCTCGGTCGAAGAACACGGCAACCTGATCGAAGGCAATCTGATCGAAACCTCCGACGTCAACGCCGTCCTGATCGAAAACGAACAGAACGAAATCCTCGGCAACGAAATCCTCGGCAGCGGTGCGGCCGGGGTCCGCGTCCATGGCTTGCCGCCCTTCGGCATCAGCGGCAACCGGATTGGGGGTGACCTGCCCTGGCAGGAAAACGCGATCTCCGATGCCGGCGGCGCAGCGATCGAAATCGCCAACGCCGAAAGCAGCGACAACGAGGTCGGGCGCAACCGGGGCGCCGGTAACGGCGGCCCCTTCATCGACCTGGTCTCCCTGAACCCGACGACCGAACCGAAAGGGCCCAACTCCGGGATCAAACCGCCGTTATTCGGGACGGTGACGACGACCGGGGCGAGGGGACGGGCCGCGCCGGAAGCCCTGGTGCGCGTCTTCCGCAAGGCCGGACCCGGTCCGGGCGAGATCGCGTCCTTCCTTGGCGAAGCGGTGGCCGACGAAAACGGGTTCTGGGTGCTCGCATATACGGCCCCGGTCCCGCCCGGGGGCTTCGTGGCGGCCACGCAGACGCTGGAACCGCGCCGGACCTCCGAGCTTGCCATCGCTGCAACGCCCGCTGCCGCTGCCGTCGCGGCTCCCGCCGGCGCGGATGCCTGCCTGGCGATCACCGGCTGTGGCCCGGCGCTCGGCAACCCGGCACTGCCTCAGACCGAGATCAGCAAGGGGCCGAAGGCGAAGTCGCACAGCACCACCGCGACCTTCAAGTTCACCTCCAGCGTCAAGGGCTCGAGCTTCCAGTGCAAGCTCGACAAGGGCAAGTTCAAGAAGTGCAAGTCGCCGAAGAAGTACAAGGACCTGAAGGTCGGCAAGCACGTCTTCCAGGTGCGCGCGGTCAACTCCGCCGGCAAGGCGGACCCGACGCCGGCCAAGCGCAAGTTCACCGTCCTCGGCTGACGGCCGCGGCAGCCTAGAATCGTCGGCCGCGCCGGATCCGTCGATCCGGGCGTTCCTGCTGCCATGAGCCTCCGCCCACTAATAGAGATTGCCGCCGAGAGCGAGCGCGTGCATGCGCTCGCCGGGCGCGTGCGCGACGCGGCGGGCGGGGTGGAGGCGATCGCGGTGCCGGCCTCGACGATGCTGCGGCCGCTGCTGCTGGCGGCGCTGCTGGAGGACGATCGCGGCTTGGCCGGGCGCCCGGCGCTGCTGGTCAGCGCCGACGACCGCTCCGCCCGCGACCTCGCGGCCGATCTGCGCGCCTACCTGGCTCCGCGCCGGGTCCGCTTCTACCCATCGCGCGGGACCGGCTACGCCTCCCACGTGACGCCGCCGCCGCACCTGGTCGGGCTGCGGATCGACGCGCTCGAGGCGCTCGCCAACGAAGCCGACGCGGTCGTCGTCGCCAGCGCCGTCGCCCTCGCCGAGGCCGTTCCCGACGCCTCGCTGCGCCCGGCCGGCTTCGCCATCTCCAAAGGCGAGGAGATCGAGCTGGGGGCGGTCGCCGACGACCTCGTCGGCGCCGGCTACGAACGGGTCGAGCAGGTCGAGGCGCGCGGCCAGTTCGCGGTCCGGGGCGGCATCCTCGACGTCTACCCGGCGACCGAGGAGCGGGCGGTGCGGATCGAGCTGTTCGGCGACGAGGTCGAGTCGATGCGCTGGTTCTCGACCTTCACCCAGCGCTCGCTGGGCGAGTCCGACCGGGTCGAGCTGGCTCCGGCCGCGGAGCTCGACGCCGAGCACCGCGAGCTGGCCGAGATCGCGGCGATGGAAGCCGCCGAGAAGGACGAGCAGCTCTCCAACCTGGCCGAGCTGCTGCCGCTGGACCGCTTCCTCGCTCCACTCGACCTGGTCCCGGAGGACGCCACCGTCGTGCTTGCCGCCGCCGAGGAGATCGAGCCCGCCCTGCGCGACCACTGGGAGGACGCGACCGCGGCGATGCACGCCGACGACGCCCAGCACCTCTACGTCGATGTGGCGGCGCCGCTGGCCGCCCGCGCCGCGCTCGCGCTGACCGCGGCCGGGGAGGAGGACGAGGAGGCCTTCCGCGCCGCCCGCGCCGAGTCACCCGCCCGCAGCGTCAAGGAGGCCGAGGGCGAGCTGGAGAAAATGATCCGCTCCGGCTACCGCACCGTCGTCGCCTTCGACAGTCGCGGCGAGGCCGAGCGCGCCCGCTACGGCCTCGACCGGCTCGACGCGCGGATGCTCGAAGGCGGCCGGCTCTCGCCCGACCCCGGCCTCGCCTTCGTCGAGGCGCGCCTGCGCGAGGGCTTCGTCAGCCCGGAGCTGAAACTCGCCGTCTACCCCTTCCGCCGTCTCGTCCACCGCCGCCGCACCGAGGAGCCGGCCCCCGGAGCCGGCAAGGGGCGCCTCGCCTTCGGCGAACTGCGGGTCGGCGACTATGTCGTCCACGAGGACCACGGCGTCGCTCGCTTCGCCGGCTTCGAGACCCGCGACGTCGGCGGCATCACCCGCGACTACCTCTACCTCGAATACAAGGGCGAGGACCGCGTCTACGTCCCCACCGACCAGCTGGCGAAGCTGAGCCGCTACGTCGGCGCCGGCGGCGAACCGTCGCTCTCCGCGCTCGGCGGCAAACGCTGGCAGAACATGAAGGCGCGGGCGCGCAAAGCCGCCGGCGCCCTCGCCGGCGAGCTGCTCAACCTCTACGCCGAGCGCCGCTCCCGCCGCGGCCACTCCTTCGCGCCCGACGGCGAGTGGCAGATCGCCATGGAGCAGGCCTTCCCCTATCGCGAGACCGCCGACCAGCTAGAGGCGATCGAGGCGGTCAAGGGCGACATGGAATCCGAGCGGCCGATGGACCGACTGGTCTGCGGCGACGTCGGCTTCGGCAAGACCGAGGTCGCCCTGCGCGCCGCGGTCAAGGCCGCCGCCGACGGCAAGCAGGTGATCGTCCTGGTCCCGACCACGATCCTCGCCCAGCAGCACTTCGGCACCTTCCGCGAGCGCCTCGCCGACCTCCCGTTCCGGGTCGAGGGCGTCTCCCGCCTGCGTCCGGCGGCCGAGGTGAAAGCGGTGCTCAAGGACTTCGAGGCCGGCAAGGTCGACGTCCTGATCGGCACCCACCGGCTGCTCTCGCGCGACGTCCGCGCCAAGGAACTGGGCCTGGTCATAGTCGACGAGGAGCAGCGCTTCGGGGTCAAGCAGAAGGAGCTGCTGCGGCAGCTGAAGCTGAAAGTCGACGTCCTGGCGCTCTCGGCGACCCCGATCCCCCGCACCCTGCAGATGAGCCTGGCCGGCCTGCGCGACATCTCCGTGATCGAGACCCCGCCCGAGGGCCGGCGCCCGGTCCGCACCTACGTCGGCCCCTACGACGAGGATCTGGTCCGCAAGGCGATCACCCGCGAGGTCGAGCGCAAGGGCCAGGCCTTCGTCCTCCACAACCGCATCGACTCGCTGCCGGAAACGGCCGAGCGCCTGCGCGGCCTCGTTCCCGGTGCCCGCTTCCTCGAAGCCCACGGGCAGATGGACGAGCACACGCTGGAGGAGACGATGCTGAGCTTCCTCCGCGGCGAGGCCGACTGCCTGGTGACGACGACGATCATCGAGTCCGGCCTCGACATCCCCACCGCCAACACGCTGATCGTCGAGCGCGCCGACCAGCTCGGGCTCTCGCAGGCGTACCAGATCCGCGGCCGCGTCGGCCGCTCTCGCGAGCGGGCCTTCGCCTACCTGCTCTATCCCTCGGCCGAGGCCCTGACCGAGGAGGCGGCGGCGCGGCTCTCGACCCTCGCCGACCACACCGAGCTTGGCTCCGGCTTCCGGATCGCGATGCGCGACCTCGACATCCGCGGCGCCGGCAACCTGCTCGGCGACGAGCAGTCCGGCCACGTCGCCGCGGTCGGCTTCGAGCTCTACTGCCAGATGATCGACGAGGCCGTGGCCGAGGCGGCCAGCGGCGAGGTGGAGGGGGAGGAGCGCGAGGAGGCGCCGGAGCCGGTCCGGCTCGACGTCCCCGTCGACGCCTATCTGCCGGCCACCTTCGTCCCCTTCGAGGCGGCCAAGATCGACGTCCACCGCCGCATCGTCGCGGCCCGGGAGCCGGGCCAGCTGCGGGCGATCCGCGACGAGCTCGGCGACCGCTTCGGGCAGCTGCCGGACCCGGCCGAGAACCTGCTGAAGCTGCAGCAGGCGCGGATCGAGCTCGGCCTCGCCGGTGCCCGCAGCGTCGAGTTCCGCGGCGGCCGGCTCAGCGTCACCGGGGTCGAGCTCGACTCCGAGGGCGCGGGGGTGCTGGCCGAGCAGGTCGAGGGCGCGGTCTACGAATGGCGCGAGCAGACCGCCGCGATCCGCGTGGCGGGCGAGCCGGAGGAGCGGCTCGCGGCGGTTCTGGCGATGGCCGCCGGCTTGCGCCAGGCGCGCCGGGCCGGCGAGGCCGCGGCGGCCTGAGCGCCGATCCCGGGCGGAGATCGGGCATCTCCCGCTCGTTGGGCCTCTCTTTAGTCAATTTGACTATGCTGCCCGCTTCGTGGGAGCGAAACCGGGGCAGAGCAGGAAGTCGGGCCGGCAGCGCCTCGCGCTGGTGCTCTTCGGCGCGCTCTTCGTGATCCTCTTCGCCGGTTACGCGATCGCCCAGGGCCTCGGCCACCCCAGCGTGCCCTCCGGCGACGTGGCGATCGTCACCCACGTCCCCGACGAGATCGGCGCGGTCAGCGAAACCGACTTCAAGCGGGCGCTGCTGCAGCAGGCCGCGCAAGCGAAACTCAAAGGCGCGCCGAAACCGGGCGACGAAAAATACGAAGAACTGAAGACGGCGGCGCTGGGCGAACTGCTCGACACGATCTGGATCCAGGGCGAGGCCGAAGAACTCGGCATCTCGGTCACCCCGAAACAGATCGCCACCGAACTCGCCCAGATCAAGAAAACGAACTTCAAAACCGAAGCCGAATACCAGAAATTCCTCAAGACTTCCCGCTTCACCAAGGAGGACGTTCTGGACCGGGTGAAGCTGCAGCTGCTCAGCACCCAGATCCAGGAAGCGATCACCAAACTGGCGCCGCCGGCCACGGAATCAGAAATCTCGAACTACTACGACAGCGTCAAGGACACCCAGTACACGACCGCCGAGTCGCGCGACGTGCGGGTGGCCGTCAACAAAGACAAGGCGCAGGCTGAAGCCGCAAAGGCGGCGCTGGAAAAGGACGATTCGCCGGCGAGCTGGAAAAAGGTTGCGGCGAAATACTCCGAAGACCCGACGACGAAAGCCAAAGGCGGCCTGCAGCCGGCGCTGACCGAAGAACTCCTGGCCAGCCAGGAAGAACTGAAAGACGCGATCTTCGGCAACCCGACCGGCATCGTCGTCGGCCCGGTTGACGTGCAGGGGAAATTCTTCGTGATCGAGGTCGAGAAACTGAACCCGGCCAAAGTCAAAACCCTGCCCGAAGTCAGCGCCGAAATCAAAAGCCAGCTGACCCAGCAGGTCGCGCAGGAAGTCTTCACCGAATTCGTTTCCGAATACCAGAGCAAGTGGTCCTCGCGGACCTTCTGCGCCTCCGGCTTCGAGATCGAAAGGTGCGACAACTTCCCGGCGGCGAAGGCCGTCGCGAAAGAACGCGAACAGTTCAAATCCTGCTACGAAGCCGATCCGAAAACGCCGCCGAAAGAATGCCCGGCTCCGGTCACCCAGACCAAACCGGCGATGCCCGGCAGCGTCAGCGTCCTCAAACCCGCCGGTGAACAGCTGCCGCAGCGCCCGCGCCCGGTGGGCCTCAAAGCAGCGCTGGAAGGCGCCCTGCCCGAAGGCGTGCCCGGCACCACCAGCGTCCCGCCGCCCACCGGCGAATAGGCGCCGCCGCCAGTCGGCCTGGCGCCGTCGGGGTCAATAGACTCGCGCGTCCCGTGAGCACGATCTCCTCCATCCAGGCGCGGCAGATCCTCGACTCGCGCGGCAACCCGACCGTCGAGGTCGAAGTCGCGCTCGAGTCCGGCGCGCGCGGGCTCGCCGCGGTGCCTTCGGGCGCCTCGACCGGCGAGTTCGAGGCGGTCGAGCTGCGCGACGGCGGCGACGCCTGGGCCGGCAAGGGCGTCTCCCGCGCGGTCGCAAACGTCAACGGCGAGATCGCCGCGGCGCTGACCGGCGCCCGCGCCTCCGAGCAGGGGGCCCTCGACCAGACGATGATCGAGCTCGACGGCACCCCGAACAAGGGCCGCCTCGGCGCCAACGCGCTGCTTGGCGTCTCCCTGGCCGCGGCCAAGGCGGCGGCGATGGACTCGGCCCAGCCGCTCTACCGCTACCTGGCCGAGCTCTACGGCGGTGGTGAGCCGACGGTCCTGCCGGTGCCGATGATGAACGTGCTCAACGGCGGCGCCCACGCTGACAACTCGGTCGACTTCCAGGAGTTCATGGTCGTCCCGGCCGGTGCCTCCAGCTTCTCGGAGTGCCTGCGGATCGGCGCCGAGGTCTACCACGCGCTGAAGAAGTCGCTCTCCTCCAAAGGCCTCTCCACCGCCGGCGGCGACGAGGGCGGTTTCGCCCCCGACCTCGAGTCCAACGAGGCGGCGCTGCAGGCCGTTCTGGCCGGTGTCGAGGCCGCTGGCTACGAGCCCGGTTCCGACGTCTTCATCGCCCTCGACCCGGCGACCAGCGAGGTCTTCGAGAACGGCGCCTACGTGCTCGAGCACGAGGGCCGCAGCCTTTCGCCGGCGGAGATGGCCTCTTACTGGGAGGACGCCTGCGCCCGTTACCCGATCGTCTCGATCGAGGACGGCATGGACGAGGAGGACTGGGACGGCTGGAAGCTGCTGACCGAGAAGCTCGGCGAGCGTGTGCAGCTGGTCGGCGACGACCTCTTCGTCACCAATCCCGAGCGCCTGCGCCGCGGCATCGAGCTCGGCGTCGGCAACTCGATTCTGGTCAAGGTCAACCAGATCGGCACCCTGACCGAGACCCTGGAGGCGATCCGGATCGCCCGCGAGGCCGGTTACACCGCCGTGATCTCCCACCGCTCGGGCGAGACCGAGGACACGACGATCGCCGACCTCGCCGTCGCCACCGGCGCCGGCCAGATCAAGACCGGTGCCCCCTCGCGCTCGGACCGGGTCGCCAAGTACAACCGCCTGCTCCGAATCGAGGAGGAGCTTGGCTCCTCGAGCTGAGTTTCCCGGCTTGCAGGCATTCGTCCAGCGCCGTCTCTAAATGAAGGAATGCGGGGCCCGGCCGCAAAGGACCGGGCATGGCAGCACGCGCTCAGGCTCGCCGGACCGCGAGCAAACCCCGCCGCCGCCCCGCCGCCCGTCGTCCGGCGGCCCGCAGGAGCGCCAGCCGCGTCAACTGGGATCGCGTCGGCCGGATCGCCTTGACCCTGGTGTTGGCAGCCGTCGCCTACTCGTACCTGAACCCGGCGATCGACTTCGTCAAGACCTACACCGCGACGACCGCGGCCAAAGCCCAGCAGCACGAACTGCAACACGAAAACACCCGGCTGCACCGGCGGATCCAGTCGACCGACGACCCGCTCGTGATCGCCCGCATGGCCCGCGCCCAGGGGATGGTCGCCGAAGGCGAGACCCCGGTGGTCGTGCGCGGCCTCAGCAACTGAGCGGCATCCAGGGCCGCAATCGTGCTTAGCCTCGGCTCTTACCTCCTGGGAGCCGCTGAGGTGGCCCTGGTGGCCCTCTCCCTGGGGTTCAGCGCATATCGGCTGCGGGAGCGGCTGATGCCGGCATGGGAGGGCGCAGTGGCGCGACTGGTGGAGGCGGTTGTGGCGGTGGCGCTGTTGACCTGGATCTCCGAGGTGCTTGGGACGGTCGGGTTGCTCTATGGCGGAACGCTGGTGGGCGCTAGTGCTTTGGTGGCAGGGACCATCGCGTTCTGGCCGGCGGGGCCTGTCACCGCAGGGGACCCCCCACCCCCTGCGGTAGCTAAAGCTTCCTCGGGGGCGGGCCCCCCTACGGTGCCACCCACCGGAGAGGCGCTTTGGCGGCTGCTGATCATGGTCGGGGTGGTGGCCCTGGTGTTTGGCCACTGGGCACTGACTACGAAGCATGCGCTGGACCGGGGCATCTTCAACTTCGATTCGCTCTGGTACCACCTGCCGTTCGCGGCTGACATGGCCCAGAGTCACTCGGTGACCGGGATGCATCACGTCGACACTGTGTTCACGAACTGGTTTTACCCGCAGAACTCGGAGCTGCTGCATGCGGATGGGATGTTGTTGGTGGGACGGGACACGCTGTCGTTGTTCTTGAACTACGGGTGGCTAGTGGTGGCGTTCTTGGCTGCCTGGTGCATCGGTAGGCCGTATGGGCGCGGGGACCTGAGCGTGGTGGCTGTGGCGATCCTGCTCGAGGCGCATGTGCTGGTCGTGCGCGAGCCAGGAGCGGCGAAGAACGATCTCATGGCCGCGGCCCTGACCTTGGCCGCGATCGCGATCCTCGTCAACGCCTGGGAGAAACGGGCGAGCTCGTCGGCTGGCAGCCCCCGACCCAGTTCCGCGGTTCCAAATCCACCTATTCCGTGGAAAAGGAACCGCGGAACTGGGAGGGATGCGGGGTTGGGGTCGTTGCCGGTCGGGTGGCCGCTCGCCGTCTCCGGACTTGCCGTCGGCTTGGCGGCTGGCACCAAGGTGACGGCGCTGGCGATGGCGGCGGCATTGAGCGTGGCGGTGATCGTGCTGGCGCCGGTGGGGAGGAGATGGGCGGCCGCGGCCTGGTGGTTCGTGCCTGCTCTGCTCGCCGGAGGGTTCTGGTACCTGCGCAACCTGGCCGTCGCCGGCAATCCCCTGCCGGCGGTCGAAAGCCTGGGGCCGATCTCGCTGCCGCATCCACAGCGGCTTCAGGTCGGCAGGCCCGACTTCAGCATCGTCCACTACGCGACCGACACCGGCGTCTGGCGCCATTACTTCTTCCCAGGCCTTCACGACGCCTTCGGGGCGCTCTGGCCGCTGGTGATCGGAGGGGCGATCCTGGCTGCCCTCCTGGCGCTGCTGAGCGGCCGCGACCGGGTCGTGCGAGCGATCGGGGCCGTGGTGCTCTTCGGCTTCGTCGCCTACCTCTTCACCCCGCTCAGCGCCGCCGGTGCCGACGGCGCCCCGGAGGCGTTCGGGATCAACCTCCGCTACGTCTACGGCGCCGTCATCGCCGGCCTGGCGCTGGCGCCGCTGCCGCGCTTCCTCGACAAGGGGCGCCGCCAGTGGTGGCTGCTGGGAGCGCTGCTGGTCGTGCTCCTGCTCAGCGACCGCGCCGACAGCGCCGCTCACGACCCGGCCCGCACCTTCGCCCTGGCGCTGGTCGTCTTCGCCGTGCTCGTCCCCGCCGCGCTGCTTCTGGCCCGCGGGCGCGGCGCCAGCCGCGGCATCGTCGTCGCCGGCTTCGCTGCCCTGGCGCTCGCCGCCGTCGCGATCGGCTATCCGCTGCAGCGCCACTACCTCGACGAACGCTTCCGTAACGAGGTCGCGGCCGAAAGCATCCCCGGCATGAACCTCGACTCCGCCTACCGCTGGGCGCGCGGCCTGGAGGACGCCCGCATCGGGCTCGCCGGCACCAGCGCCGGTTTCGCCCAGTACGGCTTCTACGGCACCGACCTCTCCAACCGCGTCGTCTACCTCGGCGAAGACGGCCCCCATGGCGCCTTCAATGCGATCCCGACCTGCTCCGGCTTCCGCGCCGCCGTCAGCGCCGCCGACCTCGACTACCTGGTCACCGCCCCCTTTCTCAACTTCCTCCACCCCGGCGACCCGATCCCCTCGCCGGAGGCGCGCTGGCTGCGCGGTGAGTCCGCCGTCTCACCGATCCTCCACAGCGGCCCCGTCACCGTCTGGAAAGTCAGCGGCAACCTCGACCCCGCCGCCTGCGGCCCCCGCAACGCTCCCCTGCGCGAAATCCCCGACACCTGAGCGGGAGTAATCTCGGCGCGGTGAGCTACCCACTCGCCAATGCGCTGTTTCAGTGGGAGGAGGGCTACCGCGAGCTGCAGGCGCTCAGCGATCCGCGTGCGCGCCGCCTCGCCGACCGCCTGGTCGAGGCGATCCGGGAGGAGCTGCGGCGGCGGATCGGCGTCACCTTCACTGCCGCCGAGCTGGCCGACCTCTACGGGCGCGGCACCGACTGGTGCCTGCAGCTGGCGATCGACGTGGCGCCGGCGGCGGAGGGCGACGCGCAGTCGCTGGCCGACGCGGCTTTCTGGCTCTACCTGCGAGGCGCCGGCGATTTCGCCGGCGGCAAGCAGCTAATCGTCTGAGTCGTCGTCGCCGGAGTCGTCTGACTCGGGCGCGGGGGAGCCGGCGCGGCGGATGACGATCTGATCGGCGTCGATGCGGACCGTGACCTCGCGTTTGCCGGCCCAGTGCTCGGTGTAGAGAGGGTTGTCCTTGACCGAGGCGTCGAGCCAGAGCCCGTAGCCATCGGTTTCGCCGTGGTCGAAGGTCGCCTCGAGCTCTTTGCGACGGCCGCGCCCACCGCGGCGCCCACGGCGGCGGCGTCGTTTCGGGCGACCCTCGCCGGAACCGCGCTCGGAGCCCTCGCCGGCCTCGTCGCCGTCCTCATCGTCTTCGTCCTCCTCGACGTCCTCCTGCTCGGCCGCGGCGGCCTCGATCTCGGCTTCGATCTCGTCGCGGAGGTCGATTTCGCTGGAGCCGGCGTTCTCGTCGTCGGCGGAAAGGTCGTACTGCTTGCGGAACTCGCGCAGCTCGGTGGCGCTGATTTCCAGCTGGTGCGCGATCCAGGCATCCGTCCGTCCCTGGTGCACCCAGGCGCGGATCTGGTTCAGCTGCGGCTTCAGTGAGCGTCGGGCCATCGGCGGGCGAGTCTATTCAAGAGTGCGGGTCGTTCGCGGCTAGGCCATCAAAAAGGCCAGCGCCTCGAACATCGCGACGACGACGACGACGACGGTTACGGTCAGGCAGACGGCGAGGACGCTGAAGCGAACCTTGCTCTCCTGCTCGGTGCGGTTGATTTTGCGCGCCCGCGACCGATTGGCGGCGCGACGGCGCAGCTGCTCGCGGCGGCGGCGCTCGAGTGAGGTCTCCTGCTCGAAGGCGTTCTCGAACTGGGAGATGCTTTGTCGCATTCTCATAAGGGGGGCTGGTCCAAAAGGACCGCGGGGCACCGTAGCAAAGCTGCAAGGGACGGTTCACGGCCGGCAGGCACCCCAGAGCCCGCGCCCCGCCCGCGCGGCGCCTAGCTCCAGACGCCGAAAAAACGAGCTGTGGAGCGTATTTGGAGGGATTTCCAGGGTTCGGGCGAGTCCATGACGCACGAGCTCGGCATTGACGAACCTGTGACCGATGTACACGTAGGCGAGCAGGCGCCCGTAGACGTCGCGGCGCTCGACCCCGAAGACCAGCCGCACCCGCTCGCCCTCGACCAGCCGGTGGTTGAAGTCCGAGGCGCGATGCCCGAAGCACTGCACCGGCGTCCCCGGCTTGACCGTCTCCGGCGTGTCGACGCCGATGTAGCGGACGTCCTCGGTCTCATCGCCGATCCGCGCTTCGATCGTGTCGCCGTCTACCGCGCGGACCACGTAGGCGCGGGCACTGGGGGCCTCGGCCTCGGGCTGGGCGAGATGCTCCCAGGGCCGCAGCAGTACGGCGGCGGCGAGCAGCAGCAGAATCGCGCTGCCCGTCCCCGCTCCACGTCTCCTCGCCGCCATCGGCTGCCCAAGGGCGCGGGCGGCCGTGACTCTCCCCCGTTGCTCGCCGGCGCCAGCGCCGTCCAGGACTGGCTAACCCTGGGCCAGGAAGGTGATGCCGCCGAGCGGGATCGCCCCGGCTTCGGTTTCCGGCGCGAAGACCGCGCCCCCGAGGTCGACGCCGCCGACGTGCGCCCCGATTCCCCCGATCAAGATTCCGCGTTTTTCGGCCGGTTCGAAGGCCAGCACCGTATTCGGGGCGGGGCGATAGCCGGGAGGCAGGACGAAGAGCAGCCCGGGCGTTGCGCCTTCTTTGCCGGCGACGACGACGCCTTCGAGGTGGACCACGCCCTCGTGATCCTTATAGAAGCCGACCGACTGATAGGCAACTCCGGCTTCCGGAAAGATGCGGGTAGCGCTGCCGCTGAGAAAGGGCGGCTCCCCCGGGGTGCCGACGAGATGGATCGGCCCCGCCGCCGGGATGCTCGCGGCGCTGTCGGCGGTCACGGCATGATCGGCGTTGGTCGCCGTGTTGGCGCGGGCGGCGCTCTCCGCGGACGTCGCCCGGGTCGCGGTCTCGGCGGAGCCGGCCTTCGTCGCCGCGGGCACGGTGCCCAGCGTCGAGAGCTTGATGTCGCCGCCTTCCAGCGAGCCCTCCTTGACCTTGGCGCCGGTCACGGCACTGTTCTTCAGCTGCTTGGTGCCGACGCTGTTGTTCGGCAGTTTGAGCGCCGCGTAGCCGGTGCCCGCCGTTGCCACCACCAACGCGACGACGGCGACGATCAGCGCGGCCGAAGGTTGGCGAAGCCGGAGTCCTGACATTTCCTTCTCCCTCTCTAGGTGAGCAGCGACGTGTGAGCGGGAAAAAGCTAGCGGCGGCCCGAGGGGCCGCCGCTAAGAAGGACGAACGACTTACTTAGGACTGGGAAAGCGCTACGGGGTGCGGCGCACGTTGGCGAGCAGCGAGGCCTTGATCTGCTCGACGATCGCCAGTGCCTCGCTCCACTCGCGCTGCCAGACGTTGCGGCCGAAGATGACGCCGCTGCCGCCCGCTTCCATCACCTCGCGGGTGTTGGTGAGGACGGTGTCGTCGTCGGTCTTGGAGCCACCGGAGAGGACGACCAGGGCGCGGCCGGCCGATTCGACGCACTGGCGGATCGCCTCCGCCTGGTCGACTTCCATCTCGTTGTAGGGAGCGGGAGCGTCCTTGTCCTTCTTCGGGTCGATCTTCGGCATGTTGAGCTTGACGATGTCGGCGCCCATCTCCATCGCCATTCGTGCCGCGTAGTCGATCGCGTAGAAGGAGTTGGCGCTGCCCTTGGCGTCGACGTTTTCGCCGCGTGGGTAGGACCAGACCACCAGCGGCATCCCGAAGCGGTCGCATTCCTGGCGCACCCGGCGCAGCTGGGCGAGGTCCTCGTCCTGGCGCGGGGAGCCGACGTAGAGCGTGTAGCCAATCGCGTCGGCGCCGAGCCGGACGCCGTCCTCGACGCTGGAATTGCAGGAGGAGAACGACTTCGCGGAGGAGGGGATGTCGGTCTTGCCGTTGACCTTGAGGATCAGCGGCACCCGGCCGGCGTAGTCGGGGTAGTACTTCTCCGCCATCCCGATCTGGCAGGCGAGGGCCGAGTAGCCGGCCTCGGCGGCGAGCCGGAACTGGTAGTCGGGGTCCTTCGACGCCGGGTTGGGGAAGAAGTCGCGGGGGCCGTGCTCGATCCCCTGGTCGATCGGCAGCAGCATCAGGGTCCCGTTGCCGGGACCGAACTCGAACAGCAGCCGGTGCAGTCGGGCACGTTTGCCTGGCGGCAGGGTCGCGAGCAGCGATTTCTGCTCGGTCAGGCTCTTCAGCTCCACGTAAATTCCTCCTCGAAGACGGGTGTCCCGGGAGTATGCCACCGCAAACGGGCGCGGGGCGCGGGACAAGGGGGTTATTCTCGATGGACTATGAGCGAGACTGAGCTCAGCGTCATCTGCAAGAACTGCGGCTCCGAGGTCAGTCCCTACGTAACCGAGTGCCCCTACTGCGGGACCAGGTTGCGCAAGCGGGCGCCGAAGCTCGAGCGGCGCGACGGCGCGCTCGAGGCCCAGCGCCCGCGCCGCCGCCGGCCGCGCCTGCGCCGCCGTTCCGCCTCCGGCGCGCCCAAGCCCTTCCGGCCCTACGCGACCGTCGCCGCCATCCTCGGCTCCGCCGCCCTGCTCCTGATCCAGAAGGCCAGCGGCTATGAGATCTTCAGCTTCGGCGGAGTGGTGACCCCGTTCTACGACGAGTGGTGGCGCTTCTTCGCCGCCCCCTTCGCCTACGTCAACGTCGGCTACCTGTTCGTCGTCGCGCTGGGCCTGGTGGTCTTCGCGACCGGGGTCGAGCGCCGCCTCGGCAGCCTCCCGACCGCGGTCCTGCTGGTCTCCTGCGGAGCCCTGGGGACTCTGGCCGGCAGCGCCGTCGCCAATGCTCAGGACAATCTCGCCGTGATCGCCGGCGGCAACGGCATGGCGCTGGGCGCGCTCGCCGCCTGGTTCACGATCCGCCGCGCCGAGGCGCGGGGGGCGATCGCCGAGGAGTACGACACGATCGGCGTCGCCGTCGCCGCGGCGGTGCTGATCGCGCTGCCGCTGTTCGTCGGGACCGCGGACCTGGTCGCCGGCCTGGCCGGGGGTGTCGTCGGCGCCCTCGCCGGCCTCGTCGCCACGGCCGTGCGCCCAGCCGACTGACTAGGCTGAGCCGGTGCCAGACGCGAAGCAGCTCGAGGCCGCGATCGAGCGGCTGCTCGACCCGGAGCGGTTCTCCGCGGCTGAGCGCGTCGTCGCCCAGGCGGCGCCGCAGCTGCAGAAGGTGCTGGCCAGCGCGATGGCCGCGGGCGGCTGGTTCGGTGAGCCGCACGAGGCCGAGGCGTTGAAGGCCGCCACCGTCCCCGACCCCGACGAGCGGATCGCCGCCGTCCGCGCCCTGCTCGCCGAGGAGGCGCGGATGGGGATGATGGTTGGCGTCGCCGTCGGCTGGGCACTTAAGGAAGAGATGACCGACCCCACGCACCCAGAGGGAGAGCGCTGAAGATGGAGATCAAGTTTCACGGCCAGTCCTGCTTCGAGCTGAGCGACGGCGACGTAACCCTGCTTGTCGACCCGTTCCTGAAGCCGAACAACCCGGCGGCGGTGGCTACCGGTGAGGAAGTCGAGGCGACCCATATCGCGATCTCGCACGGCCACGTCGACCACATGGCCGATGCCGTCGGCGTCGCCAAGCGCACCGGCGCCGAGTGCGTGGCGATCGTCGAGATCGCCAACTGGCTCGAAGAGCAGGGGGTCGAGAAAGTGAACGACCCCAACCTCGGCGGCACGGTCAGCTTCGAGTGGGGCTCGGTCAAGCTCGTTCCGGCCTGGCACACCAGCACCATCGCGGGCTCCGAAGGACCTCCCTACAGCCCCACCTCCGGGATCGTGACGGGCACTCCGGCCGGGTTGGTGATCAAGCTCGGCGGCAAGACGATCTACCACGCCGGCGACACCTGCCTCTTCGGCGACATGAAGCTGATCGGCGAACGCGACCCGGTCGACATCGCCCTGCTGCCGATCGGCGGCCACTACACGATGGATCGCCACGATGCCGTCGTTGCCGCCCAGTTCGTCGGCGCCGGCACCGTGATCCCGATGCACTACGACACCTTCCCGCCGATCGAGACCGACTCGGGCGCCTTCAAGTCCGAGGTCGAGGCCCAGACCTCAGCCCAGGTCGTGCTGCTGAAACCCGGGGAGACGCACAGCGCCTGAGTAAGAACTGGCCGGGCTCGGTGTCGCGTACGCCGCCGGTTAGGCAGCCGGTTCGGGCGCGGCGGATTCGCCGCCTTCCGGCGCCGGCGATTCGGCGGGCGGCGCGACCGGCGGCGCCGGTTCGACCACCGGTGCGGGCGGCGGGGGCGGCGGTGGAGTCGAGCCGCTGCCAACGGTAACGACCACGAGGCTGCCGCCACTGTGGGCGCCGGGCACGGCGCCTGCGGCCGGCGCGGCGCCGGTCGGGGTGGTGGCGCCGGTCACGGATTCGCCGGCCGGATCGCTGACGGCGATCGATTCGTCGTCGGCGTTGGACTGCCCGGCGGCTTCCACTTCGGCGGGAGCGGCGGGGGCAGTTTCCTCAGCGGCTGCCGCCGGAGCCGGTTCGACCGCCGCCGGCGCGGGCGCGGGCGCCGTCGCTTCGGGCGCCACCGCGGCGACCTTCGGTGCGCTTATCTGGGCCGGGGCGATGGCGGGGCCGGTGGGAGGCGTGTAGTGCCGGGAGATCTTGGCCGGAGGCGCTGCCGGCGTCCCGGAGTTCTGCGACGCCTCGATTCCGGCGCCGGCGGTGAGCACGGCGGCGGTGACCACACCGGCGACCGCCTTGGTGCCGATCGCGCCGCCGATCGCGCCGATGCCCCCCGCGGCGCTGCTGCCGCTGATCGCGGCGCCGACGCCGCCGACCGCACCGGCACCGGCGGCGCCCCCGGCGGCCGCGCCCGCGCCGGCGGCTCCGGCCGTTCCGGCGCCGCCGGCGGAGCCGAGGCCGAGCTTGGAGGCAATGAAGCCCTTGAGGGCGAAGAGGCCGCCGACCGGGAAGAGCGCCGCCAGGGCCTTCTCGTTGGAGCGGACCTGGGAGCGGAAGTCGGAGCATTCGTCGCACTCGCGGACGTGGCGGCGGACCGGACCGGAGACCTTGCGCAGGCCCTCGGCCGCTTCGGAGAGCTCGACCCGGACCTCGCCGCAGGTCAGCAGGCGCGCCTGGCTGGCCTCGGCCAGCGAGATCCGCGCCCGCACCAGCAGCGACTTGACCGAGGGCACGGTGGTCTCCATCGCTGCCGCGATCTCCTCATAGGAGAGGGCGTCCATCTCGCGCAGCAGCAGGGCCGAGCGCTGGGTCTCGGGAAGCTTTTTGACATCGACCAGGAGCTGGCGGAACTCCTCGCGGTTGTGGACCTTCTCGGCGGTGGAGGAGGCCTCGACCGCGGGCACCATGTCCATCGATTCCTGGGCGTCGGCGGTCGGCTTGCGCAGGTGGTTGAGGGCGCGGTTGCGGGCGATCCGGTAGAGCCAGGGGCGCAGGTTGATCTCGCGCTCGTCGCGCAGCATCGCTTTGTAGGCGTTGACGAAGACCTCCTGCAGCACGTCCTCGGCGTCCTCGGTCGAGCCCAGCATCTGCCGACAGAAGCCGAGCAGGCGGCCCTCGTAGCGGTCGACGATCGTCTCGAAGGCTCCGGGGTTGCCGCTGCGCACCATCGCGACCAGCTTGGCGTCGCCCTGGAGCTTGAGCAGGGGGGAGCGGCGGGCGAGGAGTCCGCGGCGACCGGCGTGCGTGAGTGCTGATGCCTCCAAGCTCTCCTCCAGGGAAGGCGTTGTTTCCTATGCCTAGAGACACCGTAACAGCGGCGGAGTTGCGCCCCGCGAACATTTAATGCGGTTTTATGTGTCTGCAGGCGGGTTACCATCGCCTTGCCCGGGTGGCGAAACTGGCAAAAGCGGCGCCCTTAAAAGGCGCTGCCCCGGAAGGGGCTTGCGGGTTCGAGTCCCGCCCCGGGCACTACCTATAGGCTCGCGCCCGATGGAGCACGGAGGGCGCATCGTCGCGAAGGTCCTGGGGTCGAGGGGGGTCGGCCACCTCTTCACGCTGTCGGGAGGACACCTGTTCTCCATATACGACGGCTGCAAGGAGGAGGGCATCGGGATCGTCGACGTCCGCCACGAGCAGACCGCGGTCTTCGCCGCCGAGGGACTGGCGAAGGCGACGCGGGGGCTGGGCGTGGCGGCGCTGACCGCGGGGCCGGGCGTGACCAACGGCATCAGCGCGATCGCCGGTGCGCAGGCGAACAACTCGCCGATCGGCGTGCTCGGCGGCCGGGCGCCGGAGATGCGTTGGGGCTCGGGCTCGCTGCAGGAGATCGACCACCTGCCCTTCGTCTCGCCCCTGGTCAAGTCGGCGGCGACCGTGAAGGCGCCGGCGAAGATTGCGGCGATGACCGCGGCGGCGCTGGACCTGGCGGCCCAGGCCCCGAGTGGGCCGACCTTCCTCGACTATCCGCTGGACGTGGTCTTCACCGAGGCCGAGGCCGAGATCCCGCCCCTGCCCGCGGTGCCGGCGCTTGAGCCCGCGGCGGGCGTGGAGGAGGCGGCGGCGCTGCTGGCGGCTGCCGAGCGGCCGGCGATCATGGCCGGCAGTGGCCTCTACTGGGGCCATGGGGAGGGGGAGCTGCGGGCGCTGGCCGAGGCGCTCGGCATCCCCGTCTTCCTCAACGGGCTCGGCCGCGGCTGTCTGCCCGCCGATCACGAGCTCGCCTTCAGCCGCGCCCGCGGCACCGCCCTCAAGGGCGCCGACGTGGCGCTGGTGGTCGGGGTGCCGATGGATTTCCGGCTCGGTTTCGGCGGCAGCTTCGGCGAGGAGACCAAGATCGTCCGTTTAGACGTTGCGGACAACGAGCTGACCGCCAACCGCATGCCCGACGTCGACCTCGTCGGCGATGTGCGGGCGAGCCTGGCGGCGATCCGCGAGGGAGCCGGGAGCCGGCCCCGCAGCGAGCGCTGGCTGGGCGAGCTGCGGGCCGTCGAAGCGGAGAAGCGCGGGGCGGAGCAGGCGGAGCTGAACGACTCGCGCTCGCCGCTGCACCCGGTCCGCGTATATAAAGAGCTGGGCGAAGTTCTCGACCGCGATGCGGTCGTAATCGGCGACGGGGGCGACTTCGTCTCCTACGCGGGCCGGTTCGTCGACACCTACGAACCGGGCTGCTGGATGGACCCCGGGCCCTTCGGCTGCCTCGGTGCCGGGCCGGGCCAGGCGATCGGGGCCAAGGTCGCCCACCCGGACCGCCAGGTCTGCCTGCTGCTTGGCGACGGTGCCTTCGGCTTTGCCGGGATGGAGTTCGACACGATGGCGCGCCACGGCCTCGGCGTGGTCGGGGTGATGGGCAACAACGGCATCTGGGCGCTCGAGCATCACCCGATGAAGTTCCTCTACGGCTACTCGGTCGCCGCCGAGCTGCGGCCGGAAACCCGCTACGACGAGCTGGTCGAATCGCTCGGCTGCGACGGCATCCTTGTGCGCGACCCGGGCGAGCTGCGGCCGGCCCTCGAGCGTGCCTTCGAGTCGGGCCGGCCGACCCTGGTCAACGTCCTCACCGATCCCGAGGTCGTTTACCCGCGCAAGTCAAATCTGGCTTGATCAAGCCAGAAATCGGTGTAAGGCGCGTCACGGCGAGGGCGTCGGACGCCAAACGAGAATCGGCCGCCATCACTGGCGACCGATTCAAGCTGGCCCCTCAGGACGGGCAGGGGTACGTCTTCAGGGACCATGTGTATTCGATGGGCTCAGACGGCGGGAGGCGCCATGATGCGGCAATCGCCTAAGCCCTGTTTGTCCGGGTCTGAGCTGCAGTTGAACCGCATCTCTTTCCCGGTGTGCCGATTATGTGCGCGGCTGTCCGCTGCGTCTAGTCGCTTGTAAGGCGACTACTCATAATCAGGTAGCAAGGTTATACGACTTTTTGGGGTAAGGGCCGAGGTCTAACCCATCTGTCCTGTCGGGGGGTACCCCGCTGTCCACCCGGTACCGCGAAGTTCATCGAGCGAAATACTCGGTACTTAAAAACGACTCGCGGCCGCGGAGAGCGCCGCGCCGTAGAGGATGTCGTGCTCGGAGACCTCGATCTGCTCGAGGCCGAAGGCACGCATCGTCTCGACCAGGATGACGACGCCGGCGACGACCGTCGGCGCCCGCTCAGGGTGGAGACCAGGGATCTCGACCCGCCGCGGGAGCGGGGTGGAGGCGAGCAGGGAGAGCATCCGCTGGATCGAGGGCAGGGAGAGGACGTGGCCGTGGACGCGCGCCGGGTCGTAGGGCTCGAGCTCCATCTCGACCGCGGCCAGCGAGGTCGGGGTGCCGGCGACGGCGATCCCGGCGCGCGCCTCGATCCCATCGCCGATCGCGGCCTCGATCAGGCCGCGCACGTCGGCGGCGAGCGCTTCCAGCTCGACCACCGTCGGCGGGTCGGTGGCGATGTGGCGCTCGCTGTGGCGGACGACGCCGGCCTGGAGCGAGGTGCGAAAGGAGATCTCGGCGCCGGTGCCGACGACGAGCTCGGTCGAGCCGCCGCCGATGTCGACGACCAGGGTCGGCTCGGTCGGAGGCCGCTCGGAGGTGGCGCCCAGGTAGGTGAGCCGCGCCTCCTCTTCGCCATCGAGGACGCGGGCGGAGAGGGCGAAGCGCTCGCGCAGCTCGGCGACGAAGGCGCCGCCGTTCTCGGCGTCGCGCACGGCGCTGGTGGCGATCGCGTCGACTGTCTCGGCGCCCAGCTCCTCGAGCGTCGCCACGTACTCGCCGATCGCCGCGCAGGCGTCCTCGATCGCCTCGGCCGAGAGGCGGCCCGAGAGGTCGACCCCGCGCCCCAGACGCGTCACCGTGCTGCGCCGCTCCACCGGCGCGACCCGTCCCGCGGCGACGTCCGCCACCAACAGCCGCGCCGAGTTGGTGCCGACGTCGATCACCGCGACCCTGTGGGAGCCCTCTGACATGGGCGGGGACTCTAGAGCGAGGGAGAGCCGGGAAGCCCCTTGCGCAAAACCGCCACCCACCGCCAACGAAGCCGCGCCGTTGCTACCATCGGGGCACGCCGCGGGGTGGAGCAGCCAGGTAGCTCGTCGGGCTCATAACCCGAAGGTCGCAGGTTCGAATCCTGCCCCCGCTATAGGACGAAAGCCCCGCAAATGCGGGGCTTTCGTCTTTCTGGAGGCGCAGACAAAGGGATTCAAAATAGTCTCTGGGGCAACGCCTGGGGCAACACGAGGTCTGAGAGAGAGGTCGATCCAGCCCTTAAATGGGACTGCCGGTCCACCTGCGTTTCGCCGCCGCTGCTCGCTACACCGCACCGATCGGGATGATCGAGAGCGGAGACCGCCCGCCGCGCTCCGACACGCTGTTGAAGCTGGCCGCGGGCTGGCAATTGGGGCGGAGCTGCTGCTGCGGGGATCGAGTGGATACCCCCGGCCCCTCGACCGGCAGCAGCTTCGGGATCATCTCGCCGGGTCCGAGGGGTGGCTGACTTCAAGCAGCTCGGACGCGAGGCAGTCTCCTGCCCAACTCCCTTTGGGCGGGCTTCCGAACCGTGGAACTACGCAGCCAGCGCTGCCTCGATCCGCCGGTGGATGGTGTTCAGGCGCTGGCTAATCGCCGAGACGCTCACTTCGGCGTCGTCGGCGATCGCGGCCAGAGGAGCGTCCTCGACATAGCGCAGCTTGAGGAGATGGAGGCGAGACTCGTCGAGGCTTTCGATTACTTCGGCCGCCTGTCCCTCGCCCCAAGGCGCCAGCTGAACGAGCACTTCCTCCTCGGGCTGGTCGGCCACGGGGAGGCGCTCGGCGAGGTCGGTCATCTCCAGGGGGATCTGAAGGGGGGTCCCGTCGGCCTCGCCGCTGGTTCGGCTCCAGATACCCAACTCGCGGATCGCTGCCCCGCGCATATAGATTTCCGCGAAGGCGGGGAAGGTTGGCCGGCTCGAATCGTGGAGACGCACAGCCTTGACGAGGGCTATCCGGGCCTCGTTCGCGAGGTCCTCCCGGAGGAACTCGTCGGCGGTCAGCAAGCGGGCGATCTTCTGGGCCAGGCCCTCGAAGCGGCGGACGATCTCGTTCATCGCCGGCGAGTCGTCTTCGGGTTCGGACTGGGCGTCCTCGAGCAGGCCCTGAAGCTCGGCTCTGCGGCACGCAAGGTGAGACATAGGCATCGGGTTGCTCCTTCGGTTCTGGAAGGGGCACCCCGTTTAGGATGACGCTGAACTCCGGCTCGTCTCGCCAGTTGGCCCAGGACGGTTGCCCGGGCATCGCGACGAACCCCCTCGCGTTGCTTGTGAAGAGTAAGAGACGCCGCGGGCCCCAAAAGTTAAGGATGGTCCGCGGCGTCGGGCGCGATCAGGCGGCTTCCGCCTCGGGGATGTCGTCGACCACTGAGATCTTCCGCAGGACCCCGAGGCTGTCTGCCAGGGTCGCGCTCCAAACGCTGGCGCGCTCGCGCTCGTAGAAGTGGCGCCGCTCGCTATCGGGATCGGCGTCGACCTCTGCGTTTCCGAGAGTCCAGAGGAGGACCTCAAGCCCGGCCCGAAGTCGCGGCGTCGAGCCAGGGTCCCCGTAGAGCTCCGTGTAAAAACAGTGCGCCACATTCAGATAGAGGACACGAGTACCGCCCTCCTGAACGCAGCGGTAAAAAGGCGCACCCGGCATGTCCTCGGTTTCCACCGAGTATTCGACGCCGTCGCGCTCTGCGACGACCTCGCGCTTGATCGCCTCCGGCGAGACCCCCGCCTTGTCGGCGCGCCGCCGGGTCTCGGTCTCGAGGTTCTGGTCGGCCTCCGCACGGCGCTTCGGGGTGTCGGCGGGTGGCTTCTCGGTGCGGAACTTCTTCGCTTCCTTGACCGCTTCGACCGAGGCTCGCGCGCGGCCTTTGTTGGCCATCTCTGCCTCGGCGCGGATCTTCTCGGATTCTTTTCTGTAGATCCTGCGCATGTTTCCGAGCGCCTCGAACACCTTCGCTTTGTTGCGGAGGATCTCCCAGATGCGGTCGTCCGGCGTGACCTGCTGCTTGGCGGTCGTGATCCAGAAGAGATGGTCGAGGCTCGGGTCGAAGTCGACCTCGATGCCCCAGAAACGGTCGAGGTTGGAGAAGCCGCCGAGGACTTTTCGGGGCGGGCGGACGACGACGTCGATCTGCCTCCCCGCCCGCAGAAAGATGATGCCATTGTTCGCGTCGGCGATCTCCAGTCGCTCGTTCATGTCTGTCTTGGAGCTCGGCTTATTCGTATGCTTGGCGTCCGGCTTTCGGAAGAAGGTCGCCGGCATTCGCGCGAACCGGACCCGCATCCGACCGAGCACCTCGCCGGTCTCTTTGTCTTTGACCTCGACCGTGGCCGGATCGAGTTCGATTGCCCGGTCGTCATCGACGTCGTAGTAGCGGAATCCCTCGGTCAGGAAGAGCGGGTCGCACGGTTCGACGTCAACGCCGTCGATTCGCATCGGAGTGGCATTCAGGTAGTTGCGATAGATGACGCCGAGCTCGGTCAGCAGTCGGCCGCGGAGCGCCGACCGCAGTCGGTAGTCGATGCGGCCCTGGTCTAGTTCGTCCCAGACGACGACGGTCCCGTGCTCGAGCGGCCACCGATCCGCCTTGGCTAGCTGGTCGATGACAAAGTCGGGCGGATCGAGCTTCTCGACCCCGGGCATCTCAATGCGGTTGCCCTTGGTCCAGAGGCCCTCTTTGATCTCCTCGATGTCGAGGTAGCAGCGGTGCCAATCACCTCCGAGCGGCTTCGAGTAGACGCTCACACGCAGTGACTGGCTGACCGACGCGCTCGGGAGGCCGTAGCCGTACTTGCCGAAGCCTTCGCTCTTTGACACGCGGGTTCCGGCGCCCCATATGAGCGAAGCGCGCACCATCTTGGGGTCCATGCCGTGGCCATCATCGACCACCGCGATCTTCTTCGGCTTCGTTTGTCCGCCGTCAAAGCCGAAGAGAATGTCGACATGCGTTGCGGAGGCCTGAATCGCGTTGTCGACCAGCTCGGCCAAGGCGAAGGCGGTGCCCTTGTAGCCGATATCGCGCATCCCCCTGACGAATGCATCTCCGATCATCAGGTCCCAGCCGAACGACTCATCTTCGAGTCTCTCTACGTATTCGCGCTGTTCGCGCAGTCCCTCGGGAATCCTTGCCTCAGACATCGGCATCTCCTTTGCGGTTGGACGGACACGGTTGGCCCGCCGATTTGCCTCTCACATACGCCGATTTGCCTCTCACATATAAAGAGACGAGTAGGAGCGTTGGACTTAAGGCTGCCCTGGCGAGTCGCGCCTGGTTCAATGCAATCGTCGTCTCCGGGCCCTTCTGCTGAAGGTCGCAGGTTCGAATCCTGCCTCCATAGAGCGAGAACGCATTTGCGGGGCTTTGCATCCTGTTGTCTGCTAGGCGATAGGATGCAAAATTAGCAATGGGGCAAGACTGAGGTCTGAGAGGACGCCTTAAGCCCTTTGTGGATTCCCGGTCTGACTAGGCGCGCGAGCAGCAGATGCTGCGACCGATCGTCGTGGTATTTCTTGGTTGTGGCTGCGCAGGACGACGTTCGCGAGCGGGAGATGCGCACGCTGTTCAACCTCACCAAGCCAGAGGAGTTTGGTCGGTCGGGCATTGATGCTGTCCTTGAGCTCGAGGGTGCCGTGGCGCCACTGCCGCTGCGGGGCAGGAAGATCTCGTTTGAGCTTAAGTCGGCGACCGGAGGCACGCCAGACATCTCGATGGCTCGCGACTTCGGCTTGCACTACATAGAGAAATGGAGGCCGCTGCACTGGCTGTTCGGTGTCTATGGCCAAGAGGGAGGAGAACTCAAGCTTCAGTACTGCCTGTACGGCTCGCCGAAACGAATGAAGCCCTGGTTTGACCAGAAAGCTGCCTATATAGCTCTGGACATCCTTCTTGCAGAGGTGATTCCCGATCTTCTCGACGACGAGATCCTCTCGGCTGTCTTGGGCGAGTCAGAGGACTTTGGATACGAGGACGCTTACCAAATCATGAAGAAGCAGTACAAGCGTCAGCGCTATCGAGATGCGGCGGATCTGCCAGGGGAGCGATATTCGCGTGCTGCAATGCTGGAGATGCTCCAATTGAGGAGTCGCTATCTCATTGAACGCGGCTCGACGCTCAATAATCCCCATATCTCTCCGAGCTACTTCAAAGATTGGGAGCGGATTGAGCGCAACCACGCCGCCCGCCTTCGTGAGCTCGTTGTAGAGGCGCTGGAGGACTAAGTGCAGGAAGTGCAGGCCGGGAGTCGCTCGACGGCGCTCGGAGCGTTTCCGCCGCCCTTCGCCGTAACTTGCGTGCCACATGACGTTCCGGCCGAGCCGCATATGAGTCAGTACAGCCGCGGCACGAAGGCCCCCTGGTACCAGGGGCGCGATCTGACCGAGGAGCAGCGGGCTACCTTTCGTGCGACCTCTCGCCTTTCCCATCGGGCAAAGCTCAAAGCGCTTGCGGGGGAGGGTCCGAAGTCGCTCCACCCAATCAACGTCCCGAAATTCGACCCGGCCGACCTCATGCCCCAGGTCGAGGATCACGGTCTCGCGGCCCTCTCCCTTTTCAGCGGCGGCGGCGGACTCGACCTCGGTATCGACTGCGCGGGATTCGGCCACGTTGCCTCGTATGACACCCTTGAGGCGGCCGGCGCAACCCTCTCCTTGAACCGCCCTGACTGGACGGTCCGGGCGGGTCCCGAAGGCGACGTGAAAAGCGTCGACTGGAGGCAGCATCGAGGCGTGGCAGACGTGCTTCATGGAGGCCCCCCCTGTCAGCCATTCTCCACCGCTGGGAGGCAGAAGGGGGCGCGCGACGGGCGCAACCTTCTCCCAGACTTCGTCCGCAGCGTGCTCGCTGTGCGACCCCAGGCCTTCGTGGCAGAGAACGTGGCGGCACTGGCTGGGCCGAAGTTTCAGAGCTACCTTCGCCGGTCTTTTTACGGCCCACTGGCCAAGACCTACCACGTTGCAACTTTTCAGATGAGCGCGCACGACTTCGGGGTCCCGCAGCGGCGCCGGCGCGTCGTATTTGTCGGGTTCCGGAGGAAGCGTGACTTTGCGCGGTTTGTGGCGCCTACCCCAAATCACCACATGCCAGGGGAGCCGGTCGATGGCCTACCCCCGACTCCCGGCGTTCGTGTCGTGCTGGGGTTGCCCGACACCGGCTACGACGCGCTTGCGCCAACTATTCGCAGCACCCTCACTGGGCCGCGGCACACGACGTCAATTCTCAGCAGCGCTTCCGCTCAGCGTGCTTGGGCGAAGCTGGGAATTTGGCCAAACGGGGTTGCTGCGGATCGCGCTGCGGCAGGCGCATTTCCTGCCAAGAACGGTGACTTCAGGCTGAGCGTTGCGGACTGCGGACTGCTTCAAGGTTTCCCTGAAGATTGGCGCTTCGAAGGCGCGACCTACATGGCCCTCGGGCAGATTGGAAATTCAGTCGCTCCGCCTGTTGCCTACGCGGTAGGCGTGGCCGTTGCAGAAGCTTTGCATGGCCGAGGCTGGTCCCCGTCGCGTTAGCCTTTCGTAGTGGCAGGAAGTCCATCTCCGAGCAGTCACTGCGCGAGGCAGACGATGAAGGCGAATCGCCGCGCTGATACGGCGCCCGAGTTGGCGCTGCGCTCTGAGCTCCAACGGCTCGGGTTGCGATTTCGCAAGGATCTGCCGCTCAAACTCAGCGCGGGGCGGGTCAGGCCCGATGTGGTCTTCACTCGCGTGAAGGTCGCAGTCTTCGTTGATGGCTGCTTTTGGCACCAATGCCCCGAGCACGGACAAATCCCGAGGGCGAATCGCAGTTATTGGGGCCCCAAGCTTGCGCGCAACGTCGAGCGGGACCGAAGAAATGATGAGGCTTTGATCGAGGATGGTTGGAGGGTCATTCGATTTTTTGAGCACGTTCCCGCTCCGGAGGCCGCGGAGACAGTGCGCAAAGCGGTCGCTGGGTAGTGGCGGTGCATCGTTTAAGTGCTCTCCTTTGTCGTCGTCCACCAGGTCGAAGGAAGTTCCAATGGGGCAACAAATGGGGCAACAGGCCCCACAGATTCCGGCCGATCTCCACGTAGCCCGATCGCACGGAAACCGCTCTACGCGCTCCACGTAGCCCAGCCGATCTCAAGGGTCAGTCTCATAACCCGAAGGTCGCAGGTTCGAACCCTGCCCCCCGCTATAGGAAAAAGCCCCGGAAACGGGGCTATTTTCGTAAGCGTTCAGTCACCCCGCCTCATCCAGTCTCCCGGAAGAGCGGTTGACATAAGCAGGCCCGACGCCCGACGCGGCGAAGCCCGGCGGCATGGACCGCTCCGAGGCCGAGGCGATCTATGACTCAGGGCGCGATGCCTGCGTCAAGGTCCTGCTGGCCCTGGCCAACCAGGTGGAGCGCCTCGAAGGACGGGTCGAGCGGCTGGAAGGCGAGGTTCGAGAGCTGCGCCGCGACTCCGGCAACTCCTCGCTGCCACCGTCCGCGGACCCAGGTGCCGGCAAGCGCGAGCGCAAGGGCAGGCGCTCTCCTCGCAACCCCGGCGCCCAGCCGGGCCATCCCGGGTCAGGCCGCGGGCTCCTGCCGATCGAGCAGGTCGATGAGGTGGTCGAGCACCTACCCGAGAGCTGCGGCGAGTGTGGGCACTCGCTCGCCGGGCGGCCGACGCGAGGCCCGGTCCGCCGCCACCAGGTGGCGGAGCTGCCCGAGACCGCGGTCAAGGTCACCGAGCACCGGCTCGCTCGCCGCCGCTGTCCCGGCTGCGGCGCGCTCACCCAGGCCGAGCTGCCGCCCGAGGTCCCCGGCGAACGCTTTGGCCCCCGTCTTCAGGGAGCCCTCGCCACCCTCACCGCCGGCTTTCGGCTCTCGCGCCGCCAGGTCGTCGACCTGTGTGGCGAGCTCTTCGGCGTGAAGATCGCGGTCGGCACCGTCGATGCCGTCATCCAGCGCCAGGGCATCGCCCTGCGCGGGCCCCAGGAACGGCTCTGCGATGCGGTTCGCGGCTCCCCGGTCATCTGTGCCGATGAGACCGGCTGGAAGCAGGCGGGTGAGCGGCGGTTCCTCTGGGGCGCCTTCACCGATCGGGCCGCCGTCCTTCGCGTCGCCCCCTCCCGCCATCGCGAGGAGGCCGAGGCGCTGCTCGGCGAGAGCGAGGCGATCGTCTCCTCGGATCGCTGGTGGGCCTATGACCACCTCGACCCCGCCCGCCGTCAGGTCTGCTGGTCGCACCTGCTGCGCGACTTCTGCTT
This sequence comes from uncultured Solirubrobacterales bacterium, assembly GCA_963829445.1. Lineage (GTDB taxonomy): Bacteria > Actinomycetota > Thermoleophilia > Solirubrobacterales > 70-9 > VAYN01. The sequence continues at coordinate 94,166 of CAWHIW010000009.1, read as the reverse complement.
CCATGCCGAGAGTCCGCTCGCCCATCAGAGCGAGTTCGGCGAGGCCGGCCTGCGGATCGCCGAGGGAGTGTTCTCGGCTTGGCGCGAGTTCGGGGCCGGTGGTGATCGTCGACAGCTTCGCCGTCGCATCGGGCCGCTTGAGCGCGAGCTGCGAGCGCTCTGCGAGGCGGGGAAGCGCAAGTCGGTCAAGACCCGCTACCACCGCGGCCTTGCCCGCAACCTGATCAAGGTCTGGCCGGCACTGTGGAGCTTCGTCGAGCACGAGGGAGTCGAGCCGACCAACAACCGCGCCGAGCGCGGTCTTCGCCACGCGGTCATCTACCGCAGGCTCTCCCAGGGCAGCCGCAGCGAGCAGGGCGCCCTCGTAACCGAGCGACTGTTATCGGCGGCGGTCAGCTGTCGGCTGCAGGGCCGCTCGCTCTTCGCCTACCTCGCCGAGGTCGCCCAGGCCTCGGTCCGCGGGCAGCCCGCTCCGGCTCTGGTCTGAGGGGGGGTGACTGAACGCTTACCTATTTTCGTGACTTCGTCAGCAGGATGCCGCCGCGACCGGGTCGCTCTCGGCAATTCGGCAGGTTGGGCCGCCGGGTACGAGGATCAGCGCTCTGGCTGGATTCGCGCGAGCTTCGGTGGCAACCGCGGAGGCGCGGTCGGCAAGGCGGCCTCCGGGGAAGCCGGGGTCGATGCGCACCCGCAGGGTGAACACGCGGGGGTGGTTGACGCGGAGCTTCTCGAGCTGCCAGCAGGCCTCGTCCCCGCGGCGCTGGGCACCGGGGGCTTTGACGATATGCAGGCCCGCCCCTGGCTGGTCGCAGACCGTCACGTTCAGCGCGTTGCGCCGATGGGAGCTGACGGTCAGTCGGTAGGGCACCGTGGCCCCAGCGGCACTGACGCGCTTGGGCGGCGTCAGCGTCAGCTTCAGCAGTGGGCGCTTCGGCTTGACCTTGACCTTGCGGGTGTCGATGTTCGGCAGCGTCCGCAGTACCTCTTTGCCTGGCAGCGGAAGGGTGACCGAGGCGGCGTCGCCGATCGCCGCGGCCGCGTTGCCGAGGTCGCCGGCGCTGAGTGGGATCGCCACGACCCTGGCCTCCACCTCCTCGCCGGGAGCGAGGGGTTGGCCGTGACAGAGGATCAGGTGGCCAATCTTGCAGCTGCCCCCCGGCAGGGTCGCCTCGACGACCTTCACCTTGGCGGAGAAGATGTCTCCGAGAATGAGTTCGTCGCTCGCCCTCGAGCCGGTGTTGCGGATCGTGACGGTGTAGCCGAGCCGCTCGCCGACATAGGCGGTACCGCGATCGGCTTTCTTGTCGACCACCAGCTCGCTGTCGCCTTCGCCCCCGCCGCCGGATTTGACCTTCACGCTCGCCTCAGCGCTGGGGCCTTCGCCGCTCGGGCCGGAGACGATCACCGTGTTCCGGAGCGTGCCCGAGGCCGAAGCGGCGACCACGCCGCGCACTACTACGAACGCCCCCGCGTTTGCGGCGATCGTGCCGAGCTGGCAGCGCAGGATCTGCCCGACCGGTTCCTCGCAGGAGCCCTGGCTGGGCTCGATTCCAGTCACCACGAAGTCGGGCGGCAGGGTGTCCACCGCTTGCACTTTGGTCGCGCCCCCCGGACCGTCATTGGTCGCGACGATCGTGAAGTCGACCACATCGCCCGGCGCCGCCTCTTCAGGGGCGGCGATCTTTTTCGCCCGCAGGTTCGCGGGCTGAGGATTGACGATGTAGGCGGAGCCGGAGTTGAACCCGTTGTAGGCGGTGCCGAAGGCGCCGATGAGAACGTCGTCGGCGCCTTTGCCGTCGATGTTGCCGACCCCGGCCACCGCCTGGCCGGCGTAGTTGCTCGCGGCCGCGCCGTCGATCCGCACCCCGCGTTCGCCCAGCGAGGTCAGTTCGAGCAGTTCTGGACCGAAACCGCCGAAGACGACGAAGGCCGCTCCGGTGGCGGCGCCGTGGGCGTTTTGGAAGGCGCTCCCCACGATCACGTCGGCGATGCCGTCGCCGTCTGCGTCGCCGGCTCGGATGATCGGTCCGAAGGCGCCTTTCATCTGCGCTCCGCGACCGTCTTTGACGAGGCTGTTCAGCTCGATCGCCGGCGGCAGATCACGCTCGCCGAAGACGATGTAGTCAGAACGGGCGTTGGAGCCAGGGGCGCCGATCAGCAGGTCGGGAATACCGTCGCCGTTCAGGTCGCCGCCGCGAGAGACCTGGTAGCCGGCGTTCGCGTAGCCCGTCGGCCCGTTGATCCGCACGCCGTCAGCAGCGCCGAAGCCGGCCAGGTCGAGGTAGCCGCGCCCTCCATAGACGAGATAGACGCGACCGCTGGGGCCGGTCGGGTAGGTGCCGTCGATGCTGGGCACGCCGACGAGCACGTCATCGAAGCCGTCGCCGTTGACGTCACCGGCGCCCGAGACGGAGCCGCCGGCGTTGCCGCTGGCCCCCGGCCCGTCGATGCGGAAGCCCTGGTTCGGCTGCACGTTCGCCAGGTCGATCGAGGCCGGCGGCGTGCGAGTTCCATAGATGACGAAGGCCGAGCCCGCGCCAGAGCGGCCTTTCGGCGCCGAGCTCGAGGCGCCGACGATCACGTCGGCGATGCCGTCGCCGTTGACATCGCCGGCCGAGTTGACCGAAGACCCCTCGCCGAAGACATCGCCCTGGCCGCGCAGCACCACGCCGGCGCTGCCAAGCGAGGCGAGGTCGATCGTGCCCGGCGTCGTGCGGCCGAAGACGATGTAGGCCGCCCCGCCGAGGGGGGAGGAACCGCCCACCGAGGGAGCGCCGACGATCACGTCGCCGAGGCCGTCGCCGTTGAAGTCGCCGGCGGCGTTTACGACCCAGCCCGCTTGTTCGCCGGGGGCGGCGCCGTCGATGCGGATGCCGGCCGGGGCGGCGGGGCTGGCGAGGCTGACGACGCCCGGGGTGACGGGACCGAAGCGGATGTAGGCGGAGCCCGAGCCCGAGCGGCCGTTGTTGTCGGCACCGTAGGAACCGAGGATCAGGTCGGGAACACCGTCGCCGTTCACGTCGCCGGCGCTGGCGGCGCCTGCTCCGGCGGAGCTTCCCTCGTAGGCGAGCAGGTCCTGGGGGGCGGCACCGTCGGTGCGCTGGAGGAATTCGCTGCCGAGGTCAACGGTGCCTCCCGGAGAGAAGTCGGCGCTGGCGGGTACGGCCGCCACTCCCAGGCCTGCGAGTACGACCATCAGAACACTCAAGGTTCGATTGGCCATGCGACCAATGTCCGCCTTGAAGGGCGCAGCCGCAAGCTCCCTCAACATTTAGACGAGAGTTCTTATCCGACCGCCTCGCGCATGTAAGGCCGGCTCGGTCTTGTGTTATCTATCGATATTCAATAGATTCCCATCGCTACTCGATAGGAGGTGTGATGGGAAAACTGACTGTGAATGCCCTGCGGACCGTGCTCGCGGCCGTGCTCACCGGCACCGTGCTCATCCAGGTGCTGATGGTGGGGACGCTGGTCGGCGGGAGCGACCCGGAGGACGGCTCGCTCCCGCTGACTTCGCTGCGACTGATCACGATCCTGGGCATGGTGGCGGCCCAGGTCGCCCTCGTCTGCGTGTGGCGGCTGGTGACGATGGTGCGCCGTGGAACCGTGTTCTCCCACGCCGCCTTCCGCTATGTGGACATCGTGATCGGCGCGATCGTGGCGGCCGCCCTCTTGTGGTTCACGGTCACCGCCATCAACGCGCCCGGCCAGCGCGACGACCCCGGGGTCACCCTGATCATGGGCGGCATCGGTCTCGCCATCCTCGGCGTCGCGCTGATCGTGCTGGTGCTGCGAATGCTGCTCGCCCAGGCCGTCGCCCGCGACGTCGAAGCAATGCAGCTGAAGGCAGAGCTGAACGAGGTCATCTGATGCCGATCGCCGTCGACATCGACGTGATGCTGGCTCGCCGCAAGATGTCCGTCGGCGAGCTCGCGGACCGCGTGGGGATCACGCCCGCGAACCTGGCGGTCCTCAAGAACGGCCGCGCCAAGGCGGTGCGCTTCGCAACCCTCGCCGCGCTCTGCGAGGCGCTCGAGTGCCAGCCGGGCGACCTGCTGCGCTGGGAAGGCGAGGATGTCGCGGACGAGATGGCGTCTCCCGCGGTAGGCGCGACAACGCCCGGTGCCATCGGCCCCTGACGCAGCGCCCCGCCCCTACGGGAGGAGGCGCCGTGCCGGGACGTACATCACCATTGACCGCGAGGCAGGCGCAGGACCGCGATGCCATCGCGACCGAAGCCGCGACGCAGCCTCCCGTCGGCTTCGCGAGCGACAAGAAGCACCGAGTGGCACGGAAAGCCGGTTTTGGCACTGCCGGAAATGGGTCGGCATCCCGGTCTCACGGTTTCGGCCGCCGTGACCTGACCGCCGGCAACGAGTCGGAAATGCACGAGGAAACCGTTCGCCAAGGGCGTGAGCGCGGTCGAATGGGCGCTGGCGAAACCCGGATCACGGGTCCCGTCGAGGGTGAGCCGGTCGAGGTAGACGCCGGGCGAGTCTCCTGCGGCGGAGAGCGCGAAGGTGACGCTGCCGTCGCCGAGCACGCTCGCGGCGCTGACGCTGCAGGGGCCACCGACGCGTGAGCCGACGCGGAGAACTCCCGGTTCCTCTCCATCCCGCCCACCGAAGGCCGGGTCGGGCCGGCCGTCGCCGAGCAGGTGGGCGACCACCGGTTGCACGCAGCCCAAGAGGTCCGGACGCGTGTTGTCGCTCCCGGCCAGCACCACCTCTTCGCTGGGGAGGACGGCAAGCCCTTCGGTATACGTGCGCCCCCGTTTCGAGGCGGCAATGGCGCTTTGACCGTCCCCGCCAAAGCTCAGGTCGGCGCGACCATCGTGCAGGTAGCGAGCGGCGAACAGGGCGGATCTCGTTTTTTCCGTGAGTTCAGTGCTCCCCGCAACGACGATGCGGCCGGCGTCCGCGAAGGCCAGCGCTTCCACCTTGCTCGGGCCGAGCCTGCCGCCGAGGGTGGACGGCGAGAGGACCATGCCGCCGGTGCCGAAGCTCGGGTCGAGGCTGCCGTCCGGTCTGAGGCGCAGCAGGAAGACTTCCTGCCCGCCGTCCACGGTGCGGACGATGCCGGCGGCGACCGCGGCGCCGTCGGGCTCGATCGAGACGGCGTCGATCGCGGGCAAGATCCTGTCTCCGACTTCCTTGATCTTGACCATGCCGCCCACGCCGAAGCCCGGGTCGAGGTGCCCTTGACGATCGAAGCGGGAGAGGCGGGATCCCGAGCCCCCTTTTCCGGCCAGGAAAACGTCGCCTTCGGGCCCGATCGCAAGCGCGAAGACTCCACCCAGCCGTCGCGTGGGCAGCTCGCCTCCGAACCCGGGCACGAGGTGCCCGCGGCGGTCGAGTTCGACGAGGTAGGTGCGGCGCCCTCGGCATTTCCAGAAGAAGGGGCTCTTGGGCGGGCAGTCCACGGTGCGCCCGGCGAGGACGACGGCGCCGTCGGGGCGAACGGCAACCGCCCCGAGGGTCGACTGGCGGACGAGGACCGGGCCGGGCAAGACCTTCGCGACCGCGGCGGCCGGGCGGCCGGGCGGCCGGCGACGAATACCAGGACGAGGAGCGCGCATAGGGTGGACAGCCGCATCGCCGGGGTCGAGGCGTTGCGAGTGGATCTAGCTGGCGAGCCCATCTCGGTCGAGCCTATGACCGCGAATAGCGCTTGCATAGAGACAGATCTGGCTCGATCCGGGACAACTTCTCTCGCTTCCTTTGCCGCCTATGGCGAGTACCTGCGCCCGGGAACTACGTGACAGAGTGAACCGATGCTGAATCAGGTGGCCGACGGCGTCTGGGTCCGGCAGAGCGAGTGGGTCTGGACCAATTCCATCGTGGTGCGCGGGGAGCATGGGTTGATCCTGATCGACCCCGGCATCGAGGGTTCCGAGTTGAACCAGCTCGCCGATGACGTGGACCGGCTCGGCATCCCGGTGGTCGCCGGGTTCTGCACCCATCCCCACTGGGATCACCTGCTCTGGCATCCCCGGTTCGGCGCGGTGCCGCGCTACGCCACCCCCGCCGCCGCCAGCGTTGCCGGCGGAGCCCGGGAGCGGGCGCAGGCGATGGCGGCGGAGAGCGCGTCCGGCATCCCCCTCGACCTGGTCGCGCTCGTCAGCCCGCTGCCCGCGGACGGCGGACCGCTGCCGGGCGAGGTCATCGTGCATCGGGCGCACGCCATCGGCCACGCCGCGATCCTCCTCGCCGACCGTGGTGTCCTGCTCGCCGGCGACATGCTCTCCGACGTCCTGATCCCGCTCTTCGACCCTCGCCAGGACGATCAGGTGGGCGCCTACGAGGCGGCGCTCGACCGGCTGGGCGAGGCCACTGGGCAGGTCGATGTCGTGGTCCCCGGCCACGGCACCGTCGCCGAGGGTCCCGAGGTGGCGGCCCGCCTCGCCGCCGACCGCGCCTACGTCGATGCGCTGCGGCGCGGAGAGGAGCCGGTCGACCCGCGCCTGGAGGCGGACTGGCTCTCCGGCCCCCACCGGGCGAACCTGGAGCAGGCCGGAGGGCGGTAGGGCCGGCGGACTGCTCGGGCCGAGAGGTTCTGTCCACGGCGCCCCCGGGTAGGTGCGACGCGCCGCTCTCAACGGGAGGAGCAAGACGATGGCGACATATACGGTCGATTGGTTCACGACCCTGGACGGCTTCGGTTCGGGGCCGGAGGCATATTGGGGCAAGGACGGCCCAGAGCTGCGTGAGCAGCGGGCCCAGACCTATGGCAACCAAGACCAGACGCTCGTGTTCGGGGCCAACACCTACCGCCTGTTCCAGCGCTTCGCCCCGGCGGAGGACGACCCGAGTCACTCGCCGTTGAACGAGGCGCGGAAGGTCGTGATCTCGCGGACGCTGGAGGAGCCGCTGACCTGGAAGAACTCGACCCTGATCGCCGCGGACGCGCTCGACGCGATCCCGCGCCTGAAGGCGGAATCGCCGGTCCCGCTGCGCTGCCACGGCAGCATCGCGATGAACCGCGCGGTCCTCAGGGCCGGTCTGGTGGACCGGCTCGAGCTGATGGTGTTCCCGTCATCACCGGAGCTACGGGAGCCGATCCGATCCTCGCCGATCTGCCCGACATCGACCTGGAGCTTGTCGACTCACGGGTCTATGACGGGCGCATGCAGCAGCTCGTCTACGTCCCGACCGTGCGCTGAACCTGCTCCGTCTCTGCTTGGGCGCTAGTCAGCCCACCAGTCGCGCTGTCCTTCGACGTCCTCGCGCGGAGACTCGCCGAGGTTGGGCGCGCCGACGACGAGGATCTCGAGGCCCTCCGGCCCGGCCTCGTAGCCTCGCCACGTACCGGGCGGGACCCGCACCGCATCCCATTCCTCGAGCTCGACGATCTCGTCGTCGAGCTTCATCCGCCCGCCCCCCCGCAGGACCACATAGACCTCCTCCTGCTTCTCGTGCGTGTGGCCGTACGGAAAGCGATAGCCGGGCGGGACGCGCTGATAGCAAAGCCCGGATTGCTCGAGCTCGAGTGCCTTGGTCGCGAGGCGGAACTCGAGGCCCGGCGCGCCGTCGAAGTTGGAGCCGAGATCCTCCAGATCGCCCTTCAGGTTCCTGCGCGTGAATGGCACGGCGCAATCCTAAGGCAGCCCAGCTCCGGCTCTTCAGGCCTCGCGCTTCTGGACTCAGTGATCCCTCCTGCCCACCGATGCCATGCCTCGAACGGTCAGCGCGACCTCGAGGTTGTCCAGGAGGACTTCGACTATCTCGGGATCGAATTGGGTGCCGGTGCCGTCCCTCATCACCGCGACCGCGGCGTCCGTCGAGAAGGCCGACCTGTAGCTGCGATCGGTCAGAAGAGCGTCGAAGACGTCGGCGACCGCCGTGATTCGGCCCTCGATCGGGATCTCGTCCCCCTCCAGCCCCTGCGGATAGCCGCTGCCGTCGAAGCGCTCGTGATGGGTCAGGGCGATCGACGCGGCGACCCGCGAAAGCTCGCTCTCGAAGTGGGCGAAGATCTTGTGGCCGACGACCGTGTGGCGCTCCATCGCCGTACGCTCCTCCGCGGTTAGGGGCCCCGGTTTGCAGAGGATCTCCGCCGAGACGCCGATCTTGCCGACGTCGTGCATCGGCGCCGCGGCGCGCAGCAGGTTCACCTGGTCCGGGTCGAAGCCGATCCGGGCGGCCAGGAAGGAGGCGATCGCCGCCATGCGGTCGACGTGCTCGCCGGTCGAGGAGTCGTGCAGCTCGATCGCCTTGGTCAGCCCCTCGATCGTCTCCTGGCGCGACAGCTGCAGTTCTTCGATCGCGTTCTGCTGGGTGGCCGTCAACTCGTCGCGGAGCCGCACGGCCGCCCGCTCGGCGGTTATGTCGACGGAGATGCCGCCGACGGCGGTGATCTCACCTTCCTCGTCGAGCAGCGGGAACCTGATCGACTTGAAGGTCTTCATCTCCCCGCCGATCTCGACGGTGTCCTCTCTCTCATGGGGCTCTCGCTCGTCCACGACCCGCTGGAAGCTGAGGCTGCCGACCTTCTGCTCCTGCGGAGACAGGAAGGCCTCGTCGGTGAGACCGACGAGCTCGCCCGGCTGCAGGCCCGCGAGCTCGTTGGCCTTGTCGTTCGCGACGATGTAGTGGCCGGAGACGTCTTTGGCGTAGATGCCGATCGGCGCCATGTCGATGATCGTCTGCCGGCGGTCCTCGAGGTTCTGGCTGTGGGCGTTCGCGGCGATCTCCAGGTCCCGCCGCCGCAGAGCGCTCATCACGGTTATCAGGAGCTGGCCAGGCCAAAATGGTTCGACCAGGTAGCCAAATACGCCGTGGGCGAAGAGGCTTTTGGCGGCCTCTGGATCGTCCTCGCCGGTCACCAGGACGACGGTTGCCGTCTCCGGGTGGTCGCGGACGATCTCCCGGGCGAGGTCCAGTCCTTCGCTATCCGCCGAGTCCAGATTGCAGATGGCGAGTTGGAAGGTCCCGGTGCCGAGCCGATCTCGAGCCTCCCCGATGCTGCCTGCGAACTCGCATTCGTAGGTGTCCCCGAGAGCCCGATCCATCAAGTCGAGCATCCCGGGTTGGTCATCGGTGACCAAGATGCGAGCCGCGATCGGTCTCGCGCCTGGGTGGGAAGCCGGGAGGGTTGGATGGGCTTTCATCGCCGACCCCTAAGTGGCGCTCGTGCTTTCGAAGCACAGGGCCGAGCCCCTGCATTTGTGCCGCTTCACACAATGAGCGTAACGTACGTTGACTAAACAGGTCATGGCTTGAGCATTCGCTCGGCTTTCGAGCGCGGTAAAACGCTATCGCCACCGCTCCCCAAAAACCCTCCAGAGAGCAGAGTCGCCGCGACGCGGACCGAGCCGCGGAGGGGTCGTCGCGCGGCTATGGAGATGCGCTGCGCGCCGCCGATGGCGCCGCCGCCGAGCGGATCGCGCTCGAGTGCCTGCGGACCGGAATGAGCGTCGAGGCGCTTTACGGACGGGTCATCGCGCCGGCCATGTGGCGGATCGGCTGCCTCTGGGAGGAGGGCGCGATCACCGTCGCCGACGAGCACCTCGCCACCGCCCTCACCCACCGGGTGATGGCGAGCGTCTATGGAGCGAGCTTCGGGCGGGCCAGCTCGAGGCCGGGGAGGATCCTGCTCGCGGCGGTGGAGGGACAGCGGCACGCCCTCGGCCTGAGAATGGCCGCCGACGTGCTCGAGCTGGGCGGCTACGAGGTCAACTACCTCGGTGGCGACGTGCCGCTGGACGCGTTGCTGGATGCGGTCGACTCCCGTGGGCCTGACCTCGTCGGCCTCTCCAGCACCCTCGCGTTCGATGTCTCCTCGCTGGAGGTCGCGGTTTCGCGGCTGGGGCAGGCCTTCGCCGAGATGCCGATCCTGCTCGGTGGGCAGGGCATACCGGATGAGATCCTGCGCGACAGCCGAGTGACCCGGGCAGCGGGAATCGAGGGCCTGGTGTCGCTGGTGGAAGCTCTTCTCGGCGAGATGAAAGGCGTCTCGACCCGCGAAAGCTCGCGGCCCCCCGACCCGTCGTTCCAGACCGGGGGCGACTCTCCCGAGGGGCTCCTGCTCGGGGCCGCCGCCGACGCCGCGGACCTGGCCCGGATTCACGCCCGCATGGCCCATTCCTACAGGCGCTTGGCCTATGAGGACACGATCACCCGCGGGCCGAACCGGCGCGCCTTCGACGAGAGCCTGGCGTCGTTGGCGGACTCGCCCGAGGCTTCGCGGGCGACGATCCTCATGCTCGACCTCGACCGGTTCAAGCAGGTCAACGACAGCTTCGGCCACGCGGCCGGCGACACGGTCCTGCGCGAGGTCTTCGAGGCCGTCGACTCGAGCCTTCGCGACGGCGATTTCGCCGCCCGGCTCGGCGGCGACGAGTTCGCCTCGCTCCTGCCCCATACCGGGATCGCGGAGGCCGAGAAGGTCGCGGACCGCATCCTCGCCGCGGTCAGGGCGATCGGCGGCGAGACGGCGCTGACGGCAACCATCGGCCTGGCGCCTCTGCGCGGAGGGCCGCGCCGGGCGATGCTCGAGGCCGATCTTGCCCTCTACAGGGCCAAGGCAGACGGGGGCGACTCGATCGGACTCGCGGATCCCGATTGACTTAGGGGTGTTCGCACTCGGGGACGATCGCACCGTCGTCGATGATCGGGTACATCGGGCTGAGCCGGCTCTTGGAGTGATGCAGCCCGAGCCAGTGGCCGTACTCGTGGACCACGGTCAGGCAGCGGAGCCGGTTTGAGAGACCGCGTTCGATGATCATTTCGCACGGTCCGGTTTGCGCCGGGTCCGGGATCGTCGTCTGCCCGAGTACGAGGCCCGGCAGCTTGGCGTAGGTAGCGGCCTCCGTCGAGCAGCTCGCGGGCACGTTCTGGTGCCAGTAGGCGACGGCGGCGTCGAGATCGCCATGCAGGGTCGCGGGGGCGGGGGCGGCGAGGGAGATGGCCGCGCTCGCGATCGCGGCGGCGGCGATCATCGAGTGGTTCCCGCGAAGTCCATGAAGGCCAGTGGAGCACAGGGGACCACGGATGTTCGGGAACGGGCCTCATAGATTCGTCCGCCGCGCCCGCGAAAGCTAAAGCTGGTCGACTCACAACGAACGTCGAGTGCGCCCGCCGGTGCTCAAGTCGTCCTAACCGATGGGCGATGGGCCAGGACACCAGGGCAAATCCCTTTCGACACAGGCACCCTCGTCGCGAGACGAATCCGCAAAGCCACGGGACTCCGCCGGAGTCAGCCGGGCCACCAAGACCTCATACCCGAGCCGCCCCCGAGGCGGGAAGCGGCGGGGAATCGGGAACGTCGTCAGGACTGCTCGACATACAGGGAGGACATCCATGTCCAACCGATTCGATCTCAGGCGCGCCCGGCTCGCCGGCATCGCCCTCGCGGTGACCCTCGCTTTCGCGGCGCTGCCCGTCGCCGCCCAGGCCTCGGCGGTCAACCTCGGCACCGTCTCGCCGTTCGTCGTCCTCGGTGGCTCGACCGTCACCAACGAAGGCCCCTCGGTCCTCAACGGCGATCTCGGCCTCTCGCCGGGCAGCTCGCTGACCGGGTTCAACGAAGCCGTCGTCAACGGCGTCACCCATGACGGCGACGCCGTCGCCGCCCAGGCCCAGTCCGACCTCACCACCGCCTACAACGTCGCCGCCGGGCAGCCGATCTCGCCCGGCAACGATCTCACCGGGACCGACCTCGGCGGCCTCAAACTGACCGCCGGCGCCTACGGATTCCAAAGCTCCGCCCAGCTCACCGGTCAGCTGACGCTCGACGCCCAGGGCGATCCCGACGCCCAGTTCGTCTTCGTCATCGGCTCGACCCTGACCACCGCGTCGGCCAGCTCGGTCGTGCTCGTCAACGGCGCCTCGCCCTGCAACGTCTACTGGAAGATCGGCAGCTCGGCGACGCTGGGCTCGACCACCACGTTCGCCGGCAACCTGATGGCGCTGACCAGCATCTCGGCCAACGACGGTGTCACCGTCGTCGGCCGCCTGCTCGCCCGCGAAGCCGCGGTGACGCTGATCAACGACAAACTGAGCGCGCCCAACTGCGCCACCGGCTCCACGCCCACTCCGACCCCGACCCCGACGCCCACTCCGACCGCGCCGGGCCCCACCGCCACCACGCCCACGCCCTCCCCCACCAAGGGCGGGGGAGGCCGCAAGGTTGACGGCACGGGCAAGCCCGGCAGCAAGTCCGCCGCCGGCAAGGGCAGCGCGACCATCGGCCGCGGCAGGACCACCACCGCCGGTACCCGCGTCACGGTCCGCGGGCGCGAAATCAAGAGCGTCGTCTTCACCGACAACGGCAAGCGAATCCCGAACACGTCGAAGACGCAGACGAACGTGCCGGGCACGCCGGGCACCCACGACGTCGTCGCCCACGTCAAGTTCAAGGACCGGACCAAAGCGCAGAACGAGGCGACCACCATCCGGGTCCCCCGCCCCGTGCTGCATCCGCGTCACGGGTCCTCCCAGTTCACCGGATGAGCACCCGGCGCGGCAGCCACGATCGACCCCCCGGCAGGACGCCGGGGGGTCGCCGCCGCGGTCTCGGCTGTCGTCCTTTCGGCGCTCGCCTTCGGGTTCGCGGCCGCGGCCCCGGCCGCGGCCCCGCGCGACCAGGCGCTGGTCGTCCTGCTCCACGCCCACGTCGCTCGCGCGGCGCCGAACGCCAGCGCCCGCGCGATCGAAGCGGTGGCCGGGCGGCGCCCGCTCACCCGGGTGGCGACGATCCTGCCGGTGCTCGGCCGCGGCGGCCGCGGCGACAGCTGGCTGCGGGTGCGACTGCCCGGGCGCCCCAACAGCCACACGGGTTGGATCTCCGCCAAGGGAACCCGCGCGACGGAGACCGTCTGGCGCATCCGCGTCTCGCTCTCTGCCCGGCGGGTCACCGTCAGCAACTCGGGCCGCACGGTGCGCCGCTTCCGCGCCGTCGTCGGCAAGCCCTCCACCCCGACGCCCCGCGGAGCCTTCTTCGTCGAGGAGGCTCTGGCGCTCTCCTCCGACGAAGCCGGCGGGCCCTTCGCACTTGCCACCAGCGCCAGGTCGAACGTCTTCCAGGAATTCGAGGGCGGCCCGGGGCAGATCGGCATCCACGGCACCAACAACCTCAGCGGTGCTCCCGGCAGCGCCGCGTCCCACGGCTGCATCCGCCTCCGCCCACGGGCGATCACCTGGCTGGCCCGGCGCATCGGCGCCGGGGTGCCGGTGACCGTGACGCGGTAGGGCGACCTGCCCGGCTGACGGGCAAGACCTTCCTCACAACGCAGCGCTATCCAAAGGAACGGATCATGAAACGTGCAGTCAAAAGGCTCAGAGACCAGCAGCGGCGATGGTGGCCGACCCCGTCGATCGTTCTCGCCGGCGCGGCCCTGTTCGTCGTGCTGGGTGGATCCGCGGTCGCCGCGAACGGCCTGATCCACGCCGGTGACATCGCGCCCGGCGCGGTCACCAGCCAGGCCATCAGGTCCGGCGCGGTGGAGCCCAAGGACCTGAGCACCGCGACGCGGGCGCTGCTCGCGGGGCCCGGGCGCCGGCGCCAAGGGCGACTCCGGATCCAGCGGAGCTCCTGGCATCAATGGCTCCGTCGGACCCAGCGGAGTTGGGGGAGGCAAAGGCGCCGACGGAGTCAACGGGACGAACGGTGCCAACGGTGCGAATGGCCCCAACGGCGCCAACGGCGCCGATGGCGCAAGGGGCGCCGATGGAGCGAACGGAGCCAACGGGGCCAATGGTGCGAACGGGCCCAACGGTGCCAACGGGGTCGACGGCACCGATGGGATCGACGGCGCCAAAGGCAGCAACGGCACCAATGGCGTGAACGGCACGAATGGCACCAACGGCACGATCGCGCCGCTCTCCGCGAAACAGGGCGCGACTGCCCTTCCGACCGGCTTGGCATTGACGACCGTGGTCGAACTGGCGGTGCCGGCCGGCAGCTACGTCGTCCTGGCGAAGACCCAGCTGTCGCACACCGGGGCAGGCGACACGGTCGAATGCTTCCTGAAGTCAGGCACGGCGACGATCGACCAGATCGCGATGAAGACGCTGCCCGCGCTCGCCGCCATCCCGGCGTCGCTCCAAGCGGTGACCACCGCCACCTCGTCAACCCAGTTGAGCGTTCAGTGCAAGGTGTCGGTGGCCAACGGGGAAGCCAACTTCAGCAGCCTGATCGCGATCCCGACCGCGTAATCATCAGTGCGAGCGTTCGCCGCTCGAGCGGACTGCGAGCCGATCGTGGCGCCGCCGCACTCCACGGCGAGCGGCGCACGATCTCAGTTTCGTCCGGGTGCTTCCTCGCCTGGCCAGGTGCCGGTCGCTTTGGCGAAGGTGCGACGGGCGCCATGATCGGTCAGGCCTTTGACCAGGCGGAAGATCGCGCCCTCGACCAGCAGTGCCCCGATCAGCTTCGGCCAGGAGAACTCGCGGTGCTCCGGGCTCGGCGGCTCTTGGTCGTCGACCAGGCCCCATAGCTTCTCGAAGATCTTCTGGCCGGCCACCCCGGCGATCAGGCCGAGGACGATGCTCACCGGGGTGAAGACGATCTTCATGAGGCGCTCCCGTCCGAGCCGTCGCCGGCAGCCGGCCCCGAGGCGATCTCCTCGCGCAGCGCTCTGGCTGAGCCGAATACCGACTCGCGCAGGTCCTCGTTCAGCGCCAGCGCCACCGCGGCTCCGGCGGCGCCAAGGCCCAGCACCGTCAGCACCACCGTGCGGCCGGTCCGCTGCGGCTTGCTGCGACCGCTGGCCAGCGCCGCGCTGCCCTCGTCGAGCGCCACGATCGCGGCCTCGAACTGGCGCCGGAGCTTGCGGTCCCGCGAAGGCTTCACCCGCCGTTTCTGTGCCCGGCCATAGACGTCGCGCAGCTTCTCGGCGCCTTCGCGCAGGTTCTCGCGGGCGTAGCGGTTGTCCAGCAGCTCCTCTGCCAGCGGCAGCAGTCGCGATGGTGCGTCGGTCAATGCCATGGTTCGTTCCTCCGGTTTCAGGTGGTCTTCTGCTGCTTGGGCTCGTCCCGCGGCTCGAGCTGGATCTCGCTCTCGGCCCGCGGGCGTCCTTCTTCGATCTCGAGGCTGCGCTCGCGCTCGGCGTTGAGCTGGTGGCCGAAGAGGATCGCCAGGTTGCTGATCCAGAACCAGACCAGCAGCGCGATCATCCCGCCGAGGGTGCCGTAGGTCTTGTCGTAGGAGCCGAAATTGGAGACGTAGAAGGCGAACAGCGCCGAGGCGAGGATCCAGACGACGATCGCGACCAGGCTGCCGGGCGTCACCCATTTGAAGCCGCGCAGCTTCACGTTCGGCGAGGCGTAGTAGAGGAGCCCGATCATCAGCAGGAAGACCAGGGCCATCACCGGCCACTTGGCGATGTTCCAGACGTCGACCGCGGTCGAGCCGATGCCGAGCGGTTCGGCGACGGCGCTGACGACCGGGCCGGTCAGGACCAGCGAGACCGCGAGCAGGGTCATCATCACGATCATCAAGAAGGTGACGAGGATCTGCAGTGGTCGCAGCTTCCAGAACGGCCGCCCCTCCGGGGTCTCGTAGATGATGTTCGAGGCGCGCATGAAGGCGCCGGTGTAGCCGGAGGCCGACCAGAGCGCGGCGGCGATGCCGAGGACGAGCGCGAGGCCGGCGGTGCCGCTGCTCTTGGTGATCGATTCGATCGGCCCCTTGAAGGTTTCCGCCGCCGAGGCGGGGCCGAGTTCGGAGATGATTTCGGTCAGGCTCGAGGTCGTCGACTTGGGGTCGCCGAAGATGCCGATCAGCGAGACCATCGCGATCAGCGCCGGGAACAGCGAGAGCAGGCCGTAGTAGGTGAGCGCCGCCGCCCAGTCGCTGAGGTTGTCCTCCTGGAACTCGGTGGCGGTGCGCTTGATCGTCGGCCACCAGCCGCTCCCCGCGGCGGCGCCCTCGGGCGCGTAGTCGCGCCTGGGGCCGCCGTCGCGGTCGCGGAACTCGGCGTCGGTCTCGGTTCGCTGTTCGCTCATCGGCGCAGCAGCCTCCAAAGCACCAGCAGCCCGACGACGGCACCGGCGATCGCCAGCGGCGTCGGGTTCTGCTTGGCGAAGGACTGGGCCTGCTGCACACCCTCCGCCGGGGTTTCAGGGGTGGCGGCCTTGGCTTTGTCGCCGAGCTCCTTCGCTTTCAGCTTGGCGTCGTCGGCCTTCGCCGCGGCCTGTGCCCTGACGTCGTCGACCTTTGCCTTCGCCTGCTTCTTGACGTCGGTCTTCTCGGTGACCGCGGCGACGGTGTCGCCGAGTTCCTCGCGGGTCTCCTCGATCTCCTCGCGAATCTGCTCCGGGCTCTTCTCCTCGGTGCCCGTCGCACCGTTGCTCACCGGCGGGTTCGATGCTTTTTTCTCGCTCATGCTCTGCCTTCTTTCGCTCGCAACTTGGTTTGCTCGACGTCCTGCTTGACGCTTGCCACCGCCCGCTCGGGCAGCGGCGGCGTCGCGCTTTCGACTTTCGACTTTCCGACCAGGGCGAGGACACCGGCGACCGCCAGGTAGACGACGGCGACGATCAACGCCGCCAGCCAGGGGGTGACCGCGGTCGCCAGGAGCAGGATCGCGGTCGCGGTCAGGGCGCCGAAGCCGAACAGCGCCATCAGCCCGGCACCGCCAAAGGCGCCGACGCCGATTCCCAGACGCTTGCCCTTGGTGGTCATCTCCGCCTTGGCCAGCTCGACCTCCTGCCGGGCCAGCCGCGACGCCTGCTCGCTCAGTTGCTGAATCAGCTCGGAGACCGAGGCATTCTCGGCATTTGGCTGACGGGGGGTGATCGGTGGGTCTTCTGGCATCGCTCTTCCTTCTCGAGTTGGGGTGATCGCCGTTTGTGTGCCCCCAAATCGGGAACCCAATCCGGTGATGTTCCAACTGAGACAAAATGCGACACAAACCTGCGACAGCTCGTCGCACTACGGCCGAAATTGCCGGTGAGAGTCGATCCCGACGAGAATCGGCGAGCCGACTCGCTGCGCAACGAACGCCGGATCCTCGAAGCCGCCAGGCGCCTGCTGGAGCAATCGCCGGAGGCGACGTTCTCGGAGATCGCCGCCGCCGCGGGCGTCTCGCGCTCCACCGTCTACCGCCGCTTCGCCGATCGCGACGAGCTGGTGGCGGCCCTCGAGGCAAGGCCCGAGGACGGGCCGCTGCCGGCGGTGGAGGAGCCGCTGCCGGCGGGCCGGCTGGGCCGGCGGCGGGGGGTCGAGCTCGACGCGATCCAGGTCCTCGACGTGGTGCCGCCGGCGCTCCTGCCCGAGCAGCTCGTCGCCGAGGCGCAGCGGATCGCCGGCGTGCCTGTGGCCCTCTACGTCCTCGACATCGACGGCAGCCATCTGCTCCACATGGCGGGCCCGGACCGGCTCGGCGTCGAGCTGCCGGCGCCGCTCGCGATCGGTCCCGAGCTCGATGCCGCGGGGGTCTCGATGCTGCGCGCCGACCTCGCCCGCCTGCCGGGGGTGGAGCTGTTCGCGCTCTGGCTGCGCGGGCGCGCGGTCGGCGCCCTGGTCGCCTTCGGCCGTCCGCGGACCCCGCTGACCGAGCTGGCGCGGCAGGCGACGGCGGCGATCACCCTCGCCGATCGCTACACCGACGTGTTTGCCGGTGCCCAGCGCCGCAAGCAGCCGCATGCCGGCCGCCGAGATCCAGCAGAGCCTGCTGCCGCCGCGGATCTGCGCGCGTCACCGGCGGCGAAGTCGCCGGCAACGTCCTGCCCAGCTACGAGGTCGCCGGCGACTGGTTCGACGTCGTCGAGAACGCCGACGGCATCTGGGTGACGGTCGCCGACGGTCTCGGCCCGACGACGCGGTCGGCAGCGAGCAGCGCGATCGCCCTCGGCGCCCTGCGCGCCAGCCGTCGCGGCGGCGCGACGATCTCCGAATCGCTCCTGGTCATGCACCGCACGCTCGCCGAGATGCCGGGGCCGAAGACGGAGATGACCGCCGCGATCGCCCACTGGGACCCGACCACGAACGAGCTGCGGATCGCCAACTGCGGCCACGTCGCGCCGGTGATCCTGCGCGAGGGCGGCGATGCCGAGGTGCTCGACTTCGCCCCCAGCCGCGGCCTCGGTGGGCGCTCAACGCCGAAACCAGCGGAGCAGCAGTGCCGCTTGACCTCGGGCGACCGCATGCTGATGGTTTCCGACGGCATCGTCTCCAGCGGCGACGGCGGCGCTGGGGTCGGGATCGAGGCGACGATCGAGGCGGCGCTCCGCTCGCGCGAGGGCTCGGCCTCCGACACCGTGCGCGAGGTGCACCGCACCGTTCTCGCCGCCAGCAAAGGGGGGAACCTCGCCGACGACGCCACCGCGGTGTGCTTGGCGGCGGGATGACCGGAACTCGCGAACGCAACGAGATCGTGTCGATCTTCGTTGCATCCGTTCGTCGCCTGGGTAGAGGCGCGGCAAATCGAGCCCCGCCAAACGCGCCAAGGAGGCCGCATGTCCCCGACCACGACCGCCCGATCGAAACTGATCCTCTGCATGTCCGCTTCACTGGACGGCTTCCTCGCCCGGGAGGCGGGCGTGATCGACTGGCTGGCGGAGCCGGGCGATGCCGCCGACTCCGGCGCCGCCCGCCACATCGGGAACCTGGAGCTGCTCGGCCAGGCTCGGGAGATCGTGCTCGGCCGTGGCGCCTACGACGAGATGGCCGAGGTCTGGAGCGAGACCGACAGCCCGATGGGGCGACTGATGAACTCGCTGCCGAAGCTGGTCTTCTCACGCACCGCACCGGAGTTCGAGTGGGCCAACGCCCGTCGCTCGGCGCGGCAGGTGGAGGAGGAGATCGCGGAGCTGAAGGCGGCCGGGGAGGGGGACGTCGTCTGCATCGGTGGCGCCCGCTTCGCGCACTCGCTGGCCCGCGGCCGCCTGATCGACGAGTACCGCCTGACGGTCCACCCGGTCGCCCTCGGCGAGGGTCTGCCCCTCTGGCACGGCCTGCCCGAGCCCCAGCGCTTTGCCCCGGTGTCCACCACCGCCTATCCCGACGGCGTCGTCATCCACGTCCTCGCCGCCAAGACCGAAGGAGAGAGCTGATGTCCTCAACCGTCCTCTACATGTCGATGTCCCTCGACGGATTCGTCGCTGGCCCCAACGAGCGCCCGGACAACGGCCTCGGCGACGGTGGCGAGCGCCTGCACGAGTGGTTCTTCACGGGCGCGCCCACCGGCCAAGGAGGCGCGCCCGGCCGGCCGCCGGGCGTCAATGGCGAGATGATGGACGAGGCGATGGCCACCGGCGCGGTTGTCGCCGGGAGGGGGACGGTCGAGCCCGCGGACTACTGGGGCGGCGACCATCACGACGGCGTGCCGATCTTCATCCTCAGCCGCCACAAGTCCGAGGCCGACGCGGCGCAGTGGCCGCTGGTCACCTACGTCGGCGAGGTCGAGACCGCGATGGCCAGCGCGAAGCAGGCAGCCGGCGAGAAAGACGTCCTGGTGCACGGGGTCGGCACCGCCCAGCTGGCCCTTGCCGCCGGCGTTCTCGACGAGATCCAGATCCACCTGATCCCGGTCCTGCTCGGCGAGGGACGCCGTCTCTTCGAGCACCTCGGCGCCGATCACATCGAGCTCGACCCGGTCCGGGTCGTCGACGGGCCGGGCGTGACCCACCTCCGCTACCGCGTTCGTCGCTGAGCGCCGGCCCCGCTGCCTACCTTGCCTTCCGCCGTCGGCTTCAGAGCCAGACGTGCGCGAAGGCGAGGCGGTCGGCATCGGTCTCCAACAGGCCCATCGATGGCCGCGGAGCGCGGCGACGTTCGGTCGGGCTGCCCGGGTTGAAGATCTGGAACCCGTCCTCCTCCTCGTGGAGGGGGAGATGGCTGTGGCCGAAGACGACGGCATCC
The DNA here is from genome assembly GCA_963829445.1 of uncultured Solirubrobacterales bacterium. Taxonomy (GTDB): domain Bacteria; phylum Actinomycetota; class Thermoleophilia; order Solirubrobacterales; family 70-9; genus VAYN01. The sequence continues at coordinate 74,360 of CAWHIW010000009.1, read as the reverse complement.
GCGTTCGGGAAGCGGCGGCGCATCCGCGCCAGCCGGCTCCGCGCCGGGCCGGCGTCGTGTATCGCCGCCAGCGAGCGGCGGCCCAGCTCGAGCTCGAGCGTGAGCGGCAGGGCTCGCCGCAGAGCCGGCTCGTCGACGTTGCCGTGGACCGCGTGGACCCGGGGGCAGAGCGCCCGCAGTTCCTCGAGTGCCCCCAGGGCGAAGAAGTCCCCGACGTGGACGACCGCCTCCGCCGCGGAGACCAGCTCGACGCAGCGGGCCGGCAGCCGCCGGGCGCCCTTCGGCATGTGGGTGTCGGCGAGGATCGCGACCATCTGACTCGGCCGGTGATACCCCATTTGGCGCCGGGCCACGCGCGAGCAGGCGATTGCGTCGTCGTTCGCGCTCAGCCGGGTCCGTCCGGCGCGAGCGCAACCATCGCCGCATGTGGCAAGTGGCTGTTCTCTGCTCCGGCTGCGCCGGGGAGTCCGAGGTGGTGGTCGAGGAGCTCGACGACGTCGAGCGCGAGGCCTGCCCCTGCGGCTACAGCCTCGTGGTGCTCTCGGTGGCGGGCTTCGAGCCCGTGTTCGCGGAGTCCGGCGAGCTGGTGGAGCTCCCCTCGCGCGGCGCCCTCTCGCTGGCCGCCTAGCGATCTCGCGCTGAGTTCAAGCCGCCGGTGGGCGCCGTTCGGGAGCTCCTCCTAGCGCGCGGGCGTTTGCCCCCGGCCCCTGAAGGGGTACAGACACCGAGAGGCCCAGGGGAGCGGTTCGGCTCACTCCTCGCCAACTCAACACCCCCAAGGCCTACGGGAAGGCGAGCAAGCGGATGAAGGTAGTCGTAACTGGCGCGACGGGCAACGTCGGCACCAGCACGGTCACGGCCCTCGGCGAGAGCCGGGAGATCGACGAGATCGTCGGGCTGGCCCGGCGGGCGCCAACCTGGACGCCGCCGAAGACCATCTGGGTCGAGGCGAACGTGCTCACGGACGACCTCGGCGCGATCTTCGCGGGCGCCGACGCGGTCATCCACCTGGCCTGGGCGATCCAGCCCTCCCGGGACGCGGTGACGCTGGAGCGGATCAACGTCGACGGCAGCCGGCGTGTCTTCGCGGCCGCAGCCGCGGCCGGCGTGCCGAAGCTGGTCCATGCCTCCTCGGTCGGCGCCTACTCGCGTGGTCCCAAGGACCGCGAGGTGGACGAGAACTGGCCCACCGACGGCACCCAGACCTCGTTCTACTCGCGCCACAAGGTCGCGGTGGAGCGTGAGCTGGACCGTTTCGAAGCCGCCAATCCCGGGACCCGGGTGGTGCGACTTCGTCCCGCCCTGATCTTCAAGGGCGAGGCGGCGACCGAGATCCGCCGCCTCTTCGTCGGGCCGTTCCTGCCCAGCTTTCTCCTGCGCCGCGGCCTCCTGCCGGCGCTGCCCCGGGTCGAGCGCCTGCGTTTCCAAGCCGTGCACTCCGAGGACGTTGGTCGGGCCTACCTGCGGGCCGTCCTGGCGGACGTGGACGGCGCCTTCAACATCGCCGCCGAGCCGCCGCTCAGCCCCGAGGAGATGGCCGAGCGGATCGGCGTGCGCAGCTTCCCGGTCCCGGCGCGGGTCGTGCGGCGCCTGGCCGACCTGAGCTGGCGTCTGCGCCTGCAGCCGACGCCGCCGGGCTGGCTCGACATGGCGCTGAACGTACCGCTGATGTCCTCGGCGCGGGCGCGCGAGGAGCTGGGCTGGGAGCCCCGCCACAGCGGGGTGGAGGCGCTGGAAGAGCTGCTGCAGGGCCTGCGCGAGGGGCACGGCGCCGAGACCCCGCCGCTCGTGGCCGACAGCGCCGGCGCCCGGCTCGAGGACTTGAAGACCGGCATCGGCGCCCGCAAATGACAGAGAGCCAAATTCGAGGAGGACTGCAATGAAAGCGCTCACCTTCCACGGGAAACGCGACGTCCGCGTCGACGACGTTCCCGATCCCTCGATCCAGGACCCGACCGACGCGATCGTCCGCATCACCTCGACCGCGATCTGCGGCTCCGACCTCCACCTCTACGAGGTGCTGGGGATGTTCATCGACGAGGGCGACATTCTCGGCCACGAGCCGATGGGGATCGTCGAGGAGGTCGGCCCCGAGGTCACCCACATCAAAGCCGGCGACCGCGTGGTGATCCCCTTCAACATCTCCTGCGGCGACTGCTGGATGTGCAACCGCAAGTACTTCGCCCAGTGCGAGACCACCCAGAACCGCGATACCGAAAAAGGCGCCTCGCTGTTCGGCTACACCAAGCTCTACGGACAGGTCCCCGGCGGCCAGGCAGAGCTTCTGCGGGTGCCGCAGGCCCACTTCGGGCCGATCAAGGTGCCCGAGAGCGGCCCCGACGAGCGCTACCTGTTCCTCTCCGACGTGCTGCCGACCGCCTGGCAGGCGGTCGACTACGCGGCGATCCCCGCGGGCGGCAGCGTCGCCGTCTTCGGCCTCGGCCCGATCGGGCAGATGAGTGCCCGCATCGCCCGCCACCACGGTGCCGAGAAGGTCTTCGGCGTCGACAACGTGCCCGAGCGGCTGGAGATGGCGCGGCGCAACGGGATCGAGGCGATCGACAGCGGCCAGCACGAGGACATCGCCGCGGCCCTGCGCGAGCTGACCGACGGCCGCGGTCCCGACAGCACGATCGACGCGGTCGGGATGGAGGCTCACGGCGCCCCGGGGGCTGAGATCGCTCAGAAGGTAACCGGCCTACTGCCAGATGCGGTGGCCGCAAAGGTGACCGAAAAGGCGGCCGTCGACCGGCTCTCGGCCCTGCTTGCCTGCATCGACAGCGTCCGCCGCGGCGGCACGGTCTCGATCTCCGGCGTCTACGGCGGCCAGCTCGACCCGCTGCCGATGATGCAGATCTTTGACAAGGGGCTGCAGCTGCGAATGGGGCAAGCCCATGTGCGCCAGTGGACCGACGAGATCCTGCCGCTGCTGGAGGGCGATGACGATCCGCTCGGCGTCGACGACCTGACCACGCACCAGCTGCCGCTGGCCGACGGCCCCAGCGCCTACGAGATGTTCCAGAAGAAGGAAGACGGGGCGATCAAGGTCGTCCTCAAGCCCTGAGGAGACGCTCTGGCGCCGGGGCCGTGGATCTCGAGGACCACGGTCAAGACGCCGGCAGGTAGGTGAGGAGGACCACCCCGGAGTCGAACCGCTTGACGTCGCCGAGCTCCATCCGCACCGTCCCCCTGTCGCCGAGAACGTGGACGTTCCCCTCCCCCCAAACGAGCGGGTTCAGGTAGATCTCGTACTCGTCGACCAGGCCCCTCTCGGCGAGGGCGTAGGCGAACTCACCGCTGCCGTGCATGAACAGGTCGCCGTCGACCTCGTCCTTCAGCTTCGGGATCGAGTCTCCGAGGTCCCCCTCGAGCAGGGTCCCGTTCCACTCGAGATCGCCGGAGAGGGTGGTGGACCCGACGTACTTCGGCATCGCGTTGACCATGTCCGCCCAGGTGCCCGTCTGGTCCGGCCAGAATCCCGCCAGGCCCTCGTAGGTCTTGCGGCCCAGCACCAGTCCGCTGGATCGCGCCTGGCGCTCGAACGAGTAGTCGCCGTGGTCTCCGTCTGGCTGCACCCACTCGCCGACCGGATCGATGACGCCGTCGATGGTGGCTTGGGCCGTCGCAATCAGCTTTCCCATCTCGATTCTCCTTCGGTCGCGGAAGCTCCCTTTTGCTCCCTCTACCCATGAGACGAACGGGGACACGCGGATTCGACATCTTCGGGCGGTTGCGGCTAGAGGCACCCGAGGACGCTTGCCGGGGCTGCCCCGGCGGGGGTCAGGACGCCGCTGGGGCGTCCCTTCACGTAGATCGTCCTGACTGCGGGCCGGCGCCGCAGGTGGCCGCCGGCGATTTCCCGGGCCGCGACGACGATCTGCGACGGCCAGCCCTGACCATGCGGTGGCAGGGCGCTTCCCCGGTAGCCCTTTTCCCGGACCATCCGCAGGAGGACCGGCCAGTGGCGGGCCGTGCCCAGCGCGTCGACCGCCTCCTGCGCCGTGGCGCCATCCCCGGCGCGGATCGCCGACGACCAGCGCTGAAGCCAGTCGCAGGCGACGGCTCCCGCCACCGATTTCCCGAGCATGAAGTAGTCGGTGAGGACGCTTTCCCCCTGCAGGGCGGGGGTGGCGACGCCTGGCGGCTCGGGTACGGCGCGAAGGTGCAGGGCGGAGGCGTCGAAGCCCGGCGGCACCGGGATGCCACGGAGTATCTGGCCGATCGCCGCCGAGCGTGCGGCGGGGCGAAGGACTTCGGGTGGCATCGCTCCGAGCCAGGCGTCGACGCCGACCTGCCGCAGCGAGTGCAGCACGGCCTCGTATTCCCGCTCGCTTCCGAACGTGCCGCTGATCTCGACGAAGACATTGCCCTGGGGCGAGAGGATCGTCGAGAAGTTGGGGCGCTGTCCGGCGTAGTGGAAGGTGGACGCGCCCTGGCCGAGCAGGGTCGAGACCGCCGGCGGGGTGACCTGGCCGGCCCGTGTGGAGACCTGACGGTGTTCGTGCAGGTAGCTGCGGTAGAAGCGGGCGGGATACCAGTTGAGGTCGAGCTGGCGCCCGTCGGGGCCGAATGCCGGGTGCCCGCCATCGCTGTAGATCAGTTCGCCGCTGTCGACCTCGAAGCTGCGGGCGTGGACGATCGACCAGCCGGGCGCGGTGACGAGCAGGCGGGGGTTGGCTTCGGCGACCTCTGACCGCGGCGGCGGCGAAGGCCGGGTGGCCGCCGTCTCTGACCGAGCCGCCGCCGAGGAGGATCAGGGCGGCGACCACCGCGGCGCAGGCGAGGCCTCCGAGGCCGAGCGAGGCGCCGCGGTGCCGCGAGAAGACCCCAGCACGGGCCGGGCGGGTCGGAGTGCTCGCGGGCGACGCGGTCGCCGGCCGGGATCGGCAGCGCCGGGGCCTCGCCGACGGCGATCGCCCGCCGCATCGCCGCGAGAGCTCCGCGTCGGCGATCCCCTGCCCGCAGCTCCGGCGCGGAGACGGGGTTGGCCGCCCCCATCCTGGCGAGCACGTCGTCGTTGCGGCTGCTTGCGGGTCATCGGGTCTCCTCGGCGGGCTTGGGGGCGGTGGGGTGGTCCTCGCGGCTGTTCTGTCCGGCGGCGTCGAGCTGCTTCGCGAGCTTGCGGCGGGCGCGGTGCAGGCGCACCCGGAAGGCGCCCGGCGAGCAGCCGAAGACCCGCGCCGCATCGCGGGTGTCGAGCCCGTCCCAGGCGACCAGGCGCAGGACCTCGCGCTCCGGCTCCCCGAGCAGGGCGAAGGCAGCCGAGAAGGCGTCGCGGCGATCGAGCGACTCGGCGGGATCGGACGCAGGCGCGAGGGCGCCGCCCTCGTGGGCCAACCGCAGATCGAGGTCGCGGCGGCGCTGGCTCGACCGGTACTGGTTGGCGATGACGTGGGCGGCGATCGCGTACAGCCAGGGCAGGGCGGGGTCGGGGATGCGGTCGCGCCGCCGCCAGGCGACCGCGAAGGTGTCCGCGACCACGTCCTCGGCGATCTCCCGGCCGGGACGCGCCGCATCGAGAAGGCGAGCAGCTGCGCGTAGTGATCGCGGAAGCAGCGCTCGAAGCGGTCGCGGTAGAGGTCCGGGGCCGCGTTCGCTGGATCGTCGACGGGGCCATCGGAGGGTAAATGTGCGGCGAGGCCCGGTTGTTACAGAAAGGGTCGCGTCGCCGCGGGCTTGGAAGGGCTTGCGCCCATCCCTTTTTCGTCTTTCCGTTGGACCGTTGGCCGTATAGTCAGGCGGGCATGGGGCGGAAGGCGACCAACTCGTTTGGCCTCTGGCTGGGGATCGCGATCGCCGGCTGCGCATTGCTCGCGCCCGCAGCGCAGGCGGGATGGCTGCCGCCGGTCGGCATCTCCGCTCCGAGTGACTACGCGGCAACCCCGCACGTCGTGCTCGACTCGGAAGGGAACGCGACCGCGGTCTGGCAGAGCTGGAACGGCACCGACATGGTCGTCGAAAGCGCCTACCGGCCAGCCGGGCAAGGGTGGGGGACGCCGATAGACCTCTCTGAGCCCGAGCTCGCGGGTGAAATCGTGCCGGGAGAACACGACGCCGGCTCGCCGCAGATCGTGGTCGACCGCAACGGCAATGTGACCGTGATCTGGGAACGGTTCGCCGGCCCCAACGAGATCGTGCTGCAGACGGTCGACCGACCCACCGGCGGGACCTGGACGGAGCCGATCGACGTCGCCAAAGCCGACCAGGGCACCCATCTCGAGCCGTGGCTCGCGGTCGACTGGGAAGGCAACTCCACCGCCGTCTGGGAGCAGGGCGAAGTCATCCAGAGCTCGTTCCGGCCGTTCGCCGGTGAATGGGGCGAGCCGATTCCGCTCTCCGGCGAAGAAAGTGTCCTGCCCCAGGCGGCGATGGACGCCCGCGGCGACGCGACGGCGGTGTGGATGCGCCAAGACGGATCGCACCCCGTCGTCGAAAGCTCCTACCGGCCCGAACAGGGCGAATGGGAAGCGCCGACCCAGGTTTCCCAGCCGGGCGAAGGCAGCGGCAACCCGCACGTCGCGATCGACGCCAAAGGCGACTCCCTGGTCGTCTGGCGGGGAGAGGACGAAGGCGAAGAGCTCCTGCGAGCGGCCTATCGGCCCGTAGGGGGATCCTGGGGTCCCCCCGCCAACGTGTCCGCACCTGGCGAACAGGTTCAGGAGCCGCGCGCCGCCCTCGACCCGGACGGGAACGCGATCGTGGTCTGGGCCGGCGATAGCGGCGAGGAAGGCGGCAACGACATCGTCCGCGCCGCCTACAAGCCGGTCGGCGGCGAATGGGAAGCGCCGACGGCGCTTTCGGCGGACGGCGGCAACGGGTTCCCGTCGGACGTCGTCTTCGACACCGCCGGCAACGCGGCCCTCGTCTGGCAGCGCTCGGACGGCACGACCAACCTCGTCCAGGCCGCCTACCGGCCGGCGGGCGAGGAATGGGAGCCGGCCGTCGACCTCTCCGAAGCGGGCAAGCAGGGGATGAACGCGGTGGTCGTACTCGACGCGCCCGGCGACTCAGCCGCGGCCGACGGCCACGCCACGGCGGTCTGGGTCAGCCAGGAAGCGATCGCGTGCTCCGGCGAAAAAGAAGCCCCCTGTCACAGCGACACCGTGCAGGCCGCCGGCTACGACCCGGACGGCATCCCCGAGGTGGAGGTCGAAGCCCCCGCCACGGGGGTGGTTGGGGAGCCGGTCGAAGTCTCGACCCCGACCGCCGGCCTGTTCGCGCCGCTGATCGAGTTCGGCGACGGCGCCAGCGCCCCCGAAACCGAGGCGGTCCACACCTACGACGAACCCGGCGAATACGAGGTCAAGATCGGCGGCGCCGAGCTGCTCGGCTACCGGGCGAGCGCCGTGCGGACGATCGCGATCGCGCCGGCCGGCTCCCCGTCCGACCCGAGCGGAGGCTCGGATCCGAAAACGCACCCCGGATCTTCCGGGCCCGGCGCCACCACCCCCAAGGGGAGCGCGCCGCCGCCGAGTGGCGAGCCTGCGCCGGCTGCCGTCCCGCCATCGTCCGCCTGCGTGAGGGCGGAAGCCTCCCGCGACCAAGCGCTGCGAGGCCTCGAAGTCGCCGGCACCAGGCTGAGCCGCGCCCACGGCACCGCCACCGTTCGCCGCCTGAGCGCCGCCAAGCGCAAGCAGGTCAGCGCCCTGCGCCGTGCCCATCGGCGCGTCGCCGCCACCTGCTGACCCGCGAGCGTCGATCGAGCGCACGGCGTTTTCTCTCCAGGACATCATGGGGGCGTTCCTCGAAGAGATGCCGGAGGACGCCTTTCCGGGCGAGGACAGCGCGGCGGTACTGCTCGAGATGGTCGCCGGCAGTTGTCGTCCGGCGACGGCGGCGGCCGGTGAGTCGTCGTGTTGGGCGGCGACCGCGCTGATCGGGTCGATGAGAGACAGGGTGATCGACGACCTGCGGGCTGCTCTCGAGTTGGCGAGGCGGCAGCAGTGACCTTTCAAACTGCTACCTTCATGTACATGAGCGAAACGGTTGGCATCGCCGAGCTGCGACAGAACCTGAGCGTCTACCTGCGGCGCGTCAGCCGCGGAGAGCGATTGGTCGTCACCGATCGCAACCGGCCCGTGGCCGAGCTTGGGCCGGCACCGAGCACGGGCGCCGATCTCGATCGGCTGATCGCGGCGGGGCGGGTGTCGCGACCGTCGCGCTCAGGGCTGCCGGAGCCGCTGGAGCTGGGCGGCGATCCCCGGGTGTTGAGCCGTGCTCTCGATGACATCCGCGGCGACCGCTGAGCCATGACCGTCTTTTACGCGGACGCCTCGGCGCTGGTCAAGCTCGTCCGCGACGAGTCCGAGTCGAGCGCCCTGCGGGCGTATCTCGAGGGCGCCGATCTGGTCAGCAGCGAGTTGGTTCTGGCCGAGGTTCCGCGGGCGGTGCGCCGCGCAGTCGCGAACGACCCGGCGCTCCCGCTTGAACTGCTGCTCGAGCGCGCCGGAGAGCTGATCGACGCTCTTGCCCTGCGGCCGCTCGATCGCGCCCTGTCGGCGGGCGCCGGAGCGCTCACCGAGCCGACCTTGCGGGCGCTCGACGCGATCCACGTCATGTCCGCCCTCGATCTGCATCCAATCGACGCATTCGTCACCTACGACGAGCGCCAGGGCGCCGTCGCGCGGCTCGCGGGCCTGCGGACCATGTCCCCAGGCGCCTGATCGTCAAGATCAGCTGCGATGCGACCCAACCCTCTCTTCGCCAACGACGACCCCGACTTCGTTCGCAAGCTGATCCGCGAGAACCCGTGGGCCACTCTCGTCAGTCACAACGACGGTGAGGTCGTCGCTTCGCACTATCCGGTCCTGCTCGACGAGGAGGCGGCGGGGCTGGCGATCGTCACCCATCTCGGGCGGCCCGACGAGGAGGTGCACGGGCTGACCGAGGGGGAGCTGATGGTGATCGTGCAGGGGCGGCACGGGTACGTGTCGCCTAGCTGGTACCCGCCGAGCCCGAGCAACGTCCCCACCTGGAACTTCACCGTCGCCCATTGCTACGGGGCGCCGGAGATCCTTGGGGAGGAGGAGAACCTCGCGGTCCTGACCCGGTTGGTCGAGCACTTCGAGCGCGGGGTCTCCGCGCCGGTCGGGATCGACCCCGAGCTGGGGCCGAAGATCGCCAGGCGCACCGTGGGGATCCGGTTGCCGATCTCCCGCTTCGTCTGCAAGCGCAAGCTGAGCCAGAACAAGGACGTGGCCACCCGGCGGTTGGTGATCGAGGCGCTGCGCGAGCCCGGCCCCTACAGCCATCCCGAGCTCGCCGCCGAGATGGAGCGGGCGCTCGAGCCCGGGGAGGGCTGGCCCGGCTAGGCGGTGAGCTTGACCGGCAGGGTTTTCAGCTGGTTGAGGAAGGCCGACTCGACGAAGGTCGGCTTGCCCGCCAGGGAGATGTCCGGGTAGCGGGCCAGCGTCTCCTCGAGCAGGATCTTCAGCTCGAGGCGGGCCAGGGCGGTGCCGAGGCAGAAGTGGCGGCCGCCGGCGCCGAAGGCCTGGTGCTCGGGATTGCGGAGGACGTCGAAGCGGTCGGGGTCCTCGTAGCGGCTCTCGTCCCGGTTGGAGGAGGCGTACCACATGACCACCTTCTCGCCCTTCTTGATCTCCTTGCCGTTGAGGACGGTGTCGCGGGTCGCGGTGCGGCGGAAGTGGGCGAAGGCGGGGAACATCCGCAGCGCCTCCTCGACCGTGCCCGGGACCAGCGCGGGGTCGTCGCGGACGAGCGCCAGCTGCTCGGGGTCTTCGAGCAGGGCCCGCATGCCGCTGCAGTAGGTCGCCTTGGTGCTGTCGTTGCCGGCGGCGACGAGGAGGAAGAAGCCCATCACGATCTCGTGCTCCTCCAGCTTCTGGCCTTCGACCTCGGCGTGGACGAGGACGCTGGTGAGGTCGTCGGTCGGGTTCTCGCGGCGGGCGGCGATCATCGCGCCGCAGCGGGCGAAGACCTGGGCGATCGCCTGCTGGATCGTCGCTTCGATGTTGTCGATGCCGTCGGGGCTGTAGTCGGGGTCGCTGGCCGCCAGGGCCGAGTTCATCAGCTCGGCCCAGGCCGCGTCGTCCTCCTCGGGAATGCCCATGAAGCTGCCGATCACGCGCGAGACCGCCGGCTGGGCGACGTCGGTGACGAGGTCGCAGGTCTCGCGGCCCTCGAGCCGGTCGAGCACGCCGACGACTATCTCCCTGATCTCTTCCTCGTGGGCGGCGATCCGCTTCGGCGTGAACCCGGCCTGGAAAAGGGCCTTGAGGCGATCGTGCTTGGGCGGGTCCATGCCGATGAACATCGCCCGCGCCAGCTCGATCGGGAAGACCTCGTCGATCACCACGACGCCGCCGAGTTCGGAGGAGTACGTCTCCCAGTCGCGGCTGACCGCGTGCACGTCGTCGGCTGTGGTCACCGACCAGAACCCGGCCGCGGCCGGGACCTCGGTCACTTCCGGGGTCCAGTGGACCGGGCACTGCGCGCGCATCTCCTTGAAGAGGGCCTGGGGCGGGCCGTCGACCCAGTGCTCGCGCTCCAGCACCATCTCCCCCTCGACCTCGCCCGTGGGCGTCTTCGTCTCGGTCTCGTCGGCCACCGCTGGGCATCCTACTGGCTGGCTGGCCAGTCTGGAAGCCGGTCGGCTCCGACCGCGACCGGCGCCTGCAGGTGGCCTCGCGTCACACCGCTGTTACAAAACATAGATTTATGGCTTGAGCACGACCGAGTTCGCACAGGTGGGGGCCGAACCGGCTGCCGACTTTCCGCTTCGCCCACTGGCCTCAGGTGCGCCGCGCCGCGCTCGGGCTCTACGTCGTCGCCCTGATCGCCTGGAGCGCCGCACTACGGCGTCCCGGTCCAGCGCGAGCTGGTGATCGCCTGGGTCTGCGGGGCGCTCGCCTGCAATTCGATCGGCCGCCACCCGCGGGAGATCCTCCAGATCGTCGTCGACTGGCTGCCGATCGTGCTCGTCCTCTGCGCCTACGACCTCACCCGCGGCGCCGCCGACTCGCTCGGCATCGGCGTCCACGTCCACCCGATGATCGACTTCGACCGCACCGTCTTCTTCGGCGAGGCGCCGACCGAATGGCTCCAGGCCCGCCTCTACGAGCCCGGCGTCGTCAACTGGTGGGACGTTGCCTTCACGCTCGTTTACACCTCCTACTTCATCGTCCCCTTCGCCCTCGCCGGCATCCTTTGGGTCCGCGACCGGCTTGCCTTCCTGCGCTTCACCAAGCGGCTGGTCTCACTCGCCCTCGCCGGCGTCGCCACCTACGTCGCCTTCCCGGCGGCGCCGCCCTGGATGGCGGCGGAAATGGGCCTGCTCGACGAAGTCCACCGCACCACCGCCGAGGGCTGGCGCGTGCTCGGCGTGGGGACCGCGGGGCTCTTCTCCAAGGGGCAGACCAGCGCCAACATGGTCGCCGCCGTGCCCTCGCTGCACTCCGCCTTCACGGCGCTGGTGGCGATGTTCCTCTGGAAGCGAGTGCGCCCGCGCTACCGGCCGCTGCTGGCGCTCTATCCCCTGGCGATGGGCTTCACCCTGATCGCCACCGGCGAGCACTACTTCTTCGACGTCCTGCTCGGCTGGCTCTACGCCGGCGGCGTGATGGCCGCCTGGGCCCGGTGGGAACGGCGGCGGGCACGGCAAGCCCAAGTCGTGCCGGTAGCGGCCGTCGCCGAGCCCGAGACCGCCTAGGGCCGCACCTTCAGGAACGAGCTGGCGACCTGCTTGAAGCCGGCACCGCCGCCCGGCACTTTCACGAACCAGGTGACCTTGACCGAGAAGCGCTGACGCACCCCGGCGATCTTGAAGGGGTAGTCCTTGTGGGCGATCGGGCCGAGTTTGGCGCAGGCCTGGCCGCCGCCGACCGGGGGCGGGCCGTAGGCCTTGAAGCAGGCCTTGGTCACGCGCCTGCCGACGTTGCTCTGGAAGACGAAGGTGGCGCGGAAGAAGCGGGCACGGTCGTAGTCGCAGCGGTGGGCTGCCTTGAACGGCTTCGCGTTGGCGCAGGAGGCGAAGGCCTCGAAATCGCCCCTGGCTTCGGGTTGGGAGGGAGCGCCAGCGGCGGCGACCGGCACCGTCAGCAGGGCGGCCGAGATCAGCAGGGCGGTCAGCGTGGTCGAGGGCCTCATGGTGGAGGCCTACCCGGGTTCAGGCGTCCGAACCGAACGGTGTCCAGCGCGGGGAGGAGAAGCGAAGCGCTGCTCTGTGCAGGGTGGCGGCGACGCGCTCGGCGGTCGCGGCCGGGCGCTCGAAGATCGCCCGGACCAGGGTCGCGGCGTCGGTCCCGGCGCCGAGCGCGAGCCCGGCGGCGCGGTCGAGCAGCTGCTCCTCGCTCAGCTCGGGCGCGCCGCGGCCCAGCGGCCGGGATCGCGGCCAGGGCGACCGGCTCGCCCGTCCGGGCAGAAGGCGCCGAAGCGGGAGACGAAGACCAGCACCTCGTCGAAGCTCGGTGCCGGTCTCCTCGACCTCGAAGCGGGTCCGCAGCCGACCGAGGCGGTAGGTGAACTCCGACCAGGTGAGCTGGGTGAACTGGGCGGGCGTGACCCAGAGGACGGTGGCGCCGGCCGCGGTGCCGGGGCTGGGGAAGAGGGTCGCCGGCAGCGACCCGTACATCGTCGGCTGGGCGGCGACGCCGACGTCGAACTCGTGCAGGCGGCCGCTGAGGGCGAGGACGGTGCGGTCCCCCTCGCTCTCGAAGTGGGCGAACTTGCGCTCCAGCGTCGCCGGCGCTCCGTTGGAGCCGATCGCGAGCACCGGCAGGCGGCCCGCGCCGCCGGTGAAGGCGATCGAGGGCGCGCTGCGCGTCGTTGCCTGCTCATCGCCTCCAACGGCTCCACCCCGGCGCCGCCGAGCAGGTAGGAGCCGAGCGGGCGCTCCCAGGGGTAGGCGATCGCCCGCGCGATCGCCGTCTCGCCGCACTCGCGGACGCGGCAGCCGTGCGATCACGCCGCGGATGAACTCCATGAACTCGTCGTCGTCGAGCGCGCAGGCGCCGGAGCAGCTCCGGCTCGTCGATCGGCGGCCACTCCGGCATCGGCCGATCCTAGAGCCGGTCGCGCGCCCACGGGGTAGGCTGCGACCGTGTCGAAGCTGAGGTTCGAAATCGCGATCTCGGCCGACGGTTACGTCGCCGGGCCCAACCAGAGCGAGGAGCACCCGCTGGGCGAAGGTGGGATGCAGCTGCACGAGTGGGTCGTCAAGCTCGACGCCTGGCAGCAGGCGCACGGGCGCAGCGGCGGTGAGGCCAACGCCAGCAGCGAGGTCGTCGAAGAGGCGATGGAGAACGTCGGCGCCGTGATCATGGGGCGCAACATGTTCGGCGGCGGTCCCGGCCCGTGGGACGACTCCTGGCGCGGATGGTGGGGGGAGGACCCGCCCTTCCACGTGCCGACCTTCGTCCTCACCCACCATGAGCGCGAGCCGCTGGAGATGGAAGGCGGAACGACCTTCCACTTCGTCACCGATGGCATCGAGTCGGCGCTGACCCAGGCGCGCGAGGCCGCCGGCGGCAAGGACGTCCGCCTCGGCGGCGGCGCCGAAGCCGCGCAGCAGTACCTCGCCGCTGGCCTGATCGACGAGCTGCAGCTCAACGTCGTCCCGGTCCTGCTCGGCGCGGGCGAGCGCCTGTTCGAGAACGTCGGCGCCGACCTGGAGCTGGAGCAGACGCGGGTCCTGCACACGCCCGAAGTGACCCACATCCGTTACCGGGTCGAAGCAGGTTCGCCGCCCGCCGGGTCGAAGCAGGACGCATGAAAAACAAGCTCGACGTCGGCGGCACCCTCAGCGAAGTCTTCTCCATCTACGGCGCCAACGCGGGCGTGCTGCTGCCGGTCGCGTTCTGGCTCTTCCTCGTGGTCGCGATCCTCAACGGCATCGCCGGCTCCAGCCTGTTCCTGCTGCTGGTCGCCTCGGTGGTCGGGATCGCCGCCGGCACCCTCTACCAGGGCATGGTCGTGAACCTGGTCCGCGACGTCCAGGACGGGCGGCGCGACTTCTCCGCCGGTGAGCTGCTGAGCCAGGCGACGCCCTTCATCGCTGCCGCTGATCGGGGCCGGCATCCTCGCCGGCATCGCGATCGGCATCGGCCTGATCATCTTCATCGTCCCCGGCCTGATCCTGCTGACGATCTGGGCAGTGATCGCGCCGGCGATCGTGGTCGAGAAATCGCCGGTGATGGCCGCCTTCGGCCGCTCGCGGGAGCTGGTCCGCGGCAACGGCTGGCAGGTCTTCGGGGCGATCGTCGTCGCCTTCCTGATCGTGATCATCGGCGGCATCGTCTTCACCGCGATCGCCGCCAGCATCGCCGACGGCCCGCTGCTGCGGATCGTCTTCAGCGCCCTCGCCTCGACGATCACGGCGCCGGTCAGCGCCCTCGTCGCTGCGGTCATCTACTTCCGCCTGCGCACGATCGAGGGAACCCCGCAGCAGGGCACGCCGCTGGCCGGCGGCCCCGACGCGCCCGCGCCGCCGACGGTTCCGCCCGCTCCGCCAGCTGTCTGAGTGCTGAGCTAGCGGTGCTCGAGCAGGCCGGCGACGGCCTGCGCCAGGCGCAGGCCGCGCGCGGTCAGCGTGTACTCGGTGTGGGGGGGACGGCCGGCGACGAGCTGGCGCTCGACGATCCCCGCCGCCTCCAGCTGCTCCAGCCGCTCCGAGAGCGTCGTCGGCGAGACCCCCGGCAGCGACTGGCGGAACTCGTTGAAGCGGGCGGCGCCGCTGGAGCAGGCGTAGATCGTCGCCATCGTCCAGCGGCGCTCGAGCAGGCCGGCGGCCGCCCGCAGCTCGGTCGGGACCGGGCTGCAGCTACGACATCGCGGCGACATCGGCCCCCTTCTCGGCCGGCTCGAGGGCGACCGGCAGCACCTCGCCGATGCTCATCACCGGGTGGAAGGTCATCTGCTTCCGCACCTCCTCGGGAACCTCGTCGAGGTCGCCGCGGTTGCGCTCGGGCAGGATCACCTCGGTCAGCCCGGCCGCGTGGGCGGCCAGCACCTTCTGCTTGAGGCCGCCGATCGGCAGCACCCGGCCCTGCAGGGTGACCTCGCCGGTCATCCCGACCGTGTGCTTCACCGGCCGGCCGGTCAGCAATGAGACCAGCGCGGTCGTCATCGCCGTGCCGGCGCTGGGCCCGTCCTTGGGGATCGCTCCCGCCGGGACGTGGAGGTGGAACTCGCGGTCGAACCGCGCCGGGTCGATCCCCAGCTCCTCGCTGTGGGAGCGGACGTAGGAGAGGGCGATCCGCGCCGACTCCTTCATCACGTCGCCGAGCTGGCCGGTCAGGACCAGGCCCTTGTCGCCCTCCATCGCGGTCGCCTCGATGAAGAGGACGTCGCCGCCGGTGCCGGTCACCGCCAGCCCGGTGGAGACGCCGGGGATCGCCGTGCGCTCGACCGACTCCTGGAAGAAGCGCTGGCGCCCGAGGGCGTCGGTGACCGCGGCCGGGTCGATCACGATCGGCTGCTCGGCCTCGCCGGAGGCGATCCGGGTCGCCGCCCCGCGCAGCAGCTTGCCGAGCTCGCGCTCGAGCTGGCGCACGCCCGCCTCGCGGGTGTACTCGGTGACGACGCTGCTGAGGATCTCCTCGCTGACCTCGACCTCGTCGGCCTCCAGCCCGTTGCGCTCCAGCTGCCGGGGCAGCAGGTAGCCGCGGGCGATCGCCAGCTTCTCGGCGGTCGTGTAGCCGTCGAAGGCGATCAGCTCCATCCGGTCCAGCAGCGGGGCCGGGATCGTGTCGGTCATGTTGGCGGTGGCGAGGAAGACGACCTCGGAGAGGTCGACCTCGACGTCGAGGTAGTGGTCGCGGAACGAGTGATTCTGCGCCGGGTCCAGCACCTCCAGCAGGGCGGCCGAGGGGTCGCCGCGCCAGTCGGCGCCGACCTTGTCGACCTCGTCCAGCAGGATCACCGGGTTCATCGTCTTGGCGTCGCGCAGGGCACGGACGATCCGTCCCGGCAGGGCGCCGATGTAGGTGCGGCGGTGGCCGCGGATCTCGGCCTCGTCGTGGAGGCCGCCGAGGCTGATGCGGACGAACTCGCGCCCGAGGGCACGGGCGATCGACTCGCCGATCGAGGTCTTGCCGGTCCCCGGAGGGCCGACCAGGGTCAGGATCGCCCCGTTGGCGCGGCTGTCCTCCTCGCCCTTGCCCCGCTCCTCGCGCAGCTTGCGGACGGCGATGAACTCGGTGATCCGCCGCTTCACGTCGTCGAGGCCAGCGTGGTCGGCGTCGAGCACCTCACGCGTGTGCACGGGGTCGAGCTTCTCCTCGGAGCGCTTGCCCCACGGAACCGCGATCAGCCAGTCGAGGTAGCTGCGGATCATCGAGGACTCGGGCGACTGCTCGCCCTGGCGCTCGAGCCGGCGCAGCTCCTTGCCGGCCTGCTCGGCGACCGCCTCCGGCATCCCCGCCTCGGCGATCTTGCGCTCGTACTCCTCGATCAGGTTGCCCTCGTCCTCGCCCAGCTCCTTGCGAATCGACTCCATCTGTTTGCGCAGGAAGTAGTCGCGCTGCTGCTTCTGGGCGCCGGACTCGACGTCGTCGCGGATGCGGCTGCGCACCTGCAGCTCGGCCAGCCGCTCGCGCTGCAGCTCGACCGCGACCTGCAGGCGCTCGGTGACGTCGAGGGTGTCGAGCAGGCGCAGTTTCTGCTCGTCGGAGAATTCGGGGCTGAGCCCGGCGGTGTCGGCCAGTGCGCCCGGCTCCTGCACGGAGCGCAGGAAGGCGGAGATGCGGCCGTCATCGCCGCGCAGCTCGAGGATCTCCTCGACCACGGCGCGGTACTCGCGCGAGAGCTCCCGCGTGTGCTCGTCGTCGGGATGGCCGTCGTGGAACTCCTGCACCTCGATATGCAGGGTCTCGGCGTCGTCCTCGCCGGCGACGGCGGCGCCCGCGAGCCCGCGGTGCAGGCCGAGCACGGTCGCGACCGGGTTGCCGCGGCGCGACTGACCGCTCTCCAGCACCTCGGCGACGACGCCGACGCGGGCGAACTCGCCGTCGCTGCGGGGGAGGAGGAAGACGCGGTCCTCGCCGCCGACGTCGATCGGCAGCGTGGCGGTGACGGTGGGGAAGACGATTGCCTCGTCGAGCGGGATCAGGAGATAGGCCATGGCCAAGTCCACTTTCTGTAGTTAGTCCTCCATCAGGATAGCGCGATTGGTTTCCGTGTCAACCAGCGCATTGTGGGGCGCCCCGCCCGGTGGGTAGGGTGGACGGATGGATTCAGAGCGCGCACGCCAACTTCTCGCCGCGGAGCGGACCAAACTCGAGCAGGAGATCGCCGCGGTCGAGCGCGATACCCCGGAGGAGGGCGACGAGCGCCGCGAGCCGGGGGACTTCAACTCCGAGGGGCTCTACCAGGACGAGTTCGACGCCGGCCGCGCCCAGGATCTGAAGGACCGTATGGCCGCCCTCGAGCGCGCCGAAGCACGCCTCGCCGATGGCACCTACGGCCTTTCGACCCGCAGTGGCGAGCCGATTCCCGATGGCCGCCTCGAGGTCAACCCGACCGCCGAGCTGACGGTGGCCGAGCAGGACCCCAGCTCGGCCTAGCCCCGCCGGGCTCCTCGCGGAGCCGCCTGGTCAGGCCAGCAGCTTGGCCTTCTGCGCCGCGAACTCCTCCTCGGTGAGGATGCCCTGGCTTTTCAGCTCGCCGAGTTGCTTCAGCTGGTCGATCACCGATTCGCCGGCAGGCGCCGCGGGAGCGGGGGCCTGCTGCTGGGGTGCCTCCTGGGCTTCCTGCTGGGCCCAGCGCTGGCCCTGGCGGCGGGAGACGCGGTTGCTGACGGTGGTGGCGGTGCCGGCGATGACGGCGGTGCGGGCGACGCCTCGAAGTAGTCCTGGCATGGTCGGTCTCCTTCTCTAGGAGTTGGCCTCGGCCGCGTCGAGGGCGGCGAGGACGGCTTGGACGGGGATGCGGCCGCTGGCGACCAGCTGGCCGCCGGAGCGGCGCACGGCACTGGCGAAGGGCGCGGCCCAGGTGTTCTCGAAGACGAGCAGGGCGGCGGAGGTCCCCGGCTCCAGCGCGGCACCGGCCTCGGCGACGTCACCGTCGGAGAGCAGGCCGGAGGAGGCGCCCTCGAAGATGGCCAGCTCGGCGACCGCGCCGCCGATGTCGGCCAGCTCGAGGCCGGCGACGGAGCCGTCCTCGCCCTTGGCGATGAAGGCGAGGTCGAGGATGCGGATCAGGCCGCGATCGACGAGGTCGATCAGGTGCGGAGCCACCTCGCCGTTGGGCTGGCGGCCCGGCCACTCGACCAGCAGGTAGTCGATCGGTCCCATCTCATTCAGGTCGTCGCCGTTCAAGCCGGATCCTTTCCCATTTGGACAAACTCACCGATTCGCTCACCCTAGCGCGCCAATGTCACCGATAGGCTCGGGTTGCGCCGACCGGCGCCACGATCGACGACCAGAGTGAGGAACGCATGACCGAGCCGCTCAGTACCGACGAGGCCGTGAAGCTCTACGGAAACCGCTTCCTCACCGAGGACGCTCCGGACGGCCCCTTCCCCGCCAGCGGCATGTCCTCGCTCGACGCGATGCGCCTGGTCGACGAGGAACTCGCGCTCGAGGGCGATCCGAACCGCAACCTCGCCACCTTCGTCACCACCTGGATGGAGCCCGAGGCGCAGCGGCTGATCGCCGAGAACCTCTACCGCAACTTCATCGACCACGCCGAGTACCCGATCTCGGCCGAGGTCGAGCAGCGCTGCATCCGCATGCTCGCCGACCTCTACCACGCCCCCGGCGAGACCACCGGCGCCCGCACCCAGGGCTCCTCGGAGGCGATCATGCTCGGCGCTCTCTCGCTGAAGTGGAAGTGGAAGCAGCGGCGCGAAGCGGCCGGCAAGCCCGTCGACAGGCCGAACCTGATCTTCGGCGGCGACGTGCACGTGGTCTGGGACAAGTTCTGCCGCTACTTCGACGTCGAGCCGAAGATCGTGCCGCTGCGGGAAGGCAAGTACACGATCGGAGCGGAGGACGTGGAGCCGCTGATCGACGAGAACACGATCGGCGTCGCCGCCGTGCTCGGCACCACCTTCACCGGCCACGCCGACGACATCGTCGGCATCAACAAGCTCCTGGTCGGGCTCAAGAACGAGAAGGGGATCGACGTGCCGCTGCACATCGATGGCGCCAGCGGTGGCTTCGTCTGGCCCTTCCTCTATCCCGACTCCGAGTGGGACTTCCGGCTCGAGCAGGTGCGCTCGATCAACGTCTCCGGCCACAAGTTCGGGCTCGTCTACCCCGGCGTCGGCTGGCTCGTCTTCCGCGAGAAGAGCGACCTCGCCGAGGACCTCGTCTTCTACGAGAACTACCTGGGCAAAACCGATGCCACCTTCACGCTCAACTTCTCCACCGGCGCCTCGATGGTGCTGGCTCAGTACTACAACTTCGTCCGTTACGGGCGCGACGGCTACGCCTACGTGATGAAGGCGATGCAGCAGAACGCCCGTTTTCTGGCCGAGCGGCTCGAGGCGACCGGCAACTTCGAGCTGATCGGGGCCGATCAGGAGCAGCTGCCGCTGGTCGCCTTCAAGCTGGTCGAAGGCAAGAACTACGACGAGTTCGACCTCTCCTGGCAGCTCTCGGCCGAGCGCGGCTGGATGCTCCCCGCCTACACGATGCCCCCCAACGCCGAAGACGTGAAGGTGCTGCGGGCGCTGGTCAAGCAGACGCTCAGCCGCGAGCAGATCGACCGGCTCGCCGACGACATCGTCGAGGCCTGCGCGACGCTGGAGAAGAAGGGCGGCGCCCATGCCTCCGAGCGCAAGAAGATGAAGGTCAGTCCCGGCTACTAGAGGGTCCAGCGGGAGGGCCACCAGGTGCGCTCGCCCAGGCGGTAGGTGATCGCCGGGATCAGCAGGGCGCGGACGATGAAGGTGTCGAGGAGGACGCCGATCGCGACCGTGGCGCCGATCTGGACCAGCTCCTCGAGCGGCAGCAGGGTCAGGGTGGCGAAGGTGCCGGCGAGGATCAGGCCGGCGCCGGTGACGACGCCGCCGGTGTTGACGAGGGCGACGAGGATGCCCTCGCGGGTGCCCCGGCCGGCCGACTCCTCGCGGGCCCGGGTCATGAGGAAGATGTTGTAGTCGACCCCGAGGGCGACCAGGAAGAGGAACGAGAGCAGGACCAGGTTGAAGGCGGTCCCTTCCGTCCCGAACGTCGAGAAGAGAAAGGTGCAGAGGCCGAGCGTCGCCGCGAAGGAGGCGACGACGGTGAGGATCAGGTAGGCGGGCGCGACCAGAGCCCGCAGGACCAAGGTCAGGATCAGGCCGACGACGAGCAGGACCAGCGGCACGATCAGCCTGGTGTCATGGGTGTTGGTCTGCTCGATGTCGTAGTTCTCGGCCGGGATGCCGCCGAGCAGGCCGCCGGGCGCGATCGCGTGCAGGCGTTCGCGGATCCCCTCGACCGCGTCGGCGGCCTCGCCCGAGTAGGGGTCGCCGCGGAGGACGACGACGACCACGGTCTCGTCGGTGTCGGCGGTCGGCGGCACCGGCAGCGCCAGCTTTACGGTGTCGAGCTTCTTCATCCCCGCAATGACCGGAGCGACCTCGCCGGCCTTGACCACCGCGGTCAGCGGTGAGCCGATGCCGGGCGGGAAGTGTTCGCCGAGGACCTTGGTCCCTTCGCTGGAGTTGGTCGGCTTCGTCTCGCCCTGGCCGAACCCGATCGTGCCGTGGTGGCTGAGGTTGCCGAGCGCGAGCACGATCAGCAGGCCGAAGACGCAGAAGACGATCGCCCGCGAGCGCCGCCGCACCAGGTCGGCCACCCGCCCCCACCCGTTGCGCGGTTCCATATCCACGGGATGCGTGGGTTCGGAACCCCGCAACCGTCCCCACCCGTTGCGCGGTTCCTTTTCCACGACATGCGCGGGTTCGGAACCGCGCAACTCGCCCGCCCGGCGCGTCGCCGGCCAGAAGGCGCGCTCGCCCAGCAGCGAGAGCAGGGCCGGCAGCAGGGTGAAGGCAGCGGCGAGCATCACCGCGATCCCGAGCGCCAGGATCGGGCCAAGCCAGTGGGTCGACTCGAGGTCGGCGACCAGCAGCACCAGCATCGCCGCGATCACGGTCCCGCCCGAGGCGGCGATCGCCGGGGCGCTCTCGCGCAGCGCCGTCGGCAGCGCGACCGCCGGCGCCTTGCCGCTCCGCAGCTCCTCGCGGTAGCGGTGGACCAGCAGCAGCGAGTAGTCGGTGCCGGCGCCGAAGATCAGCACCAGCAGGAGGAAGGTGCCCTCGGTGTTGACCGTGATCGCGCCGGCCTCGATCAGCAGGTAGGCGATCCCGGTCGCGACCAGGTAGGCGGTGCCGACGACCAGCAGCGGCATCACCGCCAGCAGCGGCGCCCGGTAGACGACCAGCAGCAGAATCAGGACCAGGCTCAGGGTCGCGATCAGCAGAGTCTTGCCGGCTTCGTCGGCGACCTGCTCGAGGTCGGCGGCGATCCCACCCGGCCCGGTCACGTAGGTGTTCAGCCCCGGCTTCGCATGTTCGCCGAGGTAGTGGCGGATCGTCTGCACGCCGTCGACGATCGCGCCGCGGTCGGCGGCGTTCAGCGCCAGCACGACCAGCGCGGCTTCGCCGTCGCGGGAGATCGGCCCGATCCCGTCGGCGATCTTCGCCACCTCGCCCAGCGGGGCCTTGGCATCGGCCGAGAAGGGGTCGACGATCGGCGTCGCGCCGACGATCTTCAGCCGGTTGAGACCGGCGCCGATCCGCCCGATCGCGTCGAGGTCGGCCCGGCTGAGGCCGCCGTCGCGCTGGAAGACGATGACGACCGGCACCTCTTCGCCGCTCTTCTGGCTGTGCTGGAGGACGTCGAGAGCGCGGGTCGATTCCGCGTTCTTGGGCAGGAAGCTGCTCTGCCCGGCGGCGGTGACGTCGTCGATGTGGGAGCGGCCGAGGAAGCCGGCGACCCCGAGCAGGGCCCAGACCGCGATCGCCACCCAGCGCCCGCGCGGTCCGGTGACCGCCGCGGCGACGCGCCCGATCAACGCGGGCTGGGATGGACGGCAGGCACGCGCGCAAGCCTAGCCGCGGCCTGGGCCCGAGCTAGTCCTTCTCGACCACCTCGACGGTGCCGTGCATGGTCGGGTGGATTTCGCAGAAGTAGGTGAAGCTGCCGGCCTGCTTGAAGGTCTCCGACTTGATCTTGCCCCGCTCGAGCGTGCCGGTGTCGAAGCTGCCGTCGTCGGCCGTCGCGGTGTGGGGGGCGGTGTCCTCGTTTTGCCAGGTCACCTTGCCGCCGACCTGGACCGTGACCGGGTCCGGCCCGTAGGTGAATTCGACGATCTTCACCTTTTCCGCGCGCGCCGCCTCGCCGCTAGGGGCGGGAGCGCTGCCGGTGGATTCGGCGCTCGTGTCGGCCTCATCGGAGCCGACGCTGCTCTCGGTCGAGCTGTCTCCCGAACTCCCACAGGCGGCGAGGCCGAACGCGAGGAGAACCAGGGCGGGCGCGAGGAACGTCTTCAGCTTCATGGAGTCACGCTACCCCGATCCGAGCGGGGGCCAAACGGCGGAGCGGTTTAGGATCGCGCCGGTGAATCCGGTGACCGTGTCGACCACAGTCTCGAAGCCCCGCCAGGAGGTCTTCGAGTTCCTCGACCTGCTCGCCAATCACGAGGGGTTCATGGACCATCTCTTCGTCAAGTGGAGCTTCTCCGGGCCGGCCCGGGGCGTGGGGGCCAAGGCACGCGCCAGGGTCAACGCGCCCGGCTCGCGCGAAATGGCCGAGTTCGAGGTGGTCGAGGCGCGGGCGCCGGAGCTCCTGGTCGAGAAGGGCGTCAGCGCCCACGGCAAGCGCGAGACCCGCGGCACCTACCGTCTCGAGCAGCTTCCCGGCGGCGGCACGGAGATCTCCTTCGAGCTGGCCTGGGTCACGGTGCCGCGCTCGGAACGGCTGTTTCCACCCCTGGCGCGCCGGTTCATCCGTCGCGCCAACGGCAAAGCGATGCGGCGCCTCGCCAAGCAGCTCGAGCGGGGCTGAGCGCCGCTCAGTCCGCCGCCGGCGCGCAGCCGATGCCGCCGACCAGCATCCCGGAGCCGAGGTGGGCGCCGAGGACGGGGCCGACCTGGGTGCAGAAGAGGGGGTCGGTGCCGAAGATCTGCTTGCCCGCGGCGACCAGGGTGGCGGCGTCGTCGAAGGCCTGAGCGTGCTGGACGATCCAGCCGCTGGCGCCGCGCTCATGCAGCTCCCGCAGGTAGGCGATCATCCGCTCCATCGCCCGCTTCTTGGTGCGGACTTTGCCGACCGGGGCGATCTCGGTGCCGAAGGTGAGGATCGGCTTGATCTTCAGGGCCGAGCCGACCAGGGCCTGGGCGGCGCCGATGCGGCCGCCCTTGCGCAGGTACTCGAGGGTGTCGAGGCAGAACCACATCGCCAGGCCCTCGCGGGTGCGGCGCGCGGCCTCGACCACCTGCGCCTGGGACTGGCCCTGGGCGGCGGCTTCGGCGGCGCCGAGGACGACGCAGCCGAGCCCGCCGGAGCCGGTCTGGCCGTCGACGACCTCGACCCGGCCGCGGTGACCCTTGTCCTCGATCACCCGGGCCGCCTCGCGGGCGCTCTCGTAGGTGCCGGAGAGGCCGGCGGCGATGTGGATCGAGACGATGTCGCGGCCGGCTTCGGCCAGCGGCTCGTAGACGGCGAGGAAGTCGCCGACCGAGGGCTGCGAGGTCGAGGGCAGGTCGTCGGACTCGCGCAGGCGGGCGTAGAACTCTTCGAGCTCGTAGCTGGGCTCCGGCAGGCGCTCGCCGCCCCAGCCGACGTAGAGGCTGACCTGCTCGATTCCCCAGCGCTCGATCAGCTCCGGCGGCAGGTAGGTGGTGCTGTCGGTGACGACGGCGACGCCGCTGCCGGCGCCGCCCGCGGGCGCGTCTGGGGAGGTGCTCATCTCCACGAGACTCTATGTTGAGGCCCATGAACGACGAGTGGCGGTTGCAGATAGACGTCCAGGGCGAGCGCGACGCCGGGTCTTTGACCGAGCGCCTCGATGCCGCCGAACTCGAGCACGAGCTGAGCGAGGCCTACCACGATCGCCTGATCGTCTCCGGCGACGGCCCGCGGGTCTTCGTCTACGCGGGGACGCGCGAGCAGGCCGAGCGCGCCCGCGACCTGATCGCGGACCTGGCCAAGACCCACGGCTGGGACGTCGCGATCGAGCTGACCCACTGGCACCCGGAAGCGGAGGAGTGGGAGGACCCGGACCTGCCGCTGCCCGCGGGCGACGCCGCCAAGGTGGCCGAGCACGAGGAGCTGATCGCCGCCGAGCGCCGAGCAGCTGGCCGAGACCGGCGAGCCGGAATTCGAGGTCCGCGTCGACCTGCCCTCCCACCGCGAGGCGGTGCGCTTCGCCGAGCTGCTGCGGGCCGAGGGCCTGCCGGCGGTGCGGCGCTGGAAGTACCTGGTCGTCGGCGCCGCCGACGAGGACGCCGCCCGGGAGCTGGCGACGCGGCTCGAGGGCGAGGCGCCGGCCGGCAGCAAGGTCGACGGTCGAGGGCAGCGGGCAGATCGCCTACGCCGAGCGCCCGGCCAACCCGTTCGCGGTGTTCGGCGGCCTCGGCGGCTAGATGGCCGACGGCGGCGGGCGAGCGCGACGACCTGGCCGAGCTGCTCGCGCGGCGGGCGCTGACCGAGGACGCCGCCCGCGCCGACGCCGTCGAGCGCCGCCACGCCGGCGGCGGCAGGACGGCGCGCGAGAACGTCGCCGACCTGGTCGACCCCGGCAGCTTCGTCGAGTACGGGCGCTTCGCGATCGCCGCCCAGCGCGGGCGGCGCGAGCTCGAGGACCTGATCGCGCGGACGCCGGCCGACGGGCTCGTCGGCGGCACCGCCACGGTCAACGGCGAGCTGTTCGGCGAGGGCGCCGCCTGCGCGGTCCTCTCCTACGACTACACGGTGCTGGCCGGGACCCAGGGCGCGCTCGGCCACCGCAAGAAGGACCGGCTCTTCGAGCTGATCGAGCGGATGCGGCTGCCGACCGTCTTCTACGCCGAGGGCGGCGGCGGCCGGCCGGGCGACACCGACTACCCGGTCGTCTCGGCGCTCGACACGCGCGCCTTCGCGCTCTGGGCGAAGCTCTCGGGCCTGGTGCCGCGGATCGCCGTCGTCGCCGGCCGCTGCTTCGCCGGCAACGCCGTGATCGCCGGCTGCTCGGACCTGATCGTCGCGACCGAGAGCTCCTCGCTGGGGATGGGCGGCCCGGCGATGATCGAGGGCGGCGGCCTGGGCAAGGTCGCTCCCGACGAGGTCGGGCCGATCGCGATGCAGGCGGGCAACGGCGTCGTCGACGTGGTCGTCGCCGACGAGGCCGAGGCGACGGCGGTGACCAAGCGCCTGCTCGGCTACTTCCAGGGGCCGACGCCGCCGGGCGCCGCGCCGGACCAGGCGCGCCTGCGCGAGGCGATCCCGGCGCGGGCGCGCCGCGCCTACGACGTGCGGCCGGTCGTCGAGACGCTCGCCGACGAGGGCTCGGTCACCTTCCTGCGCGAGCGCTTCGCGCCGGAGCTGGTGACGGCGCTGGCGCGGATCGAGGGCCGCCCGCTCGGCTTCATCGCCAACGACTCCCGCCACGTCGCCGGGGCGATCACCAGCGACGCCTCCGACAAGGCGGCCCGCTTCCTCCAGCTCTGCGACAACTTCGGGCTGCCGGTCGTCTCCCTGGTCGACACGCCCGGGTTCATGGTCGGGCCCGACGCCGAGGCGACCGGCCTGGTCCGCCACGCCTCGCGGCTGCTGGTCGCCGGGGCGGCGCTGCGGGTGCCGCTGGTCGCGGTGATCCTGCGCCGCGGCTACGGGCTCGGCGCCCAGGCGATGGTCGGCGGCAGCCTGCACGAGCCGCTGCTGACGGTCGCCTGGCCGAGCGCCCACCTCGGGCCGATGGGCCTGGAGGGGGCGGTGCGGCTGGCGCTGCGCAAGGAGCTGGAGGCGATCGCCGACGAGGGCGAGCGCGAGCAGCGCGTCCGCGACCTCACCGCCGCCGCCGAAGAGAACGCGAGGGCGCTGAACGCGGCGGCGCTGTTCGAGCTCGACGACGTGATCGACCCGGCCGAGACGCGCGGTCTGATCGCCCGCACGCTGGCGGCCGCGGGGCCCGGGACGGGCGCCCCGGGCGCGGCTTCGTCGACACCTGGTAGCCGCGTTCACTATTTCGTAAGCGCGGGCGTGGGAGACTCCGTCCCACCTTGAGCGCGCGCCTCACACCGCTGCCGGACGGCTTTCGAGCCACGGTCGCCTCCCTGCACCGCGTCGCCGAGGACGTGGTCGCGGCCGAGCGCAAGCCCGACAACGAGATCGCCTTGGAGGCGACGCCCGGCGGCTTCGGCACCCCCGAGTTCGAGTGGGAGGGGTCGACCCACCAGATCCGCGTCGAGGGCGCCGAGCTGGTCCGCGAAGTCGATGGGCGTCAGCAGCGCGAGTCGCTCGAGGTCGACTCGGCGGCGGCGGAGGCCCTGGAGCGCTGGTACGCGTTTGGGGTGGCCGTGCTCGACCCGGCTCGCCGCGAGCGCCGGTCCCGGCGACGCCGCCTCGCCGCCGATCCTCTGGCCCGAGCACTTCGACCTCGCGATCGAGCTCGGCTCCGAGCCGGCCGGCCGCCGCGCCACCTACGGCTTCTCGCCCGGCGACGACGAGCACCCCGAGCCCTATGCCTACGTCGGCCCCTGGGTCGCCCAGCCTCCCAGCCAGCTCTGGAACGCGAACGGCTTCGCCGGCGCCGAGCTCGCCTATGCCGACCTGCTCGCCGCCGAGGATCAGGCCGCCGCCGCGCTCGACTTCTTCACCACCCGCCGCGACGCGCTGGCGACCCCAAACCAACCGAGGAGACGAAGTGACCGAGCTGACCCCGATGCAGGCGGAGCTGTGCGAGCAGAGCGAGACCGACTACTCGGACCTGAAGGCGTTCTTCATCAACTGCACGCTGAAGCGCAGCCCCGAGGTCTCCAACACGCAGGGGCTGATGGACATCTCGATGGAGATCATGCGCCGCAACGGGGTCGCGGTCGAGTGCATCCGCGCCGTCGACCACGAGATCGCCACCGGCGTCTGGCCCGACATGACCGAGCACGGCTGGGACGTCGACGAGTGGCCGGCGATCTTCGAGCGGGTGATGGCGGCCGACATCCTCGTCCTCGGGATGTCGATCTGGCTGGGGGAGAAGTCCTCGGTCGCGACCCAGATCGTCGAGCGCCTCTACGGCAACTCGAGCCAGCTCAACGAGAAGGGCCAGTACGCCTACTACGGCCGCGTCGGCGGCTGCCTGGTCACCGGCAACGAGGACGGGGTCAAGCACTGCGCGATGAACACGCTCTACTCGCTGCAGCACCTCGGCTACACGATCCCGCCCCAGGCCGACTCCGGCTGGATCGGCGAGGCCGGCCCCGGCCCGTCCTACCTCGACGAGGGCTCGGGCGGCCCGGAGAACGACTTCACCAACCGCAACACCACCTTCGCCGCCTGGAACATGCTCCACCTGGCGCGGATCCTCAAGGACGCCGGCGGCATCCCCGCCCACGGCAACCAGCGCACCGCCTGGGACGCCGGCTGCCGCTTCGACTTCCCCAACCCGGAGCACCGCTAGCTCACCAGACCGCGTCGTGCTCCTCCATCACGCCGAAGCCCTCGGCCAGCTCGAGGCCGGCGAGGGAGCCGCTGAAGGTGCCGAAGCGGTG
Source organism: uncultured Solirubrobacterales bacterium (assembly GCA_963829445.1). Classification (GTDB taxonomy): domain Bacteria; phylum Actinomycetota; class Thermoleophilia; order Solirubrobacterales; family 70-9; genus VAYN01. Next base: position 46,726 of record CAWHIW010000009.1, on the reverse strand, counting down.
GCGGTAGCGGGAGCTGAGGAGGAGGAAGTTCTCGTCGCGGGAATGGCGGGACTCGGTGGCGAAGTCGAGGCGGTCGGTCGCCGGCGAGGTCGATGCCGTCCATGCCGCGGAAGCTGACCGGGGGAGGCTCGCTGGGCTCGCCGTCGACCCAGATCGCCCGCTCGCTGTTCGCGGCCGGGTCGTTGACGCCCTCGACCAGGTTCCAGGCCAGCGCGCGGCCGTCCGTCGCCGCGCCGACGCCGGCCGACCAGTGCCAGCTGGTGTGGCGCTGGTGGTATCCCGCCGACTCGTCGTCGACGCCGAAGGCGGAGATCTCCCAGCGCTTGCCGGGGACCTCGACCGTGCCCTCGATCGGCACGCCGGCGCGCTTGCGGGTCCAGCCCCAGCCGGAGCCGCTGGGGCAGATCGACTCGATCGGGGCGACCTCGCCGAGGCGCAGGCTGGCGCGCAGGCCGGGGGAGTCGATCTCGAGGCTGGGGCCGTCCATCCGCACCTCGCGGCTGCCGGGGCGCAGCGTCGTGCGGGCGTCGTGGCGGCGCCCCTCGCGGTCCCACATCACCCAGAAGGACTGGCCGAGCGGGCCGACCTCGGCGCGGGCGGCGCAGAGCATCAGCTCCGCGCCGAAGACGCCGATGTAGCGCCAGCGCTTGCGGGTCTGGCCGTCGCGGCGCAGCGGCATCGGGCCGGGAGGGAGGGGCAGGTCGGGCCGGTCGGGCCCCGGGCCGCGCCACGGGATCTGGGCCGGGGGCATGCGCCCACCGTACTCGCGCGCCTCTAGGCTCGGACGATGGACCAGGTGATCCAGATCATCGGCGCCCTGCTGATCCTCACCGCCTTCACCGCGGTCCAGCTCGAGCGCATGCGCCCCGACTCGCGGCCCTACCTCGCCCTCAACCTGGTCGGCTCGGCGATCCTCGCCGTGCTCGCGGTCCTCTCCGCCCAGTGGGGCTTCGTCCTGCTCGAGGGCGTCTGGGCGATCGTCTCGGGCTGGGGGCTGGTCGTGGCGCTGCGCAGCTGATGTTGTCGACTTGACCCCCCTATGGTGGGGTCAAGTCACCGAGCTCCTTCAGGCGGACTGCTCGAGCCGCTCGGCGAGCCGGTTCATGCCGTGCTCGCGGGCCGCGGCGGCGGCGCCGGCCCAGTCGGTGGCGCGGTCGGGCGGCGGCTCGACGCCGGCGTCGCGCAGGGTGGCGATGTCCTTGAAGGCGATGAGGTCGTCGCGGGCTTCGATCAGGGCGGCGCGCAGTTTCGGCCGGCGCTCGCGGATCGCGTTGTCGAGGATCGCCTCCAGGGAGCCGTGCTCGCGCAGCAGTTCGGCGGCTTTCTTCGGCCCGACGCCCTTGGCGCCCGGGAGGCCGTCGGAGGGGTCGCCGCGCAGGGCGATGAAGTCGGGGACCAGCTCGGGGCCGATGCCGTAGCGCTCGCGCACCTCCTCGGGGCCGACCTCTTCGGCGCCTTTGCCGCCGGTGCGGACGTAGAGCACCGTCACCCCCTCGCCGGCGCACTGGTACATGTCGCGGTCGCCGGTCAGCAGCAGGGCGTGGCCGCCGGCCGCCGCCTCGCGCTCGGCGTAGGTGCCGAGCAGGTCGTCGGCCTCGAGGTCCGGGCTGGTCGCGACGGTCCAGCCGAAGGCCTCGAAGAAGTCCCGCGCCTGGGCGAACTGCGGCTCCAGCTCGTCCGGCATTTCCTCCTCGCGCTTGGCGTGGTAGGCGGGATAGAGCTCGGTCCGGTAGCTGGCGGCGTCGGGCCCGAAGCAGAGGACGACGGCGCGCGGCTGGTGGATCTCGACCTCTTTGAGGATCAGGTTGGCCGCAGCCGAGCAGCGCGTTGACCGGCTTCCCGTCCGTTCCCGACGATCTTGCTCGGCAGCGCATAGAAGGCGCGAAAGAGCATCGAGGGCGTATCGACGGCGAGCAGGGGAGCGGCCACCGGTGACTTATATCTGGACGTGTCTGAGTTCGGGGGGTCCTATTGGCCCCTAAGCTCAGACACGCCCCCTGGTGGGCTACGGTCGGGGCGTGGGAGAGGGGGCAAACGCGAGGATTCGTCCGGGCACTCGCCGCGAGATCGGGCTGGTCAACGCCGGCATCGTCCGCGTGCTCGGGCTCGCGACCGGGCGGGCGGCCGCCGAACATCTTCACGACGCTGGCCCGCCACCACGGCCTCTTCCGACGCTGGCTCTGGTTCGCCGGGGCGCTGATGCCCGGCGGCAAGCTGCCGCGGGTCGAGACCGAGCTGGTGATCCTGCGGGTCGCCCACAACGCCGGCTGCGAGTACGAGTGGGGGCACCACGAGCGGCTGGGCAAGCGCGCCGGCCTCAGCGCCGAGGAGATCGAGCGCGTGCGCTCTGGCCCCGACGCCCCCGGCTGGAGCGAGCGCCAGAAGCTCTTCCTGCGCGCCGCCGACGAGATGCACGCCGACGGGCGGATCGGCGACGAGCTCTGGGCGCGGCTGGCTGCGCAGCTCGACGAGGTGCGGCTGATCGAGCTCTGCATGCTGATCGGCCACTACGAGATGCTGGCGATGACCCTGAACTCGCTCGGCGTCGAGCCCGAGCATCCGCGGGACCGCCTTGGCTAGGCGAGTGCCCGTCGCCAGCCTCGGCGGCAAGCGCTGCTTCGTCACCGGCGCCGCCAGCGGCATCGGCCGCGCCACCGCGCTCGCCGCCGCCCGCCGGGGCGCCGAGCTCTTCCTGACCGACATCGACGCCGCCGGGCTGGAGCGCGCCGCGGCCGAGATCGGCCACGCCGGCAGGGTCGGCCACGCCAGGGCGATCGACATCCGCGACCACGAGGCCGTCGTCGCCCTGGCCGATGAGATCCACGCCGCCCACGGCAGCATGGACGTGGTCATGAACGTCGCCGGCGTCTCCACCTGGGGGACGATCGACAAGCTCCAGCACAGCGACTGGCAGAGGATGATCGACGTCAACCTGGTCGGCCCGATCAGCGTGCTCGAGTGCTTCGTGCCGCCGATGATCGCGGCCGGCCGCGGCGGCCACGTGGTCAACGTCTCCTCCGCCGCCGGGCTCTTCGGCCTGCCCTGGCACGCCGCCTACAGCGCCAGCAAGTTCGGCCTGCGCGGCGTCTCCGAGGTGCTGCGCTTCGACCTGCGCCGCACGGCATCGGCGTCAGCCTGGTCTGCCCGGGCGGGGTGCGGACGCCCCTGGTCGACACCGTCAACATCGTCGGCGTCGACCCCGAGAGCCCGCGGATCCGCAAGCTGAAAGCGCGCTTCGAGAAGCGCGCCGTCACCCCCGAGCACGTCGCCGAGAAGATCCTCGAGGGGATCGAGAAGAACCGCTACATGGTCTTCAGCTCGCGCGACATCCAGGTCGGCTACTGGGTCCAGCGCAAGTTCGCGCCGCCCTACGAGCTGGCGATGCGGGTGGCCAACCGACGACTCAGCCGCGCCGTCGAGCGCGGCTGACGGCCGCCGGTCGCGCCTGAATAGATTGGTCGCGATGAGCGACCAGATCCCTCCCGACGGCGGCGGCGCCCCCAAGGCGCTCCACATCACCGACCTCGTCAAGCGCTACCCGGCCGGGGTGGAGGCGCTGCGCGGCGTCTCCCTCGACATCGAGGAGGGCGAGTTCTTCGGCCTGCTCGGCCCCAACGGCGCCGGCAAGTCGACCCTGATCCACTGCACGACCGGGCTGGCGCAGCCGACCTCGGGCGCGATCGAGGTCTTCGGCCACGACGCGATCGACAACTACGGCGCCGCCCGCCAGGCGGTCGGCCTCGCCCCGCAGGAGCTCAACATCGACTGGTTCCTGACCGTCGAGGAGACGCTCGACTACCACGCCGGCTACTTCGGGATGCCGGGCAAGGAGCGCCGCGAGCGGACCAAGGAGCTGCTGGAGACCTTCTCGCTGACCGAGAAGCGCGACGAACGCACCCGCAACCTCTCCGGCGGGATGAAGCGGCGGCTGATCCTCGCCCGCGCCCTGATGCACCGGCCGCGGCTGCTGATCCTCGACGAGCCCACCGCCGGCGTCGACATCGAGCTGCGGCTGGAGCTCTGGCACTACGTCCAGCGCATCAACCAGGAGGGGACGACGATCCTGCTCACCACCCACTACCTGGAGGAGGCGGAGCAGCTCTGCTCCAAGATCGCCTTCATCAACGACGGCGAAATCGTCGCCCAGGGCAGCAGCAAGGAGCTCGCCAACCGCTACGGCGTGCCCAACCTCGAGGACGCCTACCTGGCCCTGGTCGGGCGCAAAGAGCTCTCGCGCTCCCGCGTCGACGCCGAGGCGATCCAGTGAGCGCCGCCCAGATCCGCTTCCTCACGCTCTGGCGGCGCGAGGTCAGCCGCTTCATGAAGATCAAGAAACAGACGCTGGGGGCGCCGCTGCTGGAAACCTTCCTCTACATCTCCGTCTTCGGCGCCGCCCTCGGCTCGCGGGTCGGCGATCTGCACGGGATCGAATACGTCGTCTTCGTCATTCCCGGCCTGATCATGATGACCTGGTCGATCAACGCTTTCACCAACAACTCCTCCTCGATCCTGCAGCAGAAATTCCAGGGGGCGATCCAGGACCAGCTCTCCTCGCCGGCCTCGCCGCTGGAGCTGCTGCTGGCCTTCTCGCTCGGCGGCTTCCTGCGCGGCCTGATCGTCGCGGCGCTCGCCTTCATCGCCGCCTCGCTGCTGGTCGACCTGCCGGTCGATCACATCCTGGTGCTGATCCCGGGCCTCTTCCTGGTCGGCTTCTTCTTCTCCCAGCTCGGGGTTCTGGTCGGGGTGCGGGCGGAGCAGTTCGACGACGTCTCCTTCGTCCAGACCTTCGTCCTGCAGCCGCTGATCTTCCTCGGCGGCGTCTTCTACTCGGCGGCGCTGCTGCCGCAGCCGTTCGAGACCCTGACCCACTTCAACCCGATCTACTACATGATCAACCTCGTCCGCTACGGCTTCGTCGGCTACACCGAAGTCAGCATCCCGCTCTCGCTGCTGGCGCTGGTGGCGGCCACCGGGGCGCTCTTCGCCGTCAACCTCCGCCTCTTCTCCCGCGGCTACAAGCTGCGCGCGTAGCTCAGCCCGGGTCGGCGACCGGGACGCCGGCTTTGCCGCCGTCCTCGGGGAAGACGAGGATCGCGCCCTCGCCGGTGGCGTAGGCCTCCTCGCCGTGCTGGACGACGTCCATGCCCTGCGCCTCCTCGCGGTCGCTGGCGCGCAGCGGCGTCACCGCGCCGATCAGCCCGCAGCAGCAGGTAGGTGGCGACGAAGGCGTAGGCCGGCGCCGCCAGCGCCGCCAGCGCCTGGTCGCCGAGCTGGGCGGCGTTGCCGTAGAAGAGGCCGTCGGCGGTGCCGTTCCAGGCGGCCTCGGCGAAGAAGCCGATGAAGAGGATCCCGAAGAAGCCGGCGGTGCCGTGGGCGGCGAGCACGTCGAGGGTCTCGTCGACCCGGGTCCGCGTGCGCCAGACGATGATCGCGTAGCTGGGCAGGGCCGCCAGGGCGCCGAGCAGCATCGCCCAGCCGGGGCTGACGTAGCCGCCCGCCGGGGTGATCGCGACGCAGCCGACGACGATCGCCGTCGCCGCCCCGATCGCGGTCACCTTGCGGCCGCGGACGAGGTCCAGCGCGAACCAGACGACCAGGGTGCAGGCGGGGCAGAGCAGGGTGTTGGTGAAGGCGAGGACGCTCGGGTCGCCGGTCGAGAAGCCGCTGCCGCCGTTGAACCCGAACCAGCCGAACCAGAGCAGGCCGGCGCCGAGCAGGACGTACATCGCGTTGTGGGGGAGCAGTGCCTGGCGGCCGTAGTCCTTGCGCGCGCCGACCACCAGCGCCGCCGCCAGGGCGGAGAAGCCGGAGCCCATCTCGACCGGGACGCCGCCGGCGAAGTCGAGGGTGCCGCCGGCCTGCAGCCAGCCGCCGCCGAAGGCCCAGTGGGCGAGCACGGCGTAGACCAGCACCGACCAGAGCGCGGCGAAGACGAGGAAGGGGCCGAAGCGCATGCGCTCGACCACGGCGCCGGAGACGAGGGCGACGGTGATGATGCAGAAGGTCGCCTGGAAGGCGAAGAAGACCAGCTCCGGGATCGCCGTCCCGGCCCGCGGCGCGAAGTCGACGCCGCCGAGGAAGGCATTGCCGAGACCGCCGACGAGGCTGCCGTCGCCGTCGAAGGCGAGCGAGTAGCCGACTGCGGCCCAGGTGACGGTGGCGACGGCGATCGCGCCGACGCACATCATGAAGGTGTTGAGGGTGTTCTTCGAGCGCACCAGGCCGGCGTAGAAGAGGCCGAGCGCGGGCGTCATCATCAGCACCAGCGCGGTCGCGACCAGCATCCAGGCGGTGTCGCCGGTGTCGATCCCGGCCGCCGCGGCAGGCAGCCCCGCCAGCGCGCTCACTTGTCCACCGGCGTCACGGCGCCGTGGTCGGTATCGCCGGTGCGGATCCGCACCGCCCGCTCCAGCGGCAGCACGAAGATCTTGCCGTCGCCGACCTCGCCGGTGCGGGCGCCCTCGCAGAGCGCCTCGATCGTGGTCTCGACGAAGTCGTCGGAGACGGCGACCTCGAAGCGAACCTTCTCCGAGAGGCCCATCTTCACGGTGGTGCCGCGGTAGGTCTCGACCCGGTCGAGCTCACCGCCGTGGCCCTGCACCCGGCTTATCGAGAAGCCCTTCACCTCGGCCCGGTACAGCGCCTCCAGGACCTGGTTCGCCTGCTCGGGCCGGACGATGCCGATCACGAGTTTCACAACTCTCCTCTCTCCAACCGCTCTCCCGAAGACACCGCAGCGGGGCGAGCCTATCCGCTCGGCAAGGGGGATTGCGGCGCCGGCCGGCCAGGGGGGCCGGACCCCACCCCTCCCTACAATCGCTGGTCGATGGCGACCCGGATCCGCAGACGGCGGCGCAAGCCGCCCAGTTCTCGCTGGCACAAGATCGCGATCCCGCTCATCGTCATCGGCGGGATCGTCGCCGTCGCCGGCGGCATCGGCGTCTCCTGGGCGCTCAGCGTCTACAACTCGGCGCCGCCGCTCTCCAGCCTGCAGCCGGTGCAGAAGGGCCGCTCCTCGGCGATCTACGCCGCCGACGGCAGCCTGATCGGGTTCATCCGCTCCGACAACATCCGCCAGCCGGTCTCCGCCAAGGCGCTGCCCGAGACGCTGAAGGAGGCGACGGTCGCGATCGAGGACAAGAACTTCTACAAGCACGGCGCGATCGACCCCGAAGGCATCGCCCGCGCCGCCTGGAAGGACGCGCTCGCCGGCGGCAAGCCGGTCCAGGGCGCCTCGACGATCACCCAGCAGCTGGTCCGCAACCTCTACATCCACAACCCCGAAGACACCCTGAAGCGAAAGCTGATCGAAGCCCACCTCGCCAACGACCTCTTCGCCAAGCACGACCGCGACTGGATCCTCACCCAGTACCTCAACACGGCTCCCTACGGGACCGTCGAAGGGCAGACCGCGGTCGGGGCCGAGGCCGCGGCGCAGACCTACTTCAGCAAGCCGGCCAAGGACCTCGACCTGAACGAGGCGGCGCTGATCGCCGGCCTGCCGCAGGCGCCCTCCGAATACAACCCCTTCCTCGACCCGGCGGCGGCGACGCAGCGGCGCAATGAGGTGCTGGGGACGATGGAGGAACAGGGCTACATCACCACCGCCGAATACAGCGAGGCGATCGACAAGGGCCTCGGCCTCGACCCCGGCGACAAGTACCAGGTGATCCACGACCCCTTCCTCTTCGACCTGGTCCAGCAGGAACTGATCGACCGCTACGGGATCAACACCGTCCGCAACGGCGGCCTCAAGGCCTACACGACGATCGACCCGGGCCTGCAGGCGAAGGCCGAGGAAGCGGTCGAAAACTCGTGCTACGTCTGCTACCCGGAAGGTGGGCCGGCGGCCGGCCTCGCCTCGATCAACCCCGACACGGGCGAGATCGTCGCCCTCGCCTCGACCGAAGGCTATGCCTCCGAAGAACAGTTCAACTACGCCTGGCAGGCCCACCGCCAGCCCGGCTCCTCGTTCAAGACCTTCGTCCTGACCACGGCGATCAAGCAGGGCATCGACCCCGACAGCACCTACTACGACGGCAGCTCGCCGATGACCCTGGCGCTCCCGGGCGGCGGCAGCTGGACCGTCAACAACTCCGAGGGCGACGGCGGCGGCACCGAGTCGCTGACCGAAGCCACGGTGCACTCGGTCAACGTCGTCTACGCCCAGCTCGACCTCGACGTCGGCCCCGAGAACGTGACCCAGACCGCCGAAGAAATGGGGATCACCTCGTCGCTGGAATCGGTGCCGGCGGAGGGGATCGGCGGTCTCGCCGAAGGCGTGACGCCGCTGGAGATGGCCGACGCCTACGCGACCCTCGCCAGCGGCGGCATCCACCACGACCCGACCGCGATCAGCAAAGTCGAGTTCCCCAACGGCAAGGTCGACGAATCCGGCACCGACGACGGCGAACGGGTGCTGACCGAGGGCCAGGCCTACGAAGTGACGCGGGTCCTGGAGGGCGTGATCACCTCCGGAACCGGCGCCGGCTACACCTCGATCGCCTGCACCTCCGGCCGGCAAGACCGGCACCTCCGAGGAAGAGTCAGACGCCTGGTTCGTCGGCTACACCCCGCGCTTCTCGACCGCGGTCTGGGTCGGCCACCCGCAGTCGCGCGAATACACCGGCTACGGAGGCCCGACCGCCGGACCGATCTGGCAGTCCTACATGGAATCCGCCCAGGAAGGCGAATGCGAGGAATTCGAAGTGCCCGAGAGCATGCCCGAACTCTCCGGCCTCGACAGTGACCACACCTCGTCCTCCGGCTACTCGAGCGGCTACGAAGAAGAAGAAGCGTACGAAGGCGAAGAAGAAGAAACGGACTCGGCCGAAAAGGGCGGCGACAAGGAAGCCGAAGGCGGCGAAGAAGCCGGCAACGAAGCGGCGCCGGAAGCCGCCCCGACTCCGACTCCGGCGCCCAGCGCTCCGTCAGGCGGCGGCATCAGCCCCGGCTGAGCCGGGCCGCCCTACTGATCGCTCGCGGTCTCGCCGTATCGAGACTGCGCACGCGCGAGCTTGTCCGGGCCATAGAGATGGCGAGCCCACCATGACCCCGGCCGCGCAAGCCTCAAGGCGGTGATCCACCAAACCAGTCCCGCCGTGAGCCAGCCGGCGGCGAACAAGGCCCACTGACCCTTCAACGCCGTGACGGTCATCGGCCCGACGATCAGCACTGCGAAGAGGCCGATTACGTAGGCGGCAGCAACCGCCGTCGATACCGCGAACAACTCCATGGCGCTACTCGCCGATCAGCTCGATGCGATAGCCGTCCGGGTCGCGGACGAAGCAGATGCGGTGGCCCTCGGTGCGGCTCGCCGGGGCGGTAGGGGGGCTTCTCGGGCTCGATGCCTTCGGCGGCGAGCCGCTCCAGGGTGCCGTCGAGGTCGTCGACCGCGAGGGCGATGTGGTTGTAGCCGCTGCCGAGCTCGTAGGAGTCGACGCCGTGGTTGTAGGTCAGCTCCAGGCGCGGGTCCTCGCCGGGCATGCCCATGAAGACGTTGATCGCCTCGTCGCCGATCGGCATCCGCGCCACCTCCTCGAAGCCGAGCTTGGCGTAGAAGGCGACCGAGCGATCGATCTCGCCGATCCGGTAGCAGGTGTGGAGGAAGCTGGCCATCGGCCGGAAAGGCTACATGGCGGCGCGATTGGCTCTGTGAAGCGCTTGACAACGCCGGCGCGGGCATTACCTTTTGCAACTTCGTGACAACTTTTGAAAGGAATCCTTTGAGAAAGCACCTCGTTCTCGCAGTCGTCGCGGCCGCCGCGATCGCCGCTCGCCGCCTTCGGTCCTGGGCTCGCCGCCGCGGCGGTCACGCCCACCGGCGTCACCGACACGATCACGATGAACGTCGAAAAGGGCGCTCTGGGATTCGTCGCGCCGGAATCGGTCCACGTCGGCGACCAACTCGAACATCGTCAATGAAACCGACCCGAAAAAGGTCGGCCCGCACACCTTCTCGCTGGTCACCAAGGCCTCGCTGCCGAAGACCCCGAGCGCGCGTAAAAACTGCTTCACGCCGAAACACATCTGCCTCTCGATCTCTCAGTGGCACGGGTTCAACCCGAAAACCGAACGGATCACGATCAACCCGGCGAAGGCCGGTGCCCCCGGCTGGAGCACGCTCGGCAGCACCAGCGCCAAGGGCGACTCCTGGTTCACCGGCGAAAAGAAGGGGACCTCGTACAGCCAGCTGGTGACCGCCGATCCGGCGACCACGCCGGTGATCTACTTCATGTGCGCGATCCACCCCTGGATGCAGGGCTCGGTCAAGGTCCTGCCGGCCGGCGTCTAGCGAGCACGTCCGGGCAGTCCACATCGACGCCGCGCCTGGGGCGCCGAGCTTTCCTCGGCGCCCTCGGCGGCGGCGCGCTCGCCTATCTGCTGCCGGTCAGGGGCGGCGGCCTCGGCGAGCTGCTCCCGTTCGGGGACGAGACCCCGAGCGCGGTCGCGGCGGTGCCGTTCCGGGCGCCGCTGCCGATCCCGCGCGAGCTGACCGGGGCCGAGATCGAGATCCCGATCCGCGAGGCCGAGGTGCAGATCCTGCCCGGCGCGCAAGACCAGGCTCTGGACCTACGGCGGCACCTTTCCCGGGCCCGACGGTCCGCCGCCCCGCCGGCCAGCGCACCGAGGTCACCTTCCGCCACGAGCTGCCCGCCAAGGCCGGGGAGCTCTCGGTCCACCTCCACGGCGGCCACAACCGCACCCAGTTCGACGGCCAGCCGGGCGGGCTGACCAAGTCGCACCCGATCTCCTACTTCTGCCGCATCCCCAGCGGGCTCTCGGCGCGCGAGTCCGGCAACGAGCTGCTGCTGGCCCCGGGCGCGAGCAAAACCTACGTCTACGACCTGACCGAGGACGGGCGCCCGGAACGGGCCGCGTTCCAGTGGTACCACGACCACCGCCTCGACAAGACCGCGCCGCACACCTGGCGCGGGCTGGCCGGGATGTGGATCGTCGACGACGCCTTCGAGGGCGCGCTTGCCGCTGCCGCGCGGCGAGCGCGACATCCCGCTGATGATCGCCGACCGCAGCTTCGACCGCGACAACCAGCTGACCGATCCCTTCCAGCGGCGGCCTGCAGCCGCCGGCCGACGGCATCGCCGGGCAGAGCGTCCTCGTCAACGGCGCCTTCATGCCCCACCACCGGGTCGCCTCCTGCCGCTACCGGCTGCGGGTCCTCAACGTCTCCCAGTTCCAGTCCTACAACTTCCACCTCTCCAACCGGCGCGCCGATGATCCAGATCGGCAGCGACAGCGGCCTGATGCCGCGGCCCGTCCGCCGCAGCCAGATCCTGCTCGGGCCGGCCGAGCGGGCCGAGGTGATCGTCGACTTCGCCGGCGCCGCCGGCGAATCGGTGGAGCTGCGCAGCAGCCGCCACGGCGGCCGCAACCCCGACGGCGCCCGCGCCTACGTCGGCGCCCTGATGCAGTTCCGCGTCGACCGCGGCCGGGTCCCGGACCGGACCCGGATCCCGCGCCACCTGCGGCCGCTGCCGGAGTGGGCGGTGAAGTCGCGGCGCCGGCGCCACGGCAAGCCGGACCGCACCTGGGAGATCACCGTCGGCGGCGCCTTCAAGACCACCTGGGAGATCAACGGCCGGACCTTCAACCCGGCCCGGGCCGACGCCTTCCCGGAGCTCGGCACGACCGAGGTCTGGGAGTTCCTCAACCGCACCACGGTCGCCCACGTGATGCACCTGCACCACAGCGACTGGTACCTGCTCGCCCGCGACGGCAAGCCGCCGCCGCCCTGGGAAGACTGCCTCAAGGACACCTTCTTCGTCTTCCCCGGCGAACGGATCCTCGTCTCCGGCCACTTCAGCGACTATCGCGGCAAGTTCGTCATCCACTGCCACATGCTCGACCACGAGGACCACGGGCTGATGACCCAGTTCGAGGTCGTGCGCTCCCGCAACTAAAGCGCGCGCGCCGGCTGCCGATGCCTACCGGGCATTGGCCGCGATGGCGAAAAAGCAGGAGGAGCTGAGGAGCCCCGGACGCTCGGAGGCGCGGGCTGCCGGGGCCCTGCTCCTGGCCGGCGCCGGCCTGGTCGCCCTCTCGCTCGCTCTGCCGCACCCCAGCGGTGGCAACACGTCGGCGCTGGTCGCCATCGCCGCGGCGATGGCCCTCGTCGGCGCCCTCTGCTGGGCCCTCGCCCGCCACCTGCCGCTGGCCGCCACCCACGTCGTCCTCGCCGCCACGGCGGCAGCGACCGGCCTGCTGATCTACGAGAGCGGCGTCGCCGCCGGCCAGTACGGCTCGATCTTCGTCTGGGCGACCCTGGTCGCCGCCTACTTCTTCCCGCGCCGCATCGCGTCATCCACCTGGCCTGGCTGCTCGCGCGTCTACGCGGTCACGCTCGCCGCGGTCGAAAGCACCGCCGGCTACTCGCCGCTGACGCGCTGGCTGTTCACGGCCGTCTCGCTGACGGTGGTGATGGCGCTGACCAGCGCCATCGTCGCCCGCCGGTCCGCGGCCAGCGGCCGCGCCCGCCGCTTCTTCGAACTCTCGCGCGACCTGCTCTGCACCTTCGACCGCGCCGGCAACGTCGGTCGAGCTCAACTCGGCCTGGGAGGACTGCCTCGGCTACTCGGCGCGAGGAGCTGCGGGCGGTGCGCCCGTTCGAGCTCGTCCATCCGGACGACCGCGAGCGCAGCGAACGGGGCGTCGCCGGCCTCTTCGAAGGGCTCGAGGGCGACCGGCTTCGAGAATCGTTACCTGGCCAAGGACGGCAGCTGGCGCTGGCTGAGCTGGAGCGCGACGCTGGCGGCGGACGAGGCCCTGGTCTACGCCCGCGCCACCGACGTCACCGCAGCTGAAGCGGGTCGAGTCCGAACGCGAGAACCTGCTGACCGAGGTGGCGGCGCTGGCCCGCAGCGACGCCCTCACCGGGCTGCCGAACCGGCGCGGCCTCGATCGAGCAGCTGCCGCGGGAAATGGCGCGAGCCCGCCGGGCCGAGTCCGACCTCTGTCTGGCGATCGTCGACATCGACCACTTCAAGGCCTACAACGACGCCAACGGCCACCTCGCCGGCGACGCGATCCTGCGCGAATGCGCGGTCGCCTGGGACGGGGTCCTGCGCGGTGCCGACACGATCGTCCGCTTCGGCGGCGAGGAGTTCCTCGTCGTCCTCCCCGACTGCCCGCTGCAACAGGGCGCGGAAACGATCGAACGCCTGCGCCAGGCGACCCCGGGGGAGCTGACCTGCTCGGCCGGCCTCGCCTGCTGGGACTACGCCGAGAGCGGCGACGATCTGGTCGACCGCGCCGACAGCGCCCTCTACCGGGCCAAGGCCGCCGGCCGCGACCGGCTCGTGCAGTCGCCGCCGATCGAGTCATGATGGCGCCATGGGCAACCACGAGCTCACGGTCCGCTTCCGCAAAGCGCGGCGCGACCCCGAGCTGACCGTCGTCGAGGGCTTCCACGCCCTCAAGCACGCGCTGCGCTTCGGCGCCGAGCTGGTCGAGGCGGTCGCCGTCGACCCCGAGGCGCTGGAGGCGCTGGCGCGGGAGCTGGCTCCAGACCTGGCCGGGGGGCTGGCCGGGCGGGTGGAGACGATCGCCCCCGCCGATCTCGCCGAGCTGGCGCCGCTGGTGCCGCGCACCGGCGTCGTCGCGATTGCCCGCCGCCCGCCGGTCGACCTCGCCGCCGTGCTCGCCGACCCGCGCCCGGCCCCGGTCGTCCTGCTCGAGCAGCCGAAGAACATGGGCAACATCGGCGCCTGCATCCGCGTCGCGGCCGCGGCCGACGCGGCGGCGGTCCTGACCACCGGCGAGAACGACCCCTGGTACCCCGATGCGGTCCGCGGCGCCGCCGGCCTCCACTTCGCCCTGCCGGTGACCTCGATCGAGTCGCTGCCGGCCAGCGACCGGCCGCTGCTGGCGATCGACCCGGAGGGGGAGGACCTGCGCCCCGGCGGTCTGCCCGAGCGCGCCGTGCTCGCCTTCGGCACCGAGCGCCACGGGATCAGCGCCGAGCTGCTCGAGCGCGCCGACGCCCGCGTCGCGATCCCGATGCGGGCCGGCGTCTCCAGCCTCAACCTCGCCACCTCGGTCGCGGTGACGCTCTTCGCGATGCGGCTTGCGTCCTGAGCAGACGGCTCTAGGATGGGAAATATGGCCGACGTGGCGGTGACGAACGAGGAGGCGGTCGAAGCCTGGAACGGCGTCCTCTTCGATCGCTTCCTCAAGTACCGGCACCTGGTCTCCGGCGGCCTCGGCGCCCACGGCGAGGAGGCGCTGCGGATTCACCCGCCGGCGACCGGCGAGCGCGTCCTCGACATCGGCTGCGGCTTCGGCGAAACGACGCAGCGGATCGCCGGCCTGGTCGGCCCCGAGGGCTCGGTGCTCGGCCTCGACGCCGCCGCGCGCTTCGTCGACCTCGCCCGAGGGGAGGCCGAGGCGGCGGGGCTGGAGAACGTGGACTTCGCCGTCGGCGACCTGCAGGTGACCGAGTTCGAGCGGCGCTTCGACTACGCCTTCTCGCGGATGGGGACGATGTTCTTCGCCAACCCGGTGCCGGCGCTGCGCAACGTGCGCGAGGCGCTTGTGCCCGGCGGGCGCCTCTGCATGGTCGTCTGGCGCCGCAAGCTCGAGAACGAGTGGGTGAGCCGGGCGGAGGCGGTGGTCGCGAAGTTCGTCGAGGAGCCGGAGGAGTCCGACGAGCCGACCTGCGGCCCGGGCCCGTTCTCGATGGGCGACGCCGACGTCACCAGCGAGATCCTGATCGGCGCCGGCTTCGAGGAAGTCTCGCTGCGGCGCTGCGACCTGCCGCTGCAGACCGGCCGCGACCTCGACGAGGCGGTCGAGTTCGGGATGGCCCTGGGCCCGGCCGGTGAGGTGATCCGCCTGGCCGGTGCCGAGGCCGAGCGGATCCGGCCTGAGATCGCCGCCGCCCTGCGCGAGGCGCTGGCCGATTTCGAGGGTCCCGACGGGGTCTGGGCGCCGGCCTCGACCTGGATCGTCAGCGCCCGCGCCCCCGACTTTGGGCAAGAACCTTGACGCAACGTGCAGGCGGGAGGAATAGCGTGGGGGATAGACGATCGCGGCGAGAAGGCCGCAACTAACCGAAAGGAAGCACCTTGTTGCCGTTCGCAGATGTCTCTCTGGGAGAACTTCTCCTCGTCACCTTCGAGATTTTCTTCTTCGTCATCTGGATCTGGATCCTGATCACGATCATCTCCGATCTCTTCCGCGATCACGAGATGTCGGGCTGGGCGAAGGCCGCCTGGGTCCTGTTCCTCGTCTTCATCCCGTTCCTGACCGCCCTGATCTACCTGATCGCCCGCGGCAACGGCATGCGCGACCGCACGATCAAAGCCCAGGCGGACGCGAAAAAGCATTTCGACGAATACGTGCAGACGCAGGCCCACAGCACCCCGGCCGACGAACTGCACAAGCTCAACGACCTGAAGGAAAAGGGCGCGCTGTCGTCCGAGGAGTTCGACAAGGCGAAGGCCAAGCTCCTCGCCTAGTCCTCCTGTCGATGGGCCTCAGACGTCCACATATCGGACGTCTGAGGCCCATCGGCCCCCTCGGGGCGCTGGCCTTGACTCCTGCAAAGTGCCTGATTTGCAAGGGAAGTTGCAGGTTATTAGCAACTGCTCATAGTCTTTAGCCTTCTTCGCTAGCCTGCGCGGCCCGCTGCCGAACCTTCCTGGAACGGCGCGGATCTCGATGCGGGCTTTCTTCCTCGACACTCATCCGAGCGCGCCCAAGAGGCGCGCGCTGCTCTTTGCGGGGCTGCTGCTGGCGGCGATCTGCGCCCTGGCGCTGACCGTGGCGAGCGCCCCGGCGAAGACGCCGGAGGAAAAGCTCGAAGCTACGCAGGGCAAGCTCGAAGGGGTCCGCGAAGACCAGAGCTCGCTGGCGGAGACGATCGCCGAACAGAACGCCGCGATCGATACGATGATCGGCGAAGTCTCGGCCCTGCGCCAGAAGCAGGCCGCGGTCGAGTCCGAACTGGCCGAGAAGCAGGGCGAGCTGGAAGCGGCGACGGCGGCGCTGAAGAAGGAAAGGGCGCACCTGGAAGAGGTCCGCTCGCAGCTCAACCGCGCCCTCGGCGTGCTGCGCGAGCGCCTGGTCTCGATCTACGAAGCCGGCTCCCCGGACGTCGTCAACGCGATCCTCGAATCGGACAACCTCTCGGAGATGGCGGCCCAGACCGAATACCTGAACCGGATCCAGAGCTACGACGACTCGGTCGTCGACCGGGTCAAATCGCTGCGCGACGAAGTCACCAGCGCGGTCGCGAAGCTGGCCGACAACCGCGCCAAGGTGAAGCAGGCGCGCGACTCGATCGCCGCGATCGAGGCCGAAGTCGCCGCCGCCCGCGAAGAAGCCGAGTCGCGCTTCGCCGAACTGAAGTCGGCCCAGGCCGAGCGCCGCGAAGCGATGGCGGCGCTGGAAAGCCAGGAAGAAGCGCTCAGCAACAACCTCGCCTCGATCTCCAACCAGATCGCCTCCGAAGGCGGCGAAACGACGACCGGCCAGGTGCCGGCGCCGCTCAACCCCGGCGAATCCGCCCAGGTCATCAGCGAAAGCGAAGCCAGCGCCCCGAGCGCGGCGCCGCAGGCGGTCAAGGACGCGATCTCCGCCGCCAACTCGATCGCCACCACGCCCTACATCTGGGGCGGCGGCCACGGCTCCTTCGAATCCTCCGGCTACGACTGCTCGGGCGCGGTCAGCTTCGCCCTGCACGGCGGCGGCTTCCTCGAAAGCCCGCTCGACTCGACCGGCCTCGAGACCTGGGGCGAAGCGGGCCCCGGCAAGTGGATCACCGTCTACGCCAACGCCGAACACGCCTGGATGGTGATCGCCGGCATCGCCTTCGACACCGTCGGCGGCCCCGGCCCGCGCTGGCACGACCCCTGGGTCGATTCCCCCGAAGGCTTCATAGTCCGCCACCCCGGCGGCTACTAGCCCGAGGGAACGTGCGACCGGCGCATCTCGGCGTCCTCGGTCGCTCGTGTGCGGAGCACACTTCGCTTCCTGCGTCCTTGACCTGCTTGGTCGCACGCCCTCGGGGGCGCTAGTTCGCTGGTTGGGACTGCCGCCCTTCGGGTATTTAAGAGATACCCAAGGGAAGGAGTCCGTCATGGAGTCTGCATCCGTGCCGAGGCCGGAGCCGCCGCGTCGGGAACCGGCTGTCGAAGTGGGAGCCGCGGAGGTCAGCGCCGGCTGGAAACCCGCGGACCCCGGGCCACTGGGCCTCGCTGCCTTCGCCCTCACCACCTTCATCCTCAGCATGTTCAATTCCGGGCTGGTCAGCAGTGCCGGTGAGCCGGTCGTGCTGGGAGTCGCCCTCGCCTACGGCGGCCTCGCGCAGCTGCTGGCGGGGATGTGGGAGTTCCGCACCGGCAATACCTTCGGTGCCGTCGCCTTCACGTCGTTCGGCGGCTTCTGGCTCTCGTTCTGGGCCTTCGTCACCTTTTTCGCCGGCGACATCCCGGCCGAGCACGTCGGCGCCGCGGTCGGTCTCTACCTGATCGCCTGGGCGATCTTCACCACCTACATGTTCGTCGCCTCACTGCGGACCACCGCAGCCGTCGCCGTCGTCTTCTTCCTCCTGGCGATCACCTTCATCCTGCTCGGCATCGGCAACGCCAACGAAAGCGACGGCTTGATCGAAGCGGGTGGCTGGTTTGGCCTGGCCACCGCGGCCGCCGCCTGGTATGCATCGTTCGCGGCGGTGACGAACTCGACCTTTGGGCGCACGGTCCTGCCGGTCAAGCCCCTGGGTCGCTGAGCGAGGAGAGAGAATGGCAACCGAGACTGGATCGTCGGACCTGGAGCGGGAGCTGGAGGCGATGCTCGGGGTCGAGCGCTTCGAGCCGCCGGCCGAGTTTCGCGAGCGGGCGCGCTGGAGCGATCCCGCGATCTATGACGAGGCCGCCGCCGACCCCGAGGCCTGGTGGCTGAAGCAGGCGACCGAGCTGCTCGACTGGGACACGGTCCCGACCGAGGCGCTGAACGACTCCAACCCGCCCTTCTACAAGTGGTTCGAGGACGGGCGGCTGAACGCCAGCGCGCAGTGCCTCGACCGCCACGTCGCCGCCGGCATCGGTGACCGCGTCGCCTACCACTGGCGCGGGGAGGAGGGGGAGGAGCGCGACGTCACCTACGCCGACCTGCACCGCGACGTCCAGCGCTTCGCCAACGCGCTCAAGGACCTCGGCGTCGAGAAGGGCGACGTGGTCGGGATCTACCTGCCGATGATCCCCGAGGTCGTCGTCGCGATGCTCGCCTGCGCCCGCATCGGCGCCATCCACAACGTCGTCTTCGGCGGCTTCTCGGCCGAGTCGGTGCGGGAGCGGATGGAGTTCTCCGAGGCGAAGGCGCTGGTCACCGTCGACGGCGCCCGCCGCAAGGGCAAGACGGCGCCGATCAAGCCCGCCGTCGACGCGGAGATGGGCGCGCTGAGCAGCCTGAAGACGATCGTCGTCGTCCGCCACACCGGCATCGACTGCCCGATGAGCGACGGCCGCGACGTCTTCTACGACGAGGTGCTGGCCGCCGCCGACCCGGACTGCCCGGCGGAGCCGATGGAGGCCGAGCACCCGCTCTACATCCTCTACACCTCGGGCTCGACCGCGAAGCCGAAGGGGATCCTGCACACCACCGGCGGCTACATGACCGGGGTCACCGCCACCCACCGCTACGTCTTCGACCTGAAGCCGGAGGAGGACGTCTACTGGTGCGCGGCCGACGTCGGCTGGGTCACCGGCCACTCCTACATCGTCTACGGCCCGCTTGCCAACGGCGCCACCAGCGTGATGTGGGAGGGGGCGCCCGACTACCCGGGCAAGGGGATCTGGTGGGAGCTGATCGAGCGCTGCAAGGCGACGATCCTCTACGCGGCGCCGACCGCGATCCGCACCTTCATCAAGTGGGGGGCCGAGATCCCCGAAAAGTCCGATCTCTCCTCGCTGCGGCTGCTGGGCTCGGTCGGCGAGCCGATCAACCCCAAGGCCTGGCTCTGGTACCACAAGGTGATCGGCGGCGAACGCTGTCCGATCGTCGACACCTGGTGGCAGACGGAGACCGGCGCGATCATGATCACGCCGCTGCCGGGGATCACCGCGACCAAGCCCGGCTCGGCGACGACGCCGTTCCCCGGGGTCGAGGCGCAGGTGGTCGACGAGAAGGAGGGGGAGCCGATCGACGAGGGGCAGGGCCTGCTGGTCCTGGAGCGCCCCTGGCCCTCGATGCTGCGCGGCCTCTACAAGGAGGACGACCGCTTCGTCGAGACCTATTTCTCGAAGTTCGGGGTCGAGCGCTACCTGGTCGGCGACGCCGCCCGCCGCGACTCCGACGGCTACCTCTGGGTGATCGGGCGGATCGACGATGTCGTCAACGTCTCCGGCCACCGGCTCTCGACGGCCGAGGTCGAGTCGGCGATCGTCGCCCACGAGAAGGTCGCCGAGGCGGCGGTGATCGGCCAGGCCGACGAGGACACCGGCCAGGCGATCTGCGCCTTCGTCACCCTGCGCGGCGACACCGAGCCGAGCGACGAGCTGGTCGAGGGCGTGCGCGCCACGGTCGCCGAGCGGATCGGCAAATTCGCCCGCCCGAAGCGGATCATCTGGGCCGACGACCTGCCGAAGACCCGCTCCGGCAAGATCATGCGGCGGCTGCTGCGCGACATCGCCGAAGGTCGCGCCTTCGGCGATGTGACGACGCTGCGCGACCCCGACGTGATGCGGGAGCTGGAGGCGAAGATCGCCGAGGAGCGCGACGGCGAGGATTAGGGACGAGGTTGGGGGGAGGGTCGGGTGACCCCCTTCCGCTTGCTGGGATTTTCGCCGGGAGCACGCCAGCTCTCGCCGAGCCAGCGGTGCGAAAATCAGGACGCCGCGCGCTCCAGGGGGCACCCGACCCTCCAACCGAGCCCCATCTTCGATTCGAGTTCCCGTGCCGGAAGCGGGCTGTGCTTCGGAGTAACCGTCCCTGTGAAGCTTTCCCGTCCACGGAAGCTGCCCACCTTGAGAGGCTCCGCTGAGTTCTCGTGGGGATGGGTTGGGGTGTCCCTGTAGCGCGCGGCGTCCTTGATTTTCGCCCCGGCGACTCAGCGAGAGAGACAAGGCTCCCGGCGAAAATCCCAGCAAGCGGAAGGGACACCCCAACCCCTCCACGCCAGCTCCACCTCGGAGCCAGCCTTCCTATCCCTGTCGCTGACTCGCCATCCGCTCGACCGCGACCTCGAGCGCCTGCAGCTGTTCCTGGACGCTGCGCAGTTCGCGCAGCGCCACCGCCTCGGCGGAGAGCCCCTCCTCCTCCAGCTCCAGCTCGAGCTCGGCGATTTCGGGGGCGAGGAAGCGCTGGGCGAAGGAGCCGGTGAGCAGGGCGACGAAGCCGATGCCGACGATGAGGACGACGGTGGAGACGATCTCGCCCCCGGTCGTGGTCGGGGTGATGTTGGAGCCGAGCGTGGTCATCGTCGTGATCGCCCAGTAGAGGTCGTCCCAGAAGCTGAGGTTGGCGGAATGGCCCTCGAAGGCCCCGAACAGGGCGGCGCCGCCGACCGCGGTGAGGACCGCCAGCAGGGCCGCGTAGCGCAGCCCCTCGAGCGAGAAGACCTCGCGCGAGAGCTGGGCCAGCCGCAGCAGGCGCAGCAGTCGCAGCAGGCGCAGGACCCGCAGGCTCTGCAGGCCGGCGGGCAGGATCGGCGGCGTCAGGAAGACGATGATCACGTCGAGCGGGCGGTGGCGGATGTAGGCCCAGCGGTTGGGGACGACCGCCATCATCGTCACGAACTCGATCAGGAACGCGGTCCAGGTGATCCAGTTGAGGACGATCGCGACCGTCTCCAGGGCGCCGCCCGGGTGGGACTCGGTGATCGCCACCGTCGGCAGGGTCAGCGCCGCCGCGATCAGCATCGGCGTGTTCAGCTTTGCCGCCACGCGGGTGCTGCGCGCGTCCATCCCCGGGGCGTAGCGCTCGGGCTTGGCTGGGGCTGCGGAGCTCACCGCGACTTGTTTCGACGCCGCCCGCCCGACCCCCTTTGCGTACCATGGCCAGGCAACCAACTAACTCAGGAGATGTTTACTCGATGACCGTCAGCACCGCCACGCAGGACTACAAGGTCGCCGACATCGGCCTCGCCGATTTCGGGCGCAAGGAGATCGCGCTCGCCGAGGTGGAGATGCCCGGCCTGATGCAGACCCGCGAGGAGTTCGCCGCCGCGCAGCCGCTGAAAGGCGCGCGCATCACCGGCTCGCTGCACATGACGATCCAGACCGCGGTGCTGATCGAGACCCTGGTCGCGCTCGGGGCCGAGGTGCGCTGGGCCAGCTGCAACATCTTCTCGACCCAGGACCACGCCGCCGCCGCGATCGCCGCGGCCGGGATCCCGGTCTACGCCTGGAAAGGCGAGAGCCTGGAGGAGTACTGGTGGTGCACCGAGCAGGCGCTGGTCTGGCCCGACGGCGAGGGCCCGAACATGATCCTCGACGACGGCGGCGACGCCACTCTGCTCGTCCACAAGGGCACCGAGTTCGAGGCTGCCGGCGCGGTCCCGGATCCGGAGACGGCCGATTCGGGCGAGTTCAAGATCATCCTCGAAACCCTGCAGCGCTCGCTCGCCGAGGACCCCCAGCGCTGGACCAAGATCGGCGCCGGGATCCAGGGCGTCACCGAGGAGACCACCACCGGCGTCCACCGTCTCTACCAGTTGGCCGAGGCGGGCGAACTGCTGTTCCCGGCGATCAACGTCAACGACTCGGTCACCAAGTCCAAGTTCGACAACCTCTACGGCTGCCGCCACTCGCTGGTCGACGGCATCAACCGCGGCACCGACGTGATGATCGGCGGCAAGGTCGCGGTGATCTGCGGCTACGGCGATGTCGGCAAGGGCTGCGCCTCCTCGCTGCGCGGCCAGGGCGCCCGCGTGATCGTCACCGAGATCGACCCGATCTGCGCCCTGCAGGCGGCGATGGAGGGCTACGAGGTGAAAACCCTCGACGACGTGATCGAGACGGCCGACATCTTCGTCACCGCCACCGGCAACAAGGACATCATCACCGCCGAGCACATGGCGCGGATGAAGCACAACGCGATCGTCGGCAACATCGGCCACTTCGACAACGAGATCGACGTCGCCGGGCTCGAAGGCGGCGCCGCCGAGCGGATCAACATCAAGCCGCAGGTCGACGAGTGGCGCTTCCCCGACGGCCACTCGATCGTGCTGCTCTCCGAGGGCCGGCTGCTCAACCTCGGCAACGCGACCGGGCACCCGAGCTTCGTGATGTCGAACTCGTTCACCAACCAGGTGATCGCCCAGATCGAGCTCTTCGGCAAGAGCGTTCAGTACGAGGCGAAGCAGGTCTACGTGCTGCCCAAGCACCTCGACGAGAAGGTCGCCCGCCTGCACCTCGAGGCGCTCGGCGTGAAACTGACCGAGCTCAGCGCCGACCAGGCCTCCTACCTCGGCATTCCGGTCGAGGGCCCGTACAAGCCCGACCACTACCGCTACTAGCGGCGCCTGGCGACCGCGGTCGATGATGCCGGCCGCGGTCGTAACCGGCGCCTCCAGCGGGATCGGCGCCGCCACCGCGCGGGCACTGGCCGCTGACGGCTACCGGGTCGTGCTCGGGGCGCGGCGCCTGGAGCGCCTGGAGGTGCTGGCCGCGGAGATCGGCGGCGAGGCAATCGCGCTCGACGTCACCGACCCCGGCTCGGTCGATGCGTTCGCCGCCCGGGTCCCGGCCTGCGAGGTGCTGGTCAACAACGCCGGCGGCGCTCTCGGGCTGGAAGCGCTGGGCGAGGCCGACGAAGAGCTGTGGCGGACGATGTACGAGGCGAACGTGCTGGGAACGATGCGGATGACCCGGGCGCTGCTGCCGCGGCTGATCGAGTCCGGCAACGGCCACGTGGTCGGCGTCACCAGCATCGCCGCCTTCGAGACCTACCGCGGCGGCGCCGGCTACACCGCCGCCAAGCACGCCCAGCGGGCGGCGCTGCGGACCCTGCGCCTGGAGCTGCTGGGCGAGCCGGTCAGCGTCACCGACGTCGCTCCCGGCATGGTCGAGACCGAGTTCTCCCTGATCCGCTTCGAGGGCGACGAGGAGGCCGCGGCCAGGGTCTACGAGGGCATGGAGCCGCTGCGGGCCGAGGATGTCGCCGAGTGCATCCGCTGGGCCGTCGCCCAGCCCGCCCACGTCAACGTCGACGAGATCGTCGTCCGCCCCCGCGACCAGGCGCGGGCCACCGAGGTCCACCGCCAGACCTAGCGGCGGTACTGTGCCGTGCCTAAACTGGGGCTATGTGTAGAAACATTCGCACCCTCCATAATTTCGAGCCCGCCGCGACCGAGGACGAGATCCAGGCCTCCGCACTGCAGTACGTGCGCAAGATCAGCGGCTCCACCAAGCCCTCGCAGGCCAACCAGGAGGCGTTCGACGAAGCGGTCGAGGAAATCGCCGAGGTGACGGCGAAGCTGCTCGACCGTCTGGTCACCACGGCGCCACCGAAGGACCGCGAGGTCGAGGCCGCCAAGGCCAAGGCGCGCTCCGAAAAACGCTTCGCTGCCTGAGCTTTCAGGCTCGCGCCGCCTGGGGCTCCCAGCGGAAGCGGGTGCTGGCGATGCGGGCGCCGGCGATCGCCCAGATCGCGAGGACGAGGACGTTGCCGGCATCGAGGCCGCTGCCGCTGGCATTGGGGGAGAGGGTGGTCTGCAGGCCCAGGGCGAGGTGGTAGAGGGGGAAGATCTTGCCGACCGTTTCCAGCCATTGCGGGAGCTGGTCGACCGGGATCCAGATGCCGGAGAAGAAGGCGAGGATGACGACGCTGAAGGGAGCGATCGTCGAGGCCGAGTCCGGGGTGGTGGTGAAGGCGGTGAGGGCGATGCCGAGCGAGCAGCAGGTCGCGGTGCCGAGCACGACGTAGAGGACGAAGGCGGGGAAGGTCGAGCCGGGAATCGGGACGTCGTAGCCGACCGCGCCGACCGCGAGCAGGACGGCGGTCATGACCAGCGCCTGGGCGGTGGCGCGGGTGATCTGGGCGGCGATGAAGGTCCAGGGCGGCATCGGCGTGCCGCGGTAGCGCTTGAGCTGGCCGTTCTCGCGCTGCGTGGTCAGCGAGACGGCGAGCGTGGTGAAGGTCGAGAGTGCCACGGCGTAGGCGACGATCCCGGCGGTGAAGTAGGCCTGGGCGCTGATCCTGACGTCGTTGGGCAGGGTCGTGCCGTTGTCGCCGCTCTTGATGAAGATCGAGTTGAAGAGGACGAGCAGGATCAGCGGGAAGGCGACGGTGAAGATGATCGCCCGCGGCGTCCGCAGGGCGACCAGGATCGCCATCCGCGCCTGGGCGAGGACGATGCGGCGGTCCCTCACGAGCCCTGCTCCCGGGTCAGCTCGAGGAAGATGTCCTCGAGGTTGGGACGGCGCACCTCGAGGTCCTCGAGCACGGCGCCGCGCTGCTCGGCCAGGCTGAGCAGGCGGTAGAGGTCGGCCTGCGGCTGCGCGGTCTCGACCTCGACCTGGTTGCCGGAGACCCGCGGCGGGGCGGAGAGGGCGGCGCCCACGTCCTCGAGGCCGAGTCCGCCGTTGAGCGTGAAGCCGATCACGGTGCGCCGGCCGAGGTCCTGGCCGAGCTCCTCGGTGCGGCCCTGGGCGACGATGCGCCCTTCGCGCAGAATCGCGACCCGGTCGGCCAGGTGCTGCGCCTCGTCCATGTAATGGGTGGTGAGGAAGACGGTCTTGCCGAGCGCCTTCAGGCCCTCGATCATGTTCCAGGCGTCGCGGCGGGCGGTCGGGTCGAAGCCGGTGGTCGGCTCGTCGAGGAAGATCAGGTCGGGGTCGCCGACGATCCCGATCGCGACGTCGGCGCGCCGTTTCTGGCCGCCGGAGAGGGTGCCGATGCGGGCGTCGCGCTTGTCGCCGAGCCCGACCAGCTCGATCGTCTCCTCGACCGGGCGCGGCGCGTCGTAGAAGCGGGCGAAGAGCGAGATCGCCTCGCGCACGGTCCACAGCGGGTCGAGCTCGCACTCCTGCAGGACCAGGCCGACGCGGTTGCGCCAGGCGCGGGTCGGCGCGGCGGGATCGACGCCGAAGACGGAGACCTCGCCGCCGCTGCGCTCGCGGTAGCCCTCGAGGATCTCGATCGTGGTCGTCTTGCCGGCGCCGTTGGGGCCGAGGAAGCCGAAGACCTCGCCGGCGGCGACCTCGAAGTCGATGCCGCTGACGGCCTCGTGCTCGCCGTAGGACTTGCGCAGCCCGCTGACGCTGATCGCGATCTCGCCCACCAGGCGCACGCTACCCAAGACGGACTGGCGGAAACCTCGTGGCTAGGGAAGGTAGTTTGCTAAACTAATTACCAACGCTAACCAATGACGCCAAACGCCAACGACATCCCACTCACCGACGCCGCCGCGCAGCTGCGGCTCGGCATCGTGCGGACGGCGCGGCGGCTGCGCCAGGAGGCGGCGGCGGAGGCGACCGGGTTGACCCCGACCTCGACCTCGGCCCTGGCGACGATCGAGCGCCACGGCCCGCTCACGCCGAGCGAGCTGGCGAAGCTGGAGCGGGTGCGGCGGCCGACCGTGACCCGCACCCTCGGCTGCCTCGAAAGGGAGGGGCTGATCGAGCGCACGCCCGACCCCGCCGACGGCCGCAGCTCCCTGGTCAGCGTCAACGGCGCCGGCCGCGAGCGCCTGCGGCGCCTGCGCGGGCGCAAGAACGCCTACCTGGCACGGCGCATGCGCGACCTGCCCGCCGCCGACGTCGAGGTGCTGGAGCGGGCGGCGGAGATCCTCGAGGGGATGCTGGAGAGTGAAGACGCGCCGGCCCGGCGCGGCCGCTCGTGAGCGCCGCCCTGCGCCGCTCGTTCAACTCGCTCGAGGTCCCCAACTACCGGCGCTACTTCGCCGGCCAGCTGATCTCGCTCTCCGGCACCTGGATGCAGACGGTGGCGGCGATCTGGCTGATCCTGACCCTGACCGACAGCGGCATCGCGGTCGGCCTGACCACGGCGCTGCAGTTCCTGCCGATGCTGCTGATCGGCGCCTGGGGCGGGCTGCTGGCCGACCGCATCCCCAAACGCAAGCTGCTGATCACGACCCAGGCGCTGATGGCGATCCCCGCCGTCTTCCTCTTCGCGGTCACCGCGACCGGCAGTGGTCGAGCCCTGGATGGTCTTCCTCGCCGTCTTCGCGATGGGCACGGTCAACGCCGTCGACAACCCGGCCCGGCAGAGCTTCGTGATGGAGATGGTCGGCCCCGGCCGGGTCGTCAACGCGGTCAGCCTCAACAGCGTGATCGTGCAGATGGCGCGGATCGTCGGCCCCGCCCTGGCCGGCCTGCTGATCGCCGGCTTCGGCGTCGTCCCCTGCTTCGCCCTCAACGCGCTCACCTTCGTGGCGATGATCGTCGCCCTCTGGGGGATGGACCCGAGCGGCCTGCACACCGAGCCGGTCGCCCCCCGCGAGCCGGGCGCGATCCGGGCCGGCCTGCGCTACGTCCTCCGCACCCCTGAGCTGGCGGTGCCGCTGGCGCTGATGGCGCTGGTCGGGACGCTCGGCTTCAACTTCCAGGTGGTGCTGCCGCTGCTGGCCAAGTTCAGCTTCGACGGCGGCGCCGGCACCTACGCGGTGATGGTCTCGGCGATGGCGGTCGGCTCGATCGCCGGCGCTCTCGTCAACGGTGCCCACGGCCGCACCGGCCCGCGCCTGATCGCCGGCGGCGCCCTCGCCTTCGGCGCCTCGGCCCTGCTTGCGGCGGCGATGCCCTCGCTGGCCTTCGAGATCCCGATGCTGGCCCTGCTCGGCGCCGCCGCCGTCACCTTCGCGGCGACGATCAACTCGACCCTGCAGCTGGCGGTGGCGCCGAAGATGCGGGGCCGGGTGATGGCCCTCTACTCGGTCGTCTTCCTCGGCTCGACCCCGATCGGCGGCCCCCTGACCGGCTGGCTCGCCGAAACCTACGACCCCCGCGTAGCCCTGCTCCTGGCCGGCATCACCGGCCTCTCAGCCGCCTGGGCCGCCCACGTCTCCTTCGCCCGGATGCGGGAGCGCGCGAACCCTGAGGCTCGCGCGCTCCACACCACCGCGTCCTAGTCGGTGTAGCCGGCGGACTTGAGGTAAGCCGCCGCCGCTTCCTTCGGCGTCTGCTTTTCGAGTTCGACCCGGGCGTCGAGCTCCTGCATGACCGGCAGCGTCAGCCCCTTCTGGACCTCGAGGATGGTCTTTTCGTAGTCCGGACCCGCCTTTTCCACGACCTTCGGGGTGGTGACGAAGATGATGTTCCCGGCCGGGAAGACGTGCTTGTCGTCTTCGAGGATCACGAACTTGTCCTTTTCCGCCGAGAGCTGCGGATCGGTGGTGAAGAGGATCGAGAGATCGGCCTGGCCCTTTTCGAGCACCGTGTAGCGGAGGCTGATGTCGACCGGGTGGAAGGACTTGAATTTCAGCCCGTACAGTTTTTCCAGCCCGGCCAGGCAGTCGATCCGCTGGCGGCACTCGGGGGAGCCGTACAGCGACAGTTTTTCCGAGACGCCTTCGAGATCGGAGATGTCTTCGAGGCCGTACTTTTCAGCCGTCTTCTTCAGGGTGCCGACCGCGTTGGCGCTGGCGAACGGGGTCGGCGGGAACGCCGTCAGGCCTTCCTTTTCGAATTCGGCCTTGGCTTTTTCCTAGGCGCCATTGGGCGTCGGAGGGAACGTCTTCGGGTTCGAGCCCGAAGAACGAGGTGAGGGCCGTGCTGGCGTACTCCGGGTAGCCCGAGATCGCGCCCGACTGGACCGCTTTGTGGGCGACGGTTTCGGAGCCGAGGCTGAGGTCGCTCTTGGCCTTGTAGCCGGCCGCGGCCAGGGCCTGAGTGTAGATTTCGCCGAGGATTTCCTGTTCGGGGAAGTTCTTCGAGCCGATCTTGAGGCTGACCTTGGCGTTGTCCGGGTTGGAGACGATCGCGGCTCCGCCTTCGCCGGTTTCGCTCGCGGTGCTGTCGCTGCTGTCGTCGCTGCTGCCGCAGGCGCTGACGCCGATGGCGAGCGCGAGCGCGGCCAGCATCGCCAACGCCATGCCCAGCCTGGTCTTGTCGAACCTCACTGTGGTGCCTCCTTGTGTGTTTTCGGACGGGTCACGCGGGCCTCAACTTAAGGCCCCTTGGAAGTCAGAACGCGCTGCAGCCCGGCGAGCGAGAACTCGAGCACGAGGGCGAGCAGGGCGACGAGGATCGCGCCGGCGAGGACGCCGTTGGGGCCGTAGACGTTTTCGCCGAGGATGAATTCGCCCAGCGTCGCCACCCCGGCCAGGGGCGCGATCGTCGCCGTCGCGACGATCCCGATCGTCGAGGTGCGGATGCCGGTGAAGATGCTCGTCACCGCCATCGGCGCCTCGACCTTGCGGACGATCTCGAGCTCGGTCATGCCCATCCCCCGGGCCGCCTGCACGGTCGAGCTGTCGACCTCGCGGATGCCGACGAAGGTGTTGACCAGGATCGGCGGAATGCCGAGGATCGCCAGGGCGATGGTGAGGTTGAAGAGCCCGACGCCGATCACCGCCGCCATCAGCGCGATCAGGCCGAGCTCCGGGATCGCCCGTCCGGCGTTGCCGAGCCCGACGGCGACCAGTTCCCCCTTGCCCCGGTGGCCGAAGAAGAGACCGGCGGGGAGGGCGATCAGGATCGCCAGCGCCAGCGCGAGGACGGTGACTTCGAGCTGGGCCAGGATCAGTTCGATCACCTGGTCGATGCCCCCGACGGTGTTGCCCCCGGTCACGTTCGAGGTCTGCGGCGTGAAGATGAATTCGATCGCGCCGCCGAAGGAGGCGAACAGTGGCGTCGCGATGCTCACGATGCCCTCGCCCGGCGCCAGGGCGTCGCGAGGTACTGGATGGTCAACAGGACCGCGTCGAAGGTGAAGGCCATCAGCGCCACGATCGCGATGCTGATCAGAATCGTGGTCGGGAAGCGGAGGTTCCCTTCGCCGAGGATCTGGGTGCCGAGGCCGCCGGCGCCGGCGAAGACGGCGAGGGTCGCGATCGCGATCGTGCTGACGGTCGCGATCCGCAGGCCGCCGACGATCTCCGGCGTGGCCAGGGGCATCTCGACCCGCCAGAGGATCTGGCGCTTGGTCATGCCCATGCCGCGGGCGGAGTCCTTGGCCGACTCGGGCACGTTGTCGAGCCCGACGGTGACGTTGCGGTAGATGATCTGCAGGGTGTAGGCGCTGAGGGCGATGATCGCGGTCTCGCGGCTGCGCCCGGTGATCGGCAGCAGCAGCAGGAAGAAGGCGATGCTGGGGATCGCGTAGAGGACGCCGGTCCCGGCCAGCAGCGGCGGCCGCAGCCAGCGGCGGCGATGGGCGAGCAGCGCCAGGGCGAAGGCGACGGCGAAGCCGAGCACGACCGAGATCAGGACGAGTTCGAGCTGCTGCAGCGCCGGCGTCCCGTAGCGGTCGATGTTTTCCCGTGCCCAGTCGAAGCAGAAGAGGTGGTCGGGTTTCGCCTGGCAGGGCAGCGTGGCGGAAGTGCGTTCATGGAAGAAGTCTTCGCCGACCTGCCCCGCCGCCGCCAGCAGCAGGGCGCTAGCCATGGGGGCGCTCCACGGCGCTGTGCTCCTCCGTCTTCGCCTCCGGCGATTTGAGGAACTCGGAGATGATCTCGACCGAGAGCACGCCGTCGATCCGCCCTTCGTGGTCGACCACGGCCGCGTACTGGGCCTCGCCCTGGAGCAGGTCGGCGAGGGCGTCGCGCATGATGTCGTCGCGGTCGAGCAGCGGTCCGAGCGGGGAGTCGGGCCTGGCCGGGACGGTCTCGGCGCGCAGGTCGCGCTCGGAGAGCCAGCCGAGCGGGCGGCGCTCGCCGTCGACCAGCAGCGGGTAGGGGACCTCGACGTCGGGCTCGGCCAGCTTCGCCCGCACCTCGGCGGTCGCCTGGCCGACGTGGGCCAGCGGCGCCTCCCAGAGGTCGATGTCGGAGACCCGCATCAGCGCCAGCCGCTTCAGCGCCCGGTCGGCGCCGACGAAGTCCTCGACGAACTCGGTCGCCGGCGCCATCAGCACCTCGGCCGGGGTCGCGTACTGCTCGACCCTGCCGCCCTCCCGCATGATCGCGATCCGGTCGCCCATCTTGATCGCCTCGTCGATGTCGTGGGTGACGAAGAGGACGGTCTTGCGGACCTGCGCCTGCAGGCGGAGGAACTCGTTCTGCAGGCGCTCGCGGCTGATCGGGTCGATCGCCCCGAAGGGCTCGTCCATCAGCATCACCAGCGGGTCGGCGGCGAGCGCGCGGGCGACGCCGACGCGCTGCTGCTGGCCGCCGGAGAGCTGGGCCGGGTAGCGCTCGCCGAGCTCGGGGTCGAGCCCGATCAGCTCCAGCAGCTCGGTCGTGCGGGCCGCGGGTGCGCTCCTTCTTCCAGCCCAGCAGCTGCGGCACGGCGCCGATGTTCTCGGCGATCGTGCGGTGGGGGAAGAGGCCGATCTGCTGGATCACGTAGCCGATCTCCCGCCGCAGCTGCGCCGGGTCCTTCTCGCGCACCGACTCGTCGCCGATCCGGATGTCGCCCTCGGTCATCTCGACCGTGCGGTTGACCATCCGCATCGCCGTCGTCTTGCCGCAGCCGGAGGGGCCGACCAGGACGCAGATCTCGCCGGCGGGGACTTCGAGCGTGAGGTCGTCGACCGCGAGCGCATCGGAGTCGCCGTAGCGCTTGGTGGCGCCCTCGTAGCTGACGGAGGAGGCTCCGGGCGGGGACTGGGTCTCGCTAGTGGCCTTTGCCTCGGGCACTGGAGGCGAGCCTATACCCCCTGGTACCGGATTTACTCATCACAGGCCCCGAATGTGCGGCACAGTGCGAAGTTTGGGCTCTTCCCCGGGTCAGCCAGAAGAGGACGACGAAGATCGCCGTTCCGAGGATGTTGAGGAAGAGCTTGTAGTCCACCGCGATCGTGCCGAAGACGTCCATGCGGGTGGGGCGGGGGCCGCTGGGAATCAGCCCGGCGATCCCGAAGAGGCCGTCGACGATCAAGGCGGCGATGACGATCGTGACGAACATCAGAGCCGTGATCCGCAGGGCGAAGGCGGTGCCGTAGTACTTGCGGTAGGCGAGCACGATCGGCAGCACGATCAGGTCGGCGAAGATGAAGGCGATGACCCCGGCGAAGCTGATCCCGCCGGACCAGAGCACGGCCGCCAGCGGCACGTTGCCGACCGAGCAGACGAAGCTGAGGATGGCGATCATCGGGCCGACGAGGACGTTCTCGATCGTCCGCACCAGCGGCGGCGCGTCGGTGAGAAAGAGGACGTTGAAGAAATCGTCGCCGAGCAGGCCGATGAAGCCGGCGAGCAGGAAGCCGAGCGTGATCTCCTTCCACAGCATCGTCCAGTCGCCGCGGAAGTTGGCGGCGACGTCGGCCCAGGCGTCGGCCGAGGCGAGGCGCCGGCGCCAGCTCAGCCGCTCCTCGCCGCCGCTCCCGTGCTCGTGCCCGGCCTGCGCCTGCTGGGCGTGGCGCCGCGCCCGCTGCTCCAGCCGCGGCGAGACGAAACGGCGCAGGAGCACCGCCATCAGCGCGATCATGAGGATGCCGCCGACGTACTCGGCCAGCGCGAACTGCCACCCCATCAGCACCCAGAGGACCAGCCCCAGCTCCCAGACCAAGTTGGTCGAGGCGAACTGGAAGGAGAGCGCGGTCACCGCCGAGGCGCCCTTCTGGAACAGCGACTTGGCGATCGCGATCGCCGCGTAGGAGCAGGAGGAGGAGGCGGCGCCGAGCCCGGTCGCCTTCGCCACCGGCCCGAAGCCGTGGCCGGAGAGGCTGGCCTCGATCCGCTCGCGCGGGACCCAGGCCTGGATCACGGCCGAGATCGCGAAGCCGAGGACCAGCGCCCACCAGACCTCGTAGGCCATCAGGAAGGACTGTTCGAGGCCCGCGGCGATCTTGTCGCCGACGCCGTTCACCGGCCGACGAAGCGTCCCAGCGCCGCCATCAGCTCATCGACCTTCTCGGTCCGCTCGCCGCCCTCGGCTTCGACCACGCAGTGGCGCGTGTGCTCGTCGATCAGGCCCAGCGCGACCTTGTCCAGGGCCGCCTGGATCGCCCCGATCTGGGTGAGGACGTCGATGCAGTAGCGCTCCTCCTCGACCATCTTCGAGACGCCGCGCACCTGCCCCTCGATGCGCGAGAGTCGCTTCAGCAGTTTCTCTTTGTCCGCTTGGTATCCGACCATGGCCGAGACTTTAGCAAATACCCCCTGGGGGTATATGTTCTTCAGAGGCCGAGGCGGGCGGCGCGCTCGGCGGCCCGGGCGACGATCTCCTCCAGCTCCG
This sequence comes from uncultured Solirubrobacterales bacterium, assembly GCA_963829445.1. Taxonomy (GTDB): domain Bacteria; phylum Actinomycetota; class Thermoleophilia; order Solirubrobacterales; family 70-9; genus VAYN01. The sequence continues at coordinate 14,465 of CAWHIW010000009.1, read as the reverse complement.
GCACCTCGCCGCCCCGCATCAGCACCCGGCCGGCGACGACGGCGGTGTCGACGACGGCGCCCGCGGCGGCGTAGACGAGGTTGGAGGCGAGCTCGCCGATCGCCAGCTCGGGCGCCGCCGGGGTCGAGCAGCAGGAAGTCGGCGGCGGCGCCGACCGCGAGCGGCTCCTCGCCGCGGCGCAGCAGCGGCGCCCGGGCGCCGGTGGCGACCTCCCAGGCCTCGGCCGCGGCGATCGCGGTCGGGTCGGCGGCGGCGTGCTTCTGGGCGAGGGCGAAGAGCTTCAGGTCGGCGAGCAGGTCGAGCGAGTCGTTGGAGCCGGCGCCGTCGGTGCCGAGCCCGACCGCGACCCCGGCCGCGCGCGCCGCCGGGTAGGGGAAGACGCCGCCGACCGCGAGCTTCATGTTGGCGGCCGGGTTGGTGACGACGGTGGCGCCGCGGGCGGCGATCAGCTCCAGCTCGGCCTCGTCGAGCCAGACGCCGTGGGCGAGCACGGTGCGCTCGCCCAGCAGCCCGAGCCGGTCGAGGTAGGCGGCCGGGCGCAGGCCGTGGGCGGCGAGGCACTCCTCGACCTCCGCCTCGGTCTCGGAGAGGTGGATCTGGATCGGCAGCCCGCGCTCGGCGCTGAGCTCGGCGATCCAGCGCAGCGAGTCCTCGCTGACCGTGTAGATCGAGTGCGGCGCCAGGGCGGGCGAGACCGCCGGCCCCAGCTCGCCCAGCTGCTCGAGGCTGCGCAGCGCCGTCTCCCGCAGCCGCGCCGCGTCGCCGTCGCGGTCGAACAGCGGCGCCCCGATCGTCGCCCGCAGGCCGGCGTCGGCGACCGCGCGGGCGGTCGCCTCGGGCTGCCAGTACATGTCCCAGAAGCGGGTGGTGCCGCTGCGGATCATCTCGGCGCAGGCCAGCCGCGCGCCCCAGTAGACGTCCTCGGCGTCGAGCTTCGCCTCGACCGGCCAGATCCGCTCCTCGCAGCCAGCGGCATCAGCGGCAGGTCGCCGCCGCTGCCGCGGAACAGCGTCATCGCCGCGTGGGTGTGGCCGTTGACGAGCGGCGCGACCAGGTGGGCGCCGCCGGCGTCGATCGTCTCGTCGCCGGGCGCGGCGACGACCTCGGGCCCGATCGCCGCGATCCGCCCCTCCTCGCAGCGGACGCCGACCGTCTCGCCGTCGAGGACGGCGCCGGTGACCGTCAGCGCCATCTCAGCGGCCGACCGCGCCCAGTTGCGGCAGCACCGCCGCCAGGCCGTCGCGCAGGCGGGCCGCGTTGGCGATGCGGTCGTCCTCGAGCCCGGCGACGTCGAGCTCGCCGGCGCCGAGGCCGTTGGCGAGGTTGTCGACGACGCAGAGCGCCGCGTAGTCGAGGCCGAGCTCGCCGGCGACGACGCACTCGGAGGCGATCGTCATCCCGACCACGTCGGCGTGGGCGGCGATCAGGCGGATCTCGGCCGGGGTCTCGAAGCGCGGCCCGCGCGCCTGCCAGTAGACGCCGCCGTCGCGCGGCGCCTGCCCGCTCGCCCGCCAGGCCTCGATCACTTCGGCCCGCCAGCGCGGGTCGAAGCCCGGCGCCGAGTGGGCGCGGGCGTCGTCGAAGACCGAGGGGCCGAGGCCGAGGGCGATGAAGTCGTCGGGGCAGAGCAGGCTGCCGACCGGCAGCTCGGGGCTGAGCGAGCCGACCGAGCCGATCGCCAGCACCCGGTCGCAGCCCTGCTCGGCCAGCGGCCGCAGGTTGGCGGCGTGGTCGATCTCGGTGCGGGAGGACGTAGGCGGAGTCGACGGCCCCGTGGCGCTGCACGATCGCCGCCCCGTGCTCGGCCGCCGCCGCCGCGATCTCCTCGCCGCCGGGCCCGAGCGCGTTGCTGCCGAGGATCACCGCCAGTCGTCCCATGCCGCGATCCTACGTGCGCTCCCAGGCCTTTGGTTGCGCTTAGTCGCACACAAACGACAGCACTCGCCGCGGGGCTCATTCGCGGTGGGCTCTGAAGGCGGCCACGGCCTCGTCGTGGTCGACGATCGGCTCCGGGTAGTCGAGCCGGCCGAAGCCTTCCATCCGCCAGGGGCGGAAGATCGCCTTGCCGCGGACCGGCTCCAGCTCCGGCAGGTAGCGGCGCACGTAGTCGCCGTCGGGGTCGAAGCGTTCGGCCTGGCGCACGGGGCTGAGCACGCGGTTGGGCCGGGTGTCGTTGCCGGTCCCCGCCACCCACTGCCAGTTGCCGGCGTTGTTGGCGATCTCGCCGTCGCTGAGCAGGTCCCAGAAGTGCCAGGCGCCGGCCCGCCAGTCGATGTAGAGGTCCTTGGTGAGGAAGGAGGCGACGGTCATCCGCGCCCGGTTGTGCATGAAGCCCTCCTCGGCGCAGCTGGCGCATCGCCGCGTCGACCAGCGGGTAGCCGGTGCGGCCCTCCTGCCAGGCCTCCAGCGCCCGCTCGGAGCGCGACCAGCGGTCGCCGCGCGGGCGGTAGTCGCGGTGGGGGAGGGACGGGTGTGGCGGCCAGCACCTGGTGGTGGAAGTCGCGCCAGCAGAGCTGGCGCACGAAGGGCTCGCCGCCCTTGCGCTCGCGCGCTTCCTGCATCAGCGCCAGCGGCGAGACGCAGCCGAAGCGCAGGTGGGCGCTGAGCCGCGAGGTGCCGTCGCCGGGGAGGTCGTCGTGGTGCTCGTCGTAGCGCGCCGAGGCCGTCGCGGAGGAAGGCCCGGGCCAGCCGCCGGCCCTCGCCCTCGCCGCCCTGCGGCGCGCCGCGGCGAGGGGGTGCCGCTGGTCAGCTTCGCCAGCGCCGGCACGCGGCCGGCGCTGAGCCCGCTGGGGACGGCGAGCTTGCCGCGGCGGCCCGACCCGCCGCCGCAGCGGCAGCTCGCTCCAGGCGCGGTGGTAGGGGGTGAAGACCTTGAAGTGATCGCCGCCGCCGGGGGTGACGGCGCCGGGCGGCACGATCGTCGTCCCGGGGTGGGCGTGGAAGCCGATCCGCTCCTCCGCGCAGGCCGCTGCCAGGCGCCGCTCGCGCGGCGTCGCGTAGGCGCTGTAGTCGGCGCTGACGTGCAGCTCCTCGGCGCCGCACTCGCGGGCCACCGCGATCGCCTCGCGCGACCGGATCGCCGCGGCGCACGAACAGCCGCCCGCCCGCCCGCTTCAGCGCCTCGTCGAGGTCGGGCAGCGCCTCGCGCATGAAGGCGACCCGGTTCGGCGCCGCGAAGCGCGAGCCGAGCAGCTGCTCGTCGAGGACGAACAGCGGCACCGTGCGCTCGGCCCGCGCCGCCGCCGCCAGCGCCGGGTTGTCGTGGACGCGGAGGTCGCGGTTGAAGAGGATCAGGGCGGTTTTCACGGTGTCAGCCCGAGGGTAGGGTGACCAGCGCATGGGAGAACGGCCCTCAGGGCGAGAGGAGAGCGAGGCCGAACGCCTCGACCGCAACCTCGGCGAGCTGCTGCAGGAGCTGCGGGTCGCCCTGCCCGGGGTCCAGGTCCTCTTCGCCTTCCTGCTGGCGGTCCCGTTCCAGCAGAACTTCACCAAGATCTCCGAGTTCGAGAAGAAGATCTACTTCGCGACCCTGCTGCTGACGGCGCTCTCGGCGGCCCTGCTGATCGCCCCCTCCGCCTACCACCGGCTCACCTTCCGCTACCAGCAGAAGCACCGGCTCGTCTTCATCTCCAACCGCCTCGCGATCGCCGGCCTCGGCGCGCCTGGCGCTGGCGATGACCTGCGCGATCCTGCTGATCACCGACGTCCTCTTCGGCACCGTGGCGACGGTGATCACGGTGGCGCTGGCGCTGGCGATGTTCGTCGTGCTCTGGGCGGTGCTGCCGCTGAAGCGGCGGCTCAAGTACCGCGACGAGGGCCTGCCGCTGCTCAGATCCGCCGCGAGACGACTGAGCTCGGCGTCGAGGTCGTCGAGGAAGGGCAGCTCCGGCGCCTCGCGCGCGCAGCATCTCCGCGTCGGCCTCCCAGACCTCTACCTTGAGCTCCAGCGGCACCTTGAACTCGTCGCCGACCGCCGTCGCCTTCGCTGGCGAGCGCGCGGCGCAGGATCGCGGATGTTGGACAGCTTGTCGGCGGCGTAGATCGCCAGCGCGTCGCCGCCGACCTCGGTCGACGTGGCGCCGGTGCTCGTCCTTGCGGCGCTCGAAGTGGCTCGATCGATTCGTCGTCGGTCAGCGCCGCGACCAGGTCGCGCGACCGGCTCGCCGAAGCGCGTCGGCGACGTCCTCGACGCTGGCCTCGCTGTCCTCGACCACGTCGTGCAGCAGCGCCGCCGCCAGCACCTGCTCGTCGAAGCCGTGCGCGCTCGAGCAGCTCGGCGACGGCGACCGGGTGCTCGATGTAGGGCATGCCGCCGCTGCCGTTGCGGACCTGGCCGGCGTGGGCCTGCTTCCGCCATCTCCAGGGCTTCGCCGACCAGCTGCGGAGTCGCGCGGCCGCGGCCTCGATCCGGGCGGAAGACGGCATCTGCGCCGAGCCTAGCGGGCCGCTGCGCTGCCGCTCAGGCGGGGTGGCGACCGGCGCTGCGCGCCGGCGCCCGCGCCGGCAGCTCGTACTCGGCCCGCTCGGCGCCCAGCTCGATCGCCGCCGGGTCGCCGCCCAGCTCGGCCCAGCGCTCCCGCGCTTCGGCCCCGAAGCGGTCGAGGAACTCGTCGGAGTGCAGCGGGTCGTGGTGGAAGAGGACGGTGCGCTCGGCGCCGGTGCGGCGGGCGAAGGCGAGCGCGTCGCGCAGCGGCGAGTGGCCCCAGCCGATGTGGTCGGGGTACTCGGCGTCGGTGTACTGGCCGTCGTGGATCAGCAGCGAGGTGTCGCGGGCGAGCGCGAAGCCGGAGATCCACTCCTCCTCGAGCCGGTCGAGGTCGGCGCCGAGGCCGGGCTCGTGGTCGGGGATGTAGGTGAGCGAGGAGTCGCCGTCGTCGATCCGGTAGCCGAGCGTCGGGCCGCGGTGGGAGACCGAGGCGGCGCGGATCCGGGCCGGGCCGATCTCCCACTCGCTGTCGGGGGCGGTGGCGGAAGGAGACGTCGCAGGGCAGCTCGCGCACCTCGACCGGCGAGAGCGGGGCGGAGATGTAGCGGGCGATGCGGTCGCGCAGCGAGGCCTCGGGCGAGGCCGGCCCCCAGATCACGATCTCGGTCTGCGGCCGGAAGGCGGGGGCGAAGAAGGCGAGGCCGAGGATGTGGTCGAGGTGGAGGTGGGTGAGGAGGATGTGCAGCCGTGCGCGGCTCGTCGCCGAGCGCCAGGCCGAGGCTGCGGATGCCGCTGCCGGCGTCGAGCGCCAGCAGCGAGCCGTCGGAGAGGGTGACGCCGACGCAGGAGGTGTTGCCGCCGTAGCGGATCGTCTCCGGCCCCGGGGAGGGGATCGAGCCGCGCGTCCCCCAGAGCTTGACCTTCATGCCGGCTGCGCCCCGTCGCCGTTTGTCCTGCCGGCCAGAAGATCGCGATCCCGCCCTGGGAGCCGTGGGCGGTGAGGATCGGGAAGGCCGAGACCTCGACCGCGTGGCTGGCGCCGTCGGTGGAGTGGATCGTGTACTCGGCGTGGGCGGGGCGGCCGTTGCGGACGGCGGTGACCAGCGGCAGCTCGTCGTAGGGGATCGCCTCGCCGCTCTCGTCGAAGGGCCCGAACAGCGCGCCCCACTCCGTCGGCGCCGACCGTGCCCAGCTCCTCGAAGCGTTTGCCGAGCATCATCCCCGCCGCCTCGTTGTAGAAGACGAGCACGCCGCCCTCGTCGACCAGGAAGGCCGGCGTCGAGAGCGCCGACATCAGGTTGCGGGCGAGAATCAGCTCCAGGGGTCGCTGCGTCACAAATGACACTTTAGATCTTCGGAGTGAGTAGCGCTAGGCATTGGCCGGGACTGCCCTGCAGAAAGCCAGAAGTGGGCAGCCTCTCCGGCGGCGTTACCCGGCAGAGTGACTTTCATCACACCGGGCGGGAATCGGTCACACCCGGGCAGGAGCCGGCGTGCCGCTCAGCCGGCGGCTTCGGCGCGGCGCAGGCCGCCGCGGGCCCAGAGCGCGAAGACGACCGGCAGGACGATGGCGATCGCGAAGGCGAGGGCGACCACGGTCGGGTCGCCGGAGATGAAGCCGCGGCCGGCCTCGAGCAGGGCGGTGACCGGGTTGACCGAGGCGACCGCGTGGATCCAGCCGCTGAGCAGGCCGAGGGGCACGTAGACCGGGGCGAGGAAGAGGATCAGGAAGACCGGGAACTGCATCAGCGGGCCGCCCTGGATCGAGCGCACCCGCATCGCCACCCCGGCCGCCCACAGCGTCGCGGCCATGTTGACGAGGATGGCGAGGCCGTACAGGCCGACCAGTTCGACGCCGCTGCCGTCGACCTTCATCCCGGCGACCAGGGCGATCACGGTCAGCACGGTCCAGGTGAGAAGGCGCGGACCAGCGCCGCGAGCGCGTAGCCGGCGATGATCCCGCGGCGGTTGGTGGCGGCGAGCAGGTAGCGGCGGGCGAAGCCGGTCTCGAAGTCGCGGGCGATCCCGAAGCCGGTGAAGACGCCGCCGAAGGCCGCCGACTGCAGCAGCACGAAGACGAACTGGAAGGCGGTGTAGCCGGTCGGGAAGTCGAAGCCGGGCACGTCGCCGATCGCCGAGAGGCCGCCGGCGAAGGAGGCGAAGAAGAAGAGCGGGAAGACCAGCGCCGGGACCAGGAAGGCCGGGTTGGTGAGGAAGTTGTGGATGCTGCGCCAGGCGACCGCGCGGGCGACCGTGCGAAGCCGGCGGGGCGGGGCGGCGGGGCTCACGTCCGCACCAGCCTCGTCTTCAGGGCGGCGCTGGCCGCGTACATCCCGAGCGCCAGGATCGCCAGCGCGATCCCGAAGCCGAGCGCCAGCTCGCCCAGGTTCCAGCCTTCGATCAGCAGCGAGCGGAAGGCCTGCAGCAGGTAGGAGACCGGGTTGACGCTGGCGACGGCGTGGAACCAGTCGGTCTGGATCAGGTCCAGCGGCAGCGCCATCGAGGAGAGGAAGAGGAAGACGAAGAAGACCGGGAAGAGGCTCTGGACCGCCTCGCCGGAGCCGGTGCGCAGGGCGGCGAAGAGGCCGATGGTGCCGAAGGCGACGGTGATCGTGACCGAGAGCGCGACGATCACCAGGGCGCCGCCGACGCCGGCGGCCAGTTCGGCGCCGGCGGCGAGGCCGACGACCAGGTAGGCGACCGCCTGCAGCAGCCCGAGCACGACCGCGCCGGCGAGCAGGCCGCTGAGCAGCGCCGCGCCGCGCAGCGGGGTCAGCGCCAGGCGGTTGAGGAAGCCGGTCTCGATGTCGCGGGCGAGGTCGGTGCCGGAGTTCATCACCGAGAACAGCGCCCCCTGCATGAAGGGCACGGCGAGGGCGAAGGTGAGGTAGGAGTCGGTCGGGAAGCCGGGCAGGTTGGTCGCGTCTTTGAGCCCACCCGAGTTCACCGCCAGCAGGAACAGCGGGAAGATCAGCGCCGGCACGATCTGGGCCGGCTGGCGCAGGGTGCGCAGGACCGAGCGGCGGGCGAGCTGCCCGACCTGGGTGCGGAGGCCGCCGCTCACGCCGGGCCGACCGCCTCGGCGCGGCGTCCTCCGCCTCCTCCTCGGCCTCCTCGGCGCCCTCCAGCGAGCGGCCGGTCTTGGCCAGGAAGACGTCGTCGAGCGAGGGCGCGTGCAGCTGCAGGCGCTCGATCGCGATCCCCTCGGCGTCGAGCGCGCGCACCACCTCGGCCAGCTCCGACTCGCCGCCGGCGAGGCGCACCGCGGCGCCTTTGGGCGAGGCGCCGGCGCGCTCGCCGAAGCGGGCCAGGACGGCGACCGTGCGCTCGCGCTCGCCCGGGTCGCGCGGCACCGCTTCGACCGTGGGCCGGCCGATCTCGGCCTTCAGCGCCGCCGGCGTGCCCTCGGCGACGATCTTGCCGTGGTCGATGATCCCGACCCGGTCGGCGAGCGCGTCGGCCTCCTCCAGGTACTGGGTGGTGAGGAAGACGGTGACGCCGTCCTCGGCGGCGAGGCGCGCGACCTCCTCCCAGAGCGCGGTGCGGCTCTGGATGTCGAGGCCGGTGGTCGGCTCGTCGAGGAAGAGGATGCGCGGGCCGGTGGGCGAGCGCCAGCGCCAGGTCGAGCCGGCGCTTCATCCCGCCCGAGTAGCCGCCGACCTTGCGGTCGGCCGCCTTGGCGAGGCCGACCCGCTCCAGCAGCTCGGCGCCGCGCGCTTCGCGCTCGGCCTTGGCGATCCCGTGCAGGGCGGTCTGCAGGCGCATGTGCTCGCGGCCGGTCAGCAGCGGGTCGAGCGCCGCCTCCTGCAGGGCGGCGCCGATCGCCGAGCGCACCTGCGGGCCTTCGCTGACGATGTCGAAGCCGGCGACGCGCGCGGTGCCCGCGGTCGGCGGCAGCAGCGTCGTCAGCATCAGCACCGTGGTCGACTTGCCGGCGCCGTTGGGGCCGAGGAAGCCGTAGATCTCGCCGGGGTCGACCCGCAGGTCGATGCCGTCGACCGCCCGCGGCCCCTTCTTGAACTCGCGCACCAGGCCCTCGACCTCGATGCCGGTGCGGTCCGCCGTCTCTGCTGCCATCGTTCCTTCCAAGTTAGCGGTCAAACTCAATATTTGAGGTTAGCAAAGATTGGGGTACAATAGCATTCTATGAGCGCCGCGAAGAGCAGGCGAGCGAAGGCGCGGCCCCGCCGGGGGACAGTGCCCGCGAGGCCTGGGGCCTGCTGGCCGGGCTCGTCTACCCGCCGCCGTTCCTCGGTATCGCCCGCGAGCTCGGCCTGCGCCCGGCCGCGTTCGGCGCCCTGCGCGGCTCGACCAGCCGCGGACGATGAGCGAGATCGCCACCGTCCTCCACTGCGACAACTCCAACGTCACCGGCATCGTCGACGCGCTCGAAGAGAAGGGGCTGGCGACGCGCCGGCCCTCCGCGGCCGACCGCCGGGTGAAGCTGATCGAGCTGACCGCCGAGGGCCGCAAGGTCCGGGCGCGGCTGACCCGCGCGATGCGAAGCCCCCGGCCTGGGTCGAGGGGCTCTCGGAGGCGGACCAGCGGGCGCTGCGCGATCTGCTCCGGCGCGCCTCGAGTCCGGCGACTGAGCCGGCCGCCGCCGGATCCCGTAGAACTCACGGCCGATGCGCGAGCGAACCCGCACCTACGGCGTGGCGATGACCCTGAACCGGCCGGTCGCCGCCTGGGGTGGGCTGCAGGTCGAGGGGCTCGACGCGCTCCCCGAGAGCGGGCCGCTGCTGATCCTCGGCAACCACGACAGCCACTGGGACCCGATCATGGTCGGGATCGCCGCCCGCAAGCGCCGCCAGATCCGCGCCCTGGCCAAATCGGACCTCTGGAAGGTGCGCGGCCTGGCCCCGATCCTCAACGGCATGGGCCAGATCCCGATCGAGCGCGGCAAGGGCGACAAGCAGGCGCTGGCGCGGGCGATCGAGGCGCTGCGGGCGGGCGTCTGCATCGGCGTCTTCCCCGAAGGCACCCGCTCCCGCGGCGAGGTCCTGCGCGCCCGCAGCGGCGTCGGCCGCCTCGCGCTCGAGGTGCCCGAGGCCCACATCACCCTGGTCGCGATCGAGGGCACCTCCGACCTCACCGGCTTCCCCCGCCGCCCCAAGCTGCGCGTCACCTTCTTCGACCCGGCCGGCGGCCAGCCCCGCCCCGACGAGGACCCCGGCGAGCTCTCGGCCCGCCTCCTGGCCGAGATCCGCGCCAAGGTCGCCCCGAGGATCTCCTACCGCAAGCGCGGCAAGTAGCCCCTTCAGTCGTGTTCTTTTCCACCACATAGGTGGTTCGGACCGCGCAAGCAACCCACCCCGTTCCGCGGTTCCTTTTCCACGAGATACGTGGATTTCGAACCGCGGAAGTCGACTACGACCCGGCTTGCAGCAAAGTGCGCGCGATCCGTTGCACCACCGCCTCGAGTTCGTCGCGCATCTGGGCCCAGGTCGCTCGCGGCACTCGGTATCCGGCGGCAACGAGGATCTGGTCGCGGCGCCGATCGCGCTGAAAGGCGACCGGAGTGCCGTGCGTGCCTTCGCCGTCCGTTTCGACCACGACGCGCTGTTTCTCCCAGAGGAAGTCGACCATGAGCCGCTCGCCGTCGATCACAAGCGTCTTGTTGCAGACCGGCCGCGGCAGTCCCATCGCGATTAGCCGCGGCAGCACGAGCGCCTCGAACTCGCTGCGCACGTCGGGCACCGAGCCATCGTCGGTGCGCCAGTCTTCGAGGATCATCCGCAGCGCCCCGACACCGCGCCTCCGCTTCGCCTGCTCCATGGCCCGGTCCACCGCCTCCAGGTCCAGCAGCCGACGAACCGCCGCCCGCTCGACCATCCGCCGCAGGGAGGGGATCCCCAGCATCCCCGCCGAGTCGACCAGGACGCGGGCGGGGGAGGTGAAGGGGATCCCCTCGTGGATGACGATCTCCTCCGGGGTCGGATAGCGGCAGCGGCGGCAGCGAATTCCGTCGAGCTTGCGTCCCGCCTGGCGACCGCCGGTGACGTCGATCAGCGCCGGCCAGTGGTCGCGCAGGTCATAGAACGCGGCAGCGGTGCCGTGGGAGACGACAGCTCCCTCCCCGCAGGCGAGCACCGCCGCGCGCAGTGCCCCGAGCTGGCCGATAGAGAGGTGTCCAACCGCGTATACCCCCCGATGCACGCGGTGCAGCCTCCCCTGGGTAGCCCGATACTCGGCCGTCCGCTGCGTCAGGCCGATGTCACGCAGCTGGTCGAGGCTGGCGACCCCATCCTGGGCCTCGGCCAACTCCGCGAGCGGCCAGTCCCGGCCTTCCCTCCTCACTTCCGCGGTTCCCTTTCCACGACATGCGTGGTTAAGGAACCGCGCAACCGAAACTCTCCCCCTCAGCCCGTTCCGTGGTTCTTTACCCACGGAATTGGTGGATTTGGAACCGCGGAACGGGGGGGTGCGGTGGGCCTAGTCCTCGGCCTCCTCGCCGCTGCCCTGGAGGGCGTACCACTCGGCGCCGAAGGAGTCGATGTCGTTGCCGTTGGCTTCGCCCGGCTTCTTGTCGGCGGCGTAGGTGTAGAGCGGGTGGCCGGCGTAGGTGACCTGGACGGTGCCGTCTTTGCGCTTGGTCGTGCCGAGCTGGGAGGCGCTCGCGCCTTCGCCGGCCGTCGGGTCGCCTTCGGTCAGGACCGGCGGCCAGACCCGGCGCAGGCGCCGTAGCAGGAGGACGTGGTGCCCTTGTCCTTGTGGAAGTCGTAGACGGCGAAGCCCTTGGCGTCGACCAGGATCGGGCCGACCTTGGGGGCGCTGGCGACGGTGAGGACCGCGGCGCCGCTTTCGGCGCCGGGCGGCGACTTGACGGTTTCGGCTTCGGTGCCGCCCCGCCCTTGCCGCCGTAGGCGCCGCCGGAGCTGCCGTCGCTGCCGCCGCCGCAGCCGGCGATCGCCAGCACCGCGGCAAGCGCCAGCAACGCCATCGCGTAGATGGTCCTGGTCCTGGTCACGTCACGTCCTCCTGTTCGGGTTGGCCGTTGCCGTCGCCCCGGCCACTTCGACCGGGGCGACAAAAGTTCGGTTGCCGGCGCGAACGCCGATCGCGCGGGTGCGGGAGAGGTCGAGCGCCGAGCTCAGCACCGCCTCGGAGTCGTCGCCCCAGCGGTAGGTGAAGGTGCCGGCGGGTACCCGCTCGCCGCGCGGGCCGCGCAGGTAGACCTGGCAGAGGGTGCCGGAGCGGACCCCCTTCACGTACATGCGGATCTCGGTCCCGTAGGCGTGGGGCTCGAGCGTGGCGTCGATCTTGATCCCCGCCGGCAGCGCGGCGAACTCGACGTGCTGCTCGGGCTGGCCGCTGCCGCCGCCGGGGAGGACGACGATCGCCAGCAGCCGCCGCCGCGGCCGCCGCGCCCGCCCAGGGCGAAGCCGAAGCGCCAGCGCCGCCGCCGCTCGACGACCCGCCGCTCGCGTCCGATCGTCGCCGCGATCTCCTTGCCGAGTCGGGGGAGGGCAGCGGCGCCGGCCGGCTGAAGCGCTCCGGGTCGGCGAGCGGCAGCAGCCGCGCCACGCCCTCGAGCGACTCGGCCTCGGCGCGGCACTCGGCGCAGCCCTCGAGGTGCGCCTCGAGCCCGGCGCGCTCCTCGGCGCCGAGGTCCCCGAGCGCGTAGGCGCCGAGCAGGTGGCGCCAGTCGCGGCAGCCGTCAGTCTTCATAGCCCATCTCCTCCAGCACGACCCGCAGCGCCTTCAGCCCGTAGTAGACGCGGCTCTTCACGGTTCCCTCCGGCACCCCCAGCTCGGCGGCGACCTCGTTGTAGGGACGGCCGCGGAAGTGGGTCTCGACGAGGACCTGGCGGTGGTCCTCGCCGATCCGCCGCATCGCCTCCTCGATCTGCCAGGAGAGCAGCGCCTGCTCCAGCGGTTCGACCGACGGCTCGATCCCGCCCTCGGCGACGCGCGGGCGGGCGGCCCGGGCGCGCCCGAGGTCGATGACGACGTTGCGCAGGATCGCGAACAGCCAGGTCCGCAGCGAGCCGATCTCGGGGTCGAAGCGCTCGCCGGCCCGCCAGGCGCGGACGAAGGTCTCCTGCACCGCCTCTTCGGCGAGGCCGGAGTCGCCGAGCGAGCGCAGCGCGAACCCGTAGAGCTCGCCCGAGTGGGCCGCGTAGGCCTCGCGGACGTCCCGCTCGCGTGTCAGTGCCCCGGACTGCATCCGCCTCCGTCTACGGGACGGACGCAGCCCGGGTTCAAGCTCTATGCCTCGAGTTTCCCGATCTTGAAGATTTTCGTCCCGCAATCGGGGCAGACACCCTGGATCGCCGGGCGGCCATTTTTCATGGTCACCTGTTTGGCGTCTTTGATCTCGACCTTCTTCCGCTCTTTGACGCAGTAGCCCTCGGGCATGACGCGCCCTCCTTTCGCTGCCGCTTGGCGGCAAGGCTCGCGTTGAACGCGAGGTGGATTGAGGCGAATGTAACGCAGGTGGGGGACACGACGCGTGCCTATCGTGACATTTCGCACAAAACGGCGAGGGGCCGGTCAACTACCCTCCGGCCCGCACTTCAGCACTGACCAAGCGCCTCGAAGGAGAAACCGAATGCCCGAAGCAGTCATCGTCGACACCATCCGCACGCCGATCGGCCGTGCCTTCAAGGGCTCGCTGGCCCAGCTGCGCCCGGAGGAGATGGGCGCCTTCGTCGTCGACCAGCTGCTCGAGCGCAACCCCGACGTCGACCCGGCCCTGGTCGAGGACGTGATCTGCGGCTGCGGCATGCCGCAGGGCCTCGAGGCCTTCAACGTCGGCCGCATCATCTCGCTGCTCTCCGAGAAGCTGCCGCAGACCGTCAACGGCGTCACCGTCTCCCGCTACTGCGCCTCCAGCCTCGACGCGATCCGCCACGCCGGCAACGCGATCAAGGCCGGCGAGGGCGACGTCTACATCGCCGCCGGGGTCGAGTGGGTGAGCCGCTTCAACGAGCGCACCGAGCCGGCCGGGCCGACGACCGCAACCCGAACCTGATCGGCGAGAACGGCCAGCCCAACGCCTACATCGACATGGGCATCACCGCCGTCAACGTCGCCAAGAACTACGAGGTCAGCCGCGAGGACATGGACAAGTTCGCCCAGCGCTCGCAGGAACTGGCGGTGAAGTCCCAGGAAGACGGCTTCTTCGACCGCGAGATCGTCCCGGTGACGCTGCCCGACGGCACCGAGGTCAGCAAGGACGACGGCCCCCGCGCCTCCTCGACCCTGGAGAAGCTCGCCTAGCTGCCGGAGGCCTTCGGCGGCGGCGGCGTCACCGCCGGCAACTCCTGCCCGCTCAACGACGGCGCCGCCGCGGTGCTGGTGATGAGCGACACCAAGGCCAAGGAGCTGGGCCTGACCCCGCGCGCCCGCATCGTCACCGCCGCCACCTAGGGCAACGAGCCCGAGTACATGGGCGTGGCCCCGATCGGCGCGATCAAGAAGGTCCTCGACCGGGCCGGGATGACGATCGACGACGTCGACGCGGTCGAGCTCAACGAGGCCTTCGCCGCCCAGGTGATCCCGATCATGGCCGAATGCGGCATCGAGGAAAGCAAGCTCAACACCCACGGCGGCGCGATCGCCCTCGGCCACCCGTTCGGGATGACCGGCGCCCGCATCATGGGCACCCTGCTCAACGTGATGGAGACCGACGACCACCAGGTCGGCCTCGAGACCATGTGCGTCGCCGGCGGCCAGGGCGAGGCGATGATCGTGGAGCGGATGAACTAGTCGGTTCTTTGGCCTAGCCGCCGGCGACGAAGTCGGCGGCTAGGAGCCCGACCAGCACGGGCGCCGCTGGATTGCCGGCGCCGCGGCCTGCTCCAACTGGCGCTGGGACTGGTTTGCTTGGCCGACGAGGTGCGCCCCATCCAGCTCGTCGGCGCAGCCCAGCGCCTCGGCGTGGGGGCGGCAGACGGCGACGAGGTCGGCGAGCAGCTCCCTCGCCGGCACCCGCCGGCCCAGCTCCGGGCTCGATCAGCTCGGTGTCCATGCCGTCGCGGGCGGCGAGGAAGCGGTTCTCCTCCAGCACCTCCTGCGGCATCGAGCGTTCCAG
>CAWHIW010000008.1:0-19375 GCA_963829445.1 uncultured Solirubrobacterales bacterium | reverse complement strand
GGAAGCGGGTCCTCCATGCGGGCGAGTTGGACGTCGTCGTAGGCCTTGCGGGCGCGGAAGACCATGTCGGGGCTGGAATCGAGGCCGACCACCCAGGCCTCCGGGATGGGCCTCGATCAGGCGCCGGGTCGTCTCCCCGGTGCCCATTCCGAGCTCGAGCACGCGCTCGGGGGCGAAGGGGATCGCCGCGACGCCGGTCCTGGAGATCGTCGTAGCGCGGGACCTCGGCCCTGATCAGCTCCAGGTAGATGTCTGGTTTCCAGTCGAACTGAGCCATCTCGTAATCTCGTAAGAGTATCGTAAGCCCTTACTCAGCGGAGGTTCGCCATGTCAAAACGCGCACGACGATCATCGACCTCTCCCGGCTGTCGCTGGCCCCGGCGAAGGCAAACGAATCGAGGTCCCGGTCGAGCTCGAGCCCTTCGAGCTCGGCGGCCAGACCTACCTGGCGGTCCCGCCGGCGCCGACCGTGCGGCTCGAGATCTCGCGCCCCAGCGGCGGCTTCGCCTTCCGCCTCCAGCTTCCCGGTCCACCTCGAGGGCCCCTGCATGCGCTGCCTCGAGACCGGCGGCGCTCGACCTCGAGGTCGAATCCCGCGAGGTCGACGCCGGCGGCGACCGACGACGAAGAGCTGCGCAGCCCCTACGTTGCCGAAGACGAGCTCGACCTCGGCCGCTGGGCCCACGACGCCGCCCTGCTGGCCCTCCCCACCCGCTTCCTCTGCCGCCCCGACTGCGCCGGCCTCTGCCCCACCTGCGGCGCTCCCTCAACGACGCCGACCCCGCCGACCACGAACACGAGCAGCCCGCCGACCCGCGCTGGGCAGCGCTAAAAGACCTCAAGCTCGAGTAATCGAGTTCCGCGGTTCCTTTCCCACGAAATAGGTGGATTAGGAACCGCGCAACTGCCCAGTCCGCGTTCCGCGGTTCGATTCCCACGAGATGCGTGGATTTGGAACCGCGCAACCCAGACCGCAGGCGCATGCGAGGCGGGTCCGGGTACCCCTCCGAACGTTTTTGCGCCGCTGGCCGACAGGCCACCTCGGACGGCTCTAAGCGATCCCGCCAGTCAGGCGAGAGAGGAGGGGTACCCGGACCCCGCCCCCTGCGAGCTACGGCTGCGTCGAGCTCGGCCGCAGGCTCTTCGTCGCGCCCGGCGAGACGGTCGCGGCCGCGCTGCACGGCGGCGAGGAACTTCTGCAGGTTCACTTCAAGGGTGTTGAGGATCTCGTCGGCGTAGTCCTCGGCGCCGAGGCGGATTTCGCGCTCGCGGGTGCGGGCGTCCTCGACGATCTCGTCGGCGGCGCGCTCGGCCTGCTTGGTGACCTCCTCGTCGGAGATCAGGCGGGCCTGCTGCTCGCGCGCCTCGCGGACGATGCGCTCGGCCTCGCGTTTGGCCTCGGCCAGCATCTCCTGGCGCTCCTTGACGATCCAGCGCGCCTGCTTGATCTCCTCGGGGATCGTCGCACGCATCTGGTCGAGGAGGTCGTAGATCTCCTCGCGGTCCACACGCACCTGATCCGTCAAAGGGACGGGTCGGGCGTTGTGGACGACGTCGTCCAGCTTGTCTATGAGAACGAGAACGTCCATTTGCAGGGTCGTAAGCCTACGTGTATGCGGGGGATTTGGTGAAGATGCCGTTATCCAGGGCGTTTTTTGCAAGCCGTCGCCCACGAGAGGCGCGACCGGTACGGGAAGCCTACCTGTCGTCCAGGCGGTCGGAGAGCGCGGCCGCAACCGGGCCCGGAACGAGGTCGGAGACGTCGCCGCCGAAGGTCGCCATCTCCTTCACCCCGGTCGAGGAAAGGAAGCTGTAGTGCGGAGAAGCGATCACGTACATGCTCTCGATGCCCGGGTCGAGCTTGCGGTTGAGCTGAGCCATCTCGAACTCGTACTCGAAGTCGGAGATCGCCCGCAGACCCTTGACGATCGCCTTGGCGCCGTTGTCGCGGGCGAACTCGACCAGCAGCGTGGCGAAGATCTGAACCTCGACGTTGGGCAGGTCCGCGGTCGCCTCGGAGATGAAGGCGAGGCGCTCCTCGGCGCTGAAGAGGGTCTTCTGCTTGCGCACCGGGTTGTTGACGACGCCGACGACGACGCGGTCGAAGACGTTCGAGGTCCTGGTGATGATGTCGATGTGGCCGTTGGTGACCGGGTCGTAGCTGCCGGGGCAGACGACGGTCCCGTTCTTGCGCTCCTCGCTCACCTGCCGGCCTCCCTGTATATGGAGACGTCGGCGGCGCCGTAGCGGCGCTGGCGCAGCCGCTCCAGCGAGTCGATCCGCAGCGGCTTGCCGGCACCGCTCTCGACGATCGCGCGCCCGCCGTCGGCGAGCAGCTCGGGTAGATGGGTGTTGAGATCCTGCGCCACGCGGTCGGCGAGTCTATAGGGGGCATCGACGAAGACGAGGTCGAACTTCCCCGTTTCCGGCAGGCCGGAAACCTGGCCGAGCCAGCGGCCGACGTCGGCGCGGACCAGCTCGGCCCGCTCGCGCAGGCCGAGCCGCTCGACGTTGCCCAGCGCCGGCCGGGTGTCGCGGTCGACGAGGACGGCGCGCTCGGCGCCGCGCGAGAGCGCCTCGATCGCGAGGGCGCCGGTGCCGCAGTAGAGGTCGAGCACGGCGGCGCCGACGACGAGCTCGCCCAGCGCGGAGAAGATCGCCTCGCGGACGCGGTCGGAGGTCGGGCGCACCTTCCAGCCGCGCGGCGCGACCAGGCTCTGCCCCCCCAGCTCTCCGGCGATTACCCGCATCTCTCTATTAGAGGGGAATCGGGTCGGCGGCGCCGGCGCCGAAGCGGCGGCGGGCGGCATCGAGCAGCGGGCCCAGGGCCGGGTCGGCGAGCGAGCCGTGGCGGTCGCAGCAGCGCCAGCACCTCGTCGCGGGCGGCGATCAGCGTCTCCGAGTCCTCGGGCAGGCTGGCCACGGCGAAGCGCGGCAGGCCGCTCTGGCGGGTGCCGAGGATCTCGCCCTCGCCGCGCAGGCTGAGGTCGATCTCGGCCAGCTTGAAGCCGTCGCGCTCCTTCGCCACCGCCTTCAGCCGGCGCCGGCCCAGCCCCCCGGCCTCGGCCGCGAACAGCATGCACTGCGAGGGATGCTCGCCGCGCCCGACCCGGCCGCGCAGCTGGTGCAGCTGGGAGACGCCGAAGCGCTCGGCTCCCTCGATCACCATCACGGTCGCGTTGGGCGACGTCGATCCCGACCTCGATCACGGTCGTCGCCACCAGCACGTCGGTCTCCCCCGCGGCGAAGGCGCGCATCGCCTCGGCCTTCTCGGCGGAGGCCATCTGGCCGTGGAGGACGCCGACGGCGAAGTCGCGCAGCTCGCCCGCCCGCAGCCGCTCGGCCTCGGCCTGCGGCCGCCTTGCCGGCGATTTTCTCCGAGTCCTCGACCAGCGGGCAGACGACGAAGGCCTGGCGGCCCTCGCGCAGGCGCTGGCGCAGGAAGTCGTAGGCGCCGGCGCGGCGGTCCTCGCCGACCAGCCAGGTCTCGACCGGCTGCCGCCCGGCCGGCAGCTCGTGCAGGGCGGTGGTGTCGAGGTCGCCGTAGGCGGTCAGCGAGAGCGTGCGCGGGATCGGCGTCGCGGTCATGTGGAGGATGTGGGGCGCCATCCCCTCCACCCCCTTGGCGTCGAGGGCGCGGCGCTGCTCGACCCCGAAGCGGTGCTGCTCGTCGACCACGCAGAGGCCGAGCCGGGCGAACTGGACGCTGGGCTCGATCAGCGCGTGGGTCCCCAGGATCAGTCCCAGCTCGCCGCTGGCGAGCTGGTTCAGGGCCCGCCGGCGACTGGCGGCCGGCGTCGAGCCGGTGATCAGCGCGAACGGGATCGCCTCTTCGGCGAGCAGCCGCCCGAGGGTGATCGCGTGCTGCTCGGCCAGGGTCTCGGTCGGCGCCATCAGCACCGCCTGGAAGCCGGCTTCGATCGCCCGCAGCATCGCGTAGACGGCGACCACGGTCTTGCCGGAGCCGACCTCCCCCATCAGCAGCCGCTGCATCGGCTCGCCGGAGTCGATGTCGGCGTCGATCTCGTCGAAGGCGGCGAGCTGGCCCCTGGTCGGCTCGAAGGGCAGCGAGTCGACCCAGCGGCCGACCGGCTCGCCGGGCTTGCCGAGGCGGGGCGCCGGGCGGGCGGTGCGGTGGCTGCGCTTGCGGGTGGCGAGGATCGCCTGGTAGAGGAAGAGCTCTTCGAAGGCGACGCGTTCGAGGGCCACTTCGGCTTCTTCGGGAGTCTCCGGGAAATGGGCGGCGCGGATCGCGTCGGCAACCGCCGGCAGGTTGCGGCGGGCACGTAGCTCGGCAGGCAGGCCCTCGATCGCGTTCGGCGCCCACCTACAGGCCTGCTCGGCCCAGTCCCTGATCCGCTGCGCTTTCAGGGCCTCGGTCGCTGGATGGACAGGGACGAAGGCGCCGGGACCGCGGGTCCTGCTCGAGCGCCCGGGAGGGAGCACTTCGTACTCGTTCACCCCGAAGCCGCGTTTGGAGACCTTGCCCGTCAGCAGAAGCTTGGCGCCGGGCTCCAGCTTGTCGGCGACCCAGGGCTGGTTGAACCAGGTGGCCTTGATGTGACCGCTTTCGTCGCCGACTTTGACCGAGGTGATGGACAAGCCGGGGCGCCGGAATGGGCGCGGCTTCGACCCCAGGACTTCGACGAGGACGGTGCCCGTCTGGCCGTCTTCGAGATCGCTCAAGGGCTGGATGGTGCGGTCGCGGTGGCTGTGGGGAAAGCGGAAGAGGACGTCGCCGACCGTGTGGATGCCGGCCTCGGCCGCCGCGGCGGAAAGCTTGGGCCCAACCCCGCCGAGAGCCCCGATCGAGGCCTCGAGCACACTGGGGCGGGGCCAGTGAACGGGGGCGGCGAGCAGGTCCGCCCTGGATAGCTCGGAGGCCCCCGCGAAAGAGCGCATCGGGCTGCGCTGGTTCGCGGGCGGCGCCACTACTGGGCGGCGAGCAGCCACCACCAGCTGGGCTGGCCCCCCTCGTGGGTCTCGATCTCGACCCCCGCCGGGACATGGGTGTCGATCTCCGAGAGCGGGATCGGGGCGCCCTCGCCGGCGATCACGGTGACGATCTCGGCGCCCTCGGCCAAGCCGCTGGATCGTCGTCGTCAGGGTCGAGCCGGCGCCGCCCCAGGCGACGATCTCGCCATCGGCGAATCCGACCGCGTCGCCCTGCTTGAAGCGCCCCTGGGCGTCGTCGCGGGCCGCCGGGGCGACGCCGCCGGTGGCGACAGCCGCCAGCGCCGACTCCAGGCGCTCGGCGTTCGCGTCGGCGGAGGCGCCGGGATCGAGCTCGACCAGGGCCAGCAGGCTGGCCTGCTGGGACAGCGCCGGCACCACCCGCGCCGGCTTCTCGGAGAGCTCGCAGGCGCGCTCGGCCGCCATCACCACGTTGGAGGAGCTGGGCAGGACCAGGACCTCCTCGGCGGCGACGCCGTGGATCCCGGCCAGCAGCTCGTAGGTGGAGGGGTTGAGCGTCTCGCCGCCGGGGACGACGTCGGCGCCGAGCTCGGCGAAGAGCCGCTCCAGGCCCTCGCCGGCGGCGACCGCAACGACCCCGGTGCGGCCGGCGGCGAGCCGGGCGTCGCGCTCGGCCATCTGCTTGCGCATGTCGGCGACGTCGAGGTTGGTGACCTCGCCGGCGCCCTCGAACAGCGCCACCGCCCGCTCCGGCTCGTCGGTGTGGACGTGGACCTTGAGCGTCGACCTCGTCGCCGACGACCAGGACCGAGTCGCCCAGCCCCTCCAGCCGCGGCAGGAAGTCACGCGAGGAGAGGCCGCTGCCGGCGACGATGAAGTTGGTGCAGTAGCGGAAGCGGCTGTCCTCGTGGTGGGGCAGGCTGCGGCGCGGAGCGTCGTAGTGGGAGATCTCCGGCATCTCGTCGTCGCCGCGCAGGGCGGCGACGACCCCGGCCAGGATCAGGACCAGGCCGTGGCCGCCGGCGTCGACGACGCCGGATTCGCGCAGCACGTCGAGCTGCTCCGGGGTGCGCGCCACCGCCCGCTCCCCGTCCTCGATCGCCCGCTCCAGGACCTCCGCCAGGATCGCGTCCTGCTGCTCGTCGCTGACGTCGCTGCCGAGCCGCTGCTTGTCGGCCTCGAGATGGGCGAGCTGTCGGGTCAGCGAGTGGGCCATCTCGCGGAAGACGGTCAGCATCGTTCCCTCGGCCGGCTCGCGCACCGACTCATACGCCGCGTCGGCGGCGCTGGCGAAGGCGGCGGCGACCAGGACCGGGTCGACCAGCTCGCCGGAGCGGGAGGCGAGCTCCTCGGCGGCGCCGCGGACGATCTGGCTGAGGATCACCCCGGAGTTGCCGCGGGCGCCCATCAGCGCCGCCCGGGCCAAGGCCTGGACCAGCTCGGTGCGGTCGACCCGGTCGACTTCGAGCTTGTCGAAGCGGTCGAGCTCCTCCATCACGGCGCGCATCGTCATCGCCATGTTGTCGCCGGTGTCGCCGTCGGCGACAGGGAAGACGTTGAGGTCGTTGACCTCCTGGCGTCTGGCCTCGAGCGAGGCGTAAGCGGAGCTGATGACCCGTCGGAACCGGGCAATCGAGGGATCTGGCATCTGGCCGGGGAATCTAGCCGCCGCCGACGACGACCGGGCCCTCGCTCGTGTGACGATCGCACCACGGCGGAGGAGGCCCATTGCTAGCGTGCCGCCGAATGCGCAGCTTCGCCACCTGGATCACCGGTCACCGCAAGACGGTGATCATCGGCTGGATCGTCGCCCTGATCGGGGTCGGAATGATCGCGGGCGCGGCCGGCTCGGACTTCAGCGAAGAATTCAAGCTGCCGGCTTCCGACTCCAAGGAAGCCTTCGATCTGCTCGAAGACAAGTTCCCGGCCCAGTCCGGCGACAGCGCCCAGATCGTCTTCAAGGCCAAGGGCGGAGTCGAAGCGCCGGCCGTGAAGAAGGAGATGACGGCGGCCTTCGGCGAAATCGAAGAGTTCCCCCACGTCAGCGAAGTCGCCAGCCCCTACGTGAAGGGCGGCGC
Organism: uncultured Solirubrobacterales bacterium; assembly: GCA_963829445.1. Taxonomy (GTDB): domain Bacteria; phylum Actinomycetota; class Thermoleophilia; order Solirubrobacterales; family 70-9; genus VAYN01. The sequence continues at coordinate 12,383 of CAWHIW010000008.1, read as the reverse complement.
GGCGGCGGTCAGCGATGACGGCGAAATCGCCTACGCGACGATCCAGTTCGACGCCGCCGGCAACAAGCTCGACAAAGAGAAGACGCGGGAAATCATCGCGATCGCTCAGAAGCCCGCGGGCGACGGCCTCCAGGTCGAGCTCGGCGGCAACCTGATCGCGGAAGCCGAACAGGAAGAAGGCGACTCTTCCTTCGGCATCGGCCTGCTGGCGGCGATGGTGATCCTGCTGCTGACCTTTGGCTCGGTGGTGGCGATGGGGCTGCCGCTGATCACGACGCTGTTCGCGCTCGGGGTCGGGATCAGCCTGGTCACGATCAGCACCCACGTCTTCGACATGGCCAACTTCGCGCCGGTGCTGGCGGCGATGATCGGGCTCGGGGTCGGGATCGACTACGCGCTCTTCATCCTCACCCGTTTCCGCAACGGCCTCGATGACGGCCTGGAGCCGCGCGAGGCGGCGATCGCCGCCGTCGACACCGCCGGCCGCGCCGTCCTCTTCGCCGGGATCACGGTGATCATCGCCCTGCTGGGCATGTTCCTGCTCGGCCTCACCTTCCTCTACGGGGTGGCGACGGCGGCGGCGCTGGCGGTGCTGTTCACGATGATCGCGGCGCTGACCCTGCTGCCGGCGCTGCTGACGATCGTCGGCCGCCGGGTCGACAGGCTGCGCATCCCCGGCCTCGGCCGCCGCAGCGCGATCAGCCTCGACAAGACCAAGTGGTATCGCTGGAGCCGCAAGATCCAGCGCCGGCCCTGGCTGGCGGCCAGCCTCTCGGGCGGCCTCCTGATCCTCCTCTGCATTCCCACCCTCTCGCTGCGTCTCGGCACCAACGACGCCGGCACCGAACCGCCGAACAAAACGACCCGCCAGTCCTACGACCTGCTGGCGCAGGGCTTCGGCCCCGGCTTCAACGGCCCCTTCATGCTGGTCGCGGCGCTGCCGTCGAAGGGAGACGACGCGGGTCTGGTGCAACTGAAGGAAGAACTGGAAGACGAAGAAGGCGTCGCCGCGACGACCGACATCAGTCTCAACCCGGCGAAGAACACCGGGGTCTTCCAGGTCTACCCGGCGACCTCGCCCCAGAGCGAGGCGACCACCGAACTGCTCGACCGCATCCGCGACGACGTGATTCCGCCGATCGAGGCAAAGACCGGCGCCCAGCTCCACGTCGGCGGCATCAACGCGATCTTCGAGGACTTCGGCAACGCGATCACGGAAAAGCTGCCGCTCTTCATCGGGGTCGTCGTCCTGCTCTCAGCGCTGCTGCTGATGGCCGTCTTCCGCTCGGTCCTGGTGCCGCTGAAGGCGGTGGTGATGAACCTGCTCTCGATCGGCGCCGCCTTCGGGATCATCGTCGCCGTCTTCCAGTGGGGCTGGGGCGCCAGCCTGATCGGGGTCGACAACACCGGGCCGATCATCTCCTTCTTCCCGATCTTCCTCTTCGCGATCGTCTTCGGGCTCTCGATGGACTACGAGGTCTTCCTGATGTCGCGGATCCACGAGGAGTGGGAGCACAGCCACGACGCCACCGCCTCGGTCACCCGCGGCCTCGCCCTGACCGGCCGCGTGATCACGGCGGCGGCGGCGATCATGGTCACCGTCTTCGCCTCCTTCATGCTCGGCGACGAACGGGTGATCAAACTCTTCGGCCTCGGCCTCGCCTCCGCCGTCTTCATCGACGCCGTGATCATCCGCTCCGTCCTCGTCCCGGCGATCATGCAGATCTTCGGCACCCGCGCCTGGTGGCTCCCCAACTGGCTCGACCGCATCCTCCCCAAGCTGCATGTCGAGCCGGCTGAGGGCGATCCGAGCCCCACTGGGGAGCATCCTGTTGTGCCAAAAGCTGACTGAGTAGGTCTCGGTCGGGAGGTGTCGGGGGTCCCCTCCGCTTGCTGGGATTTTCGCCGGCAGCCCGCCAGCTCTCGCTGACTCGCACGCGCGAAAATCAGGACGCCGCGCGCTCCGGAAACCCCCGACACCTCCTCACGGGGAGCTACCACCAGATGCATCAGGTTCGAGAGCTTGTGGGCGTCCGTCACCGCTTCTCTGGGTGAGGTTCCGCTCCTTCGGCCGTCTCAGAAGGTCGTGTCGCGGGAGGGGTCTGGTCCCCTCCATTCGAATGTGCGCGAAGCGCGCGATATGCAATCTGTCCATTGCGCGACCTTTAGGTCGCGCTCCAACATCTGGAGCAACGCGCCCATAGGGCGCGGAGCGACAAATTCGAATGGAGGGCACCAGACCCCTCCCCCACCAAGCCCTGCGAACTAGGCGGCCTTGGTGACCTTGTTGCTCTTCAAGCAGCGCGTGCAGACATAGGCGCGCAGCGGGCGGCCGTTCTCCTGGATCCGGACCTTCTGCAGGTTCGGATCGAAGCGGCGCTTGGTGGCGACCATCGAGTGGCTTCGGGACTGGCCGAACGCCGGTCCCTTGCCGCAGCTGTGACATACCTTGGCCATCGGGTCGTGGATGCTACCCAGTCAGGCGAGCTGGCGCTTCAAGAGGGCCATGCGGGCGACGGTGAGGGCGGCGTTGCGGCCCTGGTCGCGCTTGCCGCCGCCGGCCCGGGCCAGGGCCTGCTCCATGTTGTCGCAGGTGATGACGCCGAAGGCGCAGGGAACGCCGGTCTCGAGCTGGACCTCCTGGATGCCGCGGGCCGCCTCGGCGCAGACGAAGTCGTAGTGGTCGGTCTCGCCGCGGATGACGACGCCGAGGCAGGCGACGCCGCCCGGGGCGGGCCGCCCAAGCCGAGCGCGCGTTGGCGCCGTCGATGAACGACTTGGCCGCGAACGGCAGCTCGTAGGCACCCGGCACCGAGTACTCGCGCACCGCGCCGTGGCGCACCCCGGCCATCTGGAAGCCCTCGTAGGCGCCCTTGACCAAGCGGTCGGCCAGGTCCTCGTAGAAGCGGCCGACGAAGACCGCGAACTGAAGGCCCGCCAGGGCGAGTTTCTCGTCGTCGGAGAACCGCTCCAGGAAGGCGCCCGCCTCAGCCATCCTCGGCCCTCGCGTCCCGTTCCTCCTCGTCGCGGATCATCTCCTCGTCGAGGGCGAGGCCCTGGTGGTGCAGCGAGTGGCCCATCTTGTCGCGCTTGGCGCGCAGGTAGGCCTCGTTGTGGACGTTGGGGTCGGACTCGATCGGCACCTGCTCGGAGACCGAGAGGCCATAGCCCTCGAGGCCGACGATCTTTTTCGGATTGTTGGTGAGGATGCGGATGCTGGTGAGGCCGAGGTCGCCGAGGATCTGGGCGCCGATGCCGTAGTCGCGCAGGTCGGCGGGCAGGCCCAGCTTGAGGTTGGCTTCGACCGTGTCGGCCCCCTCCTCCTGCAGCTTGTAGGCGCGCAGCTTGTTCAGCAGGCCGATCCCGCGACCCTCCTGGGAGAGGTAGAGGAGGACGCCCCGGCCCTCCTCCTCGATCATCGCCAGCGCCGCCGCCAGCTGCTCGCCGCAGTCGCAGCGCATGCTGTGGAAGACGTCGCCGGTGAGGCACTCGCTGTGGACGCGGACGAGCACGTCCTCGACCCCGTCGACCTCGCCCTTGACCATCGCCACGTGATGTTTGTCGTCGACCAGCGAGCGGTAGCCGACCGCGGTGAAGTCGCCGAAGGAGGTCGGCAGGGCCGTCGCCACGACGCGCTCGACCAGCTTCTCGGTGCGGCGCCGGTAGGCGATCAGCTCGGCCACGGTGATCATCTTCAGGCCGTGCTTGGCGCAGTAGGGCACCAGGTCGGGGACGCGGGCCATGGTGCCGTCGTCGTTCATCACCTCGCAGATGACGCCGGCCGGGGTGAGGCCGGCGAGGCGGGCGAGGTCGACGCTGGCCTCGGTGTGGCCGGTGCGCTCGAGCACGCCGCCCTCTTTTGCCCGCAGGGGGAACATGTGGCCGGGGACGACGATGTCGCGCGGGCCGGAATTGGGGTCGATCGCGACCTGGATCGTGTGGGCGCGGTCGTGGGCGGAGATGCCGGTGCTGACGCCGCCGGCGGCCTCGATCGTGACCGTGAAGGCGGTCTGCAGGGGCGCCTCGTTCTTGGCCGCCATCAGCTTCAGGCCGAGCTGTTCGCAGCGCTCCGCGGTGAGGGCGAGACAGATCAGGCCGCGCGCCTCCTTGGCCATGAAGTTGACCGCCTCGGGGGTGGCGAACTGCGCCGCCATCACCAGGTCGCCCTCGTTCTCGCGGTCTTCGCCGTCGCAGACAACGACCATGCGACCGCGGCGGATCTCCTCGATCGCTTCCTCGATCGTCGCGAAGGCGCTCTCCCCCGCCTCGTTCACCACGCTGTCTTTACCGGTCTCCGTCGTATGGCTCACGCTCGCTCCTTTCCAGCGAATGGTGCCACCAGCCGCTCCACGTACTTCGCCACGATGTCGCACTCGACGTTCAAATTGCTTCCCGGCGTCAGCTCGCCCAAGTTGGTCCGCTCCAGGGTCTCGGGGATCAGCGAGACCTCTACCCAGCTCGCGCCCAGCCCAGCCACGGTCAGGCTGACGCCGCTGAGGGTGATCGAGCCCTTGTCGACGGCGTAGCGGAGGAGGTCCGGGGAGAGGGCGACGCGGACGCGGCGGGCAAAGCCGTCCTCTTCGACCGCGACCACCTCGCCGACGCCATCGACATGGCCCTGGACGATGTGGCCGCCGAGCCGGTCGGAGGCCTGCATCGCCAGCTCGAGATTGACGCGGGCGCCGGTCTCGACGGCGCCGAGGGCCGTGACGTCGAGCGTCTGGTTCATCGCCTCGGTCTCGAAGCTGCCGGCGTCAGCGCGCGTGGCCGTCAGGCAGATGCCGTTGACGGCGACGGAATCGCCGAGGACGATGTCGGGGGCGAGCGCGGTGGCGATATGCAAGCGGGAGCCATCCGCCCCCGAGTCGAGGGCCGCGATGGTGCCGACGTCCTGGATCAGACCCGTGAACACGTCACCACTCCCTGAAACGGGCCGTGATCAAGATGTCGTCGCCGACGGGCTCCGCCTTGGACGCGAGCGCGGGCACGCGGGTGGCCTCGGCCTCGGTCGATGTGGCGGCGCCCAGGAGCATCGGGGCAATGAAGGTACGCGACTCGTCGATCTGGCCGGCCGCGAGGAAGGCGGATGCGAGGGTTGGACCACCCTCGAGGAAGAGGCTGGTGACGCCGCGGCGGCCGAGGTCGGCGAGGGCCGCGGGGATGTCGCCCGCCGACGAGGACCTCGGCGCTGGCGTCGCGCAGGGCGCTGACGCGGGTGTGGTCGACGCCGGGAGCGGCGATGACGAGGACCGGGGACCGGTCGAGGGTCGCGAGGAGCTGGGAGTCGAGTGGCAGTCGGGCCTGAGCGTCGAAGACGACGCGAAGCGGCTGGCGCGCGGCGCTTGCGGCAGTCCTTTGTGACGCATAGGGGTACAAAGGACTGCCGCTCCCCGGATCCGCAATGCGGGCGGTGAGGAGTGGGTCGTCGGCGAACACCGTGCCGATGCCAACGGCGATCGCATCGGATTCGGCTCGCCAGCGGTGGACCAGGGCGCGGCTGAGCTCGCCGGAGATCCAGGGCGAGTCGCCGGGCGCGGTACTGGTGCGCCCGTCGAGCGACATCGCCAGCTTCAGCGTCACCAGCGGCAGCCCCGTGCGCGCGTGCTTGCGGAAGGCTTGATTGAGCAGGCGCGCCGACGCGGCCTCGGCGCCGGCCGCGAAAACGACCTCCACCCCGCCGTCGCGAAGGATCCCGGGCCCGCGCCCGGCCGCCTTCTCACTCGGATCCTCGGAAGCAATCACGACTCGCGCGATCCCGGCCTCCAGCACTGCCTCAACGCAAGGAGGCTGGCGCCCCTGGTGCGCGCATGGCTCCAGCGTCACGTACATCGTCGCCCCCGCCGGGTCCTCCCCCCGCTCCCGGCAATCGGCCAGAGCAGCCCGCTCGGCGTGCAGCCCACCCAGCTCGGCGTGAAACCCCTCGCCGATGACCTCGCCATCGCGCACGACGACCGCGCCGACCAAAGGGTTCGGACTGACCCGCCCGCGTCCGCGCTCAGCCAGCTCCAGCGCCCTGCGCAGGTGAGCTTGATCTATGGCTGTGACCTCAGAGTTCATCGACTGATTGACTGGTCAGTCAGCCAACTCTACCGCGACCGGGACGTGGATCTGTGACGTTCCTCGCGCGGGTGGCGTCGTGGCGGGGCGTCCCCCGCGGCGCGGAGGCGCGTCAGCGCCGAGCACCGTGCGGGGATGCCGCGACGACAGGACCCGCGCGCCTACCGCCCGGGTACCCTGACCGCCCGGTCCCGATGAAGCTCCTCATCCAAATCCCCTGCTTGAACGAGGAATCGACGCTGCCGGCGACGATCGCCGACCTGCCGCGCGCAATCGACGGCATCGAGACGATCGAGCTGCTGGTCGTCGACGACGGCTCCAGCGATCGCACGGTCGAGGTGGCGCGGGCCAACGGGGTCGAGCACATCGTCCGCCTGACCAACAACAAGGGCCTCGCCGCCGGCTTCCAGGCCGGGTTGGACGCCTGCCTCAAGCTCGGCGCCGACATCGTCGTCAACACCGACGCCGACAACCAGTACAGCGGCGCCGATGTCGCGAAGCTGGTGGCGCCGATCCTCGCCGGCGAGGCCGACATGGTCGTCGGCGACCGCCAGGTCGGCCAGATCGACCACTTCTCCGGGTCCAAAAAGGGACTGCAGCGGCTCGGCAGCTGGGTCGTGCGGCGGCTCTCCGGGACCGAGATCACCGACACCACCTCCGGCTTCCGCGCCTACAATCGCGAGGCCGCCCTGCAGCTCTCGGTCGTCGACAACTTCACCTACACGCTGGAGAGCCTGATCCAGGCCGGCAAGATGCTGGTCGCGGTCGACCAGGTCACGGTCGGGACCAACCCGCAGACGCGCGAGTCGCGGCTGTTCGACTCGACCGGCGCCTACGTGCGCCGCAACGGGCCGGCGATCCTGCGGATCTACGCCCGCTACGAGCCGCTGCGCGCCTTCGCCACCGCCGGCCTCGTCGTCCTCGTCCTCGCCCTGCTGGCCTGGCTGCCGTTCCTGCTCGACTGGATCTTCAACGGCAACAGCGACGGCCACATCCAGTCGCTGATCCTCGGCGCCGTCCTCTTCATCGCCGCCGTGCAGCTCTTTGCGCTCGGCATCATCGGCGACCTCCTGGCCGGGCAGCGGGTGATGACCCAGCGGGTCTTCGAGCGGGTGCGCCGGGTCGAGCTGGCGCTCGGGGTCGAGCCCTCCCACTACGAGCGCGGCTCCGAGCCAAAGCCATGAGCACCGCGGCGGGGGAAGAGACAACGCCGAACGCCGCGGCGGCGGAGAGCGGCGCCGACTACGGCAAAACCGCGAGCTTCCTCGCGGTCGGGGTCGGCCTCACCGGGCTGATCACCTACGCCTACTTCCTGATCGCCTCGCACGTCCTCTCCAAGCCCGACTACGGGCAGATCACGGTGCTCTGGTCGGCGGTCTTCATCACGATCTCGACCCTCTACCGGCCGATCGAACAGCTGCTCTCGCGCCACATCTCCGAGCGCATGGTCAAGGGCGAACCGATCGGCCAGCCGATGCGGGTCGCCTCGACGATCCAGTTCGGCCTCGTCGCTCTTCTTCGCCGTCGTCGCCCTGGCCCTGCGCGGGCCGATCCAGAACGGCCTGCTGGAGGGCAACGAAACCCTCTACTGGGTCTTCTTCTCCTCGGTCCTCTTCTACGCGGCCAGCTACTTCGCCCGCGGCTTCCTCGCCGGCCAGCAGCGCTTCGGCCTGTTCATGGCGCTGATCCTCTCCGAGTCCTGCTTCCGCACGCTCTTCGCGGTGCTGGTCGCGGTCAGCATCCTCAGCGGCCAGTCGGCGGTGGCGATCGGCATCGTCGCCGCACCCGCCTGAGCCTGCTGGTCGTCCCGCTTCGCCTTCGCCCGCCGGGCAAAACAGCAGGCCGAGAGCCGCCGCCACCGGTCGCGAAGCGAGGACGAGACGAGCACTTCTCGTTGCGCCGAGGGCGGCGGCTTCGCGGCGGCGGTGCTGGTGATCATGTTCAGCGAACAGGCCTTCCTCAACGCCGGGCCGCTGATCACCCGCGGCCTCCAGGGCGCCGCCGCGGCCGGCTTCATCTTCAACGTGCTGATGCTGGCGCGGGCGCCGCTGCAGCTGTTCCAGTCGGTCTCGACCAGCATCCTGCCCCACCTGACCAGACTGCACGCCAGCGAGACGCGGACAGCCGAGCGCGAATTCCACCAGAACCGTGCGGGTCGTGCTGCTGGGGATCGCCGCCTTCACCGCCGTCTGGTCGTGGTCATGGTCCTGATCGCCGGGCCGCAGGCGATGCAGCTCGCCTTCAGCAACAAGTTCACCTACGACCGCGCCCGGGCTGCTGCTGGTCGCGCTCGGGATGGGGCTCTACCTCTGCTCGGTCACGGTCAACCAGGCCTGCATCGCCCAGGGCCAGGTGCGGCGGGCCGCGGTCCGCTGGATCGGCTGCGCCACCCTCTTCATCGCCTGGAACTTCGTGCCGCTGGTCAGCGACGAGTTCCGCCGGGTCGAGATCGGCTTCCTGCTTGCCGCCGGCGTCCTCTTCGCGCTCCTCTACTACGTCTACCGCCGCCCGCACGAGCGGGCCGAGGACGTGCCCGAGCCGGGCTCGCCGAGGAGCTGGAGGCGCACCTGGAGATGATCGACGGGAACGTCTGAGCTGCGCTTCGCGGCAAGCGGTCTATGAGCGACCGCGCAGCACAATTTGATCATCTAGGGTCCGTCGATGGGAGAGCACGACGCCCAACTGATCCTGATCGCCGGCGGCCTCCTGGCCGCGGGCATCCTCGGGGCGCTGCTCGCCGACAAGGTCCGGGTGCCGGGGCTGCTGCTGTTCCTCGGCCTCGGGATGCTCGCCGGCTCGCAGGGCATCGGCGGGATCGACTTCAACAACACCGAGCTGGCCCGGACCCTGGGCACGATCGCGCTGATCCTGATCCTCTTCGAGGGCGGGCTGACCGCCGGCTGGTCGGAGATCCGGCCGGTGCTGGGAACCGCCGCCTCGCTGGCGACCCTGGGCACGATCGTGACGGCGCTGCTGGCCGGGCCTGGCGGCGAAGCTGATCTTCGACATCAGCACCCTGGAAGGCCTGATCGTCGGCTCGGCGATCGCCGCCACCGACTCGGCCGCGATCTTCGCCGTGCTGCGCCGCTCGACCCTGGAGAAGCGGCTGGCGCGCTCGCTCGAGGGCGAGTCGGGGATGAACGACCCGGTGGCGCTGCTGCTGGTGATCGGCTTCATCGAATGGATCCAGGAGCCGGGCTTCGGCCTCGCCGACATGGCCGGGCTGCTGGCGCTGAAACTGGCGGTCGGGATCGCGGTCGGCTGGCTGATCGGCCGCCTGGCGGTGGCCGCCCTGAACGCGACCCGGCTGCCGACCGACGGGATCTACCCGGTGGCGACGATCGCGATCGCCGCCCTCGCCTACGGCGTCGCCGAGGTCGCCCACGGCTCCGGCCTGCTCGCCGTCTACCTGACGGCGCTGGCCCTGGGCGGCGCCAGCATCCCCGCCCGCCGCACCGTCGTCGCCTTCCACGAGGGCCTCGGCTGGGTCGCCCAGATCGCCCTCTTCATCCTCCTCGGCCTGCTCGTCTTCCCCAGCCGGCTCGACGACGTGGCGCTGAAGGGCCTGGCGCTGTCGGCGGTGCTGATCCTCGTCGCCCGGCCGGTCGCGACCTTCCTCGCCACCACCTTCGCGCCGCTCAACGTGCGCGAGAAAGCGATGCTCGGCTGGGCCGGCCTGCGCGGGGCGACGCCGATCTGGCTCGCCACCTTCCCCGTCGTCGCCGGCATCGCCGGCGGCGAGACCGAGTTCGCGATCGTCTTCTTCGTCGTCGTCACCTCGACCCTGGTCCAGGGCGCCAGCTTCGAGCCGCTGGCGACCCGTCTGGGGCTGACCACCGACGAGCCGGCGCTGCCGCGGCGGCTGCTCGAGTCGGGGCGGATCCGCCGCATGGGCGGCGACGTGATCGCCTACCGGCTGCCGCCCGGCGCGGCCGCGGCCGGGCACCGGATCCGCGAGCTGGAGCTGCCGCGCGAGGCGCTGGTCAACGTGATCGTCCGCGACGGCCACGCGATCCCGCCGCGCGGCTCGACCGAAATGCGCGAGGGCGACGAGCTCCACATCCTCGTCCGCGGCGAGCTGCGCGACGAGGTCGAGGCGCTGACCAAGACCTGGACCAAGGGGCCGGTCGGGCGGCCGCCGCCGCCGGCGCTGCCGCACCGGGCCGCCTCGCAGATCTTCACGGTGCGGCCGGCGCGCGAGGGCGACGACCCGCGGGCGCTGCAGGAGGTCGACGGGATCCCGGTGCTGATCGTCCTGCGCAGCCGCCGCGACGGGGTCGGGGCGATGGCCGCGCTCGCCGACGGCCGCTACGCCGTGACCAGCGACGACGTCATCGCCGTCGGCGGCCGGCGGGCCCTGGCCGGCTGGTGCGAGCGGCCGCGCTGCCCGCAAGGGCGTGGACCAGGCCGAGCGCGCCTGGTGGCAGGAGGTAACGGGGGCGTTGATCGCCCGCGGGCGGCGGGTCTGAGCTAGATCGCGCTGGCGGCGGCGGCGATCGCCGTGTACGCGGCAGCCGGATCGTCGGCGCCGAAGACAGCGGAGCCGGCAACGAAGAGGGAGGCGCCGGCGGCGGCGATCGGGCCGGCGGTCTCGGTGTCGATGCCGCCGTCGACCTCGATCCGGGCCTCGCCGACCAGCGGGCGCAGGCGCTTGACCTTGTCCGGCGAGGTGGCAATGAAGGACTGGCCGCCCCAGCCGGGATTGACGGTCATGCAGAGGACGACGTCGGCGTAGCCGCGCAGCTCGGAGACGGCCTCGGCCGGGGTGCCGGGGTTGAGCGCGACCCCGGCGAGGCAGCCGAGCTCGCGAATCGCGTGCAGGGTGCGGTTGGCGTGCGGGGTCGCCTCCGCGTGGAAGGTGATCGAGTCGGCGCCGGCCTTGGCGAAGTCCTCGATCTGGCGCTCCGGCGAGGCGATCATCAGGTGTACGTCGACGGCGCCGCCGGCCGCGTGGACCTGGTCGGCGATGCCGCTGAGGACCAGCGGCCCGATCGTGATCGGCGGCACGAACTGGCCGTCCATGACGTCGAAGTGGATGACCCGCGCGCCGGCGTCCATCACCTCCTCGATCTGCGCCCCCAGCTTGCGCGAAATCGGCCGAGAGGATCGACGGGGCGACCCGGCGGTCCTCGATCAACTCGCGCATCCGCTCGCTCATGCCGCCAACCTAGAGGATGGGAACGACGGTGCTCAGGCCGCGCGCAGCATCGAAGCGCCACAGGACTGACACTGCATGTCCTCGGTGTGGCTCATCCGCGCGATCGTCTGGTGTTCGCCGCAGTTTGGGCACTGGGAGACGAGTTCGAAGCGGCTGAGGCAGTTGACGCAGCGCAGCCGGCCGGGCAGCGGGTCGGGCGCAGCCAGGGCTCGTTGCAGTTCGGGCAGGGCGCCCGTCCCAGCGTCGTCCCTTCGGCCGCGCCACGTCTCCGGTATCGCTCATGCCCTAATCATGGCGCTTCAGGCGCGGATGAAGAATCCGGTGGTGCGATCGCGGTCCGGGCGCAGCTGCAGGCAGCGCGGCTCCAGCGGCGAGGCCAGCCCCGGGGCGCGGGCGCCGAGGTCCTCCAGCTCCAGTGCCGGCAGCTCTTCCGCGGCGGCCGCGGCGAGTAGGGCCGCGACCCGGTCCTCGTTCTCGCGGCGGGAGATCGTGCAGGTCGCGTAGACGAGGGTCCCGCCTGGCCGCAGCAGGCGCGCGGCGCCGAGCAGCGCCTGCTCCTGAATCCCGACCAGGCGCTCGATCGTCTTCGGCGATTTGCGCCAGCGCGCGTCCGGGCGCGAGGCGAGGGCGCCGAGGTCCGAGCAGGGGGCGTCGAGCAGGACCCGGTCGAAGCCGGGCGCCAGATCGAGCGCCGCCGCGTCGGCCTCGATCACGGTGACGCTGCGCAGGCCGAGGCGACTGGCCTGCTCGGCGACCTCCTCGGCGCGGCCGGGGTCGAGCTCGATCGAGATCACCTCGCCGCGGTCGCCCATCCGCGCCGCGATCTGGCCGGTCTTGATCCCGGGACCGGCGCAGAGGTCGAGCACATGCTCGCCCGGGGCCCGGGTCGAGCACCTCGACCACGGCGGCGGAGCCCTGGCTCTGCGGCGTCAGCTCCCCGGCCGCGACCATCGCCGGGACGGCCGCTCGCCATCTGCCCCGTCCAGGACCAGCATCTCCGGGGGTGTCTAAGCGGCCAGCCGCCGCCTGCGGGCCTCACCTCCACTCCGGCGACATTCGCGCCTCTCCCCACGCCGCCCTGCGCTCGGCTGGCAAGGACGCAGGGAGCGTGGCGTGCTCCGCACGCGAGCGACCGAGGACACCGCCGGACGTGCGCAGGGCGACTGGG
>CAWHIW010000007.1:0-10586 GCA_963829445.1 uncultured Solirubrobacterales bacterium | reverse complement strand
TACCGCGACGAGGGTCTACCGCTTCTAGATCCGCCCGAAGACGGCTGAGCGCTTCTTCGAGTTCGTCGAGGAAGGGCAGTTCGGGCGCCTCGCGCGCGGAGCATCTCCGGTCGGCCTCCCAGACCTCGAGCTTCAGCTCCAGCGGCACCTTGAACTCTTCGCGGACCGCGTCGCCTTCGCGGCGAGGGCGCGGCGAGGTGCTCGAGTTGGTCAGCTTGTCGGAGCCGTAGATCGCCAGCGCATCGCCGTCGGCCGCGGCGACCCGGGCCCGGTGCTCGTCCTTGCGCCGCTGGTAGTCGCTCGATCGACTCGTCGTCGGTGAGCGCCGCGACCAGGTCGGCGACCGGCTCGCCGAACCGCGCCGCGCAGCTCCTCGACGCTGGTCTCGCTGTCCTCGACGACGTCGTGCAGCAGCGCCGCCGCCAGCACCTCGCTCGCCGAAGCCGTGCGCGTCGAGCAGGTCGGCGACGGCGACCGGGTGATCGATGTAGGGCATGCCGCCGCTGCCGTTGCGGATCTGGCCGGCGTGGGCCTCGCTCGCCATCTCCAGGGCGGCGCGCGACGAGCGGCGAGCGCGCGGCCGCGGCCTCGATCCGGGCGGAAGCGGCATCGCGCGCAGCCTAACGCGCGGCGGCTCGGCCGGCAGGCTGCACGGGCTGGCGCCGGCGCCCGCGCCGGCAGCTCGTACTCCGCCCGCTCGGCGCCCAGCTCGATCGCCGCCGGGTCGCCGCCCAGCTCCGCCCAGCGCTCCCGCGCCTCGGCGCTCGAAGCGGTCGAGGAAGTCGTCGGAGTGCAGCGGGTCGTGGTGGAAGAGGACGGTGCGCTCGGCGCCGGTGCGGCGGGCGAAGGCGAGCGCGTCGCGCAGCGGCGAGTGACCCCAGCCGATGTGGTCGGGGTACTCGCCGTCGGTGTACTGGCCGTCGTGGATCAGCAGCGAGGTGTCGCGGGCGAGCGCGAAGCCGGAGATCCAGTCCTCCTCGAGCCGGTCGAGGTCGGCGCCGAGCCCGGGCTCGTGGTCGGGGATGTAGGTGAGCGAGGAGTCGCCGTCGTCGATCCGGTAGCCGAGCGTCGGGCCGCGGTGGGAGACCGAGGCGGCGCGGATCCGGGCCGGGCCGATCTCCCACTCGCTGTCGGGGGCGGTGCGGAAGGAGACGTCGCAGGGCAGCTCGCGCACCTCGACCGGCGAGAGCGGGGCGGAGATGTAGCGGGCGATGCGGTCGCGCAGCGAGGCCTCGGGCGAGGCCGGGCCCCAGATCACGATCTCGGTCTGGGGCGGAAGGCGGGGGCGAAGAAGGCGAGGCCGAGGATGTGGTCGAGGTGGAGGTGGGTGAGGAGGATGTGCAGCCGCCGTCGGCTCGTCGCCGAGCGCCGAGGCCGAGGCTGCGGATGCCGCTGCCGGCGTCGAGCGCCAGCAGCGAGCCGTCGGAGAGGGTGACGCCGACGCAGGAGGTGTTGCCGCCGTAGCGGATCGTCTCCGGCCCGGGGAGGGGATCGAGCCGCGCGTTCCCCAGAGCTTGACCTTCACGCCGGCTGCGCCCCGTTGCCGCTTGTGCCGGCCGGCCAGAAGATCGCGATCCCGCCCTGGGAGCCGTGGGCGGTGAGGATCGGGAAGGCCGAGACCTCGACCGCGTGGCTGGCGCCGTCGCTGGAGTGGACGTGTACTCGGCGTGGGCGGGGCGGCCGCTGCGGACGGCCGATGACCAGCGGCAGCTCGTCGTAGGGGATCGGCTCGCCGCTCTCGTCGAAGGGGCCGAACAGCGAGCCCCACTCCTTCGGCGCCGACCGTGCCCAGCTCCTCGAAGCGCTTGCCGAGCATCATCCCGGCCGCCTCGTTGTAGAAGACGAGGACGCCGCCCTCGTCGACCAGGAAGGCCGGCGTCGAGAGCGCCGACATCAGGTTGCGGGCGAGAATCAGCTCCAGGGGTCGCTGCGTCACAAATGACACTTTAGATCTTCGGGTGCAATAGCGCTAGGCATTGGCCGGGGTTGCCCTGCAGGAAGCAGAAGTCGGCAGCCTCCCCGGCTGGCGTTACCCGGCAGAGTGACTTTCATCACACCGGGCGGGAATCGGTCACACCCGGGCAGGCGCCGAGCGGTGCTCAGCCGGCGGCTTCGGCGCGGCGCAGGCCGCCGCGGGCCCAGAGCGCGAACACGACCGGCAGGACGACGGCGATCGCGAAGGCGAGGGCGACCACGGTCGGGTCGCCGGAGATGAAGCCGCGGCCGGCCTCGAGCAGGGCGGTGACCGGGTTGACCGAGGCGACGGCGTGGATCCAGCCGCTGAGCAGGCCCAGCGGCACGTAGACGGGGCGAGGAAGAGGATCAGGAAGACCGGGAACTGCATCAGCGGCCCGCCCTGGATCGAGCGCACCCGCATCGCCACCCCGGCCGCCCACATCGTCGCGGTCAGGTTGACGAGGATCGGCGAGGCCGTAGAGGCCGAGGAGTTCGACGCCGCTGCCGTCGACGTTCATCCCGGCGACGAGGGCGATCACGGTGAGGACGGTCCAGGTGATGAAGGCGCGGACGAGGGCCGCGAGCGCGTAGCCGGCGACGATGCCGCCGCGGTTGCAGGCGGCGAGCAGGTAGCGCTGGGCGAAGCCGGTCTCGAAGTCGCGGGCGATCCCGAAGCCGGTGAAGACGCCGCCGAAGGCGGCCGACTGCAGCAGCACGAAGACGAACTGGAAGGCGGTGTAGCCGCTGGGGAAGTCGAAGCCGGGCACGTTGGCGATCGCCGAGAGGCCGCCGGCGAAGGAGACGAAGAAGAAGAGCGGGAAGACGATCGCCGGGACCAGGAAGGCGGGGTTGGTGAGGAAGTTGTGGATGCTGCGCCAGGCGACCGCGCGGGCGATCGTGCGCAGGCCGGCGGGGCGGGGCGCCGGGCTCACGTCCGCACCAGCCTCGTCTTCAGGGCGGCGCTGGCCGCGTACATGCCGATCAGCAGGATCGTCAGCGCGATCCCGAAGCCGAGCGCCAGCTCGCCCAGGTTCCAGCCTTCGATCAGCAGCGAGCGGAAGGCCTGCAGCAGGTAGGAGACCGGGTTGGCGCGCGGCGATCGCGTGGAACCAGTCGGTCTGGATCAGTTCCAGCGGCAGCGCCATCGAGGAGAGGAAGAGGAAGACGAAGAAGACCGGGAAGAGGCTCTGGACCGCCTCGCCGGAGCCGGTGCGCAGGGCGGCGAAGAGGCCGACGCGTGCCGAAGGCGACGGTGATCGTGACCGAGAGGGCGACGATCACCAGCGCCCCGCCGAAGCCCGCCGCCAGGTCGGCGCCGGCGATCAGGCCGACGCCGAGGTAGACGACCGCCTGCAGCAGCCCGAGCATGACCGCGCCGGCGAGCAGGCCGCTGAGCAGCGCCGCCCCGCGCAGGGGAGTGAGGGCGAGGCGGTTGAGGAAGCCGGTCTCGATGTCGCGGGCGAGGTCGGTGCCGGCGTTCATCACCGAGAACAGCGCCCCCTGCATGAACGGCACGGCGAGGGCGAAGGTGAGGTAGGAGTCGGTCGGGAAGCCGGGCAGGTTGGTCGCGTCTTTGAGCCCGCCCGAGTTCACCGCCAGCAGGAACAGCGGGAAGATCAGCGCCGGCACGATCTGGGCCGGCTGGCGCAGGGTGCGCACGGACCGAGCGCTGGGCGAGCTGCCCGACCTGGGTGCGGAGGCCGCCGCTCACGCCGGGCCGGCCGCCTCGGCGGCGGCGTCCTCCGCCTCCTCCTCGGCCTCCTCGGCGCCCTCCAGCGAGCGCCCGGTCTTGGCCAGGAAGACGTCGTCGAGCGAGGGCGCGTGCAGCTGCAGGTGCTCGATCGCGATCCCCTCGGCGTCGAGGGCGCGGACGACCTCGGCCAGCTCCGACTCGCCGCCGTCGAGGCGCACGGCGGCGCCTTTGGGCGAGGCCCCGGCGGCGCTCGCCGAAGCGGCGCGAGGACCGCCACCATGCGCTCCGTGCTCGGCCGGGGTCGCGCGGCACCGCCTCGACGGTGGGGCGGCCGATCTCGGCCTTCAGCGCCGCCGGCGTGCCCTCGGCGACGATCTTGCCGTGGTCGATGATCCCGACCCGGTTGGCGAGCGCGTCGGCCTCCTCCAGGTACTGGGTGGTGAGGAAGACGGTGACGCCGTCCTCGTGCGGCGAGGCGCGCGACCTCCTCCCAGAGCGCGGTGCGGCTCTGGATGTCGAGCCCGGTGGTGGGCTCGTCGAGGAAGAGGATGCGGGGCCGGTGGGCGAGCGCGAGGGCCAGGTCGAGGCGGCGCTTCATCCCGCCCGAGTAGCCGCCGACCTTGCGGTCGGCGGCCTGCGAGAGGCCGACCCGCTCCAGCAGCTCGTCGCCGCGCGCTTCGCGCTCGGCCTTGGCGATGCCGTGCAGGGCGGTCTGCAGGCGCATGTGCTCGCTGCCGGTCAGCAGCGGGTCGAGCGCCGCCTCCTGCAGGGCGGCGCCGATCGCAGAGCGCACCCGCGGGCCTTCGCTGACGATGTCGAAGCCGGCGACCCGGGCCGTGCCCGCGGTCGGGGGCAGCAGCGTGGTCAGCATCAGCACCGTGGTCGACTTGCCGGCGCCGTTGGGGCCGAGGAAGCCGTAGATCTCGCCGGGGGCGACCCGCAGGTCGATGCCGTCGACCGCCCGCGGCCCGTTCTTGAACTCGCGCACCAGGCCCTCGACCTCGATGCCGGTGCGGTCCGCCGTCTCTGCTGCCATCGTCCCTTCCAGTTAGCGGTCAAACTCAATAGTTGAGGTTAGCAAAGATTGGGTCTACAATGCATTCGATGAGCGCGGCGAAGGCAAGCGAGGAAGGCGGCCCGAGGAGGACCTCGGCCCGCGAGGCCTGGGGCCTGCTGGCCGGGCTCGTCTATCCGCCGCCGTTCCTCGGCATCGCCCGCGAGCTCGGCCTGCGCCCGGCCTCCTTCGGCGCCCTGCGCGCGCTCGACCGGCCGCGGACGATGAGCGAGATCGCAGACCGTCCTGCACTGCGACAACTCCAACGTCACCGGCATCGTCGACGTCGCTCGAAGAGAAGGGGCTGGCGACCCGGCGGCCCTCGGACGCCGACCGCCGGGTGAAGCTGATCGAGCTGACCGCGGAGGGCCGCAGGGTCCGCGCCCGGCTCAGCCGCGCCGTCGCGAAGCCGCCGGCCTGGGTCGAGCGGCTCTCCGAGGCCGACCAGCGGGCGCTGCGCGATCTGCTCCGGCGCGCCCTCGAGTCCGGCCGACTGAGCCGGCCGCCGCCGGAAACCGCGACGCGTAGAACTCACGGCCCGATGCGCGAGCGAACCCGAACCTACGGCGTGGCGATGGCCCTGAACCGGCCGGTCGCCTGCTGGGGCGGGCTGAAGGTCGAGGGGCTCGACGCGCTCCCCGAGAGCGGGCCGCTGCTGATCCTCGGCAACCACGACAGCCACTGGGACCCGATCATGGTCGGGATTGCCGCCCGCAAGCGCCGCCAGATCCGCGCCCTGGCCAAATCAGACCTCTGGAAGGTGCGCGGCCTGGCCCCGATCCTCAACGGCATGGGCCAGATCCCGATCGAGCGCGGCAAGGGCGACAAGCAGGCGCTGGCGCGGGCGATCGAGGCGCTGCGCGCGGGAGTCTGCATCGGCGTCTTCCCCGAAGGCACGCGCTCCCGGGGCGAGATCCTGCGCGCCCGCAGCGGCGTCGGCCGGCTGGCGCTCGAGGTTCCGGAGGCGCACATCACCTTGGTCGCGATCGAGGGCACCTCCGACCTCACCGGCTTCCCCCGCCGCCCCAAGCTGCGCGTCACCTTCTTCGACCCGGCCGGCGGCCAGCCGCGCCCCGGCGAGGACCCCGGCGAGCTCTCGGCCCGCCTCCTGGCCGAGATCCGCGCCAAGGTCCCCCCGAGCATCTCCTACCGCAAGCGCGGCAAGTAGCCCCTTCGAGTTCCGTGGTTCCTTTCCCACCGCATAGGTGGGTTCGGAACCGCGCAAGGCCAGAGACGCCTTTGAACCCCGTTCCGTGGTTCCTTTTCCACGAAATGAGTGGATTACGAACCGCGGAAGGTGGTTACGACCCGGCCTGCAACAGAGTGCGCGCGATCCGTTGCACGACCGCGTCGAGTTCGTCGCGCATCTGGGCCCAGGTGGCTCGCGGTACCCGGTATCCGGCGGCGACGAGGATCTGATCGCGGCGACGATCGCGCTGGAAGGCGACCGGCGTGCCGTGCGTGCCTTCGCCGTCCGTTTCGACCACGACCCGCTGCCTCTCCCAGAGGAAGTCGACCATGAGGCGCTCGCCGTCGACCACGAGCGTCTTGTTGCAGACCGGCCGTGGCAGGCCCATCGCGACGAGTCGCGGCAGCACGAGCGCCTCGAACTCGCTGCGCACGTCGGGCACTGAGCCGTCGTCGGTGCGCCAGTCTTCGAGGATCATCCGCAGCGCCGAGATGCCGCGCCTCCGCTGCGCCTGCTCCATAGCCCGATCCACTGCTTCCAGGTCCAGCAACCGGCGAACCGCCGCCCGCTCGACCATCCGGCGCAGGGAGGGGACACCCAGCATCCCCGCCGAGTCGACTAGAACGCGGGCGGGTGAGGTGAAGGGGACCCCTTCGTGGATGACGATCTCCTCTGGGGCCGGGTAGCGGCAGCGGCGGCAGCGAATGCCGGCGAGCTTGCGCCCCGCCTGGCGACCGCCGGTGACGTCGATCAGCGCCGGCCAGTGGTCGCCCAGGTCATAGAACGCGGCGGCGGTGCCGTGGGAGATCACAGCTCCCTCTCCGCAGGCGAGCACCGCCGCCCGCAGTGCCCCGAGCTGGCCGATGGAGAGGTGGCCAACGGCATATACGCCCCGATGCACGCGGTGCAGCCTCCCCTGGGTGGCGCGATACTCGGCCGTCCGCTGGGTTAGTCCAATAGCCCGCAATTGGTCGAGGCTGGCGACCCCATCCTGGGACTCGGCCAACTCCGAAAGCGGCCAGTCCCGACCTTCACGCCCACTTCGGCGGTTCCCTTTCCACGACATGCGCGGATAAGGAACCGCGCAGCCAAAACTCTCCCCCTTGGCTCGTTCCGTGGTTCCTTTCCCACGGAATACGTGGATTTGGAACCGCGGAACAGGGGGGACCGAGGGGCCTAGTCCTCGGCCTCCTCGCCGCTGCCCTGGAGGGCGTACCACTCGGCGCCGAAGGAGTCGATGTCGTTGCCGTTGGCTTCGCCCGGCTTCTTGTCGGCGGCGTAGGTGTAGAGCGGGTGGCCGGCGTAGGTGACCTGAACGGTGCCGTCCTTGCGCTTGGTCGTGCCGAGCTGGGAGGCGCTGGCGCCTTCGCCGGCGGTCGGGTCGCCTTCGGTCAGGACCGGTGGCCAGACGCCCGCGCAGGCGCCATAGCAGGAGGACGCGGTGCCCTTGTCCTTGTGGAAGTCGTAGACGGCGAAGCCCTTGGCGTCGACCAGGATCGGGCCGACCTTGGGGGCGCTGGCGACGGTGAGGACGGCGGCGCCGCTTTCGGCTCCCGGCGGCGACTTGGCGGTTTCGGCTTCGGTGCCGGTTGCGCCCTTGCCCCCGTAGGCGCCGCCGGAGCTGCCGTCGTTGCTGCTGCCGCAACCGGCGACCGCAAGCGTCGCCGCCAGCGCCAGCAGCGCCATTGCGTAGGTGGTCCGGGTTCTGATCACGTCAAGTCCTCCTGGTTCGGGGTGGCCTCTGCCGTCGCTCCGGCCACATCGACCGGGGCGACAAAAGTTCGGTTGCCGGCGCGGACGCCGATCGCGCGGGTGCGGGAGAGATCGAGCGCCGAGCTCAGCGTCGCGGTCGAGTCGTCGCCCCAGCGGTAGGTGAAGGTGCCGGCGGGAACCCGTTCGCCGTGCGGGCCGCGCAGGTAGACGTGGCAGAGGGTGCCGGAGCGGACCCCCTTCACGTACATGCGGATCTCGGTTCCGTAGGCGTGGGGCTCGAGCGTGGCGTCGATCTTGACGCCCGCCGGCAGGGCGGCGAACTCGACGTGCTGCTCGGGTTGGCCGCTGCCGCCACCGGGGAGGACGACGATTGCCAGCAATGCCGCCACCGCGGCCGCGGCCCCACCCAGGGCGAAGCCGAAGCGCCAGCGGCGCCGCCGCACGACGACCCGCCGCTCGCGCCCGATCGTCGCCGCGATCTCCCTGCCGAGGTCGGGGGACGGCAGCGGCGCCGGCCGGCTGAAGCGCTCCGGGTCGGCGAGCGGCAGCAGCCGCGCCACGCCCTCGAGCGACTCGGCCTCGGCCCGGCACTCGGCGCAGCCCTCGAGGTGCGCCTTCAACCCGGCGCGCTCCTCGGCGCCGAGGTCCCCGAGCGCGTAGGCGCCGAGCAGGTGGCGCCAGTCGCGGCAGCCCTCAGTCTTCATAGCCCATCTCCTCGAGCACGACCCGCAGCGCCTTCAACCCGTAGTAGACGCGGCTCTTCACGGTTCCCTCCGGGACCCCCAGCTCGGCGGCGACCTCGTTGTAGGGGCGGCCGCGGAAGTGGGTCTCGACCAGCACCTGGCGGTGGTCCTCGCCGATCCGCCGCATCGCCTCCTCGATCTGCCAGGAGAGCAGCGCCTGCTCCAGCGGTTCGACCGACGGCTCGATCCCGCCCTCGGCGACCCGCGGGCGCGAGGCCCGGGCGCGCCCGAGGTCGATGACGACGTTGCGCAGGATCGCGAACAGCCAGGTCCGCAGGGAGCCGATTTCGGGGTCGAAGCGCTCGCCGGCCCGCCAGGCGCGGACGAAGGTCTCCTGCACCGCCTCTTCGGCCAGGCCGGAGTCGCCGAGCGAGCGCAGCGCGAACCCGTAGAGCTCGCCCGAGTGGGCCGCGTAGGCCTCGCGGACGTCCCGCTCGCGTGTCAGTGCCCCGGACTGCATCCGCCTCCATGTACGGGACGGACGCAGCCCGGGTTCAAGCTCTATCCCTCGAGTTTCCCGATCTTGAAGATCTTCGTCCCGCAATCGGGGCAGACGCCCTGGATCGCCGGGCGGCCATTTTTCATGGTCACCTGTTTGGCGTCTTTGATCTCGACCTTCTTGCGCTCTTTGACGCAGTAACCCTCGGGCATGACGCGCCCTCCTTTCGCTGCCGCTCGGCGGCAGGGCTCGCGTTGCACGCGAGGTGGATTGAGCCGAATGTAACGCAGGTAGGGGACACGACGCATGCCTATCGTGACATTTCGCACAAAACGGCGACGGAGCCGGTCAACTACCCTCCGGCCCGCACTTCAGCACTGACCAAGCGCCTCGAAGGAGAAACGGAATGCCCGAAGCAGTCATCGTCGACACCATCCGCACGCCGATCGGCCGTGCCTTCAAGGGCTCGCTGGCCCAGCTGCGCCCGGAGGAGATGGGTGCCTTCGTCGTCGACCAGCTGCTCGAGCGCAACCCCGGCCTCGACCCGGCCCTGGTCGAGGACGTCATCTGCGGTTGCGGCATGCCGCAGGGTCTCGAGGCCTTCAATATCGGCCGCATCATCTCGCTGCTCTCGGAGAAGCTGCCGCAGACCGTCAACGGCGTCACCGTCTCCCGCTACTGCGCCTCCAGCCTCGACGCGCTGCGCCATGCCGGCAACGCGATCAAGGCCGGCGAGGGCGACGTCTACATCGCCGCCGGGGTCGAGTGGGTGAGCCGCTTCAACGAAGCGGCCGAGCCGGTGCGGGTCGACGACCGCAACCAGAACCTGATCGGCGAGAACGGCCAGCCCAACGCCTACATCGACATGGGCATCACCGCCGTCAACGTCGCCAAGCACTACGACGTCAGCCGCGAGGACATGGACAAGTTCGCCCAGCGCTCCCAGGAACTGGCGGTCAAGTCCCAGGAAGACGGCTTCTTCGACCGCGAGATCGTGCCGGTGACGCTGCCCGACGGCACCGTGGTCAGCAAAGACGACGGCCCCCGCGCCTCCTCGACGCTGGAGAAGCTCGCCTCGCTGCCGGAGGCCTTCGACGGCGGCGGCGGCGTCACCGCCGGCAACTCCTGCCCGCTC
This sequence comes from uncultured Solirubrobacterales bacterium, assembly GCA_963829445.1. GTDB lineage: Bacteria > Actinomycetota > Thermoleophilia > Solirubrobacterales > 70-9 > VAYN01. The sequence continues at coordinate 664 of CAWHIW010000007.1, read as the reverse complement.
AACGACGGCGCCGCCGCGGTGCTGGTGATGAGCGACACCAAGGCCAAGGAGCTGGGCCTGACCCCGCGCGCCCGCATCGTCACCACCGCCACCTGGGGCAATGAGCCCGAGTACATGGGCGTGGCCCCGATCGGCGCGATCAAGAAGGCGCTCGACCGGGCCGGGATGACGATCGAGAACGTCGACGCGGTCGAGCTCAACGAGGCCTTCGCGGCCCAGGTGATCCCGATCATGGCCGAATGCGGCATCGAGGAAAGCAAGCTCAACACCCACGGCGGCGCAATTGCCCTCGGCCACCCGTTCGGGATGACCGGCGCCCGCATCATGGGCACCCTGCTCAACGTGATGGAGACCGACGACCACCAGGTCGGCCTCGAGACCATGTGCGTCGCAGGGGGTCAGGGCGAGGCAATGATCGTCGAGCGGGTCTGAGGTCATCTGACGCGGCGCATTTCGGCGTCCTCGGTCGCTCATGTGCAGAGCACATTTCGCTCCCTGTGTCCTTGAACTGCTTGGTCAGATGACCTCAGACAGGGATTGATGGAGCGAGAGAGCGCAGACCTATCGAAGGTCACGACCGCGGACGCCGAGCAGTTCCTCAGCGGCAGCTTTCCCGGGGACCTCGGGATCGAGCCGCTGGAGATCGAGGACACGCACGCGCGGG
>CAWHIW010000006.1:0-80951 GCA_963829445.1 uncultured Solirubrobacterales bacterium | reverse complement strand
CTGCGCCGCTCCCGCGCGGCCCTAGCCGCCCGCCTGGTGGCGATCTACGAAAGCGGCACGCCGAGCACCGCCAGCCTCATCTTCGGCTCCGCCGACTACCAGGAACTCGCGACCCGGACCGACTACCTGCGGATGATCGAGGACTTCGACAGCGCCTCGCCGACCGGGTCGAGGGCGTCCGCGACGAAGTCCGTCGCGAGGCGAAGGCCGTCGCCGGGCTCGAGGCCCGGGCCGTCGCCTACGACGAACGCCTCGCCGCCGCCCGCGACCAGATCGCCGCCGTCCGCGCCGCCGCCCAGGCCGCCGCCGCCCGCCAGCAGGCGATCGCCGGCGAGCGCGAAGCGGCGCTGGCCGGCCTCAAATCCAGCATCGCCAAGTGGGTGAAGGAGGTGCAGGAAGCCCGCGCCGCCGAAGCCCGGGCGGCGAGCGAAGCCGAAGCCGAAGAAGAGGTCGGCCGCTGGCTCGGCGGGCCCTACTCGATCCCGACCTACATCGTCATGTGCGAGTCCGGTGGCGACTACGGCGCCGTCAATCCCTCATCCGGCGCCGGCGGCGCCTACCAGATCCTGCCCTCGACCTGGGGGCTCTACGGCGGCCAGGGCGAGCCCCAGAACGCTCCCAAGGCCGAACAGGACCGCATCGCCGGCGAAATCTGGGCCGACTCCGGCGGCTCCGCCTGGGTCTGCGCGTAGTCCGGAGGCCCCGCCCGCGAGCGCCGGCCCGCCCCGCGCCGAGATACCCCGGAAGTAGCGCGAAAGAGCCACGAAAGGCGCCGGTGGCATCTGCCGCAGTTGGCATGATCGCTGCCACCCCGTGAGTAGCCCTGCCGCCGTCCATCTGCATGCCCACAGCGAGTACTCGCTGCTCGATGGTGCCTGCAAGATCGACGCGATGGCGGCCCGCGCCGCCGAGCTCGGGCAGCCCGCTCTGGGCCTGACCGACCATGGCGTCATGAACGGCGCCGTCGACCTCTACAAGGCCTGTAACAAGCATGGGATCAAGCCGATCGTTGGGCTCGAGGCCTACTTCGTCGAGGATCGCAAGACGATCAAGGAGCAGACGAAGTACGAGCGCAACCACATCACCCTGCTGGCCGAAAGCGACGTCGGCTATGCCAACCTGGTTCAGCTCACCTCGGCCGGTTTCCTCGAGGGTTTCTCGCGCGGCAAGGCCAACGTCGACATGGAGCTGCTGGCGCGCCACTCCGAGGGCGTGATCGTCCTCACCGGCTGCCTGCAGTCCCGCTTCTGCCGGCGCCTGGTCGAAGAGCGCCACGACGATGCCCGCGCCCACCTCGATGACCTGATCCAGGCCTTCGGCCCCGACCAGGTCTACTTCGAGGTGCAGAAGAACGGGATCGACGACCAGGACAAGGCGAACGAGGGGATCGTCCGCTTCGCCCGCGAGCTGAAGCGGCCGGTCGTCGCCACCGCCGACGTCCACTACCTGCGGCGTGAGGACTTCGAACACCACGCGGCGCTGCTCTGCGTGCAGACGAAGTCGACCCTGGAAGCGCCGAAGATGAGCTTCGACACCAACGAGTTCTACATAAAAAGCTCCGAGGAAATGATCGAGTCCTTCGCCGAGTGGCCGGAGGCGGTTCCGACCTCGCTGGAGATCGCCGAGCGCTGCTCGCTCAACATCGAGCTCGGCAGCCTGCTGCTGCCGCAGTACCCGACCGAGGACGGCTCCGAGCCGGAGGCGATGCTGCGCCGGGTTGCCGGCGAGGGCCTGCACGCCCGCTACGGCGACCCGCCCCCGGCCGAGGCGGTCGAGCGGATGGAGTTCGAGCTCGGGGTGATCGAGGAGATGGGCTTCTCCTCCTACTTCCTGATCGTCTGGGACTTCGTCCGCTACGCCAAGGAAAACGGCGTCGCCGTCGGCCCCGGCCGCGGCTCCGCCGCCGGCTCGATCGTCTCCTACGTGCTCAAGATCACCGACCTCGACCCGCTCTCGGAGGGCCTGATCTTCGAGCGCTTCCTCAACCCTGGGCGCAAATCGATGCCGGACATCGACATCGACTTCTCGGTCCGCGGGCGCGAGCGGATGATCCGCTACGTGGCTGAGAAATACGGCCGGGAATCGGTCGCCCAGATCATCACCTTCGGCAAGATGGCGCCGCGCGCCGCCACCCGCGACGCCGCCCGCGTGCTCGGCTACGACTACGGCACCGGCGACCGCCTGGCGAAGCTCATCCCAGAGCCGATCATGGGCCGCAGCCCCAACTTCGCCGAATGCCTGAAGCAGGGCCAGGAACTGAAACAGACCTACGACGCCGAGCCGGACGCGAAGAAGATCATCGACGTCGCCCAGGGGCTGGAGGGGATCGTCCGCAACAACTCGATCCACGCCGCCGCCGTGGTGATCGCCGACCGGCCGCTGCAGGAGGTGGTGCCGCTGCAGCTGGCCGAGGACCGCAGCGCCCCGGCGGCCCCCGCCAACGGCAACGGCTCCGGCAAAGCCGAGCGCCAGTACAAGATCGTGACCCAGTACTCGATGGGTCCGATCGAGGAGATCGGGCTGCTGAAGATGGACTTCCTCGGCCTCCGCAACCTCGACGTGATCGAGGACGCGATCGACATCATCGAGCGCTCGCGCGGCGAGACGATCGACATGGAGCAGATCCCGATCGACGACGCCAAGACCTACGCGATGCTGGCCGGCGGCGACTCGACCGGGGTCTTCCAGTTCGAGTCCGAGGGCATGCGCGACGCCCTGCGCAAGGTCAAGCCGACCGAGTTCGCCGACCTGGTCGCGCTCGGCGCCCTCTACCGGCCCGGGGCGATGGCCTACATCCCCGCCTACGCCAAGGGCAAGAAGGACCCGACCACCGTCCGCTACCCGGACCCGCGCCTGCGCGCGATCACCGAGGAGACCCACGGCTGCGTCATCTACCAGGAGCAGTTGATGGAGATCTCGCGCTCGATGGCCGGCTTCACCGGCGCCGAGGCGGACGATCTGCGCAAGGCGATCGGCAAGAAGAAGCGCGAGCTGATGGCGACGATGAAAGACAAATTCATGCAGGGGCTGGCGGAATCGAAAACCGCCCCCAACGTCGCCAAGGACCTCTGGAAGCTGAACGAAGCCGCCGCCGACTACTCCTTCAACAAGTCCCACGCCGCCTGCTACGGGCTGATCTCCTACCGCACCGCCTACCTCAAGGCCAACTACCCGGCCGAGTACATGGCGGCGGTGATCTCCTCTGTGATGAGCACCAAAGACAAGGTGCCTTTCTTCGTCAACCGCTGCGAGGAGATGGGGATCGAGGTGCTGCCGCCCGACGTCAACTCCTCCGACCACAGCTTCGTCGTCAACGAAGAAGCGATTCGCTTCGGCCTCGACGCGGTCAAGAACGTCGGCCACTCCGCGGTCGAGGCGATCCTGCACGCCCGCGAGGACGCCGAGATCGCCTCGATCTGGGACTTCTGCGAGCGGGTGGATTCCCGCGCGGTCAACAAACGCGCGATCGAATGCCTGGTCAAGTGCGGCGCCCTCGACTCGACCGGGGCGACCCGCAAAGGGATGCTGGAAGCGCTGCCGGCGGCGCAGTCGGCCGGCCAGAAGGCGCAGGCGGACGCGCAGATGGGCCAGGGCTCGATCTTCGACTTCGGCGACGACGCGGGCGCCGGCGGCTCCGGGTCGGTCCAGGCCCACCACCAGCGCCCGCCGATCTCCGCCGTCGAGTTCGACCGCGCCGAGCTGCTGGCGCTGGAGAAGGAGACGCTCGGGACCTACCTCTCCTCGCATCCCCTGGCTGAGGTGCGCGGGGCCCTGCGCGCCCGCGTCGACTGCAGCATCGCCCAGCTCGCCGGCAAGGCCGACGGCTCCTGGGTGACGGTCGGCGGCATCGTCGTCGAGTGCAAGAAGATCCGCACCAAGAGCGGCAGCCAGATGATGTTCGCCACCCTTGACGACGTCGAGGGCCAGGTCGAGATGATCGTCTTCAAGGCCGACGACTCCGAGAACGCCCAGGTGATCGCCCCCGACGCGATCGTCGTCGTCCGCGGCCGCCTCGACCACAAGGATCGTGGCGAGACCAAGCTGGTCGTGCAGGAGGCGCAGCGCTTCGAACCCGACAGCGAGGAGATCGCCCGCGGCAACAAGGGGGCGGTGCCCTCGGGGCCGTTCAAGGTCGAGGTCGACCCCGGCCGCCTCGACGCCGGCCTGGTCGAGGAGCTGAAGGCCGTGCTCGAACACCACAAAGGCGACGCCGAGGTGCACCTGGTCCTGGAGACGAGCACGGGCTCGAAGAGCCTGCGGCTCGGCGACGGCTACCGGGTCCGGCCCTCGAGCGGCCTATTGGCGGAGATTGACCACGTCCTAGGCCAAGCCGCGCTAGCCGCGTGATAACCGGCGCATCTCGGCGTCCTCGGTCGCTTGTGTGCGGAGCACACGGCGCTCCCTGCGTCCTTGACCTGCTTGGTTATCCCGCGGCTAGCCTGACCTAGACTTATTCAATGAGCGTTACCAAGACGCAGGTTGGCGAGTGCCGCCAGTGCCGTTCGTTCTGCGACAAGATGGTCGAGCCGCGCGGCTGCATCGAAGTCGGCTGCCGCTACCTCTACAGCCATGTCGACCGCTTCACCGGCCAGCAGTACGTCGGCTGCATGCAGGAAGTCTTCGGCGCCGACGTCGAGCTCTCGGCGGTGCTCGAGCCCGGTGGCTTCGGCGGCGTCAAGATGACCGGCACGCCGCTGCCGCACTGCCAGTTCACGGTCGAGCAGGCCTACGAGGGCTCCGGCGAGTCCTACGACTGTGTCAACCGCCGCTTCTTCGACTGCAGCGACGAGGGCGCCGAGGGGCTGCGCGCCTTCGACCTGCGCGACATCTGACGGAACACGATTCCGTGTAATTCCCGACACGGTTTCATGTAGAATCCGCGGCCATGTCTGAGACGGCCGCGGTAGCGGACATCGATCAGGACGAGGCCCTGGCGGCGGCGACCGGAAGCAACGGCGACGCGGCCCAGGACGGTCCCAAGTTCACGCTCGAGCTCAACCAGGACCAGAAGGACATCAAGGAGTGGGTCCACGGCTTCGCCGAGGGCGTCGTCCGTCCGGCCGCCGAGGAGTGGGACGAGCGCGAGGAAACTCCCTGGCCCGTGATCCAGGAGGCTGCCGGCATCGGCCTCTACAGCTTCGAAGCGCTGGGTCAGTTCTGGGCGGACGAGACCGGGCTGACGCTGCCGATCGCCAACGAGGAGCTGTTCTGGGGCGACGCCGGCATCGGCATGGCGATCATGGGCACCTCTCTCGCCGTCGCCGCGATCTTCGGGCAGGGAACCCCGGAGCAGATGGGGGAGTGGATCCCCCAGTGCTTTGGGACGCCGGACGACGTCAAACTCGGCGCCTTCTGCGCCTCCGAGCCGGACGCCGGCTCCGACGTCTCCGCGATCCGCACCACCGCCAAGTACGACGAGGCCAAAGACGAATGGGTGATCAACGGCCAGAAGGCCTGGGCCACCAACGGCGGCATCGCCAACGTCCACGTCGTCATCGCCTCCGTCGACCGCGAGCTCGGCTCGCGCGGCCACGCCGCCTTCGTCATCCCGCCGAACACCCCGGGCTGCGAGCAGGGCGCCAAGGTCAAGAAGCACGGCCTCCGCGCCTCTCACACCTCTGACGTCCACCTCGACGACTGCCGCGTCCCCGGCGCCTGTCTGCTGGGCGGCAAAGAGAAGCTCGACGAACGCCTGGCGCGGGTCCGCGAGGGCAAGAAATCGAAGTCGCAGGCGGCGATGCAGACCTTCGAGGCGAGCCGGCCCACGGTCGGCGCCCAGGCGCTCGGCATCGCCCGCGCCGCTTACGAGTACGCGCTCGAGTACGCCAAAGAGCGCCGCCAGTTCGGCAAGGCGATCATCGAGAACCAGTCGATCGCCTTCGACCTGGCGAACATGAAGCTGGAGATCGACGCGGCCCGGCTGCTGGTCTGGCGCGCTGCCTGGATGGGCCGCACCGGCCAGAAGTTCGAGAACGCCGAGGGCTCGATGTCGAAGCTGAAGGCCGGCGAGGTCGCCGTCTGGGCGACCGAGCGGGCGATTCAGATCCTCGGCGGCAACGGCTACACCCGCGAGTACCCGGTCGAGCGGATGCACCGCGACTCGAAGATCTACACGATCTTCGAGGGCACGTCTGAGATACAGCGCCTGGTGATTTCGCGCGCTATCTCCGGCGTCCACGTCAAATAACGAATTTACGGCGGGAGAGCGAGGGCCGGCCTAGCGCCGGCCCTTGTCGCCTGCTTTTTTGAGGAGTTGGAGGGATCGGGTGGGACTCGCCTGCGCGAACTGCGGGGAGGCTTGGCGCGTCCCACCCGATCCCCTGGCACGCGCATGAGGAGGCGACAAGGGTGCGGTCGTCGCCGGTAGATGGGTGAGGGTTCGGAGGCCCTGACTACTTCTTCTGGCGGCGTTTGAGGCCTTCGCGGCGGAGGCGCTTCGCCAGGGTGACTTCTTTTTTGTCGGATCCCTTCTTGTCTGGGCCCGGGGTCTCCAGGGTGGCGGGGAGGGCCTCGAACCTTGGCTCGGAGAGGAAGGCGGCGAGGCCTTTTTTGCCCATCTCGCCTTTGCCGACGTTGGCGTGGCGGTCGCGGCAGGAGCCGAGGGGGGCGGCGGCGTCGTTGACGTGGACGGCGCCGAGGCGGTCGACGCCGACCTTGGCGTCGGCTTCGTCGAGGACCGCGGCAAGGTGGGCTGCGTCGGTGATGTCGTAGCCCTGCACGAACATGTGGCAGGAGTCGAGGCAGAGGCCGAGGCGCCTGTCGCCGCCGGCGCCGTCGATCAGGTCGGCGATCTGGTCGAAGTCGCGGGCCAGCAGGCCCTTGTGACCGGCGGTCTGCTCGAGCAGGAGCCGGCAGGAGTCGCTGTCTTTGAGGGCGCCGGCGATTACTTTGGCGGCGCGCTTGATCGAGGGGCCGAGCGGCTCGTCTTTCTGTGAGCCGGGATGGAGGACGACTCCGGCGGCGCCGATCGCGTCGCCGATCCGCAGGGCATGGGTGAGCGAGTCGCGTGACTTCTTACGCAGCTCTTTGTCGGTGCTGGCGCAGTTGATCAGGTAGACGGCGTGGATGATCACCGCTTCGACCTTGGAGGCCTCCATCGCCTCGCGGAAGGCGGCGAAGTCCTCCTCGCCGTATTTCGTCGGCCGCCACATGCGGGGGCTCTGGTTGAAGATCTGGATAGATTCGCAACCGCGCTCCTCGCCGCGCTCGACCGCTTTGGCGAGTCCACCGGCGGTGGAGACGTGCGCTCCTACGAACATGACTAGCGATAACCCCCGTTTGAGATTTGCCCCCTCGCCGACCGGCGCGCTGCACATCGGCGGAGCGAGGACGGCACTTTACAACTGGCTCGCGGCGCGACACACGGGCGGCGAACTGGTGCTGCGGATCGAGGACACCGACCGCGAGCGCTCGACCGCGGAGAACGTCGAGCAGATCCTCGACGCCCTGCGCTGGCTGGAGCTGGACTGGGACGAGGGGCCGGTCTCCCAGGCGGGACGGGCCGAGAGCCACGCCGCGGCGCTGGCGCGGCTGCTGGAGTCGGGTGCCGCCTATCGCGATTCGGCCGTGGCCAAGGACGTCGAGAGATGGAAGGCCGAGCACGGCGCCGGCAGCGGCTACCGCGGCACCCCGACCGAGGAGCCGGGGGCGGCGATCCGGCTGCGGGTGCCGGACACGGGGGAGACCGTGGTCGAGGACCTGCTGCGCGGCCCGGTCACCTTCCCCAACGCCAGCTACGACGACTTCGTGATCGCCCGCGGCGACGGCTCGGTCCTCTACAACTTCGCGGTCGCCGTCGACGACGCCGAGATGGGGATCACCGAGGTGGTGCGCGGCGACGACCACCTCTCGAACACGCCGAAGCAGCTGCTGGTCCTCGCCGCGCTCGGCCACCAGCCACCGCGCTACGCCCACCTGCCGCTGCTGCACGGCCCCGACGGCAAGAAGCTCTCCAAGCGCCACGGCGCCGCCTCGGTCCAGGAGCTGCGCGAGTCCGGCTACCTGCCGGCGGCGGTGCGCAACTACCTGGCGCTGCTCGGCTGGGGCACCGACGACGACACCACCCTGATGTCCACGGAGGAGCTGGTGCGCCGCTTCGAGGTCGCCGACGTCGGCAGGTCCTCGGCGATCTTCGACGAGAAGAAGCTGCGCTGGCTGAACGGGCGCTTCATGCGCGAGCTGCCGTTGCCGGAGTACACCGCCGCGGTCGCCGCCCACCTCGGGCGCGAGTCCGACGAGCGCCTGCGCGGCGCCTGCGCGATCGCCCAGGAGAAAGCCCAGACCCTGGACGAGGTCTGGCCGCTGATCCGCTTCCTCTTCGAGCCGCCCGCCGACGACCCCAAGGCCTGGGCGAAGGTGATGAAAGAGGGCTCCGGCGAGATGCTCGCGGCGGCGGCCGCGGCGCTGGCGGGCGTCGAGCCCTTCGAGCCCGAGCCGATCGAGGCGGCGCTGGCGCCTCTGTTGGAGGGCTTCGAGGTCAAGCCGGGCAGGCTCTACCAGCCGATCCGGGTCGCGATCACCGGCAGCTCGGTCTCTCCCGGCATCTTCGAGTCGCTGGCGGCATTGGGGCGCGAGCAGACGCTGGAGCGGCTCGGTGCGGCAGTTGAGCGCCTCTCGGTCGCCTGATTGGACGGATGATCGACGCCTGAGGCTGTAGCGAGGGTACTTTCGGCTAAACCAAACGTCTTCACCTGCCGATGGGTGGCCAATGGCTACCACGACCCAGACCAAAGGCAAACTCCCTGCGCGTGAAGTTCCGTCCGCCGCAAACGGCGTCAACGGCGCGAATGGCGCCAACGGGTCCAACGGCAACGGCTCGCGCGCGACCGCGGCCCCCGGCAGCCGCCTCGCCGAAGCCTTCGAGGCGGTCGAGCGCTTCCCGGTCCTGATCGAGTCCCGCGAGCGGGTGATCCGTGCCGCGACCGCCGAGACCGCCCGGGTCGGCGACCTCGTCGAGGCCGTCGAGTCCGACGTCGCGCTCTCGATCTCCGTGCTCCGCTTCGCCAACCGCAGCGGCCTCGTCGCCGGCGGCGTCGGCAGCATCCCCGAGGCGATCGAGGTGCTCAAACCCTCGGGCGTGCTGGCGATCGCCGGCACCGCTCCCAGCTTCGACTTCTTCGAGTCCAACGGCGGCTGGGAGCTGAAGCCCGAGCGCTTCCGCGTCCACGCGCTCGCCACCCAGCGCGCCGCCGACCAGATCGGCCGCGTCGTCGGCTGGGTCGAACGCGACGAGCTCGCCGTGGCGGCGCTGCTGCACGACGTCGGCCGCCTCGTCATCTCCCGCCTGCACCCGGGCTACAAGGTCTACTTCGACGCCGGCTCGCGCACCCCCGAGCAGCGCCTGCGCGACGAACGCGAGCAGCTCGGCATCGACCACACCCTGGTCGGCGGCGTGCTCGCCCGGCGCTGGAACCTGCCGCAGCGGATCGCGGTCGCGATCGAGCGCCACCACGCCGAAGACGCCGACGGCCTGGCGGCGATGGTCGCCACCGCCGACATGGTCGCCCACTACTCCCAGGGCGAGGCAATCTCGCCGGAAAGGCTGCGCGCCAGCGCCGAGCGCTGCGGCCTCGATCCCGACGGCCTGCGCGACCTCCTCTACGAGCTGCCGCTGGCCCGCGAGGGCTCGACCCGGGTCAGCGAGCCCTGCCCGCTCTCGGCCCGCGAGCTCGACGTCCTCCGCCTCCTCTCCGAGGGCATGGTCTACAAGCAGATCGCCGGCGAAATGCAGCTCTCGGTCTCGACCATCCGCACCCACCTGCACAACGTCTACGGCAAGATCGGCGCGGTTGACCGCGCCCAAGCTGTTCTCACCGCCCGTGACCGCGGTTGGATCTAGTCGATCAGGCACTCGCGCAGGGCGATCGCCACTGCGTGGGTCCGGTTCCTAGCGCCCAGGCGCGCCAGGGCGGTCTTGATGTGGGTCTTGACCGTCTCTTCGGAGAGGTCGAGTTCGCGTGCCGCCACCGTGGTCGATTCGCCGTTGGCGAGCAGCTGCAGGATCTCGCGCTGGCGCTTGGTCAGCTTGCCGCGGCTGCCTTTCGGCGGCACAGCCGGGTCGACGAAGCGCTCCTGGGCCGCCGCCGCCGCGACCGCCCGCCGCAGCTCCGCGGTTTCCGCCGTGCGCGAGACGTAGGCGCTGGCGCCGGCCTGCATCGCGGCGCTGGCGATGTGGCGCTCGGGGCGCTCGCCGTGGGCGACGATGCCGATCCCGGGCGAGGAGCGCCGCAGCATCCGGATCGTCTCCGGGCCGCTGACCGAGGCGCCGGCGCCGTTCTGGCGCCAGCGCATGTCGACGATGGTGACGTCGAAGTCGCCGATGTCGCGGACCAGCTCCAGCGCCTCCTCGCGGCTGACCGACTCGTGCACCTCGAAGTCGTCTTCGAGCACGCCGCGCACTCCGAGCCGGACGAGGGGGTGGTCGTCGATCACCAGGCAGTTGGGGCGCTCGCTCAGGACTGCTTTCCGATCACTCGTTTGCGGGGTGGGCCCGTCTGCCGGTAACGACCCCATCGATTCCGATCCTAGCCCAGGCCCGGAGGGTGCGGTAGAAAGGGCACTTGATCTCGATCACGTCCAAGTCGCGCTATGCGGTCGTTGCCCTCGCCGAGCTCGCCCGCTCCGGCGATCGCCCGGTCCCGATCAAGGAGCTGGCCGAGCGCCGCGAGATCCCCGAGCAGTTCCTCGAGCAGCTGTTCTCGACCCTGCGCCGGGCCGGCCTGCTGACCAGTCACCGCGGCATGCGCGGGGGCTACACCCTCTCCAAGCCTGCCGAAGAGATCACCGTGCTCGAGGTCGTGCAGGCCCTCGACGGCAAGATCGGCCAGGAGGCCGACGAGGCCGGTGGCATCTGGGCCGAGGGCGTGACCGCCCTGCGCAAGGTCTTCGGCCAGACCACGATCGCCGAAGTGGCGCGGCGCGAGGCCGAAGAGTCCGGCAGCGGCATGTACTTCATCTAGGGCAGGCCGCAGCGGCACTGGCGTTTCGCTTGTTCAAGCGGTTCGGTGTCCGGCTAGGTCCGGTTGTTTCCGGTCGTACTGGCGCACAACTGGCGCACCAGTGGCGCACGGCATGCCGAGGTCGTCCGAGTGTCCGCAGCGTGATGAATGATCGGGCCTCCATGGACGCTTCCCCGAACCAATCCCCCACCAAGCCAAATGCTGAGGCGATTGCCTGGTACGTGGAAGAGGCACAGCGGCTGCTGGAGGACCAACAGCGGCGGGCGGAGTCCTTGCGGACGAGAGGAGGCCAGGTCGCGGGCTTCGGCGCCGTCTTTCTGGCCTTGATTGGGGGTAACGCCGCCAAAATTCTCGAAACGGTCGACGGGTGTACCGGAACCGCGACCGGGTTGGCGCTGCTCGGTGCCTCTCTTTGCCTGGCGGTGTCGGTGGTGGTCGCAATCGTAGGGGTGATCAAGCCGCAGCCATTTGCATCGATCTCTGCCGACGAGATCACCAACTACGTCTCCGACCGATTCCAGAGCGAGCCTGATCTTTGGCGTGTTCACGTTCGGTCACTTCGGGCATTGGAGACCGCCACCAGAAACGCCCAAGACGGCGGCAATGCGGCTGCCAAAGCCATCAATGTCTCTCTCTTCGCGTTTCTAGCTGGCCTTGCCTTTTCCGTTCTTGCCATTGGTATCCTGATCGTGGAGCTGATCTGAAATGTCAAACGCCCCAAATCCCTCACCCCCGCCTCCTGGCGTCCCGTTGGATCAGACCACGGCGCCTGTTGACTACGAGGGCCGTGACGCCCCGAACGGGAATCAGAAATGATCGATCCGGAAGAGCGCCAAGAACCAGTCAACGTGGCACCCGAGGTGCCGTTGGATCAGACCACTGCGCCGATTGACTATCTCCAAGAGGGGCTTACTGGGGATGTCCCTCTTGATCAGACGCGGGCAGAAATGCGCGAGGTACTCGGATCGCAAGGCGTGCCGCCCGTCAGGCGCCACCCGCGCAGCTAGTCGCAGTTCCCTCTGTAGCGTCGCTTCATCTAGGTCGGGTCGTATTGGGCTTTACCGCGCGATCTTCGGTGATAGGAACGTCCGGAGTCGTCCCTACTCTGATCCGGTGGCGCTGCCAGCAATCAGCCTCCCGCAGGCGTTCGATGCGGAACCGGACCTCAACCCGCCGATCTATCCGGGGCGTGCCGACGAGCTAGTGATCGCGCCCGACGGCCTCCCCGCCAGGGTCGTGAAGGCGCACAACGCCCATAAGAAGCACTTCATCGAGCGATACGCCGGGATTGTTGCGGCGGCAATGAAGAACAAATGGGGTGGCCTCGCTTATGTCGACACCTACTGCGGGCCGGGGATGTGCTGGGTTAAAGACACCGGCGAATGGGTGGTCGGCTCTCCCCTGATCGCGCTCGGAGTTCAGCCTGCCTATTCCCACTTTGCCTTCGTTGATAAGGACAGCGTCTGCGTGGATGCCTTGGAACGTCGGGTGGCGGGACTAGCGGCGAAGCCGAGCATCAAGTGCGCCGACTCCAACGACCCCGGCACCATCGCTTGGGTGCGCTCGGTGATCCCGCGTCGGCGGACGCTGACCCTTGCGCTTCTCGATCCGCAGGGCTGCACCCTGGAACCCACAACCATCGAGGCTCTGACTCAGGAACGGCCGATGGACTTGATGATCAACTTGCCGATCCACGGCCTCTATCGCAGCCTGGCGGCCGGGTACTTCCAGGCCGTCGAACGCGTTCTCGGGCCGGACTACCCACGGTGCAATCCGAACGACTGGCGAGTGGCAGTGCGCGAGCACTACCGTGACCTTCTCGGTGGATTTGGTTACGCCTACACCTCCTCGAAGGAGGTCCGGGGAGAAAAGACCCGCACGCCGCTCTACGACTTCGTTATGGCCAGCAGGCATCCGTTGGCGAAGCGTCTGTTTGAGGGCGCCACCAAGGACAACGCCCATGGCCAGATTTCGATGCTCGACTAAGCGGGCGCTAGGGCGCGGTCGGAGCCCGGGTACTCGTCCCAGGTTCGCCCGGCCAACTCGCGCCCGTTTGACTTCGGGCGATGGCCGCCCCATTGCTTGAAAAAGAAAGCAACGTCCTCGGCCTTGCAACGGTCGCGCAAGTCCACGATCCACGCTTCATCCACCCGTCGATGGCCGGATCCGGACTCGCCTCCAGCAATCAGCCAGTCGATCCCCTCAAGGCCCAGTCCTTCAAGTGGCCCTAGTAGCGGCTCGGCGGAGATGAACCGGACAGAGGCTGGCACCTCACGGAGCGCGTCGGCCCGATGAACGAAGCGGCGATTCTCAATGCTGACACCCATCCAAACATTGGAGGGCCACGGCAGAGAGGGGGCTAGATCGACAAGACGATCCTGGCGCTTCGTCAAGACTTGGAAAACGTGCTGGCTTGCTCCCTCCATCGCGTCGAACACGCGGGCGATGAACTCGTCGGGCACTCGCTCGTGGAACAGATCGGACATCGAGTTGACGAAAATGCGCCGAGGGCGCTTCCACTTGGACGGCTGCTCAAGGCGGTCGGGCCAGAGACGCAGAGCGAAACCCTGCTCGTAGGGGTGGCCGGGGATGCCCCGCCACCGTTCGGCAAAGGTCTTGGCATAGCAATGGGCGCATCCGGGGGAGACCTGATCGCATCCGGTCACTGGATTCCACGTTGCCTCGGTCCACTCAATGGCGCTTTTGTCAGGCATTGAGGCTCCTTCGCCTACGGCCTCTTGCTCCCTGGTGTTGAACGTCCTGGTGCATCGGCTTCGAGGCTACTCTCACCGAGGTCCAGCGGGTCGATGCGGAGCGACAGCTGCCGAGTAGCTGAAAAAACTGGGTCCACTTTTGCTATTCGCGCCCCTGTTGTCATGTGGACGACCGCTTTTCATTCTGGATTCGCACCCGACTTCGACGACGGCTGAGCCTTTACGCGGGCACGGTTGTGCAATCGCGTGGTTGGGGCGAGGGGGACGCACTTCTGCGGCTCGCTGCTCTGTAGTTACATGCGAGCAGAATCTTTTTTACCGCCGCTTCGCCTCTCGCTTCGGGGATGGCTGCGCCTGTGGTTTCGCCTGTCGCTTCGTGTCTTAACCAGGCCCGAGGGCAGCCAACGCCCACCACAGCGCCGTTTGCGGGCCTGGCGTTTTGCCGACATTCCTACGCCACTTCCAGTTCAGAACATCGAGGGGGTCCGGGCGGTCCTCATAGCCCTCTCGATCTTCTCCGCGTCCCTTGCGCTCGACTCCTGCGCTATCGCCTCGGCGCTGGCTCGGCAACGGCTTTCCATCACCTCGGCGACCGAAATCGCCTCGGTGCTTGTAACTCCAACGCCACAGCCGGTCACCGGCTCCGCGCTGGCTTCGCAGCGCTTTGCCCTCAATCGGTGCTGGGGGTCGGCGTGAGTTGGAAGGCGGCAGCGGGCTTGAGGTTCCCCGAGGCGACCGATGAGGTGATCGCCTCCATCGGCGAGCATCGCGTCCTGTCGACTGCCCAGATCCGCGCGATCCACCTCCCGGATCGCAGCACGCGCCGGACTCAGCAAGTCCTTGCCTATCTGGAGCGCGCAGGTCTGGTCGCCTACGTTGAAACTCGCCGCGCTCCCCGTCGCTTGTGGTTCCTGACTGAGCGCGGCGCAAACCTGGCGCTCGACGCCGGCGGCGAGCGCCGACTGAAGGTTCTTGCTCCAGAGCAAGCGGCGGGGCCGCTGCGCGCCCACACCCTCGCCGTCAACGAGGTTGGGATCTCCTTCTTGCGGGCGGCGCGCGAGCGGGGCGACGAATTCGGCCCGCTCTCTTGGCGGCATGAGGTAGCCCATCCCTTGAACCGTGGTCGCGGCCGCGCTCGCCGGATGCTGATCGCCGACGCGGTGCTGAGCTATGTGCGAGCCGACGACCGGCACCTCATCTACGAACAACGTTTCGTGGAGGTGGACCGCGCCACCCTCTCGGTTGAACGCCTCGTCGCCGAGCTAGCCCGTTACGGCCAGCTTTACGGCGTCCGAGGCAAGGACGGCAAATCACTGTGGCGCAGTCACTACCCGAGCTTTCCGCCCGTGATCTGTGTGTTGGCCGGTGCCTCGCGCAAGGCGCTCATTCGACGGCAGGACATCACGATCGCGTTGCTGGAAAGACACCCCGAGTTCGATCGCGCCCACGGGGTGACGATCTCTTTTTGCCTCTTGGACGACCTGACGAGTCGCGGTCCCTTCGCGCCGATCTTCCGCTCGGTCGGCGAGTCGGAACGGGAGGCAGATTGGCTGGGTGGGGGGCAGGGCGATTGAGCAAGAAGCTCGCCGTCTCGGTTCCTCGAATCGCTCTCACCCCGGCAGAGGCTGCGGCGGCCATCGGGGTCGGCCCGGATTTCTTCGATGCCAACGTAGCTCCCGACCTGCGGTTGATCCGCCGAGGCCGCAAGCGCCTCGTCCCGGTCAGCGAGCTTGAACGTTGGACGACGGAGAACGCCGAACGGGTGCTGCGGGGGCGGTGACGTGGCGGCGGGCGAGCTTCTAGGCTCCCGGTCATGGCTGGAGCCGAGAACGAGAAAGCCCTGCGGGCGGTACAGGCCGCGCAGGCAAAGTTCGAGCGCGAGCAGGGCAAGGCTCACGAGGCGCGGCGAAAGGCGTTCGCGAAGGCCCAGAAGGAAGGGCTTTCGCTGCGGCAGATCGGCGAGGGAGTCGGACTCCACCACACCCGCGTCAGCCAGATCATTCGGGGCACCAACTAGAACCAGACATTTTGGAGAGTTTGACTCTCCAAAGCTGCTAGCCTCGAAGGATCGAAAAAGCGGCGACCCGCTGCGCTGTGAACGCGACGGGCCGCCTGACCACAAGGAGGCATTAGCTCCTCATGGCTGACGAGAACCCTAAGGGTCGCGCGTCGTGCGATCCCTCTTCCCCGGCAGGGGAGGACAGAAGAACTGAGAGCGCCGTTCTGGCGCTTCTCCTCGATGAACACCCGACTCGGCTCACGATGGACGAGCTGATCCTGGTGCTGCACGCAGATCCCGAGCGCGTCGACCCGGGGGACGCAGGGCGACGGGCGGTGCAGGAGTTGGTCGGCGCCGCACTGGTTCATCGCGATGGTCGCTTCCTCGCTCCTTCGCGTGCTGCCCTTTACTTCGCCGCCCTGGAAGTGGCCTGATGGCTCCCTACGAGAGTCTCGACCTGGCGCGTTGCTTTGGCGAGAACGTCTTGCTCACTCGACGGCTGGCCGACTTGTCCCAGGAAGAACTCGGATTCCTTGCCTCGCTGCACCGGACCGAGATCGGTCAGCTAGAGCGGGGGGTCCGGCTGGCACGCATCGACACCGTGGTCAAGCTGGCGGGCGCTTTGGAAGTCCCGCCCGGCGACCTGCTCAAAGGCATGGCCTGGAAGCCAAGTCGAGCGCCGAACGGCAAGTTCATTACGCGCGCTCCAGCAAAGAGGAGGAAGGGCTGATGGATGTCGCGGCGCAGTTCGGCGACAACCTTGTTCGTGCCCGCAGGCTCGCGGATGTATCCCAGGACGAGTTGAGCGTTAGGGCTTCGGTTCATCGAACCGAGATCAGCCAGCTTGAGCGCGGTCTGCGCATTGCTCGGATCGACACCCTGGCGAAGCTTTGCGCGAGTCTCGAAATCGAGCCGGGCGAGTTGATGGCGGGGATTGACTGGAGTCCGGGCGACACGCGGATCGGGCGTTTCAAGGAGCGGACCCCCGATGACTGAGGGCATCCGAAAGCGACACTCAAAAGGTTGCAGCGCTCGCAATGGCGGGCGCTGCAACTGCAACGCTGGCTACGAGGCATGGGTCTTCTCCAAACGCGACGGCAAGAAGATTCGCCGCACCTTTTCCCAGAAGGCGGAAGCGAAGTCGTGGCGCGCCGATGCTCTCGGCGCGCTTTCGCGGGGAGGGTTGCGGGCGGCAAAGAAGACCACGCTGGGGGAGGCGTGGGCAGCATGGATCAAGGGCGCGCGGCATGGCTCAATTCCGAATCGGTCGGGCGACCCCTACAAGCGCGCCGCGCTGCGCTCGTACGAGTCGGGGATGCGGCTTCGGGTGCTGCCGCGATTCGCAGGCGTTCGCCTCACTGACCTTCAACGTTTCGATCTCCAAGAGTTCGCCGACGATCTGCTCGCCGATGGCTGGAACCCGTCAACGATTCAAGTAACCCTGCTTCCGGTCCGCGCGATCTACCGCCGCGCGCTCTCGCGCGGCGAAGTTGCAGTCAACCCGTGCAGTGGTCTCCAGCTTCCGGCCGTGCGCGGACGACGCGAGCGCTACGCGACTCCGGCAGAAGCCGAGGCGCTAATCGCCGCCGTCCCTGCCGCTGATCGGCCGATCTGGGCGACGGCGATGTACGGGGGCTTGCGGCGCGGCGAGTTGCAGGCGCTGCGCGCGGAAGACGTCGATCTCGCCAACGGCGTGATCCGGGTTGAGTTCGGCTGGGAGTATCGGGAGGGCCAGATTCCCCTCAAGTCGGATGCCGGTCGCCGCAAGGTGCCAATCAGCGCCGTCCTCCGAGACTTCCTCGACGCGAGGATTACCGCCAGCGGCTACAGCGGCCGTGACCGATTCTTTGGTCTTGCAAGGGGCGAGAGCACGTTCGATCCCTCGAAGCTGACGAAGCGCGCTGACAAAGCTTGGAAGGACGCGGGGCTTGAGCGCATTACGCTGCACGAGTGCCGCCATACCTTCGCCTCACTGATGATCGCCGCCGGGGTCAACGCCAAGGCGCTACAGACCTTCATGGGCCACGCCAACATTTCGATCACGCTGGATCGCTACGGGCACCTGATGCCGGGGTCCGAGGCCGAGGGGGCGCGACTACTTGATGCCTACCTCAGCGCCCAACGAGAGCGGGACGAAGAAGCCGCCCGCGCGGCTGGCTCGGTGCTTACTGGCGCACCAACTGGCGCATAACTGGCGCACGGAAACGGCAAATCGCTTGCTCATGCGGGATTGCGCGCCCCGACTCGGCATGTACTTCATCTAGCTCGGGGCGCGCGGGCACCGTGATTCGCTCGTTCGGATCCGCCGTCCGGGCTGAACTGGCTGTTCCGGCTCGGTTGGCGTATCAGCGCCGCGAACGCGTGAAGTCATAGATAATAATTATTGATTATACTTAAGTTTTTATATAAACTTTATCTCGCTTGGGACTCAACGAAAGGAAGAGCGAGATGAAGCTCAACGGGTCTCTGCTTGCTGTCCTGGCCCTCGCGGCCTGTCTGCTCGGGGTCACCGCCTCCTCGGCTGTCTCGGCGGTTTGGAAGCACCATCAGGCGAACCTCACCAAAGCCACCGAAATCGGCCTGACCGGCGGCGAAGTCTTTGAAACCGGCACGGGCGGGATGGCCTGCGAGGTGCTCGCGGCCATCTCGACTTCGGGTGGGAGCACCGGGGCGATCAAAAAATGGGAAGTCAAAAAATGCTCGGGTGGCTTCGGCACCCTCGCCGGCTGCGAAGTCCTCACGACCGAAGCAAAAGGCCTTCCTTGGAGCCTTCATGTCAATGCCACCGACCTCTCAGTAACAGGCGTGCGCATCCGTCGCACCTTCAAAGCGGGCTGCGCGGTCAAAGAAATCGACAAGACGGTGACGCTGACAATGACCCTCATACCCCCATCGACAATCACCGAAATCGAATTTGTCGGCTCGGGCGTCGGCTACATGCAGTTCGGCTCATTCACGCTCAACCCGCCCAGCTCCGGCACATACGGAATCGGCTGACCCACTGCTAAAAGCAGCTCAAGAAGGGATAGAGAAATGAAGATGAAGAAGCGACTGCTCGTCGTCGCGGCTCTCGTGGTCTGTCTGACGGCGGTCACCGCGACCGCAGCCTTTGGGGCGGTCTGGAAAGACAAAGGCACGAACCTCACCAAATTCGTCTCGATCGGCCTGACCGGCGGCGAAGTCTTCGAAACCGGCGCGGGTGGGATGTCCTGTGAAGTGCTCGCAACCATCACGACCTCGGGTGGCAGCACCGGAAAAATAACCAAATGGGAAGTCAAAAATTGCGGGAACGGCTTCGACAACCTCATGGGCTGTGCGGTCTCCACGACCGAGGCCAGGGATCTTCCCTGGACCATCGACGTCAATGCCACCGACCTCTCGGTCACAGGCGCACACATTCGCCGCACCTTCAAAGCGGGCTGTGCGGTCACTGAGATCGACAAAACGGTGGCGACGCTGACAATGACTACGAGCAGCCCGACGGCAATCACCGGGTTCGAATTTCTGGGGACCACCGGGACCTATAAACAGTTTGGCTCATTCACGGTCGACTCACCCAACTCCGGCACATACGGGATCGGCTGAGCTGCAGCGCCCCTCGGAGCCTCGCGCATCGTTTTGCGCGTGGCTCCGCTTGGCGCCCGGCGCGGAGGCGGCGGTGGGTAGGTGCCCAGTTTCTGGCTTAGAGTGCTCGTATGCGGAACGGGCCGGACGGGTGCTGTAGATGAGGATCGGAGCCGAGACCTCGGCGGTCGTCGGCGGCACGCCGCTGGTGCTGCTCGACCGGCTCGCCGACGGCTTGGCCGGGCAGGTCTGCGCCAAGCTGGAGTACTTCAACCCCGGCGGCTCGGTCAAGGACCGGATCGGGGTGGCGATGATCGATGCGGCCGAAGAGGAAGGGCTGGTCAAGCCCGGGCGCTCGGTGGTGGTCGAGCCGACCAGCGGCAATACCGGGATCGCGCTGGCGATGGTCTGCGCGGCCCGCGGCTACGAGCTGATCCTGACCCTGCCGGAGGGGATGAGCCGGGAGCGGGCGAAGCTGCTGCGCGCCTATGGAGCCGAGGTGCGGGAGACGCCCTCGCTGGGGGGGATGAACGAGGCCGTCGCCCTGGCCGAAGAGATCCGCGAGCAGCGCAAAGCCTTCATGCCGATGCAGTTCTCCAACCCCGCCAATGCGGAGGCTCACCGGCGCACCACGGCGGAGGAGATCTGGAGCGACACCGACGGCAAGATCGGCGCTTTCGTCGCCGGGGTCGGCACCGGGGGGACGATCACCGGGGTCGGGCGGATGCTGAAGGAGCGGGCTCCCGAGGCGCTGGTTGTGGCGGTCGAGCCGGCCAGCTCGCCGGTGCTCTCCGGCGGCGCCCCGGGCCCGCACAAGATCCAGGGCATCGGCGCCGGCTTCGTGCCCGAGGTGCTCGACCGCTCGGTGATCGACGAGATCGTTGCCGTCAGCGACGAGGACGCGCTGGAGACGGCGCGCCTGGTCGCCCGCGAGGAGGGGGTTCTGGCCGGGATCTCGGCCGGGGCGAACATCAAGGCGGCGCTGGAGATCGCGGCGCGGCCGGCGCTGGCCGGCAAGCGGGTGGTGACGGTCGTCTGCGACTCGGGCGAGCGCTATATGTCCCTACCCTTCTTCTCACCATGAGCGGGTGGAAGAGGGCGGTCTCCGAGGTGCGCGCCGACGTCTGCGCCGCCCGCGACCGCGACCCCGCCGCCCAGGGTGTGTCCACCCTCGAGATCCTCAGCAGCTGGGCCGGCGTGCAGGCGCTGCTGGCATACCGGGCGGCGCACGCGCTGCTGCGGGCCGGCGTGCCGGTGCTGCCGCGCGTTATCGCCTACGTGACGCGGGCCGTGACCGGGGTCGAGATCCACCCGGCCGCGGTGATCGGCAGGGAGCTCTTCATCGACCACGGCGCCGGTGTGGTGATCGGCGAGACCGCCGTGATCGGCGATCGCGTCACCCTCTACCAGGGGGTGACGCTGGGCGGCACCGGCTTCCAGCGCGGCAAGCGCCACCCGACACTCGGGGACAACGTCACGGTCGGCTCCGGCGCCAAGCTGCTGGGACCGATCGACGTCGGCGCCGGCGCCAAGGTCGGCGCCAACACGGTCGTCGTCGAGGACGTGCCCCCGGGCGCGACCGTGGTCGGCAACCCCGGCCACCTGGTCCGGGTCGAAGGCAGGCGGGTCGAGGGCCCGGACGCCGACTGGATCCATCTGCCGGACCCGATCGCCGAGGCGATCAAGGCCCTCTCCGGCCGCCTCGCCGACATCGAGCGGCGGCTGACGGAACTCGACGGCAACGGCGCCGCGGCTGAGCAGCAGGCGGAGATCAGCCCGCGCACCGGCCGCTCGCCGGCCGGCGGCTGAAGTAGCTTCCGCGGCACCCGCACGGGTTCCCGTCCAGCCCCGCTTGAAAGGCACATCTTGAAAAAGCGTCACCTCCTGCTCCTCAGCGCCTTGATCGTCTCGGCGCTCGCTCTCGTCGCCTGCGGCGGCAGCGGCAGCAGCGACGAAGACCGGATCGAAGAAGCGATCGAAACCTCGGCCACCGCCTCCGACCCCGCCAACTGCACGAAGCTGGAGACCGTCGCCTTCTCCGAACAGAGCTCCGGCGAAAGCGGCAAGGCGGCAATCAAGGCGTGCGAAGAAGCAGCGAAGGATCCCGAAGGCAAAGCCGAATCGGTCGCGGTCAGCGAGGTCGAAGTCGACAGCGCCAAGGCGACCGCGAACGTGGCTGTCACCGGCGGCAGCCTCGAAGGCCAGACGGCCTCGATCGCCCTGGTCGAAGAAGACGGTCAGTGGAAGCTCGACCAGATCACCGGCTTCGTCAAGCTGGACCAGGCGCAGCTGGCCAAGGTCTTCGCCGAACAGCTCGAAAAGGGCGGCGAAGTGGAACCGGAAGTGACGGCATGTGTCGTTGCCGGGATCGAAGAAGCGCCGAAGGAAGAAGCCGAAGAATTCGTCCTCGACCCGGCCAATCAGGCACTCGGGGAACTCGCGGAAAGCTGCGAATAGGAGTAATCCGGCCAGGCCCCGCCGAGCCCCTGACTATGCTCGGCGGGTGACGTTTCAGGCTGAGTTCGAGATCCCCGCCGACGCCGAGAACTCGCTCGGCGGGGCGCCGACCGAGGCCGGCGCCGACCGGCTCGAGCGGCTGCTGTCCGGGCTCAACCCGCCCCAGCGCAAGGCCGCCGAACACACCGAGGGGCCGCTGCTGGTCGTCGCCGGCGCCGGCTCGGGCAAGACCCGGGTTCTCACCCACCGCATCGCCTACCTGCTCGCGACCGGCGCCGCCCGGCCGGGGGAGATCCTCGCGATCACCTTCACCAACAAGGCGGCGGCGGAGATGCGCGAGCGGGTCGGCGAGCTCGTCGGCCGCTCGGTGCGGGCGATGTGGGTGACCACCTTCCACTCCTCCTGCGCGCGGATGCTGCGCGCCGACGCCGAGCGGCTCGGCTACTCGCGCAGCTTCACGATCTACGACCAGTCGGACTCGCTGCGGATGCTGAAGCGGGTGATGCGCGAGCTCGGGGTCGACCCGAAACGCTATCCGGCGCGGGCGATCCAGAACAAGATCTCCGGCGCCAAGAACCAGCTGATCGACTCCGACATGTATGCGGAAACGGTCGGCAGCGTCTTCGAGGAAGCGGTCGCCGAATGCTTCCCGCTCTACGAGAAGCGGATGCTCGAGGCCAACGCGATGGACTTCGACGACCTCCTGGTCCGCACGGTCAACGCCCTGGAGCTGTTCGAGGAGGTGCGCGAGCGCTGGCGCCGGACCTTCCGCCACGTCCTCGTCGACGAGTACCAGGACACCAACCACGCCCAGTACCGGCTGCTGCAGCTGCTCGCCTCCGAGCATGGCAACCTGATGGTGGTCGGCGACGAGGACCAGTCGATCTACGGCTTCCGCCACGCCGACATCCGCAACATCCTCGACTTCGAGCAGGACTTCCCCGAGGCCGAGGTGGTCAAGCTCGAGCAGAACTACCGCTCCACCCAGACCATCCTCTCGGCCGCCAACGCCGTCGTCGAGCGCAACCGCGAGCGGCGCCCGAAGGAGCTCTGGACCGAGATCGAGGGCGGCGAGCTGGTCCAGCTCTCCGAGCTCGGCGACGAGCACGAGGAGGCGCGCTGGGTGGCGGCGGAGATCGAGCGGCTGGGCGAGGAGCACGGGGTCAAGCGCGCCGACGTCGCCGTCTTCTACCGGACCAACGCGATGAGCCGGGTGCTGGAGGACACGCTGGTCCGCTACGAGCTCCCCTACCAGGTGATCGGCGGCACCAAGTTCTACGACCGGGCCGAGGTCAAGGACGCCGTCGCCTACCTCAGCCTGCTGCTCAACCCCGCCGACCAGGTCTCCTTCCTGCGCGTCGTCAACTCTCCCCGGCGCGGGATCGGCAACACCACCCAGGGCCGGCTCGCCTCCTACGCCAACACCGCCGGGCTGACGATCTGGGAGGTCGCCGAACGGGTCGAGGAGGTACCGGGGCTGAGTGGGGCGGCGGTCAAAGCGGTCAGCCGCTTCTTCGAGACGATGGACCTGCTGAAAGCGCGGGTCGACGCCGGCGCCGCGGTCGCCGACGTCGTCCAGGCGGTGCTGAGCGAGACCGGCTACGTGGAAGCGCTCGAGGCCGAGCGCACGGTCGAAGCCGAAGGCCGGATCGAGAACCTCGACGCCTTCGCCGAGGCCGCCGCCGAGTTCGATCTCAACCGCGAGCAGGAGGGTGAGAGCGAGGTGCCGCCGCTGGAGGAGTTCCTGCAGCAGATCTCGCTGCTCTCCGACCAGGACTCGATCGAGGAGGAGCAGGATCTGGTGACGCTGATGACCGTGCACAACGCCAAGGGCCTCGAGTACGACACCGTCTTCGTGATCGGCTGCGAGGACGGCACCTTCCCGCACATGATGGCGCTGGAAGAGGGTGGCGAGGAAGAGGAGCGGCGCCTCTGTTACGTCGCCATCACCCGCGCCCGCCAGCGCCTCTATATGACCTGGACGCGCGAGCGGCGGCTGTTCGGCCGCTCCGAGCGCAACCTGCCCTCGCGCTTCATCGACGAGCTGCCGGTCGAGCTGACCGAGCGCCACGCGACCGTCTCCAGCACGGTCGGGGGGATGACCTGGGAGCCCGCGCCCGGCGCCGACCCGGCGCAGCCGCTCGATCCCGGCCCGGCGCTGGAGATGCAGGCCGGCGACGACGTCGTCCACGCCAGCTTCGGCGATGGCGTGGTCACCGGGGTCGAGCCGGGGGGAGTGGTGATCGTCCGCTTCTCCGGCGACGGCTCCGAGCGCAAGCTGATGGCCGACTACGCCCCGATCCGGAAGCGCTGACGATGGCGGCGCGGATCATCGACGGCAAAGCGGTCGGCGCCGCGGTGCGCGAGCGGGTGCGCGGCGAAGTCGAGGCCTACGCGGCGGAGGCGGGCCGGGTGCCGAACCTGGTCACGGTCATCGTCGGCGACGACCCCGCCTCGGAGATCTACGTACGCAACAAGCACCGGGCTTGTGAGGAGGCCGGGATGCGCTCCGCCCACCATGGGCTCGGGGGGGAGACGAGCGAGGCGGAGCTGCTGGAGCTGGTTGCCTCCCTCGGCGCCGACGACGACGTCGATGGCATCCTCGTGCAGCTGCCGGTCCCCGGCCAGATCGACCCCGACGCGGTAGTCGCCGCGATCGACCCGCGCAAGGACGTCGATGGCCTCACTCCCCTCAACGCCGGCCTGCTGGCCCACGGCACGCCGGGACTGATCCCCTGCACGCCGGCCGGGGTGATGGAGCTGCTGCGGCTACGAGGGCGTCGAGCTGGAGGGGGCGGAGGCGGTCGTGGTCGGGCGCTCGAAGCTGGTCGGGGTGCCGGTGGCGCGGCTGCTGCTGATGGCCAACGCGACCGTCACCATCTGCCACTCCCGCACCCGCGACCTGGCGGCGACCTGCGCTCGCGCCGACGTCCTCGTCGCCGCGGTCGGGGTGCCGGAGATGCTCGGGGCCGACGCGGTCAAGCCCGGAGCGGTCGTGATCGACGTGGGTATGAATCGTGGCGAGGACGGCGTCTGCGGCGATGTCGATTCGGAGGCGGCGGCCACGGTCGCGGGCGCGATCACGCCGGTCCCCGGCGGCGTCGGGCCGATGACGATCGCGATGCTGCTGGTCAACACCTTGCAGGCAGCGCGACTACGCACGTTGTCCAGCCCGGCCTAGAAGGGTCGGCCATTTCCCCGCCGAATAGACCCGGTGGTGGATATACAAGGTCCACCGCCCGGCCAAGCTTCGACGGAGGGATCGCTGATGGACGTAGACAAGCTCAACACCGGAGAGAAGATCGCCGGGGTCTCGGCCGTCCTCCTCTTCATCTTCATGTTCTTCGACTGGTTCGGGGTGGAAATCTCCGGCGAAGGCGGGACCGTCTCCTTCGGCTCCGGCGCCGGCGGCAACGCCTGGGACGCGCTCGACTTCATCCCGATCATCCTCGTGATCGCGATCGTCGTCGCCCTGGTCAACGTCTTCCTGCGGCTCAGCGACTCCGAGTACGAGCCGCCGGTCTCGATGAACGTCGCGGTCGCCGTGCTCGGCGGCCTCTCGACCCTGCTGGTCCTGTTCCGGATCGTCGACCCGCCGGGCTTCGGCACCTTCGGCGGCGTCTCCGTCGACGCCACGCTCGAATTCGGCATCTTCCTCGGCCTGATCACCGCCGCCGGCATCGCCTACGGCGGCTACCGCGGCATGCAGGAAGAGGGCACGACCTTCAGCGGCACCGCCGACAAGCTGTCGGGGAGCGGCCCCGGCAGTCCGCCGCCGCCACCGTCCTCGACGCCGCCACCGCCTCCGCCGCCCCCTCCCAGCGCCGGGACCCCGCCGCCACCGCCTCCACCACCCACTCAGTAGCGGGGTCCTGGTACCCCTCCTCTCTCGCCTGACTGGCGGGATCGCTGGGGGCCGTCCGAGATGGCCCCCCGGCCAGCGGCGCAAAACGTTCGGAGGGGCACCCGGACCCCGCTCGCATGCGCCGCGGGTAGATGAACTGCGCGAGGGACGGGGGGCTGGGTGTGTGCTCCGGAACGATGGCAGTCGAGCTCGAGGTCCCTCGGCACCCGCGCGGAGGGGTCGAGCTGCTTTTTTCGGCTAGCCCTCTGGCTATCTGCTTGGAGAAGGCGATGATGGTCATCATCGGGTTGACGCCGACCGAGGTCGGGAAGAGGGAGCCGTCGGCGACGTAGAGGTCGTGGGTGCCGTGGACGGAGCCGTCGATGCCGCAGGCGCCTTCGCGCTCGTCAGCCGCGATGCGGGCGGTGCCCATCGGGTGGAAGGCCTCCAGGCGCAGCTCCGCCGGCTTGAAGGAGGCGGCCTCGAACTCGGCCAGGTCGCCGGGCCGGAGGACGCCGACGCGGGCGATGTTGGGATAGACCTCGGTGGCGCCGGCGGCGAAGTGGACTTCGGCGGCGCGGGCGATGCCGAAGGCGAGTTTCTCGGCGTCGCTCTTCAGCAGCTTGTAGCTGGCCCGCAGCGAGCCCT
The DNA here is from genome assembly GCA_963829445.1 of uncultured Solirubrobacterales bacterium. Taxonomy (GTDB): domain Bacteria; phylum Actinomycetota; class Thermoleophilia; order Solirubrobacterales; family 70-9; genus VAYN01. The sequence goes on along the minus strand of CAWHIW010000006.1, from coordinate 54,767 downwards.
CGGCGCCGAGCCCCACCTTGCCCGCGGACTCGTCGCAGAGGTGGACGCCGATCGAGCCGACGTGGCCGAAGTCGAGCATCGCCCGCTGGTGCGACTCGCCGGCGCCGAGCAGCCAGGCGCCGCCGAAGGCGAGCGGGGTGAAAGTCGCCTCGAGCAGGATCCCGGCCGGCTCCCACTCGTCGACGTAGTAGCTCTGCATCACCCCGTCCCAGCCGCGCACCTCCTCCTCGTAGCGGGCGCCGACCCAGCAGGCGGGGTGGATATGGAGGTTGCGGCCGACCTGCCTGCCGCCGAGCCCCGAGCGCAGCAGCAGCTCCGGCGTGCCGAAGGAGCCGCCGGCGGCGACGACGGCGCGGCGGGCGCGGACCGTGAAGGGGCGGCGCTTGCCGCCGGCCCCGGCCGTGCCGCTGACCCCGACCGCGCGGCCGTCCTCGACCAGGATCCGGTCGACCGCGACGCCGGCGCGGATCCGCGCCCCGGCGGCGACGGCGCGGGGCAGGTAGCTGACGTGCATGCCGCGCTTGGCGTCGATCTCGCAGCCGAAGGGGCAGGAGCTGCACTGGCTGCAGTCGCCGGCGTTGCGGTGGATCGGGGCGCCGCTGGCGCCGAGCGCGGCCGCTCCCTCCATCGCCAGCTGGCCGTTGCGGCCCATCGTCTCCGGGTCGAGCTGCTTGACCTGGAGGGTCTGCTCGGCCTCGGCGTAGTCGGCGGCCATGTCCCCGGTCCAGGAGATCCCGAAGCGCTGCTTCCAGTCCGCCAGCACCGGCTCCGGGGCGCGGAAGCAGGTGCCGGAGTTGATCACCGTGGTACCGCCGACCACCTTGGCGACCGGGACCGGGATCGGCGGCCGCCCTTCGGCGATCGTCAGGCCGCCGTCGCGATAGAGCGTGGCGATCGCGTCGAGGTGATCGGCGGGGTAATTGTCGCGGTTGTAGTGGGCTCCGGCCTCGAGCACGACCACGTCGAGCCCGGCCGCGGCCAGCTCCGCCGCCGCGACGGCGCCGCCGGCGCCGGAGCCGACGATGACGACGTCGCACTCCTCGCCTTCGCCGTGCGGCTCGGTGTCGCCGAGCGTCCCGGCCGGCTCCGGCAGCGAGCCGTCGGCGAGGCCGCACTTGATCTCGAAGCCGATCCGCCGCTCGACCTCGGGCGTGACCGCGTAGCCAAGGGTCGAGAACAGCTTCGCCATCAGCAGCAGGTCGTGGTGGAGGGGGAAGCGCGAGCCCTCGAGCTTGAGCAGGAAGTCCTCCTGGGCCTCGGCGCCGAGGCGGCTGAAGCGCCAGGGGAAGGGCAGCCACTCGAAGGCGCGCAGCCCGAGCTTGAGCCGGAGCAGGACGCTGGGGGAGACCGAGCCGAGGAAGTCGGCCACCGGCCCGGAGACGTCGACGTCGCGCTCGGCCACCGGCAGGCCGTCGATGCCCGGCGCCATCGCCGCGCAGATCGCGCTCAGGGTGCGTTGCTCAGTGGCTGAAAGCCCCGGCGCCCGCTGTCAACCGGGGTCGACGGGACGGCCGATGCGGCCGGCCAGGACCCAGAGCCAGAGCGCGAACAGGGCGAGGAAGCCGTCGACGAGGAAGTTGAGCAGGTAGATGAAGACGTGTTCCTGGATCAGGAAGAAGGCGAGCGAGCCCAGCGAGGAGGCGGTCTTGCCGGCGGCCAGGACCAGCAGCAGGGCGCGGTAGCGGACGACGTCGGTCGCGGCCAGCAGGGAGATGCCGGTGATGACGACCATGTAGGCGAAGGCCAGCGCCAGCCACAGGTACTCCTGAGTGTGGGGCGCGCGGGTGTCGTTGCCGAACCATTCGCCGACGTCGGAGATGACGTCGAGGACGCCGCTGGGCACGGCGATGAAGAGGATGCCGACGACGGCGAAGGTGAGGGCGAGCAGGCGCAGGTTGAGGACGACGAATCTCTCTGCCCGCGGCCCCTGCATCGCCGGGACAATAACTGGCTGAGCAGCCAGTCGCCCTCCGCCAGGGATGCCCTCCTAGAATCACGCCGATGATCGACCGCGAGCAGGTTCTGCACGTTGCCCGGCTCTCGCGCCTGCGGCTCTCCGAGCAGGAGGTCGAGACGATGACCGGCGAGCTCTCGGGCATCCTCGAGCACGTCGACCGGATCGGCAAGCTGGACCTGGAGGGCGTGGAGCCGACCACCCACGTGGTCGCGCTGGAGAACGTGCTGCGTGCCGACGTGCCGCGGCCGAGCCTGGCGCCCGCGGTGGCGCTGGCCCCGGCGCCCGAACCCGTCGACGGCGCCTTCCGGGTTCCCTCGCCCCAGGCCGACGCTTGATGTCGGAGCTGCTGGGGCTGACCGTCGCCGAGGCGGCGACGAAGATCGCGGCCGGGGACGTCTCTGCCGCCGAGTACTTCGCGGCCTGGCGCGCGGCCGCGGCCGGCGACGAGCTCAACGCCTACCTCTGGCAGGTCGAGGACCCCGACAACTACGAGGTCGAGGCCGGCCCGCTCAGCGGCATCCCGGTCGCGGTCAAGGACATCTTCTGCACCGAGGGCGCGCCGACCACGGCCGGCTCCCGCATCCTCGAGGGCTATCGGCCCCCCTACACCGCGACCGCGGTGCGGCGGCTCGACGCCGCCGGCGCCCGAGTGCTCGGCAAGACCAACATGGACGAGTTCGCGATGGGCTCCTCGAACGAGAACTCGGCCTACGGGCCGGTACTGAACCCCTGGGACCGCGGCCGCGTCCCCGGCGGCTCCTCCGGCGGCTCGGCCGCGGCGGTCGCCGGAGGGCTCGCCCCCTGCGCGATCGGCACCGACACCGGCGGCTCGATCCGCCAGCCCGCCTCGCTCTGCGGCATCGTCGGCCTGAAGCCGACCTATGGCTCGATCTCGCGCTACGGGATGATCGCCTTCGCCTCCTCGCTCGACCAGTGCGGCCCGCTGACCCGCGACGTCACCGACGCCGCGCTGCTGCTGGCGGCGCTGCAGGGGCGCGACCCCTGCGACTCGACCTCGGTCGGGATCGAGGGCGGCATCGTCGCCCCCAGCCGCGAGGACCTGAGCGGGCTGCGCTTCGGGGTGCCGGCCGAGCTGGCTGAGGCGAAGATGGACGCCGGCGTGCGCAAGGTCTTCGAGGAGGCGCTGGCACGGATCGAGGCGCTCGGCGGCGAGATCTCGAGCGACCTCGCCCTGCCCAGCGCCGAGCACGGCATCTCCGCCTACTACGTGCTCGCCCCGGCCGAGGCCTCCTCGAACCTGGCCCGCTACGACGGCGTCCGCTACGGGATGCGCTCGGAGCACTCCGGCGACCTGCTGGAGATGTACGAGAACACCCGCGCCGAGGGCTTCGGGCCCGAGGTGAAGCGGCGGATCATGCTCGGCACCTACGCGCTCTCCTCCGGCTACTACGACGCCTACTACGGCCAGGCGCAGAAGGTGCGGACGAAGATCGCCGCGGATTTCACCGCCGCCTTCGCGGCGATCGACTTCGTCGTCACCCCGACCTCGCCCTCGGTCGCCTTCGGGCTCGGCGAGAAGACCGCCGACCCGCTCTCGATGTACCTCAACGACTTCTTCACGGTGCCGATGAGCCTGGCCGGGATCCCGGCGATCTCGATCCCCGCCGGCCTCGCCGCACCCGAGGGCGGCGGGCCCGAGCTGCCGGTCGGCTTCCAGATCGCGGCGCCGGCCTTCGCCGAGCAGAAGCTGCTGGAGGCGGCGTACGCGCTGGAGCGGGGGATCGGCTTCGACTCCAGGCCGGAGGGCGTCAATGGCTGAGCAGGCGCACGAGCTGGAAGCGGTGATCGGGCTGGAGATCCACGTCCAGCTGGCGACGCAGACGAAGATGTTCTGCGGCTGCGCGCTCTCCTTCGGCGACGAGCCCAACGTCCACACCTGCCCGGTCTGCCTCGCCCACCCTGGGGTGCTGCCGGTCCCCAACGAACAGGCGATCCTCTACGCGCTGCAGATCGGCCTGGCGCTGGAGTGCGAGATCGCGCCGCACTCGATCTTCCACCGCAAGAACTACTTCTATCCCGACAGTCCGAAGGCGTACCAGATCAGCCAGTTCGACATCCCGCTTGCCAGCAACGGCAAGCTCGGCGACATCCGCATCCACCGGGCCCACCTCGAGGAGGACGCGGCGAAGACGATCCACGTCGGCGGCTCGGGCCGCATCCACGGCTCCAGCGCCTCGCTGGTCGACTTCAACCGCGGCGGCACGCCGCTGGTCGAGATCGTCACCGAGCCCGACCTGCGCGGCGCCGCCGAAGCCGCTCAGTGGGCCCGGCTGCTGCGCGAGACGGTGCGCCAGCTCGGCGTCTCCGACGTCAACATGGAGGAGGGGAGCCTGCGCGTCGACGCCAACGTCTCCGTGCGCCCGGCCGGCTCCGAGACGCTGGGGACCAAGACCGAGCTGAAGAACATGAACAGCTTCCGCTTCCTCCAGCGCGGGGTCGAAGCCGAGCTCGAGCGCCAGCGCGAGCTGATCGGGGCGGGGGGGACGGTGACCCAGGAGACCCTCCACTTCGACCCGCAGAGCGGCAGCCTCACCTCGCTGCGCTCGAAGGAGGAGTCGCACGACTACCGCTACTTCCCCGAGCCCGACCTGGTGCCGTTGGCGCCGACCGAGCAGATGCTGCGCGAGGCCGGCGAGGCGCTGCCGGAGCTGCCGGCGGCGCGGATCGAGCGCTATGTGGGCTTGGGCTTGGCCGAGGACGTGGCGGCGACGCTCGCGACCGATCCCGGCACCGCCGCCTACTTCGAGCGGGTCGCCGATGCATCCAGCGGAATCGAGCCCAAGGTGGTCGCCAACTGGGTCACTGGCGAGCTCGCCGCGGCCCTGCGCCAGGGGGACGAAGAGGTCGGCGCCGCGGAGTCCAAGGTCGGGCCCGCCGCCCTCGCCGCCCTGGTCGCCCTGGTCCAGGAGAAGAAGATCTCCCACGGCAGCGGCAAGACCGTTCTGGCCGCGCTCGTCGCCGAGGGCGGCGAGCCGGCCGCGATCGTCGAGCGCGAGGGCCTTGCCCAGATCTCCGACAGCGGCGAGCTGGAGTCGATCGTCGCCACCGCCGTCGCGTCCAACCCCAAGGCCGCCGAGGAGATCAAGGCCGGCAACCCGAAGGCGATCGGCGCCATCGTCGGCGCCGTGATGAAGGAGACCAAGGGGCGTGCCGACGGCGGCGAGGTCAACCGCTTGATCCGGGAGCAACTGGGGCTGTAGGTGGGGGGCGGTCGGGGGAGGTCCCGCCGTCACGAACAGCGGGAGGTTCCGTCGGGACCTCCCCCGACCGCCTCAGGCGGTGCGTCTGCAGTTGCCCCCGTATAGCAAGGGTTGGAGCAGATTCACCTGTCACGAAAGTGTGATCTGACACGTTTGTGACAACTTGTTACAAAGTGCTAGGTTCAGGGCATGGCCTGGAACGTCGTCATCGTCGGTGGTGGGTTTGGTGGGGCCGCGGCCGCGCGGGAGCTGGAGAAGGCGATGCCGCGGCAGTCGGCGCGGCTGAGCCTCGTCAACGACGTCAACTACATGCTCTACACGCCGTTCCTGCCGGAGGCCGCGGCGGGCACGCTGGAGCCGCGCCATGTGGTGACGCCGCTGCGGGAGATCCTCAAGCGCACCTACCTGCGGCTCGGCGAGGTCGTCGGCCACGACCCCGCGGCCAAGACCGTGCGGCTGCACAGCCACGAGGGCGAGGACGAGGACCTTCCCTACGACCAGCTGCTGCTTGCCCTGGGCTCGGTCTCGCGGACCCTGCCGGTGCCCGGCCTCTCCGAGCACGCGATCGGGTTCAAAGACCTGGCCGACGCGATCTGGCTGCGCAACCACGTGATCGAGACGCTGGAGGCCGCCAACGCCAGCGAGGACGCGGCCCGGCGCGAAGAGCTGCTCACCTACGTCTTCGTCGGCGGCGGCTACGCCGGGCTGGAGGCGCTGGCCGAGCTGCAGGACTTCGCCGCCGAGGCGATGGAGAGCTACCCCCGCGCCCGCCTGCACGGGATGCGCTGGGTCCTGGTCGAGGCCGCCGACCGCGTCCTGCCGGAGATCGACATCGAGCTTGCCGACTACGCCCTGCGCGAGCTGCGCGGCCGCGGCATCGACATCCGCCTCGGCACGATGCTGGAGGAGGTGACCGCGGACAGCGCTCGGCTCTCGAGCGGCGAGACGCTGGCGACCAAGACCGTCGTCTGGACCGCCGGCGTCACCCCGAACCCGCGCCTGCGGGAGCTCAGCCTGCCGCTGGACGAGCGCGGGCGGGTCCCGGTCGACGACCACCTGCGGGTCGAGGGCCTCGACTCGGTCTGGGCGATCGGCGACTGCGCCGCCGCCCCCGACCCCCGCGGCGGCACCTGCCCGCCCACGGCCCAGCACGCCGTCCGCCAGGGCCCGGTGGCGGCGCGCAACATCGCCGCCGAGCTCGGGATCGGTGCGGCGCGGCCGTTCGAGTACCGCGGCGAAGCCGCCTTCGTCAACCTCGGCCGCTACAAGGCGGTGGGCAAGATCGGCGACCGCACCTTCCGCGGCTTCCCGGCCTGGTGGCTGGCCCGGAGCTACCACATGAGCCAGATTCCGGGTGCCGCCCGCAAGGCCCACGCGGTGGTCGACTGGACCACCAGCCTGCCCTTCGGCCGCGACCTCGCCGAGCTGGGCCAGATCGGGCACCCGAAGCGCCTCGGCTAGCCGGCCCTGACCTCGAGCTCGACGCTCATCCCCCATTCCTCGTGCTGGGGCAGGCTGCACCAGAGCCGGTAGGTGCCCGGCGCCAGGGCGAAGTGGCCGACCCGGTGCTCGCCGGGCCCGGCTTCGCCGACCTCCAGCGGCGTGCCTTCTCCGTCTTCGCGGCGGAGGTTGAGGTTGTGCGCGTCCTGGCCCTGGTTGTTGAGTTCGAGGGTGACATCGCCGGCGGCGACGAAGAGGCGCGAGAGCGTGAAGCTGAAGGCTTCCGGCGTGGCGTCTTCGGCCTTGATGCTGACCCGGCGCGGCGGCGGTTCCGCTTCCGCGGCCGGCGCGGCGGCGGGAGGGGCCACCGGGACGGCTGGCGGAGCAGCGATCGCCGGCGGCGCCAGCAGCGGGTCGCAGGTGCGCCAGCGCTTGAGGTGGACGATCCGGCGCACATGGCCGTTGCGCTTGACCCGCTTGACGATCCGCTTCGAGTGCTGCTGCCAGGAGCAGCTGGCGGCGCTGGCACGGGCGACGATCTGGCCGGAGGGAACAAGGCCGAGAGCCGCGGCCAGCGCCAGGGCGACGACGGCCGCGAGGCCCCTGCTCACGCCTTCACCAGCGTCGGCCGGGCGAAGCCGGAGGCGCCGGGGATGATCGGGCCGGCGTCGTGCCCCAGCCACTGCTCCAGCAGGGCGCAGTACATGCCGCGGAAGTCGCTGGTCACGCGCAGGTTTTCGTTGCCGTCGAGGGTCGCCAGCCCGGGGAACTCGCCGACCATCTCGCCCTGCGCCCTGGAGCCGATCACGAAGGCGCAGCCGGCGGCGCCGTGGTCGGTCCCGGCCGAGCCGTTCTCCTCAGGGCGCCGCCCGAACTCGCTCCACATCTCGGTCAGCACCCGGTCGGCGAGGTTGCGAGCCTCGAGGTCGCGCTGGAAGGCCAGCAGCCCCTCGCAGGTCTCGCGCAGGTTGCGCTCGAGGTCGGTCGCCTGGTCGGAGTGGGTGTCGTAGCCGCCGGCGGCGCGGATCGTCACCGCCCGCATCGGCAGCCCGGCGGCGATGAAGGCGGCGAGCCCGGCGAGCTTGTGGGAGAACCAGGTGTCGGGGTAGGCGACCGGGCTGGTGAACTCGCCGATGCCCTCGAGGTCCTGGCGCAGCTTGTCGGTCTGGGCGGTGGCGCGGCGGACCTGGGCGAGCCCGGCGGAGTCCGACGGCAGCGAGCCGAAGCGGGCGAAGCTGCGGTACATCTCGGCCTCGACCGGGTCGCTGACCGACGACCAGAGATCGAAGCCGTCGACGCTGTCGATCGCCGCCACCGGCTTGTCGGCGGTGGCGAGCATCGGCGAGAGCGAGCCGTCCATCGAGAGTCCCTGCAGCGGGTTCTCGGAGTCGCCGACCGCGTCGATGTAGCGCCCGAGCCAGCCGGTGCGGAAGCCGACCGCGAGCTCGCCGACCTCGTAGAAGTGGCGCGAGGTGAAGTGCGACTGGTCGGGATGGTCGTAGCCGATCGCCGGGAAGGCACTGACTTTGCCCTCGGCGTGGAGCGTGGCCAGGCTGGCCGCCGCCGGGTGCCAGTTGAGGCGGGTGTCCTCGCTGAAGGGGGTGCCGTCCTCGGGCGAGAGCGCGAGGTTGGGGCGCAGCTGCGAGTAGCGCGGGTCGCCGACCGGCGCGAGCACGCTGAGCGAGTCGACGCCGCCGTCGAAGAAGACCGAGACGAGGACTTTGTCCCCCGTCGCCGCCTGGGCGATGCCTTCCTCGAAGACCGAGAGCGGGATCTTCGAGGCGCCGTAGACCGCCAGCGCCAGGCCGGCGGTGCGCGAGAGGAAGGTGCGCCGCGAGAGGCCGGTGCCGGCGGGCTCCGGCATCCCCGGCTCGATCACCGGCAGGCCCCTGCCGGCTTCCGCCGCCGCCGAGCGCAGCAGCTGGGAGCGGGTGTAGTCGCCGCAGCAGTTGTGCGAGCCCGGGGTCATTGCAGGATCGTGTCCGGGCTGGTGCCGATCAGCTGCAGCAGGGCGTTCTGGCGCATCGCCCGGTAGGGCCCGCGCTGCCAGCTGGCGAGCGCCAGTTTCTCCGCCCGCTGGGCGAAGTCGAGCAGCTCCGCCCGGTGTTCCGGGCGCAGTGCCGGCGAGCCCCAGGAGGCGATCGCCCGCGCCATCGCTTCCTCGGCGGTCTCGGTCGGGCTGTAGCTGCCGTTCCAGGCGTCGACTGAGATGTTGTCGAGGGCGTAGTGGGCGATGTTCCAGCGCGCCCGCATGCGCGAGGTGTCGAGCCAGCGCGTGTCGTCCCAGCCGGAGACGTTGGGCGGCCGGAACAGCACCTGCCCGGCCGGTTCGCAGAGCCAGGTCCAGGCGTCGGTGTCGACGTAGCGGCCGAGCGCCCGCAGCATCCCGGCGAGTTGGACCACCGGTGGCTTGACCATCGCCGGGCCCTGATAGAGGTCGGGGCTCGTCAGGATCGTCTCCAGGACCGGGCGGATCTGCCAGCCGGAGCCGCGGTAGGTGCTGATCAGCCCGTCCTGCATCGACGCCGACGGCGGCTGCGGCACGAAGTAGCTCCAGAGCTTGGTGACGAAGAAGGAGGGGTGGAGGGGGTTCTCGACGCAGAGGCGCGGCGCGTCTTCCCAGCTCCAGTTGCCGGTCCGCCCGAAGACCGTCTTGACGTTGGTGTCGTGCAGCCGCGGGTCGAAGCGGAAGTTGTGGGCGCCGAGCTCTCCCGACCAGTCGTTGCGCCAGCCGGTCAGCGCCCGGGCCTGTTCGCGGATGTCGTCCTCGCTGTAGGCGCCGCGGTCGGCGCCGAGGCTGAACAGCTCCATCATCTCCCTGCCGTAGTTCTCGTTCGGCCCGTCCTTGCGGTTTTCGTTGCCGTTCAGCCACTGCAGCATCGCCGGGTCGACCGTCACCGCCCGGAAGAGGTCGAGGAAGGAGCCGAAGCAGGCCGAGCGGAAGAGGTTGGACTGGTCGATCATCTGCTGCTGTTTGGAGACGCCGTCGAGCGAGGTCGCGAACCAGTCGTGCAGGACCAGCGCCATCCGCTCGACCAGGGGCTGGTCGCTCCTGACCATGCGGTCGATCCACCAGAGGTGGTCGTGGCCCCAGGCGTCGGCGGGGGCGATCGGGTTGCCCTCGTCGTCGACCGGCGCCGGCCCGTGCAGGCCGGCGGGGCCGCTGGGCCGGGTCAGCGACTGGACCGCGCCGACGAGGCCGAGTGAGACCAACTGCTCCGCCTGGCCCGGAACCGGGCCGAACCCGGCCCGGTTCAGCAGCCGCACCGCCTGCTCGACGCCGAACGGGCCCTGGTAGGCGCCGGCGGGGCGTGGGTCGCGGTCGACGGGAGCGGCCGTCGTCGCCGCCCGGCCCGGCGGCTTCTTCCCGGGGCCGCGGTAGTGCCCGCGCTTGGGCTTGTGGTGGTGGCGGAAGATGTAGCCCTGCACCCGCCAGTCGCCGTTCCCGTCGGGGACCCAGCGGTAGTGCTTGTCCTTCCAGAGGTGCAGGCGGTGGCGGCGGTGATGCCGCTTCGGTTTCGCCGCGCTCGCTGAGGTTCGTGGGATCGCCATGCGCAAGACGGCCCGCTTGGGCCTTTCCCTGGTTGTCGGTCCCCGCCACGCCGCCTTTAGGCAGGTTCCCCCGCCTGGACGTTCGGACCATGCGCCGAACCGTCAAAATGACCGCATGGAGTACCTCGTGATCGCCTTCTTCTTCGGCCTCGCCACCGGCATCGTCGCCAAGGGCAAGGGCAGCTCCTTCTGGATCTGGTTCGTGATCGGCGCCGTTGTCCCCCTGCTCGGCCTCGTCGCCGCGATCCTCTACCGGGTCGAGAAGAACGAACCGGAACGGCAGTGCCCGACCTGCCAGAAGGAGCTGAAGCTCTACGTCCAGGTCTGCCCGCGGTGCGGGACCGACCTGTATTTGCCTGATCCGGCGGCGGTCAGGCACCCGGGTGTGCGGTAGAGGGGTCTGGGTACCCCCGATTCGAATTCAGTCGCGCCCGCTGAAGCGGGCTGCTCCGCAGCATGCTGCCCGCCTATGGCGGGCAAATGACAGATTGCATATCGCGGCCGTTCGGCCACATTCGAATCGGGGGTACCCAGACCCCTCAGCAACACCAGGTTGCCGGGACGGCTCAGGGTTCGGTACCTACGCGAGAAGACGCACCGGGGTGGACCTTCCCTCGTAGATGGGAGGTCGCGCGGTGCGTCTGTGAGAGGGATGGGATACCCCTCCCCGGGAATGTCGCGAAGCGGCGGAAATGCAATCCGGTTTCCGCGCGACCTTTAGGTCGCGCTCCAACATCCGGAGCGACGCGCCCATAAGGCGCGGAGCGACAAATTCACGGGGAGGGGTATCCCATCCCTCCCACTGGCCTACCGCAGCCAGGTCCTCACGATCGCGTTCGCGAACCCGACCCCGTAGCGGAAGACCGCCGGCTTCTTGGAGTGGCCGTGCAGCCGCTGTTCGACCGTGATCGGGACCTCTTTCGCCGGAATCCCCCGCTTGATCGCCTCGATCATGAACTCGGAGGTGTGGAACTGCTCCTGGCGCAGGACCAGCTGGGGCAGGACGGTGGTGCGGACGGCGCGGTAGCCGTTGGAGCAGTCGGTCACGTGGGTGCGGGTGATGAACGAGACCAGGCGGTTGAAGAAGACGATGCCGAGCTCGCGGGCGAAGTGGTTGCGGTCGGCGTGGCCGAGGACGCGGGAGCCGTGGGCCATGTCGACCTCGCCGTCGAGCACCGGCTTGACCAGGCGCTCCATCTCCGACGGCAGGTGCTGGCCGTCGGCGTCGAGGGTGACGACGACCTCGGCCCCGGATTCGACCATCAGCCGGTAGCCGGTGCGCAGGGCGGCGCCGCCGCCGCGGTTGGTGACGTGGCGGGCGACCGCGGCGCCGTGCGAGGCGGCGACGTCGCCGGTGCCGTCGCGGGAGCCGTCGTCGACGACCAGGACCTCGGTGCCGATGCCGCAGGCCGCGGCTGGCATCTGGTCGAGCACGTGGCCAATGTTCTCGGCCTCGTTGTAGGCGGGGACGAGGATCGCGACCTTGCCGCGGAAGCGCTCCGGCAACCCGGCCTGGCGGAACTCCTCCCAGGCCAGCCCCTCCAGCGCCGCCGAGAGCTGGCGCGAGTTGCGCGCCGCCACCGAGAGCGCCCGCAGGATCAGGAAGAAGAGGATGAAGATGGCGAAGACGGCGAGGCCGAGGATGCGGCCGCCGTTGCCTTTTTCGAAGGAGAAGGCGGAGAGCAGGCCATCGACGATTTCGGTCCCCGAGACCAGGGCCAGCCCGAGGCCGGCGGCGAGCAGGAGCAGCACGTCGACGTTGCGCAGCGAGCGGCGGCGCAGGATCGCGTAGGCGACGAGGCCGATCGCGAAGATCAGCCCGCCGCTGCGGAGCGCCGTCAGTTCGGCGGGGAAGATGCCTGCTCTGGGGACCATTCGCGACCGGAGGATATTGCCGCGACCCCCCGTGACAGCGCCAGGGCGGCAAGTGGGAAGACCAGCGTCATCAGCACCTCGTTGCGCCGCGGGGCGGCCAGCGAGGCGGCGCCGATCGCGGTGACGAGGACGATCGGCGTCGCCAGGGCGACCAGATCCCACCAGCGCCGGCGCGCGCCGAGCACGGCGAAGCCGGCCAGCCCGAGCGCGACCAGCAGGATCTGCAGCGCCCGCCCGACCCCGCTGCTCATCGCTGCGCCGACCCCGCTGCTCCACATCCGGCCGACCTTGCGCGCGGTCATCGCCAGGTAGCCGGTCGGGTCTTCGCCCCAGTACTTGGAGAGGTTTTCCTTGCCGATCTTGCCGAGGGCGGAATCGCGTGGGAGGTCGGGATAGCGTTCGGCGACCCGGTTGAAGAGGGGCGTCGGGTCGACCGCGTTCAGCGCTTCCGAGTCGGGCGGCAGCGATCTGTGCTCATAGCGTTCGTAGAGCAGCGCCTTGACCCGCTGGTATTCGCCGTCGGCGGGCAGGTAGGTGCCGACGTAGAGCGCCTTGCCGCTGCCGGTCGAGATCGGCACCACGCGCCCGAGCACGTCGGCGTTGCGGATCGTCCAGGGGACGATGGGGAGGAGGAGGGCGACGAGGAGAAGCGCTCCCCCCGCGAGGCCGGGCTTCCAGCCGGCCGACCAGCCGCGTGCCAGGACCGGGCGCAGGGCGGCGAGCAGGACGAAGGCGGCGCCGACGAAGAGATACTCGGGGCGGAACATCGCGGTCAGGCCGAACAGCAGGCCGGGCAGGAGCCAGGCCCAGCGCGAGCGCCCCGCATCGCCCGCCCAGAGGAAGGCGAGCACCGCCGCCGGCAAGGTCAGGATCGCCGGTGGCTCGCTCATCAGCTCGCCGGTGGAGTGGATGAAGGGCGGGTAGACGGCGACGGCGGTGGCGGCCAGCAGCCCGACAGTCGAGCCCAGCCGCGGTCCGGCGCGCGACGCCGCGGCGTTGCCCAGGCGCGCGCCGAGCAGGAAGACGACGAGGATCGCGGCCACCCCGAGCAGCGCCTCGACGATTCGGGCGGTCCCTTCGCGGGCACCGCCGGTGGCGTAGAAGCTGGCCGCGTAGAGCAGCGGCGCCCCCGGCGACCAGTCGCTGGAGTCATGGAATTCGGGGCCGCCGAAGCTCCCTTCCTCATAAAGGGCCTTGGCCAGCGCGTAGTAGGCGTGCGAGTCGTCGGCCGGGTGCTCGACCGGCTTGACCACGACGTAGGCGCGGGCGCCGAGCCCGAGCGCGGCGATCAGCGCCAGCGCGATCAGCGTCGTCTTCCCGTAGCGGGACGGCAGCGCGCGGATCCAGGTGGCGGCGGCGTTCAAGGCCGGCTCAGGCTATCCGTGCTGGCGATTGCTGAGTTAGGCCGGCTCTGGGCGGCTCAACTCAGCAACCGTCGCCGGCAGGGCGCCGAGCGGCGGCGGCGAAAACGGCTGGGCAAGTCAATCCGACCTAGGAGATGCCTCGATGCGCCGTTATCTCGCACCCCTCATCGCGCTTGCCGCCTGCGCGCTGCTCGTCCCCGCCGCGAACGCCGCCGCCAAGGCCGCGCCCGCCAAGACCTGCACCACCAGCTCCAAGAACGTGATCGGCAAGACCGTCAAGGGCACCCTGACCTCGAGCAACGTCGATCCCTCGCAGGCCCGTTTCGCCACCTGCGCCCACGCCAAGGAAGTGATGGGCAAGACCACCGAACTGCGGATCGAGGAGCCGCGCTCGACCAAGGCCTTCTACTGCGTGCCGACCGTGAAGTCGACCGACCCCGACGTCGTCGCTTACAAGTGCACCTTCAAAGGCGCCGACACCGCGACCTTCATCAAGCTCACCTTCCAGGTCAAGTACGACCAGGACTGAGCGGGTCCGCGGCCTCATGGGGAGGGGCGCTGCGGCGCCTCTCCCTCGCGGCACCCACGAGCCAGGTCACACCGACCCCGGCCAGGGCGGCGACCAGCGGCAGCATCACCAGCACCCGCCGCGGCGAGGCGACCAGGACGGTGCTGAGTGCGGTGATCGCGAGGAAGACGGTGGCGAGCACCAGCGCCTCCCAGCGCCGGCGCCAGGCGAGCAGGCAGAGGCCGAGCAGGCCGAAGCCGACGAGGGCCCAGTGCAGGGCCTCCCAGCCCGGCTCGCGCATCACGTCGCGCGGGCCGTGCGACCAGATCCGCCCGACCTTGGCCGCGAGGAAGCCGGCGAACTCGAGCGGCTGTTCGGAGACGTCGTCGCCGAGCTGCTCGCGGCCCATCCGCGACAGCGCCCGATCGGTTTCCAGGCCGGGGTAACGGGCGGCGGCGAGCCGGGCGAGGATCTGCTCGAGTCGCAGGCGTCGCGCGTCGGCCGGGTCGAACAGCCCCGGATGGCGGGTGACGACCTCGGCCCCGACCTTTTCCGGGTCGCCGTCCGACGGCATGTAGGTGCCGGCGAAGAGCACCTGGCCGCCGCCGGTCGAGATCGGCACCGCGCGGTCCAGTGCGACCGCGTTGCGGATCGTCCAGGGGGCGACGATCACGATCACGCCTGCGAGCAGGACAAGGGCCTGGGCCAGCGCCCGCCGCCAGTCGCTGCCGGCCGTGCGGGCGAAGACGACGACTCCAAGCAGGAGGGCGACCCCGAGGTACTCGGGCCGGACCATCGCGGTGGCGCCGAGCAACAGGCCAGGGACGAGCCACCTGGCGCCCGGGTGTCGCAAGGGGAGGGGGGCCTGCGGGCGGGCCAAACTGGGTCCGTTCTCGGCCCCCCTCCCCTCACGCCACCCGGGCGAAGGGTCGCTTGCCCAGAAGATTGCGAGGACGGAGCCGGACAGCAGCGTCGCGGCAAGTGGCTCGCTCATCAGCATTCCCTGGTACTCGAGTAGCGCCGGGTAGATGGCGATGGCCGCGGCGCCGATCAGTCCCGCGGTAGGCCCGGAAAGCCGGCGGCCGATCAGGTAGGTGAAGAGGACGGCGAGGGAGCCGATCAGCGCCAGCAGCACGCGGACGGTGCGTTCGTGGACGCCCCCGGTCACCTCGTAGGCGCCGGCGACCAGCAGCGGCAGGCCGGGGGAGTAGTTGCTGGAGGGCTGGGTCGCGGCGGCGCCGACGGTGAACCCGTCCCCCCGCTCGAGGTTGGCCGCGATCGCCGCGTAGGCGGCGGCGTCGAAGACCGGCTCGCGCCCCTCCCAGGCGTAGTCGAGGCGCAGGCCGAGCCCGATCAGCAGGATCGCGACGAGGGCGGCGAGGCCGACCCGGCCCCCGTTTCGCGCCGCCAGTCCGTTTTCCATCGGCCTGATTCAACTAGGACGGTTGGTCTGGCGCCCGCCCAACCCTCTAAGCTGCCGCGTCCTATGCGAATCCTCATCCTCGGGGGTGACGGTTACCTGGGCTGGCCGACGGCGCTGCACTTCTCGGCTCGTGGCCACGAGGTCTCCGTCGTCGACAATTTCTCGCGCCGCCGCTGGCACGAGGAAGCCGGCACCGGCTCGCTGACGCCGATCGCCGATTTCGAGCCGCGGCTCGCCGCCTGGAAGGAGATCTCCGGCAGGGAGATCCGCAGCTACGTCGGCGCGATCGAGGACGGCGACTTCCTCGACGCGGTCGTCGCCGAGACGATGCCGGAGGCGGTCGTCCACTACGGCCAGCAGGCCTCGGCGCCGTACTCGATGGCCTCGCGCCAGAAGGCGGTCGAGACCCAGCACGCCAACGTGATCGGCAACCTCAACCTGCTCTTCTCGATCCGCGACCACGTCCCCGACTGCCACCTGGTCAAGCTGGGGACGATGGGCGAGTACGGCCAGCCCGACATCGACATCGAGGAGGGCTACATCGAGATCGAGCACAAGGGGCGCAAGGACACCCTGCCCTTCCCGAAGCTGCCGGCCTCGCTCTACCACTGCTCCAAGGTCCACGACTCGACCAACATCCACTTCGCCTGCCGGGTCTGGGGGCTGCGCGCCACCGACCTCAACCAGGGCGTCGTCTACGGCATCGACACCGCCGAGACCGAGGGCGACGAGCGCCTCGTCACCCGCTTCGACTACGACGAGATCTTCGGCACCGTGCTCAACCGCTTCTGCCTGCAGGCGGTGATCGGCCACCCGCTGACCGTCTACGGCGCCGGCCACCAGACCCGCGGCTTCCTCAACATCCGCGACACCATCGCCTGCGTCGAGCTGGCCGTCGCCAACCCGGCCGAGCGCGGCGACTTCCGCGTCTTCAACCAGTTCACCGAGCAGTTCTCGGTGCTCGAGCTGGCCGGGCTGGTCAAGCAGGCCGGCGAGCACCTCGGCTACTCGGTCGAGATCCAGCACTACGAGAACCCGCGGGTCGAGAAGGAAGAGCACTACTACAACGCGATCCACACCAAGCTGCTCGACCTCGGGCTCGAGCCGACCCTGCTGGGCGAGGAGCTGGTCGAGTCGATGCTCCACATCATCGAGCGCTACAAGGGGAACGCGCTCGACATCGCGATCGACCCCCGCACCCGCTGGAACCCGG
Source organism: uncultured Solirubrobacterales bacterium (assembly GCA_963829445.1). GTDB lineage: Bacteria > Actinomycetota > Thermoleophilia > Solirubrobacterales > 70-9 > VAYN01. Next base: position 38,214 of record CAWHIW010000006.1, on the reverse strand, counting down.
CGAAATCGCCCGCTGGCCAGGCATAGCCAAGCCTCGCCCGCCGGCCCGGACGGCGCCTGCGCGCTGGTAGCATCGCCAGTTCGATGAGAGCCGCTGACACGTTGATGGAAAGCCTCAAGGCGGAGGGCGTCAAGGACGTCTTCGGGATCCCCGGCGGGGCCAACCTGCCGACCTACGACGCCCTCGTCGACGCCGACTTCCGCCACGTCCAGGTCCGCCACGAGCAGGGCGGCGGCCACGCCGCCGAGGGCTACGCCAAGGCCTCGGGCAAGGTCGGGGTCGCCTTCGCCACCTCCGGGCCGGGCGCGACCAACCTGGTCACCGCGATCGCCGACGCGATGCTGGACTCGGTCCCCACCGTCTTCATCACCGGCCAGGTCCGCACCGAGCTGATCGGCACCGACGGCTTCCAGGAGGCCGACATCCTCGGCGCCACGCTGCCCTTCGTGAAGCACTCCTTCCAGGTCACCGACGCCCGCCAGATCCCCGAGTACGTGCACGAGGCCTTCCACGTCGCCTCGACCGGGCGCCCGGGGCCGGTCCTGCTCGACATCCCGCAGGACCTCTCGCGGGCCGACATCGACTATCAGCCGCGGACCGAGCCGGTCGAGCTGCCCGGCTACAAGCCCTCGACCGAGGGCAACATCAAGCAGATCCGCATCGCCGCCAAGGCGCTCGCCAACGCCCGCCGGCCGATCCTCTACACGGGCGGCGGCGTCGTCAACGCCAACGCCTCCGAGGAGCTGCGCGAGCTCGTCGCCTCCGACCGCTTCCCGATCACCTCGACCCTGATGGGCCTCGGCAGCTACCCGGCCTCGGGCGAGAACTGGCTGGGGATGCTGGGCATGCACGGCACCTACACCGCCAACACGGCGATGGACAAAGCCGACCTGATCGTCGCCATCGGCGCCCGCTTCGACGACCGCATCACCGGCAAGCTCTCCGAGTTCGCCCCGCACGCGAAGATCATCCACATCGACATCGACCCGGCGGAGATCTCCAAGAACGTCGGCGCCCACATCCCGATCGTCGGCGACGTCAAGCAGGTGCTGCCGAAGCTGACCCGCGAGTACCGGGCGCTGCAGACCGACTCCTCCCGCCTCGACGCCTGGTGGAACCAGCTGCGCGGCTGGCAGGAGGAGCACCCGCTCTTCTACGAGCCCGGGAAGGACGGCGAGATCAAGCCGCAGTTCATGGTCGAGGCGATGCACCGGGCGACCCAGGGCGACGCGATCATCACCTCCGACGTCGGCCAGCACCAGATGTGGGCGGCCCAGTACTACGGCTTCGAGAAACCCCGGCGCTGGATCAACTCCGGCGGCCTCGGCACGATGGGCTTCGGCCTGCCCTCGGCGGTCGGCGCCAAGGTCGCCTGCCCCGACGAGCACGTGGTCTGCCTGGCCGGCGACGGCAGCCTGATCATGAACGTGCAGGAGCTCGCCACCTGCGTCACCGAGGAGATCCCGGTCAAGGTCTTCCTCATGAACAACGGCTACATGGGCATGGTCCGCCAGTGGCAGGAGCTGTTCTGGGACCGCCGCTACAGCTCGGTCGAGATGGGCGCCAGCCCCGACTGGGTGAAGCTGGCCGAGGCCTTCGGCGCCACCGGCCTGCGCTGCGACAACTCGGCCGACCTCGAGGAGACGATGGTCAAGGCGCTGGAGACCGACGGCCCGGTCCTGCTCGACGTCCGCGTCGCCCAGGAGGAGAACGTCTACCCGATGATCGCTCCGGGCCAGGCGGCCCGCGACATGGTCGAGGCGCCGGGGGCGGTGCGCTGATGGAGGCGGGACGCCGCAGGCCGTCAAATTGGAGGACCTGCACCTGCCGGGCCAGCTCAGCGGGCGCAAGCACATCCTCTCGATCCTGGTCGAGAACAAGCCGGGCGTGCTGGCCCGCGTCGCCGGCCTCTTCTCGCGTCGCGGCTTCAACATCGACACGCTCGCGGTCGGGCCGACCGACGACCCCAGCATCTCGCGGGTCACGCTCACGCTCGACGGCGCCGTCCACCCGATCGACCAGGTGACCAAGCAGCTGCACAAGCTGATCAACGTGCTGAAGATCCGCGACATGGAGCCGGAGGAGACGGTGGCCAGGGAGATGGCGCTGTTCAAGGTCTCCTCGGCGGTCGAGAACCGGGCCGAGATCATCCAGTTCGCGGAGATCTTCCGGGCCAAAATCGTCGACGTCGCCCGCCGCACGATGACGATCGAGGTGACCGGCTCCGCCGACAAGATCGAGGCCTTCGAGCGCATGGTCCGCCCCCACGGGCTCGTCGAAATGGTCCGCACGGGCGAGATCGCCATCGCCCGTGGTAGCGACTGAGCTCCTCCAAGAGCTCGTCGCCAAGGCCGTCCGGCGCGGGCGCCGGACCCTCGTAAGCGTCACCGTCGAGACCGACGTCGCCGATCCCTGCGCGGCGGTGTTCGCCTCGCGGCTGGCCTCCGACCGCTGGTTCTGCCTGGGAGCAGCCGGACCGGGGGTTCGCGCTGGCCGGGCTCGGCGTCGCCCACGAGGCAGCCTCGCGCGGCCCCGCCCGCTTCGGCGAGGTCGCCGAGCAGTGCCTGCGAACAGGCGGCGACGCGGTGCTCGACGAGCCCCGCGGGCTGCCGGCCGGGGCCGGCCCGGTCTGGCTCGGCGGCTTCGCCTTCGAGCCGGAGGGCGGCGGCTCCTCGACCTGGTCCTCGCTCTCGCCCGGCTCGCTGGTCCTGCCCGAGCTCTCGCTCTGCCGCAGCGGCGATCGCGCCTTCCTCACCCTCAACGCGGTGGTCCAGCCGGGCGACGACGCCGACGCCCGCAGCGCCGCGATGGCCGCGCGCCTGGCCGGCCTGCGCGGCGAGGCGCCGCTGCCGATGCTCGACCCGCACCCGACCTCGCACGCGCGAGATCCGCAGCGCCCGTCCGCCCGGCGACTTCGAAGCCGCCGTCGGCGCCGCCACGGCCCGGATCGAAGCGGGGGAGATGAGCAAGGTCGTGCTCGCGCGCGAGGTCGTCGTCGGCGCCGGCGCCGCCCACGATCCGGCCGCCCTGTTCGGCGCCATGCGCGAGCAGTTCCCCGCCTGCTTCTGCTTCTGCGTCGGCACGCCCGAGGCGGCCTTCATCGGCGCCAGCCCGGAGCTGCTGGTGCGCCGCTCCGGCGCCAGCGTCTCCACCGTCGCCCTCGCCGGCTCGACCCGGCGCAGCTCCGACCCCGCCGTCGACGACCACCTCGGCGAGCAGCTGCTGCGCAGCGACAAGGACCGCCGCGAGCAGCGCATCGTCTCCGAGCGCATCGTCCGCGCCCTGCGCCCGCACGCGGTCTGGGTCGAGGCGGCGCCCGAGCCGGAGATCGTCAAGGTCGCCAACATCCAGCACCTGGCGACCCCGGTGATCGCCCAGCTCGCCGAGCCCCACTCGGCGATCGAGCTGGCCGGGATGCTGCACCCGACCCCCGCCGTCGGCGGCGAGCCCTGGCCCAGGGCCGCCGGCGCGATCGCCGAGCTCGAGGGCATGGACCGCGGCTGGTACGCCGGCCCGGTCGGCTGGATGGACGCGACCGAGGACGGCGAGTTCTGCGTCGCCCTCCGCAGCGCCCTCCTGCGCGACCGCGAGGCCCACCTCTTCGCCGGCGTCGGCGTCGTCGCCGGCTCGGATCCGGCGGCGGAGCTGGCCGAGACCGAGGTCAAGCTGCAGGCGCTGCTGCCGTTGCTCGCTGAGTAGGGCGGGGAGGGACCGGGGGATCCTCGCCGTCACGAACTGCGGGAGGTTCCGTCGAGGATCCCCCGGTCCCTCGCTACGGGAGCTCGGCGAGGGCGGCTTGGACGCGCTCTTGGAGCTGGCGATGGGTCGCGACGTTGGTGGTGCGATCGGTCCTGACCTCGATCAGGCCGGTGCCGGCTGCGAGCGCCGCGGGGAGGTCGGCGAGGGACTCGAGGCGGTGGTGGGGGAGTTCGAAGAGGGCGGCGGCTTTCTCGACGCTGACGCCGCGTGGGGTGCCGAGCAGGGCCTCGAACTCCTCGTCGCCTAGTGCCTGCTCCTGGGGCAGGAAGTGGAAGATGCCGCCGCCGCCGTTGTCGATGACGACGATGCGGACCGGGGTGGAGACCTCGCGCAGGGCGGCGAGGCCGCCGATGTCGTGGAGGAGGCCGAGGTCGCCGGTGACGATCGTGGTCGGGCGGCCGCTGGCGTGGGCGGCGCCGATGCCGGAGGAGATCAGGCCGTCGATGCCGTTGCTGCCGCGGTTGCAGAGGAAGAGCGCGTCGGTGTCGCCGGCGGCGAGGAAGGCCTCCTGGTCGCGGATCGGCATGCTCGAGGCGGTGTAGACGAGGTCGCCGTCGCGGTGGGCGGCTCCGAGGGCGCGGTGCAGCGCCGGCTCGGAGATTCCCGTCTCGGGGTCTGCCGCATCCGCATCGGCGCCGTCGCCGAGCTCGCGGTCCAGCGCCGCCTGTGCGGCCGTCTCGGCGGCGATCCAGGCCTCGGGCGCGCTCCGCGGTTCCTTCTCCAGCCGCGCCGCCCAGCCCGAGGCCAGCTCGGTCGGGTCCGCCCGCAGGATCGCCGCGGCCCGGTTGCTCGGCTCGTTCCAGCCGCCATAGGGGTCGATGACGATTTCGCTGGCGCCGCTGGCGGCCAGCCAGGCTCGCAGCGGCTTGCTGGTCGGCATCGCGCCGAAGCGGAGGACGAAGTCGGGGACGACCGAGCGGGCGAAGCGCTCGTCGCGCAGCAGCAGGTCGTAGGCGGCGACGACGTGGGAGCGGTCGTGGGGGCCGCAGCGCAGCTGCGAGGTCGGCTCGGCCAGGATCGGGAAGCCGGAGACGCGGGCCAGGTGGGCGAGCGGCTCGCGCAGTTCGGGGTCGAGCTGGCGCCCGGCGACGATCACGCCGGCGATCGCGTCGCCGATGTGGCCGGCCATCTCCTCCAGCAGGAAGGCGGAGGGCTCGAGGTCGATCCGCGTCACCGCGGTCAGCGGCCGCGTCGTCGCGCCCCGCCAGCGCCAGCGGGTCGGTCGCGGTCACCGCGCCCTCGACCGGGACCGGCGCCAGCGGCTCGCGCCAGGGCAGGTTGAGGTGGACGGGGCCGGGGCGGACCTCGCCGCGGGCCGCCGCCAGCGCCCGGCAGGCGACCGAGCGGTAGTGCAGCAGCCCGTCGTCGTCGGCCGCGTGCGTCCCGACTTCGCAGAACCAGCGCACCGAGTCGCCGAAGACCTTGATCTGGTCGATCGTCTGCCCGGCCCCGATCCCGCGCAGCTCCGGCGGCCGGTCGGCGCTGAGCACGACCAGCGGCAGTCCCGATTCGTCGGCCTCGATCACCGCCGGGTGGTAGTTGGCGACCGCCGTGCCGGAGGTGCAGAGCAGCGCCACCGGGGCGCCGCTCGCCTGCGCCGCGCCCAGCGCGAAGAAGGCCGCCGAGCGCTCGTCGACGATCACCGTCACCTCGATCTCCGGCTCCCGCCAGAGCGCCAGCGCCAGCGGCGTCGAGCGCGAGCCGGGGGAGACGACCGCGTGGCGCAAGCCGCCGCGGGCGAGCTCCTCGACGAAGGCCGAGGCGAGGGCGGTGTTGGCGTTGGTCGGGTCCACGTTGAGGCAACCTAGATCATCGAAAGGTTGGTGACTTGACCACACAATGGTGGGGTCAAGTCGACCGAGAAGGCCTAAAGCCGATGGTGATCGAGCGCGCGCTCGTCGATCTCGACGCCGAGGCCGGGACCGCTGGGCAGGTGCAGCATCCCGTCGCGCAGCTCGCACTCGACCGAGGCGATGGTGGCGGCGAAGAGGCGCTGGGTCGCGAGGCCGTGGGCGAGGTCGAGGCCGCCGGCCGGCACTCCCTCGCGCAGCGTCTGCGCCACCTGGGCCGCGGCCGCGATCCCGACCGGCCCGTCGAGGGCGCTGGAGAGGTAGGCCGGCAGCACCTCGGCGATCTCGATCGCCTCCTCCGGCCCGCCGACCTTGGAGAGCTTGATCCCGGTCAGGTCGCAGGCCCCGAGCGAGACCGCCCGCTCGGCGTCGCCGCGGCTCTCGACGCTCTCGTCGCCGGCGATCGGGATCGAGGTCGCCGCCGCCACCTCGGCCGTCTCCTCCAGCGTCGCCACCGGCTGCTCGGCCAGCTCGATCTCGAGCTCCTCGAGCTCGGCCAGCGTGCGCTTGGCGGCGTCGACGTCCCAGCTGGCGTTGGCGTCGACCCGGATCCGCGCCTCCGGCCCGACCGCCTCGCGCACCGCCCGCACCTGGCCGGCGTCGTCGCCGGTCCCGAGCTTGAGCTTGAAGGTGGAGAAGCCCTCGGCCGCCCAGCGCCGGGCGTCCTCGGCGACCGCCGCCGGCTCGCCCGCGACCAGCGTCGCGTTGCAGCGGACCGGCTCGCCCGCCGCCGGCGCGGAGCGGCCCCCGGCGGCCGCCCGCCGCCCGCGCAGGTCCATCAGCGCGGTCAGCGCCGCGCAGCGGGCCGGGGCCGAGAGGTTGGCGATGCCCCCGCCGCAGGCCGGCCTCGTCCAGCTCGGAGAGCTCGGAGAGCAGCTCCAGCTCGCTCACCACCCGGGCCAGGCTGGCGCCGCCGCGCAGCGACATCGGCACCGCTTCCCCCAGCCCCGTCAGCCCGTCGTCCGAGCGCAGCCGCAGCAGCACCATCTCGCGCTGGGCGAGGCTGCCGCGCGCGGTCACGTAGAACTCGCGGAAGGGCAGCGCGTAGGGGATGACCTCGACGGAGGCGATTCGCACTCCCACACCTTCTCACTCCGGCGCCTGCGCGGGCGCCGATTCAGCTGGAGATCAGCAGCCCGGCCGTGACCAGCAGGCTGTAGACGCCGAGCACGGCGCCGGTCGCCGCCAGGGCGCCGTTCAGGGCCGGGCCGTCGGTGCGGTTGGTCATCGCCCGCATCGGCTTGAACGCCATCGGCAGCGCCAGCAGCCCGATCAGCGGCAGCGCGCTCGCTTCGCCGGCCCAGAGCGCGATCGGCAGCACCACGAAGGCGCCGAGCATCAGTCAGCCGGTAGAGCAGCACCGCGTTGTGGCGCCCCATCCGCACCGCCAGCGTCATCTTGCCCGCCCGCCGGTCGGTCTCGAGGTCGCGGACGTTGTTGACGACGAGGATCGCGGTGGCGAGGAAGCCGAGCGAGATCGAGAGCCCCAGCGGCAGCGCGTCGAGCTGCTCGACCTGCACGTAGTAGGAGCCGTTGACGGCGACCAGGCCGAAGAAGAGGAAGACGAAGACCTCGCCGAGCCCGGCGTAGCCGTAGGGGCGCGGGCCGCCGGTGTAGAGGACGCCGGCGGCGATCGAGAGGACGCCGACGACGAGGATCACCGGTCCCGGCCACGGTCGCCAGGTAGATCCCGCAGACGACGGCGACCGCGAAGGCGATCCAGGTCGCCTGCAGCACCCGCTGCGGCGTCACCAGGCCGGCCGAGGTGACCCGCACCGGGCCCAGCCGGTCGGCGGTGTCGGCGCCGCGCTTGGCGTCGGAGTAGTCGTTGGCGAGGTTGGTCCCGATCTGGATGAAGATCGAGCCGACCAGGGCGGCGAAGAAGGCGCCACCAGCGCGGCAGGTGCCCGACCCACTGCACCGCCGCGGCGGTGCCGACCAGGACCGGCGCGATCGCCGCCGGCAGCGTCCGCGGCCGCGCCGCCATCAGCCAGATCCTCATGGCCGGCGGGGGAACTTGGAGAAGTCGGGCTGGCGCTTCTGCTTGAAGGCCTCGCGCCCCTCGGCGGCCTCCTCGCTGCCGTAGAAGAGGAGGTTGGCGTCGTGGGCCAGCTGCTGGATCCCGGCGTAGCCGTCCTCGTGGGCGTTGAAGCTGGCCTTGGCCAGGCGCAGGGCGAAGGGGGAGAGGGCGAGCATGTCGCGGCACCAGGCGACGGTCTCGCGCTCGAGCTCGTCGAGCGGCACGACCGCGTTGACCAGGCCCATCTCCAGCGCCTCCTCGGCGTCGTACTGGCGGCAGAGCAGCCAGAACTCCTTCGCCTTCTTGGTCCCGACCAGGTCGCGCAGGAGCGAGGCGCCGAAGCCGCCGTCCCAGGAGCCGACCCGCGGCCCGGTCTGGCCGAAGACGGCGTTGTCGGCGGCGATCGTCAGGTCGCAGCAGACGTGGAGGATGTGGCCGCCGCCGATCGCGTAGCCGGCGACCATCGCCACCACCGGCTTCGGCAGCCGCCGCATCTGCACCTGCAGGTCGGTGACGTGGAAGCGGCCGACCGCGGCGCCCTCGGCCGACGTAGCCGGTCTCGCCGCGGACGCTCTGGTCGCCGCCGGAGCAGAACGCCTTCTGCCCCTCGCCGGTGAGGACGATCGCGCCGACCTCGGTGTCCTCGCGCGCCAGCTCCAGGGCGGCGCCGAGACCTCGACCAGCGTCTGCGGGCGGAAGGCGTTGAGGACCTCGGGCCGGTCGATCGTGACCTTGGCGATCCCGTCGGCCTTCTCGTAGCGGATGTCCTCGTACTCGGCGACGGCCTCCCACGCGATCGGGGCGTAGAGCTCCTGCTCGGGCGGGGCGTCCTTGTGGCGTTTGGGCATGATGGGCACGATATCCCGCCGATGAAGCTCGACGACTGGCTGGCCCAGAGATCCCAGAGTTGCCCGGACCGCACCGCCCTGGTCGCGGACGGCGCCGAGATGACCTACGCCGAGCTGGAGGCGGAGGCGACCTGGGTCGCGCGCCGCCTCGCCGCCCACGGCGTCCGCCGCGGCTCCGACCGCCGCCCTGACCATGCACCCGCGCCGCGAGCAGGTCGTGCTCGCCCACGCGCTGATGAAGGTCGGCGCCAAGCTGCTGCCGCTGAGCCCGCGCCTGACCGCGGCCGAGCGGGCCGCGATCGTCGCCGCCGAGGAACCGATCGTCGACCTCGACGACGCCGGCGAGCTGACCCAGACCGAGGCCGACATGCCGCTGCTGGGCGAGCACGACATGGACGAGGTCTGCGCCCGCGTCCTCACCAGCGGCAGCACCGGCACCCCGCACCCGGTCGGCCTCACCTACGGCAACTTCCTCTGGAGCGCGGTCGGCTCCGCCTTCAACATCGGCGTCGAGCCCGAGCGACCGCTGGCTCTGCTGCCTGCCGCTCAGCCACGTCTCCGGGCTCGGCATCGTCATGCGCTCGGTCATCTACGGGACCACCGCGGTCGTCCACGAGGGCTTCGACGTCGACCGCGTCGGCGCCGCCCTCGAAAGCGACGAGATCACCGTGGTCTCGGTGGTGGCGACGATGCTGACCCGGCTGCTCGAGGCCGGCGCCGACCTCTCCGGCCCGCGGGCGATCCTGGTCGGCGGCGGGCCGGTCCCGGAGGAGCCGCTGCGAGGAGGCGACCGCCAAGGGCGCCACCGTGGTCCAGACCTACGGCCTGACCGAGACCTGCTCGCAGGTGACGACCCTGGCCCCGGCCGACGCCAAGCGCAAGCTCGGCTCCGCCGGCCGGCCGCTGCTGACCACCCACCTGCGCATCCTCGACGGCGAGATCCTCGTCCAGGGCCCGACCGTCGCCCCCGGCCGCGCCGACGCCGACGGCTGGCTGCACACCGGCGACCTCGGCCACATCGACGAGGAGGGCTTCCTCTACGTCAAGGACCGGATCGACGACATGATCGTCAGCGGCGGCGAGAACGTGATCCCGGCCGAGGTCGAGGAGGTGCTGCTGCGCCACCCCGAGGTCGCCGACGCCGCCGTCGTCGGCCGCGAGGACCCGGAGTGGCAGCAGGCGGTGACCGCGGTGATCGTGCTCGAGAGCGGCTCCGCAGGTGACGCCGGACGAACTGCGCCGCCACTGCGCCGAATCGCTGGCCGGGTTCAAGGTGCCGAAGCGGGTCGAGCTGGCGGCGGCGCTGCCGCGCACGCCCTCCGGCAAGCTGATGCGCAGGGCGCTCCGCTAGAGCGGTTGGATAGCCTCCCCAGCCATGAAAACTGACGACATCTTCTACGACAAGGACGCCGACCTCGGCAAGCTCGACGGCAAGACCGTCGCGATCCTCGGTTACGGCTCCCAGGGGCACGCCCACGCCCTCAACCTCAAGGACTCCGGGGTCGACGTGGTCGTCGGCCTGCGGCCCGATTCCTCCAGCCGCGCCAAGGCCGAGGCGGCCGGGCTCGAGGTGCTGGACGTCGCCGAAGCCGCCAGCCGCGGCGACCTGGTGATGATCCTGCTGCCGGACGAGAAGCAGTCCGAGGTCTGGAACGCCGAGATCGCCGACGGCATCGCCCCCGGCAACCTCCTGCTCTTCGCCCACGGCTTCGCGATCCACTTCAACGAGATCCAGCCGCCCGCCGGCGTCGACGTCGGCATGGTCGCGCCCAAGGGCCCGGGCCACCTGGTCCGCCGCCAGTACGAGGAAGGCAACGGCGTCCCCTGTCTGATGGCCGTCCACCAGGACGCCAGCGGCAACGCCCACGACCTCGTCCTCGCCTACGCCTCCGGGATCGGCGGCGGCCGCGCCGCGGTGATCGAGACGACCTTCAAAGACGAGTGCGAGACCGACCTCTTCGGCGAGCAGGCCGTCCTCTGCGGCGGCGCCTCGGAGCTGGTCCAGGCCGGCTTCGAGACCCTGGTCGAGGCCGGCTACGACCCGCGCCTGGCCTACTTCGAGTGCCTGCACGAGCTGAAGCTGATCGCCGACCTGATGTACGAGAAGGGCATCCAGGGGATGCACTACTCGATCTCCAACACGGCCGAGTACGGCGACCTCACCCGCGGCAAACGGGTGATCACCGACGAGACCAAGGCGGCGATGAAGCAGATCCTCAAAGAGATCCAGGACGGCGACTTCGCCCGCGAGTTCATCGCCGAGAACAAGGCGGGCAACGAGAACTTCGACCGCATGCGGGAGGAGCTGCAGGGGGCCGAGATCGAGGACGTCGGCAAGGACCTGCGGACGATGATGCCTTGGATCGACCAAGGGTTCAAAGACACGAAGTAGACGTCGGCAGGGGAGAGGGCTGTATGCCCCTCTCCCGGAGACCGTCGCGCAGCTGAGGCGCGCCCGCTAGGGCTCCAGCCGCGGTTGCTGGAGCCTCCGTGAGAGGGGCATACAGCCCTCTTTCACGGAGGCTCCACTTCGGGTTCAAAGAGCGCGTGCTTCCTACCAGCGCGTCATCGGAGCTCATGGCTGGAGGTGGCGCAGCTCACTTCACGTAGTGATCTCGCGCCCGTGCTTCTCTTGAGAGGTCCCGCACCTCGGGCGCCAACGGAAGTACGGACGCGCGGAGAGGGCCGGGTACCCCTCCGAACGTTTTGCGCCGCTGGCCGAGAGGCAATCTCGGACGGCTCTAGGCAATCCGCGCCAGTCAGGCGAGAGAGGAGGGGTACCCGGACCCTCTCCAGGGTGCCTCGACGCCTACCGGTGCGTCTCGCCCTCGGCCAGTTTGCCGTCCCTCCCCACATAGCCGTCTTTGCCGCCGACGATCACGTAGACGGCCTCGTCGGAGTCGCTGACGTTCCTCACTTTGCGGGAGGTGGGGGCGTCGACCCAGGCGAGGCCGCCGGCGCTGAGCTGCTGGGTCGAGCCGTCGCCGAAGGTGAACTCGATCTCGCCGCTGTGGACGAAGTAGAGCTCCTCCTGCTCGTCGTGGAAGTGGGCTGCCGGTCTCGTAGGTCGGCGGCAGCACGATCGCGTTGACGCCGAAGGCGGTGACGCCGAGCTCCTTGCGGATCTTGCGGAAGCCGGGGCCCTCGCCGAGGTCGGCGAGGTTGGCGACGGCGTAGCCCTCGCCTTTGGTCACGTTCTGGTTGGTCTCGTCGCTCATCTCGGTCTCCTTAGAGGCTTGGCATCGCCGGCGGGGCGGGCGGCGCGGCTGGCGGGGCGGGGGGAGCGACCTGGGTGCTGGCGCCCTTGGCCCGCTCCAGCCCGATCGGCGGGTAGTCGTCGGTGAGGATGCGCCAGGTAGCCGAAGACGCGGGCGTGGAAGCTGTTGACGAAGGTCAGCATGTTGTTGACGCCCTCCGGCAGGTAGCCGCGGAAGACGATCGTCAGCCAGGCGACGAGCGGCGGCCAGCTGCTGGATGTAGTTGGTCCCGTAGGAGACGACCAGCAGCACCGGGAGGACGAGGATGATGCGGAAGAAAGCCTTGAGGCGGCTCTGGCGCTCGGCCGCGGGCGCGAAGTTGACCCGGATCGGGTAGCTGGGGTCGTCGCTGAGGCTGAACGGAGGCCAGACGTCGGTCTGCAGGTAGATCCAGGCGGAGGTGCGGATCGTAGAAGCGGACGACGCCGGAGTTGAACTCGTACAGCCACTGCGGGTAGCGGCCGAGGATGATCACGGCGACCCAGGCGAAGAGGTGGGTGAAGGCGAAGAGGATCCGCCAGAAGGTCGCGACGATGAACCACGGAATCGCCAGGATCAGCCGGAAGAAGGTGGTCCAGCGATTCGGCGTCGGGTTGAAATCGGCTTCGTAGCTAATCGGATACACGGTTCTCCCTCGGGTTGGACGGGACTGCCAGTGGAGCGCCGCGAGCCTATCCCCGACCCCGGCCGGAGTCCACCCGCGACGGTCAATAACCTGTCGAACCCGATGGCGACCCCGGCAACCGACACCGCGCAGATCCCGGCTGAGCTGAAGCCGGCCGACGGCCGCTTCGGCTGCGGCCCCTCGAAGGTGCGCCCGCAGGCGCTGGCGGCGCTGGCCGAGCGCTCGGACCTGATGGGCACCTCGCACCGCCAGAAGCCGGTCCGCGACCTGGTCGGCCGCGTGCGCGGCGGGCTGGCCGAGCTCTTCTCGCCTGCCCGACGGCTACGAGGTCGCGCTCGGCAACGGCGGCACCACCGCCTTCTGGGACGCCGCCGCCGCCTGGATCGTGCGCGAGCGCGCCCTGCACCTCACCTACGGCGAGTTCTCCGCAGAAGTTCGCCAAGGCGACCGCCGGCGCGCCGTTCCTCGGCGACCCGATCGTCGTCGAGGCCGACCCCGGCGACGCGCCGGCGCCCGACCGCCGACCCCGCCGCCGACGTGATCGCCTGGGCCCACAACGAGACCTCGACCGGCGTCATGGTCCCGGTCGAGCGCCCCGCCGGCGCCGGCGACGCCCTGGTCCTGATCGACGCCACCTCGGGCGCCGGCGGCCTCCCGGTCGACGTCGCCGACGCCGACGCCTACTACTTCGCCCCGCAGAAGTCCTTCGGCGCCGAGGGCGGCCTCTGGCTGGCGCTGCTGAGCCCGGCCGCGATCGCCCGCATCGAGGAGCTCGACGGCGCCGCCGGCCGCTGGCAGCCGGAATTCCTCTCGCTGCAGACGGCGCTCGACAACTCGCGCAAGGAGCAGACCTACAACACGCCCGCCCTGGCGACCCTGCTGCTGCTCGCCGACCAGGTCGAGTGGATGCTCGCCAACGGCGGCCTCGACTGGTGCGTCGAGCGCACCTCCGACAGCTCCGGCCGCCTCTACGGCTGGGCCGAGGCCAGCGACGTCGCCACCCCCTTCGTCGCCGACCCGGCCAAGCGCTCGCTGGTCGTCGGCACGATCGACTTCGACGACTCGGTCGACGCCGCCGCCCTCGCCGCCGCCCTGCGCGCCAACGGCATCGTCGACGTCGAGCCCTACCGCAAGCTCGGCCGCAACCAGCTGCGGGTCGGGATGTTCCCCGCCGTCGAGCCCGACGACGTCGAGGCGCTGACCGCCTGCATCGACTGGGTCCTCGCCAACGTAGAAGGAGTCGCCAAGTGAAGGTCCTGGTCAAGGAGAAGATCGCCGACACCGGCGTCGACCTGCTGCGGGCCAACTTCGACGTCGATCTCGGCCTCGAGATGTCCGACGAGGAGCTGCGGGACGAAGATCGGCGAGTACGACGCGATCCTGATCCGCTCGGCGACGAAGATGACGCCGGAGCTGATCGAGCTCGCGACCAACCTGAAGGTGATCGGCCGCGCCGGCACCGGCGTCGACAACGTCGACATCCCCGCCGCCACCCGCCGCGGCATCATCGTCGCCAACGCGCCCGAGTCGAACTCGGTCGCCGCCGCCGAGCACACGCTCGCGCTGGCTCTCGCCCTCTTCCGCAACGTCCCGCAGGCGCACGAATCGCTCGTCGCCGGGCGCTGGGACCGGGCCAAGTTCAAGGGCGCCGAGCTCTACGGCAAGACGCTCGGCGTGATCGGCTTCGGCCGCATCGGCCAGCTCGTCGCCAAGCGCGCCCAGAGCTTCGAGATGGACGTCGTCGCCTTCGACAAGTTCGTCTCCGCCGAGCGCTTCCGCGAGCTCGGGGTCGAGGGGCTCGACAGCGTCGAGGAGGTCCTCGGCCGCTCCGACCTCGTCACCCTGCACGTGCCGAAGACGCCGGAGACGATCGGGCTGATCGGGACCGAGACGATCGCCGCGATGAAGGACGGGTCCCGCCTCGTCAACTGCGCCCGCGGCGAGCTGGTCGACCTCGACGCGCTGATGGCCGGTCTCGAGTCCGGCAAGCTGGCCGGCGCCGCGCTCGACGTCTTCCCCTCCGAGCCCTTCACCGAGCACCCGATCTTCGCCCGCGACGACGTCGTCGTCACGCCCCACCTCGGCGCCTCGACCGCCGAGGCCCAGGACCGGGCCGGCGTCGTCACCGCCGAGCAGGTGACCGCGGCGCTCAGCGGCGGCGTCGTCACCAACGCCGTCAACATCGCCGCCGTCCGCCCCGAGGCGATGGAGGCGCTGGCGCCCTTCGTGCCGCTCTGCGAAAAGCTCGGTCGCCTCGCCGCCGGGCTCGGCGATGGCTCGGTCGACCGCGTCAGCGCCGAATTCCGCGGCCGCATCGCCGCCCACGACACCCGCCTGCTCGGGATCGCCGTCCTCGCCGGCATCCTCGCCGGCAACACCGAGGAGCCGGTCAACCTCGTCAACGCGCCGCAGATGGCCGAGGAGCGCGGGATCGAGCTGGTCGAGACCAAGGACGCCAGCGCCGAGGACTTCACCGAGCTGGTCACCGTCCGCGTCGGCTCCGGCGACAACGAAGTCGAGGTCGCCGGCACCAGCGTCGGCCCCCGCAACGAGCCCTACCTGGTCTCGGCCTGGGGCGAGGGCTTCTACCTGCCTTTCGCCGACCACATCTCCGTCTTCCGCTACGCCGACCAGCCGGGGATGATCGGCCGGGTCGGGACGATGTTCGGCGAGGAGGGGGTCAACATCGTCTCCGCCGCCGTCGGCGCCGAGCAGGACGGCGCCCGCGCCGTCATGGCCCTGACCACCGACGCGCCGGTGCGGGCCGAGACGGTCGAGAAGATCCTCGGGCTCGACGGCTTCGCCGTCGGCCGCTCTGTCGACTTGCTCTGACCGGCGCATAGCGGCGTCCTCGGTCGCTCGCGTGCGGAGCACGCCACGCTCCCTGCGTCCTTGCTCTGCTTGGCCAGAGCAAGTCGAATAGCCTTGTCCTATGCGGGCGGTGGTATTGACGGGGACCGGCGGTCCCGAGGTTCTCCAGGTTCAGGAGCGGCCCGACCCATCCGTCGGCGCCGGTGAGATCCGCATCGCCGTCCGCGCCGCCGGGATCAACTTCGCCGACACCCTGGCCCGCGTCGGCCTCTACCCCGACGCCCCGAAGACCCCCTGCGTGCTTGGCTACGAGGTCGCCGGCGAGGTCGAGAGCGTGGGGGAGGGCGTCGGCGACTGGAAGGTCGGCGACCGCGTCGTCGCCGGCACCCGCTTCGGCGGCCAGGCGGAGCTGGTCACCGTCCCCGCCGAGCAGGCGCTGCCGTTGCCCGAGCGCCTCAGCTTCGAGCAAGGCGCCGCCTTCCCGGTCAACTACGGCACCGCCTACGCGGCGCTGATCCTGATGGGCAGCATGCGCCGGGCGACCGCGTCCTCATCCACGCCGCCGGCGGCGGCGTTGGCATCTCCGCCACCCAGATCGCCCGCAACGTCGGCGCCGAGATCTTCGGCACCGCCTCGCCCGGCAAGCACGAGGCGATCCGCGCCCAGGGTGTCGACCACGCGATCGATTACCGCAACCAGGACTTCGAGGCCGAGGTGATGCGGATCACCAACGGCGAGGGCGTCGACCTGATCATGGACGCGCTCGGCCCGACCTCGTTCCGCAAGGACTACCGGCTGCTGCGCTCCGGGCGGGCGCCTGATCATGTACGGCCTCTCGGAGAACTCCGACAACGGCGTCCGCAACATCCCGGCGACGCTGAAGAGCCTGGCGAAGATGCCGCTGGCGACGATGCCCTGGTGGAAGAGCCTGATGCTGATGAACGAGAACAAAGGCGTCTTCGGCCTCAACATGCTGAGCTGGTGGGAACGCGAGGGCAACCTCGATCGTGTCACCGAGCCGCTGCTGGCCGATCTCGAGGCCGGGCCGCCTGGAGCCGGTGGTCGCCGAGGCCTTCCCCTTCGATCGCGCCGGCGAGGCCCATGAATTCATCGCCCAGCGCCGCAACGTCGGCAAGGTCGTGTTGTTCCCCTAGTAGCGCTCCCGACTGGCGCCCGACCCCGAGGCTGCGTGAATTCTGCGATGAAGAAGGCGATCCTGATTGCGATGACGTTGCTCGTGGCGCTGGCCGCGTCGATCCGCGCACGCCGAAGAACCCTCGTTCAACCTGTTGATCACCGGCGGCGCGGAAGAGAACGTGCTCGACGTCAATCTCAGCCCCGACGGCCGCGAATACATCATCGACTCGATGAGCCCGCTCGAAGTCGGCGGAGCCGTCTGCACCCATCCCGAAGGGGTCGAAAACCGGCTGCTCTGCGAAGCGACGGCGATCGCCGGCTTCGAAGTCAACGCCGGCGGCGGCAACGACTCGGCGATCATCTCGCCGAAGATCCAGGTTCCCGTGACCCTGCGCGGCGGCCCCGGCAACGATCGCCTCTACGGCGGCGGCGGCAACGACAAGCTCGTCGGCGGCTCCGGCGACGACACCCTGATCGGCCGCGCCGGCAACGACGCGCTCTACGGCGGCCCCGGCAACGACCTCCTCTACGGCGGGCAGCGGCGACGACATTGTCAACGGCGGCCTCGGCGAAGACGAGATCGTCGGCGGCCCCGGCCGCAACCAAATCTCTCAGTGACGCCCTCGGCCTAAGCCAGGCAAAGGACGCAGGGAGCTCGAATAGCAGCGCTATTTGGGCGACTGAGGACGCCGCCTGGCGACGGCCGAGCGCGTCAGGCCGCCGCCGACGAACAGCAGCGAGACCAGGAAGCCAACCAGCGAGAGCGCCGCGTCGAGCCGGAAGCCGGCCTGGACGCCGTCGACGAAGGGCGGGATCGCGGCCGAGAAGACGGTCGTGGTCAGGCCCAGCCCGATCGAGCCACCGGCGATCTGGAACATGTAGACGATGCCGCCGGCGAGGCTGGTCTGGGAATCGTCGACCGAGGTCACTCCGGCCGTGGTCGCGGTCGGGTAGAAGCTGCCGACCCCGAGCCCGAGCACGACCATGCCGGGGACCAGTGCGCCATAGGTCGACCCGGAGTCCACCTGCGAGAAGAGGAACGGCGCCACGGTGATGCAGGCGGCGCCGAAGACGGCCAGCGGCTTGGCGCCGAGGCGGTTGTAGAGCGGCCCGGCGACGAAGGAGACGACCGCGAAGACGCCGAGGAAGGGCAGGATCCCGACTCCCGGCTTCCAGCGGCGAGTAGCCGAACTGCTTCTCCATGAACTGCGGCAGGTAGAGCAGCGAGGCGAAGAAGGTCGCCGACATGAAGAGGATCGCCACGCAGGAGGCGGTGAAGCTGCGGTTGCGCATGATCTCCCGTGGGACCAGCGCGTGAGCGCCGGCCCGCCGCTCGATCGGGACGAAGGCGGCGACCAGGACCGCCGCCAGGGCCAGCAGTCCGATCACTTTCGGGTCGCCCCAGCCCCAGTCATCGACCTGGTCGAGGGCGATCAGCAGCGAGACCAGCCCGATCGAGAGCGCCGCGATCCCCGCGTAGTCGATACGCCGGTCCTTGGCTTCGGGCTCCTTGACGTGGACCAGGAACCAGGTGACGGCGACGGCGAAGATCGCGATCGGCACGTTGAGGAAGAAGATCCAGCGCCAGCTCAGCGTGTCGGTGAGAACGCCGCCGATCAGCGGCCCGACCGCGTTGCCGAGTCCGGCGGCGCCGAGGATGATGCCGCCGGCCAGCCCCGCCTTGTCTTCCGGCAGGATCGCGAAGGTCATGCCGAGGATCGCCGGCCACATCAGGGCGCCGCCGATGCCCATCAGCGTGCGGCAGGCGATCAGCCAGGTCTCGGTCTGGGCAGCGCCGCCAAGCAGCGACATCGAGGCGAAGATCGCGGTGCCGAGGAAGAAGGCGTTGCGGCGCCCGAACATGTCGGCCAGGCGCCCGCCGGTGACGATCATCACCCCGAAGGTCAGCGCGTAGGCGTTGACCACCCACTGGATCGTGTTGATGTTGGTGTCGAAGTCCTTCTCCATCGTCGGCAGGGCGACGTTGATCGCGGAGAAGTCGTTGGCGATCACGACCACGGCCATCCCCATCGCGAAGAGGGCGAGCCAGTTGATCCGCTGGGGGGAGGAGGCCTCGATGCGCGTCACCCTACGAAAAGCCGCCGATGCCGCGCCGGTCTGCGCTACCCTGCACGGAGCGAATGACCCACCGGTTCCACAGCCTCGCGCTTCTCCTTCTCCTCCCCCCTCGGGGGGAATAGCGCTGGGCGGCGCGATAGCCGCGAGAGACAGAGGTCATTCAAATGAAGCAGAGAAGGAGGAGGTCCCATGGGACCCGCATCTGACGCCAACCGCGTCCACATATTCGACACGACCCTGAGGGACGGCGAGCAGTCGCCCGGGATTTCGCTGAACACCGCCGAGAAGGTGGAGATCGCCCAGCAGCTGGCACGCCTGGGGGTCGACGTGATCGAGGCCGGCTTCCCGATCACCTCGCCCGGCGACTTCGAGGCCGTCCAGAAGATCTCCCAGGTGGTCGAGGGACCGGTGGTGTGCGGTCTCGCCCGCACCCACAAGGCCGACATCGACGCCGCCTGGGGAGCGGTGCGCGACGCCCAGCGCCCGCGCATCCACACCTTCATCTCCACCTCCGACATCCACATCGAGCATCAGCTGAAGACCGACCGCGAGGACGTCAAGGGACAGGCGCGGGCCGCCGTCGCCCACGCCAAGGCCCAGTGCGAGGACGTCGAGTTCTCGCCGATGGACGCGACCAGGGCCGACATCGAGTTCACCGCCGAGGTCTGTGCGATCGCGGTCGAGGAGGGTGCGACCGTGGTCAACATCCCCGACACCGTCGGCTACACGACGCCCGAGGAGTACGCGGATTACTTCCGCCGCCTGTACGAGCTGGTGCCGGCGCTGCGCGGGGTTGAGATGTCGGTCCACTGCCACGACGATCTGGGGCTGGCGGTCGCCAACTCCTACGCCGGCGTCCTGGCCGGCGCGCGGCAGGTCGAGTGCGCGGTCAATGGGATCGGCGAGCGCGCCGGCAACTGCTCGTTGGAGGAGATCGCGATGCTGGTCAAGGTCCGCGAGGATGCCCACGGCCTCGGCACCGGCGTCAACAGCCGCGAGATCGCCCGCACCAGCCGCATGGTCTCGCGCCTGACCGGCTACGCGATCCAGCCCAACAAGGCGATCGTCGGCCGCAACGCCTTCGCGCATGAGTCCGGGATCCACCAGGACGGCGTGCTGAAGGAGCGCAGCACCTACGAGATCATGGACGCGACCGAGGTCGGCCTGGAGTCGAACTCGATCGTGCTGGGCAAGCACTCCGGCCGCCACGCCCTGAAAGATGCCCTGGAGCAGCTGGGCTTCCAGGTCGAGGGCAACGCGCTGAACACGGCCTTCAAGGCCTTCAAGGAGGTCGCCGACCGCAAGAAGCAGGTGACCGCGCTCGACCTGGAGGCGATCGTCTCCGACGAGATGCGCGAGCGCTCCGATGCCCACGAGCTGGCCTGGTTCGAGGTCGAGGCGGGTTCCCGCCGCGAGCCCGTCGCCCGGGTCGCGGTGACGCTGCCATCTGGCGAGGAGGCGGTCGGCGAGTCCGGCGGCGACGGGCCGGTCGACGCGATCTTCCGCGCGATCCAGTCGGCGACCGCGACCGAGTGCGAGCTGGCCCAGTACACGGTCGAGGCGGTGACCGGGGGGGAGGACGCCCTCGGCGAGGTGACCGTGATGCTGCGCGCTTCCGGCCGCCTGGCCAGCGGCCAGGGCGTCGCCACCGACATCCTCGAGGCCTCGGCCCGCGCCTACGTGCGAGCCCTGTCCAACGCCCTGGAAGGCGCCGCCACCCGCGAGGCCGAGGCCGCCACGGCCGAAGCAGCGATCGAGCGTACCCCGGGTCCCTAGCGCTTTCCTTCCCTCCGGGGGGGTGAGTTCAGCACGCGTCTGCACTTACCCGTGTTATGGACGGGTTGGAGCAGACGCGTGCTCTGGACGAGCGCATCGCGAGGCTGGCTGACGGGCAGCATGGGGTGGTGGCGCGGCGGCAGCTGTTGGCGTTGGGAGTGGGGGAGGAGGCGATTGAAAGTGCGGTTGCGTGCGGGCCGACTGCATCGCTTGCATCGCGGGGTCTATGCGGTCGGGCACCGCGTCATATCTCGAGAGGCGCGATGGATGGCGGCGGTGCTGTTTGCCGGGCCGGGTGCCGTGCTCAGCCACCGCTCGGCGGCTGAGCTATGGGGGGTGAGAAACCCGTCGAGCGGCGCGATCGAGGTGACGACGCCCCGGAAGAGCCGCTCGAGCGGAAGCATTCACCGGCACTTCGCGGTGCTGGCTCCCGACGAGGTGACCGAGCACCGGGGGATTCCGGTCACGAGTGTGCCGCGGACGCTCTTCGACCTCGCCGGCGTCTCCTCGGCCGACGTCGTCGAGCACGCGCTGCGCGAGTCGGAATACCTGCGGCTTCACGATCGGCTCTCGTTGCCGGACCTGCTCGCTCGCTATCCGGGGCGCCGCGGCTCCACGACGGTTAGGGAGTGTCTTTGGCGCCGCCGGAATCTCCCGATTGGCCGCGCTCGCAGCTGGCTCGAGCTGGAGTTCCTGCCGTTCCTGCGGCGCAATGGCCTGCCACGGCCACGGCTCAATATCTGGTTGGAGGTGGGAGGGAGGTCGATTCCAGGTCGACTGCCTCTGGCCGGGCGATGTGGTCGTCGAACTCGATGGGTTCGCCGGGCACGGCACCCGGGTCGCCTTCCAGGAAGATCGGGCTCGCGATCGCAGGCTGCGGGTGGCCGGATACGGCGTCATCTGGGTCGCACCGGAGCAGCTGGAAGATGAACCCGACGAGCTCGCGGCGGATCTACGGGCGCTGATCGAGGGCGGCCGAGGACGAGCGGTTAAATTGGAATACAAGCGTCCGTGATAACGTACGCACCCATGGCCACCGACTCGACCACTGTCACCCCTCCTTCGCAGCGGGAGGCGGCACCAACCCAGGTCGATCCCTCGGCCACTGTCGGCCCGCGCATCAAGGCCCTGCGCGACGCGATGGGGTTCTCGCTGCGCGACCTGGCCGAGCGCTCGGGGGTCAGCGCGCCGATGCTGTCGCAGGTCGAGCGCGGCGAGACCAGTCCAACGCTGGCGGTCGCGGAGAAGATCGCCGCCGGCCTGGAGCTGACGCTCTCGCAGTTGCTGCGCCTGGACGAGGGCCAGCACGTCTCGATCAGCCGCGCCGGCGAGCGCCGCCACTCCGAGCGCGGCGGCCATCGCTTCGAGGAGCTGACGCCGCCGCTGCCCGGGCAGCGCGCCGACGTCTCCGTCCACACCCTGGAACCGGGCGCCTCGACCGGCGGCCGCGCGGACCCGCCGATGCACGAGCCCGGCAGCCGCGAGACCGCGGTGGTGCTCAACGGCTCCCTGGCGCTCTTCGTCGAGGGCGCCCGCCACGACCTTGCCAGCGGCGACAGCGTCACCTTCGACGCCGATCTGCCGCATCATTTCGAGAACGATGGCGAGGAGCCGACGCGCTTCATCGCGGTCATCGCCGCGGGTCTGAGGAGGGGGTAGCCGCCCCCGGACGCGAAAGCGAGCGAGCAAGGCAGCCGGTAATCATGAATGCGAACGAGCGAAAGCAGAGGAGGCGGCGTATATGAAGAACATGTTCGAGAAGATCTGGGGGGCCCACGAGGTCTCCGAGGGCCTGATCTACATCGACCTGCACCTGGTCCACGAGGTCACCTCGCCGCAGGCCTTCGACGGGCTGCGCCTGGCGAACCGGCCGGTCCGCCGCGCCGACAAGACCCTGGCCACCGCCGACCACAACACGCCCACCGACGGCACCATGGCGGCGCGCCTGATCGCCGACGAGCTCTCCCGGGTCCAGGTCGAAACGCTGGAGCGCAACTGCGAGGAGTTCGGGATCCCGCTCTACTCGCTGGGCTCCGACCGCCAGGGGATCGTGCACGTGATCGGGCCGGAGCTGGGCGTCACCCAGCCGGGGATGACGATCGTCTGCGGCGACAGCCACACCTCCACCCACGGCGCCTTCGGCTCGCTCGCCTTCGGCATCGGCACCTCCGAGGTCGAGCACGTGCTGGCGACCCAGTGCCTGGTCCAGAAGCGGCCGAAGACGATGCGGATCTCCTACTCGGGAGAGCTCGGCTCCGGGGTCACGCCGAAGGACCTGATCCTGGCCACGATCGGCCGCCTCGGCACCGGCGGCATGACCGGCTACGCGGTCGAGTACGCCGGGCCGGCGATCGAGGCCCTGGAGATGCCGGGCCGGATGACGATCTGCAACATGACGATCGAGGGCGGCGGCCGCGCCGGGATGATCGCCCCCGACGAGAAGACCGTGGAGTGGGTCCGCGGCCGTCCCGGCGCCCCCGCCGACTTCGACGCCGCCGCTGAGCGCTGGCGCCAGCTGCCCAGCGACGAGGGCGCCAGCTTCGACACCGAGGTCGAGGTCGACGCCGGCGCGATCTCGCCGATGGTCACCTGGGGCACCAACCCGGGCATGGTCTGCGAGGTCACCGACACCGTCCCCGACCCGGCGGCGATGGACTCGCCGGGCGACCGCGAATCGGCCGAACGCGCCCTCGCCTACATGGGCCTGACGGCCGGCACCCCGATGACCGAGGTCGCCCCGGAACGGGTCTTCATCGGCTCCTGCACCAACTCCCGGATCGAGGACCTGCGCGAGGCCGCCGCCGTTGTCGATGGCCGCAGGGTCGCCGGCTCGGTGCGGGCGATGGTCGTGCCCGGCTCCCAGCAGGTCAAGGCAGCCGCCGAAGCGGAGGGGCTGGACGAGGTCTTCCGCGGCGCCGGCTTCGAATGGCGCGAGGCGGGCTGCTCGATGTGCCTGGGGATGAACCCGGACACGCTCGCGGAGGGCGAGCGCTGCGCCTCGACCTCGAACCGCAACTTCGAGGGACGGCAGGGCAAGGGTGGGCGCACCCACCTGGTCAGCCCGAAGATGGCGGCCGCGGCCGCGATCGAGGGACATTTCGTCGACATCAGGAACTGGAGCTGAAGATGAGGCCGATTGACGTGATCGAGGGCAAGGTGTCGGTCCTGGACCGCCACGACGTGGACACCGACCAGATCATCCCCAAGCAGTTCCTCAAGCGGGTCGAGCGGACCGGCTTCGGCGAGTTCCTCTTCTACGACTGGATCCGCGACGGCGAGATCGAGCTGGAGCCGAACCCGATCCTGGTCACCGGCCGCAACTTCGGCAGCGGCTCCTCCCGCGAGCACGCCCCCTGGGCGCTGGAGGACTTCGGCTTCCAGGCGATCGTGGCGCCGTCCTTCGCCGACATCTTCTACTCCAACTGCACCAAGATCGGGCTGCTGCCGGCGATCCTCGACGAGGAGCACTGCCGCCTGGTCGCGGAAGCGGGGGAGGCCCGAATCGACGTCGACGACGAGACCGTGACCTGCGCTGCCGGCGTCTTCAACTTCGCCGTCGAGCCCGACGTCAAGCACCGGCTGCTGAACGGCCTCGACGACATCGCGATCACGCTGGAGAACGGGGCGGCGATCGACGGCTTCGAGTCCGCCGGTGGCGCCGCGCGCGGCCCGGTGACGACGAGCCTCTGATGGACTCGGCGACCCGCGACTGGGACGCGAGCAGCTACCACCGGGTCTCGGTCCCGCACGAAGAGTGGGCGCGGTCGGTCCTCGATCGGCTGCCTCTGTCCGGCGCCGAGACCGTGCTCGACGCGGGCTGCGGCAGCGGCCGCGTGACCGGGCTGCTGATCGAGCGGCTGCCCGAGGGCCGCGTGGTCGCCGTCGACGGCTCGGCCTCGATGATCGAAAAGGTCGAGGAGGTTCTGCGCCCGGTCGACCGGGCGCTGCTCGCCGACCTGACCGCGATCGAGCTGGACGAGCAGGTCGACGCGGTCTTCTCCAGCGCCGTCTTCCACTGGGTGCTCGACCACGACCTGCTCTTCCGCCGCATGCGGGCAGCGCTCCGGTCCGGCGGCCGCATCGCGGCCCAGTGCGGTGGCGCCGGCAACATCGCCCGCCTGCGCCGGATCAGCGCCGAGGTCGCGGCGAGCGAGCCGTTCGCGCCGCACTTCGAGGGCTTCGCGGAGCCCTGGAACTACGCCAGCGCCGAGGAGACCGAGGCCCGGCTCGACGCGGCCGGCTTCGGCGAGGTTCGCTGCTGGCTGCAGCCGTGGACGATCGAGCCGCCGCAACCGGCCGAGTTCATCGCCACCGTCTGCCTCGGCAACCAGCTGGACCAGCTCCCGGCTGGGCTCCGTGACCCGTTCGTCGCCGCCGTGCTCGAAGCCGAGCCCGAGCCGCTGCGGCTCGAGTACGTCCGCCTCAACATCGAGGCCGTCGCCGCCTAAACGCGGCGCGCCGCCGAACCCTTAGAGTGCCGCGCTGATGAGCGACGCCCCGCGCATAGTCGTCCTGCCCGGCGACGGGATCGGGCCCGAGATCGTCGCCGCGGCGCGGCAGCTGCTGGAGTCGCTGGGGGAGTTCGAGTTCGACGAGCGCCTGCTCGGAGGCTGCTCGATCGACGCCCACGGCACCGCCCTCACCGACGAGGTGCTGGAGGCCTGCCTGGCCTCCGACGCCGTCCTCCTCGGCGCCGTCGGCGGCCCCAAGTGGGACACCACCGATCCCGACGCGCCCCGTCCCGAGCAGGGCCTGCTCGGTCTGCGCAAGGGGATGGGCCTCTACGCCAACCTGCGCCCGGTGCGGCCCAGCCCGGCCCTGATCGGCGCCAGCCCGCTGCGCGAGGAGCGCATCGCCGGCACCGACCTGCTGGTCGTCCGCGAGCTCACCGGCGGCATCTACTTCGGCGCCAGCGGCCGCGACGGCGACGCCGCCCACGACACCTGCGAGTACGACGCCGCGGAAATCGAGCGCATCGCCCGCGCCGCCTTCGAGGCTGCCCGCCGCCGCGCCGAGAGCTCCGGCCGCTCCCCCCGCGTCACCTCGGTCGACAAGGCCAACGTGCTGGAGACCTCACGGCTCTGGCGCGAGGTGGTCGGCCGCATCGCCCCCGACTACGCCGACGTCGCCCTCGATCACCTGCTGGTCGACAACGCGGCGATGCAGCTGGTCTCGCGCCCGTCCGAGTTCGACGTGATCGTGACCGAGAACCTCTTCGGCGACATCCTCAGCGACGAGTCGGCGATGCTGACCGGCTCGCTGGGGATGCTGCCCTCTGCCAGCCTCGGCGCCGACGGCGCCCCGGGCCTGTTCGAGCCGGTCCACGGCTCCGCTCCGGACATCGCCGGCAAGGGCATCGCCAACCCG
Organism: uncultured Solirubrobacterales bacterium; assembly: GCA_963829445.1. Lineage (GTDB taxonomy): Bacteria > Actinomycetota > Thermoleophilia > Solirubrobacterales > 70-9 > VAYN01. The sequence continues at coordinate 12,685 of CAWHIW010000006.1, read as the reverse complement.
CTCGCGACCTTCCTCTCGGTGGCGATGATGCTGCGCCACGGGCTCGAGCGCGCCGACGACGCGGCCCGGATCGAGGCGGCGGTCGACACGGTGCTGGAGCGCGGGCTGCGCACGCCGGACCTGGCGGCGGGAACGCTGGCAAAGCCTCCGATGCCAGACGTCCCCGCCGAGGTCGAGGTCGGGACCGCCGAGATGACCGACGCGGTCCTCGAAGCGCTCAGCGCTTAGCTACGGAGCGGTCACCGCCCACTGGCCCTGGACGAAGTTGTCGCCGACGGCTTTGAATTTGGCCAGGAGGCCGAACCCCAGCCGGTTGACGCTGCCGGAGTCGAAAGCCACGCTTTCGAATTCGGTCGAGGCCGAGGTGATGTAGACGCAGAGCTGACCCGCGGCCGCACCCGGAGTCGCCCCGCCGCCGAGGCCGGGGCATGCCGCCGAGGTCGCGCCGGGGGCGAGTACGTTGGTCGTGGGCGCCGCCGGCGCGTTCAGCAGCGGGAACTGGTAGCTGCTCGCCGAGCGGGTCAGTTTGCCTTCGTCGCCGAGGTCGAACGTGCCGCGCAGCGTCTGACCGGTTTTCAGGGTTCCGAGCACCGGCGGGAATTCTTTGCTCAGCTTGGCCGGCGTCACCGATTCGTTGGCGATGATCGGGGTGGTCACGGCGTTGGCGGCGAGTTTGTCCGTGGTCACGGCCTTGCTGTTGAGCTTGTTGGTGGTGACGACGTTGTTTTTGATCGAGTTGGCGATCACCGCACCGGCGCCGATCTTGGCGCTGGTGATGGCGCCGTTGCCGATGTTGCCGGGCAGCACCGCGTTGGGGCCGAGCTTGCCGGCGGTCACCGACTTCGGCGCCAGCTTGCCGCTGGTCACGGCCTGCTTCTTCAGTTTCGCCGCGGTTACGGCACCGCGCTTGAGCTGGTTGGCGCCGACGCTGTTCCTGGGCAGGCCAGCGGCGACGGCCGCGCCGCCGAGTGCGATGAAGAGAGCGATCGTGGCGATCACGTTGGAGTAGCTGAGCTGCGGAAGTCTCGATTTCATTGGGTCCTACGCCTCCTTCTGTTGCTTTCGACCGTCATTCGCGGCTTCGGGGGTGAAGCCCTGCGTTTGATCGGGCATACTTCTCCCCAACATGGATAAGGTGGATTTGATTTGGAAGAACGGCGAGTTCGTGCCCTGGGAGCAGGCTCAGACCCACGTGCTCAGCCACGGCCTGCACTACGGAACCGGCGTTTTCGAGGGAATTCGCTGCTATGAGACCGAGCGCGGGCCGGCGATCTTCCGCCATGCCGACCACCTCGCCCGGCTCGAGAAGTCGGCCGAGCTCTACTACCTGGAGCTGCCGTACTCGGCCGAGCAGATCCGCCAGGCGACCCACGAGCTGCTGACCCGCAACGGCCTGCGCTCCGCCTACATCCGCCCGCTCGCCTACCGCGGCTATGGCAGCCTCGGGCTCTACGCGCAGGACGCGCCGATCGACGTCATCGTCGCCGCCTTCCCCTGGGGCGCCTACCTCGGCGAGGAGAGCAAGAACGGCGGCATCCGCGCCAAGGTCTCGAGCTGGCGGCGGATCAGCCCCGGCGGCTCGATCCCGCACGCCAAGGCTTCCGGCTCCTACCTCAACTCGATCCTCGCCAAGACCGAGTCGGCCAACTCCGGCTACGACGAGGCGATCCTGCTCGACGAACGCGGCTTCGTCTGCGAGGGCTCGGGCGAGAACATCTTCGTGGTCCGCGACGGCGAGATCGTGACGCCGCCGCACGTCGCCTCGATCCTCGACGGGATCAACCGCAAGTCGGTGATCCAGATCGCCCGCGACCTCGGCTACACCGTGGTCGAGCGCGACGTCGCCCGGGCCGAGCTCTACCTGGCCGAGGAGGTCTTCCTGACCGGGACCGCGGCCGAGCTGGTGCCGGTGCGTGAGATCGACGACCACCCGCTCGGCGAGGGCAAGCCGGGGGAGATCACGACCCACGTCCAGGCCAAGTTCGAGGACGCGCTCTACGGGCGCGCCGACGAGTACCTGGAGTGGCTCGACTTCGTCGAGGCGCCGGCCGGGGTCGACGCGGCCAGTAAGGTGAGTTCCTGATGACCCGTCTTTCCTGCATCGAGTCGATCGGGCGAATTACCGCAGCCGCCTAGCGGCTGGCGCGGCGATGCCGTGCGCTCAGGCCTTGTGGCCTCCCCCGATTTCACGATTCGAAAGGCAGTAATCAGATGGAACAGGTGAAGCTCTACGACACGACCTTGCGCGATGGCATGGGCGGTCGCGGCATGTCGCTCTCGGTGGGCGAGAAGCTGAACGTGGTGCGAGCGCTCGACGGGCTCGGCGCCCACTTCATCGAGGCCGGCTTTCCCAGCAGCAACCCGAAGGAAGCGGAGCTGTTCGAGCGCCTGGCCGAGCTGGAGCTGGAGACGGCGACGATCGCCGCCTTCGGCATGACCCGGCGCCGCGACCGCGCTGCCGCCGAGGACGAGGCGCTGCGGGCGCTGACCGCGTCCTTCGCGCCGGTCGTCTGCCTGGTCGGCAAGAGCTCGGTCCTGCACGTCGAGAAGGTGATCCGGGTATCGCCCGAAGAGAACCTGGCGATGATCGCCGACTCGATCGGCTTCTGCCGCGAGCAGGGCAAGCAACCCGTCTTCGACGCCGAGCATTTCTTCGACGGCTATCGCGACGACCCCGGCTACGCGCTCGAATGCGTGCGGGCCGCGGTCGACGGCGGCGCCGAGAACGTCACCCTCTGCGACACCAACGGCGGCAGTCTGCCCAGCTTCGTCGCCGCGACGACCGCCGCCGTCCTCGATGCGGTCGGCGACGCGGTCGAGCTCGGCATCCACACCCACAACGACGCCGAGTGCGCCGTCGCCAACTCGCTGGCCGCGGTCGAAGCCGGAGCGCGGCTGGTCCAGGGCTGCGTCAACGGCTATGGCGAGCGCTGCGGCAACGCCAACCTCGCCTCGATCCTGCCGGCCCTGCAGCTGAAGCTGGGCTTCGCCGTGGTGAAGCCGGAGCAGCTGGCGGCGCTGACCCCGACCGCCCACTACCTCGACGAGGTCTGCAACGTCGCCTTCGATCCCGATCGCGCCTACGTCGGCCGCAACGCCTTCGCCCACAAGGCGGGGATGCACGCGGCCGGGGTCGCCACCGACGCCAGCACCTTCGAGCATCTCGATCCCGCGCTGGTCGGCAACGAGCGCGACATCCTCGCCTCCGAGCTGTCCGGCAAGGCGACGATCCGCAGCCAGGCGGAGCGCGCCGGGCTGGAGCTCGACGACGGCGCCGCGACTCGGGCGGTCGAGCGCCTCAAGGCGCAGGAGCACCGCGGCTACCACTACGAGGCGGCCCCGGCCTCCTTCGAGTTGCTGCTGCGCCGCGAGGCCGGCAGCTACAAGCCGTTGTTCAAGCTCGAGAGCTTCCGCGTCGTCACCGAGAAGCGGGCCGGCGGCGAGGTCGAGACCGAGGCGACGATCAAGGTCGAGGTCGACGGCGAGCGCTACGTCCGCGTCGCCGAGGGCAACGGCCCGGTCAACGCGCTCGACCAGGCTCTGCGCGGCGCCATCGCCGATCGCTACCCGCACCTGGCCGAGATCGAGCTGACCAACTACAAGGTGAGGATCCTCGACGAAGCCCACGGCACCGGCGCTGTCACCAGGGTCCTGCTCGACTCCGCCGACGGCAGTCGCGAGTGGGGCACGATCGGCGTCTCGGAGAACATCATCGAGGCCTCCTGGGAGGCCCTCGTCGACTCGCTGGAGTACGCGTTCCAGTGAGCGACGAGGTCGAGCAGATTCAGCTCGCTCAGCCGGAGATCGGGCCGCGCGAGGAGGAGCTGGTGCTGGAGGTGCTGCGCTCGGGCCGGCTCTCGCTGGGCCCGATGGGCGAGCGCTTCGAGCGCGAGCTCGCCGCCTGGCTCGGGGTCGAGGACGCGGTCATGGTCTCCAGCGGCACCACCGCCCTGCACCTCGGGGTGCGGGCGCTGGGCTGGGGCGGGGGCGACGAGGTGCTGACCAGCCCCTTCAGCTTCGTTGCCTCGGCCAACTGCCTGCTCTACGAGGGTGCGAAGCCGGTCTTCTGCGACGTCGACCCGGTCACGCTCAACCTCGATCGCGACGCCGCCGCGGCGGCGGTGGGGGAGCGGACCAGGGGGATCCTGCCGATCCACATCTTCGGCTTCCCGGCGGCGATGCCGGAACTCGAGGCGCTCGCCGCCAGGCATGACCTCGGCATCCTCGAGGACGCCTGCGAGGCGATTGGGGCCAGCGACTACGACGGGCGGGGCGTGGGCACCCGCGGCAACCTCGCCACCTTCGCCTTCTACGCCAACAAGCAGATGACCACGGGGGAGGGGGGCATGATCGTCCCCTCCGGGCCGGAGACGGCGGCGCGTCTGCGCAGCGAGCGCAACCAGGGCCGCGCCGCCGACATGGGCTGGCTCGAGCACGAGGGGCTCGGCTTCAACTACCGCCTCTCCGACCTCGCCGCCGCCCTCGGGGTCGCCCAGGTCGAGAAGCTCGACTCGCTGCTCGAGCGCCGGGCCGCGGTTGCGTCGCTTTACGAGCAGCGCCTCTCCGGGCTCGAGGGCGTCGAGGTTCCGATCGCCGCCCGCGGCAAGGAGCGGCGCAGCTGGTTCGTCTACGTCGTCCGCCTCGCCGACGAGGTCGACCGCGACGCGGTCATCGCCACTCTCGCCCGGAACGGCGTCGCCAGCAAGGCCTACCTGCCCTGCATCCACCTCTTCCCGCAGCTGCGCGAGCTCGGCTACTCCGAGGGCCAGTTCCCGGTCGCCGAAGCCGCCGCCGCCCACTCGCTGGCGCTGCCCTTCTTCCCGGCGATGAGCGAGGCCCAGGTGGACCGTGTCTGCCAGGAGCTGGTGACGGCAATACGATCACGCCCCTGATGGGCCGCTTTCGCAAAGATCCAGACCCGCGCTTCTGGGCGCTCAACCGCTCGCTGCCGTTCGACTGGCAGCTGGCCGCCTACGACATCGACCAGTCGCGGGCCCACGCCCGCGGCCTGCTCGGGATCGGCGTCCTCGACGCGGCCGAGCTGGCCGAGATCGACGCCGGCCTGGAGCGCGTGCGCGCCCGCATGGCCGAGCATGGCTTCGCTTTCGAGGACTCCGACGAGGACATCCACATGGCGATCGAGCGCCTGCTCGGCGAGGAGATCGGGCCGCTGGCCGGCAAGCTCCACACCGGCCGCTCGCGCAACGACCAGGTCGCGACCGACGTGGCGATGGTGGTCCAGGTCCACTCGCTGCAGGCGATCGAGCTCTGTGGCGCGGCGATGGAGCGCCTGCTGGCCCTCGCCGAGGCGCACAGGGACTGGCCGATGCCCGGCTACACCCACCTGCAGCGAGCCCAGCCCGTCTACCTCGGCCACCACCTGCTGGCCTACTTCTGGATGCTCGCCCGCGACGTCCTCCGCTTCCAGTTCGCGCTCGACAGCGCCAGCGTGATGCCGCTCGGCTCCGGCGCCCTGGCCGGGGTCAACTGGGAGATCGACCGCGAGGCGGTCGCCGGCGATCTCGGCTTCGACCACGTGACCCACAACTCGATCGACGGCGCCTCCAACCGCGACTTCGTCCTCGACTACCTGGCTGCCGCCTCGACCTGCTCGATGCACCTCTCGCGGCTGGGCTCGGAACTCGTCATCTGGTCCAGCACCGAGTTCGGCTTCTGCCAGCTCGACGAGACCTTCTCCTCCGGCTCCTCGATCATGCCGCAGAAGCTCAACCCCGACTCGGCCGAGCTGCTGCGGGCCAAGAGCCCTCGCGTCGCCGCCAGCTACGCGACCCTGCTCGGGGTCATGCACGCGCTGCCGCTGACCTACGGCAAGGACATGCAGGAGGACAAGGAGCCGCTCTTCGACGCGATCGAAACGATCGAGCTCTGCCTCGACGCGACCGCGGGGATGCTGGACGGGATCGAGTTCGACCGCGAGCGCATGGAGGACGCCTCCGGCGACGAGATGCTGGCCGCGACCGAGGTCGCCGACCTGCTGGTTCGCAAAGGGGTCCCCTTCCGCGAGGCCCACGGCATCGTCGGTGGCCTCGTCCGCGACGCGGTCGAGCGCGGCGGCAAGCTCTCCGACTTCAGTCTGGAGGAGCTCGAATCTCACTCCGAGCACCTCGACGACTCCTACTACGAGGTCTTGCGGCGCAGCAGCTGGCTGGAGTCGAAGCGGATCGCCGGCGGCACCGGCTCGGTCCCGCTCGCGGCCCAGCTCGACGAGGCCCGCGCGACCCTCGCCGCCGTCCAGGCCCGGGTTCTCGACGAGCGCTCTTGAGACTGGAGCGGGCCTTCTTCGACCGCTCGGTCCACGACGTCGCTCGTGAGCTGATCGGCTGCCGGCTCTTCTTCGACGGCGTCGGCGGCACCATCGTCGAGACCGAGAGCTACGAGCGCGACGACCCCGCCTGCCACGCCTACGTCGGCCTCACCGATCGCACCGAGGTTCTCTTCGGCCCGCCGGGGCTGGCCTACGTCTACCTCTCCTACGGCATCCATAGCCTGCTCAACTTCGTCGCCGAACCGGAGGGCGACGCGGCCGCAGTGCTGATCCGGGCACTGGAGCCGACCGCCGGCCTGGAGGCGATGCGGGAGCGCCGTGGCGATCGCCCCGACGGCGAGCTCTGCTCGGGCCCGGGCAAGCTGACCGAGGCGCTTGGGATCGGGCTCGAGCTCAACGGCGCCGACCTCAGCCGCGATCCATTTCTGATCCTCGGACCCGAGGGCGCGCCGCCCGCGGTTGCGACCGGGCCGCGAATCGGCATCACCAAAGCGGTCGATCGCCCCTGGCGCTTCAGCGCCGCCGGCAGTCGCTTCGTCTCACGCCCGCGGCCGTAGCCGCCCCCGGACGCGGGAGCACGGGCGCGAGATCGCCGGTGATTATGAGCGCGCCCGTGCGGGAGCAGAGGAGGCGGCGCTTTATTCAGCCAGCGGTGACGCCGCCACCGCCGCCCGAGGATTCGGGAGCGGCTTCAGGGGCGGCTTCGGGCGCGGCTTCTTCCGGCGCGGCTTCGCCTTCGGGCGCGGCTTCTTCTTCTGGCGCCGCTTCGACTTCTTCAGTTCGGGCCGCTTCGGTTTCTTCTGGCACGTAGGTTTCGGTTTCGCCGGAGCTGCTTTCGCCGCCCTCGCTCGCTTCCCGGTCTTCCTTTCGCGCCTTCTTCGCGGACGCATTTTCGGCCTGGATTTCCTCCCAGGCGGAGATCACGCTGGCCCAGATCAGGGCCGGGAAGGTGCCGCCCATGACCGGGCCGCCGTTGTAGAGGGTCGTCATCGCCGTCGTCGAGTCCGGGTAGCCGACCCAGACGCAGGCGGTCACTTCGGAGTCGACGCCACCGCAGAACCAGGCGTCGCCGTTGTTCTCCGTCGTCCCCGTCTTGCCCCACTGGCCTTCGGCGCCGATCTGGGCGTTGGTGCCGGTGCCGCTGGAGACGACCGTTTCGAGGATGCTCTTGGCGGTTTCGGCGGTGCCTTCGTCGATCACCTGGGCGTGGATCGAGTCGTTGTCCCCGCCCTTGATCGTCTTGTCGTCCTTGTCGGTCACCTGGGTGTAGGAGACCGGGCTGTCGCCGGGGCGCGGTGCCAGGGTGCCGCTGACGCGGTCGCCGTTGTTGCCCAGCGTGCTGTAGGCGTAGGTCCAGCCGAGCGGGGTGACGCCGATTTCGAGCCCGCCGAGGACCATCGCCGGGTTGGTCGAGATCGGGTCGGCGTAGCCCATTTTGTGGATCGTGCCGGCGATCGAGCTGGTGCGGTCGTGGACGGTCTTGCCTTCCAGGCCTTCGAGCGCCAGCGCGGCGTAGATCGAGTTGTCGGAGTAGGTCGTAGCGCAGATGATCGAGCAGGAGCCGAGGTAGGAGTCCTCGTCGTTGCTGACTTCGAAGCGTTTCCTGGTCGTTCTTGCCGAAGTAGAACGTCCGCTGTTCGGAGGGGTAGACCGTTTCCGGCGAGATCCCCTCTTCCAGCGCGGTCAGCAGCGTGAAGGGCTTGATCGAGGAGCCGGGCTGGCGGTGCCCCTGGGTCGCCAGGTTGAAGGGCTTGGTGTCGAAGTCGGGGCCGCCGACCATCGCCTTGATGCCGGCGTTGTGGTTGTCGATCACGACCACCGAGGCGGTCGCCGGCGAGTAGCCGAGGTAGGAGTTGACCGCTTCCTGTGCCGCTTCCTGCAGCTGCAGGTCGAGCGTCGACTTGACTTTGAGGCCGCCGAAGAAGGCTTTCGAGGCGCCGTAGCGTTCGACCAGCTGCTGGCGCAGGTAGGCGGTGAAGTAGGGCGCCTTGGAGTCGATCTTCGGCGGTTCGATGTCGCTGGGCGAAGGCAGCGCCTGCTTGGTCCCTTCCTCGAACTGCTCCTGGGAGATGTAGCCCTGTTCGTACATTTTTTCCAGCACCAGGTTGCGGCGGCCGAGGCTGTTTTCGGGATAGACCTTGGGGTCGTAGGCCGAGGGCGAGGCGATCTCGCGGCCAGCGTCGCCGCCTCCCAGGGCTCCAGCACCGAGGCGCAGGGCTCGGTCGGGGTGCCGCAGCCGGGGTGGGCGTCGCCGAAGTAGGTGCGCGCCGCCGCCTCGATCCCGTAGGCGCCCTCGCCGAAGTAGATCGTGTTCAGATACTGGGTGAGGATCTTGTCCTTGCTCCAGTGGCGCTCGAGCCGGTAGGCCAGCGCCGCCTCCTTGAACTTGACGAAGAGGGTCCGCGTGCCCTGGGCTTCGAGCGCGTTCTTGACGAACTGCTCGGTGATCGTCGAGCCGCCCTGCTGGGCGCTCTGGCTGAGGATGTCTTTGACCAGGGCGCGGCCGATGCCCTGGAAGTCGACGCCGCTGTGCTCGTAGAAGCGGGCGTCCTCGATCGCCACCACCGCGTTCTTGATGTTGGGGGAGATCTGGCCCGAGTTGAGCAGGATTTTGTTCTGGTCGCTGGTCAGGGTGCCGAGCGGCTGGCCGGTGGCGTCGTAGATCTCGCTGTTTTTCGAGGCCTTGTACTGGGCGAAGTTGTAGATCGCCGGCAGGTCCTGGGAGACCGCGGCCATCATCCCGAAGACCATCGAGACCAGGGCGAGGACGCCGAGCCCGAGCAGGACGAAGAGCACGCGCAGCTTCTTCAGCCGCGGTTTCGCGGGCTTGGTCGGGGAGGCCGGGGGGGCGGGCGGAACATCGCCGCCGCGCCGCCGGCGCTTTATTCCTAGAGGCGCCATCGAGAAGTGGGCGCTCGGCACAGCTCAACCCGCCGAGCGGAGGCGGCAGTCTAGCATTCGCCAAATGCCGGATTTGACGCGCAACGCGGTCGACGTGCTGCCGCAGGGGAGGCTCGCCGAGCAGCTCGCCGGCGGCCGGCCGCTGCGGGTGAAGCTGGGGATCGACCCGACCACCGCCGACATCCACCTCGGCCACACGGTCGTGCTGGAGAAGCTGCGCGAGTTTCAGGAGGCCGGTCACACGGTCGTCCTCATCATCGGCGACTTCACCGCCCAGGTCGGCGATCCGAGTGGGCGCTCGAGCACGCGGCCGCTGCCCTCGCCGGAGGAGATCGAGGCCAACGCCGCCACCTATCAGGAGCAGGCCTTCAAGCTGCTCGACCGCGAGCGCACCGAGGTCCGCTTCAACAGCGAGTGGCTGCGGATGGAGCCAGAGGCGCTGCTGGGCCTGCTGGCGCAGACGACGGTGGCCCGCCTGCTCGAGCGCGACGACTTCCAGAAGCGGCTCGCGGCCGGGCAGCCGATCGCGGCGCTGGAGCTGCTCTACCCGCTGCTGCAGGGCTACGACTCGGTCGCGGTCGAGGCCGACCTCGAGCTCGGCGGCACCGATCAGAAGTTCAACCTGCTCTTCGGCCGCGACGTCCAGGGCGCCTATGGCCAGCAGCCGCAGTCGATCCTGACGATGCCGATCCTGGTCGGCACCGACGGCGTCAAGAAGATGAGCAAGTCGCTCGGCAACTACGTCGGCGTCACCGACGCGCCGGAGGAGATGTTCGGGAAGCTGATGAGCATCCCCGACGAGGCGATGGCCGAGTACTACCGGCTGCTGCTCGGGGCCGAGGTCCCCGGACGCGCCGCCCAACGAGGCCAAGCGCGAGCTGGCGCGGCGGATCGTCGACCGCTTCCACGGCGAGGGCGCGGGAGCGGGGCGGAGGAGCACTTCAACCGCGTCATCCGCGATCACGGCGTGCCCGCGGAGATCCCGGCCTGGGACATCGACCCATCCGCCGGCAGCGAGCCGGACGTGATCCTGCTGCCGCAGCTGATCGGCTCCGGCTTCGAGCTCAGCTCGAGCGAGGCGCGGCGCCTGATCAAGCAGGGCGGGGTCAAGCTCGACGGCGAGACGGTCGCCCCCGATATCCTCGAGCTGCCCCGCAAAGCGCTTGACGGCAGGGTTCTGCAGGTCGGCAAGCGCCGCTTCCTCAGCCTTTACGACAGCGCCGCCTGAGCCTCGCCGAGGCACTAGGCAAACGTCCGCCGGAGCGCTATACTCCCGCGTCCTTCTGGGGCTGCCTTGTGCGGCTCCATGCGTGAAGAGCGTCGAGTCCCGGCGTAGAGGCGCAACGGTCTTTGAAAACTGAGCAGCGTGCACTCCGCAGACCCATCAACAGGTCTGCGGAATGTTTGAGCCCGATCCATCCGGCGCGCCAGCGCACCGGATGGTCTGATTTACCCGTCATGCCGGTCGCCGAGTTTGTGTACCCGGTGGCCCGCCAGGCATGGCAGCTCTTTGTGAGTACCTTTCACGGAGAGTTTGATCCTGGCTCAGGACGAACGCTGGCGGCGTGCTTAACACATGCAAGTGGTGCGACGAACCAGGGCTTGCCCTGGGGCTAAGCCGCGAACGGGTGAGTAACACGTGAGTAATCTGCCCCGATGACCGGGACAACCCGAGGAAACTCGGGCTAATACCGGATGTGGTGCACAGGTTTAAGCTTGTGTACTAAAGGAAGCTTCGGCCTCCGCATTGGGAGGAGCTCGCGGCCCATTAGCTTGTTGGTGGGGTAACGGCCTACCAAGGCAACGATGGGTAGCTGGTCTGAGAGGACGATCAGCCACACTGGGACTGAGACACGGCCCAGACTCCTACGGGAGGCAGCAGTGGGGAATCTTGCGCAATGCGCGAAAGCGTGACGCAGCAACGCCGCGTGGGGGAAGACGGCCTTCGGGTTGTAAACCCCTTTCAGGAGGGACGAAGGTTCACCGGTGAATAGCCGTGTGGATTGACGGTACCTCCACAAGAAGCTCCGGCTAACTACGTGCCAGCAGCCGCGGTAATACGTAGGGAGCAAGCGTTGTCCGGAATCATTGGGCGTAAAGCGCGCGTAGGTGGCTCTATAAGTCCGTTGTGAAAGTCAAAGGCTCAACCTTTGAAAGCCGATGGATACTGTAGAGCTAGAGTCCGGAAGAGGCGAGTGGAATTCCTGGTGTAGCGGTGGAATGCGCAGATATCAGGAGGAACACCAATAGCGAAGGCAGCTCGCTGGGACGTGACTGACACTAAGGCGCGAAAGCGTGGGGAGCGAACAGGATTAGATACCCTGGTAGTCCACGCCGTAAACGATGGGCATTAGGTGTGGGAGGTGTCGACTCCTCCCGTGCCGTCGCTAACGCACTAAATGCCCCGCCTGGGGAGTACGGCCGCAAGGCTAAAACTCAAAGGAATTGACGGGGGCCCGCACAAGCAGCGGAGCATGTGGTTTAATTCGACGCAACGCGAAGAACCTTACCTGGGCTTGACATGTCAGTGACCGCCGTGGAAACACGGTTTTCCTTCGGGACACTGTCACAGGTGGTGCATGGCTGTCGTCAGCTCGTGTCGTGAGATGTTGGGTTAAGTCCCGCAACGAGCGCAACCCCCGTCCTATGTTGCCAGCATTCAGTTGGGGACTCATAGGAGACTGCCGGTGACAAACCGGAGGAAGGTGGGGATGACGTCAAGTCATCATGCCCCTTATGTCCAGGGCTACACACGTGCTACATTGGCGCATACAAAGGGCAGCAATACCGCGAGGTGGAGCAAATCCCATAAAGTGCGTCTCGGTTCGGATTGGAGGCTGAAACTCGCCTCCATGAAGGTGGAGTTGCTAGTAATCGCAGATCAGCAATGCTGCGGTGAATACGTTCCCGGGCCTTGTACACACCGCCCGTCACACCACGAAAGCGAGTAACACCCGAAGCCGGTGGCCTAACCGCAAGGAGGGAGCCGTCGAAGGTGGGACCCGTGATTGGGGTGAAGTCGTAACAAGGTAGCCGTAGCGGAAGCTGCGGCTGGATCACCTCCTTTCTAGGGAGAATTAAGTACCTAGAACGTCGACCGGGCTCCGTGTCGACTCATAGTTGGCACGCACGCTGCTCAGTTTTGAGAGACCACCACGGAAGAACTCCGTGGTGTGCCTCGGTGGACCTTGAAAACTGCACAAGGCAATAAAACAGGCTCGCATCTGCGGGTCCTGGGGTAATTTTAAATTACGATTCGTACACTTAGGTGTGCGGATCGCTCACCGTCAAGATAGTAAGAGTTTACGGTGGATGCCTTGGCACCAGGAGTCGATGAAGGACGTGGACGGCTGCGATAAGCCGCGGTGAGGCGCTGAACAGCCTTTGACCCGCGGATTTCCGAATGGGGAAACCCGGCGCCGGTAATGCGGCGTCATCCAACGATGAATACATAGTCGTTGGAAGGGAACCGGGCGAACTGAAACATCTAAGTAGCCC
>CAWHIW010000005.1:0-88391 GCA_963829445.1 uncultured Solirubrobacterales bacterium | reverse complement strand
ACGAACGCTGCTTTCCGCGACACCCTCCGGCACTTCGTAGGGCTCTGGATTTGAGCTCTACGCCGACGCTTGAGTCGCGGTCTCGCTGACCAGGGGACGGGGCGACTTCGTGTGGCGGCGCATGGCGGGGGTCAGAAGCAGTGCCGCCATCATCAGATTTAGCGCGCTGCAAATGGTCGCGATGGCGTCCAGTGGGGCCGATTGGATCGCCATCCCTCCGAAGGCGGCGAGCAGGCTAAACAACATCAGCAGTCGCCGCGCAATAGTGGATCCGCGGAACAGGGCGATTAGTAGGGCGAGCTCGATCAAGGCGCCCCACCAGGTGTAGGTCGTGTGCACGCTGGAAGGTGCCTGCGAGAGGACGTACAGCAGGATCGTGGCGCCGACGAATAGCCAATACGCCAGCGGGGCCCGCCGATATAGGGCGATCGCGTTATTCGCTCCACGGTTCACGCGCTCAGCCTATTTCAAGTAACCGGGGTTTCGGTGCGTCTGCAGTAGTACGTCTATATGACGCCCAACTGCAGACGCGATCCATCTAGGCTGCGGCGGATGGGCAATCGACGCTTCCCCGCGGTGCTTTCGATCGCCGGCTCCGACTCCGGGGGTGGGGCGGGTATTCAGGCTGACCTGAAGGCATTCGCGCGCTGTGGAGTGCATGGGATGACGGCGATCACGGCGATCACGGCGCAGAACACGGTCGGGGTGCAGGCCGTCGAGGTGGTGCCGGCGGAGACGATCGTCGCCCAGGTCAAGGCGGTCGCCGAGGACATCGGCGTCGACGCGGTCAAGATCGGGATGCTGGGGACGGTGGCGACGGTGGGAGCCGTGGTCGAGGCGCTCGGATATGTCGGCGACGCGCCGGTGGTGATCGATCCGGTGATGGTTTCCGAGAGCGGCGCCGTTCTGCTCGACGAGGAAGCCCGGCGGGCGCTGGTCGAGCGGTTGCTGCCGTTGACCGCGGTCGCCACCCCGAACATCCCCGAGGCGCTGGTCCTGACCGGGCTGGGGGAGGGTGCGAGCCAGGAGGATCTGGTCCGGGGAGTGGTTGCGCTCGGGCCGAAGGCAGCGGTTGTCACCGGTGGCCACAGCGAGGACTTGGTCGACCTCTTCTTCGACGGCGAGCAACTGGTCGAGATCCCTGGCGAGCGTCATCCGGATGGCGCGGCGCACGGCTCCGGCTGCACGCACTCGTCGGCTCTGGCGGCGTTCTTGGCCCACGGCGACGAGTCGCTGGAGGCCGCACGCAAGGCCCGGGTCGTGGCCTCCGAGGCGGTGGGCGCCGGACTGCGCGGGATCGGATCTGGGCCTGGTCCGGTCAACGCCCTCGGCCTCTCCTGATCCACATTGAGTATTTCCGGGGCCGATGGCGCCGCTAAGTGCTCACGCGTGCGGCCCAGCGCGCCCAGTAGATTTCTCGCATGAGTTCGAACGGCGCTAAGACCGCCCTCCCACGTCCCCGCTCCGCCACTGTCTTCGACGGCCCCGACCGCGCCCACTCGCGCGCGTACATGAAGGGGATCGGCTTCGACGACGACGCGCTGAGCCGGCCGACGATCGGGATCGCCAACACCTGGACCGAGGCGATGCCCTGCAACTTCGGGCTGCGCGCCCTGGCCGAGCACGTCAAGAAGGGCGTTCGTGCCGCCGGCGGCACGCCGATGGAGTTCAACACCGTCGCCGTCTCCGATGGGGTGACGATGGGAACCCAGGGGATGAAGGCCTCGCTGGTCAGCCGTGAGGTGATCGCCGACTCGATCGAGCTAATGGCCCGCGGGTACCAGTTCGACGCGATCATCGCCCTCTGCGCCTGCGACAAGACGATCCCCGGCTGCGCGATGGCGCTGGCCCGGCTCGACGTGCCCTCGGTCCTGCTCTACGGCGGCTCGATCGCCCCCGGCCACTGGCACGGCCGCGACGTCACCATCCTCGACATCTTCGAGGCGATCGGCGCCCACAACGCGGGCGACATGAGCGACGAGGAACTGCACGAGCTGGAGGGCATCGCCAGCCCCGGCTTCGGTGCTTGCGGCGGCCAGTTCACCGCCAACACGATGGCCTGTGCCTTCGAGGCGCTGGGGATCAGCCCCGGTGGCTCGGCGATGGTCCCGGCCGAAGGCGACGACAAGCCGAGCGTCGCCGAGAAGATCGGCGAGCTGGTGATCAAGGTGCTGGTCGACGACCTGCGCCCGAGCAAGATCATCACCCGCGACTCGCTCGAGAACGCGATCGCCTGCGTCTGCGCCTCCGGCGGCTCGACCAACGGCGTCCTGCACCTGATCGCCCTCGCCCATGAGCTCGGGATCGAGCTCAGCATCGACGACTTCGACCGCATCGCCCGCGAGACGCCGCTCTTCGCCGACCTCAAGCCCGGCGGCCGCTTCATCGCCACCGATCTCTACGCCGCCGGCGGCGTGCCGGTGATCATCAAGCGCCTGGCCGAAAAGGGAGTCCTGCACGAGGACGCGATCACGATCACCGGCGAGACGATCGGCGAGGTCGCCGCGGCGGCGACCGAGAAACCGGGGCAGGAGGTCGTGCGCCCGGTCGACGACCCGGTCAAGGCCGAAGGCGGCCTGGCAATCATGTACGGAAACATCGCCCCGGAGGGCGCCGTGATCAAGGTCGCCGGCACCGAGCGCCGGCGCCAGAGCGGCCCCGCTCGCGTCTTCGAGACCGAAGAGGACTGCTTCCGCGCGGTCAAGGAGCAGCGGATCAACGCCGGCGACGTCATCGTCATCCGCAACGAGGGCCCGATCGGCGGTCCGGGAATGCGGGAGATGCTCCAGGTCACGGCGGCGATCGTCGGCGAGGGCCTGGGCGAGAGCGTCGCCCTGCTCACCGACGGGCGCTTCTCCGGCGCCACCCGCGGCCTGATGTTCGGCCACGTCTCCCCGGAGGCGGTTCGCGGCGGCCCGATCGCGGCGCTGCGCGAGGGCGACCAGATCACCCTCGACATCGACGCCCGCCGCATGGACGTCGACCTCAGCGACGAGGTGATCGCCGCCCGCATCGCCGAGTACGAGGCGCCGGAGCCAGTCTTCCCGCGCGGCGTCATGACCAAGTACGCGCACACGGTTGCCTCGGCGTCGCGTGGCGCGGTCACCACCAGCTAGAGGCGTCTACTCGGAGAGAAAGTCGTCCAGCACCGCGTTGAAGCGCAGCGGCCGCTCCAGCTGCGGCACGTGCCCGGTGCGCTCGAAGATCTCCAGGCGCGAGTGGGGGATGCGGCGGTGGTAGCTGAGCGCCGCGGACATCGGGATCACCCGGTCCGATTGGCCCCAGACCAGCATCGTCGGCATCTCGATCTCGCTCAGCCGCTCGCGGATGTCGTGGCGGATCACCGCGTGCAGGGCGTCGCCGAAGCCGTCGGCCTGCTTCAGGCCGCCCTCGATCTGCTCCAGCAACAGGTCCTCGCGCAGCCGCGAGGGGTAGCGCACGAAGGGCCGGAAGACGAACTCGCGGGCGCGCGGGCGCGCGACGATGAAGCGGCTGCGCCGGGCGTAGCGCGGCCCGAAGAGCTTCCAGGCAAGGGCAGTCGCCACCGCCCGCTCTTCCGGGTTCCAGGTGTTGATGATGCCGGCGGCGGAGACCAGGACCAGGCGCTCGAAGTGGCCGGGCGCCGCGGTCACCGCCTCGACCGCGATGAAGCCGCCCATCGAGTTGCCGACCACGGTCGCGCCCTCGACCCCGAGCTTCTCGCAGAAGTCGTGCAGCAGGCGGCCATAGGCCGGCATCTCGATCGGCCAGGAGGGCATCGGACTCGCTCCGAAGCCGGGCAGGTCGAGCGCGATCGCCCGCCGTCCGCGGCTGAAGTGGGGCAGGTTCTCCAGCCAGTTCTGCCAGCTGCCGGAGAGACCGTGGACGAAGACGATCGGCTCGCCCTCGCCGATCTCGACGTAGTTGACCCGCGCCCCGGGCAGCTCGACCTGATGCAGGTGCCGGCGCCAGTCGATTCGGGGCCACTCCGGGTCGGGGTTGCCGTAGTCCGAGCCGGCGACGATGCGCCGGTCCCACTTCAGCGCGGCCGGGGAGTCAGCCCTTTCCGCCGCCATCCTTCTTCTTCCCCTCCGAGACGGTCCTGATCGTGCTGGCGTTGACCAGCAGCTTCGGACCGTCGGCGCGGGTGACCTCGAAGAGGGGGATCGCCGTCGCTTCGGCCGCCCGGATCCGCTCCCCGATCTCCTCGAAGCTCTCCAGGACGACGACGGAGTGGTCCTCGCTGAAGCGGATGTAGGTCGGCATCAGGCGTAGCCCATCCGTTCCAGCACCGGGATCTCGCGGATCTGCGGCGGCTGCAGGTGGTCCCAGAGGATCCCGCGCGGGCGCTCGTACTGGCGCTCGACTTCGATCACCGCGCGCGGCGTCGCGATCAGGTCGACCGGCAGGTCGTGCTCGGTGACCATCAGGTGCTGGCGCAGGATCTGCATCGGGTGCACGGTGGTGGCGACGGTGGTGTGGCTGTCGATCTTGCCGGCGTCGGCGAGGATCCCGTACTCGAGGTCGTGGTAGCCGCCGCCTTTGCCGACCCGGGCGCCGCTGAGGTTGACCGCGACCGAGCCGCAGAGGACGAAGTCGATCTCGGGCAGGTCGTCGAGGGCGACGACGCGGCCGTGCTTGAGCGCGCCCTTGATCGTCGCCGCCTCCTTCACCGCCGCTTTCGAGAGCTGCTTCGGGTCGAGCACGCGGAACGGGTGCGGGTCGCGTAGGCGCGGCACCGCCATGATCACCGTCTTGCCGTCTTCCAGGGCGATCCGCCGCGCGTGCGTCTGCGGCGAGTCGGGATTTGCCTTGATCACCCGGGCGCGCTTCCAGACCCGGTGGTTGGCCAGCTTCTCGGCCGCCAGCTTGGCGCCGGCGAAGTTGGGGATGCGTCCCTCGGCGCCGGGAAAGCGGGAGACGCCCTCGCGTTCCATCGCCTTCCAGACCTCCTTGCGGACCTCGTCCTTCGTGCGCACCGACGAAAGATATCCGCCAGCTGCCGATAAGACCGATGCACATGCGAAATTGCAGGGAAGACGGCCTCTCAGGCCGAATGATCCGAATGCCTAAACTTTTCGCAACCGGGTGTAAGCAAAGTCGAGAGAGGGTCGGTCAGAGGAACGAATGGGACGCAAGACTTCAATAGGGCTGATCGTCGCCGCCCTGATCGTGGTCCTCGGAGTCGGCGCCGCCTACGCCTACGACAGCTCGCAGAAGGACAAGATCGCCGACGGCGTCCACATCGCCGGCGTCGACGTCGGCGGCCTGACCGAAGACGAAGCCGCCGCGCTGGTCCGCCATCGCCTGCTGGCGCCGCTGCGTCACTCGCTGAAGGTCAGCTTCGACGGCGACAACTGGGAGCTGCCCGGCGCCAAGCTCAAGGTTCGGGCCGAAGTCGACAAGGCGGTCGAAGAAGCCGTCGCCGACAGCCAGGACGGCGGCTTCCCGAGCCGCCTCGTCCGCTACGTGACCGGCGGCGACGTGAGCGAGAGCATCAAGCCGCAGGTCGCCTATTCCAAGCGCGCCGTCAACCGCTTCGTCCGCCACGTCGCCGAGGAAATCGACCGCGAACCACAGAACGCCGACGTCCAGGCGAGCGGCGACTCGCTCGAAGTCGTCGCCGGCGAGGACGGACGCAAGCTGCGCGACAACAAGCTGACTCGCGACCTCAACGCCGCCGTGCTGAACGCGACCACCCCGCACACGATCGTCGCCGCGGTCCACGCGACCAAGCCGGAGGTGACGAAGAAGGAAGTCGCCGCCGAGTACCCGTCCTACCTCACCCTCGACCGCTCGACCTTCACCCTGCGGCTCTGGGAACACCTGAAGCTGGCCAAGACCTACACCGTCGCGGTCGGGATGGAAGGGCTGGAAACGCCGGAAGGCCAGTACGAAATCGAGGAAAAGGAAGAAAACCCGACCTGGCACGTCCCCGATTCGGCCTGGGCCGGCTCGCTGGCCGGCACCACGGTCCCGCCGGGGCCGGCGAACCCGATCAAGGCGCGCTGGATGGCGATCTACGAAGGGGCCGGGATCCACGGCACCGAAGAGACCGAATCGCTGGGCTCGGCCGCGTCCCATGGATGCATCCGGATGGCTATCCCGGACGTGGAAGAACTCTATGACCGCGTCGAAGTAGGAACTCCGATTTACATCGGATAGAGCTTCGCTCGCAGGACGAACCGCGAAGAGGCCGAATCCAGTTTCGTGAACTGGGAAACGGCACTCGCTGAGTACGACAGGGATCTCCGAGCCCGAGGTGCCGCCGAGCGCACCCGCAAGGCTTACGCGGTCGATCTGGCTGGATTCGTCGAGTGGGTCAAGCCGCAGGGGCCTGGGCCGACCGAGGTCCGCCATCGCGACGTGCGCCGTTATGCGGCCGCGCTCTCGGCGGCCGGGGCGGCGCCGGCGACGGTCGCCCGCAAGCTGGCATCGATCCGCGGGCTCTACGGTTTCCTCGTCCGCACCGAGCGGGCGGGACACAACCCGGCCGAGCTGGTCTCCAGTCCGAAGCGGGCGGAGACGCTGCCGAAGGTGCTGAACACCGAGCAGATGCGCTCGCTGCTGGAGCGGATCCCGGCGCACACGCCGCTGGAGCTGCGCGACCGGGCGATGCTGGAGCTGGCCTACTCCTGTGGCCTGCGCTGTGAGGAGATCGTCAACCTCGACGAGGGCGCCCTCGACCACGAGACCGAGCAGCTGCGGGTGCTGGGCAAGGGCTCCAAGGAAAGGCTGCTGCCGGTCGGCGAGCCGGCCCAGCGCGCGCTCGAGCGTTACATGCAGCGCGGCCGCTCGCGCCCTGGCGAGCGATTCGCGCGAGCGGGCGCTGTTCCTCTCCAAGAGCGGCAAGCGCCTCTCCAACTCCGACATCACCCGCCGTCTCGGCCTCTGGACCCGCGAGGCGGCGATGGCCGCGGGGGTCTCGCCGCACTCACTTCGCCATTCATTCGCCACCCATTTGCTCGAAGGCGGCGCCGATCTGCGTACCATTCAGGAGCTGCTCGGACACGCATCGATCTCGACCACCCAGGTCTACACCCGAGTCGATGCCGCCCGTTTACGAGACACCTATGCCGCCAGCCACCCTCGTGCGTGACCCAATGACCCCTGCTAAACGTAGAATCGCCTAACGGATGGAGACGGGCGTAAAAGAGGTGGAGCTGCGCGATCTGTGGCGCCGCTACAAGGACGACGGAGACGGGACCGCGCGCGAGCGCCTGGTCGTCGCCTACTCGCCGATGGTCAAGTTCGTCGCCGGCCGCCTCGGTGCCGGGCTGCCGTCGCACGTCGAAGACGCAGACCTCATCTCCTACGGCCTGGTCGGCCTGATCGGCGCGATCGAGCGCTTCGAGCCCGAGCGCGGGATCAAGTTCGAGACCTTCGCGATGACCCGCATCCGCGGCGCCATCATCGACGAACTGCGCTCGCTGGACTGGGTGCCGCGCTCGGTCCGCTCGCGGGCGCGGGAGATCGAAGCCTGCCAGGCGAAACTCGAGCACGAACTGCAGCGGGCCCCGACCGAGGCCGAGCTGGCGGCGAAGCTGAACATGTCCGAGGAGGAACTGCAGGGCTCGCTGCTGGAGATCGCCAACTCCTCGGTCTACGCGCTCGACGAGCTCTGGACCGTCTCCGACTCCTCCGGCGACCAGGTCTCGCTGCTGGACACGATCGCCGACGACGGCGCCGCCGACCCGCAGGAGGCTCTCGCCACCAGCGAGGTCAAAGACCGCCTGACCGAGGCGATCGGCTCGCTGCCCGAGCGCGAGCAGCTCGTCGTCGCCCTCTACTACTACGAGAACCTGACCCTGCGCGAGATCGGCGAGGTCCTCGGCGTCACCGAGTCGCGCGTCTCCCAGCTGCACACCAAGGCCGTGATGCGGCTGAAGTCGCAGCTCGAGCAGGCGTGATCGCCGCCGCGGCGGACAGTTTCGACCTTGCGGTAACCCGATTCAACGCCAGCGAGGCGGCGCGCACGGTCGCCGGCCTCACCCGCACCCTGGGCGAGCCGCGGGTCTCGATCGGCGCCGCGGCCGGGGCCCCGGAGGCGGCGCGGATAACGGTCGCCTGGGAGCTGACCTGGTACCAGTGGGCGGTGGCGAGCGGCGAGCGCGAGCAGCCGATCGCCGAGCTCGCCCACGGGACCGAGCTCGACCAGCTCGACGCGCCGGCGCGCCAGTGGAACGCGAAATGGCGAAGCTGACCGTCAACGTCGACGGCGGCGCCCGCGGCAACCCGGGCCCGGCGGCGATCGGGGCGATCGTCCGCGACGGCGAGGGCGAGGTGCTGGCCGAACGCGGCGAGCGCATCGGCCGCGCCACCAACAACGTCGCCGAGTACCGGGCGCTGCTGCTGGGGATCGAGCTGGCGGCCGAGCTCGGGGCCGCGGAGCTGGAGCTGGTCGGCGACTCGGAGCTGATCGTGCGCCAGGTCGAAGGCCGCTACAAGGTCAAAGACGCGACGATGAAGGAGCTGCACGGCCAGGTGAAGGCGGCGCTGGCGCCGTTCGAGAGCTGGTCGATCCGCCACGTGCGCCGCGAGAGCAACGCCGACGCTGACCGTCTCGTCAACCAGGCGCTGGACGCGGCCTGAGCAGGAACAGCGTCGCCGCCAGCAGCAGCGGCGCCACGGTCAGGCTGGGGATGACGTCACCGTGGCCGAACCCCGAGACCACGATCGCCCCGACCATCACGGCGGCGAGGACCAGCGCCGTTGGCCGGGTCAGGCGGTCGCACAGCAGCAGCACTCCGCCGGCGATCTCGATGATGCCGATCAGGATCACGAAGGCGTGGGGCCAGGGCAGCCCGAAGCTGTCGAAGGCACGGGCCTCCCAGTCGTGGGCGGCGAACTTGGGGATCCCGGCGATGACGAAGGCCAGACCGGTGAGCAAGCGCACGGGTGACGTCCAGCGATCCATCCTCTGACCTTAGGCGCCGGACCTTGCCGGCCGGTGAACTCTGCTTGACTGCGGCCGATGGCGACGGTGGAGCCGAACCCGATCGATCCCGGCGTCGACATCGGCCACGTCCACCTCCGGGTGGCCGACGTCGACCGCTCGCTCGACTTCTACTGCGGCGTGCTCGGCTTCGAGCTGATGCAGCGCTACGGCAACGACGCCGCCTTCGTCTCGGCCGGCGGCTATCACCACCACCTCGGCCTCAACTCCTGGGAGTCGAAAGGCGGCTCGCCGCCTCCGCCCGGCACCACCGGGCTGTACCACACGGCGATCCGCTACCCGACCCGCCGCGCTCTGGCCGATGCTCTGCGGCGCCTGACCGAGGCCGGCGTCCGCCTCACCGGCGCCTCCGACCACGGCGTCAGCGAGGCGCTCTACCTCGACGACCCCGACGGCAACGGGGTCGAGCTCTACTGGGACCGGCCGCAGGAGGACTGGCCGCAGCCGCAGCCCGGCCAGAAGGTCGAGATGTTCGTACGGCCGCTCGACATCCCGGGTCTGCTCGCCGAGCTGAACTAGTTCGCGACGAGTTTCCGCGGTTCCAAATCCACGGAATACGCCGGAAACGAACCGCGCAACGTGTTGAACCGATTTCGTGGTTCCAAATCCACGGAATGAGGGGATGAGGAACCGCGCAAGTGCTTGTCTAGGTCGGGGTGGCGGTCGCGGCGCCGCTCTCGACCGGGTGGCCGCCGTTGCGCCAGGCGCCGACGCCCTGGCCGACGTGGACGACGTCGGCGAAGCCCTCGCGCTGGAGGATCGAGGCGGCGAGGCCGCTGCGTTTGCCGCCGCGGCAGATCGCGGCGATCGGGCGGTCGCGGGGCAGCTCGTCGAAGCGGCCGGCGAGGTCGCCGTAGGGGATGTGGAGGGAGCCGGGGATGTGCTCGCCGGCGTACTCCGCGTCGTTGCGGACATCGAGCACCAGCGGCGGCTCCGTGCCGTCGACGCGCCGAGCCAGCTCGTCGGGATCGATCAGCTCGATCTTGCGCACCGGCCGCTCCTCCGTGCGCCAGGCCGTCATCCCGCCCTCGAGGAAGCCGCGCACCCGCAGGCCGACGGCGGCCAGCAGCTCGGCCGCCTGGCGCTCGTCGCCGTCGGAAGCGGCGACGACGATGATCTCGGCCCCGTCGGGGGCGACCCGCGAGACCTTGGTCGCGAAGCCGGTGTCGTAGGCGGAGGTGCTGAGGGCGCCGGCGATGTGGGCCTCGTCGAACTCCTCGTTGGTGCGGCCGTCGATGACGACCGCTCCGGCAGCGACCGCCTCCTCGACCTCGTGCGGGGTCAGCGGCGCCGGCGTCCCGAAGTCCTCGACCAGCGGACCGCGGTTGAGGTCGACGATCTGCTGCAGGTTGGGCGGCTTGTCGCCGAGCGAGCCGACCGCGGCCGCGACGAACTCGGCCTCGTCGGCGATCCCGAGGATGGCGTTGTGGCTGCGCTCGAAGCCGATCGTCGAGCAGTTCTTGAGGTCGATCCCCGAGCCGCCGCAGAGCGAGCCGCCGAGGTGGGCGGGCCAGACCTCGACCTCATCGTCGAGCGTCAGCAGGCGCTGGTGCAGGGAGCGGAACATCTCGGCCGCGCCCTCGCGCGGCTCCACCGCCAGGTCGGGCCGGGCGACGTCGCCGATGAACAGCGAGTCGCCCCCGAGCAGGGCCCAGGGAGCGCCGCCGCGGCTGGCGTCGCGCAGCAGGAAGGAGGTGTGCTCGGGCCGGTGCCCGGGCGTGTGCATGGCCTCGACCGTGAGGTCGCCCAGCTCCAGCACCCAGCCGTCGCCGAAGGGCTCGTGTGGGTACTCGGCCCCGGCCAGCTCGTGGATGTGGATCGTCGCCCCGGTCGTCCGCGCCAGCCGCCCGTGCCCGGAGACGTGGTCGGCGTGGGTGTGGGTCTCCAGCACGTGCCCGATCCGCACCCCGTGCAGCCGCGCCAACCGCCGGTAGGGCTCGACGTCCCACTGCGGGTCGACGACGACGGCGACGCCGCTTTCGCGGTCGGCGACCAGGTAGGAGGCGCAGCCGAGATCCTCGTGGATTATCTGACGGAAGAGCATGGTCTCCGGAGAAGAGTAGAGCGAGCGAGGCTAGCGCCCGGCCGGGCGCCGCGCGTCCGCCGCGAGGGCGTCGATCCCGAGCTCGAGCATCCGCCGCCAGGCCTGCGGATCGAGCGCCCGGGCGGCGCGGGTGGAGGCGAAGAGCAGGCGCAGGTCGAGCGCAGTGGCGTCGGCGCGCAGGCGTCCCTCGGCCTTGGCAGCGTCGAGCAGTGTTTCGAGCGAGTGCATCGTCCGCGCCATCGCCTCCCGCACGCCGGGGTCCTCGGAGAGGCAGGCCATCGCCTCGGCGAGGACGTCGTCGGCGGTCTGGCGCTCGGCGATCGCCCAGAGCAGCGTGCTCAGCGCCGCCCAGGGGCCGAGGGGGGAGGCCAGAGCCACCTCGACTTCGGCCTCGACCACTTCGTGGCGCTCGACCACCAGCGCCGCCAGCAGGTCGCGCTTGGCCGGGAACTGGCGGTAGACGCTGCCGATGCCGGCGCCCGCCGCGGCCGCGATCGCCGGCATCGGCGCTTCGAGCCCGTCGCGGGCGAAGACCTCGCCGGCGGCGGCCAGCAGGCGCGCCCGTTTGGCCGCGGTGTCGAGCTCCGACCAGCCGGTCGCCGGGGAAGGCGGAATGACCATTCCGCTACAGTACCGCGCTTCCTTGGCCTCGGTTTCCGCAGATCGCACTCACCCCAACGTCACCCTCGCCGTGCTCGCGCTCGGCGGGCTCGCCTACGCGATGCTCAGCTCGCTGGTGGTGCCGGCGCTGCCGACGATGCAGCGCGAGCTCGGCACCACCGAGACCGGCATCACCTGGCTGCTCACCGGCTACCTGCTGGCGGCCTCGGTCGGGACCTCGATCATCGGCCGGCTCGGCGACATGTACGGCAAGGAGCGGCTGCTGCTGTGGACCCTGGTCCTGCTCGGCGCCGGCACCCTGCTGGGCGCCCTCGCCAGCTCGCTGCCGCTGCTGATCGTCGCCCGCTTCGTCCAGGGGATCGGCGGCGGCATCTTCCCGCTCGCCTTCGGAATCGTCCGCGACGAGTTCCCGCAGCGAGAAGGTGGCCGGCGGCATCGGCCTGCTCTCGGCGATCCTCGGCGTCGGCGGCGGCGTCGGGATCGTCCTCTCCGGCGTGATCATCCAGCACCTCGACTACCACTGGCTGTTCTGGCTGCCGCTGGTGGCGATCGTCGTCGCCGCGATCGCGACCTGGCGCCTGGTCCCCGAATCGCCGGTCCGCACCCCCGGCAAGGTCAACTGGCTGGCCGCGGCGCTGATGACGATCGGGCTCTCGGCGGTGCTGCTGGCGATCAGCCAGACCTCGGAGTGGGGCTGGGTCTCGGCCAAGACGGCCGGACTCGCCCTGGTCGGCGTCCTCTTCGTGCTCGCCTGGATCCGGGTCGAGGTGCGCAGCGAGCAGCCGCTGATCGACATGACGATGATGCGCGTGCGCGGCGTCTGGACCACCAACGCCGCCGCCTTCCTGCTCGGCGCCGGCCTCTACGCGTCCTTCATCGTCTTCCCCCAGTTCGCGCAGCTGCCGACCAGCACCGGCTTCGGCTTCGGCGCCTCGGTCGTCGTCTCCGGCCTCTACCTGCTGCCGGCGACGATCGGGATGACGATCCTCGGCCTCAAGGCGGGGGCGATCTCCAACCGCTTCGGCTCGCGGGCGGCACTGCTGGGCGGGATCGTCTTCGCCACCGCCTCCTTCCTGCTGCTGGCGCTGGCCCACGACCACCCCTACCAGCTGCTGATCGCCGCCGCCCTGCTCGGCATCGGCATCGGCCTCGCCTTCGCCGCCCTCGGCAACCTCATCGTGCAGGCGGTGCCGAGCGAGCAGACCGGCGTCGCCAGCGGCATGAACACGGTCATGCGCACGCTCGGCGGCGCCCTCGGCGGCCAGCTCTCGGCCACCTTCATCGCCGAAAACACCGCCAACGGCCTGCCCACCGTGACCGGCTTCACCGAGACCTTCCTGATGGCCACCGGCTTCCTCGTCCTCTGCTTCGGCGCCGGCCTGCTGGTGCCGAAGATCAGGGGAGCGGGGGAGCCGCCGGAGACCGGTCCGGCCCTCGTCCCCGAGGGCGCGCAGGCCTAACTTCCACGCGCCACGCAGGACTTGGCCCCCGAAAGCTAGAATCACGCCCTGTGCGGCTGTAGCTCAGCTGGCTAGAGCGTCTGCTTGCCATGCAGAAGGTCGAGGGTTCGAATCCCTTCAGCCGCTTTTCGAGAATGCCCTGCACGTGGGCGGGTTGGTTTCGGCGCAGGTTGCCGAAACCAATGGGGATGAGCGGCGATTCCGCCGATTCCGCTTGCTTTTCGCCAGCGGTGGAGCTGCGGTCACCGGCGCGGCTGCTGCTCCTAGCTCGCCTTTTCGAGGCTGATCCTGAGTCTTGGGAACTCGAGGGAATCGACGCCGCTGGCTTGCGTCTTCTTGCTCAGGGGCCGCAGATATTCCCCAGCCCAGCTTGCTAAAGATCGCGCAACTCGGGATCCCTGAGGACCGCCTCGGTGATCGGATAGATCGCGATCGCCGCTTCGATGGCGGCGCGAAGGGCCTCATCGACGCTCGGCTCCAGCAGGGAGGCGGGCACTGAGTTCCAGTCCCGCCTGAGGACGGCGTCGTCTTGGTGGAAGTGATGGCCATACTCGGCCAGCCCCCTGACCTCCTCGCGAGTCGTGTAGCTGCGCTTGTCGTCGCCTTCGCTGATCTGAGCGGCGACGGTTGCGGGCTTCGAGGAGGCATCCCTGATCGCTCGACTCGCCGCTTCTAGGCGGTACCTGAGCATTGTTCCCTCCTCGGTTCCCCGCTGTTTGGTCGAGCGCTTCAAGGCAGCGCAGGCCTGCTGGAAGCTGCCGAACTCGCTCTCGGTGCGCAGTCGCCGAGAAGCCGCGAATATCGCGTCTCTCAATTCGGGCGCCGCGTGAGTCAGCCGAAGCTTCCCGAAGCCGCCGCCTTGCGGGTGGCGGTACATGTCCGTAATCCGGGGTGGAAGGCCGAGCCTCTCGAGATTTCTTCCGAAACGTGATTCCTGCAACTCGCAGACGGTTTCCGCGAAGCTCGCCAGCACCTCGATGTCCTGGCTCTTGAAGGGAGCGAAGACAGTGCTCAGCTTGTCGGGAACGGGTAGTGCCATCGGCCATGAGGACCCTAGAGACTGCCGATACCCGGCTTGGGGGCATATTCGGTTGCCTGGCTCGCAGCGAGCCAAGCCGAAGGCGAGTGCCTTGACGGCGATTCGTGGCCACAATCCACCTCTGGTCGGCAGGGTTGGCACCACCTTGTCGACCTAGCCGCACTTTCCCGCGGCCGGATAACCCCCGACGGGGGGGGTCGGGCCGGCCAGTACCCTTGGGTTGTGGACCACCGCCAAATCCAACGCGACGCCGCCAAGGTTCATCGAATGACTTCTGGGTTCGAGACGGTTACGGGAAAGAGCGTCGAGCACGTTCTCCCGGCCTGGGTGGCCGGCGAGTCCGTTCTCGGGCATTTCATGACGAGCGATGGAGTTCTGTCCAATTCCGAGACCCTGGCGCCGATCCGTCCCCAGGAGCTAGGTGACCGCTCACCCGAGGCCTACAACCCGCTAATCGAGCCGACCCCGACGGAGCAGGCGCGATCGGTCGGCGAGGAAATCGCCGCCCGAGTCCTGCGTGAGCAAAAAGACGAGGTCGACTCTTTTCTCACCGGTTGCAGTTTGGCGGGCGAGGTCGTCGAACTTGAAGCAGTCGAGAACCGTCTGCAAGGCCGCACCGAGCGCGATCGCCGCCACGCGGCGTTCAGCGCCAGAACGCTCCTTGAGGCAATCGCCGATGAGTTGTTTCCGGCGCGCAACGAGCCGTGGATCGACCTTGGGGGAATCGAGCGCGAGGTCGGCCAGGAGAACGTTGCCAACCGACTCTCGGCTTACGTCGATCGGCACCTCACCGGCAAGATCGAGGGTGCCGAGCGGCGGGCTTTCCAAGCCGACCTCGACGCGACTGCCCGATGGGTCGGCGCCGGTCCCCACGGCGTCCACACGGCGGTGGCCGCCGAACGGGCCTACACCCGGCTGATGGCCGTTTTGGCGACGATGGCTCGGGCCTACCGCGTCGCAGAAGGCTGGTAGTCCGATGGGGGAGGTCGAGACCTTCGATTGCCCAAATTGCCGAGCGCCGGTGTCGACTTCTGGCGGGCCGGTCTCGTTCTCGGGCAGCAGTGCGGGAACGACGACGAATGCAACCGAGTTCACCGCCTGTCCTGAGTGCGATGCAAAGCTGAAGCGCGACAACCTGCCAGGGCGCCGTGGCGGTTAGCTTCCGTCAAGTAGGCACGAGTGAAGGCGCGGGTACCCGGGGCCATTGTCTCCAAGCGTCCGCGCGAGGGTGGGCTCACCGCCACAACTCGCGGCGCAGCATTGCGTTGCCGCGCTCGAGCTGCTCGATGGTGGCGCTGGCGACCGAGCGGGTTCGGGTTTCGCGATTGATGCGGGCCTGGACCTCACGGTGCGGCTTGCCGGTGCGACGGGCGACGTCGGTGACCAGGCTCCGGCGCTCGCCGCGCAGTAGCTCCCGGGTCGCGTAGGCCGACTCCCGCTCGGGCTCGGGATCCTCCGGGGCGGGCGCGGGTCTGGCGAGGACCGCCGTCTTCTTTGCCCCCGCCGGGTCTTCGGTCGGGAAGAGCTGGAGCGTGGTCTCGCTCATGATCGCCTCGTCCAGCTCGGCGTCGCCGGAGCTGAGGACGGCGAAGCGGTCACCCGGCTCGCCCCGCTCCGGAGCGGGGTCGTCCAGCTCCTCACCCTCGTCCTCCTCGCCGCCCGGCGAGAGGTCGAGCGCGTGACGGCGCTCCAGCTCGATCTCGTGGGCGAGCGCCTTCAGCCGCGGGTCGGCCGGCATCAGCAGGTAGCTCATCTGGCGGCGGGGTCCCCCCGGGGTGGTGCGGATGAAGCGACCGACCACCTGGCGGAAGAAGAGCTCGGTCCGGGCCGCCGTCGCGTAGACGCCGACCCGCAGGCGGGGGATGTCGACGCCCTCGGAGACCATCAGGACCGAGACCAGCCAGCGCCGGTCCGAGGAGGCGAAGTCGGCGATGCGGCGGCTGGCGCCGGGCTCGTCGCTCATCACCAGCTCGGGCTGCTCCCCGGCGACCGACCCCAGCCGCGCCGCGATCGCCCGCGCGTGTCCTGGTCGGAGGCGATGACCAGGCCGCCCGCGTCGGGGTGGCCGTCGGCGCGCACCTCGCTCAGCCTGGCGTCGCCGTCGCGCAGCACCTCGCCCATCCACTCGCCCTCCGGGCTCAGCGCCGTCCGCAGGCGCCGGGCCGACTCCGCCGCCGGCAGGACGAGGTCGAAGTCGGCGCTGCGCAGCCGGCCGTCCGAGACCCACTCCATCTCGCCGTCGTAGGGGAGGAAGGTGATCGGCCGGCAGACCCGGTCGCGCAGCGCCTGCGGGTAGCCGTAGGCGTAGTCGGCCCGGCTGAGGCCGTCCTCGTCGTAGGTGACCCAGGGAATCGCCGAGTTGTCGGAGCGGAAGGGCGTGCCCGAGAGCAGCAGCCGGAAGCGGGCGCCGTCGAAGGCCTTGCGGGTCTGCAGGCCCCAGGCGGCCAGGTCGCCCATGTGGTGCGGCTCGTCGGCGATCAGCAGGGTAGGCCGGCGGCCGGCGGCCTGCCGGTGCGTATCCGGCCCGGCCGCGATCGTCTGGTAGGTGACGGCGACGCCGTGGAAGTCGGCCGACTCCGGCCCGTCCGAGTTCGGCCGGTTCGGCTCGAGGTCGATGCCGTAGCGGCCCGCGTCGGCGGCCCACTGGCGGCAGATGTGGGTGGTCGGGCCGGCGACGACGACGCGCGAGACGAACTTGGCGCTCAGCATCCGGTGGGCGATGTGGAGGCCGAAGGTGGTCTTGCCGGCCGCCGGCGTCGCCGAGGCCAGGAAGCTGGTGGCCGAGTGCGCCCGCACGGCTTCGGTCGCCTCCTGCTGCCAGGAGCGGAGGGGTCGGGCATCGGGCCAGCCCGGAAGCGATCGGGCTCGCGCCCCGCGGCCGGTCGAGTGCTGAGAGGCGTCGTACAAGGGCCGGCCACAATACGGCCGCCCGCGGTCGGAGGGCGGCCGCCCCGAACCCGCCCGCCGGGGCGCCGGGGCTGGGTAGCGGGGTCTCCAGCTAGCTGCTGTCGCGAGGGCGACGAGCTCGCAGGCGCCCCCGGGCAGAGGGCTGTTCGGACTTCTGCTCGATGTAATGCTGCGCGACCGCAGCGAGCAAGGCGACGAACACGCCGATCCCGGTGAGGATGTAGAAGATCGTGAAGATCTCGGTGCCGGGAGTGGTCGGGTGAAGGTCTCCGTAGCCCACCGTGGTCAGGGTCACCACGGAGAAGTAGAGGGCCTCGACGAGGGTCCAGTCCTCGAAGCGCCAGTAGAAGAGCGTCCCGGTCAAGACCAGGGCGGCGGCGACGAGTGGCAACGCTTTGGTCTCGGGGTCGCGCCAGACTCCGGTGACGGCTCGTGCGAGTCCTCGAAAGGCGAGGGCCAAGGGAACCATGAGATCGGGATTCGCCAAATCCACACGGTTTCCTGGGGCCGCTTCGCGTTCGATTGCCGTAAACGGCGACCTCTGAATGGACGCCTGGGGCGGCTATATCCTCGGCGCCGATGAGCGCCACGACTGCCGCCGCGATTCTGCTCATCGCCCTGTCCGTGGCCTTCAACGTCGCCTTCGCGCTGCGGTGAGTGTCGGCGTGGCAATCGCGGCCGGCGCGGCGATCGGGTTGGCGCTGGGAATCGGCGTCAGCCTCGCGACCGAGATTCCGCTGGCGCCCGAGGGTGGACTCGCGCTTGGCGCCCTGGTCGGCTGGCTGTGGCGTCGGGATCCATCCTCGAAGTAGCCGGCCGAGAGGTCTTAGGATGCGCCGATGCCCGGGCCGTCCGAGATCGAGGTCCCGCCCGAGCACATCGTCGAGCGCTTCCTGCAGCTGCTGAGCCTGGGCGAGGTCGACGACGCGGTGGACGTCCTCGACGCCGACGTGGTCTACACGAACGTCTCGCTTCCGGCCCTGCGGGGGCGCGAGCGCGTTCGCCGGCTCGCCCGCCTGACCCTGGGCCGCCCGGCTGCCGGGTTCGAGGTCTACCTGCACGCGATCTCGAGCAAGGGGGGCACGGTGCTGACCGAGCGCACCGACGTGCTCACCTACGGTCCCGTCCGCATCCAGTTCTGGGTCTGCGGCCGCTTCGACGTCGAGGGCGACCGGATCGTCGCCTGGCGCGACTACTTCGACTGGCTTGACTTCGGCTTGGCCACCGTCCGCGGTCTGCTTGGAGCGGCGTTGCCGGGGCTGCGCGCGAAGCCGCCGAGCGGCGGGCGCCTGGGTGCTAGTCGCCGATGAGGGCCTAGCCCGGGCGGCCGAGATCCCGCCCCGCCCCGCCCCGCCCCGCCCCGCCCCGCCCCGGCACACTGGCCGGAGCGGGCTGATGGCGCCTGGCGCCTACTTCTTGACGTCCAGGGTGACGTTCACCTTGGTCCCCGGCAGGCGGGTCTTGTTCGGCTTCGGGCTCTGCTTGGTGACGATGCCGGTCTTGCCGGTGGCGCCGTCGAGCTTGGTGACCTTGCCGAGCTTGCAGCCGGCGTTGCGCAGGCGGGTCTTGGCCGCCTTCAGCTTCCTGTCCCCGAGCTTGGGGACGATGCACGCCTTGTAGCTGAAGCGGTCGCCGCCGTTGGCGAGGCTGGTGCCGGCGACGGTGGTGACGGTGACGTCGACGCGGCCGGCCTTTTTCGTCGCCGGCGCGGTCGCGGTCATTTCGGTTTCGGAGAGGACCGCGTAGCTGGCCGCCGGGGTGTCGCCGAACTTGACCGCGCTGGCAGCGGTGAAGTCGGTGCCGGTGATTTTCACCACGGTGCCGCCGGCGATCGAGCCGGAAGCGGGGGTGATCGAGGTGATCGCCGGAGTCGGCTGCACTTCAGCGCTGAGCTCGAGCTCGGCGCCGCTGGTCGGTGGGCGCGTCGCCACGGTCGCACCTTCGAAGGGCCGTGGGAAGATCGACGCGAAGCTGGCGCCGGCGACGTCGGCGACGCCGATTTCGTCGGTCCCGTTGGTCGGGTCGATCCCGATCAGGTCACCGGCCTTGACCGGCAGGTTCGCGGTGAAGGTCTGCAGGCCGGTGTCGGTCGGGGTCACCGCGCCGCTGGTGCCGTTGGCGGTGAAGGCGCCGGTGCCGTTCGGGTGCAGCACCCGTAGGGCGAAGGGCCCGCCTTTGGCGCCCTGCATGCGCCAGCGCACGATCGCGCCGCTGACCGGCGAGACGAGGTTGGCGCCTTTCTCCGGCAGCGCCGTGTTCAGTTGGGTCTGCACTTCGCCGAATGGTTTCGAGGTGAAGCCGGGAGGAAGGACGCTCCCGATCGTGACCGTCGATGCCTGGGCTGCCGTCGCTCCGAGCAGGGCGACTGCGGCCATCAGGGTGGCGACAAGACCAAGTTTCCGTTTCCGATTCATGGGTTTCTCCCCAG
The DNA here is from genome assembly GCA_963829445.1 of uncultured Solirubrobacterales bacterium. Classification (GTDB taxonomy): domain Bacteria; phylum Actinomycetota; class Thermoleophilia; order Solirubrobacterales; family 70-9; genus VAYN01. The sequence continues at coordinate 68,957 of CAWHIW010000005.1, read as the reverse complement.
CTAGTGGTTGCTCCCGCGCGCCCCTGTCCTTGCGCGAGCGGGATGTCGAGCCCCTAAACACAGCCCTCGGCCAAGGTTGCGTTCTGCTCACACTCGCTCGCAGTTCACTCACATAAGTCAGCGTGGGAGCGCTGGCCCTGGCCGTCTGGCCAGGACTGACACAATGCCGGCGTGGCCGAGCGGAAATACGACCTGGCGCTGTTCGGCGCCACCGGCTTCACCGGTGGCCTGACCGCCGAGTACCTCGCCGCCAACGCGCCGGAGGGCTTGCGCTGGGCGCTGGTCGGGCGCAACCGCGGCAAGCTCGAGGCGGTGCGGGCAGCGGCTCGCGAGCGCGTCGCCCGACGCCCCCGTCCCGGACCTGGTCGAGGCCGACGCCGCCGACCGCGCGGCGCTGGCCGGGGTCGCCGAGTCGACCCGGGTCGTGATCACCACGGTCGGGCCCTACGCCCTCTACGGCGAGCCGATCGTCGCCGCCTGCGCCGCCGCCGGGACCGACTACGTCGACCTCACCGGCGAGCCCGAGTTCGTCGACCGGATGTGGATCGAGCACCACGCCGAGGCGCAGCGGACCGGCGCCCGGCTCGTCCACTGCTGCGGCTTCGACTCGATCCCGCACGACCTCGGCGCCTACTTCACGGTCCAGCAGCTGCCCGAGGGAGTGCCGCTGACCGTCAACGGCTACGTCCGCTCCGGCGCCAGCTTCTCCGGCGGCACCTACCACTCGGCGATCAACGGCTTCGCCCGCGCGCGACAGACGATCGGCGCCGCCAAGGAGCGCCGTCGCGGCGAGCCGCGGCCGCCCGGGCGCGAGATCCACTCGGCCTCGCCCGGGGTCCGCCGCGACGACGAGCTCGGCGGCTGGACGGTGCCGCTGCCGACGATCGACGGCGCCGTCGTCCGCCGCTCCGCCGCCGCGCCTCGACCGCTACGGGCCGAACTTCACCTACGGCCACCACATGGTCGCCAAGCGCCTGGCGACGATCGCCGCGCTGGGGGCCGGGGTGGGGACGGTCGCCCTGCTGGCGCCGCTGCCGCCGACCCGCAAGCTGCTGCTGAAGATCAAATCGCCGGGCGAGGGGCCCGACGAGGCCGAGCGCGCCAGGAGCTGGTTCAAGGTCAAGTTCGTCGGCGAGGGCGGGGGCAGAGCGAGTCGTCACCGAGGTCTCCGGCGGCGACCCCGGCTACGGCGAGACCTCGAAGATGCTGGCCGAGTCGGCACTCTGCCTCGCTTTCGACGAGCTGCCGGAGAGCGCCGGTCAGGTGACCACCGCGGTGGCGATGGGCGACGCTCTGATGGCCCGCCTGCAGCGGGCCGGGATCGCCTTCCGCGTGCTCGAGCCAGCTTCGGCCTGACGCCGACAGGCCGCGCCGGGACGGCTACGCGGCGGGGGCGGCGCCGTAGATCGCCCGCACCCAGACGTCGACGAGGACGTCGAGGATCTCCTCCTCGGCCAGGGCCGGGCTCTCGCCGGCGAAGGTCGCGTACTGCGCTCGCTCGTTCATCTGCAGCAGCGCGATCGCGAGCGTCGCGGGCGGGCTGGCCGGGGGGCGCGACGCCGCGGGCGCGCTCGGACTCGATCACCGCGGTGACGTCGGCGACCCAGCCCTCCATCACCTGCGACCAGAGCTCGCGCGCCTCGGCGTTGGTGGTGCGCAGCTCGGCCGCGGCGAGGATCACCGAGCGGCGCGAGCCGAAGGCGTCGAAGGAGGCCTGCAGGGCCATGCGCCAGCCGGCCCGCGGCTCCTCGGCCAGCTTCGCCAGCGCCTGCTCGCGGCTGGCGGCGCCGGCCTCGACCATGCGATCGACCAGGGTCAGCAGGACCGCGTCCTTGGAGGGGAAGTAGAAGTAGAAGGTGGGGCGGGAGATGCCGGCGCCGTGGGCCAGGTCCTCGACCGAGATCTCGCTCAGCGGGCGCTCCTCGAGCAGCCGTTCGGCCGTGGTCGAGGATCGCCCGCTCGCGCTCGTCGCCGCTGGCGCGGGGGCTGCGGCGGCCGCGCGGGGCGGCCTCGGAGGTCGGCAGGGGAGTCGGCATCGCCGCTCTCACGATACACGGCGTCGATGATCCCGACAAGAAGTTGACCTTCTCGACACAGTGTTGATAGGATGACGTGCAGGAAGCTGTGCCAGCGCCGACCGACGACGAAAGGAACCACCGAGATGCCGAACGACCACGTCGACGTGCTGATCGTCGGCGCCGGCCTCTCCGGCATCGGCGCCGCCCACCACCTGCAGGAGCGCTGCCCGGGCAAGAGCTACGCGATCCTCGAGGCGCGCGAGGAGATCGGCGGCACCTGGGACCTCTTCCGCTACCCCGGCATCCGCTCGGACTCCGACATGCACACGCTCGGCTACCGCTTCCGCCCCTGGACCGACGACAAGTCGATCGCCGAGGGCACGAAGATCCTCGACTACGTGCGCGACACCGCCCGCGAGGGCGGCATCGACCGCCGCATCCGCTTCAACCACCGCGTCGTCAGCGCCGCCTGGTCGAGCGAGGACGCGCGCTGGACCGTCGCGGCCGAGCGCACCGACACGGGGGAGACGGTGACCCTCACCTGCGGCTTCCTCTTCATGAACACCGGCTACTACCGCTACGACGAGGGCTACACGCCCGGACTTCCCCGGCATCGACTGCTTCGCCGGCGAGGTCGTCCATCCCCAGCACTGGCCCGAGGATCTCGACTACGCCGGCAAGCGGGTCGTGGTGATCGGCAGCGGCGCCACCGCGATGACGCTGGTGCCGGCGATGGCCGGGGACGCGGCCAAGGTGACGATGCTGCAGCGCTCGCCCACCTACGTGATCTCGATGCCGGGCGAAGACGGGATCGCCAACCGCCTGCGCCGCTTCCTGCCCGAGCGCGTCGTCTACCCGATCGTGCGCTGGAAGAACGTGATCCTGCAGGGGGCCTTCTACCGTCTCAGCCGCAAGCGGCCGGAGCTGGTGAAGAAGATCCTGCGACGGGGGACGATCAAGGCGCTGCCCGCCGGCTACGACGTCGACACCCACTTCAAGCCGCGCTACAACCCCTGGGACCAGCGCGTCTGCCTGGTCCCCGACGCCGACCTCTTCCGGGCCCTGCGCGACGGCAGCGCCGAGATCGTCACCGACCGGATCAAGACCTTCACCGCGGACGGGATCGAGCTCGAGTCCGGGGCCAAGCTCGAGGCCGACGTGGTCATCACCGCGACCGGCCTCAACCTGCTCTTCCTCGGCGGCATGAAGATCACGATCGACGGCGCCGAGCCGGACCTGCCGCGGGCCCTCACCTACAAGGGGATGATGCTGAGCGACTTCCCCAACTTCGCCTACACGCTCGGCTACACCAACGCCTCCTGGACGCTGAAGGCCGACCTCACCTCCGAATACATCTGCCGCCTGCTCAACCACATGGACGCGAGCGGGCGCCGGATCGCCACGCCGACCGTCACCGACCCCTCGATCACCGAGGAGCGGCTGCTCGACTTCAACTCCGGCTACGTCCTGCGCTCACTCGACCACCTGCCCAAACAGGGATCGAAGGAGCCGTGGAAACTGCGCCAGAACTACCCGGTCGACCTGCGGATGCTGCGCCGCGGCGAGATCGACGACGGCACCATGCGCTTCTCCAGCCCGGCGCCGCGGCGTCAGCCCGAGACCCAGGCCCTCGCCTCGGCCTCCTGATCGAGGCCGTAGACCTCGACTTCGCCTGGGGTCATCCAGGCGAACATGCGCATCGCCTTGGCGACCCACTCGACGTCGGTGACGAGGGCGAACCGCTTCCAGGCGGAGTGGTCGCGGACCCAGACCCGGAGCCCGGTCTTGACGTCCTCGATCCAGGCGCCGGGCTCGAGGCCGTCGAAGTCGGTGAGGACGAAGACCAGGCGCAGCTCACCGGACTCGGCTGCCTCGTTCAGGACCGGCTCCAGCACCTCGCGGTAGTCGGCCTTGCTGAGGGTTCCTCCCGCCCGCAGGCCGATGGTTCCAGCCGGCATGCCCTCGATCCGCTCGACCATTCTCGTTCTCCTCTCCTCGGGGCCGTGCGCCAGCCCACGTTTCACGCCCGCTAGCCTACGCCGCCATGGACGATCAGCAGGTACTCAGCCACATCGACCAACTCGTCAAGGAAGAGGAGCAGCTGCTCCACCGCCACGAGGGCGAGGGGCTCAGCTCCGAAGACCATGCCCGCATGGAGGAGCTGAAGGTCCAGCTCGACAAGATGTGGGACTACCTGCGCCAGCGCCGCGCCCTGCGTCAGTACGGCGACGACCCCGACGACGCCAGCGTCCGCGACGGCGGCACCGTCGAGGAGTACGGCAGCGTCAGCGACTACGACGACACCGAGCCCGACGCTCCCGCCTAGGCGATCGCCCCTCCCGCCCGCCTCGGATCGGGCTGGAATTGACGACCGGAGCGCCCGGACCCCGGCCATCGGCCGGGCCGCCGGATCTCCAAAGCGCCGCTAGTCTTGACCGGTTCCCTGGCGCCCTGGCGGAGTGGTTACGCAGCGGCCTGCAAAGCCGTTTACACCGGTTCGATTCCGGTGGGCGCCTCTGGAGCGGCAATCTAAATCGACGGTAAGCCAGGTAAATGAGCAAATTCCATGTCAGCCAGATAGAAACGCACCTTCGATCCCTCTACGAGGGCACCGACTGGGAGCCTGGATTGGACGATGCTGCCAACATGTCTCGTCTTCTGGGGCTACACGCCGTGCATCTGATTCTTGGTCCCGAGGATGGCAGCCAGAGAGTTATTGAGATAACCGACGGAGAGGGCGACCGCGGAATCGATGCGGTAGGTCTTGATCCAACGGCGAAAGTCGTCGTTTTTGTTCAATCGAAGTGGCGCCAGGACGGCACTGGCTCAATGTCGCTGGCGGACGTTCTGAAGTATCTGTCGGGGGTTAAGTCACTGCTCGGCATGAAGGACGAGGGGGAGCCGGTAAACGCGTCCGAGGAGACGAAGGCTTCGGTGCGCGACCTACTGAAGACTCCAGGTGCCCGGATTCGTCTCGTTACGGCCACCACGGCGAACGATCCTTTATCCGATTCGGTGCAGGAACCAATTAATGAACTACTTGGGCAGTTAAATGACCTTGAGGGCATTGAGCCACTCGCTACTCATGCTCACCTTGGGCAATCTGGGCTCTTCGACTCCATATCTGATGAGGTGCGGCCTGCGGTTGATATTGACCTTCAGATGCTGGATTGGGGCCGGGCGTCGGAGCCGCAGAAGGTTTACTACGGCCGGGTTAGTGCGGCCGAGATCGCAGGTTGGTTCAGTGCTCACGGTGTCGATCTTTTTGCTGAGAATATCCGAGTGGTGATCCCGCGGTCTGACATAAATCAAGGAATTCTTCAGACCATCGAGGAAGAGCCCGACGCGTTTGCGTACTACAACAACGGGATCACCGTGTTGGCAGAGTCAATTGAGATCGGCCCTGGCGGTGCATTGAATCGGGACGTTGGTTATTTCAAGTTGACCGGTGCAAGCATTGTCAACGGAGCCCAGACTGTCTCTACCCTGGGTTCTGTGCTGGGTACGGAGCACGAGGCAAAACTAGGGCAGGCGTTCGTCCTGGTTAGGTGCATTGAGGTGCCCAAGGATGAGGGAGAGCTGGGACGACGTATAACGCGTTATGCGAACACGCAGAACGAGGTGTCGAGCCAGGACTTCGCTTTCTTGGATCAGGAGCAGCATCGCTTGGTCCGCGAGCTGCAGGTGCTGGGCCTTGAGTACATTCTTCGATCTGCTGAGGCGCCCAAGGGAAACGATTCCGCCAAAGTGATCGAGGTTCGACAGGCAGCCATCGCCTTAACCTGCGCGTCGTCGAATATCGGACATGCCGTTGTAGCTAAACGCGAGGTGTCTCGCCTCTTTTCTGACAACTCCGTCTACAAAGCGTTATTTAACGATCAAACTGATCCGTTGCGTCTTAGTAGGGCTGTCCTAATTATGCGGCGTATTGACGGACTCTTGGATGGAATGGAGCGAGATACCGACGGCATCCAAGCGGGTATCGCTGTTCATGGACGCCGTGTAATTGCGCATCTCGTTATGAGACGGCTAGGAGACAAATTCCTTGGCGATCCAGATAGCGAGGTTGATGCGGCGTTACAGGGCCTAGATGCCGAGCTATCAGGCTATGTAGACGCCATTGTCACCGTTTTTCCCTCGAATGCTTATCCAGGTAACGTGTTCAAGAATCAGGGCCGAGTAACGGATCTATTGAAAGAAGCGCATCTTGTTCAATGAAGCTCGACCTCGTGTTCGAAGGTGGTGGTGTCAGGGGGATCGGGGCTGGTCGGTGCGCTGATCGTGCTCCACGAGCGGGTTCATATCGCAGGGCCTGGCCGGAACTTCGGCACACACCTATGTACCTGCAGAACGACACCTTCGTGCGCACGATCCCGATCCCGACGCTCGGCGTGCGCACGACCGAGTTCGACCTCTCCGCCGAGCGCGCCGACGCCCTCTTCGAGTCCGGGCGCAAGGCGGCGTCGACTTCCTCGCGGGCTGGCATTTCGAGTACTACGTCGCGACCTCCGTTCCGGCACCCGCCCGACACGCCGCGAGGAGATCCGCAAGCTGCAGAGCCGATAGAGGCTTTTCACCCGAGTGCACAAGTAGAGTTTCGGCAATGAAAGCGCCGGGCCGGAGGGTCTATCGGGCGCTCGCGATCTCGGTCCTGCCGCTCGCGATCGTCCTGGCTTTGACGTCCACGCCCGTCGCGGGCGCGGCGACGACGGCTTCCGTGGCCCGCGACGCCCGCCAGTTCTGGACGCCGGCGCGGATGCGGCAGGCGCAGCCGGTCGAGGTGCGGGCCCCAGGGCGCGTTCCGCTCTCGGCCTCGGGTCCGGGAGCCTCCGCCAGTTCGGCGTTCGGGGAGGTGAGCGACCCGACCACTGCCGAATCGCGCTGGAACGGCGTCATCTTCTTCCAGGTCGGGGGCAGCCTCGGCCGCTGCTCCGGCACCTCGGTCAACGCCCCGAACTTCAGCGTAGTCATCACCGCGGCCCACTGCGTCAACAGCGGCGGGCCAAGGGGACGGTGGTACCGCGATCGGTGGGTCTTCGTTCCGGGCTACCGCTATGGCCAGCGACCGTTCGGCGTCTTCCCGGCCATCTGGCTGGATACCACCGGGCAGTGGCGCCGCAGCGGCAGTGAGAACTTCGACGTCGGCGCCGCCGTGGTGGCGCGGAACGAACGCGGCGAACGGCTCGCCGACGCCGTCGGCGGCACCGGCATCGCCTGGGGCCTGAAGGCGAGGCAGACCTTCGACGTGCACGGCTATCCGGTCGCGCCGCCTTTCGACGGCGAAACCCAGCGCCTCTGCCCGCAGACCCCATTCCTCGGCCACGACCCCATGTCGTTCCTCGCCCCGGGCCCGCTCAACCTCGCGGTCGACTGCGACGTCACCGGGGGCGCCTCCGGCGGCGGCTGGACGATTCACGGCGATGTGCTCAACGGCGTCACCAACTACGGCTACGGGGACGATCCGGCGACCGACTTCGGCGCCTACTTCGGCAAGGAAGTGGGCCGCCTGTACGGACGGGCGGGGAGGGTCGGGTGAACACCGCGACCCCCACCCGGCGCCTGCTGCTGGTCCTCGCCCTCGCCCTCGTCGCGGCACCGGCCTCGACCGCGGCTTCGGCCAGGGCGGACGGGCTCTCGTTCGGCCTCCTCAGGGAAGTGCCGCCGGTCCTGCGCTCGAAGGTGCCGGGGCGGATCGAGGAGCGATCGTCCCCGGCGCCCTTCCTGCCGCTGCTCGTGCTGAAGGCGAGCCATGGCTACCGGGTCGGGGTCATCGGCATCGGCGACTCCGTCCTGCTCGAGGTCATCCACGGGCGCGCCAAGGCGATCACCGCCTACGCCGCCCGCGGAGTGGTGACGCCGGGGCGGCTCGAAGCCTCCTTCGGCGATCTGGGCGACATCAGCATGCGCTTCCGGCGGTCGGACGAGCGGCCTTCGGCCAGCTCCCATCGCCGCTGTCGGAAGGGTCACCGGATTCTTCGCCGCCGGGGCGTCTACGTGGGGGACCTCCGCTTCCGGGGCGAAGGCGGATACATCTCCGTCCACTCACACCGCGCCAGGGGACGGGTCAGCACCATCGCGCCGTGGTGCCTGCGATCGTCGATCGACCGGCCCGATCAGCACGCGGCTCGCCCTTCGCGCCACCGCGACTCCTTCGAAATCGCCGCCGTCGGCGCCAGCTGGCGACAGGGAGTGAGCTCGACCTCGGTTGGCGCGCTGGGGCTGGGTGGGGAAACCCTCTTCTTTGCCTCGACCGCGGAGAGCAGGGGGGACCTGGCGATATTGCGGTTTGCCTTCGCCTCCTCCGGCTCGGACCGGGCCTTCTCCGTCGACAATGCTCTCACTCACGCCCAGATCAAGCCGCCGGCGCCGTTCCACGGCACGGGGATCTACCGCGCCGGCCCCGACGGCACGAAGACCTGGAGCGGGGGGCTGGCCGTCAACTTCCCCGGCGCCCCGCGGCTGCCGTTGACCGGCCCCCAGTTCAAGCCGGAACTCGAAACCGGCCTCTAGAGCAGCTGGTCGAAGAGCCGGACCTGGTCCCAGGCGGTGAGGCAGCCCGCGAGGCGCTCAGGCGAGCCGACCCCAACCCGTTCGGCGCGGATGGCGGTCCAGCAGCCGAGCCCACCGACCCGCACCCGGTAGGGGACGGTGCCGCTGACGACGCTGTCGTACCTGGCGCAGGTCCAGGTGCCGTCGGCGTTGTGGGGACAGGGATCGCTGTCGAAGAAGACTCCGCCACCGCCGCCGACGGAGTACTCCAGCGCCTTGCCATCGACCCCGATGATCGGCGTTGGGCGGGCGCTGAGAAGGCCGATCCCCAGCAGGAGGGCGACGCTGCCGCCGAGCCAGTATGCGGCGGTGCGGGCGGGGCGCGGGTGCAGAACCGGGTCGGCCGCGCGGGCCAGCCGCTCCTCGCCGTAAAAGCGCCGCGCCCATCCCGAGCCGGCCTCGCTGAGCGGGACGGCACCGAGGAACCAGGTGATGCCGAAGGTGAGGAATCCGGCGAAGAACATCGCCAGCCGTCCCTTCAGCAGGCAGATCACGGCCGCCGGGATCAGTCCCACCAGCCAGATCCAGATGGCCCCGAAGATCAGCACTTCGGGGAGCAGTCGCCAGCTCACCGGGCCCGCTTCCAGTTCGGTCGCAGGTAGGCCTCCTCGAAGCCGGCCCGGAGGATGTTTCTGTAGCTGGCGGAGGGGCGGTCGGGGACTCGTTCTCCCGTCTCGACGAAGAGGGTGTGGCAGCCGGCCGCGGCGGCGTCGAGGATGCGGCGGTGCAGCAGCGCCCGCTGGCAGCCGCGGCCGCGGGCTGGCTCGAGCGTCGCGGCGATCCCGAACTCGGCCACCTCTCCCTGCACCAGCATCGCCGCGCAGGCCTGGGCCTCGCCGTCGGCGCGGGCCACGTAGCAGCGCCAGTCGGGGCGCCCCGGCAGATCAGCGAAGAAGGCCGCGGCCCAGACGGGGAGGCCGAAGCCGGTCGCGGCGATCATCCCGAACGACTCCTGCTCGGCATTCGTCACCTCCACCACCTCGACGTCCTTGGGAGCTTTGAAGCGGGGCGGGTGGGCGTCGCGGACGAACTTCATCCAGGCGTAGGCGGGGATGAAGCCGTTTGCCGCGAGCCAGCTCGCGGCCGCCTCGCTCTCCGGCAGGCCGGGCGTGACCGGCACGTAGGTCGAAACACCCAGCGACCCGGCCCAGTCGCTCGCGGCGGCGAGGCGTCCGCCGGCGATCGCGCCGGGCTCGGTGGCGCCGAGCACCAGGTTCATCATCTCCACGGTCGCCAGCGCACCGACCACCGTGACCTGCACGGGCCCGAAGTCCCGCACCTCGACGCCGCGCTCGGCGGCCACCTCGGGCGGGACCGACTCCCAGATGTCGCGCCAGAAGCGCTGCTCCACCCGGTCCAGGGCTCCGTGCTCGAACTCGACTCCGCCTGCGGTCTTTCCTGCTGCCATCGCTCGGCGCCCAGGATAGGTCGCCGCCGCCGCTTTGGCCAGCGCCGTCATCTGTCAGCCTGGAGATGTGAGCGTCGCCACCGCAAGCGCCAGCGCCGACAAGGCCGCGCCGGAGATCCCTGCCAACCAGGTGATCGTCCTCTTCGGGGCGACGGGCGACCTGGCCAAGCGCAAGCTGCTGCCGGGGATGTTCCACCTCTCTCAGGTGGGGCTGATGCCGGCGGGCTTCCGCATCATCGGCGCCGCCCGCCACGGGATCGAGCTGGAGGAGTTCCGCGAGCAGGCGCGGCAGGCGATCGAGGCCTCGGGCCGGGAGGACATGTCGCCGCCGACCTGGGACCCGTTCGCCGACTCGCTGCGCTTCGTCGGCGTCGGGGACGGGTTCGAGCCCCTGGCCGATGCCGTCGCCGCGGCGCGCGAGGAGCTCGGTGGCGAAGCCAAGGCTCTCTACTACCTCTCGCTGCCTCCGGCCGCGATGGCCGGCACGGTCGAAGCGCTGGGGGAGGCAGGCCTCGGCAGGGGCGCGCGCGTGATCACCGAGAAGCCGTTCGGCACCGGCCTCGAGTCGGCGCGGAAGCTGAACGCGCTGCTGCACTCGGTCTTCGAGGAGCGCTGCATCTACCGCATCGACCACTACCTCGGCCGCGAGGCGGTGCAGAACCTGCTGGCGCTGCGCTTCGCCAACGGCATGTTCGAGCCGGTCTGGAACCGCAACCACATCGACCACGTCCAGATCGACATCCCGGAGACGCTCTCGATCGAGATGCGCGGCAGCTTCTACGAGGAAACCGGCGCCTTCCGCGACATGATCGTCACCCACCTCTTCCAGGTCCTCGGCTTCGTCGCGATGGAGCCGCCGACCTCGCTGGAGCCGAAGGCGCTGGGCCTGGAGCGCGAGAAGGTCTTCGACTCGATGCCGCCGCTGCGGGCGGAGAACGTGGTCCGCGGCCAGTACGCCGGCTACCGCGAGGAGGACGGGGTCGCCGCCGACTCCGACACCGAGACCTTCGTCGCGATCAAGGCCTTCGTCGACAACTGGCGCTGGGAGGGGGTGCCGTTCTACCTGCGCTCGGGCAAGCGCCTGGCCGAGAGCCGCCACCTGCTGACGGTCGCCTACGCGCAGCCGCCGCGGCGGATGTTCCCGCTCGACTGCGACCAGATCGTCGAGTCCTTCGGCCACGACCACCTCACCTTCGAGCTCGGCGAGCCCGGCAGTATCTCCGCCTCCTTCCTGGCCAAGGTCCCGGGGCCGACGATCGAGCTCGGCGAGGCGCACATGCGCTTCAGCTACGCCGACACCTTCGGCGGCAGCGAGCGGGCGCTGGATGCCTACGAGCGGCTGATCCACGACGTCATGGTCGGCGACCGCACCTTCTTCACCAGCTCCGCCGCGATCGAGCGCCTCTGGGAGATCTCCGAGCCGGTCCTCGAGCAGCCACCGCCGGCGCTGCCCTACGAGCCCGGCTCCTGGGGCCCGGTCGAGGCCGACGCATTGATCGCGCCGCGCCGCTGGCACCTGCCCAGCGACCACGTCTGAGTCACCCCAGGGAACGGAAAAGGGCCCCATAAGGGGCCCCCTGTTTCCGAAGGACGTGCCACCAGAGAGTTTGAAGTCGCTGGCTCGTCGGTCCTCGAGCTTTGAAGTCTTAGCGGCCGCTGCTCGTGCGACGCACCTATAAACACTGGAAGGACTGAAAAGTTGCACAGGTTGCATCGGCTGACCTGGGCGGGACCATTAGCTGGCCGGCGACCGCCGACCGGCTCCTGGTTTCGCGCTGCTAGATTCCGGCCCCCCGGGCGTTTAGCTCAGTTGGGAGAGCGCTACCTCGACAAGGTAGAGGTCACTGGTTCGAGCCCAGTAACGCCCATGAAAGTCCCAGTGCCGCGTCCGTGAACGACTCGGACTACGACCCGCCGCCGCGGCCGCTGATCCAGTTGGCTGGCCGGTTCGGCGGCATCAGCAGGACCAGCCCCATTAGGACCCCGGTCGCTCCCGCGTAGAGGAAGAGCTCGGCGACGCCGGAGTTTTCCCCGACCACGTTCTGGCCCATCGCCAGGATCGAGAAGGTGAAGATCGCCAGCGCCAGGGCGCTGAGGAGGAAGGACTTACGCCGATCGGGCAGGAACTCGAGCCGGATCAGGCTGAGCAGGACGAGGACGAAGATCAGCGACTCGAGGATGCCGAGGATCGTCCAGGCGGCGTCGACGCCGGGGATCGTGTCGAGGAAGGTGCCGCTGAACTGCTTGGCGATCGACGGCGGGGCGCCGCTGCCGTCGATGATCTTCTCCTTGCCGGCATAGAAGAAGAGGACGCCGAGCAGGAGGTAGATACCGGCGAGGGCGAGGGCGTAGACGACGCCGTCCTCCCATCGCATCCTCGATGGTGGGCGCTCCTCAGCTCGGTGCTCGCTCATGTGCGGCTCCTCGTCTCGACGATCGGTTCGTTCAGTTGTACCGCCTGCGCGGCGCCCCGTAAACCATCGTTCGACCGCGGCGGCGCTAGGCGACCGCCGGCAGTTTCACCTCGGTCAGCCGGAAGCTGTTGCCCGACGGGTCGTGGAAGCCGCAGTCGATGCCGTAGGGGCGCTCTTCCGGCGTCTCGGTGAACTCGACCCCGCGCGCCTTCAGCTCCTCATAGGAAGCCTGGCAGTCGTCGGTGGTGAGGAAGACGGTGCCGGCGAAGCCCTTCGCCATCAGCGCCCGCACCTGCTCGGCGGTCTCGCCGGTCATCACCGGCTCGCCCGGGATCGCCATCAGCACGATCGAGTAGTCCTCCTGGCCGGCGGGGCTGACGGTGAGCCAGCGGAAGTCGCCCATCTCGGGCAGGGTGACGTCGTTGCGCACCTCCATGCCGAGCTTCTCGGTGTAGAAGGCGAGCGCCTCGTCCTGGTCGTGGACCCACAGCTGCGTGTTTGCGACCTTCATCGGTTCCTCCTCGGTTGAAATCGGCTAGGCGGCGATGCTAGGTCGCGGCTGGCGCGCTGTCTTCTCGAAACGTGCGGTGTTGGGGACGGCCGTAGGCGCGCACCACGCAGGCGGGGACGATGGCCTGGCTGGCCGCCGGCGGGAAGCTTGCCCGGTACGCCGTCGGGGTCTTACCGAAGGCGCGCTTGAAGCTGGTCGTGAACGAGCCGATGCTCTGCAGGCCGACGGCGAGGCAGATCTCGGCGACCGAGTTGTCGGTCGTCCGCAGCAGCGCCGCCGCCCGCTCGAGCCGGCGCGTCAGCAGGTACGCGTGCGGCGAGGCGCCGAAGGCGCGCCGGAACTCGCGGCTGAAGTGCGCCCGCGAGAGCCCCGCCGCCGCGGCCAGGTCGTCGACCCCGAGCGGCTCGAAGTAACGGGCGTCGGCCAGGTCCTTGGCGCGCAGCAGATGCCGGGCGGGAGGGACGAACGCCATCCCCGCAGTCTAGGCTCGCGGGCCTTGTGATCGGGACTTACGCAGCGGTGTTGGCGGTGTGCGGAGCTTCGCTGGCGATTGGCCAGGCGGCGGTCGCTCTGTGCGGCGCCCGGCAGCTGGTCGTGGCTCTCGCCAGCGGTTGGCTTGGCGCTGCTCTGCGCGGTCTGCTGGGGGACGGTGCGACTTGGGGGCGACGGGGTCGTCGCGGCGATCGTCGTGCCGGTCCTCGTGGTGGCGTCCGTCGTCTATCTCCGGGGACGGGTGGAGGGCCTGGGGGAGGCGCTGCGGGCGGGCTGGCCGGTCGCCCTGGTCGCGCTGCTGGCGGCCTCGCTGCCGTTCGCGGTCGAAGGCCACTTCGGGATCCTCGGCACCAGCTTCAACCCGGACATGTCCCAGCACCTGCTGGCTGCCGACCGGCTCGCCCACGGCGAGGGCGGACAGCTGCTGCACCAGGGCTACCCGCTCGGGCCGCACGCGATCGTCGTCGCTCTGAACAAGGGACTGGGCATCGGCCTCGTCCAGGGCTTCAGCGGCCTCAGTGTCGCTGTCGCCGTGCTCGCACCGCTGACCGCGCTCGCCGCCTTCGCCAGCCTGCGGCCCGTCCCGCGCACCGCCGGCGCCCTGGTCGTCGGCCTCGCCTACGTCGTCGCCTCCTACTTCGCCCAGGGCGCCTTCAAGGAGACGATCCAGGCCCTGCTCGTCCTCGCCTTCGTCCTCGCCCTGCGCGAGTCGACCCGCACCTGGCGCGACCTCCCCCTGCGCTTCGTCCCCGCAGCCCTCCTCGCCGTCGGCTCCGTCTACGTCTACAGCTTCCCCGGCCTGATCTGGCTGATCGGCACCGCGGGTCTCTGGGCATTGCTGGAACTCGCCGTCAGCCGAACCGGTCCCTCGGCCACTCGCTCCGTCCTGCTGGCGTCCCTCACCTTCGCCGTCCTCGTCGCCCCCGAGATCGGCCGCATGCTGGACTTCCACAGCTTCGAGACCTTCGACCCCAACGGCCCCGGCCTCGGCAACCTCTTCGGCCAGGTCTCGCCCTTCGAGGCGCTCGGCATCTGGCCCTCCGGCGACTTCCGCCTGGCGCCTGGCGACGGCGCGGTGCCCGCGGTCGGCTATTACCTCGGAGCGGCCTTCGCTCTCGTCCTCCTGCTCTACGGCGTCGGCCGCTGCTGGCGCCGCCGCGAGTCGGCGGTGCTCGCCGGCCTCGGCGCGGCGGTGCTCGCCTACGCGGCGGCTCGCATCGGCGGCACGCCGTACACGGCAGCCAAGGCGATCGAGGTCGGCGCCTCCGTGGTCGCCCTCGCCATCCTCCTGCCGCTGCTCGATCGATCGCCTGGGCGAGTTTCTGTCGGTAGGCGGCAAAAAGTCGCCCAGGAACCGCTGGCCGCGGCGGCTGCAGCGGTCTTCATCGCCGCCGCCGGTGTCTGCTCGCTTGCTCGCCCTCGCCAACGCGCCGGTCGGCCCGACCTGCTTCTCTCCGACCCTGAGCGACTTCCGCAAGGTCATCGGCGCGGGTCCGACCGCTGGTCCTCGCTTCGCGACCAACTGCTCGCGCGAACAGCACGGCGCTTCATATCTGCCTGGGAACTGCGAGGCGGGCGAGTCTGCATCCGCTCGCCGCGACGAAGCGGGCTCGGAGCCGCCGGGCACCCGCTTCGTCGTCACCGACGACACCCGGGTAGGGGATGGGCAACCGCCCGGGGTCTTCATGCCTCCGGACTTCGTGCTTCGTGGCCCGGGTCGGCGGGCGCCGACGTTCCCCCTCGAGATTCGGCCCGCCTACGCACTGCTGAAGGTCCGCCGCCCGACAGCGGGCAAGAGTCCCTGCCCGCTGATCGCCGAACGCCAGGCACGCCAAGGACCCGCTCGCTAACTACCATGGCCTCGAATGGAGGCCGCGACGGAGAAACTGAGCGTCACCCTGCCCGACGGCAAGGCGCTGGAGCTGCCGGCGGGTGCGACCGGCGCCGACGCCGCCGCGGCGATCGGGCCGGGGCTGGCCAAGGCGGCGCTGGCGATCAAGGTCGACGGCGAGCTGCGCGACCTCACGGCGCCGCTGCCCGACGGGGCCGAGATCGGGATCGTCACCGATCGCGACCCCGAGGCGCTGGAGCTGATCCGCCACGACGCCGCCCATGTGATGGCCGAGGCGGTGATGGATCTGTACCCAGGGACCAAGGTGACGATCGGGCCGCCGATCGAGTCCGGCTTCTACTACGACTTCGAGTTCCCGGCCGATACAAAGATCACCGAGGATGAGCTGCCGAAGATCGAGGCGGCGATGCTCGAGCACATCGGCGCCGACGAGGAGTTCGGCCGCCGCGACGTGCCGGTCGCCGAGGCGATGGAGATCTTCAGGGCCCAGGACCAGGGCTACAAGGTCGAGCTGATCGAAGACCTCGTCGCCAACGAAGGCGTCGAGACCGTCTCGCTCTACAGGAACGGCCCCTTCGAGGACCTCTGCCGCGGCCCGCACGGGCCCTCGACCGGGCGGATCAAGGCGATCAAGCTGAGCTCGGTCGCCGGCGCCTACTGGCGCGGCGACGAGAACCGCGAGCGCCTGACCCGCATCTACGGCACCGCCTTCTTCTCGAAGAAGGACCTCGAGCAGCACCTGGAGCGGATCGAGGAGGCGAAAGCGCGCGACCACCGCCGCCTCGGCCCGCAGCTCGGCATCTTCATGCTGCGCGACGAGGCGCCGGGGATGCCGTTCTGGCTGCCCAACGGCACGACGCTGCTGCACCTGATCGAGGACGAGGTCCAGGAGCAGCTGCGCAAGCGCGGCTACCAGGAGATCGCCACCCCGCAGGTGCTCGACGAGCAGCTCTGGCACCGCTCCGGGCACTGGGACAACTACCGCGACGAGATGTACTTCATGGACGACGGCGAGCGCCGCTTCGCGCTGCGGCCGATGAACTGCCCCGGCGCCTGCCTCGTCTACTCCTCCGACCGCCACTCCTACCGCGAGCTGCCGCTGCGCCTGGCCGAGTTCGGCCGCGTCTCCCGCAACGAGCGCGAGGGGGTGCTGCACGGGCTGCTGCGGGTGCGCGCCTTCACCCAGGACGATGCCCACGTCTACTGCACCGAGGACCAGATCACCGACGAGGTGGCGAGCATCTGCGAGGCGATCGACGAGCTCTACGCCCGCTTCGGCTTCGACCGACGTCAAAGTCGAGCTCTCGACCCGGCCGGAGAAGTCGATGGGCAGCGAGGAGCAGTGGGAGAAAGCCGAGGCGGCGCTGACCGAGGCGCTTGAGCGCCAGGGGCGCGAGTACGAGCTCAACCCCGGCGACGGCGCCTTCTACGGGCCGAAGATCGACTTCCACGTGACCGACGCGCTCGGCCGCTCCTGGCAGTGCGGCACCTGCCAGCTCGACTTCCAGATGCCCGAGCGCTTCGACCTCTATTACACGGGGGCCGACGACGCAGCCCTACCGGCCGGTGATGATCCACCGCGCCCTGCTCGGCTCGATGGAGCGCTTCGCCGGGATCCTGATCGAGCACTACGCCGGCCGCTTCCCGGTCTGGCTGGCGCCGGTGCAGGCGATCGTGCTGCCGATCTCCGACCGCCACAACGAGTACGGCGAGAAGGCGTTCGAGCAGCTGCGCGAACTCGGCGTCCGGGTCGCCATCGACGACCGCTCGGAGTCGATCGGCAAGAAGGTCCGCGACGCCGCGATCGGCCGCTACCCCTACATGCTGGTGGTCGGCGACCGCGAGCAGGAGGCCGGCGCCGTCGCCGTCCGCTCGCACGAGGACGGCGAGCTGGGGGAGATGTCGCTGGCCGAGTTCGCCGACCGCGTCAAGGCCGAGACCGGCACAGGCTGAGCGCTGCCGGGTTGCCAACCGCCGCTCTCCCTCTATACTCCGGCCAACTTGACTGCAGGCACCCCAAATCACCGCCGCCGCTGAGCGCCCCGTGCCTGCGTCCCGACCTCTCGTCCTCTTGAAGCTCCACCGCTCTTCTCGATAGTGCCGGTCCCGCGTAGGTTCGATCGGCGCCCACCAGAGCGCGACACGACTCGGATCAACGAGCGCATCCGCGTGCCGCAGGTGCGCCTGATCGGCGCCGACGGCGAGCAGCTCGGCATCGTCGAGATCAACGACGCGCTCAAACGCGCCCAGGAGGCCGACCTCGACCTGGTCGAGGTCGCTCCCGGCTCGAAGCCGCCGGTCACCCGCCTGCTCGACTACTCGAAGTACAAGTACGAGCAGGAGCAGAAGCAGAAGCAGGCCCGCAAGCACCAGCAGCAGGTCAACATCCGCGAAATCAAGCTGCGGCCGAAGATCGCGACGCACGACTACGCGACCAAGAAAGGCCACGTCGAGCGCTTCCTCAAGCACCACGACAAGGTCAAGGTGACGATCATGTTCCGCGGCCGCGAGCAGGCCCACCCCGAGCGCGGCCGGGCGCTGCTGCAGAAACTCTTCGAGGACCTCGGCGGCATCGCCGTGATCGAGTCGGCGCCGCTGCAGGAAGGCCGCAACATGAGCATGCTGCTGGCCCCGAGCAAAGAGGTCGACAAGCTCGACGACGCGGCTCCCGCCGACGACGGCGCCCGCTGAGGCCGCGACGCGCCGAGCCGCGCGACCGAGTGCACCGCCGCCGAGGCGCCCGCCGAGTCCCAGCCGAGGCCGCGACCCGCTGACGATGCACCCGCCGAGGCTCCGGCGAGGACGCCGCGGCTGACGCACCCGCCGACGCCTAGGCGTCGGCGGCCATTACATCGGCGATGCGCTCCGCCGCGTGGCCGTCCCAGAGGGGCGGCGGCTCGCGGGGCGCGTCGCCGCGCGCGGCCAGGGCCGCCGGGATGCCGGCGATCGCCGCCGGGTCGAGGCCGAGCAGGGTGTTGGTGCCGGCGCTGACGGTGACCGGGCGCTCGGTGTTGGCGCGCAGGGTGAAGCAGGGGATGCCGAGGTAGGTCGTCTCCTCCTGGATCCCGCCGGAGTCGGTGAGGACGGCGCGGGAGTCGGCCAGCAGCGAGAGGAAGTCGAGGTAGCCGAGCGGGTCGGTCAGCAGCAGCCCGGGGTGCTCGGACTCGACGCTCTCCATCATCTTGCGGGTGCGCGGGTGGACCGGGAAGACGACCGGCATCTCGCGGGCGAGGGCGGCCAGCTGCGCCACGGTCTGCGGCAGCAGCGGGCCGTCGACCAGGGCCGGGCGGTGCAGGGTGACGAGGGCGTAGGCGCCGGGCTCGAGCCCGAGCCGGGCGGCGGTGCCGGCGGCGCGGAAGCGGTCCTCGAGCGCGACCAGGGTGTCGATCATCGTGTTGCCGACCATGTGCATGCGCTCCTCGGCGATGCCTTCGGCGCGCAGGTTCGCCACCGCCTCCTCGCTGTGGAGGAAGAGCAGCTCGGAGAAGCGGTCGGCGACGATCCGGTTGACCTCCTCCGGCATCGTCAGGTCGAAGCTGCGCAGGCCGGACTCGACGTGGGCGACCGGGATCCCCATCTTGACCGCGGTCAGCACCGCCGCCAGGGTGGAGTTGACGTCGCCGGGGACGACGACCAGGTCGGGCCCCTCCTCGATCAGGACCGGCTCCAGGCGCTCCATCGTCCGCGCCGTCATCTCCGCGTGGCTGCCGGAGCCGACCTCGAGCATGTGGTCGGGGGCGGGCACGCCGAGCTCCTCGAGGAAGACCTCCGACATCAGCCGGTCGTAGTGCTGGCCGGTGTGGACGATCGCGTGCCGGCCCTCGGGCAGGCGCGCGCGCAGGGCCGCGATCACCGGGGCGGTCTTGACGAAGTTCGGCCGGGTTCCGACCACGTAGACAATCCGCATCGCGGCGCAGCGTATCCGTGGCGGGAGACCGCGCCATGGTCATTAGCAGGGGGTTGCCTCTCTCAAGTAGCCCCGTCTGCTTCAATACCGAGCCCGATGCCGAAGATGAAAAGCCATTCCGGCGCCAAGAAGCGCTTCAAAAAGACCGCCACCGGCAAGCTCCGGGGCCGTCGCGCCTACTCCAGCCACATCCTGGAGAAAAAGTCGCCGAAGCGGAAGCGGAAAATGGCGAAACCGGTCGACATCTCCCCGAACGACGCACCGAAGGTGCGGAAGCTGCTGGGGGGCAAGTAGATGGCCCGCGTCAAGCGCTCCGTCCACGCGCGCAAGAAGCGCCGCAAGGTTCTCAAGGAAGCGAAGGGCTACTTCGGCCGCAAGCACTCCTCGTACCGCTTCGCCAAAGAGCAGGTGCAGCGGTCGGGCATGTACGCCTACCGCGACCGCCGCAACAAGAAGCGCACCTTCCGCCGCCTCTGGATCACCCGCATCAACGCCGCCGCGCGGCTCGAGGGCATGAGCTACTCGGAACTGATCCACGGCCTCGGCAAAGCCGAAGTCGAGGTCAACCGCAAGATGCTCGCCGAGATCGCCGTCAGCGATCGCGATGCCTTCCGCCGATTTGTGGAGCTAGCCCGGGAGGGTGCGGCCGCCTAGCGGTCTCACCGACACTCCACTCTCCCGGGCGGGCCGTGAAAACGGCCCGCTTTTTTTGTTCCAGGAGAAGAAACCGCCGACCCGAAGAGTCAGATTCGAACCGAACCGATGATCGCCAGCCCCCAAAACGAGAAGCTGAAACTGGTCCGCAAGCTGCGCGAGCGCAAGCACCGCGAGCGCGAGGGGCTGTTCGCGACCGAGGGCGAGGACCTGGTCGAGGCCGGGCTGGCGGCCGGGGCCGAGCCGCGCTTCCTGCTCACCGCCGCCGGCTGCGCGAGCTGCGGCGGCGAGGAGGTCGAGCCGGAGCTGCTGGCGGCGGTCTCGGCGCTCGGCTCCGGCACGCGGGCGATCGCGGTCTGGCCGCTGCGCTGGTCCGAGGCGCCGGCCGCGCCCTGCGTCTACCTGCACGGCGTCGGCGACCCCGGCAACGTCGGCACCATCGTCCGCACCGCCCATGCCCTGCTCGACGGCCCGGTCGCGCTCGGCCCCGGCTGCGCCGACCCGTTCTCGCCGAAGGCGGTGCGGGCCAGCATGGGCTCGATCTTCGCGCAGCCGCCGGCGCGGGCCGAGCTGGGGGAGACGCCGGCGCCGCGGGCGGCGCTGGTCGCCCACGGCGGCGCCGGGCTGGAGGCGCTGGCGGGCGCGGCGACGCTCTGCCTCGGGGCCGAGCGCGAGGGGCTGCCGGCCGACGTCCTCGCCGAGTGCGAGGTCGACGGCGACGATCCCGCTGCGCTCGCGCGGCGCCGAGTCGCTCAACGTCGCCGCCGCGGCGGCGATCGCCGCGCAGCGGATATCGTCGCTCGCCATGCGAGGCCGCAGCCCGATGCTTGAGCGGATCGAGGAGATCAGGGGCGAGGCCGCGGCGGCGATCGGCGCCGCCGACTCCAGCGCCGCGCCTGGAGGAGCTGCGGGTCCGCTACCTCGGCCGCAAAGCCGAGCTGACGACGATCCTGCGCGGGATCGCCGACCTGCCGCCGGAGGAACGGGGCGCCGTCGGCGGCGCCGCCAACAAGGCCCGCAAGGAGCTGGAGGCGCTGCTGGAGGCGAGCGCCGAGCGGCTCGACGCCAGCGAGCTGGAGTCGAAGCTGGCCGAGCGACCGGGTCGACGTCACCCTGCCGGGGGCGCCGCCGCGCCCGGTCGGCCACGCCCACCTGATCGCCCGCACCACGCGGCTGATCGAGGACGTCATGGTCGGGCTCGGCTACCGGGTGATGGAGGGCCCGGAGATCGAGCACGACTACTACAACTTCACCGCCCTCAACCACCCGCCCGGGCACCCGGCGCGGATGCTCCAGGACACCTTCTACGTCGCAGTCGCACCCGGAGGTGCTGCTGCGCACCCACACCTCGCCGGTGCAGGTGCGCTCGATGGAGGCGCAGGCGCCGCCGATCTTCATCGTCGTCCCCGGCAAGGTCTACCGGCGCGACTCCGACGCCACCCACAGCCCGATGTTCCACCAGATGGAGGGGCTGGCGATCGCCGAGGGGCTGACCCTGGCCGACCTCAAGGGGACGCTGCTGGCGCTCTGCCGGGCGATCTTCGGCGACGAGCGCGAGGTGCGGCTGCGGCCCCACTTCTTCCCCTTCACCGAGCCCAGCGTCGAGGTCGACGTCTCCTGCTTCCAGTGCGAGCGGCAGCGGCACCCTGCCCTCGGGCGAGCGCTGCAACCTCTGCAAGGGCCAGGGCTGGATCGAGATCCTCGGCGCCGGCATGGTCGACCCCAACGTGCTCGGCTTCGTCGAGCAGCACGGCTACGACGCCGAGCGGGTCCAGGGCTTCGCCTTCGGGCTCGGGATCGAGCGGGTGGCGATGCTGCGCCACGCGGTGCCGGACCTGCGGCGCTTCTTCGACAACGACGTGCGGATGCTGGAGCAGTTCGGATGAGGGGCACTGATGAGTCCCGTACTCATGGCTGCGCGAGTACTGCGACCCCGGGGTCGAGGTCGCGGAGATCGCCGAGCGGCTGGTGATGACCGGGACCGAGGTCGAGCGGATCGGCGTCGTCGGCCCGCCTTCGCCTGACGGCTTCGTCGTCGGCAAGGTGCTGAGCGCCGAGCAGCACCCCAACGCCGACCGGCTGCGGGTCTGCCGGGTCGACACCGGCGACGGCGAGCGCACGATCGTCTGCGGCGCCCCCAACGTCGCCGCCGGCCAGACCGTCGCCGTGGCCCAGCCCGGGGCGCGGATGCCGGGCGGCGAGAAGCTGCGCAAGGCGAAGCTGCGGGGGGTCGCCTCGGAAGGGATGATCCTCTCGGTCTCCGAGCTCGAGGTCGGCGGCGACGCCGACGGGATCATGGTGCTCGAGGACGAGCCGGCGCCGGGGACGCCGCTGGCCGAGGTGCTGCCGCTGGCCGAGCCGGTGCTGGAGCTGGAGGTGACGCCGAACCGCTCGGACTGCTTCGGCATCTGGGGCGTCGCCCGCGAGGTCCACGCGATCTCGGCGGCGCCGCTGGCGGCCGAGCCCTGGGCCGAGGACGCGCCGGCCGCGGGCGGGGGAGACGTCAACGACTTCGCCTCGGTCGCGGTCGAGGTCCCCGAGCTCTGCCCGCGCTTCACCGCCCGCGTCTTCACCGACGTCACGGTCGCGCCCCTCGCCGCTCTGGCTGCAGGCGCGGCTGACCGCGGCCGGGCAGCGGCCGATCAACAACGTCGTCGACATCACCAACTACGTGATGCTGCTGACCGCGCAGCCGCTGCACGCCTTCGACCTCGACAAGGTCCCGGGCGGGGCGCTGACCGTGCGCGCCGCCGCCGACGGGCGAGAAGATGACGACCCTCGACGACGTCGAGCGCACGCTCGACGCCGAGACGGTGCTGGTCTGCGACGAGAACGGCCCGACCGGGATCGCCGGGATCATGGGCGGCCAGGTCTCCGAGGTCTCCGCCGCGACGACCCGGGTCCTGCTCGAGGTCGCCAACTGGAACGGCACCAACATCCTCCGCACCTCGCGCCAGCTCGGCCTGCGCTCGGAGGCCTCCTCGCGCTTCGAGAAGCAGCTGCACCCGGAGCTCTGCCTGCGGGCGCAGCGGATCGCCTCGCGGCTGCATGGTCGAGCTCTGCGGCGCCAAGCTGGTGCCGGGGACGATCGACGTCGCCGCCGAGATCCCGGCGCCGCCGCACGATCACGCTGCGGGCGGCGCGGGTCGAGGGCCTGCTGGGGATGCGGATCGAGCAGGCCGACCAGGTCGCCTACCTGGAGCGGCTCGGCTTCGGCGGTCGAGGTCGACGGCGAGGACCTCGAGGTCACGGTCCCGCCCGAGCGCCACTACGACGTCACCCGCGAGGTCGACCTGATCGAGGAGGTCGGGCGGGTCCACGGCTTCGACGAGCACCTGCCGACGACGCTGCCGGCGGTGGCCGAGAAGGTCGGCGGCCTCAGCCGCGAGCAGCAGCTGCGGCGCCGGGCCGAGGACGCCCTGCGCGACCTCGGCTTCGACCAGATCGTCGGCTGGAGCTTCACCGACCCCGGTGAGAACGGGCGGCTGCGGATCCCCGCCGGCGACCCGCGGGCCGCGGCGGTCGCTGCTCGCCAACCCGCTCTCCGAGGACCAGTCGGCGATGCGGACGACCCTGCTCGGCTCGCTGCTCGACGTCGCCTCCCGCAACCTCGCCCGCGACGCCGACGCCGTCGCCCTCTTCGAGTCCGGCCAGGTCTACCTGAACAGCCCGCCGACGGGCCGAAACGTCCAGATGACGGACGATTGCGGCCCGTCGACCCGCTGGCCGGGGTCTTCGTGGGGGAGCGAGGCGGCGCCGTTTGCTGAGCCGCACCGGTTCGCCGCTCTGGCTGTCGGGCCGCTGGTCGAGCAGTCCTGGCGTGGCGGCGGCGAGCCGGCCGACTTCTTCGCGCTCAAGGGGGTGCTGGAGGCGCTTGCCGGGCAGCTCGGGGTCGAGCTCGAGCTTCGCGGCCGCGGAGGAGCCGTTCCTGCATCCGGGGCGCGCGGCCGCGGTCGAGATCGACGGCGCCGCGGTCGGCTGGATCGGCGAGGTCCACCCGCTGGTCTGCCGCGAGTGGGACCTGGAGGCGGCGGTCGGCTTCGAAATCGAGGCCGGCGCGCTGATCGGCGCCGCCACGCGTCGGCGTCGAGATCTACGAGGACGTCACCACCTTCCCCGCCGCCCACCAGGACCTGGCCGTCGTCGTCCCGGTCGAGGTGAGCGCGACCGCCGTCCGCGACGCGGTCCTCGCGGGCGGGGGCGAGCTGCTGCGCTCGGCCCGGGTCTTCGACCTCTTCGAGGGCGAGCAGCTGGGCGCGGGGCGCAAGAGCCTGGCTCTGCGGCTCGAGTTCCGCGCCGCCGACCGCACCCTCACCGACGAGGAGGTCGCGCCGCTGCGGGAGGCGATCAAGGCGAAGCTGGACGCGATCGGAGGGACCCTGCGTGAATGACCTCGGCGCACAACCGCTGAACGGCGAGCCCGCGGCGCGGGTGCTGGTCGCCGGCGCCTCCGGCTTCACCGGCGCCCTGGCGGCGCAGATCGTCTGGCGCCACCCGCAGCCTGCAGCTGGTCGCCGTCGACCTCGCGCAGCGACGCCGGCAAGCGGCTCGACAGCCTCTACCCGCGCTACCGGGTGCCGCTGGAGCTGACCGAGCTCGACCTCGACCGGGTCGAGGGCATCGACGCGGCGATCGTCGCCTACCCGCACGGCGCCGCCGCGCCGACCGTGGCCGCGCTGCGCGCCCAGGGCATCCTCGTCGTCGACCTCTCGGCCGACTTCCGCCTGCGCGACGCCGAGACCTACCGAGCGCTGGTACGGCGAGCA
Source organism: uncultured Solirubrobacterales bacterium (assembly GCA_963829445.1). GTDB lineage: Bacteria > Actinomycetota > Thermoleophilia > Solirubrobacterales > 70-9 > VAYN01. Next base: position 44,386 of record CAWHIW010000005.1, on the reverse strand, counting down.
CGGCGCTCCCGACCTCTTCGGCAGCGGCGTCTACGGGCTGACCGAGATGTACCGCGAGGAGCTGCGCGAGGCGAAGCTGGTCGCGACCCCCGGCTGCTACCCGACCGCGAGCGTGCTCGGGCTGGCGCCGCTGGCCGAACAGGGCCTGCTCGCCGACGTCGTCGTCAACGCGATGCAGGGCGTCTCCGGCGCCGGCCGCGGCGGCGGCGACGCGATGCACTACGCCGCGATGGACGAGAACGCCTTCGCCTACAAGACCGAGGGCCACCGCCACCGGCCGGAGATCGAGCAGGAGCTGGCGGCGCTCGGCAGCCCGGCCCCGGTCGTCTTCGTCCCGCACCTGCTGCCGCTCGACCAGGGCGAGCTCGCCAGCTGCTACGCGCAGACGACCGAGCCGGTGACCAAGGAGCAGGTACAGGCGCTCTACCGCGAGCGCTACGCCGGCGAGCCCTTCGTCCGCGTCGTCGACGGCCCGCCCGGGCTGCGCGACCTGCGCGACACCAACGAGTGCCACATCTACGTCACCGTCGAGGAGCGCGGCCGGGTGCTGGCCTTCTCGGCGATCGACAACCTCTGGAAGGGCGCCTCCGGACAGGGGGTCCAGAACCTCAACCTGATGCTCGGCCTCGACGAGACGGCGGGGCTGACGTGAGCGGCGCGGACGCGGAGCGGAGCCGGTGGGTGACCATTTCTTCAGGTCGCGCTGGGTCGACGCCCCGGACGGGGTGGAGGAGCTCGACCCCGCCCAGCTGGCGCCCGGCTTCCGCGCCGGCGGCGCCCACTGCGGGCTCAAGGGCGGCGGCAAGACCGACGTCGGCCTGATCGTCTGCGACGAGGAGGCGGTCGCCTCGGCGCTGCTGCTGACCCGCAACGCCTCGGCGGCGGCGCCGATCCGGGTCTGCCGCGAGGTCGTCGCCCGCGACCGGGTCCGCGCCGCCGTCGTCAACAGCGGCAACGCCAACGCCGAGACCGGCGCTCAGGGCTACGCCGACGCGCTGGGGATGTGCGAGCGGGCGGCGACAGCGCTGGGCTCGACACCGCCAGCGTCGCCGTCGCCGAGACCGGCACGATCGGCGTGCCGCTGCCGATCGAGGCGGTGCTGCCCGGGATCGACGAGGCCGCCGCGAGCCTCTCCGCCGACGGCGGCGGAGCCTTCTCCGACGCGATCACCACCACCGACCGCTGGCCCAAGCGCTGCACGCTGAAGGTCGGCGGCGTCACCCTCTCCGCCCAGGCCAAGGGGGCCGGGATGATCGAGCCGAAGATGGCGACGATGCTCTGCTTCGTCCAGACCGACGCCGTCGTCGACGACCCCGACGCGGCCCTGCGCGCCGCCGCCGACGCCTCCTTCAACCGGATCACCGTCGACGGCCAGATGAGCACCAACGACTGCGTCCTCCTGCAGGCGACCGGGGCCAGCGGCAAGCCGCTGCCGGAGGGGCTGCTGGAGGCGGTGCTGACGCAGCTGGCGATCGAGATCGTCCGCGACGGCGAGGGCGCCGTCCGGGTCGGCCGGATCGAGGTCAGCGAGGCCGCCACGGCGGCCGAGGCCGAGCGGGTCGCCCGCGCGATCGCCAACTCGCCGCTGGTCAAGACCGCGCTGTTCGGCCGCGACCCCAACTGGGGCCGGATCGCCCAGGCGGCCGGCGCGGCGCTGGTCGGCGAGGACCTGGAGGAGATCGGCGCCGACTCGATCGACGCCGCCGAGCTCGGCGCCGAGACGGCCGAGGCGGAGATCGGCCTGCGGCTCGGCCGCGGCGAGCACCGCGCCCACGTCTGGTTCTCCGACCTCGGCTACGAGTACATCCGGATCAACGCGGAGTACACGACTTGAGCTCTACGAGGGACAACCCAGCGACCGAGAGGAGCGCCGCATGACCGAGCAGGCCCCGCAGTCGCGGGCGGCCGGAGCCAGCGTCGAGACGCTGCTCGAGGCCCTGCCCTACATCCGCGAGTTCCACGGCCGCACCGTGGTGATCAAGTACGGCGGCGCCGCGATGCTCGACGAGGGCCTGCGCCAGGACTTCGCCGCCGACGTCGTCCTGCTCAAGTACGTCGGACTCAACCCGGTGATCGTCCACGGCGGCGGCCCCGAGATCACCCGCTACATGGACAAGCTCGGGCTCGAGGTCAAGTTCCACGAGGGCCTGCGCGTCTCCGACGCGGAGACGGTCGAGGTGGCGAAGATGGTCCTGGTCGGCAAGCTCAACTCGGAAATCGTGCAGCGGCTCAACCGCGCCGGCCAGCCGGCGGTCGGCCTCGCCGGCGAGGACGGGACCCTGTTCGAGGTCGCCCCGGCCGCCAACGCCGACCAGGTCGGCTTCGTCGGCTCGGTCGAGCGGGTCGACGTCGACGTCCTCAACCACATCGCCGCCGACTACATCCCGGTGATCGCCTCCTCGGCCTCCGACCGCGAGGGCCAGTCCTACAACGTCAACGCCGACGAGGCGGCCGGCAAGGTCGCCGCCGCGCTCGGCGCCCACAAGGCGATCTTCCTCACCGACGTCGAGGGCTGGCTGGCCGACGCCGGCGACGAGGGCTCGCTGATCTCGCGCGCCGCCGTCGGCGAGGTCGAAGAGCGCCTGGGCGAGATCGACGGCGGGATGCGGCCGAAGCTGCAGGCCTGCGTCGACGCGATCCGCGGCGGCGCCCAGTCGGCCCACATCATCGACGGCCGCATCCCCCACAGCCTCCTGCTCGAGCTCTTCACCGACGCCGGCATCGGCACGATGGTGACCCCGTGAGCCTGGCCGAGGCTCGGGTCCGCTGGAGGACCGCTACCTGATGCGGACCTACAAGCGGGGCGCGGTCGACTTCGTCCGCGGCGAGGGCGCGCTGCTCTGGGACGCCGACGGCAAGGAGTACCTCGACTTCCTCACCGGGATCTCGGTCTGCTCGCTCGGCCACTGCCACCCGGCCGTGGTCGCGGCGGTGCAGGAGCAGTCGGCGCGGCTGATGCACGTCTCCAACCTCTTCTACACCGAGCCGATGGCGCGGCTGGCGCAGCGGCTCTCGGAGTCGAGCCTCGGCGGCCGCGTCTTCTTCGCCAACTCCGGCACCGAGGCCAACGAGTGCGCGATCAAGGTCGCCCGCAAGCACGCCCACGGCCGCGGCATCGCGGCGCCGGAGATCGTCAGCTTCGAGAGCGACTTCCACGGCCGCAGCTACGGCGCCCTCTCGGCGACGCCCGGGCTCGCCGCGCAACGAGGCGCTGGGGCCGATGCTGCCGGGCTTCCGCTCGGTTCCCCGCAACGACGCCGCGGCCCTGCGCGAGGCGGTCGGCGCGAACACCGCGGCGGTCCTGATCGAGCCGATCCAGGGCGAGGCCGGGATCCGGCCGATCTCCGACGAGGCGCTGCTGGCCGCCCGCGAGGCCTGCGACGAGGCCGGCGCGCTGCTGATCCTCGACGAGATCCAGACCGGGATGGGGCGGACCGGCTCGCTCTGGGCCTACGAGCAGACCCCGGTCCGCCCGGACGTGATCACCAGCGCCAAGGCGCTCGGCGGCGGCGTCCCGATCGGCGCCTGCATCACCGGCCCGGCCGCGGCCGACGTGCTCGAGCCCGGCGACCACGGCTCGACCTTCGCCGGCGGCCCCGTCGCCACCTCGGCGGCGCTGGCGGTGCTCGACGTCGTCGACGACCCGGCGCTGCTGCGGCGGGTGCGGGAGCTGGGCGCCGAGCTGCGCGAGGGGCTCGGCGGCCCTCGACGGCGTCGCCGAGGTCCGCGGCCGCGGCCTGATGATCGGGGTCGGCCTCGAGGAGGGGATCGACGCCGCCGGCGCTCGGCGCCGACCTGCTGGCGCGGGGCCTGGTCGTCAACGTGCCCGCGCCCTCGACCCTGCGCCTGTTGCCGCCGCTGGTGGTCGAGTCCCGCCCAGATCGAGCGCGGCGGTTGGCTGATCGGCGGAATCGCTTCTAGGCTTGGCCGCGCGTGAGGCGCAAGGACAACCCGGAGCCGCCGCCGCTGGCGACCAGCACGGCGGAGCGGCTGGCGGCGATCGTCGAGGCGGCCGAGCGGGCCGCGGTGACGGTCATCGACGACGCCGAACAGCAGGCCCAGCGGCATCTCGAGCAGGCCCGGATCGAGGCCGACCGCATCGTCGCCGAGCGCCTCGCCTCGCTGACCGACCTGACCGACTCGCTGGTCGCCCAGGCGGCGGCGATCAGGGACCAGTCGAAGCAGCTGCTCGCCTCGCTGGCCGAGGCCAAGCGCCGGCATCGCGGCCGAGGGCGGGGCGGAGATCGCCGCCGTCGAGGCGCCGCCGGCAGCGGCGGCGCGGGCGTCGCACCTGAGCGCGGTCGAGCCGGTCGCGGAGCCGGCCGGCCCCGGCGCCGACCGAGCCGCGGCCGGCCGGGCGGCGAGGGCGACCGCCGCCGGGGCGCGCCTGCTGGCGACCCAGATGGCGGTCTCCGGCAGCAGCCGGGAGGAGATCGCGGCCCGCCTGCGAAACGGGTTCGAGATCGAGGACACCGCCTCGATCCTCGACGCGATACTCGGACCGGAGGACTAGGGCAATGCACGAGGACCCGACCCGCCTGATGGGCCAGCCCGACGACCGCGGCCCGGACGGCACAAGCCGCACGGCAACATGCGCCTGCTCGTCGCCTGCCTGGTCGCGGTGATCGTCGGCCTCGTGATCGCCGTGATCGTGATCGCCGGCAGCGACGACAGCGGCAGCTCGACCGCCTCCAGCTCCGAATCCGTGACCACGCTTCCGAGCACGACCGAAACCACCGAGTCGACGACCACGACGACGACGAGCCGACGACGACCGAGTCGACGACGACCGAAACCACGGAACCGACGACGACCACGGAACCGACGACGACGACGACCGAAACGACGCCGCCACCGCGAAGAAGAAAACGGCAGCGGCGGCATCCCAGCGCCCTGAGCGCTCACTCTGCTCAGCCAACCTCAGGGCCCAGTCCCATAACTCCCCCCCCCCCCCCCCCCCCCCCCCGCGGCCCCCCGCTCCCCTCCGCGCACCCGCCCGCCGCCCCCGTCCTCCCGCCGTCGCGTCGCCGTGCTCTCCCCGCTCCCGTCGGGCCAAGCGGGCGCTCGGCGTCGCCTCCGGCGGCCGCCGTCCGCGCCGTCCTGGGCCCCGGTCCCGCCTCGCCGGGCGCCGCCCGCCCGCCCGGGCCCTGCTCGCGCTCGCTGCTCGCTCCGCTCCCCCCTGTCCTTGCTCCCCCCTCCCCCGCCCGCCCCGCCCCCCCCCCGCCCCCCCGCCCGCGCTCTCCCCCCTCTTCCGCCCCGCCGCCGTCCGGCGCCCGTCGTCGGCGGCGGTCGCCGCCGGCCGTCTCTCCCGGCTCTCGCCTCGCCGCCGCTCCCGGCGCCCGCCTTCGTCGCTCGTCCCGCCGGCGCCGGGCCTCGCGCCCCCCCGCTCTCCCGGCGTCCCCGTCTCTCCCGCGTTCCGCCCGCCGGCGCCTCGCGCCGCCCTCTTCCGCCCCCGAGCGGCTCGGGAACCCGCGCAGTGCCCCGCGGCGCCGGCCGCGGCGTCCCCCGCCCGCCGCCCTCCTCCCCCGCTCCCCTCCCCCCTCTCCCCTCTCCTCCCCCCTCCCCCCTCCTCCCCCCTCTCCCCCTCCCCCCCTCCGTCTCCGCGGTGTCGGCCTGGCTCCCTTTCGGCGCCGCGTCCCTCGCCCTGGCTCCCCTCCCCGCCGCTCCCCTCCCCCCCCGCCCCCCCGCGCGCCCTCCTCTCCCCCCCCTCCCCTCTCCCCCTCCCTCTCTCCCCGGCGCCCGGCCCGCCGTCCCGGCGCCGCTCCCCCCCCTTCCCCTCCTCTCCCTCCCGTCTCCCCCCTTCCGCTCCCCCCTCGCCCCCCCCCTCCCTCCTCCCCCTCCCCCCCCTCTCTCTCCCTTCTCCCGTCGCTCCCTGCGCCGCTCCCCCCCCCCTCCCTCCTCCTCTCCCCCCCCTCCCCCCCGAGCACCGGCCGCCCCGCCCGCCTCCCCCCCCCCCTCGCACCCAGGCACCCGCCGGCCCCGCCCCCCTCTCGTGCGAGACTTGCGCCTCTCGTGAGCGCCCTGCCACCCACAGGCGAGCCCCACCGCCAGCTACGAGGCCGACCCGGCCGCAGGTCGATCGCGTCCTCCTGCTCTACTCGGGCGGCCTCGACACCAGCGTGATGCTGAAGTGGATCCAGGACTCCTACGAGGCCGAGGTCGTCTGCCTCACCGTCAACCTCGGCCAGCCCGGCGAGGACTACGGGGTGATCGAGGAGAAGGCGCGCCAGCTCGGCGCCGTCGAGTGCCACGTCGTCGACGCCCGCGAGCGCTTCGCCGCCGAGTTCCTGGCCCCGGCGATCAAGGCCAACGCCGTCTACGGCAACGGCTACCCGCTCTTCACCGCGCTCGGCCGGCCGCTGATCGCCGCAGCTCGCGGTCGAGTACGCGCGCAAGACCAACTGCGACACGATCGCCCACGGCTGCACCGGCAAGGGCAACGACCAGGTCCGGATCGAGGCCACGGTCGCGACCCTGGCGCCGGAGCTGCGGACGATCGCCCCGGTGCGCTCCTGGCAGATGGGCCGCGAGGAGGAGATCGCCTACGCCCGCGAGCACGGGATCCCGGTCAAGGGCGGCACCGAGGTGGCGCCCTACTCGATCGACGACAACCTCTGGGGCCGCTCCTCCGAGGGCCGCTGGATCGAGGACCTGACCACGCGCCCGAGGACGACGTCTTCCAGCTCGTCACCCGGCCCGAGGAGGCGCCGGACGAGGCCGAGACGGTCACGGTCGGCTTCGAGGCCGGGCTGCCGGTCTCGCTCAACGGCGAGCGCCTCGGCCTGGTCGACCTGCTCGAAAAGGCGGCCGAGATCGGCTGCCGCCACGGGGTCGGGATCGTCGACCACATCGAGGACCGGATCGTCGGCCTCAAGGTGCGCGACATCTACGAGGTGCCGGCGGCGGCGATCGTCCTCACCGCCCACGAGGAGCTCGAGCGCCTGGTCGGGACGATCCACCAGAACCAGTTCAAGCCGGCGCTCGACCAGAAGTGGGGCTACCTCGTCTACGCCGGCCTCTGGTGGGAGCCGCTGCGCTACCGACCTCGACGCCTACATGGACGCGGTCAACGCCCAGGTCACCGGCGAGATCGGCCTGCGCCTCTACAAAGGCAGCGTCCGCGTCGTCACCCGCTCCTCGCCCAACGCCGTCTACGACTCCGAGCTGGCCAGCTTCGCCCAGTCCGGCGGCCTCTTCTCGCAGGCCGCCTCGCCCGGCTTCATCGAGCTCTGGTCGCTGCAGTCGCGGATGGCGCACCAGATCCGCGAGCGCGGCGGAGGAGGAGGGCTGATGTACGACAAGGTCGGCAAAGCCGCGATCCGCTTCGCCTTCCGCTACCTGCGGCGCCGCTACCGGCGCGAGATCCGGATCGGCCTCGGCGTCACCGCCGTCTTCGTCGGCATCGGCGCCTACCTCGCCAGCCGCAACGTCCCCGAGGGCTGAGCCCGCTCGCGCACTCGCGCAACTGTATCCAGTTGCAGGCTCTAAGGTGCGCAACTTGATGCAGGTTTCGCTCGACCGTGAGGACGCTGGGGCGCCGCTAGCCTCGGATGTCTCGTGGTGCCGGCTCGCGCCAGAAAGGACCTCGTCGCCCTCGGCGCCGCCGTGGCGCTGCTCTGCGCGCTGCTCGCGCGCTGGTCGCTCGGCGCGCCGCGGCCGGAGCCGCCGACGCCGGCGCGCTCGAAGCGAAGCTGGCCGGCGCCCGCGACGAAGCCGGCTCGATCGCCGCCGGCCTGCGCGCCAGCCGCGAACGAGCTCGCCGTCGCCGAAGGCGAAGCGGCGCAGGCGCAGGCCAAGGAGGAACGCCTCTCCGGCCTGCTGGCCGAAGGCCAGGAACGCGCCGCCGAGCTGAGCCGCAAGCTCGACGCGCACCCGCGAGCAGCTGGCGGCCGAGAAGGCGCGCCTGCGCCGCGCCCGCGCGCGCCCTCGCCGCCCGCCTGGTGGCGATCTACGAGAGCGGCACGCCGAGCACCGCCAGCCTCATCTTCGGCTCCGCGCGACTACCAGGAACTGGCGACCCGGACCGACTACCTGCGGGCTGATCGAGGAATCCGACAGCGCCCTCGCCGACCGGGTCGAGCAGGTCCGCGACGAAGTCCGCCGCGAGGCGAAGCTGGTCGCCGAGCTCGAGGCGCGGGCCGTCGCCTACAACGAACGCCTCGCCGCCGCCCGCGACCGAAATCGCCTCGGTCCGCGCCGCCGCCCAGGCCGCCGCCGCCCGCCAGCAGGCGATCGCCGCCGAACGCGAAGCCGCGCTGGCCGACGCTCAAAGCCGAGCATCGCCAAGTGGGTCAAGGAGGTCCAGGAAGCCCGCGCCGCCGAAGCCCGCGCCGCCAGCGAAGCCGAAGCCGAAGAAGAAGTCGGCCGCTGGCTCGGCGGCCCCTACTCGATCCCGACCTACATCGTGATGTGCGAGTCCGGCGGCGACTACGGCGCCGTCAACCCCTCCTCGCGGCGCCGGCGGCGCCTACCAGATCCTGCCCTCGACCTGGGAACTCTACGGCGGCCAGGGCGAGCCCCAGAACGCCCCCAAGGCCGAACAGGACCGGATCGCCGGCGAAATCTGGGCCGACTCCGGCGGCGGCGCCTGGGTCTGCGCCGTAGTCCACGCCTGCGGATCCGTCTCGGATGAAGTGCCCCAATGAGACAACTGTCTGCGTAGGCCATCGAGAGCTATGCCAGTCGACCTGGACCGCCGAGCGCCTCGAGATCTTGCTGGTTGGCATGAGCCGCGACGGGTCCGGGTAGGGGCTGCGAGCGTCTTGTGACTTTTTCGCCGCGATGCGCGATCGTCGGAGCAGCCGTGAGCGCGACTCATCGAAAGAAGTCTAAGCGGAACCCCTACCCGAGACCCTCCGGCTTCCGCCCCGCACCGAGATAGCCCCGGAAGTAGCGGGAAGTCGTCACGAAACGCCGCTCGGTGCCATCTGCCCCAGTTGGCATGATCGCTCGCCCCTCGATGAGCACCGCTTCAGCCGTCCATCTGCATGCCCACAGCGAGTACTCGCTGCTCGATGGCGCCTGCAAGATCGACGCGATGGCGGCCCGCGCCGCCGAGCTCGGGCAGCCGGCCCTGGGCCTCACCGACCACGGCGTGATGAACGGCGCCGTCGACCTCTACAAGGCCTGCAACAAGCACGGGATCAAGCCGATCGTCGGGCTCGAGGCCTACTTCGTCGAGGACCGCAAGGCGATCAAGGAGCAGACGCGGTACGAGCGCAACCACCTCACCCTGCTGGCCGAAAGCGACACCGGCTTCGCCAACCTGGTCCAGCTCACCTCGGCCGGCTTCCTCGAGGGCTTCTCGCGCGGCAAGGCCAACGTCGACATGGAGCTGCTGGCGCGCCACTCCGAGGGCGTGATCGTCCTCACCGGCTGCCTGCAGTCGCGCTTCTGCCGGCGCCTGGTCGAAGAGCGCGCCGACGACGCCCGCGCCCACCTCGACGACCTGATCCAGGCCTTCGGCCCCGACCAGGTCTACTTCGAGGTGCAGAAGAACGGGATCGCCGAGCAGGACAAGGCGAACGAGGGGATCGTCCGCTTCGCCCGCGAGCTGAAGCGGCCGCTGGTCGGCACCGCCGACGTCCACTACCTGCGGCGCGAGGACTTCGACAACCACGCGGCGCTGCTCTGCGTGCAGACGAAGTCGACCCTGGAGCGCCGAAGATGAGCTTCGACACCAACGAGTTCTACATCAAGAGCTCCGAGGAAATGATCGAGTCCTTCGCCGAGTGGCCGGAGGCGGTGCCGACCTCGCTGGAGATCGCCGAGCGCTGCTCGCTCGACATCGAGCTCGGCAGCCTGCTGCTGCCGCAGTACCCGACCGAGGACGGCGCCGAGCCGGAGGCGATGCTGCGCCGGATCGCCGGCGAGGGCCTGCGCGCCCGCTACGGCGACCCGCCGCCGGCCGAGGCGGTCGAGCGGATGGAGTTCGAGCTCGGGGTGATCGAGGAGATGGGCTTCTCCTCCTACTTCCTGATCGTCTGGGACTTCGTCCGCTACGCCAAGGAAAACGGCGTCGCCGTCGGCCCCGGCCGCGGCTCGGCGGCCGGCTCGATCGTCTCCTACGTGCTCAAGCATCACCGACCTCGACCCGCTCGCCGAGGGCCTGATCTTCGAGCGCTTCCTCAACCCCGGCCGCAAATCGATGCCGGATATCGACATCGACTTCTCGGTCCGCGGCCGCGAGCGGATGATCCGCTACGTCGGCGAGAAGTACGGCCGCGAATCGGTCGCCCAGATCATCACCTTCGGCAAGATGGCGCCGCGCGCCGCGACCCGCGACGCCGCCCGCGTGCTCGGCTACGACTACGGCACCGGCGACCGCCTGGCGAAGCAGATCCCGGAGCCGATCATGGGCCGCAGCCCCTCCTTCGCCGAATGCCTGAAGAAGGGCCAGGAACTGAAACAGACCTACGACGCCGAGCCGGACGCGAAGAAGATCATCGACGTCGCCCAGGGCCTCGAGGGGATCATCCGCAACAACTCGATCCACGCCGCCGCGGTGGTGATCGCCGACCGGCCGCTGCAGGAGGTGGTGCCGCTGCAGCTGGCCGAGGACCGCAGCGCCCCGGCCGGCGACGGCAACGGCTCCGGCAAAGCCGAGCGCCAGTACAAGATCGTGACCCAGTACTCGATGGGCCCGATCGAGGAGATCGGGCTGCTGAAGATGGACTTCCTCGGCCTCCGCAACCTCGACGTGATCGAGGACGCGATCGACATCATCCAGCGCTCGCGCGGCGAGGAGATCGACATGGAGCAGATCCCGATCGACGACGCCAAGACCTACGCGATGCTGGCCGCCGGCGACTCGACCGGCGTCTTCCAGTTCGAGTCCGAGGGCATGCGCGACGCCCTGCGCAAGGTCAAGCCGACCGAGTTCGCCGACCTGGTCGCGCTCGGCGCCCTCTACCGGCCCGGCGCGATGGCCTACATCCCCGCCTACGCCAAGGGCAAGAAGGACCCGACCGACGGTCCGCTACCCGGACCCGCGCCTGCGCGCGATCACCGAGGAGACCCACGGCTGCGTCATCTACCAGGAGCAGTTGATGGAGATCGCCGCGCTCGATGGCCGGCTTCACCGGCGCCGAGGCGGACGACCTGCGCAAGGCGATCGGCAAGAAGAAGCGCGACCTGATGGCGACGATGAAGGACAAATTCATGCGAGGGGCTGGCGGAATCGAACACCGCCCCCAACGTCGCCAAGGACCTCTGGAAGCTGAACGAAGCCGCCGCCGACTACTCCTTCAACAAGTCCCACGCCGCCTGCTACGGGCTGATCTCCTACCGCACCGCCTACCTCAAGGCCAACTACCCGGCCGAGTACATGGCGGCGGTGATCTCCTCGGTGATGAGCACCAAAGACAAGGTGCCGTTCTTCGTCAACCGCTGCGAGGAGATGGGGATCGAGGTGCTGCCGCCCGACGTCAACTCCTCCGACCACAGCTTCGTCGTCAACGAGAAGGCGATCCGCTTCGGCCTCGACGCGGTCAAGAACGTCGGCCACTCGGCGGTCGAGGCGATCCTGCGCGCCCGCGAGGACGCCGCCGATCGCCTCGATCTGGGACTTCTGCGAGCGGGTCGACTCGCGCGCGGTCAACAAACGCGCGATCGAATGCCTGATCAAGTGCGGCGCCCTCGACTCGACCGGGGCCACCCGCAAAGGGATGCTGGAGACGCTGCCGGCGGCCCAGTCGGCCGGCCAGAAGGCGCAGGAGGACGCGCAGATGGGCCAGGGCTCGATCTTCGACTTCGGCGACGACGCCGGCGGCAGCCGGCTCCGGCGCGGCCCAGGCCCACCACCGGCCGCCGATCTCGGCCGTCGAGTTCGACCGCGCCGAGCTGCTGGCGCTGGAGAAGGAGACGCTCGGCACCTACCTCTCCTCGCACCCGCTGGCCGAGGTCGCGGCGGCGCTGCGGGCCCGCGTCGACTGCAGCCTCGCCCAGCTCGGCGGCAAGCCCGACGGCTCCTGGGTCACGGTCGGCGGCATCGTCGTCGAGTGCAAGAAGATCCGCACCAAGAGCGGCAGCCAGATGATGTTCGCCACCCTCGACGACGTCGAGGGCCAGGTCGAGATGCTCGTCTTCAAGGCCGACGAGTCCGAGAACGCGCAGGTGATCGCCCCCGACGCGATCGTCCTCGTCCGCGGCCGGCTCGACCACAAGGACCGCGGCGAGACCAAGCTGGTCGTGCAGGAGGCGCAGCGCTTCGAGCCCGACAGCGACGAGATCGCCCGCGGCAACAAGGCGCGCGGCGTGCCCTCGGGCCCGTTCAAGGTCGAGGTCGACCCGCGGCCGGCTCGACGCCGGCCTGATCGACGAGCTGAAGGCGGTGCTCGAACACCACAAAGGCGACGCCGAGGTCCACCTGGTCGCTGCGAGACCAGCGACGGCCGCGAAGAGCCTGCGGCTCGGCGAGGACTACCGGGTCCGGCCCTCGAGCGGCCTGCTGGCCGAGATCGACCACGTCCTCGGCGCCGAGCGCGCTCGCCGCTTGAAACGGCCAAACCGCTTGGTTCCGCGGTCTCGGCTCCCTAGACTTCCCGCATGACCGTTACGCGCACCCAGGTCGGCGAGTGCCGCCAGTGCCGCTCCTTCTGCGACAAGATGGTCGAGCCGCGCGGCTGCATCGAGCTCGGCTGCCGCTACCTCTACAGCTACGTCGACCGCCTCAACGGCGAGCAGTACGTCGGCTGCATGCAGGAAGTCTTCGGCGCCGAGGTCGAGCTCTCGCGCGGTGCTCGAGCCCGGCGGCTTCGGCGGCGTCAAGATGACCGGCGAGCCGCTGCCGCACTGCCAGTTCTCGGTCGAGCAGGCCTACGAGGGCTCCGGCGAGTCCTACGGCTGCGTCAACCGCCGCTTCTTCGACTGCACCGACGACGGCGCCGAGGGCCTGCGCGCCTTCGACCTGCGCGACATCTGACGCGACACGATTCCGTGTAATCGGCGACACGGTTTCATGTAAGAATCCGCCGCCATGTCTGAGACGGCCGCAGTGGCCGAGATGGACGCGAACGAGGCCCTGGCGGCGGCGACCGGCAGCAACGGCGACGCCGACCAGAGCGGGCCCAAGTTCACGCTCGAGCTCAACCAGGACCAGAAGGACATCAAAGAGTGGGTCCACGGCTTCGCCGAGGGCGTCGTCCGCCCCGCCGCCGAGGAGTGGGACGAGCGCGAGGAAACCCCCTGGCCGGTGATCCAGGAGGCCGCCAGATCGGCCTCTACAGCTTCGAAGCGCTGGGCCAGTTCTGGGCCGACGAGACCGGGCCTGACGCTGCCGATCGCCAACGAGGAGCTGTTCTGGGGCGACGCCGGCATCGGCATGGCGATCATGGGCACCTCGCTCGCGGTCGCCGCGATCTTCGGGCAGGGAACCCCGGAGCAGATGGGGGAGTGGATCCCGCAGTGCTTCGGCACGCCGGACGACGTCAAGCTCGGCGCCTTCTGCGCCTCCGAGCCGGACGCCGGCTCCGACGTCTCGGCGATCCGCACCACCGCCAAGTACGACGAGGCCAAGGACGAGTGGGTGATCAACGGCCAGAAGGCCTGGGCGACCAACGGCGGCATCGCCAACGTCCACGTCGTCATCGCCTCGTCGACCGCGAGCTCGGCTCGCGCGGCCACGCCGCCTTCGTGATCCCGCCCGGGACCAAGGGCTGCGAGCAGGGCGCCAAGGTCAAGAAGCACGGCCTCCGCGCCTCCCACACCTCCGACGTCCACCTCGACGACTGCCGCGTCCCCGGCTCCTGCCTGCTGGGCGGCAAAGAGAAGCTCGACGAACGCCTGGCGCGGGTCCGCGAGGGCAAGAAAGTCGAAGTCGCAGGCGGCGATGCAGACCTTCGAGGCGAGCCGGCCGACGGTCGGCGCCCAGGCGCTCGGCATCGCCCGCGCCGCCTACGAGTACGCGCTCGAGTACGCCAAAGAGCGCCACCAGTTCGGCAAGGCGATCATCGAGAACCAGTCGATCGCCTTCGACCTGGCCGACATGAAGCTGGAGATCGACGCCGCCCGCCTGCTGGTCTGGCGCGCCGCCTGGATGGGCCGCACCGGCCAGACCTTCGAAAACGCCGAGGGCTCGATGTCGAAGCTGAAGGCCGGCGAGGTCGCCGTCTGGGCGACCGAGCGGGCGATCCAGATCCTCGGCGGCAACGGCTACACCCGCGAGTACCCGGTCGAGCGGATGCACCGCGACTCGAAGATCTACACGATCTTCGAGGGCACCTCAGAGATCCAGCGCCTGGTCATTTCCCGCGCGATCTCCGGCGTCCACGTCAAATAGAGAATTTACGGCGGGAGAGCAAGGGCCGGCTAAGTCCGGTCCTTGTCGCCTGCCCTGATGGGCGGTTGGGGGATCGGGTGGACTCGCCTGCGCGAACTGCGGGGAGGCTTGGCGAGTCCCGCCGATCCCGGCAGGCGCGTGGGCAGCGACAAGGGTGCAGCCGTCGCCGGTAGATGGGAGGGTTCGGAGGTCGGTTACTTCTGGCGGCGTTTGAGGCCTTCGCGGCGGAGCCTCTTGGCGAGGGTGACTTCTTTTTTGTCGGAGCCCTTCTTTTCCGGGCCGGGGGTCTCGAGGGTCGCGGGGAGGCCCTCGAAGCGGGGCTCGGAGAGGAAGGCGGCGAGGCCTTTCTTGCCCATCTCGCCTTTGCCGATGTTGGCGTGGCGGTCGCGGCAGGAGCCGAGGGGGGCGGCGGCGTCGTTGACGTGGACGGCGCCGAGGCGGTCGATGCCGACCTTGGCGTCGGCTTCGTCGAGGACCTCGGCGAGGTGGGCTTCGTCGGTGATGTCGTAGCCCTGCACGAACATGTGGCAGGAGTCGAGGCAGAGGCCGAGGCGCTTGTCGCCGCCGGCGCCGTCGATCAGGTCGGCGATCTGGTCGAAGTCGCGGGCCAGCAGGCCTTTGTGGCCGGCGGTCTGCTCGAGCAGGAGCCGGCAGGAGTCGGTGTCCTTGAGGGCGCTGGCGATCGTTTTGGCGGCGCGTTTGATCGAGGGCGCCGAGCGGCTCGTCTTTCTGCGAGCCGGGGTGGAGGACGACGCCCGCGGCGCCGATCGCGTCGCCGATCCGCAGGGCGTGGGTGAGCGAGTCCAGCGACTTCTTGCGCAGCTCTTTGTCGGTGCTGGCGCAGTTGATCAGGTAGACGGCGTGGATGATCACCGCTTCGACCTTGGAGGCCTCCATCGCCTCGCGGAAGGCGGCGAAGTCCTCCTCGCCGTATTTCGTCGGCCGCCACATGCGCGGGCTCTGGTTGAAGATCTGGATAGATTCGCAACCGCGCTCCTCGCCGCGCTCGATCGCTTTGGCGAGCCCACCGGCGGTGGAAACGTGCGCTCCTACGAACATGACCAGCGATAACCCCCGTTTGAGATTTGCCCCCTCGCCGACCGGCGCGCTGCACATCGGCGGAGCGAGGACGGCACTCTACAACTGGCTCGCGGCCCGCCACGAGGGCGGCGCGCTGGTGCTGCGGATCGAGGACACCGACCGCGAGCGCTCGACCGCCGGAGAACGTCGAGCAGATCCTCGACGCGCTGCGCTGGCTCGAGCTCGACTGGGACGAGGGCCCGGTCTCGCCAGGCCGAGCCGGCCGACAGCCACGCGGCGGCGCTGGCGCAGCTGCTGGAGTCCGGCGCCGCCTACCGCGACTCGGCCACGGCCAAGGACGTCGAGGCCTGGAAGGCCGAGCACGGCGCCGGCAGCGGCTACCGCGGCACGCCCACCGAGGAGCCCGGGCGCCGCGATCCGGCTGCGCGTGCCCGACGACGGGGGAGACCGTGGTCGAGGACCTGATCCGCGGCCCGGTCGCCTTCCCCAACGCCAGCTACGACGACTTCGTGATCGCCCGCGGCGACGGCTCGGTCCTCTACAACTTCGCGGTCGCCGTCGACGACGCCGAGATGGGGATCACCGAGGTGGTCCGCGGCGACGACCACCTCTCGAACACGCCGAAGCAGCTGCTGGTGCTCGCGGCGCTCGGCCACGAGCCGCCGCGCTACGCGCACCTGCCGCTGCTGCACGGCCCCGACGGCAAGAAGCTCTCCAAGCGCCACGGCGCCGCCTCGGTGCAGGAGCTGCGCGACTCCGGCTACCTGCCGGCCGCGGTCCGCAACTACCTGGCGCTGCTCGGCTGGGGGACCGACGACGACACGACCCTGATGTCGACCGAGGAGCTGGTGCGGCGCTTCCGCGTCGCCGACGTCGGCAAGGCGGCGGCGATCTTCGACGAGAAGAAGCTGCGCTGGCTGAACGGCCGCTTCATGCGCGAGCTGCCGCTCGAGGAGTACACGGCGGCGGTCGCCCGCCACCTCGGCCGCGAGCCCGACGAGCGCCTGCGCGGCGCCTGCGCGATCGCCCAGGAGAAAGCGCAGACCCTGGACGAGGTCTGGCCGCTGATCCGCTTCCTCTTCGAGCCGCCGGTCGACGACCCGAAGGCCTGGGAGAAGGTGATGAAGGAGGGCTCCGGCGAGATGCTGGAGGCGGCGCGCGGAGGCCCTGCGCGCGGTCGAGCCCTTCGAGCCGGAGCCGATCGAGGCGGCGCTGGCGCCGCTGCTGGAGCGCTTCGAGGTCAAGCCGGGCAAGCTCTACCAGCCGATCCGGGTCGCGATCACCGGCAGCTCGGTCTCGCCGGGCATCTTCGAGTCGCTGGCGGCGCTGGGCGCGAGCAGACGCTGAACGAGGCTGGAAACGGCCGTAGAGCGCCTCTCGGTTGCCTGATTGGACGGATGATCGAGGCTGGGAGCGGTTGCGAAGGTACTTTCGGCTAAACCAATCGTCCTCCATCTGCCGATGTGGAGGCCAATGGCAGTCACCACTCCCAAGAACCCAGACGCAATGGCAAGGTCCCCGCGCACGAAGTCCCGGCCCCGGCAAGCGGGCCGGCGGAGGCGCACGCGGCGCGGCCGCGCCCGGCAGCCGCCTCGCCGAAGCCTTCGAGGCGGTCGAGCGCTTCCCGGTCCTGATCGAGTCGCGCGAGCGGGTGATCCGCGCCGCGACCGCCGAGACCGCCCGCATCGGCGACCTCGTCGAGGCGGTCGAGTCCGACGTCGCCCTCTCGATCTCCGTCCTTCGCTTCGCCAACCGCAGCGGCGTCGTCGCCGGCGGCGTCGGCAGCATCCCCGACGCGATCGAGGTGCTCAAACCCTCGGGCGTGCTGGCGATCGCCGGCACCGCGCCCAGCTTCGACTTCTTCGAGTCCAACGGCGGCTGGGAGCTGAAGCCCGAGCGCTTCCGCGTCCACGCCCTCGCCACCCAGCGCGCCGCCGACCAGATCGGCCGCGTCGTCGGCTGGGTCGAACGCGACGAGCTCGCCGTGGCGGCGCTGCTGCACGACGTCGGCCGCCTCGTCATCTCCCGCCTGCACCCGGGCTACAAGGTCTACTTCGACGCCGGCTCCCGCACCCCCGAGCAGCGCCTGCGCGACGAACGCGAGCAGCTCGGCATCGACCACACCCTGGTCGGCGGCGTCCTCGCCCGGCGCTGGAACCTGCCGCAGCGGATCGCGGTCGCGATCGAGCGCCACCACGCCGAGGACGCCGACGGCCTGGCGGCGATGGTCGCCACCGCCGACATGGTCGCCCACTACTCCCAGGGCGAGGCGATCTCCCCGGAACGGCTGCGCGCCAGCGCCGAGCGCTGCGGCCTCGGCCCCGACGGCGCTCCGCGACCTCCTCTACGAGATGCCGCTGCCGCGCGAGGGCTCCAGCCGGGTCAGCGAGCCCTGCCCGCTCTCGGCCCGCGAGCTCGACGTCCTCCGCCTCCTCTCCGAGGGCATGGTCTACAAGCAGATCGCCGGCGAAATGCAGCTCTCGGTCTCGACCATCCGCACCCACCTGCACAACGTCTACGGCAAGATCGGCGCCGTCGACCGCGCCCAGGCGGTGCTCACCGCCCGCGACCGCGGCTGGATCTAGCGACGCCCAGGTCAGCCGGCGCGACCGAGTGGCGTCGCCGCTCGCTCGTCCGCGTGCGCCGTCCGGTCTGGGCGAGTCCTCCGGCCGCGCCGGAGCCGGCTAGTCGATCAGGCACTCGCGCAGGGCGATCGCCACCGCGTGGGTCCGGTTCCTAGCGCCGAGCCGGGCCAGGGCGGTCTTGATGTGGGTCTTGACCGTCTCTTCGCTGAGGCCGAGTTCGCGCGCGGCGACGGTGGTCGATTCGCCGTTGGCGAGCAGCTGCAGGATCTGGCGCTGGCGGCGGGTCAGCTTGCCGCGGCTGCCTTTCGGCGGCACCGCCGGGTCGACGAAGCTCTCCTGGGCGGCCGCGGCGTCGACCGCGCGGCGCAGCTCCGCGGTCGCCGGCGGTGCGGGACGACGTAGGCGCTGGCGCCGGCCTGCATCGCGGCGCTGGCGATGTGGCGCTCGGGGCGCTCGCCGTGGGCGACGATGCCGAGCCCGGGCGAGGAGCGGCGCAGCATCCGGATCGCCTCGGGGCCGCTGATCGAGGCGCCGGCGCCGTTCTGGCGCCAGCGCATGTCGACGATCGTGACGTCGAAGTCGCCGATGTCGCGGACCAGCTCCAGCGCCTCCTCGCGGCTGACCGACTCGTGCACCTCGAAGTCGTCTTCGAGCACGCCGCGGACTCCGAGCCGGACGAGCGGGTGATCGTCGATCACAAGGCAGTTGGGGCGCTCGCTCAGGACTGCTTCCGATCACTCGTTTGCGGGTCGGGGCGCCGTCTGCCGGTGACGGACCCCATCGCTTCCGATCCTAGCCCAGGCCCGGAGGGTGCGGTAGAAAGGGCCCTTGATCTCGATCACCTCCAAGTCGCGCTATGCGGTCGTTGCCCTCGCCGAGCTCGCCCGCTCCGGCGATCGCCCGGTCCCGATCAAGGAGCTGGCCGAGCGCCGCGAGATCCCCGAGCAGTTCCTCGAGCAGCTCTTCTCGACCCTGCGCCGCGCCGGCCTGCTGACCAGCCACCGCGGCATGCGCGGCGGCTACACGCTCTCGAAGCCGGCCGAAGAGATCACCGTGCTCGAGGTCGTCCAGGCCCTCGACGGCAAGATCGGCCAGGAGGCCGACGAGGCCGGCGGCATCTGGGCCGAGGGCGTCACCGCCCTGCGCAAGGTCTTCGGCCAGACCACGATCGCCGAAGTCGCCCGCCGCGAGGCCGAAGAGTCCGGCAGCGGGATGTACTTCATCTGATGAGGATCGGCGCCGAGGCCTCGGCGGTCGTCGGCGGCACGCCGCTGGTCGCTGCTCGACCGGCTCGGCGACGGGCTGTCGGCGGCGAGGTCTGCGCCAAGCTCGAGTACTTCAACCCCGGCGGCTCGGTCAAGGACCGGATCGGGGTGGCGATGATCGACGCCGCCGAAGAGGAGGGGCTGATCAAGCCGGGGCGCTCGGTGGTGGTCGAGCCGACCAGCGGCAACACCGGGATCGCGCTGGCGATGGTCTGCGCCGCCCGCGGCTACGAGCTGATCCTCACCCTGCCCGAGGGGATGAGCCGCGAGCGGGCGAAGCTGCTGCGCGCCTACGGGGCCGAGGTGCGGGAGACGCCGTCGCTGGGCGGGATGAACGAGGCGGTCGCCCTGGCCGAAGAGATCCGCGAGCAGCGCAAGGCCTTCATGCCGATGCAGTTCTCCAACCCCGCCAACGCCGAGGCCCACCGCCGCACCACCGCCGAGGAGATCTGGGCGCGACACCGACGGCGAGATCGGCGCCTTCGTCGCCGGGGTCGGCACCGGCGGGACGATCACCGGCGTCGGGCGGATGCTGAAGGAACGGGCGCCGGAGGCGCTGGTGGTCGCGGTCGAGCCGGCCAGCTCGCCGGTCCTCTCCGGCGGCGCGCCCGGCCCGCACAAGATCCAGGGGATCGGCGCCGGCTTCGTGCCCGAGGTGCTCGACCGCTCGGTGGTCGACGAGATCGTCGCGGTCAGCGACGAGGACGCGCTGGAGACGGCGCGGCTGGTCGCCCGCGAGGAGGGCATCCTGGCCGGGATCTCCGCCGGCGCCAACGTCTAGGCGGCGCTGGAGGTCGCGGCGCGGCCGGAGATGGCCGGCAAGCGGGTGGTGACGGTCGTCTGCGACTCGGGCGAGCGCTACATGTCCCTACCCTTCTTCTCACCATGAGCCGGTGGAAGCAGGGTGGTCTCGCGAGGTGCGCGCCGACGTCGCCGCCGCCCGCGACCGCGACCCCGCCGCCCAGGGCGTCTCCACGCTTCGAGATCCTCAGCAGCTGGGCCGGGGTGCAGGCGCTGCTCGCCCACCGCGCCGCGCACGCGCTGCTGGAGGCCGGGGTGCCGCTGCTGCCGCGCGCGATCGCCTACGTGACCCGCGCCGTGACCGGGGTCGAGATCCACCCGGCGGCGGTGATCGGCAGGAGTTCTTCATCGACCACGGCGCCGGCGTGGTGATCGGCGAGACCGCGGTGATCGGCGACTGCGTCACGCTCTACCAGGGGGTGACGCTGGGCGGCACCGGCTTCCAGCGCGGCAAGCGCCACCCGACCCTCGGGGACAACGTCACCGTCGGCTCCGGCGCCAAGCTGCTGGGCCCGATCGCGGTCGGCGACGGCGCCAAGGTCGGCGCCAACACGGTCGTCGTCGAGGACGTGCCGCCGGGGCGACCGTGGTCGGCAACCCCGGCCACCCGGTCCGGGTCGAGGGCAAGCGGGTCGAGGGCCCCGACGCCGACTGGATCCACCTGCCGGACCCGATCGCCGAGGCGATCAAGGCGCTCTCGGAGCGGATCGCCGAGCTCGAGCGGCGGCTCGCGGAGCTCGACGGCGGCGACGGACCGCGCGGCCGAGCCGCCGGCGAGATCCAGCCGCCGCACAGGCCGCTCCTCCGCCGGCGGCTGAGCCGCGCTTCGCCGAGCCGTGGTCTATCGCTCGCGTGGAGTCGATCGCTCGACGGAGCCCTCACTATTCCGAGGTGACGCTCCGAGGAGTCGAGATCCCAGCGAGGCGCCCGACCGGGCGGCACCGACCGAGCCCGGCGCCGACCGCGTCGAGCGGCTGCTCGCCGGGCCTCAACCCGCCCCAGCGCGAGGCGGTCGAACACACCGAGGGGCCGCTGCTGGTCCTCGCCGGCGCCGGCTCCGGCAAGACCCGGGTCCTCACCCACCGGATCGCCTACCTGCTCGCCACCGGCGCAGCCCGGCCCGGCGAGATCCTCGCGATCACCTTCACCAACAAGGCGGCGGCGGAGATGCGCGAGCGGGTCGGCGACCTGGTCGGCCGCTCGGTGCGGGCGATGTGGGTGACCACCTTCCACTCCGCCTGCGCGCGGATGCTGCGCGCCGACGCCGAGCGGCTCGGCTACTCGCGCAGCTTCACGATCTACGACCAGTCGGACTCGCTGCGGATGCTGAAGCGCGTGCCTGCACGAGCTCGGCGTCGACCCGAAGCGCTACCCGCCGCGGGCGATCCAGAACAAGATCTCCGGCGCCAAGAACCAGCTGATCGACTCCGACGACGTACGCGCGAAATGCAGGGCAGCGTGCTTCGAGGAGGTCGTCGCCGAGGTCTTCCCGCTCTACGAGAAGCGGATGCTCGAAGCCAACGCGATGGACTTCGACGACCTCCTGGTCCGCACGGTCAACGCCCTGGAGCTGTTCGAGGAGGTGCGCGAGCGCTGGCGCCGCACCTTCCGCCACGTCCTCGTCGACGAGTACCAGGACACCAACCACGCCCAGTACCGGCTGCTGCAGCTGCTCGCCGCCGAGCACGGCAACCTGATGGTGGTCGGCGACGAGGACCAGTCGATCTACGGCTTCCGCCACGCCGACATCCGCAACATCCTCGACTTCGAGCACGACTTCCCCGAGGCCGAGGTGGTCAAGCTCGAGCAGAACTACCGCTCGACCCAGACCATCCTCTCGGCCGCCAACGCGGTCGTCGAGCGCAACCGCGAGCGGCGGCCGAAGGAGCTCTGGACCGAGATCGAGCGGCGGCGAGCTGGTGCAGCTCAACGAGCTCGGCGACGAGCACGAGGAGGCGCGCTGGGTGGCCGGCGGAGATCGAGCGGCTGGCGAGGAGGAGGGCGTCAAGCGCGCCGACGTCGCGGTCTTCTACCGGACCAACGCGATGAGCCGGGTGCTCGAGGACACGCTGGTCCGCTACGACGTCCCCTACCAGGTGATCGGCGGCACCAAGTTCTACGAGCGGGCCGAGATCAAGGACGCGGTCGCCTACCTCAGCCTGCTCGTCAACCCGGCCGACCAGGTCTCCTTCTCGCGGATCGTCAACTCGCCGCGGCGGGGGATCGGCAACACCACCCAGGGCCGGCTCGCCTCCTACGCGAACACCACCGGGCTGACGATCTGGGAGGTGGTCGAACGGGTCGAGGAGGTGCCGGGGCTGAGCGCCGCCGCGATCAAGGCGGTCGGCCGCTTCCACGAGACGATGGAGGCGCTGCGCGACCGGGTCGAGGGCGCCGCGGTCGCCGAGATCCTCGAGCGGGTGCTGAACGAGACCGGCTACCTGGAAGCGCTCGCGGCCGAGCGCACGGTCGAGGCCGAAGGGCGGGCCGAGAACCTCGAGGCGCTGGTCGCCGGGCGCCGCCGAGTTCGACCTCGAGCGCGAGCGCGAGGGCGAGAGCGAGGTGCCGCCGCTGGAGGAGTACCTGCAGCAGATCTCGCTCTACACCGACCAGGACGGGCTCGAGGACGGAGCGAGGAACTGGTGACGCTGATGACCCTGCACAACGCCAAGGGCCTCGAGTACGACACGGTCTTCGTCGTCGGCTGCGAGGACGGCGCCTTCCCGCACATGCGGGCGCTCGAAGAGGGGGGCGAAGAAGAGGAGCGGCGGCTCTGTTACGTCGCGATCACCCGCGCCGCAGCGCCGCCTCTACATGACCTGGGCGCGCGAGCGGCGGCTGTTCGGCCGCTCCGAGCGCAACCTGCCCTCGCGCTTCATCGACGAGCTGCCGGCGGAGCTGACCGAGCGCCACGCGACCGGCCCGCCGGTCGGCGGGCTGACCAGCTGGGAGCTCGCGCGTCGCCGGCGCCGAGCCCGGCCGAGCCGGTCGACCCCGGGCCGGCGCTGGAGCTGCAGACCGGCGACGACGTCGTCCACGCCAGCTTCGGCGACGGCGTCGTCACCGGGGTCGAGCCGGGCGGGGTGGTCATCGTCCGCTTCTCCGACGACGGCACCGAGCGCAAGCTGATGGCCGACTACGCCCCGATCCGGAAGCGCTGAGCCGTGGCGGCGCGGGTGATCGACGGCAAAGCGGTCGGCGGCGGCGGTGCGCGAGCGGGTCAAGGTCGACGTCGAGGCCTACGCCGCGGAGGCGGGGC
Organism: uncultured Solirubrobacterales bacterium; assembly: GCA_963829445.1. GTDB lineage: Bacteria > Actinomycetota > Thermoleophilia > Solirubrobacterales > 70-9 > VAYN01. Next base: position 21,157 of record CAWHIW010000005.1, on the reverse strand, counting down.
GGGCGCCGGGCCTGGCGACGGTGCTGGTCGGCGAGGACCCGGCCTCGGAGATCTACGTGCGCAACAAGCGCGAGAGCCTGCGAGGAGGTCGGGATGCGCTCGGTCCACCACGGGCTCGACGCCGCGACCAGCGAGGAGGAGCTGCTGGAGCTGGTCGCGCGAGCTCGGCGCCGACGACGAGGTCGACGGCATCCTCGTCCAGCTGCCGCTGCCGGCGCAGATCGACCGAGGACGCGGTGGTCGCCGCGATCGACCCGCGCAAGGACGTCGACGGCCTCACCCCGCTGAACGCCGGCCTGCTCGCCCACGGCGACGCCCGGGCCTGGTGCCCTGCACGCCGGCCGGGGTGATGGAGCTGCTGCGCCCACGAGGGGGTCGAGCTGGAAGGGGCCGAGGCGGTCGTCGTCGGCCGCTCGAAGCTGGTCGGGGTGCCGGTGGCGCGGCTGCTCCTGATGGCCAACGCGACCGTCACCATCTGCCACTCGCGGACCCGCGACCTCGACGCGGTCTGCCGCCGCGCCGACGTCCTCGTCGCCGCGGTCGGGGTGCCGAGGCTGCTCGGCGCCGACGCGGTCAAGCCCGGCGCGGTGGTGATCGACGTCGGCATCAACCGGCTCGAGGACGGCCTCGCCGGCGACGTCGACTTCGAGGCGGCGGCCGAGGTCGCCGCGGCGATCACCCCGGTCCCCGGCGGCGTCGGGCCGATGACGATCGCGATGCTGCTCGTCGAACACCTTGCAGGCGGCGCGGCACGCGCGTCGTCCAGCCCGCCTAGGAGAGTCGGCCATTCGCCGCCGAATAGGTCCGGTGGTGGATATACAGGGTCGGACCGCCCGACCAAGCTTCGACGGAGGGAACGCTGATGGACGTAGACAAGCTGAACACAGGAGAGAAGATCGCCGGGGTCTCGGCGATCCTCCTCTTCATCTTCATGTTCTTCGACTGGTTCGCGGTCGAAGTCTCCGGCCGGCGGGCTTCTCGGGCAGCGCCGGCGCCGGCGGCAGCGCCTGGGACGCGCTCGACTTCATCCCGATCGTCCTCGTGATCACGATCTCGCCGCGCTCGGTCATCGTCTTCCTGCGGCTGACGCGACTCCGACTACGAGCCGCCGGTCTCGGTGCAACGTCGATCGTCGCGATCCTCGGCGGCGCTCTCGTTCCTGCTGATCCTCTACCGGATCGTCGACCCGCCCGAGCTTCGGCAGCTTCGGCCCGGGCTCTCCGTCGACGTCAGCCCTCGACTTCGGCATCTTCCTCGGCCTGATCGCCGCCGCCGGCATCGCCTACGGCGGCTACAAGGCGATGCAGGAAGAAGGCTCGACCTTCGGCGGCACCGCCGACCAGCTTCGGGCGGCGGCTCGCGGCCGGCCACCGCCGTGCGCCGGACTCCGCCGCCGCCACCGCCGCCCAGCGCCTCCGCCACCCCCGCCGCCAGCCGCCGCCCCCGCCGCCGCCAGCGAGCGTACGCCGCTCCGCCAGCTCGAGCGCGCCGCCGTCCAGGCGAGCGCTCGCCGAGCGTAGCCTGCTCGGCGATCCCGCGGGCGACCTGCTTGGCGAAGGCGATGATGGTCATCATCGGGTTGACGCCGACCGAGGTCGGGAAGAGGCGAGGCGTCGGCGACGTAGAGGCCGTCGGTGCCGTGAGGGAGCCGTCGGTGGCGCAGGCGCCCTCGCCGGGTCGGCGGCGATCCGCGCCGTGCCCATCGGGTGGAAGGCCTCGAGGCGCAGCTCGGCGGGCTTGAAGGTGGTCGCCTCGAAGCGTCGGGCAGGTCGCCGGGCTTGAGGACGCCGACCCGGGCGATGTTGGGGTAGACCTCGGTGGCGCCGGCGGCGAAGTGGATTTCGGCGGCGCGGGCGATGCCGAAGGCGAGGCGGTCGGCGTCCTCGCGGGTCAGCTTGTAGCTGGCGCGCAGCGCGCCCTCGGCGCCGAGCCCGACCCGGCCCGAGGAGCTGTCGGAGAGGTGGACGCCGATCGAGCCGACGTGGCCGAAGTCGAGCATCGCCCGCTGGTGGTCGGCCGCCGGCGCCGAGCAGCCAGGCGCCGCCGAAGGCGAGCGGCGTGAAGGTCGCCTCGAGCAGGATCCCGCGTGCTCCCACTCGTCGACGTAGTAGCTCTGCATCACGCCCGTCCCAGCCGCGCACCTCCTCCTCGTAGCGGGCGCCGACCCAGCAGGCGGGGTGGATGTGGAGGTTGCGGCCGACCGCGCGCGCCGCCGAGCCCGGAGCGCAGCAGCAGCTCCGGCGTGCCGAAGGCGCCGCCGGCGGCGATCACCGCGCGCCGGGCCCGCACCGTGAAGTCGCGCGCGGCGCCTGTCCGCCGCCGACCCGGGCCGAGCAGCTGACCCCGACCGCGCGGCCGTCCTCGACCAGGATCCGCCGCGCCTCGACCCCGGCGCGGATCCGCGCCCCGGCGGCGACCGCGCGCGGCAGGTAGCTGACGTGCATGCCGCGCTTGGCGTCGATCTCGCAGCCGAAGGGGCAGGAGCTGCACTGGACGCAGTTGCCGGCGTTGCGGGGATCGGGCCGCCGCTGGCGCCGATCGCCGCCGCGCCCTCCATCGCCAGCTGGCCGTTGCGGCCCATCGTCTCCGGGTCGAGCTGGGTCACCCGCAGGGTCTCCTCGGCCTCGGCGTAGTCGGCGTCGAGGTCGCGCGCCCAGGCGATGCCGAAGCGTCGCGCTGCCAGTCGCTCGAGCACCGGCGTCGCGGGGCGCGGAAGCAGGTGCCGGAGTTGATCACGGTGGTGCCGCCGACCACTTTGCGCCACCGGCACCGGGATCGGCGGCCGGCCTTCGGCGATCGTCAGGCCGGCGTCGCGGTAGAGCTCGGCGATCGCCTCGAGGTGGTCGCTCGGGTAGTTGTCGCGGTCGTAGTGGCCGCCGGCCTCGAGCACGAGCACGTCGAGCCCGGCCTCGGCCAGCTCCGCCGCCGCGACCGCGCCGCCGGCGCCCGGAGCCGACGATCACGACGTCGCATTCCTCGCCCTCGCCGCGCGGCTCGGTGTCGCCGAGGCGTGCCGGCGGGCTCCGGCAGCGTCCCGTCGGCGAGTCGCGCAGCGGATCTCGAAGCCGATCCGCTCCTGCGACCTCGCGGCGTCACCGCGTAGCCGAGGGTCGAGAAGAGCTTCGCCATCAGCAGCAGGTCGTGGTGGAGGGAGAAGCCGCGAGCCCTCGAGCTTGTGCAGGAAGTCCTCCTGCGCCGCCGCGGTCGAGGCGGCTGAAGCGCCAGGGGAAGGGCAGCCACTCGAAGGCGCGCAGGCCGAGCCGAGCCGGATCAGGACCCGCGGCGAGACCGAGCGAGGAACTCGGCGACCGGGCCGGAGACGTCGACGTCGCGCTCGGCCGCGGGCAGGCCGTCGATGCCCGGCGCCATCGCCGCGCAGATCGCGCTCAGGGTGCGTTGCTCAGCGGCTGAGAGCCCCGGCGCGCGCTGTCAACCGGGGTCGACGGGGCGGCCGATCCGGCCGGCCAGGACCCAGAGCCAGAGCGCGAGCAGCGCCAGGAAGCCGTCGACGAGGAAGTTGAGCAGGTAGGACGAAGACCTGGTCCTGGATCACGAAGAAGGCGAGGGAGGCGAGCGAGGAGGCGGTCTTGCCGGCGGCGAGGACCAGCAGCAGCGGCCGGTAGCGGACGACGTCGGCCTGGGCGACCAGGCAGATGCCGGTGATCACCACCATGTAGGCGAAGCCGAGCGCGAGCCAGAGCTGCTCCTCGCGTGTGGGGCGCGCGGGTGTCGTTGCCGAACCATTCGCCGACGTCGGAGATCGACGTCGAGGACGCCGCTCGGGACGGCGATGAAGAGGATGCCGACGACGGCGAAGGTGACCGCGAGCAGGCGCAGGTTGAGGACGACGAATCTCTCTGCCGCGGGCCCCTGCATCGGCGGGACAATTAACTGGCTGGGCAGCCAGTCGAGCGCCGCCGCCTAGAATCCCGCCGATGATCGACCGGGACCAGGTGCTGCACGTGGCGCGCCTCGCCCGCCTCAGGCTCTCCGAGGAGGAAGTCGAGACGATGACCGGCGAGCTGTCGGGGATCCTCGAGCACGTCGACCGGATCGGCAAGCTGGACCTGGAGGGGGTCGAGCCGACCACCCACGTGGTCGCGCTGGAGAACGTCCTGCGGGCCGACGAGCCGCGGCCGAGCCTGCCGCCCGAGGTCGCGCTGGCGCCGGCGCCCGAACCCGGTCGACGGCGCCTTCCGCGTTCCCTCGCCGCAGGCCGACGCTTGATGGCGGGCCTGCTGGACCTGACCGTCGCCGAGGCGGCGGCGAAGATCGCGGCCGGGGAGCTCTCGGCCGCCGAGTACTTCGCCGCCTGGCGCGGGGCCGCCGCCGGCGACGAGCTGAACGCCTACCTCTGGCAGGTCGAGGACCCCGCCGAACTACGAGGTCGAGGAGGGCCCGCTGAGCGGCATCCCGGTCGCGGTCAAGGACATCTTCTGCACCGAGGGCGCGCCGACCACGGCCGGCTCGCGGATCCTCGAGGGCTACCGGCCGCCCTACACGGCGACCGCCGTGCGGCGCCTCGACGCCGCCGGCGCCCGCGTGCTCGGCAAGACCAACATGGACGAGTTCGCGATGGGCTCCTCGAACGAGAACTCGGCCTACGGGCCGGTGCTGAACCCGTGGGACCGCGGCCGCGTGCCCGGCGGCTCCTCGGGCGGCTCGGCGGCGGCCGTCGCCGGCGGCCTCGCGCCCTGCGCGATCGGCACCGACACCGGCGGCTCGATCCGCCAGCCCGCCTCGCTCTGCGGGATCGTCGGCCTCAAGCCCACCTACGGCGCGATCTCGCGCTACGGGATGATCGCCTTCGCCTCCTCGCTCGACCAGTGCGGGCCGCTGACCCGCGACGTCACCGACGCGGCGCTGCTGCTGGCGGCGCTGCAGGGCCGCGACCCCTGCGACTCGACCTCGGTCGGGATCGAGGGCGGCGATCGTCGCGCCCAGCCGCGAGGACCTGAAGGGGCTGCGCTTCGGGGTGCCCGAGCGAGCTCGCCGGCGACGGCTTCGACGCCGGCGTGCGCGAGGTCTTCGAGGCGACGCTGGCGCGGATCGAGGCCTCGGCGGCGAGATCGCCGAGGTCGCGCTGCCCAGCGCCGAGCACGGGATCTCCGCCTACTACGTGCTCGCCCCGGCCGAGGCCTCCTCGAACCTGGCCCGCTACGACGGCGTCCGCTACGGGATGCGCTCCGAGCGGCGCCGGCGACCTGCTGGAGATGTACGAGAACGACGCGGGCCGAGGGCTTCGGGCCCGAGGTGAAGCGGCGGATCATGCTCGGCACCTACGCGCTCTCCTCCGGCTACTACGACGCCTACTACGGGCAGGCGCAGAAGGTCCGCACGCGGATCGCCGAGGACTTCGCCACGGCCTTCGCCGCGGTCGACTTCGTCGTCACCCCGACCTCGCCCTCGGTCGCCTTCGAGCTCGGCGAGAAGACCGACGACCCGCTCGCGATGTACCTCAACGACTTCTTCACGGTGCCGATGAGCCTGGCCGGCATCCCGGCGATCTCGATCCCCGCCGGGCTGGCCGAGCCCGAAGGCGGCGGCCCGCGAGCTGCCGGTCGGCTTCCAGATCGCCGCCCCGGCCTTCGCCGAGCAGAAGCTGCTCGAGGCCGCCTACGCGCTGGAGCAGGGGATCGGCTTCGACGGCGCAGGCCGGAGGGCGTCGATGGCTGAGTGCGCACGAGCTGGAGGCGGTGATCGGGCTGGAGATCCACGTCCAGCTGGCGACGAAGACGAAGATGTTCTGCGGCTGCGAGCTCTCCTTCGGCGACGAGCCGAACACCCACACCTGCCCGGTCTGCCTCGCCCACCCCGGGGTGCTGCCGGTGCCCAACGAGCAGGCGATCCTCTACGCGCTGCAGATCGGCCGCGGCGCTGGAGTGCGAGATCGCGCCGCACTCGATCTTCCACCGCAAGAACTACTTCTATCCCGACAGCCCGAAGGCCTACCAGATCAGCCAGTTCGACATTCCGATCTGCCAGCAACGGCAAGCTCGGCGACGATCCGCATCCACCGCGCCCACCTCGAGGAGGACGCGGCGAAGATGATCCACGTCGGCGAGCTCGGGCCGGATCCACGGCTCCGGCGCCTCGCTGGTCGACTTCAACCGCGGCGGCACGCCGCTGGTCGAGATCGTCACCGAGCCCGACCTGCGCGGCGCCGCCGAAGCCGCCGAGTGGGCGCGGCTGCTGCGCGAGACGGTGCGCCAGCTCGGCGTCTCCGACGTCAACATGGAGGAGGGGAGCCTGCGCGTCGACGCCAACGTCTCGGTGCGGCCGGCCGGCTCCGAGCAGCTCGGGACCAAGACCGAGCTGAAGAACATGAACAGCTTCCGCTTCCTCCAGCGCGGGGTCGAAGCCGAGCTGGAGCGCCAGCGCGAGCTGATCGGCGGCGGGGGGGACGGTGACCCAGGAGACCCTCCACTTCGACCCGGTCAGCGGCAGCCTCACCTCGCTGCGCTCGAAGGAGGAATCCCACGACTACCGCTACTTCCCCGAGCCCGACCTGGTGCCGCTGGCGCCGACCGAGGCGATGCTGCGCGAGGCCCGCGAGGCGCTGCCGGAGCTGCCGGCGGCGCGGATCGAGCGCTACGTAGGAGATGGGCCTGGCGGCCGACGTCGCCGCCGACCCTGGCCACCGACCCCGCGACCGCCGCCTACTTCGAGCGCACGTGGGCCGCGGCCGAGGGGTCGAGCCGAAGGTCGTCGCCAACTGGGTCACCGGCGAGCTCGCCGCGGCGCTGCGCCAGGGCGACGAGGAGGTCGCCGCGGCCGACTCCAAGGTCGAGCCCGCGGCGCTGGCCGCCCTGGTCGACGCTGGTCCAGGAGAAGAAGATCTCCCACGGCAGCGGCAAGACCGTGCTGGCGGCGCTGGTCGCCGAGGGCGGCGACCCGGCCGCGATCGTCGAGCGCGAGGGCCTCGCCCAGATCTCCGACAGCGGCGAGCTGGAGTCGATCGTCGCCGCCGCGGTCGAGGCCAACCCCGAGGCCGCCGAGCAGATCCGGAGCCGGCAACGCCAAGGCGATCGGCGCCATCGTCGGCGCGGTGATGAAGGAGACCAAGGGCCGCGCCGACGGCGGCGAGGTCAACCGCCTGATCCGGGAGCAACTGGGCTGTAGGCGCGGCGGGGCGGTCGGGGGAGGCCTCGCCGTCACGAACAGCGGGAGGTTCCGTCGAGGCCTCCCCCGACCGCTCGCGACCGTCGCGTGCGTCGCAGTCTGCTAGCCCGTCATAGCGACGTACTGGAGCAGATTCACCTGGTGCACGAAAGTGTGATCTGGCACTTTGTAACAACGTTGTTACAAAGTGCTAAGTTGAGGCGCATGGCCTGGAACGTCGTCATCGTCGGTGGTGGATTTGGTGGGGCGGCGGCCGCGCGGGAGCTGGAGAAGGTGATGCCGCGGCAGTCGGCCCGGCTCAGCCTCGTCAACGACGTCAACTACATGCTCTACACGCCGTTCCTGCCGGAGGCGGCGGCGGGGACGCTGGAGCCGCGGCACGTGGTGACGCCGCTGCGGGAGATCCTCAAGCGCACCTACCTGCGGCTCGGCGAGGTCGTCGGCCACGATCCCGAGGCGAAGACGGTGCGGCTGCACAGCCACGAGGGCGCCGACGAGGACCTTCCGTACGACCAGCTGCTGCTGGCGCTCGGCTCGGTCTCGCGGACGCTGCCGGTGCCCGGCCTGGCCGAGCACGCGATCGGGTTCAAGGGCCTCGCCGACGCGATCTGGCTGCGCAACCACGTGATCGAGACGCTGGAGGCGGCCAACGCGAGCGAGGACCCCGCCCGGCGCGAAGAGCTGCTCACCTACGTCTTCGTCGGCGGCGGCTACGCCGGCCTCGAGGCGCTGGCCGAGCTGCAGGACTTCGCCGCCGAGGCGATGGAGAGCTATCCGCGCGCCCGCCTGCACGGGATGCGCTGGGTCCTGGTCGAGGCCAGCGACCGGGTCCTGCCGGAGATCGACATCGAGCTCGCCGACTACGCGCTGCGCGAGCTGCGCGGTCGCGGCATCGACATCCGCCTCGGCACGACGCTGGAGGAGGTGACGGCCGACAGCGCCCGCCTCTCCAGCGGCGAGACGCTGGCGACCAAGACCGTGGTCTGGACCGCCGGCGTCACCCCGCACCCGAGCCTCCGCGAGCTCAACCTGCCGCTCGACGAGCGCGGCCGGGTCCCGGTCGACGACCACCTGCGGGTCGAGGGCATGGACTGGCGTCTGGGCGATCGGCGACTGCGCCGCCGCCCCCGACCCGCGCGGCGGCACCTGCCCGCCGACCGCCCAGCACGCCGTCCGCCAGGGCCCGGTGGCGGCGCGCAACATCGCCGCCGAGCTCGGCGATCGGCTCGCCGCGGCCCTTCGAGTACCGCGGCGAAGCCGCCTTCGTCAACCTCGGCCGCTACAAGGCCGTGGGCAAGATCGGCGACCGCACCTTCCGCGGCTTCCCCGCCTGGTGGCTGGCCCGGACCTACCACATGAGCCAGATCCCGGGCGTCGCTCGCAAGGCCCACGCGGTGGTCGACTGGACCACCAGCCTGCCCTTCGGCCGCGACCTCGCCGAGCTCGGCCAGATCGGCCACCCGAAGCGCCTCGGCTAGCCGGCCCTGACTTCGAGGTCGACGCTCATGCCCCATTCCTCGTGCTGGGGGAGGCTGCACCAGAGCTGGTAGGTGCCTGGGGCCAGGCTCGAAGCGTGCCGACCCGGCTCTCGCCCGGCCCGGCTTCGCCCGACCTCCAGCGGCGGGTCGCTCGCTGCCCGCGAGCCGGACGTTGAGGTTGTGGGGGTCCTGGCCCTGGTTGTTGAGCTCGACGGTCACTTCGCCGGCGACGACGAAGGGCCGCGAGAGGCGTGAAGCTGAACGCTTCCGGCGTGTCGTCGTCGGCTTTGACGCTGACCCGCTCGCGGCGGCGGTTCCGGCTTCGGCGGCGGGCGGCGGCACGGGGCCGGGAAGCGGAGCCGGCGGGATCGCGATCGCGGGCGGCGCGGCGAGCGGCTCGCAGGTCCACCAGCGCCTGATGCGGACGATCCGCCGCACCTCGGCCGTGGCGCTTGACGTGCTTGACGACCCGCTTCGCGTGCCGCTGCCAGGCGCAGTCCGCCGCCGCCGCGCGATCGCCGCCGCCGAGCGGACCGAGCGCCGGAGCGAGGCCGAGGGCGGCGGCCAGCGCCAGGGCGAGCCCGATCGCCGCCAGGCGCCCTGCTCACGCCTTCACCAGCGTCGGCCGGGCGAAGCCGGAGGCGCCGGGGATGATCGGGCCGGCGTCGTGGCCGAGCCACTGCTCGAGCAGCGCGCAGTACATCGCCCGGAAGTCGCTGGTCACGCGCACGTTGTCGTTGGCGTCGAGGGTCGCCAGGCCGGGGAACTCGCCGACCATCTCGCCCTTGGCTTTGGAGCCGATCACGAAGGCGCAGCCGGCGGCGCCGTGGTCGGTCCCGGCCGAGCCGTTCTCCTCCGGCCGGCGCCCGAACTCGCTCCACATCTCGGTCATCACCCGGTCGGCGAGGCCGCGCGCCTCGAGGTCGCGCTGGAAGGCGAGCAGGCCCTCGCAGGTCTCGCGCAGGTTGCGGTCGAGGTCGGTCGGCCTGGTCGGAGTGGGTGTCGTAGCCGCCGGCGGCGCGGATCGTCACCGCCCGCATCGGCAGCCCGGCGGCGATGAAGGCGGCGAGCCCGGCGAGCTTGTGGGCGAAGTAGGTGTCGGGGTAGGCGACCGGGCTGGTGAAGCTCGCCGATCCCGCCGAGGTCCTGGCGCAGCTTGTCGGTCTGGGCGGTCGCGCGGCGGACCTGGGCCAGCGCCGGCGAGTCCGACGGCAGCGAGCCGAAGCGGGCGAAGCTGCGGTACATCTCGTCCTGCGACCGGGTCGCTGACCGGCGACCAGAGGTCGTAGCCGTCGACGCTGTCGATCGCCGCCACCGGCTTCTCGGCGGTGGCGATCATCGGCGAGAGCGAGCCGTCCATCGAGAGGCCCTGCAGCGGGTTCTCGTCGTCGCCGACGAGGTCGATGTAGCGGCCCAGCCAGCCGGTGCGGAAGCCGACCGCGAGCTCGCCGATCTCGTAGTAGTGGCGCGAGGTGAAGTGCGACTGGTCGGGGTGGTCGTAGCCGATCGCCGGGAAGGCGCTGACCTTGCCCTCGGCGTGGAGGGTCGCCAGGCTCGGCCGCGGCCGGGTGCCAGCTGCAGCCGCGGGTCCTCGCTGAACGGCGGTGCCGGCGCTTCGGGCGAGAGGGCGAGGTTCGGGCCGCAGCTGCGAGTAGCGCGGGTCGCCGACCGGGGCCAGCACGCTGAGCGCGTCGATGCCGCCGTCGAAGAAGACCGAGACGAGGACCTTGTCGCCCGGTCGCCGCCTGGGCGATCCCGTCCTCGAAGGCCGAGAGCGGGATCTTCGAGGCGCCGTAGACGGCCAGCGCCAGCCCGGCGCTGCGGGAGAGGAAGTTGCGCCGCGAGAGCCCGGTCCCGGCCGGCTCCGGCATCCCCGGCTCGATCACCGGCAGCCCCTTGCCGGCTTCGGCGGCGGCCGAGCGCAGCAGCTGGGAGCGGGTGTAGTCGCCGCAGCAGTTGTGGGAGCTCGGGCTCATTGCAGGATCGTGTCCGGGCTGATGCCGATCAGCTGCAGCAGGGCGTTCTGGCGCATCGCCCGGTAGGGGCCGCGCTGCCAGTTGGCGACGACCAGTTTCTCGGCGCGGCTGGGCGAAGTCGAGCAGCTCGGCCCGGTGCTCGGCGCCGCAGCGCCGGCGAGCCCCAGGAGGCGATCGCCCGGGCCAGCGCTTCGTCGGCGGTCTCGGTGGTGCTGTAGGCTGCCGTCCCAGGCGTCGACCGAGATCGTCGTCGAGGGCGTAGTCGACGATGTTCCAGCGGGCCCGCATCCGCGAGGTGTCGAGCCAGCGGCGTGTCGTCCCAGCCGGAGACGTTGGGCGGCCGGAAGAGGACCTGCCCGGCCGGTTCGCAGAGCCAGGTCCAGGCGTCGGTGTCGATGTAGCGGCCGAGCGCCCGCAGCATCCCGGCGAGCTGGACGACCGGCGGTTTGACCATCGGCCGGCCCTGCGTAGAGCTCGGGGCTGAGCAGGATCGCCTCCAGCACCGGGCGGATCTGCCAGCCGGAGCCGCGGTAGGTGCCGATCAGCGCCGTCCCGCGTCGCCGCCGACGGCGGCTGCGGCGACGAAGTAGCTCCAGAGCTTGTCGACGAAGAAGGAGGGGTGGAGGGGGTGCTCGACGCAGAGCCGGCAGGCGTCTTCCCAGCCCCAGTTGCCGGTCTGGCCGAAGACCGTCTTGTTTTTGGCGTCGTGGCGTTTGGGGTCGAAGCGGAAGTTGTGGGCGCCCAGCTCGTCCGACCAGTCGTTGCGCCAGCCGGTCAGCGCCCGCGCCTGTTCGCGGATGTCGTCCTCGCTGTAGGCGCCGCGGTCGGCGCCGAGGCTGAACAGCTCCATCATCTCGCGGGCGTAGTTCTCGTTCGGCGCGCACTTGCGGTTTTCGGCGCCGTTCAGCCACTGCAGCATCGCCGGGTCGACCGTCACCGCCTTGAAGAGGTCGAGGAAGGAGCCGAAGCAGGCGGACGCGGAAGAGGTTGGACTGGTCGATCATCTGCTGCTGTTTGGAGACGCCGTCGATCGAGGTCGCGAACCAGTCGTGGAAGACCAGCGCCATCCGCTCGACCAGCGGCTGGTCGGTCCGGACCATGCGGTCGAGCCACCAGAGGTGGTCGTGGCCCCAGGCGTCGGCGGGGGCGATCGGGGTGCCGTCGTCGTCGACCGGCGGCCGGGCCGCTGAGGGTGGCGGCGCCGCTGGGGCGGGTCAGCGACTGGACCGCGCCGACCAGGCCCAGCGAGGCGAGCTGCTCGGCCTGGCCCGGCGACCGGCCCGAAGCCGGCGCGGTTGAGCAGTCGCATCGCCTGCGCGACGCCGAACGGGCCCTGGTAGGCGCCGGCCGGGCGCGGGTCGGGGTTGAGCGGGCGGCGGGCGCCGCCGCCGCCGGCGCGGCGCGGCGGCTTCTTGCCCGGGCCCGCGGAAGTGGTTGCGCTTGCGGCTTGTGGTGGTGGCGGAAGATGTAGCCCTGGACCCGCCAGTCGCCGTTGCCGTCGGGCACCCAGCGGTAGTGCTTGTCCTTCCAGACGTGCAGGCGATGGCGGCGGTGGTGCCGCTTCGGTCTTCGCCGCGCTCGCTGGAGTTCGTGGAATCGCCATGCGCAAGGGGCCCGGATGGGCTCTCCCGGGTTTGTCGGGCCCGCGGCGGCGTCCCTTTAAGCAGGCTCTGCCTGCCTGGACGTTCGGCCCATGGCGCCGAACCGTCAAAATGGACCGCATGGAGTACCTCGTCATCGCCTTCTTCTTCGGCCTCGCCACCGGCTTCGTCGCCAAGGGCAAGGGCAGCTCCTTCTGGATCTGGTTCGTGATCGGCGCCGTCATCCCCCTGCTCGGCCTCGTCGCCGCGATCCTCTACCGGGTCGAGAAGAACGAACCGGAACGGCAGTGCCCGAACTGCCACAAGGAGCTGAAGCTCTACGTCCAGGTCTGCCCGCGCTGCGGCACCGACCTGTACCTGCCGGACCCGGCGGCGGTCAGGCATCCGGGCGTGAGTGAGGGGGCTGGTCGTCCTCCATTCGAATTAGTCGCTCCACGCCCTATGGGCGTGTCGCTCCGGATGTCGGAGCGCGACCTAAAGGTCGCGCGGAGACAGATTGCATTTCGCGTGCTTCGCACACATTCGAATGGAGGACGACCAGCCCCCTCCAACCACCCGCGGGATTGACGGCCGAGAGCGGGGTGGCCGTCCATCGCGTCTGAGCTCGCGCGATGCGCGTGACGAGTGTGCGATCCCTCTCGGAATGTGCGAAGCGCGCGAATGCAATCGTCTGCCGCCTAGGCGCGCACATCCGGAGCCGCCATGAGGCGCCGTAGCCTCCCTCCGCACGCCTACCGCAGCCAGGTCCTGACGATCGCGTTGGCGAACCCGACCCCGTAGCGGAAGACCGCCGGCTTCTTGCGAGTGGCCGTGCAGCCGCTGTTCGACCGTGATCGGGATCTCCTTGGCGGGGATGCCGCGCTTGATCGCCTCGATCATGAACTCGGAGGTGTGGAACTGCTCCTGGCGCAGGACCAGCTGCGGGAGGACGGTGGTGCGGACGGCGCGGTAGCCGTTGGAGCAGTCGGTGACGTGGGTGCGGGTGATGAAGGAGACGAGGCGGTTGAAGAAGACGATGCCGAGCTCGCGGGCGAAGTGGTTGCGGTCGGCGTGGCCGAGCACGCGGGAGCCGTGGGCCATGTCGACCTCGCCGTCGAGCACCGGCTTGACCAGGCGCTCCATCTCCGAGGGCAGGTGCTGGCCGTCGGCGTCGAGGGTGACGACGATCTCGGCCCCGGATTCGACCATCAGCCGGTAGCCGGTGCGCAGGGCCGCGCCGCCGCCGCGGTTGGTGACGTGGCGGGCGACCGCGGCGCCGTGCTCGGCGGCGACGTCGCCGGTGCCGTCGCGGGAGCCGTCGTCGACGACCAGGACCTCGGTGCCGACGCCGCAGACCTCGGCCGGCATCTGGTCGAGCACGTGGCCGATGTTCTCGGCCTCGTTGTAGGCGGGGACGAGGATCGCGATCTTGCCGCGGAAGCGCTCCGGCAGCCCCGCCTGGCGGAACTCCTCCCAGGCCAGCCCCTCCAGCGCCGCCGAGAGCTGGCGCGAGTTGCGCGCCGCCGACCGAGAGCGCCCGCAGGATCAGGAAGAAGAGGATGAAGATGGCGAAGACGGCGAGGCCGAGGATGCGGCCGCCGTTGCCCTTTTCGAAGGAGAAGGCGGAGAGCAGGCCGTCGACGACTTCGGTCCCCGAGACCAGCGCCAGCCCGAGCCCGGCGGCGAGCAGGAGCAGCACGTCGACGTTGCGCAGGGAGCGGCGGCGGGCGACCGCGTAGGCGATCAGGCCGATCGCGAAGATCAGCCCGCCGCTGCGGAGCGCCGTCAGTTCGGCGGGGAAGATGCCTGCTCGGGGGACCATTCGCGACCGGAGGATATGGCCGCGACCCCCCGTGACAGCGCCAGGGCGGCAAGCGGGAAGACCAGCGTCATCAGCACCTCGTTGCGGCGCGGCGCCGCCAGCGAGGCGGCGCCGACCGCGGTGACGAGCACGATCGGCGTCGCCAGCGCGACCAGCTCCCACCAGCGCCGGCGCAGCCCGAGCAGGACGAAGCCGGCCAGTCCGAGCGCGACGAGCAGGATCTGGACGGCCCGGCCGAGCGCCGCTGCTCATCGCTTCGCCGACCCCGCTGCTCCACATCCGGCCGACCTTGCGCACGGTCATCGCCAGGTAGCCGAGCGGGTCTTCGCCGAAGTAGGTCGGAGAAGTTCTCCTTGCCGATCTTGCCGAGGGCGGAGTCGCGCGGGCAGGTCGGGATAGCGCGCGGCGACGCGGTCGAAGAGCGGCGTCGGGTCGACCTCGTCCAGCGCCGCGGAGTTCGGCGCCAGGTCGCGGCCCTCGTAGCGCTCGAGCAGGATCGCCTTGACCCGCTGGTATTCGCCGTCGGCGGGCAGGTAGGTGCCGACGTAGAGCGCCTTGCCGCTGCCGGTCGAGATCGGCACCACGCGTTCGAGCACGTCGAGGTTGCGGATCGTCCAGGGCACGATCGGCAGCAGCAGCGCGAGCAGCAGCAGCGCCGGCGCCGGCGAGCGCCGGCCGCCTCCAGCCGGCGGCCAGGTCCCGCAGCCAGAATCGGGCTGAGCGCGGCGAGGACGACGAAGGCGGCGCCGACGAACAGGTACTCGGGCCGGAACATCGCGGTCAGGCCGAAGAGCAAGCCGGGGAGGAGCCAGGCCCAGCGCGAGCGCTCGCGCTCGCTCGCCCAGAGGAAGGCGAGGACCGCGGCGGGCAGGGTGAGGATCGCCGGCGGCTCGCTCATCAGCTCGCCGGTCGAGTGGATGAACGGCGGGTAGACGGCGACCGCGAAGGCGGCGAGCAGGCCGACCGCGGAGCCGAGGCGCGGCCCGGCGCGCGGCCGCCGGCCTCCCCGAGCCGCCTGCCCGAGCAGCGAAGACGACGAGGATCGCGGCGACCCCCAGCAGCGCCTCGACGATCCGCGCCGTCCCTTCGCGGGCGCCGCCGGTGGCGTAGAAGCTGGCCGCGTAGAGCAGCGGCGCCCCCGGCGACCAGTCGCTGGAGTCGCGGAATTCGGGCCCGCCGAAGCTGCCTTCCTCATAGAGCGCCTTGGCGAGCGCGTAGTAGGCGTGCGAGTCGTCGGCCGGGTTGGCGACCGGGTTGACGACGACGTAGGCGCGGGCGCCGAGGCCGAGCGACGGCGATCAGCGCCAGCGCGATCAGGGTCGTCTTCCCGAAGCGCTGCGGGCAGCGCGCGGATCGCGGTCGGCGAGGGCGGTCAAGGCCGGCTCAGGCTATCCCGGGCGGCGCAGGGCCGTGCGGACGCTGCGGCGGCGAAAACCGGCTGGCAAGTCAAACCGACCCAGGAGATACCCCGATGCGCCGTAACCGTCCTCGTTCTCGCCGCCGCTCGCCGCCTGCGCGCTGCTCGTCGCCGCCGCGGGCGCCAGCGCCAAGACGGCCGGCCAAGACCTGCACCACCAGCTCGCCGAACGTGATCGGCAAGACCGTCAAGGGCACGCTCACCTCGAGCAACGTCGATCCCTCGCAGGCCCGCTTCGCCACCTGCGCCCAGGCCAAGAAGGTGATGGCGAAGACCACCGAACTGCGGATCGAGGAGCCGCGCTCGACCAAGGCCTTCTACTGCGTGCCGACCGTGAAGTCGACCGACCCCGACGTCGTCGCCTACAAGTGCACCTTCAAAGGCGCCGACACCGCGACCTTCATCAAGCTGACCTTCCAGGTCAAGTACGACCAGGACTGAGCGGTCGGGCCTCGCCGGAGAGCCGACGCGCTCTGCGGCGACTCCAGCCAGCGCGCCGACCGGCGAGGCCGCGACAGCGGCACCATCACCAGCACCCGCCGCGGCGAGGCGACCAGCAGGGCGCTGAGCGCGGTGATCGCGAGGAAGACCGTCGCCAGCACCAGCGCCTCCCAGCGGCGGCGCCAGGCGAGCAGGCCGAGGCCGAGCAGGCCGAGGCCGACCAGCGCCCAGTGCAGCGCCTCCCAGACCGGCTCGCGCATGACCGTCGCGCGGGCCGTGCGACCAGATCCGGCCGACCTTGGTCGGCGACGAAGCCGGCGTACTCGAGCGGCTGCTTCGGAGACGTCGTCCCAGAGCTGTTCGCGTGCCCATCCGCGAGAGCGCCTGGTCGGTTTCCAGGTCGGGGTAGCGGGCTGTCGGCGAGCCGGGCGAGGATCTGCTCCAGGCGCAGCTGCTGCGGCGTCGGCCGGGTCGAAGAGTCCGGGGTGGCGGGCGACGACCTCGGCCCCGACCTTCTCCGGGTCCCCGTCCGAGGGCAGGTAGGTGCCGGCGAAGAGCACCTGGCCGCCGCCGGTCGAGATCGGCACCACGCGGTCGAGCGCGACGGCGTTGCGGATCGTCCAGGGCGCGACGACGACGACGACCCCGGCCAGCAGGACCGCCGCCCCGAGCCAGCGCCGCGCCGCCAGTCGCCGCCGGCGCCGTGCGGCGCGAAGCACGACGCAGCGCCAGCAGCAAGGCGACCGCCCAGGTACTCGGGCCGCACCATCGCCGAGCGCCCCGAGCAGCGACGCCCGGCAGCAGCCAGCGCGCACCAGCCGTCGCCGCTCGTCCGCGGCCCAGAGCATCGCCAGCACCGCCGCCGGAGAGCAGCGTCGCCGCCAGCGGCTCGCTCATCAGCATCCCCTGGTACTCGAGCAGCGCCGGGTAGATCGCCACCGCCGCCGCGCCGATCAGCCCGGCGACGACGCTCGTCGAGCTCGTCGCCGCCCATGGGTGGCCGAACGCACGCAACGTCGGCCGAGCCGGCGACCGAGCAGGTAGGTGAAGAGGACCGCCAGGGAGCCGATCAGGGCCAGGAGCGACGCGGGCCAGGCGTTCGTGGACGCCGCCGGTCACCTCGTAGATGCCGGCGACCAGCAGCGGCAGGCCGGGGGAGTAGTTGCTGGAGGGCTGCGTGGCCGCGGCGCCGACCGTGAAGCCCTCGCCGCGCTCGAGGTTGGCCGCGATCGCCGCGTAGGCGGCGGCGTCGTAGACCGGCGCGCGCCCGTCCCAGGCGTAGTCGACCCGCAGGCCGACCCCCAGCAGCAGGATCGCGACGAGCGCGGCGAGGCCCGACCCGGCCCCCGTTTCGCGCCGCCAGTCCGTTTTCCATCGGGCTGATTCAACTAGGACGGTTGCTCTGGCGCCCGCCCAACCGTCTAAGCTGCCGCGTCCTATGCGAATCCTCATCCTCGGGGGTGACGGGTACCTGGGCTGGCCGACCGCACTGCGCTTCTCGGCCGGCGGCCACGAGGTCTCCGTCGTCGACAACTTCTCGCGCCGCCGCTGGCACGAGGAAGCCGGCACCGGCTCGCTGACCCCGATCGCCGATCTCGAGCCCGCATCGCCGCCTGGAAGGAGATCTCCGGCAAGGAGATCCGCAGCTACGTCGGCGCGATCGAGGACGGCGACTTCCTCGACGAGGTCGTCGCCGAGACCCGGCCCGAGGCGGTCGTCCACTACGGCCAGCAGGCCTCGGCGCCCTACTCGATGGCCTCGCGCCAGAAGGCGGTCGAGACCCAGCACGCCAACGTGATCGGCAACCTCAACCTGCTCTTCGCGATCCGCGACCACGTCCCCGACTGCCACCTGGTCAAGCTGGGGACGATGGGCGAGTACGGCCAGCCCGACATCGACATCGAGGAGGGCTACATCGAGATCGAGCACAAGGGGCGCAAGGACACGCTGCCGTTCCCGAAGCTGCCGGCCTCGCTCTACCACTGCTCGAAGGTCCACGACTCGACCAACATCCACTTCGCCTGCCGGATCTGGGGGCTGCGCGCGACCGACCTCAACCAGGGCGTCGTCTACGGGATCGACACCGAGGAGACCGAGGGCGACGAGCGCCTGATCACCCGCTTCGACTACGACGAGATCTTCGGCACCGTGCTCAACCGCTTCTGCCTGCAGGCGGTGATCGGCCACCCGCTGACCGTCTACGGCGCCGGCCACCAGACCCGCGGCTTCCTCAACATCCGCGACACGATCGCCTGCGTCGAGCTGGCGGTCGCCAACCCGGCCGAGCGCGGCGACTTCCGCGTCTTCAACCAGTTCACCGAGCAGTTCTCGGTCCTGGAGCTGGCCGGGCTGGTCAAGCAGGCCGGCGAGCACCTCGGCTACGCGGTCGAGATCCAGCACTACGAGAACCCCCGCGTGGAGAAGGAAGAGCACTACTACAACGCGGTCCACACCAAGCTGCTCGACCTCGGCCTCGAGCCGAAGCTGCTGGGCGAGGAGCTGGTCGAGTCGATGATCCACATCATCGAGCGCTACAAGGGCAACGCGATCGAGAGCTCGATCGACCCCCGCACCCGCTGGAACCCGGCGAAATCGCCCGCTGGCCAGGCGTAACCGCCGCCGCCCTAGCGCCCGGGCGGCGCCTGCGCGCTGGTAGCATCGCCAGTCCGATGCGAGCCGCCGACACGTTGATGGAAAGCCTCAAGGCCGAGGGCGTCAAGGACGTCTTCGGGATCCCCGGCGGGGCCAACCTGCCGACCTACGACGCGCTCGTCGACGCCGACTTCCGCCACGTCCAGGTCCGCCACGAGCAGGGCGGCGGCCACGCCGCCGAGGGCTACGCCAAGGCCTCGGGCAGGGTCGGGGTCGCCTTCGCCACCTCCGGCCCGGGCGCGACCAACCTGGTCACGGCGATCGCCGACGCGATGCTGGACTCGGTCCCGACCGTCTTCATCACCGGCCAGGTGCGCACCGAGCTGATCGGCACCGACGGCTTCCAGGAGGCCGACATCCTCGGCGCCACGCTGCCGTTCGTGAAGCACTCCTTCCAGGTCACCGACGCGCGCCAGATCCCCGAGTACGTGCACGAGGCCTTCCACGTCGCCTCGACCGGGCGCCCGGGGCCGGTCCTGCTCGACATCCCGCAGGACCTCTCGCGCGCCGACATCGACTACTCGCCGCGCACCGAGCCGGTCGAGCTGCCCGGCTACAAGCCCTCGACCGAGGGCAACATCAAACAGATCCGCATCGCCGCCAAAGCGCTGGCCAACGCGCGCCGGCCGATCTTCTACACCGGCGGCGGCGTCGATCAACGCCAACGCCTCCGAGGAGCTGCGCGAGCTCGTCGCCTCCGACCGCTTCCCGATCACCTCGACCCTGATGGGCCTCGGCGCCTACCCGGCCTCGGGCGAGAACTGGCTGGGGATGCTGGGGATGCACGGCACCTACACCGCCAACACGGCGATGGACAAAGCCGACCTGATCGTCGCCATCGGCGCCCGCTTCGACGACCGCATCACCGGCAAGCTCGCCGAGTTCGCGCCGCACGCCAAGATCATCCACATCGACATCGACCCGGCGGAGATCTCCAAGAACGTCGGCGCCCACATCCCGATCGTCGGCGACGTCAAGCAGGTGCTGCCGAAGCTGACCCGCGAGTACCGGGCGCTGCAGACCGACTCCTCCCGCCTCGACGCCTGGTGGAACCAGCTGCGCGGCTGGCAGCAGGAGCACCCGCTCTTCTACGAGCCCGGCAAGGACGGCGAGATCAAGCCGCAGTTCATGGTCGAGGCGATGCACCGGGCGACCCAGGGCGACGCGATCATCACCTCCGACGTCGGCCAGCACCAGATGTGGGCGGCGCAGTACTACGGCTTCGACAAACCGCGCCGCTGGATCAACTCCGGCGGCCTCGGCACGATGGGCTTCGGCCTGCCCTCGGCGGTCGGCGCCAAGGTCGCCTGCCCGGACGAGCACGTCGTCTGCCTCGCCGGCGACGGCAGCCTGATCATGAACGTGCAGGAGCTCGCCACCTGCGTCACCGAGGAGATCCCGGTCAAGATCTTCCTCATGAACAACGGCTACATGGGCATGGTCCGCCAGTGGCAGGAGCTGTTCTGGGACCGCCGCTACAGCTCGGTCGAGATGGGCGCCAGCCCCGACTGGGTGAAGCTGGCCGAGGCCTTCGGCGCCACCGGCATGCGCTGCGAGAGACTCCGCCGACCTCGAGGAGACGATGGTCAAGGCGCTGGAGACCGACGGCCCGGTCCTGCTCGACGTCCGCGTCGCCCAGGAGGAGAACGTCTACCCGATGATCGCGCCGGGCCAGGCCGCCCGCGACATGGTCGAGGCGCCGGGGCTGGTGCGCTGATGGAGGCCGGGACCCCGCAGGCGGTCAAGCTCGAGGACCTGCACCTGCCCGGCCAGCTCAGCGGCCGCAAGCACATCCTCTCGATCCTGGTCGAGAACAAGCCGGGCGTGCTGGCGCGCGTCGCCGGCCTCTTCTCGCGCCGCGGCTTCAACATCGACACGCTCGCGGTCGGCCCGACCGACGACCCCAGCATCTCGCGGGTCACCCTCACCCTCGACGGCGCCGTCCACCCGATCGACCAGGTGACCAAGCAGCTGCACAAGCTGATCAACGTCCTCAAGATCCGCGACATGGAACCGGAAGAGACGGTGGCCCGGGAGATGGCCCTGTTCAAGGTCTCCTCGGCGGTCGAGAACCGGGCCGAGATCATCCAGTTCGCGGAGATCTTCCGCGGCCAAAATCGTCGACGTCGCCCGCCGCACGATGACGATCGAGGTGACCGGCTCGGCCGACAAGATCGAGGCCTTCGAGCGCATGGTCCGCCCGCATGGCCTGGTCGAAATGGTCCGCACGGGCGAGATCGCGATCGCCCGTGGTCAGCGACTGACGCCCTCCGAGAGCTCGTCGCCAAGGCCGTCGCGGCGCGGCGCGCGGACTCTCGTAAGCGTCACCGTCGAGGCCGACGTCGCCGATCCCTGCGCGGCGGTCTTCGCCTCGCGGCTGGCCTCGGACCGCTGGTTCTGCTGGGAGCAGCCCGACCGCGGGTTCGCGCTGGCCGGGCTGGGGGTTGCGCACGAGGCGGCCTCGCGCGGCGCCAGCCGCTTCGGCGACGTCGCCGAGGAGTGCCTGCGAGACAGGCGGCGACGCGGTCGTCGACGAGCCGCGGGGGTTGCCGGCCGGCGCCGGCCCGGTCTGGCTCGGCGGCTTCGCCTTCGACGCCGAGGGCGGCGGCTCCTCGACCTGGTCCTCGCTCTCGCCCGGCTCGCTGGTCCTGCCCGAGCTCTCGCTCTGC
>CAWHIW010000004.1:0-3615 GCA_963829445.1 uncultured Solirubrobacterales bacterium | reverse complement strand
AGGCGGCCAAACTCACAGGGTGAGAACGGGTTGACCTCTTTGGTCCGTGTATGTTCTCATTCTGAGACCGCCATCGACGGGCAGGGGTCTCCTTGTTTCGCCGACGCGGGCCCTGGTACCAGGCTCGGACCGTCCCGGCTCGTCCCTGGGCAGCCCATGGGTCCATGTGCGCAAACGTCACGGCCCAGGGGGCGCTCCCTGCGTCTTCGGGCCGTTTGCGCCCTTTTAGCCGTTTCCGCATGAAGGCGACGATCGGGCGCACGGCGGGCCCGGCCGAGCGCAGCAGCCGCTCGCGGACCGGGTTGGCGAAGGGCGCCTCGGCCTCGGCGGCGCTGAGGTAGAAGCCGGCGACGCCGGCGAGGATCGCGGCGTGGCGGCGGCGGTGGCGCAGCCGCGCGATTGCCGTGCCCGGCCCAGCTGGGCAATCAGGTCGAGGCGGTTGGCGGCGTCCTCGCTCCCCCTCGTAATACGCCAGGTAGTTGTGGGCGCCCGTGGCCTCGTCCTCGTCGCGGTCAACGAGGTCGTCGAGCAGCACCGTGAGGGCGCCGATCGCGGGGAAGTAGGCGGCGTCGATCAGGTCCGGCCTCGGCCGGGGTGGTCCGCGGGTCGGCGGCGGCGGCGATCAGCGCGTGCGCCGCGACCGAGGAGCTGGCGCCGGCCGCGACCTCCCACCGATCGGTAGATCGCCGGGGCGGCCTGGGCCTTGGGCCCAGGCCTCGAGGGCTCCGCGGTCGCCGTGCTCGGCCGCGTGGGTATAAGCTCTGCCCTTCGCCGCAGCAGACCAGGGCGCGCTCGCAGCGCCTCGCACGACCTCGGACCTGGGAACGGCAGCGTCCCCCAGGCTCGTCCGGTAGGCGGCGACGAGCTCGCTGAGATAGGCAGGTCGCTAATTGCGGGCCGTCTCCCCCGGTCAGGGCCCCGTGCAGTTCCAGACCTTCTCGCAGAGGCTCCGCCGTTGCCTGCTCGCCCAGCGTGTCGAGATAGTCAACCGCGACCTGCAGCGCCGTCATCGCCCGCACCGCGGTCGCCCGCGTTCCCCCCGCGGCGCCAGGGTCGCGAAGACCGCGGTCGCCTCGACGTTGAGGCCCTTCCCGTCGATTGCCCCCAGCGCGAGCTCGCGCGACCTCCGGGTCCGGAATCGCCGCCGCGATCGCCCCGCCAGTCAGCGAGTTCGCGGCGGACCCGAGGCACCACGCGCGCCCGGTACAGGGCCAGCGCCCGGCCCACCGCCACGCCGTCTCTCAAAGCCGCCGCCAAGCCTCCAGCCTACGGGTCGATGGGCCGATTTCCCTCGCTATAGGTGGGATTTCGGCCCGTCGGCTTCGATCCCGATACTGCCCGGATGCGCTCGCTGCCGCACGACCCTCGCAAGCTGGCGGCGATATACGCGGGCGGTGTGGTCGGGGCGCTGGTCCGGGTCGGGCTGGCCGAGGCGGCGTCGACGAGTCCGGGGCAGTGGCCGTGGGCGACCTTCGTGGTGAACATGGCGGGGGCGCTGCTGCTCGGCTACTTCTTCGCCCTCTTCCGCAACCACCCGCCCGAGAGCCTCAACCACCCCTTCCTCGGCACCGGCGTCTGCGGCACCCTGACCACCTTCTCGACCATGCAGCTGGAGCTGTACGAGATGGTCGACGGCGGCTACCTGGGGCTGGCGGCGATCTATGCGGCGGTCACGATCGCCGCCGGCTATGCCTTCGTGCGCCTGGGCATCGGCCTCGAGGCACGGCGGGGAGCGATCGCCTGATGCGCGGCTTCGTTGCGCCGGACGGCACCAGGGCGCCCGAGAGCGGGCGATGACCGCCCCCGGTTGGCTCGCGGTCGGCCTGCTCGGCGGCGCCGCCGCGGCGGCGCGCTTCGCGATCGACGCCGAGATCTCCGCCCGCCGCGCGGTCCCGTTCCCGCTCGGGATCCTCGTCGTCAACCTCAGCGGCGCCCTCGCCCTCGGGATCCTCGCCGGGGCAGCCCTGCACGGCGAGGCGCTGGTGATCGTCGCCGGCGGCGGCATCGGCTCCTTCACCACCTTCTCGACCTGGATCCTCGACTCGCACCGCCTTGGGGCCGCCGGCCTGGCCCGCATCGCCTGGCTCAACATCGCCGTCTCGCTCGTCGCCGGCTTCGCCGCCGTCGCCCTCGGCCACTGGCTCGGCGGTGTCCTCTAAACGCTCTCAAAGTCGTCCGCCTTCGTCTCTACTTTGGATCGGGCGATGGACGAGCAGACGCTTATCCCGACTCCGGAGCAGACGGCGATCCTGCCGATCGAGCCGCCCGGCCCCCAGCCGCAGCCGCCCGAGCAGACGGCGATCCCGACCCCGCCGGAACGGATCGCGCTGCGCGACCTCGAGGATGGCCAGCGGGTGCGCGGCGTCTACGCGGTGCGCCAGCGCGAGCTGCGGCGCAAGCGCAACGGCGAGCCCTGGCTGCGGCTCTCGGTCGGCGACGCGAGCGGCACCGCCGAGGCGGTCTGCTGGGAGGACGCCGAGTTGCGCTACGCGCTCTGCGGCACCGGCACCGCCGTCTTCGTCACCGGCATCTTCGAAATGAGCGAGCGTTGGGGGGCGAAGATCAAGGTCGCCGAGCTGCGCGAGGCGGCGCCGCACGAGTTCGAGGCCGAGGAACTGGCGCCGGAGTCGCACGTCGCGCTGGACCATCTGGAAACCGATCTGCGGGCCCTGCTGGCGACGATCCAGGAGCCCCAGCTGCGGCAGCTGCTCGACTCCTTCTTCGCCGAGGGCAGCGAGGCCTGGGCCCGCTTCCGCGACGCCCCCGCCGCCAAGACGTACCACCAGGCCTACCGCCACGGGCTGCTCGAGCACACGCTTTCGGTCGCCCAGGCGGTCAGCGCCGCCTCCAACTTCTTCCCCGGGATCGATCGCGACGTCGCCGTCACCGGCGCCCTCCTGCACGACATCGGCAAGACAGAGGCCTACAACGACGACCCGCTGGCGATCGACCTCACCGACCTCGGCCGCCTGCAGGGCGAGATCCCGCTCGGCTACTACCTGGTTCGGCGCCGGATCGAGGACATCCCCGGTTTCGATCCGGGCCTCGCCCGGTGCGTGCTCCACATCATCCTCAGCCACCACGGCCAGCTCGAGCACGGCTCCCCGGTCGTCCCCGCCACCCGCGAGGCCGTCCTCGTCCACATGATCGACAACCTCGGCGGCCGCCTCGGCAGCTTCGACCGCCTCGAGCGCCAGCTCCCCGCCGGCGAGTCCTGGTCGGGCTTTGACCGAGCGCTATCGGGCTCAGCGTACTTCGGCCAGCGCGCCGCCTAGCTCCCGCGCCGCCGCGCCAGCAGCGTCGAGACCCGCTCGAGCACGGCCTCCGGTTCACGGTGGAAGCGCACGTCGGTGACCCGGGTCAGCTCGATCCCGGCGAGCATCAGGTCCTCGTCGCGGAGGTGGTCGCGCTCGAAGGCAGCCTGCGTGCCGTGGGTCGCGTAGGTGTCGAGTTCGACCGCGAAGCGCTGCTCGGGCCAGTAGAGGTCGAGCTGAACCCCGCCTCGACGAAGTTGGTCGCCGGCCGCGGCAGGCCGGCCTCCAAGACCGCTTCGAAGAACAGCCGCTCGAACCCCGAACGGGTGAAGGGGACGGGCGCATAGAGAGCGATCGCGCG
>CAWHIW010000003.1:0-90134 GCA_963829445.1 uncultured Solirubrobacterales bacterium | reverse complement strand
GGGGGAGAGGCGGAGATCTCGGTCGACACCTCCAAGGCGGCGGTTGCCGCGGCGGCGCTGGATGCTGGGGCGATGATCGTCAACGACGTCACCGCGCTGCGGGGCGACCCGGAGATGGCGGGGCTGTGCGCGGATCGTGACGCCACCGTGGTGCTCATGCACATGCTCGGCACGCCTCGCACGATGCAGGACGAGCCCCGCTACGACGATGTCGTCGCCGACGTCAAGTCCTTCTTGGGCGAGCGAGTCGAAGTCGCAGTCGCCGCCGGCATCGCTGAGCAGCGGATCTGGCTCGACCCGGGGATCGGCTTCGGCAAGACCGCCGAGCACAACCTGGAGCTGCTGCGGCGCCTGGTCGAGCTGCGCGAGTTGGGCCGGCCGCTGGTGATCGGGACCTCGCGCAAGAGCTTCATCGGCCGGGTCGACGGCTCCGACGCGGGTGAGCGCCTCGGCGGCACGATCGCCTCTTCGGTGCTGGCGGCGGCTGCGGGCGCGGACGTGCTGCGGGTCCACGACGTCGCCGAGATCGGCCAGGCGATGGCCGTGGCGACGGCGATCCTCGGGTAGGTTCCACTGTCATGGAGGCCCACGGCAACGGGATCGAATCGAGCGCCGAGGTGGAGCTGCGCGGGCTCTCGATCTACACCCATCACGGCGTCAGCGAGGCCGAGCAGGAGGTGGGGCAGCGGCTCGAGTTCGACATCTCCTTCGACGTTCCCGACTGCGACGCCGTCCTCACCGACCGGCTGGAGGACACGGTCGACTACGCCCAGGTCTGCGACATCGTCGCTCTTGCCGCGACCGAGCGCAGCTATAAGACCCTGGAGCGCCTGGCCCAGGTGGTCGGACAGCGGCTGATGGAGCGCTACGGCTGCGACTCGGTGCGGGTGCGGGCGGCGAAGCCGGAGCCGCCGCTGCCGCTGGCGATCCAGGAGGTCGCGGTCGAGGTCACCCAGGAGCGCGCGGTCGACGAGGACGAAGCCGACGCCCACGAGGGTTAGCCCTTGCGCGGCGGCTACCTCGGCCTCGGTTCCAACGTCGGCGACTCCGCCGCCCACCTGCGGGCGGCGATCGAGCTCCTGCGCGAGCGCGGGATCGCGGTCGAGGCCGTCTCCTCCACCTACGTGACCGAGCCGGTCGGCGAGGTGCTCGATCAGCCCGACTTCCTCAACGCCGCGGTCCGCATCCGCACCGAGCTCGAGCCCGAAGCGCTGCTCGACGTCTGCAAGGCGGTCGAGGCGGCGCGCGGCCGCGCCCCCGGAGCCCCCCGCCACAGTTCCCGCCCACTCGACGTCGACCTGCTCCTGCTCGGGGAGATCGAGATGGAGAGCGAGCGCCTGACCCTGCCCCACCGCGAGGTCACCACCCGCCGCTTCGTCCTCGCCCCGCTGCTGGAGCTCGACCCGGACCTGGCCCTGCCCGACGGCACCCGCCTCGCCGACGCCCTCGCCGCCCTGCCCGCCGGTCAGCGGGTCGAGCGCTCCGACGGTTCGTTGTCGACTTGACCACCCTGGGGTGGGGTCAAGTCGACAACTTCAGTCGGTCTCCGGCCGCCGCAGCGGCTCGAGCCAGGCGGCGGGGAGGATCGGCGGCGTCTTGCCGGGATAGTCGGGGACGACGCGCTTGGCCAGGGCCCCGGCGGGCCGTGACTCGATCGCCGGGCGCAGGTCGTCGAGGGTCATCGCCAGGCCGACGCTGGGGGCGATCTGGAAGTCGGCGACGTTGAGCTCCGGACCGTTGATGGTGCCGGCGGCGATCAGCGCGTCGACCCGGTCGAGCAGCGCCGGCAGCGCCGCCAGAGCGGTGCGGGCGTTCTCGTCGCTGGCTTCGTTGAAGCGGGCGGAGAGGGCGACGATCGGGGCCGCGGTCTTCATCGCCAGTCCGATCGGCAACCCGATCTTGGCTCCCTCCGAGTAGCTGCGCAGCGGCGCCTTGTCGGTCTTCAGCGCCCACCAGAGGATCTGGCGGATCGGGTGCTGCAGCTCCTCGTCGCCGAAGCGCTCGGCCTCCTCGACGGCGGCGCGCTGCTCGGGGTCGGCGGGAAACAGCGCCGGCTCCGGTCGCAGGCGCTCCAGCTCGCGGGCGATCTGGCGCGAGCCCTGCACCTTCTGGCCCTCGATCTTCAGCGCCGGCACCGTCTGCCCTGGGAAGCCGACAGCTCGCAGCGCGGCCTTGGAGATCACCGGCAGCAGGTCGGTGCGCTTGTAGGCAATGCCCTTGCGCTCGAGCATCAGCTCGACGGCGATGCTTGGGTGCGAGGCGGGGATCACGTAGAGGCGTGCATTCATAGGCCGATCCTATGCGCAGGAAGACCTCAACTGGCCGCCGCGCCGCCGATCTGGCGATAATCGTCAGGTGCTCCTCGCGGTCGACGTCGGCAACACCCAGACCCATCTCGGCGTCTTCGAGGGCGAGGATCTGACCGAGCACTGGCGCTTCCAGACCCGCTCCGGCGCCACCGGCGACGAGCTGGCGGAGCGGATCTCCGGCCTCTTCTCGCTCTCCGGGATGTCCTTCACCGACGTCGACGCCCTCAGCGTCTCCTCGGTGGTGCCGCCGCTCGGCAGCCAGTTCGAGGAGCTGGCGGGGCGTTATCTGGAGGCCGAGTGCCTGACGATCGGGCCCGGGGTCAAGACCGGGATGCCGATCCGGATCGAGAATCCGCTCGAGGTCGGCGCCGACCGCCTCGTCAACGCGATCGCCGCCTATGAGCGCTTCGGCGAGGCCTGCGTCTCCGTCGATTTCGGGACCGGCATCAACATCGACGCCGTCTCCGCCGACGGCGAGTACCTCGGCGGCGCCATCGGCCCCGGCCTCGCGCCCTCGCTCAGCGCCCTGATCGAACGCGCCGCCCGCATCACCCGCATCGACCTCGAAGAGCCACGGGAAGCGATCGGCCGCTCGACCCGCGCCGCGATCCACTCGGGCTTCATCTTCGGCTTCGCCGGCCTGATCGACGGCATCGTCCGCCGCATCGAAGAGGAACTGCCGAACCCGCGGGTGCTCGCCACCGGCGGCTACGCGGCGACGGTGGTCCCCTTCACCGAGACGATCGACGAGGTCGACGACCTGCTCACCCTGAAAGGGCTGCGGCTGATCCATGAGCGCAACCGCTGAGCATGGGGGCTCCCAGCCGGCCCTGACCGAGCCCTTCGAGATCGGCGGCGTCCCGATCTCCAACCGGGTCCTGCTGGCGCCGCTGGCCGGGATCGGCAACTGGTTCGTGCGGCTGCAGGCCAAGCGCCATGGCGCCGGGCTGGCGGTCTCGGAGATGGTCTCCAGCTTCGCCCTCCACTACCGCAACGAGCGCACCCTGCGCGAGCTGATGCGGATCCACCCTGACGAGCACCCGGTCTCGGTCCAGCTCTTCGGCCACGACGCCGAGGTGATGCGCTCCGGCGCCGCGATCGCCGCCGAGGCCGGCGCTGACCTGATCGACATCAACATGGGGTGCCCCGTTCCCAAGGTCCGCAAGACCGGTGCCGGGGCCCAGCTCCTGCGCGATCCCGAGCTTGCCCTGGCGCTGGCCCGGGGCGCGATCGCGGGCGGGGGAGGGGTGCCGGTGACGGTGAAGCTGCGCTCCGGGATCGAGGCCGGCGACCGCTCCGGCTTCGAGCTTGCCATACGCCTGGCCGAGGAGGCCGGCGTCGCCGCGATCGCCTTCCACCCACGGGCGGCGACCAAGGGCCACAAGGGCAAGCCGGACTACGAGCTGACCCGGGAGCTGGTCGAGCGGGTCGAGGTGCCGGTGATCGTCTCCGGCGGCCTCTCCAGCGCTGAGGCCGCCCGTCGCGCCTACGAGCAGTCGGGCGCCGACGCGGTGATGGTCGCCCGCGGCTCGCTCGGCAACCCCTGGCTGTTCGAGGAACTGACCGGCCAGCGCCAGGAGCCGCCGGCACCGGCGGAGGTGGCCGCTGAGCTGCTCTGGGTCATGGACGCTGCCGAGGAGCACCTCGGCAGCGAGCGCGCCGAGCGCTACCTGCGCAAGTTCTACCCGTGGTACGTGGAGCGCCTCGAAGCCCCCCAGGAGGTCGTCGACGAGCTTCAGCGCAGCGCCGATCTCGGCCGTGCCCGCGCCTTGATCGGCGCCTTCGCCGCGCCCGCCCCCGTTTCGTAAAACGGCCTTGATTGCCGGGTTACGTCCCTCGCTATAATCCCGCGACTCTGTGCCGGGGTGTGGCGATGCAGGCCGCCGCATCCGGGCGTTTTTTTCGGTCTGGGAGTCGCTTCAGGGCTCCCCCAACCAGCCAAAAGCGAGGTAGTTCAAGTGAGTCGTCAGGCGGTAATCACCCCAGAGGGTCTCGAGAAGCTCAAAGAGGAGATCGAGCACCTCTCGACGACCAAACGCCGCGAGGTCGCGGCGCGGATCAAGGAGGCGCGCGAATTCGGCGATATCTCCGAGAACGCCGAATACGACGACGCCAAGAACGAACAGGCCCTGCTCGAGGGCCGCATCGCCCAGCTCGAAGAGCGCCTGCGGCGCGCCCTCGTGATCGACGAGAAGGCGCTCAACACCGACGAGGTCGGCTTCGGCTCGGTCGTCCACGTCAAAGACCAGAAGACCGGCGACTCGCAGAAGTTCCAGATCGTCGGCTCCACCGAGGCCAACCCGGTCGAGCACAAACTCTCGAACGAGTCGCCGATCGGCAAGGCCCTGGTCGGCCGCAAGCGCAACGACGTCGTCACAGTCGAGGTGCCGCGCGGCCCGAAGAAGAAACTCAAAATCACGAAGATTGAGAAAGCCTGACGATCTATAGGCTCGCGCCTCGATGAGCGAGCCGGCTGAAGAGCCCAAACTCTCCGACGTTCTCCGCGATCGACGTGAGAAGCTCGGTCGCATCAGGGACGCTGGCATCGAGCCGTTCCCGCACGAGTTCTCCGGGCGCGAGGACATCGCCGAGGTGCGGGCCGCGCACGCGGGGCTGGCGGCGGGAATGGAGACGGATTCGCGGCATCGCGTCGCCGGCCGCATCGTCGCCCGCCGCGGTCACGGCAAGGCCTGCTTCCTCGACCTCCGTGACGGCAGCGGCCAGGTCCAGCTGCACGCCCGCGAGGACCTGCTCGGCGAGGAGGCCTTCGCGCTGCTCGTCGACCTCGACCTCGGCGACATCGTCGGCGCCGAGGGGATGGCGATGGCGACCCGGCGCGGCGGCGAGCTCTCGCTGGCGATCGACCACTGGCGCCTGCTGGCCAAGAGCCTGCGGCCGCCGCCCGACAAGTTCCACGGGCTCGAGGACACCGAGACCCGCTTCCGCCGCCGCGAGCTCGACCTGATCGCCAACGAGGACAGCCGCCGCATCTTCCGCACCCGCGCCCGCACCGTCAGCGAGATCCGCCGCTGGCTCGACGAACACGGCTACACCGAGGTCGAGACTCCGGTCCTGCAGCCGCTTTACGGCGGCGCCCTGGCCCGGCCCTTCACCACCCACCACAACGCCCTCGACCGCGACCTCTACCTGCGCATCGCCACCGAGCTCTACCTCAAGCGCCTGGTGGTCGGCGGCATCGACCGCGTCTACGAGCTCGGCAAGGACTTCCGCAACGAGGGTGTCTCGCACAAGCACAACCCCGAGTTCACGATGCTCGAGTGGTACGAGGCCTACGCCGACTACGAGAAGACCGCGCACGACCTCGAGCTGCTGGTCTCCGAGGTCGCCGAGCGGGTTCTGGGGACGACCAGGGTGAAGCGCGGCGAGGTCGAGATCGACCTGGCGCCGCCCTGGCGCCGGATCACGATGCGCGAGGCGATCCTCGAGCGGGCCGGCGTCGACATCCTCGAGCACCCGACCCGCGAGGCCCTGGCGAAGGCGATGGGCGTCGAACCCGACCCGGCCGAGGGCTGGGGCAAGCTGGTCGACGGCCTCTTCTCGCGCGAGGTCGAGCCGGCGCTGATCGAGCCCACCTTCGTCTTCGACTACCCGGTCGAGCTCTCGCCCTTCGCCAAGGCCCACCGCTCCGCCCCGGGCCTGGTCGAGCGCTGGGAGGCCTTCCTCGGCGGGGTCGAGATCGCCAACTCCTTCAGCGAGCTCAACGACCCCGACGAGCAGCGTCGGCGCTTCCAGCAGCAGGCCGCCGAGACCGCCCGGGGCGACGAGGAGGCGCAGCCCTACGACGAGGCTTTCGTCGAGGCGCTGGAGCAGGGAATGCCGCCGACCGGGGGCGTCGGGCTTGGAATCGACCGTCTGGTGATGATGCTGACCGGGGCCGGCAGCCTGCGTGAGGTGCTGCTGTTTCCGGCGATGAAGACGTAAAGACCGGCGAAGGGGTGGGGACCGGACTGACGGTCTCGGTAGAGTTACGGAACACATGGACGCCTGCCGATAACGAAGGGCGTCTGCCGGTACTAACCCGGGCCAACCGGGTTCGACCAAGAAGAGGAATCTTTTGTTCGAGCGATTCACCGAGAGAGCCCGCCAAGTCGTCGTCCTCGCCCAAGAGGAGGCGCGCACTCTCAAGCACAACTACATCGGCACCGAGCACATCCTGCTCGGGCTGCTGCGCGAGGAGGAGGGCCTGGCCGCACGGGTCCTCGAGTCGCTCGACATCACCGTCGAACGCGTGCGCTCGCAGGTAGTGCGCATCGTCGGTTCCGGCGAGGAGGTCACCTCCGGCCAGATCCCGTTCACGCCGCGGGCCAAGAAGGTGCTCGAGCTGGCGCTGCGCGAGGCGCTCTCGCTCGGCCACAACTACATCGGCACCGAGCACATCCTGCTCGGCCTGGTGCGCGAGAACGAGGGCGTCGCCGCCCGCATCCTGCTCGACTTCGACGCCGACTCCGACAAGATCCGCAACGAGGTGATCCGGATGCTCTCCGGCCCCGGCGGTCGCCGCCAGGGCGGCGGCAGCGGTGGCGGCCAGGGAGAGGGCGGCAAAAAGTCCTCGAAACTGCTCGACCAATTCGGTCGCAACCTCACCCGCCTCGCCGAGGAGGGCAAGCTCGACCCGGTGATCGGCCGCGAAACCGAGATCGAGCGGATCATGCAGATCCTCTCCCGCCGGACCAAGAACAACCCGGTGCTGCTGGGCGAGCCCGGGGTCGGCAAGACCGCCGTGGTCGAGGGCCTGGCCGCGAAGATCAACTCCGGCGAGGTCCCGGAGCTGCTCAAGAACAAACAGATCTACACGCTCGACCTGGCCGCCCTGGTCGCCGGCTCGAAGTACCGCGGCGAGTTCGAGGAGCGCCTGAAGAAGGTGATGAAAGAGATCACCCAGCGCGGCGACATCATCCTCTTCATCGACGAGCTCCACAACCTGGTCGGCGCCGGCGCCGCCGAGGGCGCGATCGATGCCGCCTCGATCCTGAAGCCGGCCCTGGCCCGCGGCGAGCTGCAGACGATCGGCGCGACCACGCTCGACGAGTACCGCAAGTACCTCGAGCGCGACTCCGCCCTGGAGCGCCGCTTCGCCCAGATCAAGGTCGACCAGCCCTCGCCCGAGGACACCGTGAAGATCCTCGAAGGACTGCGCGAGCGCTACGAACAGCACCACCGGGTGACGATCAACGACGAGGCCCTGGCCGCCGCCGCCGAGCTCGCCGACCGCTACATCTCCGACCGCTTCCTGCCCGACAAGGCGATCGACCTGATCGACGAGGCCGGCTCGCGGATGCGGATCAAGTCGATGAGCACGCCTCCCGTCTACCGCGACCTCGAGGAGGAAATCGAGACGACGCGGCGCGAGAAGGAGGCCGCGATCGAGGCCCAGGAGTTCGAAAAGGCCGCCAACCTGCGCGACACCGAGCGCCAGCTGACGACGAAAAAGCGCCAGCTCGAAGACGAGTGGGCCGAGGGCGAGAACGGCGAGCGCCCGGTCGTCGGCGAAGAGGAGATCGCCGACATCGTCTCGATGTGGACCGGCATCCCCGTCTTCAAACTGACCGAGGCCGAGACCAAGAAGCTGATCCGCATGGAGGAGGAACTGCACAAGCGCGTGATCGGCCAGGAGGTCGCGATCACCGCCGTCTCCAAAGCGATCCGCCGCTCCCGCGCCGGGATCAAGGATCCCAAGCGCCCGGCCGGCTCCTTCATCTTCCTCGGCCCCTCCGGAGTCGGCAAGACCGAGCTCGCCCGCACCCTCGCCGATTTCCTCTTCGGCGACGAGGAGGCGATGATCCGGATCGACATGTCCGAGTACATGGAGAAGCACGCCGTCAGCCGCCTGGTCGGCTCTCCTCCCGGCTACATCGGCTACGACGAGGGCGGCCAGCTGACCGAGGCCGTGCGCCGCAAGCCCTACTCGGTGCTGCTGCTCGACGAGATCGAGAAGGCCCACCCGGACGTCTTCAACATCCTCCTGCAGATCCTCGAGGACGGGCGCCTCACCGATGCCCAGGGCCGCACGGTCGACTTCCGCAACGCGATCGTGATCATGACCTCGAACATCGGCGCCGCCGAGATCTCCAAGAACACCTCGATCGGGTTCACCGTCTCCGACGAGACCGGGATGTCCTACGGCGACATGAAAAACCGGATCATGGGCGACCTGAAAAAAGTCTTCCGGCCCGAGTTCCTCAACCGGATCGACGAGGTGATCGTCTTCCACAAGCTCGCCAAGGACGAGGTCAAGGAGATCGTCGACCTGATGATCAACCGGGTCCGCGTCCAGGTCGCCGAGCACGAACTGCAGCTCGACCTGACCGAGGCGGCCAAGGACCTCCTCGTCGACAAAGGCTGGGACCCGTCGATGGGCGCACGCCCGCTGCGCCGGGCGATCCAGCGCTACATCGAGGATCCGCTGGCCGACGAAGTCCTGCGGGCCGGGCCGATGACCCCGGGCTCGACCGTGATGGTCGACCGCGATCCCTCCGGCGACGAGGAGGACAAACCGCTGAGCCTGAAGATCATCGCGCCGAAGAAGCCGAAGGCCAAGCCGGCGAAGAAGCCCGAGCCGGAGACGGTCGGGGTCGGCGCCAAGAAGGGCGACGGCGAGCACGGGTCGGACGACGAGGACTCCTCGCCGCACGACGACTCCGAGTCCTGAGCGAGTCGCACCCGTGAGGGAGCCTGGCCGCAGCGCCATCGGCACCTGGAGCGGCGGCCGCTTCCTCCACTTCGGCGAGGCGATCGATGAGGATCGCCTGGCGGGGCTGCTCCGGCCCGGCGCCGGCATCGAGACGGTGCTGACCGCCGACGCCTACGGCCAGGGCGAGGCCGACCGTCTGCTCGGCCGGGCCCTCGTGGGCGTGGCCCGTGAGGACTACAGCCTCGTCGGCGCCGTCGGCCACGACTTCTACGCGGGCGAGCGCAACGGCCCCAAGGGCTTCCCCCGCTTCACCGACCCGGACCTGCGCGGTCCCGACCAGTACGCCGCGTATCTGCGGATGGCGACCGAGGCCAGCCTGGAGCGGATCGGCGCCTCCTCTTTCGACCTGCTGCTGCTGCACAACCCCGACCGCACCGGCTACACCAGCGAGGTGGTCTGGGGCGGGATGGCGGCGCTGCGCGAGGCCGGGCTGACGGCGCGGATCGGCGTCGCCCCGGGCCCCGCCAACGGCTTCACCCTCGACCTGATCGACTGTCTCGAGCGCTTCGGCGACCGCATCGACTGGGCGATGGTCATCCTCAACCCGCTCGAGCCCTGGCCGGGCGAGCTCTGCCTCGACGCCGCCGCCCGCCACGAGGTCAAGGTCCTGACCCGGGTCGTCGACTACGGCGGTCTCTTCTGGGGCGACCTGCGGCCGGGGATGGAGCTGGGCCGGACCGATCACCGCTCCTTCCGCCCCGCCGGCTGGATCGAGCGGGGGGCCGAGAAGCTGGAGCAGCTGCTGCCCTTCGCCGAGCAGGCTGACCTGACGCCGATGCAGCTGGCCTGCCAGTGGAACCTCGCCCACCCCGCGGTCGAGTGCGTCGCCCCGACCCTGATCCAGGAGGTCGGCCCCGAGGCCCGCCCGATCGAGGACAAGCGGGCCGAGCTGGGCGCCCTGCCCGCCGACCAGCGCCTCTCCGAGTCCGACGTCGCCGAGATCCGGGCGATCGGCGACAACACCGGCAGCATGGTCCTCAAGGGCGCCAGTCCGGCTTTCGAGGGGGACGAGCAGCCGGACCGCTGGGCCCTGAGCGACGACCTCGTCGCCACCGGGGCCCGCTGGGGCATCGACCCCGAGCACGACCTCGTCGCTTCCAGCTGACTCGCGTATCCGAGTTTGACCACACCGGGCTGGGGTCAAACTCGGATGCGTCTTAGTCTGCGCGCGTGACGCGCAAGTGGTGGACCCTCGCTGGGGCCTGTTCGGGCCTGTTCCTGCTGATGCTGGACTCGACCGTGGTGGCGCTGGCGCTGCCGGAGATCCGGGGAGATGTTGGGGCCAGCAGCGAGGGGCTGCAGTGGGTGATGAACGGGTATCTGCTGACGATCGCGGTGCTGGTCGTGACCGCGGGGCGGCTGGGGGACATGTTCGGCCGCAAGCGGGTATTCATCGCCGGCATGGCGGTCTTCGCGGTCGGCTCGGTCGTCTCCGGTGCCGCCGGCGACCAGGTCGGGTTGATCGCCGGGCGGGTGCTGCAGGGGGCCGGGGCGGCGCCGATGCTGTCGCTCTCGCTGGCGCTGGTCTGCAACGCTTTCCCTGCGGCGGAGCAGCCGCGGGCGCTGGGGATCTGGGCGGCGGTCTCGGCGGTGGCGCTGGGGATCGGGCCGCTCGCCGGCGGCGTCCTGATCGAAATCGACTGGCGGCTGATCTTCTGGATGAACCTGCCGATCGCGGCGATCGGGATGGCGATAACGGCGATCGCCGCGCCGGAGTCGACCGACCCGGACGCCGGCACCCGGATCGACTGGGCCGGTCTGGCGGCGCTCTCGCTAGGGATCACCGCGGCCGTGCTGGCACTGGTCCAGTCCAATGCCTGGAACGCCGGGACGACGGCTGGTCTCGCCCTGGTCGGGTTGCTTGCCCTGGCGGCCTTCTGGCGGATCGAGCGCCGGGTCGAGGACCCGATCGTCGACTTCACGCTCTTCCGCAACGGGCCCTACTTCGGCGCCAGCGCGGCGGCCTTCGCGCTGGTCGGCGCCTACTGGGCGGTGATGTTCTTCCAGCCCCAGTACCTGCAGGACGTGCGCGGCCACTCGCCGATCGCCGCCGGCCTGCTGATCCTGCCGGTCACGGTGCCGATGATCTTCGTCTCGCCCTTCTCGGGCCGGCTGATCGGCCGCTTCGGCGCCCGCCGGCTGATGACCGCGGGGATGTGCTGCGGCGCGGTCGGCCTGCTGCTTCTGACCCAGGTCGGCGCCCACAGCTCCTTCGGCCTGGTCCTCGGCGGCTACCTGGTCTTCGGCATCGCCCTCGGCCTCGTCTACGCGCCGATGTCGACGGCGGCGATGGCGGCGATGCCGGGCGCCAAGGTCGGCATCGCCGCCGGCGTGCTGGCCATGGACAGGGTCCTGGCCGGCGCCGTCTCGCTCGCCGGCCACCGGCGCGATCTTCCACGCCCTGCAGGGGAGCGGCGACTCCTTCGCCGGCCGCGATCGCCGGCTCGACCTGGTTCCCGGCCGGGCTCTGCGCGGTCGGAGCCGGGCTCACCTGGACCTTCGTACGGGACCCCGACCCGCCCGGGCCGGACCCGGCGGTGGCCGGCGATCCGCCTTTGGAGCAGCTCCAGCACCACCGGCACCATCGCCGATTCCACCTCTGATGCCCCAAATCCACGGTGCGGGAAAGTTGAGTGATCGATCCGGTTGACAACGGGAATCCCGTACTGTCCACTCGGATATAGGCAGACCGCATTCCAGAGCGGTTTTTGGCATCCTATAGGGGATGCCTTCACTGTCCGGGGATGAGCTCCATGAGCTTTCAGAACGCCAAGATCCTCGACTTCTGAGGGCCCTCGATGTCGTCGCTCCCGGCGGCGCCCTGCGCGAGGGAATCGACAACATCGTCCACTCGCGCACCGGTGGCCTGATCGTCGTCGGCGACCTCGATGACATCTCCCACATGCTCTCGGGCGGGATCAAGCTCGACGTCGACTACACGCCGGCGATGCTCTACCAGGTGGCGAAGATGGACGGGGCGATCGTGCTCAACAGCGAGGCGACGACGATCGCCTGGGCCAACGTGCAGCTGATGCCCGACCCGACGATCCTCTCCTCGGAGACCGGCACCCGCCACCGCACCGCCGAGCGGGTCTCCAAACAGACCGACGCGCTGGTGATCGCGATCTCCCAGCGCCGCGACGTCGTCTCCCTCTACGTCGAGGGGACGAAGTACATCCTGCAGGAGATCCCGGCCGTGCTGGCCAAGGCCAACCAGGGCCTGGCGACGCTGGAGAAGTACCGCGAGCGGCTCGACCAGGTCTCCGGCCGCCTCACCGTGCTCGAGTTCGAGGGCGGCAGCTTCCTCCACGACGCGCTCGCCGTTCTGCAGCGGGCCGAGCTGGTGACGCGGATGGCGGTCGAGGTCGAGCGCTACATCGTCGAGCTCGGCACCGAGGGCCGGCTGATCGAGATGCAGCTGGAGGAGACGATGGTCGGCGTCGCCGCCGACAAGACCGCGCTGATCCGCGACTACTCGGTCGAGGACACCGAGGGCAGCCTCGCCGCGACCCTGCAGGCGCTGAGCCGGATGCCGCACCAGGACGTGCTCGACTTCGGCCGCCTCGCCGAGCTGCTCGGCTACGACCGCAAGCTCAACACCCTCGACTTCCCGGTGGCCTCGCGCGGCTACCGCGCGCTGGGCCGGGTCCCGCGCATCCCCAAACTTGTCGTCCAGAAGATCATCCACGAGCTGGGCGGGTTGGAGGAGGTCCTGGCGGCCTCCAACGATGACCTCGCCGCCGTCGACGGAGTCGGCCCCACCCGGGCCAAGGACATCCGCGAGGGCCTGCGCCGGCTGCAGGAGGTCGACTTGGTCGACAGGTACTTACAGAGCTGACGGCGATCGACGCCGTCGAAACGAAAGGAGCCACCGATTCCCGAGCTAGACGAGGCCATCGAGGCAGTCTTCGAGGAGGACATTGAATATGTCTGCGACTTCGAGGAGGGCGACAAGGTCGTCTACCCGCATCACGGGGCTGGCCTGGTGCTGAAGAAAGAGACCCGCGAGCTGATGGGCAGTGAGCGTGAATACCTCACGATCAAGATCATCCACAACGAGCTCACGGTGATGGTCCCCTGCGAAAACGCGGGCGTGGCCGGGCTGCGTCGCGTGATCGACGAGGAGGAAATCAAGAAGGTCACAAACGTCCTCACCGACGAAGTCTCCGAGATGCCGAAGAACTGGAACCGGCGTTTCAAGTACAACCGCGAGAAGATCAAGACCGGCGACGTCTTCGAGCTGGCCGAGGTCGTTCGCAACCTGGCGATCCGCGAGATGGAGAAGGGCCTCTCCACCGGCGAGAAGCAGATGTACACGCGGGCCAAGAAGATCCTCGCGTCGGAGTTCATGTACGCGCTCGACAAGGACGAGGAGGGCGCGGAGGAGTACCTGGACGGGCTGCTGGAGGAGCGCTTCGCCGCCACGGCGTAGCCCCCTCGCAGTAACCGCGGTCATCGCGGCCGCCGGCTCCGGAGAGCGTCTCGGAGCCGGCGGCCCGAAGGCTTTCGTGCCGCTGGCCGGGAGGCCGATGGTCGAGTGGTCGATCGCGGCCTTCCGGGCCTGCGGGTCGGTGCGTTCGATCGTCGTCGCCGCCCCGCCCGGCCACGTCCACGACTTCGACGGCGACGGCCTCGCCGTCGTCGCCGGCGGCGCCACCCGCGCCCAGTCGGTCGCCAACGCCCTGGAGGCGGTCGGCACCGAGCTGGTCGCGATCCACGACGCCGCCCGGCCGCTGCTGACGCCGGAGCTGGTCGAAGAGCTGGTCGCGCGACGCTCGACGCCGACCCCGAGGCCGCCGGCGTGATCGCCGCCGCGCCCGGTCACCGACACGATCAAGCAGGCCGGAGACTCGAAACGTGCATCCACCGGGCAGGAGATGGGAGATGCACTCGTCGTCGGCGCGACCCTCGATCGCTCCCGGCTCTGGGCGGCGCAGACGCCGCAGGTCTTCCGGGCGCGGGCGCTGCGGGCGGCGCTCGAGGTCGACGTCGAGGCCCGCGACGCCGCCACCGACGAGGCGATGCTGGTCGAGGCGGCGGGAGGGACGGTGCTGATCCACCCGGCCTCGCCGCGGAACCTCAAGGTGACGACGCCGCTGGACCTGCGCGTGGCCGAGCTGCTGCTGGCGGAGCGGGTCAGTCCTTGAGCAGGACCCAGACCAGGGTCGCCGCGAAGCAGAGCTGGCCGACGCCGAGGGCGACGCCGAAGCTGACCGCGCCGAGCAGGCGCGGCGAGCGCGGTGCCGAGCGACGAAGGCGAGCAGGAGCAGGAGCAGCTGGCGGGCCATTGCCGCCGCAGTCTAGGCTGCCAATCGATGCTCACCGACTACCACCTGCATCTGCGCCCGGACGAGGAGGGCACGACCTTCGAGCGCTACTTCACGGCCGAGAACGTCGACCGCTACCTGGCCGCCGCCGCCGCGGCGGGGGTCGAGGAGCTGGGCGTCTCCGAGCACGTCTACCGCTTCCAGCAGGCGCTCGAGCTGTGGTCGCACCCGCTCTGGCAGAGCAACGGCCGCGACGACCTCGACGCCTACTGCGAGTTCGTCCGCGCGACGCCGCTGAAGCTCGGGATCGAGTGCGACTTCGTGCCCGGCGCCGAGGACAGGACGGCGACGATGCTGGAGGCGCGCGACTTCGACTACGTCGTCGGCTCCGTCCACTTCATCGGCGAGGAGGCGGTCGACCATCCCGGCTGGGACATCTGGGACGGCAGCGGCGACGCCGACGAGGTCTGGCGCCGCTACTTCGAGTCCCTGGCCGAGTGCGCCCGCTCCGGCCTCTTCGACATCCTCGCCCACCCCGACCTGGTCAAGGTCTGGGGCGGCGCCCGGCCGCTGCCCGAGCGCGACCCGCGCCACTTCTACGAGCCCGCGGTCGAGGCGATCGCCGAGAGCGGGATCGCGGTCGAGGTCTCCACCGCCGGCCTGCGCAAGCCGGTCGGCGAGCTCTACCCGGCCCGCGGCCTTCGCCGAGATGTGCGTCGAGGCCGGCGCCCCCTTCGCGCTCTCCTCCGACGCCCACCTGCCCGAGCAGGTCGGCTTCGCCTACGACCGCGCGGTCGACTTCCTCGACGAGCCTCGGGGTGGGGGAGATATGCGTCTTCGAGCAGCGCCGGCGGCGGCTGGCACCGCTGCCCAGCCGCGTCGGCTGATGGTCGGGATCGGCTACGACAGCCACCGCTTCGCCGACGATCGCCCGCTGGTCCTCGGCGGGGTCGAGATCGACCACCCGCGCGGCCTCGCCGGCCACTCCGACGCCGACGTCCTCACCCACGCGGTGATCGACGCGATCCTCGGCGCCGGCGGCGGCGGCGACATCGGCACGATGTTCCCCGACGACGACGAGCAGTGGCAGGGCGCCGACTCGATCGACCTGCTGCGGACGGTGGTCGGGACGATCGCCGGCCCGATCGTCAACGTCGACGCCACCGCTGATCTGCGAGGAGCCGCGGCTCGGGCCCCTACAAGGCGGAGATGGAGCGCACGCTCGCCGACGCCACCTCGGCCCGGGTCAGCGTCAAGGCGACCACCAACGAGGGCATGGGCTGGATCGGCCGCGGCGAGGGCATCGCCTGCATCGCGGTCGCCTCGGTGCAGAGCGAATAGTCTTCGCCGCGATGGGGATTCTCAGCGAGAGCGCCGCCGAAGCTGCGCACCTCCGCAGCCGACTCGATCTTCGAGGTCAAGGTGCTGCACGAGAGCCGGCATCGTGCGGCCGATGCGCCCGGACAACGCGGCGAGGATCGGCTCCACCTTCCTGCGCTGGGGCGCCTCTCCCGGCGACCGGGGCCGCGACCGCGGCGATCCACCACCCGCACGAGATCGCGATCGTCGACGAGCGCGGCGCCCTCAGCTTCGAGCGCCTCAACCGCCGCAGCAACGCCCTCGCCCACTCCTTCGCGGCGATGGGGATCGGCCACGAAGACGGGGTCGGGATCATGTGCCGCAACCACCGCGGCTTCATCGAGGCGACCCTGGCGGCGGCCAAGCTCGGCGCCAGCGCGCTCTACCTCAACACGATGTTCGCCGGGCCCGCAGCTGGCCGAGGTGACCCGCCGGGAGCAGCCGAAGGCGCTGGTCTACGACTCCGAGTTCGCCGGCCTGCTGGAAGGCGTCGACGACTCGGTCGCGCGCGTGGTCGGCTGGGTCGACGAGGGCGAGGAGATCGGCTCCCAGCAGTCGCTGGAGCAGCTGATCGCCGCCGGCTCCGAGGCGGACCTGAAGCCGCCGCCCGACAAGCCCCGCTTCGTGATCCTCACCTCCGGCACCACCGGCACCCCCAAGGGCGCCCAGCGCTCCAGTCCCGACGGGCTGCTGGGGATCGCGGCGCTGCTAGAGAAGATCCCCTTCCACAGCCGCGAGACGATGATGATCGCGGCGCCGCTCTTCCACTCCTGGGGCTTCTTCCACTTCATCATGAGCCTGCCGACCGCCTCGACGATGGTGCTGCGCCGCCGCTTCGATCCCGAGGGGACGCTGCAGGCGGTCCAGGAAAGCCGCGCCGACGTGCTGGCGGTGGTGCCGGTGATGATCCAGCGGATCCTCAGCCTCCCCGACGAGACGCTCGCCGCCTACGACCTCTCCTCGCTGCGGATCACCTCGCTCTCGGGCTCGGCCCTGCCGGGTGAGCTGGCGACCGCGTGGATGGACCGCTTCGGCGACAACGCCTACAACCTCTATGGCTCGACCGAGGTCGCCTATGCGACGATCGCCACCCCTGAAGACCTGCGCGCCGCCCCCGGCACCGCCGGCAAGCCGCCGCGCGGGACTACCGTGCGGATCCTCGGCGAGGACGGACAGGAGCTGTCGCAGGGCGAGGTCGGCCGCATCTTCGTCGGCAACGAGATGTCCTTCGAGGGCTACACCGGAGGCGGAGGCAAGGAGGTGATCGACGGCCTGCTCTCCAGCGGAGACGTCGGCCACATCGACGCCGAGGGCCGGCTCTTCATCGACGGCCGCGACGACGAGATGATCGTCTCCGGCGGCGAGAACGTCTTCCCGCGCGAGGTCGAGGACCTGCTCGCCGATCACGAGGCCGTGGTTGAGGTCGCGGTGATCGGCGTCGAGGACGCGGAGTTCGGTCAGCGGCTGAAGGCCTTCGTCGTCCTCGAGGAGGGGGTCGGGCTCGGCGAAGACGACCTCAAAGCCCACGTCAAGGCCAACCTCGCCGGCTACAAGACGCCGCGCGAGATCGAGTTCCTCGACGAGCTGCCGCGCAACGCCACCGGCAAGGTCCTCAAGCGGGATCTGCGGGCGGGCGAGACCCAGCAGTCCGCCTGACGGCCCTGACGCAAATTGCGAGCAGAACCGAGGCTGCCCCTCCGGGTGGCCTCCGGCGCCAGTAGTAGTTTGCGGAGGAATGAGCGATCCAGCCAGGCAGCTGCGGGCAGTCGGTGAGGCCACCGAGACCATGCACGGCGTCGCCAAGCAGGCGCTGGAGTGGGTCCGAGTCGGCGAGGAGCGCGTGGCCGCCGCCGAGGCGCGGGCCGACAGGGTCTCCGCCGAGCTGAAGGAGCGGGCGATGGGGACGCTGCGCAAGGTCGCCGCCGAGGCCCGCGAGCGGATCGCTGCCGAGCACGAGGCGCGGCGCCAGGTCGAGGCCAAGGTTGCCGGTGCCGAGGCGGCACGCGACCGCGCCGAGCACGCCTTCGAGGATCTGCGGCAGCGCTCGCGGTCTGAGAACGAAGCGGTTGCCGCCCACGCCGCCCAGGTGCGCACCGCGGCCGCGGAGTCGATCGCCGAGACGGAGCGCAAGCTCGAGGCCGCGGTCGACGCCCGGGCGATCGAGATCCGCAGGGAAATCGAGGCCGAGGCCGACCGTCGTGTCGCCGCCGCCGAGCAGCGTGCCGCGGACGCCGAGGCTGCCGCCGCCGAGTCGCACGAGACCGCGGTGCGGCTGGAGACCGAGATCGAGCGCCGGGTCATGGACGGCACCGTCGAGGTTCGCCGCGAAGCCGAGGAGAGCGTCCGCAACCTGGTCGAGAAGGTCGAGCGCGAGGCCGAAGAGGCCGCCCGAGCCCGCGCCGAGGACCAGCTGCGGCTCGAGTCCGATCGCATCCGCACCCAGGCCGAGAAGCGTGAGGAGCGCGTGCGCGAGGCGACCGAGGACGAAATCAAGGCCAGCGCCAAGCGGGCCAAGCGCGAGGCCCAGGCGGCCGCCGAGGAGTCGGCGCCGGT
This sequence comes from uncultured Solirubrobacterales bacterium, assembly GCA_963829445.1. Classification (GTDB taxonomy): domain Bacteria; phylum Actinomycetota; class Thermoleophilia; order Solirubrobacterales; family 70-9; genus VAYN01. The sequence continues at coordinate 71,934 of CAWHIW010000003.1, read as the reverse complement.
CTGGCTGCGCGGCGAGTCGACCGCCTCGACGGCCGGCTACCGCACCTTTTAGAAGGCGGATTTCATCTAGCCTCTCCCTCGCGATGCGCGAGGTGCGAATCAGGGACACGCTCAGCGGCGAGCCGCGGGCCCTAGACCCCTCCGGTGAGGTGGGGATCTACGCCTGCGGACCGACCGTCTACAGCCGCATCCACATCGGCAACGCCCGGCCCTTCGTCGTCTTCTCCCTCTTCGCCCGCTTCCTGCGCTCCGAGGGCTACCGGGCGCGATTGGTCGTCAATGTCACCGACGTCAACGACAAGATCTACGCTGCCGCCACCGCGGCCGGGGAGCCCTCGGACGAGTTCGCGCAGGGCATGACCCGTGCTTACTTCGCGGACACCGACCGGCTCGGCCTCGGCCGCCCCGACGCGGAGCCGCTGGCGACCGAGACGATCGCCGGGATCGTCGCCCTGATCGGGGACCTGGTCGATTCCGGACACGCCTACGAGGCGGGCGGCGACGTCTACTTCAAGGTCCGCAGCTTCGCGGGGTACGGCAAGCTCTCCAACCGCCGCACCGAGGACATGGACCAGGGCGAGGAGGCGGGGTCGGCCCCGCTCAAGCAGGACCGCCTCGACTTCGCCCTCTGGAAGGCGCACAAGCCCGGTGAGGACAGCAGCTGGGACTCGCCCTGGGGCCGGGGCAGGCCGGCGTGGCACATCGAGTGCTCGGTGATGGCCGAGCAGGAGCTCGGCGCCTCGTTTGCCGTCCACGGCGGCGGCTCCGACCTGGTCTTCCCCCACCACGAGAACGAGATCGCCCAGTCGGAGGCGGCGGGGCGGCCGTTCGCCCAGATCTGGATGCACAACGGGATGATCGAGACGGCCGAGGCGAAGATGTCGAAATCGGACGGCAACATCTTTCAGCTCTCCGAGGCGCTCGATAAGTACGGGCGCGAGGCGGTCGTGGCCTATCTGATCTCCGGGCATTACCGGCAGCCGTTGGCTTTCGGGGACGAGCAGATGCGGCAGGCCGGGGCCCAGGTTGAGCGGTTGCGGAACTTCTTTCGCGAGCAGGGGGACGGACGGGACGGAGGTGGGGGAGAGCCGGGGGAGGTCTCGCCGTCACGAACTGCGGGAGGTTCCGTCGAGACCTCCCCCGGCTCTCGACTCGACGCGTTCCGGTCGGCCTTGGCAGATGACTTCAACACTCCTCGAGCGATGGCCGAGGTGTTTGAGCTGGTCGGGGAAGCGAATCGCGGCAAGGTGGATAGAGGTGAGGCGGGGACGGTGTTGCGCGAGATGCTCGAGTTGCTCGGCCTCGGTTCGCTGGCTGAACTGGGCGAGGGCGCGGACGCTTCCGCCTGAAGCCCTGATGGAGGAGCGGGAGGCAGCGCGGGGAGCCAAGGACTTTGCGCGCGCCGATGCAATTCGAGACGAGTTGGCGGAGATGGGCTGGGAAGTGCGGGATTCCGCGGCGGGCCCGAGCCTGGTGCCCAAGGCTTAGATGGCCGACCAGATCATCTACGGGAAGCAGCCTGTCCAGGAGGCGGAACGGGGGAGGCGGCAGGTGCACCGGGTCTGGCGGGCGCCGGAGACGGATGCGTTGGAGCTGGAGCGGCTCTGTGGGTCGCCCGACCACCAGGGCGTCGTGGCTGAGGTCGATGCGTATCCCTATGGGGATCCGCGGGGGCTGTTGCGCCGGGAAGACGCGCTGCTGATCGCGCTCGACCAGGTGCAGGACCCGCGCAACCTCGGTGCCGTCTGCCGCTCGGCCGAGTTCGCGGGGGCGACCGGGGTGGTGGTGCCGGAGCGGCGCTCGGCCGCCGTCACCGCCGCCACCTGCAAGGCCTCCGCCGGCGCTGTCGAGCATCTCCAGGTCGCCCACGTGCGCAACCTCGCCGACTGGCTCACCGAGGCCAAGGCGGCCGGGTTCTGGATCTGGGGGGCCGACGCCGAGGCCGAGATCGTCCGCCTGGGACGTCGATCTCACGGGCTCCACCGTGATCGTCCTCGGCGGCGAGGGCAAAGGCATCCGGCCGCGGGTGGCGAAGGCGTGCGACGGCTTGATTTCGCTGCCCCGGCGCGGCGAGGTGGAGTCGCTGAACGTCTCCGCGGCGGCCACGGCGCTGCTGTTCGAGGCCGTGCGCCAGCGCGGTCGCGCCTAAGTCCGGAGCCTCCAACAAATGCAACGGCGTTTGCATTTATGTCCCCCGGGGGTTGACATAGCATCGTGAGCACATAAACTAGCGGCGCAACAAGGGTGAACCTCAGCTTGAGTGTGAGGCAGAGGGATCCCGTCAATAAGAGGCGCCCCGGGGGAGGTAAGTGGCGCCACGACCCTTCAGCAAGGAGAAGGATCTGTGGCTCTGTCTACGCCTATGCAGCAAAGGCCAGCTTCGATGGCTGTCCGTTCCAGTCCCGTTCGCGCCCAGCAGGCTAACTCTCAAGCTGAGCTTGATGATCACTATCTCGTCGCTCTTGCCAAGGAAGGCAAAACCGACGCCTACGACGCGATAATCCGCCGTTACCGCGGTTTCGTCCGCCTCAAGGCCTCTTCCTATTTCCTCCTCGGAGGCGAGTCCGACGATCTGATCCAGGAGGGCCTGCTCGGCCTCTACAAGGCGATCCGCGACTACCGGACCGACCGCGAGTCGAGCTTCCGCAACTTCGCCGAGCTCTGCATCACGCGGCAGATCATCACCGCGGTGAAGACGGCGACCCGCAACAAGCACACGCCGCTGAACCAGTACGTCTCCTTCAGCCAGACGCCGGCCGCCGCCGGGGACTCCGACACCACCCTGGACGAGATCCTGCCCGGCCCCAGCGTCCACGACCCGGTCAACCAGGTGATCGCCACCGAAGAGCTGGCCAGCCTCGTCGCCTGTCTCTCCGGCGTCTCCGGCGTCCTCTCCGACCTCGAGAGCCGCGTCCTCTCGCTCTACCTCGACGGCCACTCCTACGAGCTGATCGCTGAGAAGCTCGAGTGCGACACCAAGACCGTCGACAACGCCCTGCAGCGGGTCAAGCGCAAGGTGGGAAGCCACCTCGCCTCCCGTGAGGTCGCCGCCTAGCCCTGGGGGAGATCCGCCAGCACGTACTCCAGCAGTTCCCTGCCGTGGTCCGAGGCGACGGCGATGTCGTCGGCCTTGACTCGGACCCGGTGCAGGGACTGCATCCGCAGGCACGTCGCCGTCGGTGCGGTGGTTGGGGAAGACCCCGGCGTAGGAGACGCCGAGGCGCTCGAGGTCGTCGGCGACCAGCGCCGTCGCCGGCTGCTCCAGCGGCAGGTCGATGTAGATCGCGTCGAGGCCGGCGCGGTGGAAGAGGTGGTGGCGCTCGGCCCCGATCGCCTCCTCCAGGTCGGCGCCCGGAGTCCGCACCGTGATCAGGGCCAGGTTGTGGTCCTTGTCGACCTCGACCTGCAGCTCGGTCCGGCCCTGCAGCTCGGCTTCGGGCCCCGGCTTCGCCAGGGTTCCGCGCAGCTCGCACAGAGCTAGCGTCTGGCCGACGATCTCGTGGTGGCGCTCCGGCGCGTAGACGCGCCGCTCGTGGCCGTCGTTGAGCTTGGTGTAGAAGAGCGCCGCCGACTGCCGCCGGCGCGGCGCTGCGGCGGCGGCGTCGTTGCTGACCGAGGCCGGGATCCAGCCGAGCAGGAAGCCGGTCTCGTGCGCCCCCAGCTCGATGTTCGCCCGCTGGCTGTAGGGGTGGGCGGCGGTGGCCTCGCTGAACATCCCGGCCAGTCCCTCGCTGCGCGCCCAATCCATCAGGAAGCGCTTGGTCCGGGTGAAGAGATGCTGCCCGCGGGCGGCCTCCAGGGTCACGGCCTGACCGGAATGGGCGACCGCGTCGCCGGCCGCCGCCAGGCTCATCCCCATGTGGCAGAGCAGCTCCCCGGCCGCCGTCTCGGCGACGCAGGAGACGTAGCACCCCTCTGCCAACCGGGCCGAGACCTCCGCCTGGTCGTAAACCCAGCGGACGTCGTAAGTCGTCCCGTAAGCTGCTTCTATCGCCTCGGTGAGGATGCCACCCTCGTCCGGCCCGAGAAACCTGAAGTTCACGTCCATCGCATCACCCATAGCCACCACGCCCGCCTAGCTCAACCTGGGAGAGCACCTGATTTGTAATCAGGAGGTTGCCGGTTCGAACCCGGCGGCGGGCTTTGGCTCTGTAATCGGAGTTGCAGAGCCCTTGACGATGGGGCGGGGGCATGGCGTCCCCCAGTTTCTCAATTGCCCGAGTAGAGCGACGGTGCGCCCGCTAGCAAGGCGCGCAGCCGCTCACCCTGGCCCGAACTCAGGCCATCTTGGTGATCAGACCAACAGGCACGGCTTGACCTACGGACTTGACCGTCATTGCTTCACCTCCCCCTTGCTTCCTCTTTTGCGAGGCCTCTACGGGGGGAATCGATGCGGCACCCCGCAGAGGGGGCCAGGTTTTACTAGAAGCAATTGCAGCAGTCGAGCAGATTCCAGCGGTTAAGACGGACTTTCCTGGCGATCCTTGAAGTGGTGGGTAATACTCTCCGTCTCTCAACCACTCAGCAGCCCGAAAGGCGAAAACGATGGCGATGAAGACGGCGGGTAAGAAGGGCCGGAGGTCGAAGGAGGGGATGACGCTCGAGGAACGCCTGGCCAGGGCGATGAGCCATCCGCTCAGGGCAAAGCTCCTGGCGATGCTGAACACCAGCCCGGCGAGCCCGTCTGAACTGGAGAAGATGCTGGACGGCGTGGCGCTCTCCAACATCAGCTACCACGTCAAAGAGCTGCTCGGCTGGCAGCTCGATCGAGGCGGTGGGCAAGGAACAGGTCCGCGGGGCGCTCAAGACCACTTATCGGGGCACCACGAAAATGCAGCTCGACGACGACGCCTGGAAGAAGATGTCCGCCGAGTCGAAAGACGGGATCTCGATCGAAGCGGTCCAGGAAGTCCTCGAGCGCGCCAGCGCCGCCATCAAAGGGGGCACCTTCGACCGGCGCCCGGACCGCCACGTCATCACCGCGATTCCCGACCTGGACGAGCGCGGATGGAAGGAAGTGGCCCAGGCGATCGCCAGGACCTACGAGGAGATCAACGACATCGCCGCCGAGACGGTCAACCGCGAGCCCGATCCGTCCAGGCGCTTCCGGGCGACGGTCTCGATGCTCTGCTACGAGTCGCCGTCGCCCAAGGTCGGCCAGGCCTGACGCCTGGTCGCATGACGGCTGGCGCGTCCGGCGCTGGCCATCCAGTTCCCGCCTAAGTCAGCAGGCGCGCCTTCTCGGCCGCGAACTCCTCGTCGGTGAGGATGCCCTTGTCGCGCAGCGAGGCGAGCCGCTCCAGCCGCTCCAGCCTGGCGTCCTCCTCGTTCGCCGGCGTCACCGCGGTCGGCGCTTCGCTGGTCGGCGTCTCACCGCCGCTCGGTCGTTTCTCCGGCAGCCGCAGCTTCGAGGCCTGCTCGCCCACCCGCTCGCCGATGTTGGCGCCCCTGACGGCGCTGACGACTTTGTCGCGGGTGTTGCCGAAGACATCGCTGTAATCGGCCTCGGGGTACTCCTCCTCGGTCTGCTTGCGCAGCTCGTGGATGCCGAAGGCGGCCATGCCGGCGACGACCAGAGTGGTGAGGAAGGTGCGCAGGCCCTGGGTCGGGCCGGAGAGGAAGTAGAAGCAGACGATGATCGCCAGGCCGGTGTAGACGTAGGCGACGTGGTGGCGCAGGACCGGGGCGAAGACGCGGCGCGTCGCCCGGGCCGAGCCGGTCGGCGAGGCGAGCCAGCCGGCGATCGCGAAGAGGATGCCGACCACGATCACGGTCGTCGCGATGCTGGTCATCAGCGAGGTCGCGATCGACCAGGCAGCTTCGCCCGCCGGCTTGGTGCTGTCGGTGACGACCAGCTGGTCGACGACGATGCCGCCGGCGATCTCGCGGAAGACGATTACCGCGAAGCCGGCCGCGACCAGGCCGATGCCGCTGTAGAGGACGGTCACCCAGCGACCGTCGCGGGAGAGGTAGATCGCGGCGGCGAAGGCGATGAAGGTGAGCAGCGAGAGCACCAGGGCCAGGCCCTTGACCGCGATCGCGATGTTCTGCGCCGTCTTCAGCTGGTCGGAGTGGAGGATCTCGATCTGCCCGGCGTCGGGCGGCAGCTTTTCGGCCAGGTTCTGGCCGATGCCGACCTGGCCGGCGAGGTTGGTGAGGAGGCTGCCGAGGTTGAGGCTGACGTTGCCTTCCGAGGTCGAGACCGCGTCGCCCTTGTCTTCCAGCACCGAGACCAGCTGTTCGTGGGCCGAGCGGTTGGCGTCCTCCCAGAGGCCCTGCGCGGTCGAGGATTCGAGCACTTTTTCGGCGCCGCTGCCAGCCACCTGGCGCAGTCCGCCGGCCGCCGGCCCGGCGAGGTCCTTGGTATCGCCGGGCAGGATGTCCTTCAGTTCGGCTTCGACGTCGACGTTTTCGTAGAGCTGGTCGACCAGGTAGTCGCCGACCGCGGTGCGGATGGTCGGGTTCTGGATCAGCCGGTCGCTGGTCGAGACCCAGTCGTCGGTGTTGAGCGCCTGGCGCTCGGTCCAAATCGCGAAGACGCTGAGGAAGGCGAGAACCGAGCCGAGAACGACGAGCCCCTTGACAGTGCGTCTGCGTGCGCGGCTCATCGAAGGGGGATGGTATACGTGAAGCCATGAAACTGGAGGGCATCCACCACATAACCGCGATCACCGAGGACGCTCAGCGCAACGTCGACTTCTACGTGGGAGTGCTGGGGCTGCGGCTGGTCAAGAAAACCGTCAACCAGGACAACCCGACCGTCTACCACCTCTTCTTCGCCGACGAGGACGGCGATCCGGGCTCCGACCTGACCTTCTTCGAGTACCCCGGGGTGGCCTCGGGCCGGCCCGGTGCCGGCATGGTCCACCGGGTCGTCTGGCGCGTCGCCTCCGAGGACTCGCTCGCCTTCTGGGCTGAGCGCCTCGCCGCCAACGGCGTCGAGTCCGAGCGCGCCGGCGCCGGCCTCGTCTTCTCCGATCCGGAGGGCCTCGACCACGAGTTGCTCGTCGTCGACGTCCCCGATGCTCCCCTCGTCGCCGATCATCCCGAGATCCCAGCCGAGCTGGCCCTCCAGGGCTTCCACGCCGTGCGCGCCTACAGCGCCGCACCCGAGGCCAGCAGCGCTCTGCTCGAAGCGCTCGAGTTCGAGCGCGAGGGCGACGCCTGGGAAGCGCGCGGCGAGAAGCGCGGCGGCCGCTACCTCTTCGACGACCCGCCGCCCGAGCGCGGGCTGCAGGGCGCCGGCAGCGTCCACCACGTCGCCTGGGCCTCACTGCCGGAGGAGCACATGGAGTGGCGGGCCAAGGCGATCTCGGCCGGGGCTCAACCGACGCCGGAGATCGACCGCTTCTACTTCAAGTCGATCTACTTCCGCGAGCCCAGCGGCGTCCTCTTCGAGATCGCGACGATGGGCCCCGGCTTCACCGTCGACGAGCCGCTCGAGCACCTCGGCGAGAAGCTCTCGCTGCCGCCCGACTACGAGCACATGCGGGCCGAAGTCGAGCCCAGCCTGAGACCGGTCCGCAACCCCCGTGACTAAGAAGCCACCCATGGGCGCGGGGGAGTGAACGGGGACTTCATCTGGAGGGACGCCGGGCGCACCGTCGCCTTTCGCCGCAACGGGGTGGCGCAGGCGGCGCAGCTGTTGCGCGAGCACGACTTCGGGCCCTTCGAGCTGCTGACCACCTCGCGCGGCCTGGCCACCGCGCCCGAGCTCGCCGCCGCGGCGGCGGCCGTGCATCTGGTTCCCGGCGGTCAGGTGCCCGAGCTGGCGGCGGCGCTGGTCGAGACCGCCGCCTCGCCGTCGCTCGTCGCCCTCGGCGGCGGCCGGCCGATCGACGTCGCCAAGGCCGTCGCGTCGGTGACCGGCGCCCGCGTCGCCGCGATCCCGTCGACCCTGTCGGGGGCGGAGATGACCGGCATCCACCGGCTTCCGGCCGGGGCCAAGGCGGGAGTCGGCTCGCTGGTCCGGCCGACCCTGGTCGTCGCCGACCCGGCGGCGATGACGAGTCAGCCCGAGGCGCAGCTGCGGGCCAGTGCGATGAACGCCCTGGCCCACGGCGCCGACTCGCTCTACACCCCCTTTGCCAATCCGGTCTCGGAGATGAGCGCGCTGCGCGGGGCGCAGCTGCTCGCGACCGCGCTCGACCTGGACCGGGGGGAGCGCGATCCGGGGCCGCTCGCGCTCGGCTCGCTGCTCTGCGGCTACGCGATCGACTCCGCCATGTTCGGCCTTCATCACGTCGTCTGCCAGACCCTGGTCCGCGTCTGCGGCAGCCCCCACGCGGAGACCAACGCGGCGATCCTGCCGCGGGCGCTGGCGCTGCTGGTCGCCCGGGCGCCCGACCGGCTCTCCGACCTCGCCGCCGCGATCGAGACCGACCCCGAAGACGTGGAAGCCCGGGTCCGCCAGCTCGGCGGCGACCCCGCCGGCCTCGGCGAGATCGGCGCCGAGCGCGCCCACCTCGACGAGGCGATCGACGCGATGGTCGTCCGCCCGGAGCTGGCCTTCGTCCCCGGCCCGCCCCTCGTCAAGGCCGACCTGGCGGAGCTGGTCGAAGCCGCCTGGTAACCGTCGGCCCGCTCGCGTGTAGCGCTCTGCGTGAACGCCGAGCGGCTCGCCCGCTACCACGACTACACCCGCAAGCACAGCGTCAACTGGGTCCTCTACCTGCTGGCGAGGATCTTCATGACGCCGTTCTTCCTCGTCTACTTCCGTTACGCGCGAACCGGCCGCGAGTACGCCCGCGTCAGGGGCGGCCTGATCGTCGCCGCCAACCACCGCAGCTTCCTCGACCCCTTCGCGATCGGCGGCTGCCTGCCCTGGCGGCGGCCGATGAACTACGTCGCCAAGGTCGAGCTGTTCGAGCGCCGCTGGCAGGGCTGGATCCTCTCCCGGCTCGGCGCCTTCCCGATCCGCCGCGGCGAGTCCGACGAGGAATCGATGGAGACGGCACGCCTGATCGTCGAGCGCGGCGGCGCCGTCTGCATCTTCCCCGAGGGCACCCGCACCCGCCGCGGCACCCTCCGCGGCCCGCGCCGCGGCGTCGGCCGCCTCGCCCTGCAGACCGGGGCGCCGGTGATCCCGACCGCGGTGCTGGGAACCGAAAACGTGCGCCGCGGCTGGCGCATCCGGCCGCGGAAGGTGAAGGTCAGGCTCGGCCGGGCGATGACCTTCCCACGTGCCGAGGAGCCCTCGAAGGCGCTGGCGGAAACCGTCACCGGGCGGATCTGGCCCAACGTGCAGCTGCAGTGGGAAGACCTCGGCGGCCTGCCGCCGATGCGCCGCGCCGCCGTGATCGGCGCCGGCAGCTGGGGCACCGCGGTCGCGGTGCTGCTGGCCCGCGGTGGGCTCGAGGTCCAGCTCGGCGCCCGCAACGCCGAGCGCGCGGCGGAGATGAGCGAGGCGGGGGAGAACGCCCGCTACCTGCCGGGAGTGCCGCTGCCGGAGGCGATCGACGTCCGCCCGGCCTCGAAGATCGAGCTCGCCGGCCTGGATCTCGTCTGCCTGGCGATCCCCTCGAAGTCGCTGCCGCAGGCGGTTGGGGCGATCGCCGACCGGATCGGCGCGCGCTCCTCGGTCCTGCTCCTGACCAAGGGGCTGATCGCGCCGCAGGGACAGCTGCCGGCCGAATACGTCGGCGAACGGGTGCGCGCCCGGGCGATCGCCTGCCTCGGCGGGCCGGCTCACGCTCGCGAGGCCGTCTCCGGCTCCGCGGCGCTGGTGCTCGGCTCCGCCGACATCGACCTGCGGGCCCAGCTCGGCGAGGTCTTCGACCGCGCCGGCCTCGTCTGCGAGCGCTCCGGCGACGTCACCGGCGTCGAGATGGCGGGAGCGGCCAAGAACGCCGCCGCCCTGGCCGCCGCCGCGGCCGAGCCGCACGGGCTCAACGCGGCCGGCATCGCCGTCGCCGAGATCTGGCAGGAGTGCATCGAGTACGCGATCGCGCGCGGGGGGGAGCTGGAGACCTTCTCCGGCCTGGCCGGGGTCGGCGACCTGACCGCGACGATGATGGCCCCGACCGGCCGCAACCGCCGCGCCGGCGAGCTGCTCGGGACCGGAACTCCGGCGGAGGAGATTCCGGGGCTGATCGGCCAGGCCTCCGAGGGGCTCGACACGACGCCGCTGCTGGCCCAGGCCGTGGCCGCCTCCGGCGGGCCGGCCGAGGCGCTGAACGGCCTCGCCGCCCTGATCCGTGGCGAGATCGGCGCCGAGGACTGGGTCGCCGGCCTGCGCCGGGTCGAGCGATCCAGGCGCGCGGCCTGATGGCGGCAGTACGTGATCTAGGCTTGGCCGGTGAGCGCCCCCACCGAGAACGTCGAGCCCGGGGATCTCGGGCCGGCGGCGAAGGCGAAGCTCGACCGCGCCTTCGAGGACTTCTACCGGGCCCACCTGCGCGACGTCTACTCCTACGCCTACTACAAGGTGGGCAACCACCACGACGCCGAGGACCTGACCGAGCAGGCCTTCCTTCAGGCCTACCGGCACTTCGACCGCGCCCAGCGCGAGTCCGACGGGCGACCGCTGCGCCCATGGGTGATCCGGATCGCCCACAACCTCGCCTCCAACTACTACCGCGACCGCTCGCGGCGGCCGCAGACTCCGCTCGACAGCACCGAGCCGCTGGCCGCCCGCCACGACACCGTGGCGATCGCCGAGGGCCGCGAGGAGCTGCGCCAGGTGATGGCCAACCTCGAGCATCTCTCCGACGACCGCCGCGAGGCGCTGATCATGCGCTTCGCCCTCGGCATGGACAACCGCGAGATCGCCCGTGCCCTGGGCCGCTCCGACGGGGCGACCAAGGTGCTGATCCACCGCGCGATCAAGCAGTTGCAGGAGGAGATGGGTGATGCCTGACTCGAGTGAGACCCTGAGCGGCAGCACCTGGGACGTCGAGCGGCTGCTGGCCGACGCCCTGCGTCCGATCGAGCCACCGCAGCGCCTCTCCGGCCGGGTCGAGGACACCCTCTCGGCGGTCACCCAGGCGGCGGCCGAGGAGCTCTCCGACTGGGCCGAGGAGCTTTCCGAGAGCGAGCTGCGGGCGTTGCGCGATCCGCGCAACTGGGTCCGACCCGTGGTCGCCGTCGGCGCCGGCGGCGTCGCCACCGGAGCCCTGGTCCTGCTCGAGCTGCGCCGCCGCGGCCGGACGAAGGGCGAGGGCGGGCTACGAGCCCTTGGCGGCGGCCTGCGCTCGCGGTTTTAGCCGCTTCGAACGCTTCCGCGGTTCCCTTCCCACGGCATGCGTGGATTTGGAACCGCGCGACGCTGCGAAGGCGGCGAGCCCGAGCAGCCCCACCACCAGATGCGGCCAGCCGCGACTGGAGAAGTCGGCGATCGCCAGGCCGGTGTAAGCCAGGCCGGCGCAGAGGGCGTAGGGGCGCGGCGCGCTCCCGGCCACCAACAGCCCGATCGCGCCGCTGGCGAGGTACAGGTAGTTGAGCCAGGAGAGGTCGTGGAAGAAGCCGACGATGCCGGCGATGAAGAGGATCGCGCCGACCAGCGTCGCGAAGAGCCGGGCTGGGCTGGGGGGCGCCATCGGCCGCGATTGTAGGCTGCCCATCCCGATGGCCGAGACCTGCTACCGCCACCCCAATCGCGAGACCCGTGTCTCCTGCTCCTCCTGCGGGCGCCCGATCTGCCCCGACTGCATGACCCCATCCCCGGTCGGGATGCGCTGCCCGGAGTGCATGCGGCAGAAAACCAAAGTGGTGCAGGGAGTGGGTGGAGGGGGCGGTCGGCTTGGCGCTTTCCCAGCGACCGTTGCTCTGATCGCGATCAACGTCGTTGCCTATCTGATCGAGATCGCTGCCGGTTCCGGCGGACTGGACAGTGTCGGCGGCAAGGTCGTCATCAACTTCGGGCTTTTCGGACCCTCCGTGGCCGAAGGTGAGTGGTACAGGCTGGTCACCAGCGGTTTCCTCCACGCCAGTCTGTTTCACATCGGCTTCAACATGTTGTTGCTGTTCTTCCTCGGCAGGCTGCTGGAGCCGGCGCTGGGCACTCCTCGTTTCGTCGCGCTCTACTTTGCCTCGCTCCTCGCGGGATCGCTGGGGGTCATGCTCCTGGATCCAAACGCCCTCACCTACGGAGCCTCAGGTGCGGTGTTCGGCCTCGCGGGCGCCACCTTTGTGATCGCCCGCGGTCGCGGCATGGACGCGATCGCCGCCGAGATCGGTTTCCTCATCGTCTTCAATCTGATCTTCAGCTTCGCCGTCCCGCATATCAGCATCGGCGCCCACGTCGGAGGTTTGGTCGGTGGGGTCCTCTGCGCTCTCGCCATCGTCGCCGGCGAGCGCGGCTATCTCGGCCGTAAACACTTCCCGGCGGAGATCGCGATCATCGTCCTGATTGCCGCCGTCGCTTTCCTCGGCGCCCTCGCCGTCGCCTGAGCTTCAGCCGCCGTGGGCGGGCCTGGTGACCGGCGCCTTGAGCGGCAGGAAGGCGGTGTTGCCGGGCGCGTCGATCAGGTCGGGGTGGAGCAGGTGCCCCAGCAGCTCGACGCCGTCGACCAGGCGCGGGCCGGGCTCAGCGAAGGCGGCGGTGGCGTCGACCGCGAAGGCCCGCTCGGCGCCGAGCGCGGCGATCCGCTCCCAGTGCTCCATCGCCTGGGCCTGGGCGTCCTCGACGGAGCCGGGGGGCATCACCACGACCACCGCGGCGTTGAGGCTCTCCAGCTCGCCCCAGCCGACGTCGGGTGGGTTGAGGCCAGGGTCGCCGGCGACGTCGATGCCGCCGGCGATCGAGATCATCTCCGGGATCCAGAAGCCGGCAACCCGCGGCGGGTCCAGCCGCTCCAGCGCGATCACCCGCGGACTCGCCGAGCCGGAGAGGGCGGCCCGCACCGTCGCCAGCCTGCCCTCCAGTTCCCCACGCAGCTCGTGCGCATGTGCTTCCATGCCCGTCGCCTCTCCTAGGCGTACGACCTCTTCGAGCATCTCGCTGAGCGTTGCGACCCGCATTATTCGCTCAATATCGCATTTATCGAAATAGCTGCGGGAGCGGCCGCTATATTCCAAGCGCCGAATGGCCGACGACGTCCCAGCCCGAAGTACCAGGCCAAATAGCTGATGAGCGCGCTGCTGCTTGTCTTCCTGCTGCTGTTGATCGCCATCAACGGCTTCTTCGTCGCCGCGGAGTTCGCCCTCGTGCGCAGCCGTCGCGGCAAAATCGAACAGCTGGCGGAGGAAGGCGAATCCGGTGCCGAGGCCGTGGTCGAGCAGCTCGACAAGATCGACGAATCCCTCTCCGCCTGTCAGATCGGGATCACGATCGCCTCGATCGGGATCGGCTTCCTCGGCGAGCCCTCGCTCTCGAAGCTGATCGAGCCGATCTTCGGCGGGCTCTCGCACGGGGTTGCGGCCGCGCTCTCGCTGGCGATCGCCTTCGCCCTGGTCACCGCGCTTCACATCAGCGTCGGCGAGCAGGTGCCGAAGATGCTGGCGATCGCCAACGCCGAGAGCACCGCGCGCCGGGTCTCGCGGCCGCTCAACTGGTTCCGCGTCGCCACCGCGCCGGTGACGATGGCGCTGAGCTGGTTCTCGAACGGGATCGTGCGGATGTTCGGCGTCAACCCGGGCGACCTCGAAGAGCACCACACCGCCGAGGACCTGAAGCAGATCATCGACAGCTCGCGGCTCGGCGGCCACCTCGACCCGGGCGAGGCGGGGATGCTCGGCGGCGTCTTCCACCTGCACGAGCAGGAGGCGCGCGAGGTGATGACCCCGATCCCCGCTGTGATCACGGTCGACGCGTCGGAGACGGTCGAGGCGGCGTTGCGGCGCTGCGTCACCTCCGGCCACACCCGCCTGGTCGTGATCGAAGACGACAACGCCGATCGGGTCAAGGGCATCGTCCACAACAACAGCCTCGCCCGGCTCTACATGAGCGACGGGCCCGAGTCGGGGATCGAAACCGTCATCCGCGACGCCCTGATCGTGCCGGAGACGCGCCCGCTCGACGATCTCCTGCACGACCTCCAGGTGCAGCGCACCTCGCTCTCGGTCGTCGTCGACGAGTACGGCCGCACGGTCGGGATCGTCACCGTCGAGGACATCCTCGAGGAGGTGGTGGGGGAGATCGAGGACGAGACCGACCCCCGCGCCGCCGCCCTGCGCCAGCTCACCAACGGCGACTGGTTCGTCCGCGGCCACGTCTCGCTCGGCGACCTCGCCGACGCCGGCATCGAGCTGCCGGTCGACAGCGACGCCTACAACTCGGTCGGCGGCTACGTCTTCGGCGAGCTCGGGCGCCTGCCCAAGCGCGGTGACTCGATCAAGTCCAACGGCTACACGATCCGGGTCGAGGCGGTCCGCGAGAACCGCATCGAGGCGGTACGAATCAGCGGTTCCGTCCGTCCCTCCGCCTAGTTTCTTCGGGCAACCCGCGACCCCCCGACGTTGGAGGTACCCGCATGTGGGTTGTTCGTTTGACCGACAAGCAGCTCGAGGTTCTGAGGGCGCTGCTGCGTTCCGAGGAACATCTCGGCCCCGCCCTACGCGGCTCCATCGAGGCCCTCGACCTCGCCCGCTGGGACGAGCTCCCCGAAGCGGAGCTTCCGTGGGATGAGATCGAGATCATCGCCCGCCGCCAGAACATCTCCGAGGCGGACGTGATCTGGGACCTATCCGGAAAGAAGAAGACCGCGCAGGCCGACTAGTCGTACGTGTAAAAGCCGGCGCCGGACTTGCGGCCCAGCTTGCCTTCTCCGACGAGCTCAACGAGCATGCCGGGCGGCTTACTGGCTGCCTCACCGCTCTCAGCGAAAAGAGCGTCGCCAATTGCCTGTGAGACGTCGAGGCCGACGAAGTCGAGCAGGGCCAGCGGGCCCATCGGGTGGCCGGCGCCGAGCTTCATGCAGGTGTCGACCTCGCCGGCCTCCATGCCGGTCCGCTCGATCAGCCGCACGGCTTCGAAGAGGTAGGGGAAGAGCAGGCGGTTGACGACGAAGCCGGCCTGGTCGGGGACCTCGACCGCGGTCTTGCCCATCGCGGCGCACCAGGCGAGGGTGCGCTCGCGGGCGCCGGCGGCGCCGTCGGGGAAGCAGACCTCGATCAGCTTCATCCGCGGCACCGGGTTGAAGACATGGAGGCCGAAGAGCTTGTCGGTCCCCGCTGCGGCGGCGATCGAGGCGATGCTGAGCGAGGAGGTGGTGGTAGCGAGGTCGGCGTCGGGGCAGGCCTCGACGATTCGCGCCAGCAGCTCGCCCTTGGGCTCGACCTTCTCGACGATCGCCTCGACGATCACGTCGCAGTCGGCGAGGTCCTTGGGGTCGGTGGTGACCCGCAGCCGCGAGGGCTCGGCGCCCTCGATCTTGGCGCAGGCGGCGACCACTTTCTCCTCCGCGCGCCAGGCCGAGGCCTCGCTGCGAGCGAGGAGGATGGTGTCTCCCGTCATCGTCGAGACGGCGGCGAGGCCGGTGGCGATTGCCCCGCTCCCCGCGATCCCCGGACTTTCGTACCCCTGGTTAGCGCTCATGGCCGGGTTCCTATCAATCTTGGTCTTAATCGTGCCGCCCGACCCCTGGCTGACTGACCAGTCAGTCGGCTATCCTCGGTTGTGTGATGAAACTTACTTCGAAGGGAGAGGTCGATGGCTGAGAACGGAAGCGGCAAGTTCGGTGGGCGCGAGGTCGTGATCGTCGAGGCGGCGCGAACCCCGATCGGGCGCGGCCATCCGGAGAAGGGCTACTACAAGGACAAGCACGCCTCGAACCTGCTGGCCAAGGTCTACGGCGAGCTCTTCGAGCGCTCCGGGGTCGACCCGGCCGAGACCGGCGACGTAATCGCCGGCTGCGCCCAGCAGTTCGGCGAGCAGGGCGTCAACATCGGCCGCAACGCCTGGCTCGAGGCCGGGCTGCCGATCGAGACCCCGGCGACCACGATCGACCGCCAGTGCGGCTCCGCCCAGCAGGCGGTCAACTTCGCGGCGGCGCAGATCGCCAGTGGCGTCCACGACGTCGTCGTCGGCGGCGGCGTCGAGCACATGGGCCACATCTCCTTCGCCGACGGCTACGAGGTGATGAAAGAGCACGGCTCGCCCTTCTCACCCGAGCTGATGGACCGTTACAACCTGATCCCGCAGGGCCTCTCGGCGGAGATGATCGCCGACCAGTGGGAGATCCCCCGCTCCGACCTCGACGAGTTCGGCCTGCGCTCCCAACAGCTCGCCGCCAAGGCGACCGAGGAGGGTCGCTTCGAGCGCGAGACGATCCCCTTCGCGGTCAACGGCGACACCTACGTCACCGACCAGGGCCTGCGCGAGACGACGCTCGAGGGCCTGGCCAACCTGAAGCCGGCCTTCAAGGAGGACGGCAAGGTCACCGCCGGCAACTCCTCGCAGGTCTCCGACGGCGCCGCCGGGGTGCTGCTGATGGCCCGCGAGAAGGCCGATGCGCTGGGGCTGAAGCCGCGGGCGCGGATCTACGACCAGACCACGGTCGGCGTCGACCCGGTGATCATGCTGACCGGCCCGATCCCGGCGACCCGCAAGCTGCTCGAGCGCAACGGGATGGCGATGGACGACATCGACCTGGTCGAGATCAACGAGGCCTTCGCCTCCGTCGTCCTCGCCTGGCAGCGCGAGCTCGACCCCGATATGGACCGGGTCAACGTCAACGGCGGCGCGATCGCCCTCGGCCACCCGCTCGGCTCCACCGGCGCTCGCCTGATCACCACCCTGCTGCACGAGATGGAGCGCACCGACAAGGAGATGGGCCTGGTGACGATGTGCTGTGGCGGCGGCCTCGGCACCGGCACCCTGATCCAGAGGGTCTGAGCCGCCAGCGGCGAAGTCCCGGGGTTCCACCCCTACCGTCCACCACTTAGAGGAGACCAGTTGAGCAAGCGACTAATCGCGCTGCTCGCCGGCGTCATGGCGATCGCCATCGTCGCGGCGGGCTGCGGCAGCAGCAGCGACGACACCACCGACGTCGTCGTGCTGACCAAGACGGAGTTCATCAAGCAGGGCGACGCGATCTGCAAGAAGGGCAGCGAAAGCCTCAGCCAGGAAGCCGAAGACTTCGCTGACGAAAACAACATCGACACCGAAAAACCGACCAAGGCGCAGCAGGAAGAAGTGATCGAAACCGTGGTTGGTCCGGCGCTCCAGACCCAGGCCGACGAACTCAGCGAATTGGGCGCTCCCGACGGGGAAGAGGACAAGACGACCGCGATCGTCGACGCTCTCGAAGCCGGCGCCGAAGAACTCGAGGACAACCCCGGCTCGCTGCTGGAAGAAAGCAATGGCAAGGGGCCGCTCGACAAGGCCAACGAACTCGCTACTGAGTTCGGCTTCAAGGAATGCGGCCAGGAATAGCCCGAGGCTGCTGAAGGCGATTGGAAGAGGGCGCCGGCCGGCGCCCTCTTTCTTTGCCCGCCTTTCTGGCTGCCTGGCCAGGGTGTATATGCTCGCTCGCGATGGATCTGACGCTGTCGCCATCGGAGGAGCAGTTCCGCGACGAGGTTCGCGCCTGGATCGAAGCGAACAATCCCGGCCCCGAACCCGAAGGCAGCCTCGACGAGGTGATGGCCTTCCGCCGCGAGTGGCAGCTGAAGCTGCACGCCGCCGGCTGGGCCGGGATCTCCTGGCCCAAGGAGTACGGCGGTCGCGGCGCGACGATGATCGAGCAGGCGATCTTCGTCGGCGAGGCGGCGCGCCAGGAAGCGCCGAGCCCGGCCAACGTGCTCGGCCTGGCGATGGGCGGCCCGGTCGTCATCGCCCATGGCACCGACGCCCAGAAGCAGCGTTACCTGGAGCCGATCCTGACCGGCGACGAGATCTGGTGCCAGGGCTTCTCCGAGCCCGAGTCGGGCTCTGACCTGGCCTCGCTGAAGACCCGCGCGGTCAAGGACGGCGACGAATGGGTGGTCAGCGGCCAGAAGGTCTGGACCACCTTCGCCCAGTACGCGAAGTGGTGCATGCTGGTCGCCCGCACCGACCCCGACGCGCCCAAGCACCAGGGCCTCACCTACTTTCTGATGGACATGGAGCAGGACGGGGTTGAGGCGAAACCGCTGGTCCAGATCACCGGCGAGGGCGAGTTCAACGAGGTCTTCATGGACGAAGCGCGGATCCCCGCGGAGAACGTCGTCGGCGAGGTCGGGGCCGGCTGGGGCGTGGCGATCACGACGCTGATGAACGAGCGCGCCGGGCTCGCCTTCGGCGCCATCGCCCAGATTCAGAACGCCCTCGGCCGACTCGCCAAGCTGGCCAACGAGGTCCGCGTCAACGGCGGCTCGGCGGCCGACGACACCTTCTACCGCCAGCGCATCGCCCAGCTCCACATCGAGGCCGAGACGATGCGGCTGAACGCCTACCGCGGCCTGACCAAGACGATGCAGTCGGGGATTCCCGGCCCCGAGGGCTCGCTCGGCAAGTGGCAGTGGGCCGACATCAACCAGGGACTGACCGAGCTGGCGCTGGAGATCGAGGGCGCCTACGCGCCGTTGGCCCGCGGCTCGGCGAACGCGATCGACAACGGCGCCTGGCAGTACGGCTTCCTCCGTTCCCGCGCCAACTCGATCGAGGGCGGCACCACCGACATCCTCAAGAACATCATCGCCGAGCGCGTGCTCGGCCTGCCGAGGCTCAGATGACGACCAAGGCCCGCCCGCGGCGGACGCGGAAGCGAGAGAGCGAGATCGCCGGTTGCCATAAGCGCGAACGAGCGAGAGCAGAGCACGCGGGCGGAATTTAGATATGTACTTCGATCTCACCGACGAGCAGCAGGCGATCAAGTCGACCGCCCACGACTTCCTCGCCTCGCGCTTCAAATCGGAGCGGATGCGGGAGATCGCCGCCAGCGACGACGGTCTCGACCCCGACGGCTGGAAGCAGATGGCAGAGCTCGGCTGGACCGGGCTGGCGCTGCCGGAGGAGTGGGGCGGTCAGGGCCTCGGCATCGTCGAGCTCGCGGTCCTCTTCGAGGAGATGGGATACGCGCTGGCGCCCTCGCCGCTGTTCTCGAACACGATTGCCGGCCTGGCGCTGAGCCTCTGCGGATCCGACGAGCTGCGCGAGCGCTACCTGCGGCCGCTGGCCGTCGGCGAGAAGCGCGGGACGCCGGCGCTCTGGGACGCGGGCTCGCAGGCCCACCCCGGTGGCTACGGGATGGAGGCGAAGGCCGACGGCGACGGCGTCGTCCTCGACGGCGAGAAGATCCTGGTCCTGGACGCCGCCGGCGCGGACTTCTTCCTCGTCGCCAGCGGCGACGGCAGGCGGCACCTGGTCGAGAGCGGCGCCGAGGGTGTCACGGTCAGTCCGGAAACCGGGATCGATCCGACCCGCCGCTTCTACTCGGTCCGGCTCGACGGTGTCAGGGTTGCCGCCGCCGACACGCTGCCCGGCGCCGAGGCCGACTACTACCCGGTCTTCCACCGTCTCTGCGTGGCCCTCGCCGCCGAGTCCACCGGGCTCGCCCAGCGGACGATGGAGATGGCGGTCGAGTACGCCAAAGACCGGCAGCAGTTCGGGCGCCCGATCGGCGCCTACCAGGCCGTCTCGCACCGCTGCGCGCAGATGCTGCTGGAGACCGAGAACGCCCGCTCCGCCGTCTACGGCGCCGCCTGGGCGGCCGACGCCGAGCCCGAGTCCCTCCACCTTGCCGCCTCGATGGCCAAGGCATACGCCGGCGACGCCGGCTGGCGCGTGCCCGACGCCTCGATCCAGGTCCACGGCGGCATCGGCTTCACCTGGGAGCACGACCTCCACTTCTTCCTCAAGCGCGGCCGCTCCAACGCGGCGATCTTCGGCGACTCCAAGTGGCACCGCGAACGGGTCGCCGACGCGGTGCTGGCCCGTGCCGGCGCGCCGGCCGCGATCTGAGCCGGGTCCCGATGAGCGCCCTCGACCGCATCTCCGTCGCCGCGATCGGCACCTCGGTCGCCGACCTCGAGGCCGAGACCCTGCGCGCCGAGGCGGCCGGCGTCGAGTGCGTATGGGCGCCGGAGCTGTTTCGCAGCGCCGCCACCCAGGCTGCCTATCTCGCCGCCAAGACGACCAAGATCGATGTCGCCACCGGGATCGTCTGGGCCTTCACCCGCAGCCCCTTCATCCACGCGATCACGGCGCTGGACATCGACGAGATGTCCGGTGGCCGCTTCCGCCTGGGCATGGGGGCGGGGGTCAAGCGCCTCAACGAAACCTGGCACAACGCCGCCTACGGCAAGCCGGCACCGCACCTGCGCGAGGCGATCGAGGCGACGCGGCTGATCATGCGCCAGGCCAGTGCCGGCGAGCCGATCCGTTATGAGGGCGAGTACTACGACATCGACATCAAGGGCTGGGTGCGGCCGCATCCGGCGCCGCGCGAGTTCGTCCCCATCTACACCGCCGCCGTGCAGGCGGGGATGGCGCGGATGGCCGGCGACGTCGCCGACGGCCTGATCGGCCATCCGATCCAGAGCCTGCGCTGGATCGACGAGGTGGTGGTGGACGCTTTCGAGACGGGGTTGAAGCGCTCCGGTCGCGAGCGCCGGGACTTCGACTACCTGCCGACCGTCTGCTGCGCGATCGACGACGACGAGGGCCGGGCGATCGAGATGGCCCGCCGCACGATCTCCTTCTACGCCACGGTCAAGACCTACGCGCCCCTGTGGGAGCTGCACGGCTTCGCCGACAACGCCGCCGCCGCCGGCGACGCCTTCCGCCGTGGCGATCTCGCCGCCGTCCCCGCCGCGATCAGCGACGAGATGGTCGAGGCCTACTGCGCTGCCGGGCCGCTCGACAAGGTCCGGGCCCGGGTCGAGGCGACGGCCGAGCGCGCCGACGGCCTCTTCCTCACCCCTCCCACCTACTTCATCTCCCCGGAGGAGCTGAGCGAGTTCCAGAATCGCATCATCGACGCCTTCGGCCCCGGCGCCTGACCGCCGCGCCCGAATCCCGTCTGCAGGAAGTGCTCGACCGCGTGCGGGAGATTCCCGAGGGGTTCGTGCGCACCTACGGCGACATCTCCCCGGGGGCGGCGCGGTTCGCCGGCACCGTCCTCTTCCAGATCGACGAGCCGGACCTGCCCTGGTGGCGCGTCGTCCGTGCCGACGGCTCCCTCGCCAAGGGTGCACGGCAACGTCGACGGCTCGTCGCGGAGGGGATTCCCTTCCGCGGCGAGCGCGTCGACATGTCGCAGGCGCGGCTGGTGCCCGACCCCTAAGGGCAGACCACGATCAGGTGGAAGTCGGCGTCGGTGTTGGCGCCTTTTTCGTCGTGGGTATGGACTTCGACCGCGTTGGGGTTGGCCGGCGACGTGTTCGTCTGGGCGGTGCCCGCACCGGGGATGGTGGTGCCGGCGTTGTTGCGCCCGGCGACGTTCGCGCAGCCGGAGATGTTGGCCGGGAAGATCACGTTGACGGCGCCGCCGCCCTCGGCCACGCTGATGCCGCCGTCGCTGGCGCGGGCGAGCGTGGCGTTGCCGGGGCTCGGTGGGTTGTTGACCACGGCCCAGTAGGTGTGGCTGGCACGGATCGCGCTCTTGGCGGTCGGCACGGTGCCGAGCTTGTTGACGTTGATCTGGTAGCCGGTGAGCGTCTTCTGCTTCAGCTTGCCACCGCCAATCGTCTGCTTTTGGATAGCGCCGCCGTTGATCGTCTGCGCCGCGTAGGCGGTGCCGGCGAGGGCGACGAAGAGGGCGAGCATCGCGACGACCATCGCCGGCGACGGGCGCCTGTTCTTGAGCTTGCTCATGAGCTGGACTCCCTTCGGGTAGCTGAAACCAGGTAACCCCCCAACTCCTTACGGGCTGCGGTGGGATTTCCCTACCCGGCTCGCCGCCGGTCTCCCGGGTGGTCGGGCTTATGCAGGCAGCGCGGCGACGAAGCGCTCGAAGGCACTCATGTCGGAGACAACGGGGCCGTGGCCGGGGAGGATCAGGCTGGGATTGAGCTCGGCCAGCTTGCGGATCGAGCGGCGGTTCTCGGCCGGGTCATAGGTGAAGATCGGCGGCGGCTCCTTGATCCCGGGCAGGGCGGTGGCGTAGCTCATGTTGCGGATCACGTCGCCGCAGATCGCCACCCGGTCGTGCTCGCGGAAGAAGATCACCTCGCCGCGGGCGTGGCCGGGCGCGTGGACGACCCGGAAGCCGGCGACCTCGTCGCCCTCCTGGAGCACGCGCTCGACCTTGTGGGGCGGGCCCTGCCAGATCGCCCGGATCACCCGGTTGACCGGGTTGCCCGCCGCGGCCTCCTGCATCGGCCGCCTTCCTTCCATCGCCTCGACGTCGTCGGCGTGGCAGGCCAGCGGCACCCCGCGCGCCTCGCAGACGTCCTTGGCCACCCCCTGGTGGTCGGGGTGGGCGTGGGTGAGGGCGACCAGCGAGATCTCCCGCCCCTCGAGCTCGGCGAAGATCCGGCGCCGGTCCCAGCGCCGGCCGGCGTCGATCAGCACGTCCTCGGCCAGGTAGACGTTGATGCTCGGCGCCGGGATCTCCTTCAGGCGCCAGGCACCGGGGGCCAGGTACTTCAATGGCTTATGCCGAGGGTCCCGCGCGGGTCGCCGCTGTGCTCGGCGAGCTCCTCCAGCTTGGCGATCTTGCGCTCGCCTTCGAGCCGGGCCGGGTGGTCGGCGGGCAGCGGCTCGATCAGGCGACGGATGCGATTGCGCACCTGCAGCGCGAAGTGAGGGGTGGAGGCGCCGGCGAGGGCGCGGATGTCCTCCGGCGTGACCGCGTGGGCCTGACCCAGCAGCTCGGGGTTCTCGGACTCGCTCATTCGCCGCCGCCGATCTTGGCCAGCTCGGCCAGTTCGTTGACCTCTGCCTGCTGGTTCACGTCGATCGCCTCCTGGTCGCCGATCACCCACACGTGGTTGTAGAAGGCGCGGGTCGGGTTGGTGGTGTAGCCGGGCTTCACGTCGAGGAAGTATTCACGCAGCGCTGCCGGCAGCGTAGTGGCGCTGTCGGTGAGCAGCAATGGGCCCCAGGTGCCGGAGGCCGAGAGCGGGGCCGCGGCGGCGGCGTCGAGCGGCGAGTCGTCGCGGGCGAGGACGAAGCCGTGGCCGGGGTCGTTGACGTCCCAGCCGAAGCCGCCGTCGCCGTAGCGGGCGAAGGCGATCGCGTTGGCGACGGGGTCCTCGCCGCCGACCCGGTGGACGCCGGCGGAGACCTTGGCGATCGCCGCCAGCGCCTTCGCCGAGATCGCCGAGGCGGGGCCGAGCACGTAGACCGGGGCCTTCGGGTGGCGCTTGAGCACGGCCAGGGTCGCTTCCGGCAGCACGTCGCCGGCCGCGAACAGGACCGGATCCCCGGAGCGGGCGGCCCAGGCGGCGGCTGGCATCGCGAATTCGGGCTTGTCGGAGGGGGCGATGAGGATGTGGGCGGGGGCGGAGCCGAAGAGCCGGTCGCGCAGTTCGGAGATCGCTGCCGCGGTCGTCGCCGCGTCGCCCGCTTTGACGATCCGCGCCTTGGCGCCGTCCGGCGTCGCCACGTCGCCGATCGCGAACGCGGTCACGCCGCCGGTCGCTTTATTCCCCTGAGGGTCGAGCGCGGCGAGCGCTTCGTCCGTGGGGTCGGGGAGGCCGTCGGCGCTGGAGATCAGGACCGGGGCTCGGACCGGGGCGGCCATCAGGACCGAGGCGGCGATCGCGCCCGCCCAGTTGCCCTCGTCGACCAGGGTCACCGCCGCCGGCCGCTGGGCGGCGGTGGTGGAGGGGAATACGGCCAGCGCCACGCCGGCGGCGTTGGTGGCAGGGTCGGAGCCGCCAACCCTGGTCGTGTTGCCGGTGGCGAAGGAGGGGTAGCCGAGCGCTTCCGTGCTCTGGCTCGCGGCCGGCTCCGGTGCCGAGTTGTCGGCGACCGGTGCCGGTGCCGGAGCGGGGGCGGCCGACTCGGAGTCGCTCTTGGAGCCGCCGCTGCCGCCGACCACGGCGGCGACGATGAAGACGATCGCGACGACGACGAGGGCCGCGATCCCCTTCAGGGCTCCGGGGACCGGCTGGCGGCGACGGCGCTTGGGCTTCGCGGGAGGCGGGGTCTTCGGCGCGGGGGCCGCGGCCTTGGGGGTCTCGACCGCCGGTTTCGCGGTCGCCGTCTGCTCGGCCGGCTCCGGTGCGGGTCCCGCCGGCTTCTTCTCCCGCGGGGGCTCGCCAGCCGGGACGTCGGCGTTGATCGGACGGTCGGCGCTCACGGGTCGCAACGCTACACGCGGGTCCTGGCGGGCCGGTCGGCTAAAGTTCCAGGCGACTGGCTGACTGACCAGTCAATCGGTCCACGGCGAGGAAGGAACCAATGGATTTCGCACTCAACGACGATCAGCTCGCGTACAAGGAGAAATGCCGGACTTTCGCCCGTGAGGTGATCCGTCCCGCGGCCGCCAAGCACGACCGCGAGGAGAGCATCCCCTGGGAGGTCATCAAAGAGGCCCGCAAGCAGGGCTTCGGCGGGCTCGAGGGCATCCAGCGCTCGGCCGAAGACCCCGAGGGCCAGATGCAGGTGATCTCGGCCGAAGAGTTCCACTGGGGCTGCGCCGGCACCGCGCTGGCGATCTCCGGCTCCGGGCTCGCCGCCGCCGGCATCGCCTCCTCCGGCACCCCCGAGCAGATCATGCGCTGGGTGCCGGAGTGCTTCGGCGACAGCGAGCAGATCAAGCTCGGCGCCTACGCCGTGACCGAGCCGCAGGCCGGCTCCGACGTCAAGAGCCTGAAGACGACCGCCAGGCGCGACGGCGACGAGTGGGTCCTCAACGGGACCAAGGTCTTCATCACCAACGGCGGCATCGCCGACGTCCACGTCGTCGTCGCCACCGTCGACCCGGCGCTCGGCACCCGCGGCCAGGCCTCCTTCGTGATCGGCAAGGACACCCCGGGCCTCTCCCAGGGCAAGAAGGAGACCAAGCTCGGGATTCGCGCCTCGCACACGGCCGAGATCGTGCTCGAGGACTGCCGGATCCCGGTCGAGAACCTGCTCGGCGGCGAGGAGAAGCTGGAGAAGAAGCTGCAACGCGGACGCGAAGGCAAGAAATCAGCTGGCGCCGATGCGCTGGCGACCTTCGAGGTGACGCGGCCGCTGGTCGGCGCCTCGGCGCTCGGCATCGGCCAGGCCGCCTACGAGTGGACGCTCGAATACCTCGACGGCCAGTCCGAAGGCGGCACGCCGCTGCTGCAGACCCAGCGCGTCCAGCAGACCCTGGCCGACGTCGCGACCGAGCTCGAAGCGGCGCGGCTGCTGGTCCAGCGCGCCGCCTGGATGGGCCGCAACGGCCGCCCGATGACCGGCGGCCAGGGCTCGATGTCGAAGCTCAAGGCCGGCGACGTGACGATGTGGGCGACGACCACCCTGATGGACCTGGTCGGCCCCGACGCCTGGAACACCGACTACCCGCTGGAGAAGTTCTTCCGCGACGCCAAGATCTACCAGTTGTTCGAGGGCACGGCGGAGATCCAGCGCATGGTCATCTCCCGCATGCAGGCCCGCGAGTACGCCGAGCGCCTCGGCTTCGGCGCCGAAGTGGCCGCGGAGGCGATGAAGCCGAAGGAGCCGGTTCCCGCGTAGTCCTGGAGCCGTCGGGGCCCTCCTCTCAGGCCGCTTCGCGGGAGTTCCTGAGAGGAGACCCCCGACGGCTCTAAGCTCAACCCCGTGCACGGACCGCATGGGCATTCGCACGCGCTCGATGCGCGGCGAGAGGACAGCAGACGGCGGATGTGGGTCGCGCTGGCGATCAACGTCGCGCTGCTGCTGGCCGAGCTCGTCGGCGGCCTGCTCACCGGCTCGCTGGCGGTGCTGGCCGACGCCGGCCACCTGCTCTCCGACGTCGGCTCGATCGTCCTGGCGCTGATCGCGGCCCGGCTCGCCTCGCTGCCGGCCAGCGGCCAGCGCACCTTCGGCTACCAGCGCTCGGAGGTGCTGGCGGCGCTGGTCAACGGCCTGCTCCTGGTCGCGGTCAGCGTCGGCATCGCCTGGGCGGCGATCGGCCGGCTCTCCGACCCGCCGGCGATCGATGGCGCCGGCGTGCTGGCCCTGGGCGCCCTCGGGCTCGCCGGCAACCTCGCCGCGACCTGGGTCCTGGCTCGCGGCCAGCGTGAGGACATCAACCTCGAGGGGGTGCTGCGCCACAGCTTCGCCGACGCGCTCGGCTCGCTCGGCGTCGTCCTCGCCGGCGGCTTCGTCCTGCTCGGCGGCTCCGACGTCGTCGACCCGATCGTCGGCCTGCTGATCGCCGTCCTCGTCCTCGCCTCCTCCTGGCGCCTGATCAAGGAGCCCTTCGAGGTGCTGATGGAGGCGGCGCCGGCCGACCTCGACGTCGACGCGATGGGAGCGGCGATCTGCCGAGAGGACGGGGTGCGCTCGGTTCACGACCTCCACGTCTGGACCGTCACCGCCGGCTTCGGCGCCCTGGCCGCCCATGTCGTCGTCGCCCGGGGCTGCGACCGCGACCTGGTCTGCCGCAAGCTCGAGCTGGTCCTGGCCGAGCGGTTCGGGATCGAGCACACGACCCTGCAGATGGAGGAGGAGGCCGACCAGGGCCTGCTGCAGGTCGAGAACGTTCCCGTCGGCGACTAGAAGCGCCCAGCGCAAGCCCGATTGCAGGTGTGACGAACGTCTCGGGGCGGATTTGGCCCTTGGCTAGCCTCGGGACGATGCTCAAGAAACGCCCCGTCGCGATGGCGCTGCTCCTCGCCGTAGCGGCGCTCAGCACGCTGCTCCTCGCCGCCCCGGCTCCGGCTCAGGATCTCGAATCCGAGCTCGAAGCCAAGCAGTCGAAGCTGGACGAAGTGCGTGAGAAGAAAGGCGTGCTGACGACGACCATCTCCCATTACGCCGACCAGATCGACCGCCTCACCGGCGAGGTGGCGGCGATCCGCGGTCGCGAGGAAGCGGTCCGCACCCGGCTCGAGGCCAAGCAGGCCGAGCTCGACAAGGCGGTCGCCGAGCTCGACGTCGCCAAGGACCACCTCGAAGATCTGCGAGCCCGGCTCAAACGCGCTCTCGGCGCCCTGCGCGACCGCCTGGTGGCGATGTATGAGACCGGCACCCCGGACGTGCTCAGCGTCATCGTCGGCTCCAGCGGGGTCGACGACCTCGCCGCCCGGGCCGAATACCTCGACCGCCTGCACGGGATGGACGAGGCCGTGGTCGGCCGCGTCCGCGACCTGCGCGACCAGGTGCAGCGGATCGTCGACCGCCTGCGCGACAGCAAGAACCAGATCGAAGACGCGCGCGACGCGATCGCCGCCGAAGAGAGCGCGCTGGCGGCCGCCCGCGCCTCCCTGCAGAGCCATCAGCAGGCACTGGTCTCCGCCCGCGCCAAGCGGGTCGCGGCGCTGGCCCAGATCGGCGAGCACGAGGAAGAGCTCGACGGCGACGTCGCCGCGATCCAGGGCAAGATCGCCGCCCAGCTCTCGGCCACCGGCTCGACGCCGCTGCCGGCGGGGCCGATCCAGGGCGGCAGCGGCGGCCTGATCTGGCCGGTCGACGGCGCCGTCGTCTCGCCCTTCGGCGGCCGCGACATCGGCGCCGGCTACGAGTACCACCCGGGCATCGACATCGCCGTGCCGGAAATGACGCCGATCCGCGCCGCCGCGTCGGGCACCGTGATCTTCACCGAGCCCGAGGCGAGCAGCGGCGGCTACGGCAACTACACCTGCATCGACCACGGCGGCGGGCTCTCCACCTGTTACGCCCACCAGTCCTCCTTCGCCGTCTCCGCGGGTCAGTCCGTTTCGCAGGGGGACATCATCGGGTACACCGGCTGCACCGGTTACTGCCTTGGCCCCCACCTGCACTTCGAGGTTCGTATAAATGGCTCCGTCACCGACCCGATGGGTTACCTTTAGCAATAGGTAAACCTTGTGATTCGCCAGGCCCACACCTACTTGGTAGGTGCGGTGGGAGGGGCGACGTTGATCGCCCTCGCCATCGTGGCGTTTGCCGTGCTCGTTTCGGCCCAGGTCTTCAGGGACTGGCCGATCGCCGCGCTGGGCGACAGCGGGAATGAGGCGGCCGCCGTCTCCAGCGGTCAGGAGGTAAGCGCTGGCTCGGCCGCCGCTGCCGGCTCCGCCGGAGCCGCGGCCCGCGGTCATGGCGGCGGCGCCGGGACGGCGGCGAACGGGCATCGGCAGGCCGGCAAGGACGCGGTCGACCCCGGCTCGCTCGCCGCGGCGGGCGGCGGCCTGGCCACGACCGAGGGTGGCAGTGGGGCGACCGAAACGGGTGGATCGGGCGGCAGCGCGGGCACGCCGGAAGGTGGATCGAATGCCGCCTCGCCCCAAGCCCCGAGCTCGTCGAGTCCCGGTGGCGGCACCGGCTCGAGCAGCTCCGGCGGCAGCGGCGCCGGCGCCGGCTCCGGCGGCGGCAGTGGGTCCGGCAGCGGCACCGCCTCCACGCCCACCGCGCAGGTCACCGAAACCGTCAACGGCACGGTCACGCAGGTCGACGAAACGGCGCTCGGCGGGACGCTTGGCAAAACGGGGGTCACCGGGGTCACGGAAGGCGTCGTCAACGGCGTCGTCGGCCCGGAATCGCCGGTCGGCAAAGTCGTCGACGAAACCGTCGGCGCGGTTGGCGGTTTGCTCGGCGGCAAACGCTAAATACCGAACTGGCGAGCGTCGGACCGCGCAGGACAAGGACGCAGGGAGCGTGGCGTGCTCTGCACGCGAGCGACCGAGGACGCCGTACTGCGTGGTCCGACGCCGCCAGTCACAATGCCGGTCCGATGGCGGAGCGAGAACAGGCGGGGTCGGTCGCGAGCGGCGATCCGATCGAGGGCTCGGCGGTCTACCCCGCCGGCAGCCGGGTCAACGAGCGCGGCCACCTCGAGGTCGCCGGCTGCGACGTGGTCGAGCTGGCCGCAGAGTTCGGCACCCCCGCCTACATCTACGCCGAGGACGACATCCGCGCCCGCGCCCGCGCCTACCGTGAAGCCTTCGAGCGCCGCGGCGACAATTTCGAGGTCCTCTTCGCCAGCAAGTCGTTTCCCTGCACCGCCGCCTACCGGCTCTTCGCCGAGGAGGGCCTGTCGGCCGACGTCGCCTCCGGCGGCGAGCTGCACATGGCCCTGCGCGCCGGCTTCGATCCGGATCGCATCCACATGCACGGCAACAACAAGACCGACGAGGAGATCCTCTTCGCCGCCCGCTCCGGCATCCGCCACCTGATCCTCGACTCCTTCGACGAGATCGAGCGCTGCGAGCGGCTGCTCGATTCGCCGCAGCGGGTGCTGATCCGGGTGACGCCGGGGATCAAGCCCTCGACCCACAGCTACGTGCAGACCGGCCAGCTCGACTCCAAGTTCGGCTTCGGGCTCGAGGACGGGCTGGCGGCACGGGCGATCGAGCGCGTCCTCGCCTCCGAGAAGCTGGAGCTGGTCGGGCTGCACGCACACATCGGCTCGCAGATCTTCGAGCTCGAGCCCTACACGCTGGCGATCCGCGCCCTCGGCGAGCTGGCCGGAGACTGGTGCAAGGTCGTCAACGTCGGCGGCGGCCTCGGGGTCGCCTACACCGCGGAGGACGAGCCGCCGGCGATCGACGCCTACGTCGACGTCAAGGTCCGCGGTGTGGCCGAGGTCTTCGGCCCGGACGTGCGGATCCTGGTCGAGCCGGGCCGCTCGCTGGTCGCCAACGGCGGCGTCACCGCCTACCGGGTCGGCACCGTCAAGGAGATCCCGGGCGTTCGCACCTACGTCGCCGTCGACGGCGGCATGTCCGACAACATGCGGCCGATGCTCTACGGGTCGCGCTACGAAGCGCTGATCGCCGACCGCGCCGCGGCCGCGCCGGACACACTGGTGACGATCGCCGGCATGCACTGCGAGTCCGGCGACATCCTCGTCCGCGACGCCGACCTGGCCGAGCCGGCGGTCGGCGACGTCCTGGTCACGCCCGCCACCGGCGCCTACGGCCACGCGATGGCCAGCAACTACAACGGCGTGCCGCGGCCGCCGGTCGTCTTCTGCCGCGACGGCGAAGCGCGGGTCGTGGTCCGGCGCGAGACCTACGAGGACCTCACCGCCCGCGATGTCTGACGCCTTCCAAACCGATCCGCATCGGACTGCTCGGGCGCGGCACGGTCGGCGCCGCCTTCGCCGAGCTGCTGGCCGAGCGCGCCGACGCGGTCGAGGCCGCGACCGGGCGGCGGCCGGAGATCGCCGGCGTCCTCACCCGCTCCGAGGGCGACTTCGGGGCGATCCTCGAGCGCTCCGACCTGATCGTCGAGCTGATGGGGGGGACCGACCCCGCCCGCGGCTTCGTGCTCGACGCGATGCGGGCCGGCCGCCCCGTCGTCACCGCCAACAAGCAGCTGCTGGCCAAGCACGGCGACGAGCTCTTCGCGGTCGCCCGCGAGGCCGGGGTGCAGCTGCGCTTCGAGGCCGCGGTCGCCGCCGTGATCCCGATCGTGCGGACGATCCAGGAGAGCTTCGGGGTCACCGAGATCGCCAAGGTCTTCGGGATCGTCAACGGCACCACCAACTTCATCCTCAGCGAGATGGCGGCGACCGGCGCCGGCTACGACGAGGTGCTGGCGCGGGCGCAGGAGCTGGGCTACGCCGAGGCCGACCCCTCCGACGACGTCAGCGGCGCCGACGCGGCGGCGAAGATGGCGATCCTCGCCCGCCTCGCCTTCCACACGCCGGTCAACCTCGCCGAGGTCTCCTATGAGGGGATCGAGGCGATCCAGCCCGACGACCTCGCCTACGCCAAGGAGCTCGGCCTCTCGCTGAAGCTGCTCGGCGTCGCCGAACGCCGCGACGGCGGGATCAGCGTTCGCGTCTTCCCCTGCTTCCTCTACCCGGGCCACCCGCTGGCGCCGATCGAGGGCCCCTTCAACGCGGTCATGGTCGAGGCGCCGGCGATCACCGAGGTGACGATGTCGGGGCCGGGGGCCGGCGGGCTGCAGACCGCCTCGGCCGTGCTCGGCGACGTCGTCTCGATCCTCGCCGGCGACGCGCCCGTGCACGAGACCCGGGTCGAGCTGCCGATCGTCGCCGACGTCACCTCCTCCTTCTACCTCTACCTCGAGGTCGCCGACCGGCCCGGCGTCCTGGCCACGGTGGCGACCGTGCTCGGCGACCACGACGTCTCGGTCAAGAGCGTGGTCCAGCGCGGCGCCGGCGACGACGCCCGCCTGGTGATGGTCGTCCACGAGTGCCTGGAGTCGCGCTTCGCGGCGGCGGTCGAGGCGCTCGGCGAGCTCGACGACCTGCGCTCGCCGCCGCGGTCGATCCACGTGATCGAGAAGGAGTTCTAGTGGCGCTGGGCCTGATCGACCGTTATCGGGACAAGCTCTCGCTCGAGCCCGGCGACCCGGTGGTGACCCTGAACGAGGGCTCGACGCCGCTGATCGAGGCGCCGCGGCTCTCGGAGCGGATCGGCGCCCGCGCCTACCTCAAGTTCGAGGGCGCCAACCCGACCGGGTCGTTCAAGGACCGGGGGATGACGGTGGCGGTCTCGCGGGCCAAGGGGCGTGGGGCGGAGGCCGTGATCTGCGCCTCGACCGGCAACACCGCCGCCAGCGCCGCCGCCTACGCGGCGCGGGCCGGGCTGCGCGGGGCGGTGATCGTGCCCGAGGGCAAGATCGCGATCGGCAAGCTCGCCCAGGCGCTGATGCACGGCGCCCGCGTCGTCGCCCTGCAGGGGAACTTCGACGACGCCCTGCGGATCGTCCGCGAGCTCTCCCAGAAGCACCCGATCGAGCTCGTCAACTCGGTCAACCCGCACCGGATCGAAGGCCAGAAGACGGCGGCCTTCGAGGTCGTCGAGGACCTCGGCGGGATGCCGGGGGCGCTGGCGATCCCGGTCGGCAACGCCGGCAACGTCACCGCCTACTGGCGCGGCTTCCAGGAGGTCGAGGACACTGGCCCGAGCCCACTGCCCGTCCTCTACGGCTTCCAGGCCGAGGGCGCGGCGCCGCTGGTCACGGGCGCCCCGGTCGAGAACCCGGAGACCGTCGCCTCGGCGATCCGGATCGGCAACCCGGCCCGCTGGGAGGAGGCGATGACCGCCTTCAACACCTCCCGCGGCCGCGTCGCCGCCGTCTCCGACGAGCAGATCCTCAACGCCTACCACTGGCTGGCCGACACCGAAGGCGTCTTCTGCGAGCCCGCCTCGGCCTCCTCGGTCGCCGGCCTGCTCGCCCACGGCCTGCCCACCGTCGAGGACGCTCCCAAGCCCGAGTCCGTCGTCTGCGTCCTCACCGGCCACGGCCTCAAGGACCCCGACACCGCCCTCGGCAAGGCGCCCGCGGTGATCAACTGCGACAACGACCTGGCCGCGGTCGAGCGCGCCGTCTTCGATTGACCGTCCGCCACCGACTCGTCCGCGTCCCCGCCTCCTCGGCCAACCTCGGCCCCGGCTACGACGCGATGGCGGCGGCGGTCTCGCTGCACCTCGAGCTGGAGGTGGAGGAGACCGGTGAGTTCTCGCTCGACCCGGGTGGGCTCGATGTCTCGACCGGGCGCGACAACCTCGTCGTCCGCGCTTTCGAGAGCCTGCATCCGGCCGACGGCATCGCCTTCCGGCTGCGCAGCGAGATCCCGCTGGCCCGCGGGCTCGGCTCCAGCGCCGCCGCGATCGTCGCCGGGCTCTTCGCCGCCGACCACCTCTTCGAGCTGGCCCTGAGCAAGGAGGAGATGCTGGGCCGGGCAACGGCGCTGGAGGGGCATCCCGACAACGTCGCGGCGGCGATCTACGGCGGCTTCGTGGTCTGCGGGGCCGACGCCGGGGGCGCGCCGCTCGCGGCCCGCTTCGACCCGCCGGAGGGGCTGGAGGGGATCGCCGTGATCCCGCCCGAGGAGGTCTCGACCAAGCTCGCCCGCGAGGCGATCCCGGCCGAGGTGCCGCTGGCCGACGCCGTCGCCAACGTCTCCTCCGCGGCCCTGCTGGTGCTCGGGCTGCGCAGTGCCGACCTCGACCTCGTCTCCGGCGGCCTCCACGACGCGATCCACCAGCCGCGCCGCCGCGAGCTCTACCCGCGCTCGATGGAGATCGTCGACGCGGCCGCCGAGATCGGTGCGCTCGGGGCGACGATCTCCGGCGCCGGCCCGACCGTGCTGGTCTGGACCACCTGGCAGGACGCCGGCAACGTCGCCGCCGCGCTGGAGCAGCGCTGCGCCGGCTGGGCCGAGGTGCGCCGGCTGCCGTTCACCCCGCTCGGCGCCGACGTCCCCGAGCTTTAGATGGACTGGGTCGTCCGGATCGGGCTGATCGAGCTGGCGCTCGGCGGGTTGCTGGGCTGGGCGATGGTGGTTCGCCAGGACAAGCCCGAGTGGCTGAAGCGGATCGGGGTCGTCGCGCCGCAGCGGATCCGCCAGGTCCACCTCGACTACGTGATGATGGGCCTGATCCTGATCGGGGTCGGCCTCGCGGTGCCGGACCTGCCGACCGCGATCGCCGCCGCCCTGGTCTTCGGGACCGTGGTCAATCCCTTCCTCTTCGTCCCGCTCGCCTTCGACTCCCGACGTGGAGAAGCAGCTCTGGTATCGCCTGCTCGCGGTCGTCTCCTTCATCGGCGTCAGCGGCGGACTGGTCGCCGCCGCGATCGTCGGACCCGGGTAGACGCGTCTGCATTTACCTGCCCTATGGACGGGTAAATGCAGACGCGTGAACGATCGTCCGCCTGACCGCCCCCACGGCTAGCATCGCCGCCATGCCAAGCCTGCCGAAGTTCTCCCTGCTCGTGGCGCTCGCCACCGTAACCGCGCTCTTCGCGCTTCCCGCCGCCGCCGAGGCGACGCTGGTCTACACCAAGAACCCGATGAAGCCGGCCGTCTTCGCCGCCAACGACAACGGCGGCGGCGCCTTCAAGGTGGGGCCGGGATCGAGCCCGAAGGTGTCGCCCGACGGCGACGTCATCGCCTATCAGCGCGAAGGCTCCGGCGGCAAGCGGGACCTGATGCTGGCGGCGGCGGACGGTGGCGGCTCGAAGGCTGTCCTGCCCAACCTCCAGGACGCCTTCCACCTGACCTTCTCGCCCGACTCGAAATTGGTCGCGGCCCTGCAGGGGCCCGAACTCGGCAAGCGCAAGCTGGTCCTGCTCGACGTCACCAGCGGCACCCTGCTGCGCACGGTTGCCCGTGGCTACTTCAGCGGCGTCAGCTTCTCGCCCGACGGCACCGAGATCGCCTACTCGCTGGCGGCGAGCGAAAAGCTACCCGCCGCACAGCGACGTCTACACGGCGCCGGCCGCCGGCGGCAAACCGGTCCAGCTGACCCACGACGGCGTCTCCCAGGACCCGCTCTGGGGCCCCAGCAAGATCGTCTTCGTCAAGCTGCTCGGCGCCAAGCAGCGCAAGTACGGCCCCAAGAACGAGCTCTTCACGATGAACGCGAACGGCACCGGCGAGAAGCGGCTCACCCACACCAACGTCGGCCCGCTGCTGCTGGGGCTCTATCCCGACTGCCTGGTCGGCCAACGGCAAGAAGCTGCTGGCCGAGTTCGGTGGCCAGGACACCAGCTACGCGGTCACGGTCAACCCCCAGACCGGCGCCCAGAAGCCGCTCGACAAGATGGGCGACGGCGAGCGGGGCTTCGTCGGCACCGCCCTCTCCGAAGACGGCTCCACCGTGCTCGGGTACACGGGCGGCGCCGAACCCGGTCCCAACCACGACGTCTCGACGATCCCCTACGGCGGCGGCAAGGCGAAGGTCCTGGTCAAGAACGCCTCCGAACCCGACTGGAGCCTCTAGAGCGAGACACGGCGGTTTTGCCCGCGTAGCGTGCGAAAACCGCTGTTTCCAGTCGTCGTTTGTCGACGAAACGAGTCAACTTGGCGCGGGCGAAGTTCGTCCAGCGACGCTCCTCTGGCCCTATAATCCGCCGACTCGTCAACCCCGTCGCGCGCCCGCTCGAAGAAGGCGTGGAAACCGGGAGGTCATGAATGTCGAAGCCCCAGTCCGCTGGCGCGAGCGTCAAGCGCTACTCGCCTGAGCTGCCCTACAAGCCACTGGTATCGCCGCCCAGCGTCGAGGACAACGACGCCTGCGCGATCTATGCCTCGGTCCGCAAGGACGCGTCGCCGAGCCACGCGCCGATCGAACTGGCGATCCCGGCCCTGCAGAAGATGCTCCACCGCGCCGGCAACGTCGAGGGCGAGGGCGACGGCTGCGGGCTGATGCTCGACCTGCCGCGGAAGATCTGGGCCGAGGAGGTGCGCTCCGGCGGCCACGACCCCTCGCTGACCCTCGACGACGCCTTCGCCGTCGCCCACATCTTCATCGAGCGCAAGCAGGACCTGGAGAAGATCCAGCACGACGCCCGCGAGCTGCTCAACGAAGGCGGCTTCCGCGTGCTCGCCGAGCGGATCGGCGTCGTCAACTCGCCCGCGCTGGGCCCGACCGCCCGTGAGGAGGAGCCGCACTTCTGGCAGCTGGCCGGGCTCGTCCCCGACGCCGCCCATCGCGACCGCGTCCTCTTCGACCTCCTGATCGACCTCGAGAAACAGCTCGATGTCCACGTGCCGTCGTTCTCCGCCAGCACCTGCGTCTACAAGGTGATGGGCACCCCGGTCGTGCTCGGCGAGTACTACCCCGACCTCCGCGACGAGCGCTTCGAGACGATCGGCTGCTTCGGCCACAACCGCTACTCGACCAACACCTGGCCCTCGTTCAAGCGGGTGCAGCCGTTCTCGGTCCTCGGCCACAACGGCGAGATCAACACGATCGAACAGCTGCGCCAGGAGGCGCGGATGCTGGGCGTGCCGATCCAGCCCGGCTCCTCCGACTCGCAGGACCTCAACCGCACGATCGACACCCTGGTCAGCCGCAACGGGCTCAGCCTGCGCCGAGGCGATGGAGATGGTGGTGCCGCCGATCGTCGCCGAGATCGAAAGGCTGCCGACCGACCTGCACTCCTTCTACATGTACCTGCACCAGGCGATGGGGCCGTTCGCGCAGGGCCCGGTGGCGCTGATCGCCCGCCACGCCGACGAGTGCGTCTTCTCCGCCGATGCCCTCGGCCTGCGGCCGCTGTGGCAGGTCGAGACCGAGGACGACTTCGTCTTCAGCTCCGAGCCCGGGGTGGTCTCCGTTCACGCGATGGTCTCCGAGCCGAAGCCGCTGGCCCCGGGCGAGAAGGCCTGCGTCCTGATCGACCGCGCCCGCAAGCACTCGACCCTGCACGCCCACGACGCGATGCTGCGGCATCGTCCGCGACAGCTGGCTGCGTCGCAACGGCGTCGAGGCCGCGGCCGGCTACGACCGCGCCCTGCAGACCGGCGGTCCGCTCGAGGGCGAGGACGTCCCCGGCTACTCCGACGCCGGCCCCGAGGAGCCGGTCAAGGTCGCCGACCGCGTCCTCGCCGGCTTCGGCTGGCAGCGCGACGACGTCAAACTGGTCCAGCAGATGGCCTCCAACGGGGCCGAGCCGGTCGGTTCGCTCGGCTACGACGGGCCGCTGGCGGCGCTCTCTCCCGAGCGCCAGAACCTCGCCGACTACTTCAAGGAGACGGTCGCCGTGGTCACCAACCCGGCGATCGACCGCGAGCGTGAGATGGAGCACTTCTCGACCCGCTCGCTGTTCGGGCACCGCCCCTCGATCGACGCCGCCGGCGAGGACACCGGCACGGTCGAAACCTCGTTCCCGATCGTCCTCGGCGGCCACCACGGCCTGGCGCCGCTCTCCGACGAGGCCTACCGCCGCATCGCCCGCGAGCACCGCACCTACCTGCTGGAGGACCTCTGGGAGGAGTTCCGCGGCCGCGCCGCCGCGGTCGACATCTCGCTGCTGGAGTCGGAGACGACCAGCGGCGCGATCGAGCGCCTCAAGCAGGAAGCGGTGAAGAAGGTCCGCAACGGGGCCGAGCTGCTGATCCTCACCGACCGCACCGTCTACGACGGCGAGCGCCGCTACCTCGACCCGCACCTGGCGACCTCGGCGGTCGACATGGCGCTGAAGCAGTTCAAGGTCGAGCCGGGCGAGGTCAACCTGCGCCGGCGCTGCGGGATCGTCCTGCGCTCCGCCGCCGTCCGCAACGTCCACGACACGATGCTGGCCCTCGGGCTCGGCGCCAACGGCGTCTGCCCGTACACGATGGTCGAGGTGGTCTGCGTCGAGGACTACGAGACCGACGTCGGCAACCTCTGCGACGCCCTCACCAAGGGGATCGAGAAAGTGATCTCGACGATCGGCATCCACGAGGTCCGCGGCTACGCCCGCCAGTTCTCCTCGATCGGGGTCAAGCCGGAGCTGGCCGAGATCTTCCAGACCAAAGCCTTCGGCGCCTCTGCCAAGGGCGGCACCGGCTTCGCCGACCTCGACGAGGACACCAACGCCCGCGCCCACGACCTCAGCGGTGAGGAGGGGACGGCCAAACCGGCGAAGACGTTCCGTTTCTACCCGAAGGTCTACAAGGCGGCGATCGCGACCGCCAACGGCACCGGCAGCTACGAGGACTACTCGCAGAAAGTCCGCGACCTCGAGAAGCAGAGCCCGATCTCGATGCGCCACATCATGGGCCTGGTGGGGGACCGCGACCCGGTCGACCCGGCCGACGTCGATGCCGGCATCGGCCACCACGACTACCCGATCGTGATCTCCTCGATGAGCTTCGGCTCCCAGTCCGAGCCGGCCTTCCGCGCCTACGCGGAGGCGGCCAAGGCGACCAACATCCTCTGCGTCAACGGCGAGGGTGGCGAGATCCGCGACATGTACGGGCACTACCGCAAGTGGCGCGGCCAGCAGGTCGCCTCCGGACGCTTCGGCGTCTCGGCCGAGATGCTGAACTCGTCCTACCTGGCGGAGATCAAGATCGGCCAGGGCGCCAAGCCCGGCGAGGGCGGGCACCTGCCCGGCAAGAAGGTCTCGGCCAAGGTCGCCGCCGCCCGTAACGCGGCGCCCGGCACCGACCTGATCTCACCCTCCAACAACCACGATCTCTACTCGATCGAGGACTTGGCCGAGCTGATCGACGAGCTCAAGACCGTCAACCCGGACGTGCGCGTCTCGGTCAAGGTCCCGGTGGTGCCGAACATCGGCACGATCGGCCTCGGCATCGCCAAGGCGGGCGCCGACATCATCACCCTGTCGGGCTTCGAGGGCGGCACCGGCGCCGCCCGCCAGCACGCCCTGCGCCACGTCGGCCTGCCCTCGGACATCGGCACCCGTGCCGTGCACCGGGCGCTGATGGAGGCCGGGCTGCGCAACCGGGTCGAGATCTGGGCCGACGGCGGCTACCGCACCGGCCACGACATCGTCAAATTGCACTGCCTCGGCGCCAACCGCATCGGCTTCGGCACCCTGGCGATGGTCAGTCTCGGCTGCACGATCTGCCGCGGCTGTCAGCTCGACACCTGCCACGTCGGCATCGCCACCCAGATCGAGACCACCGAGGAAGCCGACGCCCACGGGCTGAAGAAGTTCACCCCGCAGGAGGTCGACCGCGCC
This sequence comes from uncultured Solirubrobacterales bacterium, assembly GCA_963829445.1. Lineage (GTDB taxonomy): Bacteria > Actinomycetota > Thermoleophilia > Solirubrobacterales > 70-9 > VAYN01. Next base: position 33,635 of record CAWHIW010000003.1, on the reverse strand, counting down.
GCCGAGAGCTGCGCCCGCTTCTTCTCCTCGATGGGCGAGGAGGTCAAGGAGGTGGTCGCCTCGCTCGGCTACGAACGCGCCCAGGACCTGGTCGGCCGCTACGACCTGCTGGAGCAGGTCGCCGCCCATGACAAGGTCGACTTGGCGCCGCTGATCACGCCGCTGGAGGAGTTCCTCGACCTCGAGCCGATCGACCTGCCCGTGTCGGAGACCGAAGACCTGCGGGCCGAGGCCGGCATGGTCGTCGCCCGGCCGATCCGGATGGGGGAGAAGCAGGCCTCGACCCAGATCGCCGCCCTCGCCGGCGACATCTGCTCCGGCCGCACGATCCGCGAGGAGTTCCCCCGCGCCACCGACGCCGACGACCGTGTCCTCGGCACCGAGCTGGCCGGGGCGATCGCCCGCTCGCGCATCTTCGAAGACGGTCCCGAGTCCAACGACGAAGTCCTCGCCAGCCTCGAGTTCAACGGCGGCTCGGTCGCCGGCCAGGGCCTCGGCGCCTTCAACGCCTACGGCGTCTCGATCCGGATCGAGGGTGGGGCCCAGGACGGCGTCGGCAAGACGATGCTGGGCGGCTCGATCGCGATCCTCAAGGGCAAGGGGGCGAAGGGCCAGCGCCTCAACGGCTCCGTCGGCAAGTCCTTCGCCTACGGCGCCCAGCGCGGCCGCCTCTACGTTCAGGGCTCGGCCGACTCGCGCTTCTGCATCCGCCTCTCCGGCGCCGACGTGGTCCTGGCGGGGGAGCCCGAGCACGAGATCGAAGACGACCGCGGCACCATGGTCGACCGCGCCAACGCCAAGGGCTTCGCCTTCGAGTACATGACCTCGGGCCGCGCCATCGTCTTCGGCGACCTCGGCCCCTGGGCCTGCGCCGGTATGACCGGCGGCCGCGTCTACGTCCGCCACAACGCCTTCGGCATCGACCGCGACGCGATCGAGCGCCGCCTCGGCGAGGGCGCCAAAGTGATGCTCAAGGACCTCGACGCCGAGGGCCTGATCGACATCGACGACCTCACCCAGCACTACGCCAAGGAACTGCGGGCGACGGGCCAGGACGAAGAGGCCGATCGCGTGCTCGACCTCGCCGCCGACGCGACCAGCAATTTCCTCATGATCGTGCCGCAGAAGGTCCAGGCGGATCCGAGCATCTCGACTGAGTAGGGCTGGTGGGGGGAGGGGTCGGGTGCCCCTCCTCACTCGCCTGACTGGCGGGATCGCCTACGGCCGTCCGAGATTGCTTCTCGGCCAGCGGCGCAAAACGTTCGGAGGGGCACCCGACCCCTCCCAAATCAGTCGCACAGGTCGGGACGCATGGATCCGCTGGAGCGTTCCTGTCTCTCCAGCTCCCGCACCTCAATCGCGGTTCGAGGTGCGGACCCATCTACATGCGAGCGGTACTGCCGCCAGAGCTTCCGACCTTTGCGGGTCTGTTGACGGGCCTGAACCTTGGCCGGGGGTTCGGGTGTCCCCGAAGCGTCTTCAACTTTTTCGCGACTGGCAATTCGCGGCAGCCCGGCGGCGATTCTCGAAAAAGTCAAGCGAAGGGGATACCCGAACCCCCGGCCCCACCTACTGCTGCCGCGTCAACAGATCCGCAATCGCCCGCACCTCTTGCAGCAACCCGTCGAGCATGCGCTCGGTGTCGCTGTGGATGCGGTACTCGGCGGCTTGGCGGTCGGCCTCGACCTGATCGATGCGGGCCTCCAGCTTGCGGGTGCGGTCATCGATCTTCTCGATCGAGCGTTCGAGTTTCTTCTCCGTCTTGCGAACGCGCTTCTTGACGTAGAGGCGGGTTTCCTCGCGGATGCTGTCGAGTTCGCGGCGGAGGTCGGTGTTGATCGGCTCGTTCTGCTCGGAGAGCATCTCTTCGACGCCGAGGCGGACGCGCTCGATCTCCTCGTGCAGCTCGGCGCGGGCGCGGTCGGCGGCGGCGGAGATGCCGGGGGCTCCCGCGGGCAGGGAGGGATCGGCCGGGTTTGGGGCGGCGTTCACTGCGGCGATCTTAGGGACGGGGGTGGCCGGAACCGCTTGGGCGGGGGGCCAGCCGGTTGATGCGTATCCGGTCAGCCCAGGTCGTTCGCTGAGCGCGGCTCCGGCCCCCGCAAAAGTTCCGCGGTTCCTCTCCCGCCAAATAGGTGGATAGCGAACCGCGCAAGTCCGCTCGAACCTCTGAGCCCGGTTCCGCGGTTCCTTTTCCACGGGATGCGTGGATAGCGAACCGCGGAAGGGAGCCATCGCCGGTGGAAACCATGGGCACGCGCGGGAGTCTGGACGTGCCATCGGCGCGCCGTGGCCGTAGCTGACGGAACCGGATACGCGTCAGCCGGCTAGAGCTTGAGCACGTAGAGGCTGTAGTGGCCGATCGCCAGCTCGTCGCCGTCGGTCAGCGGCCCGAACTCGATCGTCTCGCCGTTGAGGAAGACGCCGTTGAGGCTGCGGTCGTCGAGCACGCGCAGCGGCTTGTCGGCTTCGGCGACGACGAGGGCGTGGCGGCGGGAGACGCTGGGGTCGTCGAGGCGCAGGTCGGCGTTGGGACTGCGGCCGATCCGGGTCCAGCCGTACTCGAGCGGGAAGGAGACGATCTCGCCGTCGTCGCTCTGGTAGGCGAGGCAGAAGCCCGAGCTGGACTCCTGCTTGCGCGCCTGCTCGAGCCAGCTCGGCGGCGCGTGGGTGCCCGGCGCGACGAACTCGCTGGTGGTGCTGTGGTCCTGCCGCGACTCGAAGATCGAGTCGCGGCGGTAGGTGGAGCCGCCGCAGCGGGGGCAATCCGGAAGCTCGTCGGTCTCCCGCATCGAGAGCTGGGAGCCGCAGACGAGGCAGAAGAACGTGCCCTCGCCGGGGGTTGCTCCGGTCTCATAGCGATCGTCGAGCGGGTTGCTGCTAACGCTGTCGAAGATGGTGGCCCTCCTTCCTGCGTCCCTGCCTCGATCCTAGCGCGGCTGCGGACTTTCGTCACTCAAATTTCTCGATTCGGTGGCCGGATGGAGGAGTCGAGCGGACGGCGACTAGAATCGCGCCGCGATGGGTCCGCTCCGCGCTGAAACCGAGATCGACCTCCCGCGCGAGCAGGTCTTCGAGATGCTGGCCGACCTCTCCCGCCGCCCCGAGTTCACCGATCACTTCCTCTCCGACTTCCACCTGACCCGGATCGAGGCGACCGGCGTCGGCGCCGGCGCCCGCTTCCGCGTCCAGGCGCCGCTGCGCAAGGTCTGGATGGACACGACCGTGGTCGAGCTCGACGCGCCCTTCCGGATCGTCGAGCGCGGCCGGGGCGGGCGGGTCAACCGCATCCCCACCCACACGGTGTGGGAGCTGACCGAGGGGCCGGGCTCGCTGACCGCGGTGAAGCTCTCGTTCTGGACCGAGCCGGGCCATCTCGACCGCGGCCTGGAGCTTTTCAGCGCCGGTTCGGTCTGGCAGGAGCGGGGCTGGAAGGAGGCGCTGAAGCGGCTCCGGGACGGTCTCGAGTCGGGCGTCTGGGACGGCAATCGGATCGCCGTGGCCGGCGGCAACCGCTACGCGACCGGCATCCCGTAGAAGCTCCTAATAGACTCTCGCCGCCGATGGTCCTGAACCGCCGACTCGTCCTGCCGCTGCTCGCCGCCCTGGCCCTTGCCGCCCTCGTGGTCGGCGTCTCCGCCTGTGGCTACTCGAGCGACTCCACGAGCGTGGTCGAGGGCGAACCGGTGGAGCTGGGCGAGCTCTCCTTCAACGTCACCTTCTCGCGCTACCTGAACCCGAACGACACCGAGGACGCGGCCTATCTGGTCGGCCAGAAGCCGCCGCCCGAGGGCTCGACCTACTTCGGCGTCTTCTTCGAGGTCCAGAACGAAAGCGAAGAGGTGCAGACGCTGCCCTCGACGCTGACGATCACCGACGCCGACAAGAACACCTACGCCGTGCTGCCGAGCGAAAGCATCTACGCGCTCGAGTTCGGCGGCGAAGTCGAATCGCAGGAACAGATCCCGGTGCTCGACTCGACCCCCCAGCAGGGGCCGATCGAGGGCTCGGTGGCGATCTTCCTGCTGCCGGCCGAGGCGTCCGACTCGCGGCCGCTGACGCTGCACATCCCCGGCGCCGAGGGCGACGCCGGCGAGGTCACGCTCGACCTGTAGCCGCGGCGCCGCGCCCGCCTGGGCGGGACACGTCGGCTAGAGGCCGGCGGAGAGGACTTCGGCCGCGGCCGGCGCGGCGACGTCGCCGCCGGCGGCTTCGGCTTCGATCAGCAGCACCCCGATCGCCAGCCGCGCCTTCTTGGCCGGGACGAAGGCGGCGAACCAGGCGTCCTTGATCTGGACCGGGTTTTCCGATTCCTCCTGACCCGGCTTCGGGCCCAGCTCGGCGGTGCCGGTCTTGCCCGCGACCTGCGCCTGCGGGATCGCTCCGGCGGTGCCGGTGCCTTCGGTGACGACGCCGGTCATCAGTTCGGTCAGCTCGCCGGCGATCTTCTCCGACATCACCCGTTCCGGCTTCGCGTGGGGGCGCAGCTTCTTGTTGAGCACGACCGAGGTCGGCTCGTGCACGCCCTTGTTGGCGATCGCCTGCGCCACGCTGGCCATCTGCAGCGGCGTCGCCAGCACTTCGCCCTGGCCGATCGCCGAGACGCCGAGGTCGATTTCTTCGCCGATCTCAGGCGGGATCGTCGATTCCGGCAGTTCCGCTTCGCGCACCAGCTTCGGCGCGTAGAGCGTGGGGGGCGAGTTGAAGCCGAAGCTTTCGGCGGTGGCGACCAGTTCGTCGTTGCCGATCTTTGGCCCCAGTGGGGCGAAGTCGGCGTTGCAGGACTCGGCGAAGGCCTGGCGGAAGGTGCCGCCGCAGTACTCGCCGTTGGCGTTGTTGAGGAAGCGGCCGCCGACGTTGACGCCGTTGGTGACTTCGAATTCGTCGTCGAGCGAGACGAGGTCGTTCTTGAGGGCGGCGATCGTGGTGATCATCTTGAAGGTGGACCCCGGCGGCTGCGGCGCCGAGAGCGCCTGGCCGGCGAGGGCGCGGACGTCGCCGTTGCGGGAGTCGAGCACGGCGATGCCGCCGGCCCGCCCGGCCAGGGCGGCGACGGCGGTTTCCTGCAGACCTGGATCGATCGTCGTCTTCACCGGGGCGCCCGCCGTCGGCTCGGCTTCGGCGATGGTGCGGCTCGCGCCTCCCGCTTCGTCGACGGCCAGCAGCTTGCCCCCCGGCTTGCCGGCGAGGCGCGTGTTGAAGGCGCGCTCGAGGCCGCTGATGCCGACCGGGGTGTCGGCGGCGAAGCCGTGGCGGGCGAGCCTCTCGGCCTGGTCTTCGCTCGCTTCGCCGACTTCGCCGGTGACGTCGATCGCGGCGCTGCCGAGCGGGTGTTCGCGTTCGGTCGCCGGGCCTTCGGCCAGCGGCGAGCCGTCGGCGGCGAGGATCGGTGCCCGCGGCGCCAGTTCGATTTCGCTTTCCAGGTGCTCGCCTTCGCGCAGCCCCGGGAAGACGAGGCTGGGATTCCAGTCGATGCCGCCGTCGGAGTAGGGGAGGTCGACCTCGTCTTCGAAGCGGCCGAAGGCGACCGTGGAGGCCAGCATCGGGACCGGGACCACGCTCTCCCCGTCGCGCGAGGAGGGGTCGTGGGCGGAGCCGGGCTCGAGACCGCGCAGGGTCGCCAGCTGGGCGGCTTCGCGGTAGGCGACGACGAAGTCGTTGAGCTCGATCGAGGCCCGCGAAGACGGGTTCAGCTCCTTGTACATGGCGGCGTAGCTCCCGCTCGTCCAGGCTTCCGCGAAGCGGCCGGCGGCGTCCTTCTCGGGCGAGCCGGGAGCGCCGGCGGCGGCGCCGAAGGCGAAGGCGACGACGGCGACGACGGCGAGGGGAAGCGTGCGGGTGACCAGGCGACGACGCCGCTGCACCTCGGGTGGCATCTGACTCACTGGGTGAAAGGTAATAGAGCGATCCCCCGCATGCTTCTATTCAGAGGTGACCGTTCTGGATTGGGCCATCGTGGCCTTCACCCTCGCGCTCGGGCTGTGGGGATACCGGCAGGGCCTGATCGTCGGGGCGATGACCCTGATCGGGTTCGCGGCGGGCGCCCTGGCCGGCAGCCGGCTGGCGCCGCTGGTGCTCTCCCAGGGCTCGGAGTCTCCCTATGCCCCACTCTGCGCCGCCCTCGGGGCGCTGCTGGGCGGGGCGCTGATGGCGGTCGCGGTCGAGAGCTTCGCCCTCGGGCTGCGGGCGAAGGTGATCCGCCGGCCGGCACTGCACCTGGCCGACGGCGCCGGCGGCGCGGCGCTGATCGCGGCGGTGGCGCTGGCCACGGCCTGGGTCTTCGGCGCCGTGGCGCTGCAGGCGCCGGGGACGGCGCGCCTGCGGGCCGACGTCCAGGAGTCGGTGATCCTGCGCAGCCTCAACCACGTGCTGCCGCCTTCGGGACCGGTCCTCAACGCCCTCGACCGGGTCGATCCGGCTCCCTCGATCGCCGGCCCGGCGGCGCCGGTAGCGCGCCCCGACCAGGCGATCGCCACCGACCCCGACGTGCTGAGCGCCGGGGGCTCGGTGGTGCGGGTGCTGGGGACTGCCTGCGGGCTCGGGGTCGAGGGCTCGGGCTGGGCGGTGCGGCCGGGCCTCGTCGTCACCAATGCCCACGTCATCGCCGGCTCCGAGGACACCACCGTCACCACCCAGGGCGGCGTCGAGCTCGACGCGACTCCGGTCTACTACGACCCCGAGGACGATCTGGCGCTGCTGCGCGTGGGCGCGAACCTGCCGACCCTGCCGATCTCCGACGAACGCGAATCCGGGGCCGACGCGGCCGTGCTCGGCTATCCCGAGAACGGTCCCTACGCGGTCGCGCCGGCGCGCCTGGGCGAGACCCAGCCCACGATCAGCGAGGACTCCTACGGCAACGGGCCGATCGACCGCACGATCGTCGCCCTGCGGGGCTCGGTGCGCAGCGGCAACTCCGGCGGGCCCCTGGTCGACGGGCGCGGCCGGGTCGTGGGCACGGTGTTCGCCGCCACCACCGCCGGCGAGCCGGGCGGCTTCGCGATCCCGGCCGAGGACGTGCGCGAGGCCCTCGGCCGGACCGCGGCCTCGGTCTCGACCCGCGCCTGCACCGGTTGATCGCCGGCCCACCGAAATGCCCATCACTTACGTTCAGTAAGCTCGGCACTGTGGAACCGGTCCCGTCGACCCAGATCTCCGCCGGGCCGCCCAGCGCCGTCTGCCCCCACTTCCATGCCGCGATCGAGCTGATCGGCAAGCGCTGGACCGGGGCGATCGTCTGCGCCCTGACCGAGCGGCCGATGCGCTTCGGCGAGCTCGGCAAGGCCGTTCCCGGCCTCTCCGACCGCCTGCTCTCGCAGCGGCTGCGAGAGCTCGAGGAGGAAGGGCTGGTCGAGCGCGAGGTCGAAGCGGGCACGCCGGTGCGGGTGACCTACTCGCTGACCGAGATCGGCGAGCAGCTGGGACCCGCGATCGGCGAGCTCAGGAGCTGGGCCAAGCAGTGGAAAACCACCGGCTGACCGGTCTTCTAGCCTGAGCCGGATGGAGCAAGGGGAGATCGAGCTCGGCGAGGTGATCCCGCAGGCCGGCCCTGGCCTGCCCGGGCCGTTCCCGGTCGGGCGTTACGCCCGCCGCCTGCAGGAGGAGATGCGCAAGCGGGCCCGGGTGCAGCTGATCGGCGAGGTGACCGGGGTCGGGCGCAGCAAGGTCCAGGCCTACTTCGAGCTGCGCGATGCTCAGGGCGCGGTGCCCTGCGCGATCTGGCTCAACGACCTCGAGAAGGCTGGGCTGCCCGAGGGGGCGCTGCGCGACGGCGCCGAACTGGTGATCGCCGGCGGTCCCGACTACTACCCCGGCGGCGGCCAGGCCTCGCCCAGCTTCAGCTTTCGCGCCACCCATGTGCGGCTGGCGGGGGAGGGCGATCTGCTGGCGCGGCTGCAGGCGCTGCGCAAGCAGCTGCGCGCCGAGGGGCTGTTCGAGCTGCAGAAGCAGCTGGCGCGGCCGCTGCTGCCGCGGACGATCGGGGTGGTGACGGCGGAATCCGGCGCCGCCCGGCGCGACCTGCTGGCCGGGCTGGCGCGTCGCGGTTGGGCCGGGACCGTGGTCTGGGCCTTCGCCCCGGTCCAGGACCGCCACGCGGCGCCGGCGATCGCGGCGGCGATCCAGGGCCTGGCGGCCCGGCCCGAGGTCGAGGCGATCGTCGTCACCCGCGGCGGTGGCAGCCTCGCCGACCTCTGGGCCTTCTGCGACGAGACCCTCTGCCGCACCGTGGCGATGCTGAGGGTGCCGGTGGTCAGCGCGATCGGCCACGAGCGCGACACGACCCTCGTCGACGACGTGGCCGCGGTCGCCTGCTCGACCCCGACCCACGCCGCCGAGGCGGTGGTGCCGCTCGACTGCCTGGCGGCTCACCGCGAGCTCGAGCGGGCGACCTTCTCGCTGCGGCGGGCGGGCGAGGGTGCGGTCGGGGCGCGGGGGCGGCACCTGGCGGCGCTGGCCCGGGGGCCGGCGCGAGCGCTGCAGCGCGAGCGCAGCGGCCTCAACCAGAAGATCCGCGAGATCCGCGCCTCCTCCGAACGCGGGCTTGCCCAGCGCGGCGCCTCGCAGCGGCGGATCGCCGGCCTGGTGCTGGAGCGCGCCCGGCGGCGGGGGATCGAGCGCACCGCCACCGCGCTCGCGGTGGAGACGCGGCGGGGACCGGCGATCGAGCGCGCGGCCACGAGAGCGCTGGAGCGGCGCCGTGAGGCGCTGCGGCGGGCCGCCGTGACCCTGCGTGCCCACGACCCCGAGCGGACCCTGGAGCGCGGCTACGCGCTGGCGGAGACGGCGGACGGGGAGCCGGTCACCAGCGCCGAGACGGTACGCGCCGCGGAGGAGATTAGGCTGCGCTTTGCCGATGGACGGGTTGACGTCAAGCCCGCCCGCGGCGGACGCGAAAGCGAATGAGCGAGACTGCCGGTGACTATGAGCGCGAATGAGCAAGAGCAGAGCACGCGGGCGGAAATTGATTCCTACGAGGTCGCGGTGGAGCGGCTGGAGGAGATCATCGACCGGCTCGACTCCGGCCAGGCCGGCCTGCGCGAGACCCTCGACCTCTGCGGCGAGGGCCGCGAGCTGGTGACTTACTGCGCGGCGGAGCTGGACGCCGTGGGCGAGGGCTTGAAGGAGCTCAAACTCGACGAGCTCGCCGCCAAACTCGATTCCGAGGTCGGCTGACCGGCGCATCTCGGCGTCCTCGGTCGCTTGTGTGTGCGGAGCACACGGCGCTCCCTGCGTCCTTGACCTGACTGGTCAGTCAACCTCAGAAGGCCCAGAACAAAGTCTCCCCAGAGCGGGGCAGCCGCGGCAGAGGGACCAGGTGCGCTCCTCGACCGGGGCGACGGGGAAGTCGCCGCTGCCGATGCGGGCGATGGTGGCGGTGAGGCGCTCGCGGGCGGCCTCCATCTGCTCCGGGCCGAGCGTGGTCAGGACCGGATCGGCGGGGCGCTCGAGGAAGACGTAGGCGACCTCGACCTCGGGGGCGCCGAGGGACTGGGCCACGGCCAGGGCGTAGATCGTGCGCTGGGTCTCGTAGCCGGCGGCGCGCTCCGCGGGCTCGGCGCCCTCGAGGCGATCGGTCTTGTAGTCGAGCACCAGCGGTGGCTCGCCCTCGCGCTCGACCAGGAGGTCGATCGAGCCGCGCAGGACGGTGTCGCCGACCCCGAGCAGGATCGGCACCTCGGCGCGGACGCGCGCCGCGCCGGCACCGATCTGTTCGCGCAGGGGGGAGGAGAGCCAGTCGCGGACGGGCGCCAGCAGCGAGGCGGCGTCGGTCCGCGCCGGGTCGAGCCCGGCGGCGGCCGCATGCCGGTGCGCCAGCTCCTCTGCGGGCTCGGCCCACCCGTGGGCCTGGCTCCACTCCAGCAGCGCGTGCACGGCGGCTCCCCGTGCCGTCCTCTCCTCGCGCGCGGAGGGCGCCGTCCCGCCATCCTCCGCGACCGCGTATGGAGTTTGCAACCCGGTGGACGACAAAGTCCGGGTGGAGGCGCCAAGGCCCAGCACCCGCTCCATGTAGAAGCGGTAGGCGCACTCTTCGTAGGCGGAGATCGCGGTGTAGGAGAGGGGGCGGCTGGGGACGATCGGGGGCCGGCGTTCGACCAGGGGCGGCGGGCCCTCGCCCAGGGGGCGGTCGGCGGCCGTGTCGCGCCGCGTCGCCCGCAGCTCTGCCGCGCGCTCGGGCGAGGGGAGGTTGACGCTGATCGCGACCTCGGCCGGGCCGAAGCTCGCATCGAGGCCCAGGCGCGGCTCCGGCGGCGGCACCGCGACGGTCGCGTCGGCGTCGCGCTCGACCCCGAGCGCCTCGACCAACCGCTCGACCACCGGCGTGCTCGGCTTCGTCTCCCGCCCCGGCTCGGGCTTGACGACGCCGCTGAGGATCAGCCGCTGGCGGGCCCGGGTGGCGGCGACGTGGAAGAGGCGCAGCCCCTCCTCGGCGTCGCGCCGCTTCGCCTCCTCGACCAGCTCGGCGTAGTCGAAGAGGTTGATCGCGCCGCTGCCGAGCCGGCGCAGCTGCATCCCCACCCGTGGCGGCTGCTCGCGGCCCAGGGTCAGCAGCGGCGGCCGCGCCCCGGCCAGCAGGCTGCGCGAGAGGTCGGGCACGGCGACGACGTCGAACTCCAGCCCCTTGGCGTTGTGCACGGTCATGATCCGCACCCCGTCGTGACCCTCGGCGGCGGTCGCGGCCTGGGCCTCGGCGTCGCTCTCGGCGCGGGCGGCAAGGAAGTCGAGCAGGCCGCGCAGGTCGCGGCCCTCGCGGCTCTCGAACCCGGCGGCGAGGCGCATCAGCTTGCGGACGTTGGCGAAGCGGGCCTCGCCGGCCGGGCGCATCAGCACCGCCAGGTCGTAGCCGCTCTCGGTCGTCGCGGTCTCGATCAGGGCAGCGAGGGAGAGCCGCGGGCCGCGCTCGCGCAGGGAGCCGATCGTCGCCACGAAGCGGCGCAGCAGCTCCAGCTCCGGCTCGGGGATGTCGGTCAGGCGCTCGGGCGCGTCCAGCTCCGCGTCGCCGGCTCCGGCGGCGCGCTCCAGCGCCGGCCAGACGTGGCGCCGCTTGCCCGCCGCCGCCCGCAGCAGCCAGAGCGTGTCCGGGGCGGCGCCGCAGGCGGGGGAGGCGAGGGCGCCGAACAGCGCCTGGTCGTCGAGCGGGTTGGCGATCGTCGCCAGCAGCGCGCAGACGTCGGAGACCTGCTGCTGGGACCAGTAGCCGCGGCCGCCGACCACGTAGGGGCGCAGGCCGGCGCGCTCGAGCGAGTCCTCGTAGGCGTCGAGGTGGGTGAAGGCGCGCAGCAGCACCACCATCTCGCCGCGGTCGACCCCGCTGTCGGCCAGCTCGCGCAGGCGCGCGGCGACGTCGCGCGCCTCGGCCAGGCAGTTGAGCGGCGTGCGCCCGTCGATCGCGGGCTCCAGCTCGATCCCCTCCTCGTCCCACCCGTCCCGCGCCGTCAGCAGCAGCTCGACCGCGGGTCGATGGGCCGATGTGTCGTCGCTGGCTCGACTTATCGGCCCGTCGACCGGCTGTGGGGCGGCGCCGACGCGGAGGGGGCGGTACGACGGCCCGAGCAGCGCCGCGCCGAAGTGGTTGACGGCGGCGATCAGCTCGGGGCGGGAGCGGAAGTTGCCGCTCAGCTCCATCAGCTCGGCGTCGGCGCGCTGGGCGACCAGGTCGCGCTGGCGGCGGAAGACGTCGAGGTCGGCGTGGCGGAAGCCGTAGATCGACTGGAACTCGTCGCCGACCACGACCAGCTCGCTGCGCGGCCCCCGCAGCGCCTCGATCAGCCGCAGCTGCAGGCGGTTGGTGTCCTGGAACTCGTCGACCAGCAGATGGCTGAAGCGGGCCCGGTAGGCCTCGCCGATCTCGGCCCGCTCCAGCAGTCGCGCGGCGAGGATCTGCAGGTCCTCGAAGTCGATCCCGGCGCGGCGTTCCTTGGCCGCCTCGAAGCGGGCCGAGAACAGCTCCAGCAGCGCCGCCAGGTTGCGGTAGGCGTCGCCGCCCACGCCGGCCTCGGCGCTGCGCGAGATCGCCGCGTCGATCGCCTCGCGGAAGGGGAGGATCGCCTTTGCCTTGCTGTCGGGGCGCAGCGCCCGCAGCTCGTCCAGCCCCGGCGCCGCCCCGGGCTCACTCAGCCGCGCCAGCGCCCGTTCGACCGGCTCCCGTTTGGGGTCGCTCTCCTTCATCTCCTCCAGTGCCTGCCCGGCCGCTTCGATCGCCCTGGCGATCGCCTCGACCGGGTCGCTCGCCGGCGGCTCCGGCAGCCGCGGCTCCGCCTCGCCGCGGCTGCGCAGCTCCGCGTGCACTCCGGACACGAGCCCCCGCAGCCCGTCGATGTCATACGTCGCCACCAGTTCCTCGCGGGACTCCGGGGTCGATGGGCCGCAGACGTCCGCATGTCGGACGTTTGAGGCCCATCGGCGGGCGGTTGGGGGGTGAGGAAGTCGCCGAGGGCCTCGTCGAAGGCCTCGCGGGCGGCGCGAGCGGTCTCAGGGGCGTCGAGGACGCGGAAGCCGGGGTCGATCCCGGCGGCGACGGGGTGTCCGGCGAGCAGGCGGCTGCAGAAGCCGTGGATCGTCATCACCCAGGCACCGCCGATCGCGCCCAGGAGCTGCGCCGCCCGCTCGGAGCCGGCCTCGGCCCGGCGCGCCAGCTCCAGCCGGATCCGCTGGCGCAGCTCGGCCGCGGCCTTGTCGGTGAAGGTGAAGGCGAGGATCGCGTCGGGGGAGATCCCCTTGTCGCAGACGAGACGGCAGTAGCGGTCGACCATCACCCCGGTCTTGCCGGTGCCGGCACCGGCCTCGAGCAGGACGTCGACGCCGCCGATCTCGATCGCCGCCGCCTGCTCGGGCGTCGGGGTGCGCTCGCTCATCGCTCCTCCACGTCCTCGTCCTCCTCGAACTGGGGGGCGCGGTCGCGGCGGCAGATCGGCGCGAAGTCGCAGAACGGCGGGCAGGTGTCGTGATTGCGCAGGCCCCGGCGCGGGCCGGGGTCGCGGCGGATGTCGCCGGCGCGCATGCGGGCGACGATCTCCCCGGCCCGCCGCCGCGAGTCCGCCAGCAGCTCCTCCAGGGCCCCGGCGTCGACGACGTCGCGGCCATAGAGGCCATAGTCGGCGAGGTCCTGGGCCGCTGCCTCGGTGACCGCCCCGCGCGGGCGCCGCACCGAGGTCCCGCGCAGCGGGTGGTAGAGGCCGCCGACCGGCTCCGCTCCCCAGTGCTTCTCCACCGCCAGCAGGTAGAGCGGCAGCTGCAGCTTCGCCTGCTCCTCGAACTTCTCCCGCGGCGTCACCGAGCCGGAGAGCTTGTAGTCGATCACCAGGGCGCGACCGTCGGCGGCGCGGTCGACCCGGTCGATCGCACCGTGCAGGCCCCAGCCGTCCAGCTCCAGGGCCGGCCGCTCGGAGTCCTCGTGCTCGCCGAAGGCGGCCTCCAGCAGCCAGGGCTCGAAGCCGCCGGTCTCGCGCCCCGCCTCTTCGGCGAGGAAGCGCTCCAGCAGGCGCTCGACCCGCCGCGCCATCGCCCGCTCGGCCGGGTGGGAGCCGAGCTCGCGCTCGGCCACGACCGCGGCGACGATCTCGCGCCCGCGCCCGAGCCAGGCCGGCAGCGAGCCGGGACGGGGGAGGGGGTCGCCGCCGGGCCGCTCCTTGTAGAGGCGGTCGAGCGACTCGTGCATGAGGCCGCCCTGGACCAGCGGGTCGGGCGCCGGGTCGAGCGGCTGTGGGTCGAGCTCGTGGCTGACGAACCAGCGGTAGGAGCAGAGGTCGAAGCCCTCGATCGTGGTGCCGCCGTAGGCGCCGACCGCGGCCAGCGACTCGATCGCCGCCGGGTTGGTCAGCGGGCCGGGCGCGCGCGAGGCTGCCTCGGCGCCGCGGGCGGCGGTGATGCGGGCGGTCGATGCGGGCGCCGCGCTCCTCCCCGACGCCCGCGGCGGCCAGCAGGGTGCCGGTGTCGGCGCCAGGCCCGTGGGCGGCCAGCGCCCGCGCCAGCTCGTCCTCCGAGGGCGCCTCGGCCAGGGGGTGGACCACGCGGGCGAGGTCGCGGCTGCGGGTGATCTCTGCCTCGACCGGGTCGGGGGAACGCCCGTCGGGTGCCGGCGCCAGCAGCGCCCGCACCTCGTCCAGCAGCGGCGAGCGCGACTCGGCACCGCCGTTCTCGTCGCTGTCGCGGTAGGAGAGGAAGAGCCGCCGCCGCGGCAGCGCCAGGCAGACGCCGAACAGGTAGCGCTCCTCGGCCTCGCTGTCCTGCCGCGCCTCCAGCCCGAGCGAGCCGCGCTGGGCTTCGGAGAGGAAGGGGTCGCCGCCGCGGTCGCGGCGCGGGAACTCGCCGTCCTGCAGGGAGCCGACGAAGACGTGGTCGAAGCGCCCGGCGCGCAGTCGGTAGGGGCTGGCGATCCGCACCCGGCCCTCGACCGGGCCGCTCCAGACGCGGAACTCGAGCGCGGCGATCGTCGCCGCCAGCTCCTCCGGCGCCGGCGCCAGCGGGCCCAGCTCCGCCAGCTCGCCGAGGGCAGCGGCGATCGCCCCGGCCGCCCGCAGCTCCAGCCCGTCGCCGGGTCCGAGCGCCGGCCCGTCGCCCTCGCCGCGCAGCGGCCGCGCCGCCATCGTCGCCGCCACCCGCGCGACCTCGGCTGCCAGCGCCGCCGGCGAGCGCGTCGCCGCCTCGCGCAGCCGCAGCAGGTCCCGCGGCGGCTCGCCCTCCTCGCCCTGCCACAGCGCCAGCGCTGTCTCCGCGTCCTCGACCCGGCCGCGCCGCAGCGCCCGCTCCAGCCAGTCGACCCGGCCCGGGGAGAAGCTCGAGGGGCCGCGCAGGTAGCGCAGGAGGTCGGCCGCCCGCCCGTCGCCGAACTCCGCCTCCAGCAGTGCCACCAGAGCGCCGCCGACGGCGGTCCCGGCAACCGCCAGCTCTGCCTCCAGCGCCGTCGCGATCCCGTTGGCCTCCAACGCCGCCGCGACCGCCGCGCCGCGCCGCGCCGGGTCGCGCAGGGCGATTGCGATCGCGGCCGGGTCGGCGCCGCCGGCGACCAGCTTCGAGACCTCGGTCGCGATCGCCTCCGCCTCGCCGCGGATCCCGGCCGAGCGCAGCAGGATCAGGTCGCCGTCGGGCTCGCGCGGCGTCGCCACGGGCGCGCCGAAGCTCCGCGCGAGGTGGAAGAGCAGCGCGCTCTCCGTGTTCCCCGGCTGCGCCTCGGTCGTCACCTCCGCGATCGCGCCGATCCGCTCGCGCAGCTCCCCGAGCAGGCGCGAGCGCGCCGCCAGCGCCGCGTTCCCCTCCTCGTACGGAAGCGCCACGGTCACCTCGGTCAGCCCCGCCAGCGCCGCCACCAGCTCGAACTGGTTGGGAGTGAGGTCGTCGAGCCCATACAGGAAGACCGGGCGGTCGCCCCAGAAGGAGCCATCGCGGCGCAGCAGCGCGATCGCCTCGCGGGCGATCCCGTGCGAGTCGACGCGGCCGGTTCGCCCGCGCACCTCGGCGTAAGCGCTGAAGAGGGTGGCGATATCGCTCAGGTAGGCCGACCCCTCGAGGGTGCCGGCGCTGGCCTCGACCGCCTCGGGATCGATGCCGGCGGCCTGCAGCTCGTCGAGCAGCCGCACGAAGGCACGGGCGAATCCGGGGCGGGAGGCCGAGCGCCGCAGCGGGCCGAGCCGCGGCAGCCGGGCGTCGACCGCGACCGCGACCGTCCGCAGCCGCTGGGCGGGGGAGAGCTCGGCCCCCGGCGGCACCCCGCCGGCGGTGGCGACGGTGCGGAACAGCGCCCCGAAGGTCATCGCCGCCCCGCCCAGCGCCGCGCCCGCCGCGCAGAGCTCGCGCTCGAAGGCGAAGACGTCGTCGACGGTGGGCACGACCAGGACCGGATCGCGCTCGAGCGCGGCCATGAACCCGCTCCGGACGAGTCCGGCGCGACCAGAGTTCGGGGGTCCGTGGATCAGCTTCAGCGGCATGGCGGCGAGCGAACCAGCATAGGTCGGGCTCCGGCGCGCTCGGAGGCGGACGCAGACCGCGCCACAAAGCCGCAAAGCGGGGGTTTCCGCTCCCGGTTTTGCCGTCTTCCGCCCCCTCTAGATTGCGAACCAGCCCATGTCCCTCTGTTTCGTAGACCCAGCCGACGCAGTTCGCGCCATCGCCGACTCGGTCGGCCGCGAGGCCCGCCGCCAGCTGCTGGGCGAGGCCGTCCGCGCCTGGGTCGACGAGATCCCCGACACCGAGCTCGAGGTCCACTACGCGAAGGCGATCTCCGAGCTCGACGAGCACGACCTCTCGATGCTCGCCGCCTGGCACGGCTCGCTCGAGGTCGGCCATCCGGTTCCCAACCGCGACTTCCTCATGGGCGCCTTCGGCTCGCTCGGCGACAACCGCCGCGAGGCCCTCAAGCTCGCCGCCGGCTTCCGCGGCGAGGAGGCCGTCGACGCCGGGGTCACCGAGGAGGACGCCCTCGAGCTGGTCCTCGGCCTGCTCTCGCCGCCGCGCCTGATGGCGCTCGCCGTAGAGGCCCTCGAGCTCTACGTCTGGGACAGGGCGGGCTCGGACAACTAGTAGTAGTAGCTCCCTCGATCGCGATTCGTTCGCGGTCGAGTGGGTTCCCGGAGGGCTAAGCTGCCGCCTTGGCACTCGCCCCACACGTGATCGTCATCTTCGGCGCTACCGGCGACCTCTCACGCCGCAAGCTGCTGCCGGGGCTGCTGCGTCTCTTCCAGGCCGGGCTGATGCCGCCGGAGTTCAGGATCGTCGGCATCTCCCTGGAGCAGATCGGCGACGAGGGCTTCCGGGAGTTCGCCGAGCCGGCCTGCCGCGAGTACGCCCGCCACGCCTTCAGCGAGGAGGACTGGAGCGAGTTCTCCCGCCGCCTCTCCTATGTGCCGCACGCGGCCGCTCCCGATGGCCTCTCCGCCGCCGTCGAGGCCGCCGAAGCCGAGCTCGGCCCGGAGACGCGCCTGCTCCATTACCTCAGCATCCCGCCCACCGCCGCCGCCGACGTCCTGCAGATGCTCGCCGCCGCCGGCCTCACCGAGCGCGCCCGGGTGATCATGGAGAAGCCGTTCGGCACCGACCACCAGAGCGCCCGCAGGCTCAACCACCTCGTCCACCAGGTCCTGCGCGAGGACCAGGTCTTCCGCATCGACCACTTCCTCGGCAAGGAGGCGGCGCAGAACATCCTCGCCCTGCGCTTCGCCAACGGCCTCTTCGAGCCGATCTGGAACCGCGACCACATCGACCACATCCAGATCGACGTGCCGGAGACGCTCGCGGTCGGCTCCCGCGCCGCCTTCTACGAGACGACCGGCGCCTACCGCGACATGGTCGTCACCCACCTGATGCAGATCCTCGCCTTCGTCGCGATGGAGCCGCCGACCGCGCTCGCGCCGGAACCGATCACCGAGGAGAAGAACAAGGTCTTCCGCTCGCTGCGCCCGCTCGACCCGGCCCAGGTCGTGCGCGGCCAGTACGAGGGCTACACCTCCGAACCCGGCGTCGACCCCGAGCTCCAGCACCGAGACCTTCGTCGCCCTGCGCTGTGAGGTCGACAACTGGCGCTGGAGCGGCGTCCCCTTCTACCTGCGCACCGGCAAGCGCATGGGCGAAGGGGCCCGGATCATCTCGATCGCCTTCCGCGAGCCGCCGCAGAGCATGTTCCCCGAGCACTCGCGGGTCGGCCGCTACGGTCCCGACCACCTCACCTTCGACCTCGACGAGTCCTCGCGCGTCTCGCTCTCCTTCTACGGCAAGCGGCCGGGGATGGGGATGGTCCTCGACAAGGCGAGCATGCAGTTCTCGCTCGACGAAACCGACTACCGCGGCGACACTCTCGAGGCCTACGAGCGGCTGATCCGCGACGCGATGGACGGCGACCACACCCTGTTCACGACGGCCAGGGACATCGAGCGCCTCTGGGAGGTCTCGACGCCGCTGCTGGAGCATCCGCCGCCGGTCAAACCGTACCCGCAGGGCTCCTGGGGACCGACCGAAGTCGGCGCCCTGATCGCACCGCACAGCTGGCGCCTGCCCTTCGCCCGGCGCTGGCGCGAGGCGCCTGTACAGAGCGGATAACCAGCGCGCCCAAGCACCTCCAGAGCCGACACACCGGCCCTGTTACGGTGATCTGAATGGAGAGATAGGTCAGTCGGCGCCACTGTCCGCGGCGCTGTGCTCGGGGGTTGGCCAGGACGAAGCTCGGAGGATTGCCGATGAGGAATCGCTTGAACGTGGCCGCCGCCACTGTTGCCGCACTGGCCCTCGGGATCGCGCTGTTCGCCGCGGTCGCACTCGCGTCGTCGCCCGGTCATGGGCATGGCCCGCAATCGAGCCACGGCCAACGGCATGGCCACCAACACGGCCATGGCCATGGCCATGGGCACCATCCCGGCCACGGCCACCATCCCGGCCACGGCCACAAGCCGCCCCATCAGTCCCTGCCGCCGGTCGACATGAGCGAAGCCGCCAACTGCGACTTCATCGCCCAGCCCGGCAACCCGCTCTGCCTGCTGCCCTTCCCGGACGACTACTACACCGTCCCCGACCCGGCCAGCCCCACCGGCCGCCGCGTCAACCTCACCACCGCCGGCATGCCGGCAAACGCCTTCGGAAAACACATCGACGCCACTCCCTACAACGCCTCCGACGGCTTCAGCCCCGGCGCCGCGATCCTGCTCAAGGTCCCCGGCATCGACACCGTCGCCGACGTGCGCGCCACCGGCGCGGCCCCGGTCAACCACATCGGCCAGTACCGCAGGGGCAACGCCCCGATCGTCGTCATCGACGCCAATACCGGCAGGCGCTGGCCGATCTGGAGCGAGATCGACTCGACCGCGACCGACCCGGCGAAAGCGGTGCTGGAGATCCACCCGGCCGTCAACTTCGCCTCCGGGCACCGCTACATCGTCGCCCTGCGCGATCTCCGCAACGCCGCCGGGCAGAAGCTCGAAGCGCCGGTCGCCTTCCGTTATTACCGCGACCGCGTGCCCTCCAAGCAGCCGCAGATCAACGCCCGCCGTGGCCACTACGAAGCGATCTTCTCGCGCCTGCAGCGCTCCGGCATCCAGCGCCGCGACCTCTACCTCGCCTGGGACTTCACCGTCGCCAGCGACCGCAACAACGCCGGCCGCGAGCTCGCCATGCGCGACGCCGCCTTCGCCCAGCTCGGCGACACCAACCTCGCCGACGGCATCTCCCAGGGCAGCTCGCCCAGCTTCCAGGTGACCAGCGTCGAAACGGCGCCGAACCCGGGTCAGATCGCGCGCCGGGTCAAAGGCAGCTTCGAGGTGCCCTGCTACCTGTTCCCAAGCTGCGCCGCGGGCGGCACCTTCCAGCTCGACGCCAGCGGGGCCCCGATCCAGAACGGCACCTGGACCGCCAACTTCGACTGCATAGTCCCCGAATCGGTGGTCACCGGACCGCCGGGCGCCGGGCGCCCGTCGCTGTACGGGCACGGGCTCTTCGGCGACGCCGGGGAGGTGGCGTCGAGCCCGCAGCGCAGCCTCTCCCAGGAACACGCGATCGTCCAGTGTGCGACCGACGAGATCGGAATGTCGGAATCCGACATCCCCTCCGTGGTCGCGGCGCTGCAGGACATCTCCGCCTTCCCTACGATCCCCGACCGCCTCCAGCAGGGACTGCTCGACGAGCTCTTCCTCGGGCGGGCGCTGATCAGCCCGACCGGGTTCACGACCGACCCGGCCTTCCACCAGGACGGGACCATGCTCAGCGGATCGGTGCTCGACACCAGCCACCTCTATTACAACGGCAACAGCCAGGGCGGGATCATGGGCGGCGCCCTGACCGCGGTCTCACCGGACTTCACCCGCGCCTCGCTCGGGGTGCCGGCGATGAACTACTCGGTGCTGCTGCCGCGCTCGGTCGACTTCGACGAATTCGCCGCGGTCCTCTACCCGTCCTACCCGAACGAAATGACGCATCCGCTGGTCCTCGACCTGATGCAGATGCTCTGGGACCGCGGTGAGCCCAACGGCTACGCGGCCCGGATGACCGACGACCCGCTGCCGAACACGCCGCCGCACCAGGTGCTGATGAACGTCGCCTTCGGCGATCATCAGGTCACCGACTACCAGGCCGACGTCGAGGCCCGGACGATCGGCGCCGCTGCCCACCGGCCGGTCCTCTTCCCGGGTCGTTGGCCGGAAACCGACGTGCTCTGGAACGTTCCCTCGATCCGCCGCTACCCGTACACCGGCTCGGCGATCTACTACTGGGACACCGGACCGATCCGCGAAGACCCGGCCAACCCCGGTGCCCAGATCGGCACCGAACCGCCGCCCTGGGAAAACCTGCCGAACCGCTCCGGGGAGGACCCGCACGGGGCGCCGCGGGCCGCGCCGGCCGAGCAGCAGCTCGTCTCCGACTTCTTCGGAGGAGCGATCCCGGTCGGCGACAGCTGCGGCGGCGGGCCCTGCTACGCCGGCAGCTTCACGGGGCCGTAGGGCCGCCGGGGCTCAGCTTGGGCGATCGCCGAGACATCCCCTGATCTCGGCGATCGCCTGCTCGTTGTCGCGGAAGTGCACCGCCCGCATGCCGGCCCGGCGCGCGCCCTCGATGTTGGGCTCGAGGTCGTCGACGAAGAGGCAGGCCTCGGCCGCGAGGCCGAGCCGCTCCAGGGTCAGCTCGTAGATCCGCGCTTCCGGCTTGCGGCAGCCGACGAAGCCGGAGTCGACCACGGTCTCGAAGATCTCGTCGACCGGCAGCATCGGCCGCCAGACCGGCTCCCACTCGCGCACGTTGTTGGTCAGCATCGCCATCCGCAGCCCCGCTGCCTTCAGCTCCGCCATCAGCGCGATCATCGGCTGGTTCGGGTGCAGCGCCTCGAAGTAGACCTCGCGGAAGCGGTGCAGTTGCGGGCGGTGGCCGAGCAGCGGCTCGAGCCCGTCGTTGACCCGCTCGAGGAAGTCGGCCTCGGTCATCTCGCCGCGCTCCAGCGCGTAGAGCGGGTTCTCGCCGTCCTCCCCGGTGATCGCCCGCATCGCCTTGCCGAGATCCTCGGGGGTGATCCCGATCTCGTCCTGGACCGCCATGAAGGAGCTCAGCAGCGGCGTCGTCAGGACGCCGCCGAAGTCGGAGATGACGGCCTCGATCTCAGGCATCGGGGCGGGCGACCTCGTAGGTGCCCAGGCCCTCGCGCCCCTCGACCGACCAGCGGAAGAAGGCGATCTCGGCGTTGAGGCCGCGGCGTTGGACCGAGGTCGAGCTGATCAGCGTGCCCGCCCCGCGCAGCGGCCGGCCGTACTCGGCGTCCGGCCACAGCTCCAGGCTGACCCGGCGCTGCACCCCGTCCTCGCCGTACTCGGTCGAGAGCAGCGCCTCCGCGAAGGTGACGGGCGCCGCGTCGGGGTCGCAGAGCACCGCCGCGACCTCCTCGTCGCCGTGCTCGCGGCCGCCGGCCGGAAGCGCGGAGGTGAGGGCGAGCAGTCCGCCGTCGCTGAAGACGATGCCGATCGACCGCCGCAGGATCTGACCCGAGTCGCTCATCGGCCGCCAGCCTATTGGCGCGAAAAGCACCGTGCGGTGAGGCGGTTAGATTGCCACGATGGCAACCCCCACGATCCGCGACGCCCAGCCCGAGCGCGACGCTGCCGCCTGCGCGGCGATCTACGCGCCCTACGTCGAACGCACGCCGATCTCCTTCGAGGAGCACCCACCCGACGCGCTCGAGATGGAAGCCCGGATGGCCCGCTACGCAGCCACCCACCCCTGGCTCGTCGCCGCGGAGGGGGGAGAGGTGGTCGGCTACGCCTACGCCTGCCGGTACATGGAGCGCCCCGCCTACCGCTGGGTCGCCAGCGTCTCCGTCTACGTCGCCGCCAACCGCCGCGGCGAGGGCCTGGGACGGAGCCTTTACGAGAGGCTGTTCGTGCACCTGCGGCGCCAGAACTTCCAGATCGCCTGCGCCGGCATCACCCTGCCCAACGACGCCAGCGTGCGCCTGCACGAGTCGCTCGGCTTCGTCCGCATCGGCGTCAGCCCGCGGATCGGCTGGAAGGAGGGGAACTGGCACGACGTCAGCTGGTGGCAGCTGGAGCTGGCACCGTCCGCACCCGGCACGCCCCTGGAGCCGCTGCCGCCCGGGTAGCCCGCCCGGCTACCATTGTCCGATGCCCGACGAGCAATCACCCACCCAGCCCGCCGCCTCCGACGGAGCACGCCGAAGTCCTCAGCGAGGAGGATGTCTTCGAGGCGCTCGAAGAGGTCATCGACCCCGAGCTCGGCCTCGACTTCGTCTCCCTCGGCCTCGTCTACGACGTCGACATCGAGCAGGAAGACGTCTACGTCACCTTCACCCTGACCACCCCGGCCTGCCCGATCGGCCCCCAGGTCTCCGAACAGATGAAGGAGTTCGTCGGCGACCTCCCCGGCGTCAGCGCCGTGCACCCGAAGATGGTCTTCGACCCCGCTTGGTCACCGGAAATGATGACCGACGACGCCAAGTTCGCGCTGGGCTTCTAGCTAGCCATCTCACTTGACTTAGTCGCGATTGAAGTACGCGAGTACGGAGGTCGAGGATAGGAAGCTACGCCGGCTCAGGATGCGGATGAGCGAAGGTCTACGACCTCGCAGGAATGCTCGGCCGCTTGGTCGATGATCTCCGGGTCTCCGGTCCAAAGCGGAGTGTTGAGGTGGAGCGCGGTGGCGACGCAGAAGGCATCGGCGTAGGAGAGGCCACCGCTCGCCTTGATCGTCGCCGCGGCCATCACCAGTGACCAGTCCGGCTCGATCACGCTCAGGCGCCGCCGGATCGTTTCAATGCCGGCTCGGGCGGAGTCCTCGCCGGTCGCTCGGATACGGATGTACAGAACCTCGCCGAGATTGATCGAGGAGATCGCAGCTCCTGATCCGATCCACTCGGATTCGATCCGGCCAGCGGCCGGCTCGTCCTTCAGATAAGCCAGTAGCGCCCAACTATCGAGAACTACCAACGCCCTGCCTTTTGGCCTTGCGCTCCTCTAGATCACGTTCGCGGCGGCGCTCCTTCAATAGCTCATCGGTACCGCCACCGGGGGTGTCGGACCAGATGCCTCGGAGTGATCTCACGTCGCTTGCAAGCTGCGCTCGGTCGTCCTCGACACGCCGCACCCTCACCTCGGAGCCATCGGGCTCGAAGGTCACCTCGTCGCCGGGCCGGATGCCGATCTCATCCCGGATTGCCTTTGGGATTACGACTTGGCCTTTCATGCCCACCTTGTGAGTCATACCGACAGTATAACGTGTTGGGTGCACTCACCTAAGGGGCAGGGCGATCCCGCTGACCCGTCATCGAGTCCCTGAGTTCTGAGCTCAACGCTCGTCGATCGGGGGCAGCTCGCGGTTGGCCTCGTGGCCGTTGGGGTTGACCGGCACCTCTTCCGCGGTCGCCTCGAAGTCGTAGTCGCGGCTCGCACCCTGCTCGCCAGGTCCTCGCGGCGCCCCGAACTGGCCGCCGCCCGGCATCCCGACCACCAGGAAGCGGCCGATCGTGAAGCGTTTCAGCAGGCCGCGCACGATCGCCCGGGTCGGCGGGATCAGCAGGACCAGGCCGAAGATGTCGGTGATGAAGCCGGGCGCCAAGAGCAGGGTGCCGCCGACGACGATGAGGAGGCCGTCGACCACCTCCTTGCCTGGGAAGCGGCGCTGGGCCAGCGCCTCGTTGAAGCGGCGCCAGGCGCCCCGGCCCTGGTGTTTGAGCAGGAACGAGCCGAGCAGGGCGTCGGCCAGCAGCAGTGCCAGGGTCGGCCAGAGGCCGATCGCCTCGCCGACCTGGATGATCACGTAGAGCTCGGCGATCGGGACGACGATGAAGAGGACGATCAGGAAGAGCGGCATCGACCAAGCCTAGATGGTCGATCTGGCGAGGTCTGAAGGGTTGTGGCCCCTATAGGGGCTGAAAGGCTTCAGGCGTGAGCGGTGATTCAGGCGGCGTTCTTGGCGGCGGCGCCAGCTGCCCGCTCGAGCTCGGCCAGCGACTCGTTGATCCCGTCGGCGACCGTTTCGACGTCTTCCATCGAGTCGTAGTCGGCGAGCAGGCCAAAGCCGATTTTGCCGTGGTAGCTCATGATCGCGATCGCCATCCGGTGGTTTTCCGGCAGGAAGGCGACCGGGAAGACCTCCTCCATTTCCCGTCCCAGCACATAGAGCGGCAGCTGCGGCCCGGGAACGTTGGTGACGATCAGGTTGAAGAGCCTGGTGGAGAAGTTGATCCGCGAGGCCTGCGCCAGCAGGGTCGGCGGCGCGAAGTCGTTGAAGCGGGAGATGACTTCCGCCCCGAGCGCCTGTTTGGAGCGCTTCAGCCCCTCCATCTCCTCGCTGATCACCCGCAGGCGCCGCACCGGGTCCTCGACGTAGACCGGCAGCGGTCCGCGCATCAGCGCGATCCGGTTGCCGAGAGCGCCGTGCTCGTCCTCGCTGCGGATCGAGACCGGGACCAGGGCCCGCAGCTCCAGCCCCTCGGTGCGGATGCCGCGGGTCTGCAGCCAGTTGCGCACCGAGCCGGTCACGACGGCGAGGACGACGTCGTTGACGGTGCCGCCCAGCTCGTCCTTGATCCGCTTGAAGGTGGACAGCTCCGAGCGCGCCCAGACGTAGCGGCGGTGCGGCCCGATCTCTTTGTTCAGCGGCACGTCCGGGGCCGGGTCGGCGAAGGCGCTGACGATCTCGCTGATGCCCTCCAGGGCCTCGACCGCCTTGCGCGCGGTCGTCTCCGGGTTGCGCACCGCCTCGACGGCCCGCTCGGCGAACTTGATCGGCGTCGCCACCAGGTCGCTGACCCCGCGGGCGACCAGCTCGGTGGTGCCGGGTTCGGGCTGCGGCACCCACTCGTCTTCAACTGGCGCCGGCGGCGGCACCGGCTCGAGGTCGAAGAGGACGGTGCCGATGTCGACGCCGGAGACACCGTCGACCATCGCGTGGTGGGTCTTGGTCAGGATCGCGAAGCGGTCGCGCTCCAGGCCCTGCGCCAGCCACAGCTCCCAGAGCGGCTTGGAGCGATCGAGCTGCTGCGAGAAGACGCGCCCGGCCAGCCGCTTCAGCTGCGCCTCGCCACCCGGCTCGGGCAGCGCGGTGTGGCGGATGTGGTAGGTGAGGTTGAAGTTGACGTCGTCGGCCCAGAGCGGCCGGCCCGCCTCCAGCGGCGGCACCACCAGCTTCTGGCGGAAGCGCGGCACCAGCCGCAGGCGGGTGCGCACGTGCTCGACCAGGTCGACGTATTTCGGCGGGGGCCCCTCGAAGATGAGGATGGCGCCGACGTGCATGTGGCTGGTCGAGCTCTCGTTGGTCAGGAACGAGGCGTCGACCGCGGTCAACCTGTCGAGATGGCGTCCTTCGGTGCTCACCCCGCAAGGCTAGCTTCCACCCGCCCTCCGGTGCCAGCCCGCACCCGCGGCCGCAACCTCGCCACCGCTACCCTGCAGGTATGGCAGCCACCGCCACCGCCGCTCCCAAGCGGGTTCTGCTCGCCGCTCCGCGCGGCTACTGCGCCGGGGTCGACCGCGCCGTGCAGACGGTCGAGCGCGCGCTCGACCGCTACGGCGCCCCCGTTTACGTGCGCAAGGAGATCGTCCACAACAAGCACGTGGTCGAGGAGCTGGCCAAGCGCGGCGCGATCTTCGTCGAGCAGGAGACCGAGGTGCCGGAGGGCGAGATGGTCGTCTTCTCCGCCCACGGCGTTGCCCCGGCGGTCCACGACAACGCCGCCGCCCGCAACCTGCGCACGATCGACGCCACCTGCCCGCTGGTGACCAAGGTCCATGTCTCCGCCCGCCGCTTCGCCGCCCAGGGCTACACGATCGTGATGATCGGCCACGACGGCCACGAGGAGGTCGAAGGGACCACCGGCGAGGCCCCCGACAACATCGTCCTGATCGAAACCGCCGACGAGGTTGCCTCGCTCCAGGTCCCAGACCCCGACAAGGTCGCCTTCATCACCCAGACGACGCTCTCGGTCGACGAGACGGCGGAAGTGATCGCCGCTCTGCGCGCCAAGTTCCCCGGAATCGTCAGCTCCAAGTCAGACGACATCTGTTACGCGACGACCAACCGCCAGATCGCCGTCAAGCAGCTGGCCCGCGAGTGCGACCTGGTCCTCGTGATCGGCTCGACCAACTCCTCCAACTCCAACCGCCTGGTCGAGGTTGCGCGCGAACACGGCGCCGCCTCGCACCTGATCGACAACCACACCCAGGTCGGGGAGGAGTGGCTGGCGGGAGTCGAGACCGTGGGCATCACCTCCGGCGCCAGCGCCCCCGAGGAGCTGGTCGAGAGCCTGGTCGGCTTCTTCCGCGAGCGCGGCGCCGACGACGTCTCCGAGCTGCGCACCGTCCACGAGGACGTGCGCTTCATGCTGCCGAAGGAGATCCGCGACGAGGTTCCCGCCGGCGCTTAGCGCATCCGATGTTGTCCCCACCTGAGTGGGGTCAAAGTCGGATGCGCTCGACGAGCAGTCCTAATCGGCGTAGCGGTGGTGCAG
Source organism: uncultured Solirubrobacterales bacterium (assembly GCA_963829445.1). GTDB lineage: Bacteria > Actinomycetota > Thermoleophilia > Solirubrobacterales > 70-9 > VAYN01. The sequence goes on along the minus strand of CAWHIW010000003.1, from coordinate 7,216 downwards.
CATCAGGTCGTTGCCGTCGGGGTCGCTGAACAGCGCCATGTGGCAGACGCCAGTGTCAAAGGTGTCGCCGTTGAACTTGACGCCCTTCGCCTCCAGCTCGGCCCGGGCGGCGGCGACGTCGTCGACGTGCAGGGCCGGGTGGGCGTTTTTCTGGGGAGCGAACTCCATGCCCTGTTTGGACGGTTCCCAGATGCCGAAGCAGGTCTCGCCGACCCAGAACTCGTAGTTGGAGCTCTCGTCGGGGCGGAGGCCGAGGGTGTCGACGTAGAAGGCGCGGGAGCGGTCGGCGTCGGTGGACGGGATTCCTACGAAGTCGAGCTTGGTGATCATCGTCGTTCCTCTCGGTTGGGTCGCGACCTCGAGCGTCAAAGATCGCACACAGGGAAGCGGACCGAGAGCGCTACCTCTCAGGGCGAGATGACCCCAACCACGACCGACCATTTGCCGACGGTGGTTTTCCCGTTGTTCATAACGCTGCAGCCCGCGTGGAAGGCGATCTGAGGGATGTCGCCTTGGTTCTTTTGGGTGCGGGTGACGTTGACGTTCTCGACTTTGAGAACGTCCGCTTCGCCCCCATTTCCTTGGTATGGAATCGCGGTGATCGCCAAGGCGCCCGCTCCGTACTCATCTGAGGCGCCAAGCTGTACCCACACGCTTTTTCCGGGTCCGAGCGGCGCTTTTTGCTCAAACTCCCAATGCAGGACCTTGGCCATGCTCCTAGCTCCTTAGGTAGATATTTGAGCTAATAAAATATCTAAATACTAAGGAGTTTCAATCCTTAAAACTGGCCGGGTTCCTCGGGGGTGGCGGCGGGGAAGCTGATGGACCAGACCCGCAGGCCGGGCGTGGGGCGGAGGGAGATGACGTGAGCCTCGTGGCCTGGATGCTTGGCCAAAGGGTAGAGAGCGGGTCCGGTTACGGCGATCGTCGCGCCGGGCTCGCCGTCCAGCTCGAGGGCGATCTCCCCCGACCCCTCGACGGTCGCGTAGGCGCCACCCGCCGCGTACTCCAGCGTCAGCTCCTCGCCGCCATCGCCTGCCGTCCAGGGCCGCTCCCAGGATCCGCCCGGGAAGACCTCGGGAGTGGGGGCGGTCACCCAAGCGCCGGGGGCGTCGCTGGGCCGCAGCGGCGCCATCGGCTCCGGCAGCGGCTGCAGGGCGTCGATCTCCCGCAGCTCTTCCTGGATCGCGATCTCCGTCGCCAGGTACTCGCCCTCGCCGAAGTGGACCCAGGCGAGCGCCCCGCCGAGGCTCCAGAGGAAGAGGCTGGGCCAGCCCTCGCAGCCGTAGGCACTCCAGAGGTCGTGGTCGGCGTCGATCGCGACCGGGAACTCGACCCCCAGCGCGGCCAGGCCGGCGGCGACCGCATCCGCGTCGGCTCCGAACGGGAAGCGTGGCGATTGGACGCCGATCACGCTCAGACCCGCCTCCCGATAGCGCCGCGACCACTCGCCCAGGTAGGGGAGCGTGCGCACGCTGTTGAGCTGGGCGAAGTCGAGGAAGTGGACCAGGGCCGGACCGCCGGCGGTCAGGGAGGGCATCGACTCGGGCTCGGCGCCGACCCAGGTGAGGCCGCTCGGCAGGTCGGGGGCGGCGATGTTGTCGCGTCCGGGGAGCACGCGCGGACGTTATCCTGGGCCGCCGTGACTGAGCTTGGTGCCTTCCTGCTGCCCGCAGTGCCCCTCCTCTTCTCTCTCCTCTTCCCCTATCCCTCACATCTCCCTCTCCACATCCCCCCTCCTCCTGGCATTGCTCGTCTGCCTGCTGCTCGGTCGCTACCCCGGCTGCGAGGCGATCGTCCGCCTCTCTGAGCGGATCGCCGCTGGCTCCGGCTCCCGCCGCGCCGGGACCGCCGCTCGCCGGGCGCCGCTGCGCCCCAGCTCCTTCGCGCCCGGGGGCGGCCTGCTGATCGCCCTCAGCCTGGCCCAGCGCCCGCCGCCGCTCCTCGCGTAGGTCACCCGAGCCCGGTTCCGCGGTTCCTTTTCCACGAGATGTGTGGATGGCGAACCGCGCAACCGCGATCCGACCCTGCGCGGCAACCGCGCACCCACAGAAGGAGCCATCGATGAACCACCTGAACCGAGCTGCCCTGGCGCTGCTGGCAGCGCTCGCCATCGCCGTCGGCCTCACCGCCTGCGGCGGCAGCAGCGACGAGACCAACGAAGCGACCACCGGCGCCACCACGAGGCCGGCCGACGGCCCCGAAAGCGCCAGCATGGGCGGCAAGGTCCCGACCATCGTCATCCGCAACGGCGAACCGGTCGGCGGCGTCAAGCAGCTCGAATACAGCGCCGGCGACGAGATCCGCTTCGAGGTCGAATCCGACGTCGCCGACGAGGTCCACGTCCACGGCTACGACCTGATGGAGGACGTCCCGGCCGGCGGCACGGTCAGCTTCGACTTCCCGGCCGAAATCGAAGGCATCTTCGAGGCCGAGCTCGAGGGCCGTAAGGAGCAGATCGCTGAAATCACGGTCAACCCGTGAGCTTCCTGCCGTTCGCGCACGCGCTGGTCGCCCGGCAGGACCTGCCGGTCCCGGCCTGGCTGTTCGCCTGGGGGGCGTCGATCGTCCTGATCGCCTCCTTCTTCGCGCTCGCGGCGGCATGGCGCAAGCCCCGCTTCGAGGAGGACCACTGGCGTCCCCTCGGGGCGGGGCTGTCCCGCGCTCTGGTCAACCGGCCGGTGCAGTTCCTCTGCGGCCTCGTCGGCGTCTTCCTCCTCGGCGTCGCCATCTACACCGGCCTGCGCGGCACCGAAGCCCCGGATCGCAACTTCGCCCTCACCTTCCTCTTCGTCACCACCTGGCTCGGCTTTCCGTTCTTCTCCGCTTTGCTCGGGGACATCTTCCGGCCCTTCAACCCCTGGCGCGCCGCCGGCCGCGCCGCCGGAGCGGGCTTCCGGGCGATAGCCGGCCAGCGCTCGGCCCACCTCACGTACCCCGAGAGGCTCGGCCGCTGGCCGGCCGCGATCGGCCTCATCGCCGTCGTCTGGCTCGAGGTCGTCTACGGCTCCAGCGGCGGCGTCGCCGTCGGCCTCGACCCCCACGCGGCGGCCACCGCCGCCCTCGTCTACAGCGGCTACACGCTGGCGATGATGGCCCTGTTCGGGACCGAGGAGTGGTGCCAGCGCGGCGAGGTCTTCTCGGTCTACTTCGGGATGTTCTCCCAGCTCGGCTGCTTCGCGGTCGAGGACGGGAAGTTGGGCCGGCGCCGCCCGCTCGCCGCCGCGACCCACTGGGCGACCCTGCCCGGCTCGGCAGCCGTGGTCATCGCCTCGATTGCCACCACCAGCTTCGACGGCGCCCAGGAGGGGGCTTTCAAATCCGCGATCGAAAGCACCTTCAACTGGTTCGTCGACCGCGGCATCGACCTGACCACGGCGCTGCGGCTCACCGACACCGTCTTCATCCTGCTCTGCTTCGCCGGCGTCGGCCTCGTCTACCTGCTCGGCGTGCGCGGCATGCGCACGATCCGCGGCGCCCCCTCGCTGGCGACGCTGCGGGTCGGCTTCGCCCACACCCTGATCCCGATCGCGCTCGCCTACCTCGTCGCCCACTACTTCAGCCTCTTCGTCTTCCAAGAGCAGGCCCAGTTCACCTACCTGCTCTCCGATCCCCTCGGCACCGCCCACACCGACCTCTTCGGCACGGCGTCCGGCGGCATCGACTTCCGTCTGCTCAGCGCCAACGCGATCTGGTACGTCCAGGTCGGCGCCCTCGTCGTCGGCCACGTCCTCGGCCTCACCCTGGCCCACGACCGCGCCCTCGTCTACTGGCCCAAGTACCGCGACGCCTCCCGCTCGCAGTACTGGATGCTGGCGGTGATGGTCGCCTTCACCTGCTTCGGCCTCTATCTGCTGTCAGTCTCCAACGGGTGACCTTGCCCCTGGCCCACATCGGCCACTACCTCTGGGTCTTCTATCTGCTGCCGGTCCTCTTCGTCGTGATCGGCATCGTCAAGACGACGCTCTCGGAGAAGCGCAGGGGGGACGAGGGAGACTCAGACGACGACTAGAGGATCTCGGCGAGTCGCTGCTCGAGCGCGGCCGAGATCTCGTCGCGCACCGGGCCCTCGGCCAGCCGTTCGACCAGGGACTCGAGGAAGCCTTCGATGATCAGCGTCTTCGCCCCGGCCGGGTCGAGCCCGCGCGAGGTCAGGTAGAAGAGCTGGTCCTTGTCGATTTGGGCGATCGCCGCGGCGTGGGTGCAGCGGACGTCGTCGGCGAGGATCTCCAGACCGGGAATCGCGTCGGCGTGGGCCTCGGTCGAGAGCAGCAGGTTGCGGCTCTCCTGGAAGGCGTCGGTCTGCTGGGCGCCCGGGTCGACCTTGATCATCCCGCGCCAGACCGCGGTCGAGCCGGCGGCGAGGACGCCGCGGAAGGCGAGGTCGGAGTTGGTGTTGGGCGCCGCATGCTCCTGGATCGTGTCGAAGTCGAGGTGCTGCCCGGGGCCGCCGGCGTAGCCGCCGGTGACGCGGGCCTCGGAGCCGGGGCCGGCCAGCTTGGTCTCCATCCGCACCTTGCCGCGGGCGGAGCCGAAGCCGAGGGCCGCCCAGTCGAGCCGGGCGTCGCGCTCGACCTGGGCGCGCTGGGTGGCGAAGATCCACGAGGACTCGGAGATGTCCTGGGTGTTGACGTAGCGCAGCGTGGCCGCCTGGCCGACGCTCAGCTCGACCACCGAGTTGAGCAGCCCGTCGACCTCGTCGTCGGGCGAGGACCAGTGCTCCCAGACCTCCGCTTCGGCGCCCTCCTCGAGCACGATCAGGGTGCGCCAGCCGACGGCGGCGCCCGCCTGGTCGACCGGGACCTCGATCCGGATCGGCTCGGCGACGGTGACGCCGCGCGGCACGTGGACGAGGACGCCGTCGCTCCAGGCCGCCTCGTTGCGAGCGACGAACGGGTCCTCGACCGGGACCAGCGAACCGAGGTGCTCCTGCAGCAGGTCGGGGTGGGAGGAGACGGCGTCGGCGAGCGAGACCACGGTCGCCCCCTCGCCGCCGCTGACCTCGGCCTCGGTCTCGGCCTCCGTGTAGGAGTCGATCTCCAGCCCGGAGAGGTCGGTGAATTCCCAGCCCTTCGACTTGTGGTCGGGGAGGGGGAGGCTCTGCGCCAGAGAGGCGCCCTGCCGGCGCCTCTCGTCCAACCAGGCCGGCTCGGTCGCTACCTCAGCCAATTGAACCCTCCATCTGCAGCTCGATCAGGCGGTTGAGCTCAACCGCGTACTCCATCGGCAGCTCCTTGGTCACCGGCTCGATGAAGCCGTTGACGATCATCTTCGAGGCCTCCTCCTCGTCGAGCCCGCGGCTCTGCAGGTAGAAGAGCTGCTCGTCGCCGATCTTGGAGACGGTCGCCTCGTGGCCGACGTCGGCGTCGTTCTCGTCGATGCGGATCGTCGGGTAGGTGTCCGAGCGCGAGTCTTCGTCCAGCAGCAGCGCGTCGCAGACGACCTTGGAGCGGGACTCGGTCGCCCCGTCGGCGACCTCGAGCAGGCCGCGGTAGGTCGAGCGGCCGCCGTCCTTGGAGATCGACTTGGAGAAGATCGAGGACGAGGTCTTCGGCGCCGCGTGGATGATCTTGCCGCCGGCGTCCTGGTGCTGGCCCTCGCCGGCGAAGGCGATCGAGAGGATCTCGCCGTGGGCTTCGGGGCCCATCAGGTAGATCGACGGGTACTTCATCGTCAGTTTCGAGCCGAGGTTGCAGTCGACCCACTCCATCGTCGCCTTTTCATGCGCGACGGCGCGCTTGGTGACGAGGTTGAAGACGTTCTGCGACCAGTTCTGGACCGTCGTGTAGCGGACCCGCGAGCTCTTCTTGGCGACGATCTCGACCACCGCGGAGTGCAGTGAGTCGCTGGAGTAGACCGGCGCCGTGCAGCCCTCGATGTAGTGGACGTCGGCGCCCTCCTCGGTGATGATCAGCGTCCGCTCGAACTGGCCCATGTTCTCGGTGTTGATCCGGAAGTAGGCCTGCAGCGGCATCTCGACCTTGACCCCGGCCGGCACGTAGACGAAGGAGCCGCCCGACCAGACGGCGGAGTTGAGCGCCGCCAGTTTGTTGTCGTTGGCGGGGATGATCGTCGCCCAGTGCTCGCGCACCAGGTCCTCGTGCTCGCGCAGAGCCGTGTCCATGTCGGTGAAGATCACGCCCTGGGCCTCGAGCTTCTCGTTGACCTGGTGGTAGACGACCTCGGACTCGTACTGGGCGCCGACGCCGGAGAGGAATTTGCGCTCCGCCTCGGGGATTCCGAGCCGGTCGAAGGTGTTTTTGATGTCGTCCGGGACCTCGCTCCAGTCGCGGCTGTTCTTCTCCGAGGCACGCACGAAGTAGTGGATGTCGTCCCAGTCGATCTGGTCGAGGTTGCCGCCCCATTTCGGGGTCGGGCGCGAGTAGAAGTGCTCCAGCGCCTTGAGCCGGAACTCGCGCATCCACTGCGGCTCGTTCTTGTAGTCGGAGATCGATTCGACGATCTCGCGCGAGAGGCCCTTCGGCGCCTTGTAGGCGTAGCCGGACTCGGAATCGTGGAAGCCGAACTTCTCCTTGTAATCGGAGTTGATGCCGGCGAGATCCCTTTTCTCTGCGACTGCCTCGGGCGTTGCCATGTTCAGACCTCCAGGGTGACGGTGTCGTCCGCGATGGCTATCGGGAACGTTTGCACCGGAGTGAAAGCTGGGAGGGTCTTCGGCCTGCCGGTGCTCAGGTCGAAGAGGGAGCCGTGACGGGGGCATTCGACGGTACAGGCCGCCGGGTCGAACTCGCCCTCGGCCAGTGGCCCGTTGTCGTGGGAGCAGCGATCCTCGATCGCGTAAAGGGTGCCCTCGCAGTTGAAGACGCCGATCTTGACGCCGTCGTGCTCGACCAGGCGCATAGCCCCGGGCGGAAGCTCGGCGGCAGGGCAGACGGCGATAGTGGTTCCAGCGGTATCGGTCACGAGGGGAGGTTCTCCTGAGCACGCTCGGTGCCAGTTAGTGCGGATCGAGACGTAATCCTACTTCTCCGGTCGGATTTTAGCGGCCGGGCCGGGTGGGCTCCTTTTCACAAGTCCGCGATGACTTTCCGCCGCTCGCGTGGTCTTATTGTCGCAAGCCACTTCGAACGTAAGGACGGAAGAGATGAGCGAGAGGACCAGCTACACCCCCGGCACGCCGAGCTGGGTCGAATTGAGCGGAACCCCCGATATCGAGGCCAGTCAGAGCTTCTACCGCGAGCTGTTCGGCTGGGAG
>CAWHIW010000002.1:0-16137 GCA_963829445.1 uncultured Solirubrobacterales bacterium | reverse complement strand
CCGATCCGCAGCTCCTCGATCTGGCCGTCGATGACCAGATCCAGCCAGCCCTCCGGGGCCCCGACCGCCCAGGTCGCCGGTTCGGCATCGATCTCGGACACGCAGGAGACGACCCGGCCCCGTTCCACCTCCGCGGTAACGCCGGCGAGCCGCGGCTCCACGTCGCCGGGCTCGACCGGATCGGTCTGCACCGCCAGCATGCAGCTGCCGCCAGCCCCCGGGCACCCGGGGACCAGGGGCACGGCCAGCAGGAAAGCCGCCTCCACCTCCACCGCGGTTATCGGACCGCTCCCCGCTCCCCATGTGGCGGCGCTCGCTGCGGCCGGCGGCGCAAAGTGGCGCGATTGCCTGCCGCAGCCAGTCGGTCACGGCGTAGGGAGTCCCCCGCCCCTCTTGCTCGACTGGCTCGATCTGGCCACTGGTTCGCATCCGCGAGACGCGCCGCTCCAGGGACGGGTAGCTGACATCGGGAATCTGGCTGTCAAGCTCGCTCAGGGTGGAGGCGCGAGTGGCCAGGACGTGCATCAGGGTCGAGCTCCAGCCGCCCGCCAGAGCCTTGACCGCCTCGCGCGCCTCCTCGCTGCCCGGCGCAATCGGACCGTCTGGACAGCGCCGCAACCAAGCCTCCACCTCGTCGGCCACGAACAACATCTCGGCGCCGGCTTGGCTGAGGGCCGTGACGAGATGGCGGCGGAGCCCCCGGCGCGCCTCCTGGAGAGGGCACCGAGCTCGCAGAGGGCGGCGACCGCCGTGCGGACGGTGGTCGGCGCCGACGGCCAGACCAGCTCCCGCAGCTCGGCCAGTCGCTTGGGCCCGTCGACGTGAGCACGCAGGACGCGGGCGTTCAGCGGATTCTCGAACAGGGCCAGGACGCGACTGCCAGCGCGAATCCCGACATCGGGAAGTGGAGCGGGCATAGGCACTTAATATATGAGGACTTCTTGCCTATATGACGCCCTCGCGACTCGAACCCGAGCGCTCGCGGGGCTTCGACTCGAGCCGGACCGGCGCCGCCGAGAGCGCCTGCACCCGCAGGTCGCTCCAGGTCAGGCCCTCGCGGACGAGGGCCGGCAGGCCGAGGGCCACCGCGGTCGCGATCTCGACCGCCTGCAGGATGACGCCGTAGGCGAGGGCGTCGGCGGTGCCGACGTCGAAGCCGGTGTGGAGGACGCTGATCACGGCCAGCTGGAAGACGCCGATGTTCGACGGGGTCACCGGCACGACCGCGGTGACGTTCACCGCGAAGAGAACCGCGGCGGCGGCGCCGATACCGGCCTTGTCGTCGAGGCCGAGCGCGTAGAGCAGCGCCCAGCAGGCCGCGAGCTGGATCGCCCAGGCGCCGAGCTGGGCGGCGGCCGCGGCAGTGCCGCGGCGCGGATCACGGAAGACGGCGAGACCAGCACGCACCTGGATCAGCGCCCGTTGCAGGGCCGCACCGGCACGGGCGAGGCGGCCGCTGCCGTTGCTCCGCATCAGCATCGGCGCGACCAGGACCACGGCCAGGAGCAGCAGCGGCACCAGGCTGAAGACGAACAGCTTCTGGGTGCCGGAGTGGAAGAGCGGCGTCGAGGAGACGATGATCACCCCCAGCAGCGCCAGCGCCACCAGGTTGAGCATCGTCTGCGAGACCAGGGTTCCGAGCAGGACCGGGAAGGTTTCCCGCATGCGCCCGGTGCGACGGGCGAGGGCGAGGGCACGCGCCGGCTCGCCCAGGCGGGCGGGCAGGGTTGCCGACATCAGCACCCCGATCATCGTCGCCGAGGTGACGTCGCGGCGGCGCACGGGCCGGTTCGGCAGCGCCGCCCGCACGATCCAATACCAGGAGGCGGCGCGGAAGAAGAGCGAGGAGGCCATCAGGGCGCAGGCGATCAGCACCCAGGTGAGATTCGAGCGGACGATGCTTTCGACCACGTTGTCGACGCCGATCTTCTGCGCCGCGAGCACGGTCAGGCCGATCCCGAGGGCGCCGGCGACGAGCAGTCCGGCGCGGCGGGCGATCGCCCGGCCGCGATTGCCCGCGCGAGCCGGCGCCGGGTCCAGCGACGGCAGCTTCTGGGCGGGCGGTGAGGGCCGCCGTCGGCGGGTCGCAGACCGGCCCAGTGGGTGATGCGCTCGGCGGCGCCGGATGGCCGCGGCACCGCCATCGCCCGCTCGTAGACGGCCGTCACCTGGTCGGCGACATGGGGCCAGGCGTAGCGCTGGGCGCTGCGGCGGGCGGCCTCCCCCATCGCCGCCAGGCGGGCGGGTTCGTGATGGGCGCGCTGCAGCTCCTCGGCCAGGCGCTGCGGATCCCCCGGCGGCACCAGCAGGCCGTCGACCCCGTCGCTGACGACGTCGCTGTAGCCGGCGATGTTGGAGGCGATCACCGGCGTGCCGGCGGCGAAGGCCTCGGTCAGCACCATGCCGAAGCTCTCGCCCGAGAGCGAGGGGGCGCAGAGCACGTCGGCGCCATGCAGCTCGGCCCAGAGGCTGTCGCCGGAGACGCGGCCGCGGATGTCGATCGAGCGCAGCAGCTCGGGGTCGGCGAGGTAGCGGAGCACGTCCTCGCGCTCGGCCCCGATCACAGTCAGCCGGCAGGGCACGTGCTCGACCAGGGCGCCGAAGGCGGTCAGCAGGACCGGCAGGCCCTTGCGCTCCTCCGGGCGGCCGACGAAGAGGATGCGCAGCTCGCCCGCCGGTGCCGCCGGCGCGCTCGGCGCTGTGTCGACGTCGACCCCGTTGGGAATGATCGTGTAGTCGCCCCCGTACCAGCGGCGGCCGGTCCAGGCGGCCGCCTCGGAGACGGCGATCCGGGCCGAGAGCCGGTTGAACATGCGGCGGGCGCCGAGCCCGTTGGCGATGTAGTTCGGCATCGGCTTGGTCGAGTAGGCGTGGAAGGTGCCGACGACCGGAGTCCTCGCGCCCAGGGTCGCGTTCCAGCCGACCAGCGGCGCCAGCGGCTCGTGCACGTGGATGACGTCGAAGTCACCGCGCCGCACCTCTCGCCGGGGCGCCAGCACCCCACTGGCCGGGAATGGCGCCAAATTGCCGACGGATCCGTTGACCCCGAAGCCCATCGTCCGCCCCAGCGGCTTCAGGTAGTCGGGCACCTCGCTTGGTTCCGGCGCCGCCCGGTGCAGCACCCGGCTGACCCGGCCAGGCGGGTCGTAGGGGGCAAGCACGCGAACGTCGTGGCCGCGGCCGAGAAACTCCTCAGCAAGCGCCTCCACATGCCGATTCACGCCCCCCTGGTAAGACCAGGAATATGGCGAGACGAGAGCTATGCGCACGAGTGGTTAAGGGTAGATCATCGACCGGCCCCGACCTCGCGACTGCGACCGCTCTCGGCCCAGGCGAAGCCGATGAAGACGAGCAGGTAGGCAGTGCCGACCTCCAGCAAGAGGGCGCCGGAGTCGTTGGCGAGGGCGCCGACCACGGTGGCGACGACGGCGCCGATCAGGCCGGCTCGCATCTGCGGGCGCGGCTCGAGCCAGGCCCGGAGCCGGTCGCGACGCGCCACGGCAAGCGTGACGAGCAGGGCGACCAGGGGCAGGAAGAGAAGGTGAGCGGCTTCAGGAGGCTGTGCGCGGAGAGCCGCAGACGGCGTTCGGCGACGTCGCCGAGGTCGTGCAGGCCACCGGCGTCGAGGACCGAGCGCGTGAGATGGGCGTTGGCCCCGGAGAGCAGGTCGACGAGGGCCAGCAGAGCCACGGCCGCGAACGGGGCGGCGACCACGAGCAGCGCCGCCCTGCGCCGGCGGGCCGCGATCGCCGCCGCGGCCGCGGCGGCTCCGACCGGCATCACGATCGCGGCGCCGACGTCGGCGCCGAAGCGCCCGGCCGCGAAGACGAAGGCGGCGAGGAGGCCGACGGCGAGGAAAGCCGCGGCGGCGGGCGCGGCGCGCAGGCGCGGCGCGAACCCGGCCAGCCCGGCCCCGGTGCCGGCGACGACCAGCACCGCCAGCGGCGCCTCGAGCTCGTTGCCGATCCCGTAGAAGCGAACCCCCAGCCCGGGATTGGGGCCCATCAGCGAGAGCGCGGTCAGCGGCGAGCCGGCGACCATGTCGACGGCGCAGGCCAGGACCGTCAGCGCCGCAGGCCACCGCCAGCGCCCGGTAACCGCCGAAGCAGCGCCAGCGTCAACCCCGCGAGCGCCGGCCCCCCCAGCATCACCAGCAGCATTTCCACCGTCTCCCCCGGCTCGATCGCCGCCCCGACCAGCAGCACCAGCGGCACGTAGACCACCGCCAGGCCGACCACCCTGACCGCGGTGCGCGCCGCCGCGCCGCGCGCCAGGGCCGCGACGAACCCCAGCACCAGGACCCAGGCCAGCAAGCTCAACCCGATCACCGGCCCGCGCCGGTCCGAGATCACCGCCATCCGCTCCCCCAGCGCGTCGACGGCCGCCGGGTCGACCTTCCCCTCGCGCCCGGATCGGCTCACCCGACATCTCCGAAGGCACCTCCAGCCCGAACTGGTCGAGGATCGTCGGCGCGATATCGGTCGAGAGCACGTACCCGTCGAGCCGGGTGCTGTCGGAGGTCAGGTTGCCGTCGAAGCCACGCCCGGCGATCCCGATCGCCAGCGCCCGATTCGTTCGGCGGGCGGCCGCTCGATCGCGATCAGCAGGTCGCCTTCCCGCGCAGGCCCGTCACCGGGCGCAGCGGAGCTGCGGCGACCAGAGGCATCGCCGCCCCCGACGCCCGCTCCCGACCGGCGCCAGCGCCGGCGCCAGCAGCCCCGGAACGATCTCCGCCGGCGCCGATTGGCGCGCCGCAGCCGCAGCACGTCTCGGCCGGGTCGATCAGCCGGCCGGCTCTTCGAGCCACTGCGCAGCCCTCGCCCGCGCAGGTCCGAGTCGTAGAGCGAATCGAAGACCCGGTTCCCCTGGCCGATGTCGAAGTACGTCTGCTCCGCCGGCACCGGCCCCAACCCCGGCGCTCATCAGTCCCGGCGACATCCCGGCCGCGCCACGTCGTCCACCGAGTCCCCTGCGGGAGCCAGAACGAGCGTCGACCGCGGTGCGCGCTGCGCCGGCGCCGGCGGGGCCGCAGCGAGCAATACAACGGCCGCTATCGTGACCGCGATGGCTGATCGGACGTTCGCCAAGTTTTCTTTCTTCAAGATCGATCCCGCCTGGCGCCGACGCGACGCCGAGCTGCGGGCCGCCGACAAGCAGGAGTTCCTCGCCGCCTGCGAGGACTTCGGCATCGACCGCTCGCTGCGGGCCTACTCAACCATAGGCACGCGCGGCGACGTCGACCTGGTCCTGCTCAGCCAGAGCCCCAACCTCGACGACATCCACACCTTCCACGTCGTCCTCGGCCAGAGCGGCCTGGCGAAATGGACCGAGACGCCCCACTCCTTCCTCTCGATGACCAAACGCTCGCCCTACTCGGAGGAGGGGGCGCGGCCGGAGATCTGCACCTCCGAGCGCAAGTACCTCTTCCTCTATCCGATGGTCAAGCAGCGCCGCTGGTACGGGCTGGCGCCGGAGGAGCGCGGGCGGATCATGAAAAGCCACATCGAGGTCGGCCGGCGCTATCCCGAGATCACGATCAACACCACCTACTCCTACGGCATCGACGACCAGGAGTTCGTCGTCTGCTTCGAGGGCGACGATCCGGGGATGTTCCTCGACCTGGTCAACGAGCTGCGACCGACCGAGTCGAGCGAGTACACCGAGCGCGAGACGCCGATCTTCACCTGCGTGGCGATGTCGGTGCGCAAGGCGCTCGACGCGCTCGACGGCACCCCCAGCGCCGTCGCCGCTGCCGCCACGCCCGACACGTCGACCGACTGAGCGCTTCTAGGGGCGCCTTAGCTCCGTATCGCTCAGCGGACGACCCTCAGCTATGCGATCGACGAGCACGACCGGCTGGTCAAGGTCGACGAGGGCTTCTACGCCTTCGCCACCGAGAACGGCTGGGACGGGGCCGGCAGCAGTCTCGGGCGCTCGCTCTGGGACTTCGTCGCCGGCCGGGAGCTGGAGAAACTGCAGCGGATGCTGCTGCGACGGGTGCGGGGCGAGCTCGGCAGCGTCGACCTGCCCTTCCGCTGCGACGGCCCGGCAGTGCGCCGGGAAATGGACATCCACATCGCCTCCCAGGCCTCCGGCCGCTTCGTCGTCTTCTCGGCCCGCCTGCGGGCAGAGGAGCGGCGCGACGAATTCCAGCCGCTGCTGGCCGCCGAGACGCCGCGCGGCGAGGAGACCCTGACGATGTGCGGCTGGTGCGACCGCTTCCTGGTCGACGGCGAGTGGGCCGAGGTCGAGGAGGCGGCGGCGCAGCTCGGACTCTTCCAGCTGCCGGCGCTGCCGGCGATCAGCCATGGGGTCTGCCCGGACTGCAGCGAGATGCTGATGGCCGCGTAGTCGCCCCGCTCGCCGAATTCCCTATTCTTCCGCGTCCAATGAGCAAGATCGGCAGCCCCGAGAACCCACTTCGCGTCGCCATCGTCGGCGCCGGCCCGTCCGGCTTCTACGCCGCCGAGCACATCCTCAAGGGCGAGGACCTGCACGCCCAGGTCGACCTCTTCGACCGCCTCCCGACTCCGTTCGGCCTGGTCCGCGGCGGCGTCGCGCCCGACCACCCGAAGATCAAGTCGGTCACCCGGGTCTACGAAAAAACCGCCGCCCGCGACGGCTTCCGCTTCTTCGGCAACGTCAAGATCGGCCAGGACATCGAGGTCGAGGACCTGGAACGGCTCTACCACGCGATCGTCTTCACGGTCGGCTGCGAGACCGACCGCCAGCTCGGCGTCCCGGGCGAGGACCTCCCCGGCAGCGCCGCCGCCACCGCCTTCGTCGGCTGGTACAACGCCCACCCCGACTACGCCGACCACGATTTCGACCTCTCCAGCGAGCGGGCGGTGGTGATCGGCAACGGCAACGTGGCGATGGACGTCGCCCGGATGCTGGCGCTGACCGACCACGAGCTGCGCCAGACCGACACCGCCGACCACGCGATCGAGCTGCTCGACGCGAAGCAGATCCGCGAGATCGTCGTCCTCGGCCGCCGCGGCCCGGTCCAGGCCGCCTTCACCAACCCGGAGATCAAGGAGCTGGGCGAGATGGAGGACGCCGACGTCATCGTCGACCCGGCCGACGTCGAGCTCGATCCGGCCAGCGCCGCCTTCCTCGAGTCCGACGAGGTCGACAAGACCACCCGGGTCAACGTCGAGACCCTGCGCGAGTTCTCCCAGCGCACGCCCGAGGGCAAGCACCAGCGCATCGTCCTTCGCTTCCTCGCCTCGCCGATCGAGATCGAGGGCGACGGCAAAGTGGAATCGATCGTGATCGGCCGCAACGAACTCGTCGAGGAGAACGGCTCGCTGCGGGCCAGGGACACCGGCGAGCGCGAAGAGCTCGAGTGCGGCCTGATCCTGCGCTCGGTCGGCTATACCGGCATCCCGATCGAGGGCGTGCCCTTCGACGAGAAGCGCGGCCTGATCCTCAACGAGGGCGGCCGCGTGCTCGACTCCCACGACTCCGGCCACAAGGTTGGCCACTACACGGCCGGCTGGATCAAGCGCGGCCCCTCCGGCGTCATCGGCACCAACAAGAAAGACGCCCTGGAGACGGTCACCCACCTGCTCGCCGACGTCGAGTCGCAGACGCTGCTGGCGCCTGAGGACCCGGACCCGGCCGCGGTCGAGGCGCTGCTGGCCGAGCGTGGCACCCGCTACGTCAGCTTCGAGGACTGGCAGGCGATCGACCAGGCCGAGGTCGGCCGCGGCGAGCCCCACGGCCGTCCCCGCGTCAAGTTCGTCAGGGTCGAGGAGATGCTCTCGACCCTCGGCGAGAGCGTCGGCAGCTAGATCCCGATGGCGGTCGACCTGGCCGAGCTGGAGGGGATGATCGAGTCCGCGCTGCCCGGTGCCGTGGTGGAGGTCTTCGACGAAGACGGCGGCGGCCAGCACCTGAAGGCGGTCGTCAGCGCCGCCCAGTTCGACGGCCTCTCGCGGATCGACCAGCACCGCCTGGTCAAGGCCGCGGTCAAAGCGCGCTTCGACGACGGCACGATCCACGCGCTCTCGGTCAAGACCGAGCTGCCGAGCTAGCTACTCTGTGCCCATGGCCGACCCAGAACTGAAGTCCAAAGTCCAGGAGCTGATTGCCGCCAACCCGGTGCTGCTCTTCATGAAAGGGACCCCGGAGGCGCCGCGCTGCGGCTTCTCGATGCGCGTCGTCCAGGTCCTCGACCAGGTCGACGTCGAGTACGGCGCGATCGACGTGCTGCCGGCGCTGCAGCCGCTGCGCGAAGTCACCGCCGAGCTTTCCGACTGGCAGACCTTCCCCCAGCTCTACGTCAACGGCGAGCTGCTCGGCGGTGCCGACATCGTCGAGGAGATGTTCGAGTCCGGCGAGCTGGCCGAGGCGCTCGGCGTCGAGCAGCCGCAAGTGGCGGCGCCCGCCGCATCTACGCCAGAGGGCCTACCGGCCCAGTCTCCGCCGCTTCAGATCGAATAGCGGGCCGGCGTTGAGCTAGACGGCGGCGGCTTCGGCCGGCGCGTCGTCTTTGACCTGGAACGAGGAACCGCAACCGCAGGCAGCGACGACGTTCGGGTTATTTACCTGGAAGCCCGCCCCTTGCAGCCCTTCCACGTAGTCGACCTCCGACCCGAAGACGAACTGCATGCTGACCTTGTCGACGACGACGGCGACGCCGTCGACCTCGAAGACGTTGTCGTCCTCCTTGGGCTTGTCGAAGGCCAGCGCGTACTGGAAACCGGAGCAGCCGCCGCCCCGAACGGCGACGCGGAGCGCCTGCTCGGCGCCCTCGGGCTGACCGCCAAGCAACTCACCGATTTTCTCGGTGGCCTTGTCGGTGAGGGTGATCGCGGCGTTTGGGGTATCGGTCACTTCACAAAGTGTAGCGGGCGGGCTCCGCCCAACTCCGGGTCTGCGAGAATCGCCAGGTTGAACTCGAGCGCCCAGACGGCCGTCGTCTGCGATACCACCGCCTATCTGCCCTGTGACCTGGTGAAGGAACGGGGCATCGAGACGATCAGCCTTTACGTCTCGGTCGACGGCCAGCAGGAGCGCGAGCTCGACATCTCCGACTACGCCGGCTTCTACGAGCGGCTGCGGGCCTCCGAGAGCGGCGCCACCACCTCGCAGCCCTCGATCGGCGACTTCATCGCCACCTACGAGCCGCTGCTCGACGCCGGCCGGGAGGTTGTCTCGATCCACATCTCCGCCGGCATCTCCGGCACCTTCGAGGCGGCCAGCCAGGCGCGGCAGCGGCTGATCGACGAGGGCAAGGGCGGCGACCGCGTCCACGTGATGGACTCGCGCTCGGCGGCCGGCGGCATGGGCCTCGCCGTGCTCGGCGCCTCCGCCGCGGCGATCGAGGGCGGCGATGCCGCCGCCTGCCTCGCCCGCGCCGAGAAGACGCGCGAAGAGCTGAAGATGTGGTTCGCGATCGACACCCTCGAGTACCTGCGCCGCGGCGGCCGCATCGGCGGCGCCCGCGCCTGGATCGGCAGCGCCCTGAAGATCAAGCCAATCCTCACCCTCGAGGAGGAGATCACCCCGGTCGAGAGGGTCCGCACCCGCGCCCGTTCGCTCGAGCGCCTGCGCGGCTACGCCCGCCAGCGCCACGACCAGGGCGCCGATGGCTGGGTCGTCCAGTACATCCAGGACGAGGAGACGGCCTCGGGCCTGATCGACGACGCCCACGAGATCTTCGGCTGCGAGCCCGTCTTCACCTCCGAGATCGGCGCCGTGCTCGGCGCCCATGTCGGCCCCGGCCTGCTCGGCATCGGCAGCGTGCCGACCGAGCTGGTCACGCCGGCCTCCTGACGAAGCAGTCGGCTAGCGCCTGCGGCGCAGCATTGCGCGTACGCCGATCGCAAAACCAACGACCGCTGCACCCACGATCAGCTGGCTGCGGTGCTCGTTGACCTGGCGGCGCCAGTCGGTGAGCTCGGTGACGCGGCCGCGCAGGGCCTCGACGGAGGTGCCGAGCTGCTCGCGCTGGGTATCGATGTCGCGACGGATCTCCGCCGCGGTCCGCGGCGCGCCAGAGACTGCAGGCCTGCCCGGCTGGGGGTTGGCGCTCATTTCCCGCCTCCTTCGACGACGCTCTTCTCGATGCCCTCGGCCAGGTTCTCGGCCTCGCCTTCGAACATCGTCTTGGTCAATTTCGCCTCTTCGATCGCCTGCTCGGGCAGCGGCGGCGCGCCGGCCTTGACCGAGCGGTAGGCGAAGTAGCCGGCGGCGGCGGCGATCAGCAGGAAGACCGCGGCCTCGATGAAGAAACCAGGCCAGAACTTGCCGTCGAAGACTTCTTCGTTGAGGAACCAGGCGATCCCCTCCATGATCAGGATCAGGGCGAGGAAGGCGAAGGTGCCGGCGGCGATGCCGACGACCGAGCCGCGCAGGATCTTGCCGACTTTCTCCGTGACCTCGGCCTTGGCGAGCTCGAACTCCTCGCGGACCAGCGACGAGGTGCCCTGGGTGACGTCGATGACGAGATCCGCGAGCGCCCGCTTGTCGGCGGCGGACTCGGGTGGCGGCACCTGCGGGGGCGGCTGCGGCGGTGGGGTCTGGCTTGGCTCGGGCATGACTCCTCCTACTCGGGCGGATCTTCGTCGAAGACGCGGCGCCAGATCACGGCCGCGAGGCGAGCGGCGGCGATGCTGGCGAGGGCGCTGCTGGCTGCCAGCACGCCGCTCCAGAGCAATCTTCTGACCATCTCGTTTTCCATACCCGGCTTGCGACCTTACCTATCGTGGCTCGAGCCCGTCGCAGATCGTCGTCACCACAAGTTCCTTGGCCTGGTCGAAGTCTGTGTCGGAAGCGGGGATGAGCGCGAAGATCCAGCCCGAGAGCAGCTGCTCGATCGCGCCGTAAAAGGACATCGAGGCGAACATCGGCGCCACGTCGTCGCGGAACGCCTTCTCCTTCTGCCCGTCCTCGACGATCTTGGCGATCGACTCGTAGGCGCGGCGGATCTCCGGCAAGTGGGTACGACCGAAGGAGTTCGCCGCGCGAGTGACCTCGACGATGATCACCTTCATCAGCTCCGGGTCGTGGCGGTAGGAGTCGACGATGAAGCCCGCCACCACGCCCAGCTTCTGGCGCGGGGTCTCGCCGGTGCGGTCGGTCTCCTCGATCGCGCTCAGCAACAGCGACCAGCGCTCGACGAAGAGCTCGTTGAGGACCTCGTCCTTGGAGCGGAAGTAGTGGTAGACGAGCCCGTAGGCGACTCCGGCCTCGTCGGCGATGTCGGAGACACGGGTCGCGTGGAAGCCCTGGCGGGCGAAAACGCGGATCGCCGCATCGAGGATCTGCCGGCGCTTGTCGACGGGCGGTGCTTTTGCCATCAGGCGTGCGCCTCCGTCAGCTGCGGCCAGGCATACGCGCGAGGGCGTCGGCTGGCCAGCGAGGGCAGCTCCTCGCGGACGCGGTCCTGGGCGCCGAGGTCGAGATCGGCGGCGGCGAAGCACTCCTCGTCGGGCGCCAGCGCCAACACCCTCCCCCAGGAGTCGACGATCGCCGAGTGGCCGAAGGAGTCGAAATGCGGGGGCGCCGTGCCGATCTGGTTGGGAGCGAGGACGAAGGCCTGATTCTCGATCGCCCGCGCCCGCAGCAGCACCTCCCAGTGATCGCGGCCGGTGGCGGCGGTGAAGGCGGAGGGCACGGTGAAGAGGCGAGCGCCGCGCAGGGCGAGGATGCGGAACAGCTCCGGGAAGCGCAGGTCGTAGCAGACACTGAGTCCGGCGATCAGCTCGGCGACCGGGCCGGTGACGAGCTCGGAGCCCGGCTGCTCGTGCTCGGACTCGCGGTAGGAGACGCCGCCGGCGTCGACGTCGAACATGTGGATCTTGCGGTAGACGGCGAGGTCCTCGCCTTCGGGCCCGAGCAGGACCGAGGTGTTGGAGACGAGCGCACCCTCGCCGCGCTCGGCGATGCTGCCGGCGAGCAGGTGGATGCCGAGCTCGCGCGCCCAGCCGCGGGCGGCGGTGAGGCTGGGGCCCTCGAGCGACTCCGCGCCGGCGACCAGCTCCTCCCCCCCGGCCAGCAGGTTCCACTTCTCCGGCAGCGCCACCAGCTCGGCGCCGCCGGCCGCCGCGGCACGCACCAGGCGCTCGGCCGCGGCGAGGTTGCGGGCCCTGTCTGCGTTCGAGTTGAGCTGTACGACGGCTGCGCGCAACACTTCCTCCGGATTCGTCGCTGCTGGCTGACTGACCAGTCAATCGGCCCGCTCAGTATAGGACGGGATCGGGCGATCCCAGCAAACGGCGTGACCGCTACAAATTCATCTGCCTGGCGACGATCCGATCGAAGACGCGGTCGGGGATGACCACCTTCAGCCGCGCCTGGATCTTGGCGTCGAGGCCGACCAGGTAGCGAGTGCGGGGGCGGCCGGACTCGAGCGCATGCGAGATCGTCTCGGCCACCTTCTCCGCCGGGATGCCGCGGTCGGCGAGATCCTGCACGACCTTGCGGAAGCTCGCGATCGCCTTGCCGTAGAGCGCCTCCTGCTCGGGGTGGGCGCGGGCCTCGATCTCGGTCGCATTCTGGGTCGCCGCGTTCCCAGATCGGCGTGTCGATCGAGCCGGGCTCGACGATCGAGACCGAGATGCCCCACGGCCGCAGCTCCTGGCGAAAGACGTCGCCGACCGCCTCGATGCCGAACTTGGCGGCGTGGTAGGCGCCGTTGAGCGGAAAGGCGATGCGGCCGCCGATCGAGGCGATGAAGACGATGCGGCCGCGGGCGGGGCGGATCAGCGGCAGCAGCGCCTGGGTGACCGCGACCTGAGCGGTCAGGTTGACCTCGACCTGGCGACGGAAGTCGTCGAGCGGCAGCGTCTCCAGCGGCCCCGGCACGGCGATGCCGGCGTTGTTTACGAGGCCGTCGAGGCGGCCCTCCGTCTCGGCGCCGATCTGCTCCGCGGCGGCGGCGATCTGGCCGGCGTCGGTGACGTCGAGGATCAGCGGCAGGAGACGATCCGATCCGGCCGCGGCCAGCGCCTCGCCGTCCCCCTCCTTGCGAACGCCGGCGAAGACCCGCCAGCCGGCGGCGTCCAGGCGCAGCGCCGTGGCGCGGCCGATGCCGGTGGATGCTCCCGTGACGAGGACCGAACGCACCTGATCAGGCTACCGGCAGTCCTTCGTGACGCATAGGGGCGACTACCCGGTGCGAGCGCGCGTGAGCTGACGAGCGCACGACAGGGACGACGCCGAGCGCAAGCAGGTGACGGTGCTGTTCGCCGACGTCAGCGGCTCGATGGACCTGGCCGAGCAGCAGGATCCCGAGGAGTGGCGCAAGATCATGCAGCGCTTCTTCTCGATCCTCGCCGACGCCGTGACCGAGTTCGAGGGCACCGTCGACAAGTTCACCGGCGACGGGATCATGGCCGTGTTCGGGGCGCCGATCGCCCACGAGGACCACGCCCAGCGCGCCTGTTACGCGGCCCTGCAGATGCTCGACGACGTCGCCGACTACGCGGCCGAGCTGCGGCGCGAGCGGGCCTCAACTTCTCGACCCGGATCGGGATCAACTCCGGCGAGGTGGTCGCCGGCGCGATCGGCGAGCGGCGGCGACGGCGACTACACGGCGATCGGCCACACGGTCGGCCTCGCGCAGCGGATGGAGGCGCTGGCCGAGCCCGGCAGGGCCTACCTGACCGAGCACACCGCCGCGCTCGCCACCGGCTTCCTCGAGCTCGACGATCTCGGCGAGTTCGAGATCAAGGGCGCGAGCCAGCCGGTCCGGGTCTTCGAGCTGGCGGGGGTCGGCAGGCGCGCTCGCGCCTCGACCTCTCCCGCGAGCGCGGCTTCTCCAGCTTCGTCGGCCGCGACCGAGGAGATGGCGGCGCTGGAGGCCGCCCTCGCCGCGGGCCAAGCGAGGGACGGGGCGGCGTCGGTCGGCCTGGTCGCCGAGCCCGGAGTCGGCAAGAGCCGGCTCTGCCACGAGTTCGCCCAGCGCTGCCGCGAGCGAGGGGCTCGAGGTCTTCGAGGCGCAGGCCCAGGCGCACGGGACGACGACCCCGTTCATGCCGGTCCTGCAGATGCTGCGCGCCTTCTTCGGGATCGGCGAGCGCGAGCCCGAGCAGCTGGCGCGGGAGAAGATCGCCGGGCGCTCGCTGCTGCTCGACCCCGAGCTTCGCCGACGACCTGCCGCTGATGTTCGACTTCCTCGGCGTCCCCGACCCCGACCGGCCGCTGGCGCAGCTGAGCGCCGAGGCGCGGCAGCGGGCGCTGGGCCGGATCGTCTGCCGGCTCGTCAACGCGCCGGCCGGCGCAAGACGCTGGTCCTGATGGTCGAGGACCTGCACTGGATCGACGCGGGCAGCGACGTCGCTGCTGGGCGACCTGGTCGCCTCGATCGAGGGACGAACACGCTGGCGCTGGTCAACTTCCGGCCCGAGTACTCGCCGCCCTGGCGCGCCGCGCCGCCTACCGGGAGATCGCGCTGGAGCCGCTGGCCGGCGCCGACACCGGCGAGCTGCTGCGCGACCTGGCCGGCGACGACCCCTCTCTCGACGGGCTCGACGAGCCGATCCACGAGCGCACCCAGGGCAACCCCTTCTTCGTCGAGGAGATCGTCCGCGAGCTGGCCGAGGCCGGGCACCTCGAGGGCGAGCGTGGCGCCTACCGGCTGGCGCGGCCGATCGAGGACGCCGAGGTTCCGGCCACCGTGCAGGCGATCCTCGCCGCCCGCATCGACCGCCTCGACCCCGACGCCAAGCAGCTGCTGCAGGTCGCCTCGGTGGTCGGCAAGGAGGTCGGCGACCGGGCGCTGGGGATGACCGCGGGGCTCGAGCGCGACCGCATCGACCCGGTGCTCGGCGAGCTGATCGAGGCCGGCTTCCTCTACGAAGCGGAGCTCTACCCGGAGCGGGTGCTCGCCTTCCGCCACCCGCTGACCCGCGAGGTCGCCTACGGCACCCAGCTCGCCGACGGGCGCGCCGCCACCCACGCCGCGGCGGCGCGGGCGACGATCGAGCTCGAGCCCGAGCGGCTCGACGAGCTGGCGGCGCTGATCGCCGGGCACATGGAGGCGGGCGGCGAAACGCTGGAAGCGGCGCGCTGGTCGGCGCGCGCCGCCCACTGGGCCGGGCACAGCCGCCCGCAGGACGCGCTGGGGCTGTGGCGGCAACGTGACCGAGCTGGCGGCCGGGCTCGACGAGAGCGAGGAGACGGTCGCGCTCGGGCTGCTCTCGCGGATGATGCAGCTCGACTACGCCTGGCGGCTGGGGATGGAGCCGAGCGAGGCGGAGGCGCTGGCCGCGGAAGCGACGCGATCGCCGACCGGATCGGCGACTTGCGCTCGCTGGCACTGCTGAAGCTGCTGACCTCGGCCCGGCCGGGGGTCGCCCACCGCGCCTCGCGAATGGATCGCCGCCGCCGAGGAATCGATCCAGCTGGCCGACGAAGCCGGCGACCTCGACCTGCGGGTCGCGATCCGCGGCGCCGGTTGCTACGCGCAGATGTGCGCCGGCGACCTCGACCTGGTCGAACGGGCGGCCGCCGAGATCCTCGAGCTGGGCGGCGGCGACCCCGCGGTCGGCGCCGGGATCGTGATCGGCTGCCCGCCGGCCTGGGCGCTGATGGCGCGCAGCGTCGCGCTCAAAGAGCGCGACCGATCGGCGGAGGCCGAGCGGCGCCGAGAGTCGCTGCGGCTGGCGGCGGACGTTCGGCGACCCCGAGACCGAAAGCTGGAGCCGCGGCAACAAGGCGACGCTGCTGGCCGAGCGCGGCGAGCTCGAGGCGGCGCTGGCGCTGGCCCGGCGCAACTGCGAGCTGACCGACCAGCTCGGCGACGTCTTCTCCCGCACCCTGGCCCTGACCAGCCTCGGCTACGTGAGATCGCCCGGGCGAATACGCGGAGGCGATGGCGACGATCGAGCTTTCCGACCGCACCTACCGCGAGGCGATGAACGCCGGCGGCGAGGGCGAGGCCTGGCGCGGGACCCTGCGGGCGCGGGCGCTGCTCGGCGCCGGCCGCGCCGAGGAGGCGCTGGCGCAGGCGAAGCGGCGGTCGCGATCTCGCGCGAGCGCGAATGCACTGGCAGCTGCCGGGGGCGCTGCTGACCCTCGCCCAGGCCCGCGCAGCGACCGGGTCGGCCGGCGTGGCCGCAGGCGCTCGAGGAGGCGACCGACCTCTGCGAGCGGCTCGACCACCGCATGACCCTGCGCAAGATC
>CAWHIW010000001.1:0-77364 GCA_963829445.1 uncultured Solirubrobacterales bacterium | reverse complement strand
GGGCGCCGGCTTGACCGGCAGCGCCAGGCGCTCCGGTTTCGCCGGCCGGGCCGCTCGGGCCGGTGTCGGCCGTCGCGGCCGCGGCCGAGCCAGTCCTCCGGCCGACCCGCCACCCAGCTCAGCCGCCGCTCGCCGGGCAGGCAGGTGCGCCGACCTGCGGACCAGGCGCAACGCCGCTTTGGCGCGATGGGTGGTGCTGCCGTGCTTCTGGGCGCAGGCGTAGATCGTCTTCGCCTCGGAGTCGCTGGCCCAGTAGGCCGAGGCCGACGGTGAGGGCTGCCAGCAGAGCCCAGGCAAAGGAGCGTCCGCGACACTGAAGTGTTTGTCCGAGACCAGCACGATGACTGTCTCGACCGCGGGAGCGGCTGCCCTTAGCCGCGGCGCGGATCTTTCGCCGCTAGGGCTTGCGCTCGGCGCGGTGGCGCTCGAGCTCGGCGACCATCAGCTTCGTGTGCAGGGCGGCGATCAGGTCCTTCAGCGGCTGGGCGCCGGCTTCGAGCATCTCGACCACGCGCTCGGGCGGGACCTCGCCGGCGAGCCGGCTCATCACCATCTCCACCTCCTGCTGGACCAGCGCCTCCAGCGCCTCCTTGTAGCGCAGGGTGTCGTAGACGGTGAAGCCGATCTGCTCGTCGTAGCCGCCGGCGCGGAAGCGCGCCGATCGCCTCGATGATGGTGATGTCGGAGGGCGAGTAGCCGCGGCTGTTGGGGGTGAGGATCTCCAGCTCGGCGAGGCGGTCGAGCACCTCCTTGGGGACGCCGTAGCGCTTGCGGACCTCGGCGGCGCTGGTCCGCGCCCGCTCGCCGGCGAGGGCGCGGTCGAGGATCCGGTCCTCCAGCTCGAGCAGGGCGCCGGCCCGCTCGGGGTCCTCGTCGAGCACCGACTTGATCGCCTTCAGCGGCATGAAGCGCTCCTCCTGCAGGCGCTTGATCAGCTTGATCCGGTCGACGAACTCGGGCGGGTAGTAGGCCATGTTGCGGCTGGTCTTGACCGGCTCCGGCAGCAGCCCCTCGCGCAGGTAGTGCTTGATCGTCGGCGCCGGCACGCCCGAGGCCTCGGCCAGCTCCCCCATCCGCAGCAGCTCGGCGCGTCTTCGGCGCTCACGCGCGGAACTCCGTCGGCTTCGGCCTCGGTCGCGAGCCCGGCGGCGGCGCCGGACTCGAGCATCGCCGCGACCTCCTCGGCCGAGTAGCCGGCCTCGCGCAGGACCTCCTCGGTGTGCTCGCCGAAGGCCGGGCGCGGGGCGGGTCGGATCGCCGGGGGTGCGGCTCATCTTCACCGGCAGCGCCGAGCTGGCGCACCGTGCCGAGCCCGGGCTGCTCGACCTCGACCACCATCTCGCGCGCCCGGACCAGCTCCGAGTCGAGCGCCTCGTCGAGGTCGTAGATCGGCTCGATGCAGCAGTCGTGCTCGTCGTTGAAGGCGAGCCACTCGTCGCGGGTGCGGGAGCGGAAGATCGCGGCGACCTCGCGCCAGGCGTCGGAGCCGGGCGCCTCGAACTGCTTCTCGATCAGGTCGGGGCGGTCGGCGCCGTTGCAGAGGGCGGCCCAGAACTTCGGCTCCAGGGCGCCGCAGCTGACCCAGCCGTCGGCGGCTTCGTAGGGGAGGTAACAGATCAGCCCGCCGGCCAGCTGCTGCTCGCCGCGCTGCGGCACCTCGCCGTCGCAGAAGTAGCGGCCGGCGACCATCGCCAGCCAGGAGAGGGCGCCGTCGGCCATCGAGACGTCGACCATCTGCCCCTCGCCGGAGCGGCGGCGCTCGTGCAGCGCCGCCATCACCCCGAAGGCGGCCATCAGGGCGCCGCCGCCGAGGTCGGCGATCTGGCCGCCGGACTGGACCGGCGGCCCGTCCTTGGCGCCGGTCAGGCCGAGCAGCCCGACCAGGCCGAGGTAGTTCATGTCGTGGCCGGCGCGCTGGGCGTAGGGGCCGTCCTGGCCGTAGCCGGTGATCGCGCAGAAGACGACGGCCGGGTTGGCCTCGCGCATGCGCTCGTAGCCGACCCCGAGCCGGTCGAGGACGCCGGGGCGGAAGCCGTCGAGGACGACGTCGTGGCGCTCGACCAGGCGCAGCAGCGCCTCCCTCCCGGCCTCGCTCTTGAGGTCGAGCCGGACCGAGCGCTTGCCGCGGTTGAGCGAGAGGTAGAGCGAGGAGCGGGTGCCGAGCGCCTGCTGCTCGTCGGTCCCGTAGTAGGGCGGCGCCCAGCGGATGTAGTCGCCCATGCCGGTGTCCTCGACCTTCAGCACCTCGGCGCCGAGGTCGGCCAGCAGCAGCGAGCAGAAGCCCCCCGGCAGCAGCCGGGTCAGGTCGAGGACCTTGACGTCGCTAAGCGGGAGAGCGCTCACGCTTGGGTATCCCCAGCAGCTCGCGAGCCTCGGCCACGGTGGCGGCGCGGCGGCCGACGTCCTCGGCCATCTGCCGCGCCTTGGCGATCAGGTCGCCGTTGGAGCGGCACATCTCGCCGTTCGGCAGGTAGAGGTTGTCCTCGACCCCGGCGCGGACGTTGCCGCCCAGCACCAGCGCCGCCGCCAGCAGCTTCCACTGGTCGCGGGAGATGCCGATCGTCTGCCACTGGTTCGGCCCCTCGGGGCCGCCGGGGATCTGGTCGGACATCAGGGTGACGTTGCGCGGCGTCGGCCGGATGCCGCCGGTCACCCCCATCACCAGCGAGATCTGCAGCGGTTCCTCGAGCAGGCCCATGTCGATCAGCGGGTCGAGGTTGGCGACGTGGCCGGAGTCGAAGCACTCGTGCTCGGGCTTGATCCCCAGCGCTTTCATCTCGGTCAGGAACTCGATGATCGTGTCGAAGCTGTTCTCGAAGACCGCTTTGAAGACGAAGTCCTTGCGCCGCTTGGAGTACTTGGCGTAGTTCATCGAGCTCATGTTCAGCGCCGCCACGTCGGGCTTGCAGGCGCGCAGGTACTCGAGCCGCTTCTCGATCGGGATCCCGATCGCCCCGGTCGAGTAGTTGACGATGACGTCGCCGACCTCGGCCAGGATCGCCTCGGTGATCGCCTGGAAGTCCTCGATCTCATAGGAGGGCGTGCCGTCCGGGGTGCGGGCGTGGATGTGGATCTGCGAGGCGCCCTCGTCGACCGCGCGCCGCGCCTCGGCCGCGTACTCCGCGGGCGTGTAGGGGATCGCCGGGCACTGATCGCGGTTGGCGATCACGCCGCGAGATCGAGCAGCTGATGACTCACGCGGATCCTCGAAGCGACGCTCATACGGGCATCACTCCATGGCGTTTGCTGCGGCTTGCGCACCTGCTTGTCCTTGGCCATCCGCAGCGCCTTGACGATCGTCGGGCGGGTCTCGCGCGGGTCGATGATGTCGTCGATCACCGCGTTGCCGGCGGCGATGTAGGGGTCGATCTGCTGGCGCACCGCGTTCAGCATCGCCTCGCGGGTCGCCTCCGGGTCGTCGGAGGCCTCGATCGCCGAGCGGCCGATGATTTCGACCGCGCCCTCGGCGCCCATGACCGAGATCTCGGCCCCGGGCCAGGCGACGATCAGGTCCGGCTCGTACGCTTTGCCGCACATCACGTAGTAGCCGGCGCCGTAGGCCTTGCGCACGATCACCGTCACCTTCGGCACCGTGGCGCGGCTGACCGCGTAGAGCATCTTCGCCCCGTGGCGGATGATCCCGGTGTGCTCGACCTTCGAGCCGACCATGAAGCCGGGCACGTCCTGGAGGAAGACCAGGGGGATGTTGAAGGCGTCGCAGAGGTTGATGAAGCGGGCGGCCTTGTCGGCGGAGTCGTTGTCGAGGATGCCGGCCAGCTGCTTGGGCTGGTTGGCGACGATCCCGACCGGCTGGCCGCCGAAGCGGGCGAAGCAGGTGATCAGGGTCTTGGCGAACTTCGGCTTCAGGTCGAACCACTCGCCGTCGTCGACGATCTCGCGGATCACGTCGTACATGTCGTAGGGCTGGCGCGAGGAGTCGGGGACGATCTCCATCAGCTTCTCCGACATGCGGTCGTCGAGGTCGTCCGTCTCGATGACCGGCGGCTTCTGCTCGCAGTTGGCCGGGAAGTAGGAGAGGTACTGTCTTGATCGCGGCGATGCACTCGGCGTCGTCCTTGCACCTCGAGGTCCCCCACTCCCGATTTGCGGCAGTGGACCTTGGCGCCGCCGAGGTCCTCCATCGAGATGTCCTCGCCGGTCACGGCTTTGACCAGGTGCGGCCCGGCCAGCGCCATCGCCCCCTGGCCGGAGACCATCGGCACGAAGTCGGCGAGGGCCGGGATGTAGGCGGTGCCGGCCGCGCAGGGCCCCATCATCGCCGCCACCATCGGGATCACGCCCGACATTTCGACCTCCTCGCGGAAGAGGAAGCCGGAGCCGGCGAAGAGCGAGCCGGTCGCCTCCTGGATGCGGGCGCCGGCCGAGTCGAGCAGCCAGACGAACGGCATCCGCTTGGAGAGCGCCATCTCGCGCAGGCGGGTGACCTTGAGCTCGCCGGTCATCCCCATCGAGCCGGCCATCACCGTGAAGTCGTAGGCGGCGATGCAGGTCGGGCGGCCGTCGACGTCGCCCCAGCCGGTGATGACGCCGTCGGCGGGGGCCTCGACCCCGTCCATCGCCCGCTGGGCGAAGTGCGGGCGGCCGTGGATGCCGAGCTCGACGAAGGTGCCCTCGTCGACCAGCAGCTCGAGCCGCTCGCGGGCGGTCAGCTTGCCGCGGTCGTGCTGCTTGGCGATCTTCTCCTCGCCGCCGCCCAGCTTCGCCTTGGCGCGGCGCTCGTGCAGCTGCTCGTTCAGCTCCGCCAGCGTCGCGGTGCCGGGAAGGAGGTGCTTCGACTCTTGCTCGGTGCCGGCCACTAACGCCCTTTCCACTGCGGGTCGCGCTTCTCGAAGAAGGCGGTGACGCCCTCGACGATGTCCTCGGTGCTGAAGGTGAGGGAGAGCTGCGAGCGCAGGAACTCGAGCGCGTCGTCGATGGCCATGTCCTGCTGGCGGTACATCGCGTCGTGGCCGAGGCGCATCAGCACCGGGCTCTTCGAGGCCAGCTTGCCGGCCCACTCGGCGACCGCGGCGTCGAACTCGCCCGCCGGCACGACCTTGTTGGCGAGCCCGTACTCGACCGCCTGCTCGGCGCTGAGCCGCTCGCCCAGCAGCATCATCTCGTTGACCTTCTTGCGCGGGACGTTGCGGTAGATGATCGACATGATCATGTAGGGGAAGGCGCCGACGTTGATCTCCGGCGTGCCGAAGGTGGCGCCCTCTTTGGCGATCACCAGGTCGCAGGAGAGCGCCAGCCCCATCCCCCCCGCCAGCACGTGGCCGTTGGCGGCGCAGAGCGAGGGCTTGCCGAGCCGCGGCATCAGCCGGAAGAACTCGAGGAAGAGGTCGGAGGCGAAGTGTTTCTGGACCAGCGAGGCGTCGGCCGCGAAGCCGCCGAGGTCGGCGCCGGCGCAGAAGACCTTGTCGCCGGCCCCGGTGAGGACGACGGCGCGGACCTCCTCGGCGGCTTTCGCCTCCTTCATCGCCGCCGACCAGCTCGGCCAGCATCTGGCCGGAGAGCATGTTGCGCTTCTCCGGGTTGTTCAGGGTCACCGTGGCGACGCCGTCGGCGACCTCGTAGGCGACCAGCTCGTAGTTCCCCTCGCTCATCGAGGCGAGACCATAGCCGATTTTGCTGAAAGTGGGAAGTGCTACTGTCTACTCGCTTCCGGCGGCCGCTGCCGCCTCCGAACCCGCGAACGAGGAGAGACACCAGTGGCGACCGCGACCAACGGCTCCAGCGTCATCAAGCCCGACCATGCAGCCGGGCGCAAGCACTTCATCTTCAGCCAGGAGCACGAAGACCTGCGCGAGTCGATGGAGTCGTGGGTGAAGAAGGAGCTGTGGCCGCACCGCAACGAGTGGGAGGACACCTACTGGCCGACCTCGGCGATGCAGCGGGCGGGCGAGCTCGGCTTCCTCGGCCTCTGCTTCCCGGAGGAGTACGGCGGCCAGGGCGGCGACTACTTCTACTCGCTGGTCCGCGCCGAGTGCATGAGCTACTCCGGCTCCGGCGGCACCAACATGGGCTTCGCGGTCCAGACCGACATGGTCCTGCCCCCGATCCACCTGCTCGGCACCGAGGAGCAGAAGGAGAAGTACCTCAAACCGGGCCTCAAGGGCGAGAAGGTCGGCAGCCTCGGGATCACCGAGCCGGGCGCCGGCTCCGACGTCGCCGGCATCCGCACCACGGCGATCCGCGACGGCGACGAATACGTCATCAACGGCTCCAAGACCTTCATCACCAACGGCCCGCGGGCCGACTTCATCGTCCTCGTCTGCAAGACCGACCCGGAGGAGCGCCACGCCGGCATCACCCTCTTCGTCGTCGACCTGCGCGACGAGAACGGCGAGAAGGTCCCCGGCTTCACCGTCTCCGCCGAGCTGGAGAAGATGGGGATGCACGCCTCCGACACCGGCGAACTCGCCTTCGAAGACGTCCGCGTCCCGGCCAGCGCCGTGCTCGGCGAGGTCGGCAAAGGCTTCTACCACATCGCCTGGGAGCTCCAGGGCGAGCGCCTGGTCGCCGCCGCCGGCTCCCACGCGGGCTGTGAACGGATGATCGAGAAGACCCTCGAGTACGCCAAGGAGCGCGAAGCCTTCGGCCGCCCGATCGGCAAGTTCCAGGCGATCCGCCACAAGTTCGCCGAGATGGCGACCAAGACCGAGGCGGCGAAGCAGTTCACCTACGCGACCGCCTGGCGCTTCGGCAACGGCGAGTACCCGGTGCGCGAGATCACCATGGCCAAGCTCTTCGCCTCCCGGGTCGGCTGCGAGGTCGCCGACGAGTGCATCCAGATCCTCGGCGGCTACGGCTACATGAAGGAGTACGAGATCGAGCGCGCCTACCGCGACGTCCGCCTCAACCGCATCGGCGCCGGCACCGACGAGGTCATGCTCGACGTGATCGGCAAGAGCTACGGGCTCTAGGGCACCTCGATCTCCTCGGCAACCAGGTCGATCTCGTACTCGGGCGAGCCACCCGGCACGAGGTCGTCTCGGCGGACCTCCTTGCCCATCGCCCCTTCGATGATCGCGAGGAGGTTGTTCCGCCTGATCTCGTAGTGGCGCTCGAAGTCGTCGCGGAGCAGCGCCGCGGACTCGATCAGGTGGGCGCCGAGCAGCGTCGCGAGTTGACCGTCGTCGAGCTCGGTTCGGGTGCGGATCGTCTCCAGATAGGAGCTCGGTGCGCGGCCGCCGATACTGCGATTGGTGGCTGCCGCCAGCGGCGTCTTGTTGACGATACTGTCGCGGCGCCGGGGCTCCACGCCGTGGTCGTCACACCACTTGCGTGGAAAGACGTGGTGGATGTCGATGGCCAACTCGTCGAACGTGGCGACGTCGATGTCGACGGCTTTCATCCAGTCCCGCGCGCCGCCTTTCATCAGTAACGCATAGATGCCCTTATATGCCGCGCTGTTGCGGGTTCGCAGCGTCTCCAGGCGCGATGCCTCGAATGATGCGTCGTAGACGGTACGGGGCATCTCGCCCCCGGCGATCCAAGTCGGAACCTGCTCGATGTCGCGTGCGAACCGGGTCTCCGTCGATCCCCCGTACAGCTCTCCGAGCACGCCACACCAGAACCACTGACGCAGCTTTTCGTTTGCTGCGTACTCGTCGAGTGCCGAACCCAGCAGCACTCGCAGGGCGGCCAGGGGAACGATCTGCGTTCGGTAGGGAACATCGTCAGCGCGAAAGATCTTGTCGTAAGCGAGGAACTGGCCGACCCATTCAAACCCTTCGGTAACTGCGTCGGCGACCGCCTTGTAGTCCCGCAACGCCAGGCGGAGTATGTCTTTACGCCGGCACGAGACCGCGGGGATGCCGTCCTCCCTGCTGCCATCCTCAATCCGTGCCATACGGCGCCGGTAGGTCGTGACAAGCGAGACCGCCTGGAGAAAGTCCGTGCTCTCCAACTTTGCCAGCACGGCCTTCGCCGAGAGCGTCTTTTTTCTCGCCCGCCAATCCTCATTGAGACGGAAGCCCTCGGCATCAGCGGCGAAGGTAGCGGTCAGCAGCTCAAAGACATTGAGGACGACTCCCCCCGTGTTGACCTTCTCGAAGACCGTGCAAACTGCCTCTCTAGGGGTCTCCTTCGTCAGCACGATCACCGGCACCGTGTATTTCACGAAGTTGTTCAGCACCTTGTCGTAGAACTCTTTGAACCGCGCCGTGGCGGTGGTGGGATCGAGATCGACGCTGGCGATGTACTGGTTTTGCCACTCCATCAGCGAGCCGACGTCGAGCGCCCGTGACAAGGGGAACATCTCAGCCCGACACTCCTGCTCGATCGACGAGTAGTCGGCCTCGATGGTCTTGCCGAAGTCGCGTCTGACGATCCGATCCTCGGGGACGGCGTGGATCGCTTCCTCCCTGTCTTTGTCGGGATCGAGGGCTTTGTCGATGTCGATGTAGTACCACCGCTTCAGCCGTTTGCCCTTGGCATCGGTGGTGTCGACCGCCCTGCCCGCCTGGAGTGCTTGAAACAGCGAGGTGGTGCGCTGCTGTCCGTCCAGCATCAGCTTTTCGGGGCTGACTGCCTGAGCCTGCTCCGCGCCGGCGATAGGGCGAGGCTTGAAACGGGTCTCGCTGCCCACCTCCAGCATCATCAGTACGCCGACCGGATAACCGAGTGAGAGACTGGCGAGGAGGCTCGCGATCCGATCGGAGTCCCACTTCCACTGACGTTGGAAGTCGGGCAGTTGGGTCTTCCCGGACTGAACGTCGGCCAGCAGTTCACCGAGGTTGACATCAGGACTATCGAACGGCATGCGTCTCCTTCGCGTCGGACGATTACTCGGGTTACCCTAAACGCTCGTAGCATCCTTTTTAATGTCGTGTCCCACCTCGTTGCGTGCGCTTCCCGCTAGCGTCCGGACCCATGGACGTGATCAAGGACAGCGGCGCCCGCGCCGTCCTCCCCCCTTTCGGCGAGGAGCACGAGGAGCTGCGGGAGACCGTCAGCCGCTTCGTCAGCAAGGAGATCGCGCCGCATGTCGACGAGTGGGAGGCGGCGCGGGAATTCCCGCGCGAGCTCTACGGCCGCTGCGCCGAGCTCGGCTTCCTCGGGCTGAAGTTCCCGGAGGAGCTCGGCGGCCAGGGCGGTACCCACCTGCACGACGCGATCTGGGTCGAAGAGCTGGCCCGCTCCGGCGGCTCCGGCGGCGTCGCCGCCGGGCTCAACGCCCACGCCTCGATCGCGATGCCGCCGATCTTCAACTTCGGCACCGAGGAGCAGAAGCAGCGCTGGCTGGTGCCGGGGATCGCCGGCGAGAAGATCGGCGCGCTCGGGATCACCGAGCCCGGCGCCGGCTCCGACGTCGCCGGCATCGCCACCAGCGCCCGCCGCGACGGCGACCGCTACATCGTCAACGGCGCCAAGACCTTCATCACCAACGGCGTCCGCGCCGACTTCCTCGTCTGCGCCTGCAAGACGAGCGAGCAGGGCGGCCACGGCGGCATCTCCTTCCTCGTGCTCGAGCGCGAGATGCCCGGCTACGAGGTGGCGGCGAAGCTGGAGAAGATGGGCTGGCACTCCTCCGACACCGGCGAGCTCGCCTTCACCGACGTCGAGGTGCCGGCGGAGAACCTGCTCGGCGAGGAGAACGGCGGCTTCAAGCTGATCATGGCCAACTTCGCCTGGGAGCGGCTGCTGATGGCGATCGGCGCCGTCGGCGGCATGCGGCGCCTGATCGAGACCACCGTCGCCTACGCCAAGGAGCGCGAAGCCTTCGGCCGCCCGATCGGCAAGTTCCAGGCGATCCGCCACCACGTCGCCGAGATGGCCCTCAAGGCCGAGACCTCCCGCGCCCTCACCTACAACGCCCTGCGCCTCTTCCACAGCGGCCAGGACTGCATCCGCGACGTCAGCATGGCCAAGCTCGTCACCCAGCGCTCCCTGCTGGAGGTCGCCGACCAGGCCCTGCAGATCCACGGCGGCTACGGCTACATGCGCGAGTACGGCATCGAGCGCGCCGTCCGCGACGCCCGCCTCGGCCCGATCGGCGGCGGCACCGACGAGGTCATGAAGGAGATCCTCGGCAAGACGATGGGACTGTAAAGCGCTGCGAACGGGGGCTCCCGTCGCGCCAGCACCGGTCAGTGCAGCGGCCCGCCTCGCAGGTCCGGGACTGGCCCTTCCCCGGGCCGCCGTCGCAGTAGTCGAAGCCTTCGCCGCCGTAGAGCCGGTCGGCGTCCAGTTCACCGTAGAGGCGGTCGTCGCCGGCTTCGCCGTGGCAGCCGTCCCGGCCCGGGCCCATGTAACAGACGTCGTCGCCGTCGCCTCCCCAGCAGCCGTCGCTGCCGGCGCTGGCGCGGCAGTAGTCGTTGCCTTCGCCGCCGACGCAGTCGCTGTTCTGCGAGCCGGTGATGCAGACGTCGTCGCCACCTTCGCCGACGCAGCGATTGCGGCGCGAGCCTTCGGGATAGCAGAGGTCCGGCTCGTCGTTGCCGACGAGCTTGTCCTCACCGGAGCCGAGATGGGCCGTGAGGGAGACCGGCAGGGGGTCGAGCACTTCGACGTAGTCGCCGTGGTTGCCCATGCTCAGTTCGATCCCGGTCACGCCCGCCAGCGAGCAGGTGGCGGCATCATGGTTGTGGGTGAAGCCGCAGCCCCGGGGCGGCGCGTCGGGCGCCATCGCGCCGTCGACGAGCAGGTTCGACCCTGCGGTGCTGAGGCGAAGATGCGATCCCGCCGGCAGGCCTTCGATCGCGATCCGGCCGGCCGGCGCGGCCGCGCTCGGGATCGCCAGCAGGGCGAAGACGGCAAAAATGAGGATGAGCAGTCTGTGAGTTTTATGAGCTGGAGAAAACAACAGCGGCGGATCCTAGAGACCCCCTCCTCCGGCCCACACCATTTTTAAAAGATTCTTATCCAAAAATATGGAAATTGCGGGCGTAGGATCGAGGCGTGATCTTCCTGCTGCGACACGGCGACGCCGAGGACGGTGACGGGGACGACGCGGCCCGCCGGCTGACCCCCAAGGGCGAGCGTCAGGCCAAGGCTGCCGGCCGCGCCCTGGCGGCGCTCGGGGCCGAGATCGACGCCTGCCTGGCGAGCCCGCTGGTGCGGGCGGCCGCTACCGCCCGGCTCGTCTGCGAGGCGCTGGGACTCGAGCCGGAGACCGCCGCCGAGCTGGGCGGCGGCGGCTTCGACTCGCTGGCGCTGACGGCCGGCCGCGGCGACGTCCTCCTGGTCGGCCACGAGCCCGACCTCTCCAACGAGGTCGCCCGGCTCACCGGCGCCAGGGTGAAGATGCGCAAGGGCGGCCTGGCGATCGTCGACGGCTCGACGCTGGTGGCGCTGCTGGAGCCCGCGGCCCTCGCCGCGATCGCCCGCTAAGTTCTGCCGGACCAACGAGCCGAGGAGGCACCGATGCTGTCGTGGCTGGGCAAGAAGATGATCGCCAGCAACATGAAGGCGGCCAACGCCGGGAACGTCGCGCCGTTGCTGAAAATGGACGCCGACGACATCCGCTTCCGCTTTCCCGGCGACAGCTCCTGGGCAACGGAGCTGCAGGGGAAGAAGGAGCTCGAGAAGTGGCTGCGGCGCTTCGCCGACGCCGGCGTTCAGATCTTTCCCGACGAGGTCGTGCTCCAGGGCTTCCCCTGGAAGCAGACGATCTGCGTCCGCGGCCCCGTCCACCTCGACACCCCCGCGGGCGAGCGGGTCTACGAGAACCGCTACGTGATCTGGGGCCACATCTCCTGGGGCAAACTGCGCGACTACGAGGTCTACGAGGACACGCAGCAGAGCAAAGCGCTGGACGAGTACCTGGCCAGCATCGACAAGCTCTGAGGCACGGCCGCTACGTCAGCAGCGTGATCACGCCGCGGATCAGGAGGAGGACGCCGATCACAGCCGCGAGCCTCACCCCCAGGCGACGACCGTTGCGCCCGAGCCAGGCGCGGAAGCGGGCGACCGCGTCTTTGGTCCACTCCGGGGCAAAGATGTAGCCCAGCAGCGGCACCTCGAGCAGCAGCTGCTGGATCACGCAGAAGACGACGACCAGCAGCACCAGCTCCACCGAGGTCGCGTCGAGCTTGGCCATGCGGTCGAGCGCGGTCAGGTAGGAGACACCGGGAAAGGTGAGGAGAACGCCGACGACGAAGGTGATCCGTGGCGACCCCCGCCCCAGCATCCGTTCGGGGAAAGATTCCTTCTTCTCGGCCGTCTCCTTCGCCTCCTTGCGGCGCCGGCGGCGCTCCTGCAAGCGAGCGTCGCGACCACTCCCCAGCACGTAGGCGACCAGCAGCGCGATCAGCCCGACGACGATGTCCTCGATCGGCCCCATCGTGTGCGCGGTGCTTTCGCTCGCCGACCCGTGCAGAGAGAAGACGATCAGCAGGCCGGCGGTGATGCTAGTCAGGTAGGCGCCGAGCAGGTAGCCGAGCATCAGCCGCTTCGGGTTCGGCAGCAGCATCATCACCGTCACCGCGGCCAGCAGCGTCGGCGTGAACATCGCCAGCAGCGAGAGGAGGAAGATGCTGCCGAGATCGCTCACGGCGCCATTCATACTGGAAGAATCGGCCGATGAAGCAGCGCGTCAGCGTCATCACCCTCGGCGTCTCCGACCTCGAGCGGGCCCGTGGCTTCTACGCAGCGCTCGGCTGGAGCAGCGGCGCCGAGCCCGGCGACGACGTCGTCTTCTTCCAGGCCGGCGACATGGTCCTCGCCCTCTGGGACCGAGCCAGGCTCGCCGAGGACAGCTGCGTCGAGGACGCACCCGGCTGGGGCGGCGTCACCCTGGCGCTCAACCTCGGCTCGCCGGCCGAGGTCGATGCGGCGATCGCGGAAGCGCGCGCCGCCGGCGCGACGATCGGCCGCGAGCCGGCCGAGACCTTCTGGGGCGGCTACAGCGGCGTCTTCCTCGACCCCGACGGACACCCCTGGGAGGTCGCCCACAACCCGCACTGGCGGATCGCCGCGGACGGCGGCGTCCGGCTCAACTGAGCCCGGTCCCACAAAACTGGCCAGTCAACCAGTATCGCCGCGATCCCTGTAGCCTCCGGCGCCGACTTCACGAACTAAAGGAGAGGCAATACCGATGGGACTTCTCGATGGGAAAGCGGCGATCGTCACCGGCTCCGCACGGGGCATCGGACGGGCGACCGCCGAGCTGTTCGCGGCCGAGGGCGCCAAGGTCCTGATCAACGACCTCGACGCCGACGTCGCCGAGCAGACCGCCGGTGAAATCGACGGCGAGACCGCCGTCTTCGCCGGCGACCTGACCAAGACCGGCGCCGGCGACGACCTCGTCGCGGCCGCCGTCGACGCCTTCGGCGCCGTCGACATCTGCGTCAACAACGCCGGCTACACCTGGGACGGCGTCGCCCACAAGATGACCGACGAGCAGTTCCAGGCGATGCTCGACATCCACACCGTCGTCCCCTTCCGCGTCGCCCGCGCCCTCGCCCCGCACTGGCGCGAGGCCGCCAAGGCCGAGCGCGGCGAAGACAAGGAGGTCTTCCGCAAGCTGATCAACATCTCCTCGACCTCGGGGACGATGGGCAACGCCGGCCAGGTCAACTACTCGGCGGCGAAGATGGGCGTCGTCGGGCTGACCAAAACCCTCGCCAAGGAGTGGGGCCAGTTCAAGATCAACGTCAACGCGGTCGCCTTCGGCTTCGTCGACACCCGCCTCACCGCCGCCAAAGAGGAGGGTGGCGAGATGACCGCCCCCGGCGGCGAGAAGATCGAGCTCGGCATCCCCGAGCAGATGCGGGCGATGGCCTCGGCGATCATCCCGGTCGGCCGCCCCGCCACCCCCGAGGAGGCCTCCGGCCCGGTCCTCTTCCTCGCCTCGCCGCTGGCCAACTACGTGCACGGCCAGGTGCTCAACGTCACCGGCGGCATGTTCGGCGGGATGTACACCTGAGATGAGCGACGCGACGCAGAGCCGGTCGACCCCCCGCTATCTCGACATCGGCGACAGGGTCTGGCCGGCGACGCGGCGCTTCATGGG
The DNA here is from genome assembly GCA_963829445.1 of uncultured Solirubrobacterales bacterium. GTDB lineage: Bacteria > Actinomycetota > Thermoleophilia > Solirubrobacterales > 70-9 > VAYN01. Next base: position 63,401 of record CAWHIW010000001.1, on the reverse strand, counting down.
CGTCCACACGTTCCTCTACCAGAGGACGGGTGGGCGCCTCGGCCACACGATCCCCGGCGTGCCCGGCAAGATGCTCCTGCTCGACCACGTTGGCGCCAAGAGCGGCGTCAAGCGCACCTCGCCGCTGCTCTATGTAAGGGACGGCGAGGACATCGTCATCGTCGCCTCCAAAGGCGGCTTCCCCAAGCACCCCGCCTGGTTCCACAACCTCAAGACCAACCCGGACACCACGGTCCAGATCGGCTCGCACGTGCTGCCGGTCCACGCCCGCGTCGCCAAGCCGGAGGAGCGCGATCGCCTCTGGGCGATGGCGGTCGCGGCGTACCACGGCTACGAGGACTACGCGATTCGCAGCAAGGGCCGAGAGATCCCGCTCGTGGTGCTCGAGCCGCGGTAGAGGGTCGGGTACCGACCCTCTTGCCCAGTTCCATCACACCTGGAGCGGGGAGCTTCTGTGCTTCAGGAGCTCTTCAGCGCCGAAGGTACGTCTCCTTCGGAGCCCAGGTGAAGCTTCCGGGAGGAGCACCAGCTACTCCTTCGGGCGCCGCTCCTCGGCGACCGGGGTGCCCTCGGCGTTCGCGATCGCCTGCGGCGGCCAGGGGCCGGCCCAGTTGTCGCGGGCGCCGTCGATCGTGATCGTCGTGCCCGAGTAGAAGTCGCCGGCGGGCGAGGCCAGGTAGGCGACCAGCCAGGCCATCTCCTCCGGCCGGCCGGCGCGGCCGATCGGGATCGAGCGCTCGAGGTTGTCGACGACGACCTGCGGATACTTGGTCAGCAGCGTCTCGGTGGCGAACTGGCCGGCAGCGAGGGCGACGGTCTTGATCCCGAAGCGCGACCACTCGATCGCCAGCGTCCGCATCATGTTCTCGACCGCGGCCCGGGCGGCGCCGGAGTGGACCATCCCCGGCATCCCGTTGTGGGGGGAGAGGGTGACGCTCAGCACCTTGCCGCCGCCCTGGGGGATGAAGGCCTTGGTCGCGGCGGCGTGGGTCATCAGCCAGGTGCCCTGGACGTTGAGGTCCATCACCGTGCGGAAGCCCTTGGGGGTGATCGCCTCGGCCGGGCTGAGGAACTGGCCGCCGGCGTTGTTGACGAGCACGTCGAGGCGCCCGTGGCGCTCCAGCAGCGCGTCGAAGAAGCGTCCGACCGGCTCCTCCTCGCGGATGTCGAGGATCTCGTGCTCGAAGCTCCCGGCCATCCCGGTGGCCAACTCCGCGGTCTCCGCCAGCGGCTCTGCGCGGCGGCCGCAGGCGACGACGACGGCGCCGAGGCGGACCAGCTCCAGGGCCGCCTCACGGCCGAGGCCGCTGCCGGCGCCGGAGACGACGCAGACCTGACCGTCGAGCAAACCGTCCCGGAACACCTGCGAATGCGAGCTTTCAGCCATCGGCGCGCAAGCCTATAGGCGAGCAGTTCTGCGTAATGTCAGCGGCGATGAAGGTTCAGGTGGAGGCCCAGCCCCTGCACGAGCCGCTCGCCGGGGGCACCCCGGGAGCGACCGTCGTCGTCGAACCGCTGATCGCCGGCCACGTCGACTTCCCGCAGGCGATGATGGTCAGCCCGGGCGGGCGCTTCCTCACCCTGAAGCTGATGCGGGCGCTGTTCGGCCCGCGCGAGCCGAACGTGATCCCGGTCCCAGCCTTCCTCATCCGCCACCCCAGCGCCGGCGCGATCCTCGTCGACACCGGCCTGCACCCGTCGATCGCCACCGACGGCAAGGAGAACTTCGGCGGCCTCGGCAACCGCATCGGCAAGCCGACCCTGGAGGCGGGCGAAGACGCCCCCGCGCAGCTGCGCAAGCTGGGTCTCGACCCCGGCGAGATCCCGGTCGTGGTGATGACCCACATGCACAGCGACCACACCTCGGCGATCTCGGAGTTCTCGAAGTCGACCTTCGTCGTCAGCGAGGCCGAGTGGGAAGCCGCGGCCACCGGCTCGCAGCCGACCCTAAACGGCTACCGCCGCCCGCACTTCGATTACGCCTTCGACTACCGCACCGTCGACTTCGACCGCGCCGGCATCGACTCCTACGCCAGCTTCGGCCGCAGCTTCGACCTCTTCGCCGACGGCTCGATCCACCTCGCCTTCACCCCCGGCCACAGCGCCGGCCACATGTCGGTGATCTGCCGCCTCGAGCAGGACGACTTCGTGATCGGCGGCGACGCGATGTACATGGCCGCCCAGCTCGACGGCGACGCGGCGCTGCCCCCGCGCCCCTTCGACGCCCACAACTTCCGCCGCTCACTGCAGGAGCTGCGCCTCTTTCACTCTCAGTTCCCGGGCGCGGTGATCACGCCGGGGCACGATCCGGATTTCTACGCCCGGCTCGCATCGCGCTACGAGTAGCGAGACCCTCGTACAGCTCCCGCACCTCGGCGAAGACCTCCGTCGCCGCCTCGAGCTGGCGCTCGCGGCTCGGCTCCGGCTCGACCGCGAAGGCGATCGGCTTGCCGAACTGGACGGTGACCTTGGGGAACTGCAGGCGCTTCCAGCCGCGCACCCGGGCCGAGCCGTGGATCGCCACCGGCACGATCGGCGCCCCCGACTCCAGCGCGATCCGGCCGATCCCCGGTTTCGGCTCGCCCAGCTTCTGTGAGCGCGAGCGTCCGCCCTCGGCGTAGACCAGCAGCATTTCCCCCTGGTCGAGGAGGAGGCGGGCCGTCTTGATCGCCTCCTCGTCGTGCTGGCCGCGGCGCACCGGGAAGACGCCGCCGTGCTTGTAGACGTAGGTGAGGACGGGCGGGCCGAACATCTGCGATTTGGCCATGAAGCGGATCTTCCGCCGCAGGTAGACGCCGGCGAAGAAGTGGTCCATCTGGCTGAAGTGGTTGGGGGCCAGCACCAGGGCGCCCTCTCGCGGCACGTTCTCGACCCCGATCGCCCGCACCCGGTAGATCAAGAGGGTCGGCAGGGTGAGGACGATGCGGGCAAAGGTGTAGGTCCAGCCGACGCCCTTGCGGGCGGCGGTGTGGAACTGGGTGAAGTACTCCGCCGGGCGCGGGTCCTTATAAGTCTGTGGCCTCATCTCAGCCATGCAGAGACGCTACGCCGGCGGCCGCGCCCAGTTACGGGAGTGCTCGAGGGCGCGCCGCCACCCGGCCAGCAGCGACTCGCGCTCGTCGGTGCCCATCCGCGGCTCGTAGCGCACCGCCTCACGCCACATCTCCCCCACCTGGACGCGAGTCCAGCGGCCGGTCGCGATCCCGGCCAGGTAGGCGGCGCCGAGCGCGGTCGTCTCGGCGATCTCCGGAACCACCACCGAGGCGCCCAGCACATCGGCTTGGAACTGCATCAGCCAGCCGTTGGCGACGGCGCCGCCGTCGGCCTTGAGGACCTGCAGCCGCTCGCCGGCGGCGGCCTCCTGGGCGCGCACCGCGTCGGCGGTCTCGTAGGCGATCGCCTCCAGCGCAGCCCGGGCCAGGTGGGCGCGACCGCTGCCGCGGGTGAGGCCGAGGATCGTGCCGCGCGCATAGGGGTCCCAGTGCGGCGCCCCGAGGCCGGTCAGGGCGGGGACGAAGTAGACGCCGTCGTTGGCGTCGAGCGAGGCCGCCAGCGCCTCCGTCTCTCCCGCCTCCTCGATGATCCCGAGCCCGTCCCGCAGCCACTGCACGGCGGCGCCGGTGACGAAGATCGAGGCCTCGAGCGCATAGGCGACCTCGTCCTCCAGCCCCCAGGCCACGGTCGCCAGCAGGCCGTCGGGCGGGCGCGGCGCCCGCTCCCCGGTGTTGAGGAGGACGAAGCTGCCGGTGCCGTAGGTGTTCTTGGCCATGCCGGGGCGGTGGCAGGCCTGGCCGAAGAGGGCGGCCTGCTGATCGCCGACGATCCCCGCCACCGGCACCTCGCCGCCGAACTCGCTCGTCGTCCCGTAGACGTGGGCGGAGGGCAGCGGCTCCGGCAGCCGCGCCGGGTCGACCCCCAGCAACTCGCACAGCTCCGGGTCCCAGGCCAGCCGGCGGATGTCGAACAGCATCGTCCGCGAGGCGTTGGAGTAGTCGGTGGCGTGGCGCCCGGTCAGCTTGAAGAGCAGCCAGGAGTCGATCGTGCCGAAGACCGCCCGCTCGGCACCCTCGGCGTTGCGCAGCAGCCACTCGATCTTGGTCGCGGAAAAGTAGGGGTCGATCGTCAGTCCGGTCCGCTCGCGCACCAGTGCCTCCTGCCCGGCCGCCCGCAGCTCCTCGCAGCGCGCGGCGGTGCGGCGGTCCTGCCAGACCAGGGCGCGGTGGATCGGCTCCCCGCTCGCCGGGTCCCAGGCGACCACGGTCTCGCGCTGGTTGGTGATCCCGATCCCGTCGAGCTCGCGGCCCTCGATGCCGGCGTCGGCGATCGCCGCGGCGGCAACCCGCCGCGTCACCTCCCAGATCTCGCCGGCGTCGTGCTCGACCCAGCCGGGCCGGGGGAAGTACTGCTCGAACTCCGAGTAGGCGCGGCCGGCGATCCGCGCCTCGCCGTCGAAGACGAGGCAGGTGGTGCCGGTGGTTCCCTGATCGATCGCGAGGATCAAGACGGCAAGTCTTCTACCTGCCGCGGACCTTGCAGCTGCGGGTCAGAACCGAGGAGAGGGTGCGACCATCGGCGAAGCGCATCGAGGCGCGGGCGAAGGGGAAGCTGGCGCCGGGGAAGCCGGCCGGCGCGTCGCAGGCGGCGCTGAGATAGCTGCGGCGCTGGCCTTTGTAGGTGTAGTTGCGATGCAGCTCGAGGCTGATGCGGCGCAGGTAGCCCCAGCGGTTGGTCGACGCGGGCAGGGAGCCGTTGAGAACCGTGCCGTAGGTGCCGCCGGTTTCCTTGATGTGGAAGACGACGACGCGGGTGATCGGGATCGGGTTGGCGCCGTAGACGTGGGCGAGGATCGCGCGTCTGCCGCCAACCATCGCGTTGAAGGCGAGGACGCGGCCGTGCGAGGGAAAGGCCGACTGTTCCGGGAAGGCGATGTCGGCGTCGTAGCTGCCGCCGCCGACCAGGGCCTTGCCGCAACGGGCCATGGCTTCCTGGGTCGACGAGGGTTCGATCTCCCCGCGGTGGCAGACCGGCAGGCCGCGCGCGTCGAGCTTGCCGCCCTGGTTGATCGCAATCGAGATCCCCCGCAGCGCCGGGGGCCGTTCTCCCGAGAGGGTCCGGACGGTGCCGGTGACCCGAACCGAGATCGGCGCCCGCGCGTCCCGGGGCAGGGCGCCGGGGGTGATGCCGCCGCTGAACTTGACGAAGAGGTCGCCGCGCGCGGTCAGCTCGGCCTGGGCCAGCGACGCGGTCAGGGCAAGGACGGCGATCGCCACCGCCAACGCTCCGACCCGGATTCGCCCATTTCTCATCCCGGTCCCAGGCTAGCGACGCGAGGCGTAGACCCGGGCGAAGTCCCGCAGCTGGGCGCCGCGATGGCGGAAGCCGGCGAGCGAGCGCCCGCTGGCCCGGTGCTCGAGCTCGAGCTCGTACTCGCCGAGCCGGTAGCCGGCGCGGACGGCGTCGACCGTCATCCCGATCTCCATCCCGAAGCTGGCGGCGAAGGGCAGGGTGGCGCGCAAGGTCTCGGCGCGCAGGGCCCGCTGGCCGGAGATCGGGGCCCTGGTGTCGGCGCCGCAGAGACGTCTGATCGCCCAGTGGGCGAAGCCGAGCGCGAGGCCGAAGCCGCCGCCGACCCGGCGCGCGAAGGCAGCCACCGCGAGGTCGCACTCGTCCCGCTCGACCGCCTCCACCAGCGGCGCCAGCCGCGCCGCCGAGGCACCCAGATCGCCGTCGCAGAGCAGGAACAGCGCCGGCGGCGGCTCCACGCTCAGCGCCGCCTCCGCCGCCGCGGTCACGTTCGCCCCCTTCCCGTGCGGCTGGCCGCGGCTGACGACCTGCGCGCCGGCGGCGAGGGCCAGCTCCGCGGTGCCGTCGCTGGAGGCGTCGTCGGCGACCCAGATCGCCGCGGCGGGAAAGGCGGCGCGCAGCGCCGCGATCGTCTCCCCCACCCGATCGGCCTCGTTGCGGGCGGCGACTATGACGGCGAGCGAGTCCTTCACGGCGGCTATTGTCCCCGCCCATGCCAAACATCGAGGCTCACATCACCGGCAACGTGTGGAAAATCGAGGTCGCGGTCGGCGACACCGTCGAGGACGGCGACACCGTTGCGATCCTCGAGTCGATGAAGATGGAGATCCCGGTCGAGTCCGAAGAGGACGGAACCGTGAAGGAGATTCGCTGCGAGGAGGGCCAAGCCGTGAGCGAAGGCGACGTCCTCGTGGTGCTGGAGTAGGACGTGGAGGAACGGCTGGCGAGCGGGAAGCTCGTCCTCGACCGGCCCGCCGAGGCGGTCGCCCGCCTCACCATCGACAACCCCGAGCGCCGCAACGCGCTCGACCACGAGATCCTCGACGCGATCGCCGAGGCGCTGCCACGGCTCGATCGCGGCATCGAGACCCGCTGCGTCCTGATCACCGGCGCACCACCGGTCTTCTCCGCCGGCTACGACATCGCCGCGATCCCGAACGAGACCTTCGAGCGCGATGCCGAGGCGCTGGTCGCCCATCCCTTCCACGACGCGATCGAGGCGATCGCCAAGCACCCCTGGCCGACCGTGGCGGCGATCAACGGCCACTGCCTCGGCGGCGGCCTCGAGCTGGCGATCACCTGCGACCTGCGGATCAGCGCGGCCGGGGCGAAGCTGGGGATGCCGCCGGCGAAGCTGGGGTTGATCTACGGCCACACCGGCCTGCGCCGCTTCCTCGACACGATCGGACTGGCGCGGACGAAGGAGATGTTCCTGACCGGGCGCAACTACAAGGCGCCCCGGGCCGAGCAGCTCGGCATCGTCAACGAGGTCGTCGACGACGACCGGCTCGCGGCTGAGTCGGTGGAGCTGGCGACCACGATCGCCGCCAACGCACCGCTCTCGGTGCGCGGCAACAAACAGGCAATCGGCCTGCTCAACGCCTGTCCCGTCCTCACCGACCAGCAGGAGGCCGGCCTGATCGCCCTGCGCGAATCCGGTTTCTCATCCGAGGACTTCCGGGAGGGGATCCAGGCCTTCGGCGAAAAGCGCCGGCCCGAGTGGACAGGTAGGTGAGCGCGAAGGCGCGGGCGGCGCTGGCCAAATCCGACCCGACGATGGCGGCGCTGATGAAGCGGGTCGGCAAGATCGACCTGGAGACGCGGCTGCGGCGGCGCAGCGAGGAGCGGCCGGGCGATGCCTACGGCGCCCTGCTGCGGGCGATCGTCGGCCAGCAGCTCTCGACCAAAGCGGCGCGGACGATCTACCTGCGGGTGCTCGACCGCTTCGGCGGCGCCACCCCCTCCCCCGAGCAGCTGCTCGAGGCGAGTGAGGCCGACCTGCGCGCGGCCGGCCTCTCCGGGCGCAAGGTCGAGTACATCCAGGACCTGGCCCGGCACGTGATCAGCGGCGAGCTCGAGCTGGACCGGCTTGGCGAGCTCGGCGACGAGGAGGCGATCGCCGAGATCGTCGCCGTGCGCGGGCTCGGCCAGTGGACGGCGGAGATGTTCCTGCTCTTCCACCTCGAACGCCCCGACGTCCTCTCCGGCGGCGACCTCGGCATCCGCAAGGCGGTGCAGAACGAGTACGGGCTGGAGGAGATGCCACCGCCGGCCCAGGTGCTGGAGATCGGCGAAGCCTGGCGGCCGCACCGCAGCCTCGCCAGCCTCTATCTCTGGGAGTCGCTGGCGGCCGCGCCCGACGCCTGAACCCGAAGCGCCGCCCGCACGACCCCTCCCACGACGACGGATGTCGCCCCACTTGGCCGACAATGCCCCCATGCGACTTCGCTTCTGGATCGGCCTTACCGCGGTACTGCTGATCGCCGCCGGCTCGGTGGCGGCGGCGCTGATCGTCAGCGCCGACGACAGCGCCGACTTCCACGCGAGCCAGCGGGACGAGGCGGTGCGGGCGGCGCATCAAGCCGAGGCCGTGGCCAGGCTCTCGGTCGGGCAGCTCTCCAGCGCCGCCGCCTTCTTCCAGGCCGAGGGCACCTTCACCGAGCACGAGTTCGACGTCATCGCCCAGCCGCTGCTCAACCAGGGAGCGCTGAGCGGGACCGCCTTCATCCAGCGCCTGCCCGACTCCGAACGCGCCGCCTTCGAACGGCGCCACGGCGCCCCCGTCTTCGAATCGACCCCCGACGGCCCCCGCAAAGCGCGCTCGCGACCCGTCTACTACCCGATCGTCTACGCGGTCAGCGGCCTCGGCAGCGTCGCCCCGGTCGGCTACGACCTCGGCGCCGACCCCAGGCGGGCGCCGTTCCTGCGCCGCGCCCGCGACCTCGGTGTGCCGGTCGCGACGCCGCCGGTGAAGCTGCTGATCGGCGGCATCGGCATCAACGTCTACCGGCCGGTCTACCGCGACGGCGCCCCGACCGCGACCGTGGCGCAGCGGCGCCGGGCCCTGCTCGGCTTCGCCGGCGGCGCCTTCCGCGTCTCCGACCTGGCTCAGGCGGCGATCTCGACGGTCCCCGACTCGGTCGACGTGCAGCTGCGGGTCGACCGCAACCACGTGGTCGGGGAGCAGGGAGAACTCGACGACGCGGCCAACGCCCCGATCCACATCGCCGACCGCACCTGGCTCCTGGTCGTCCGCGACCCCAACCGCCCCGACGTCAGCCTGCCGCTGCTGCTGGCCGTGATCGGGATCGCCCTGGCGGCCCTGCTGGGCTCGCTGATCATGGTCTGGAGCCGCAACGAACGGATGCAGGAGCTGCAGCGCCAGGCCAGCCTCGACCCGCTGACCGGGCTGAAGAATCGCCGCCGCTTCGACGAGGATCTGCGGACGGCGATGGCGCGGGCGCGCCGCGAGCACGCGACCGGGGCGGTGCTGATGCTCGACCTCGACGACTTCAAGCGGGTCAACGACACCTACGGCCACCCGGCCGGCGACCGCACGATCAAGGAGATCGCCGACGTCCTGCGCCAGCGCACCCGCGAGAGCGACAGCCTGGCCCGGTTCGGCGGCGACGAGTTCGCGATCGTCGTGCCCCGCTGCACTCCGGCCGAGGCGCGGACCGTGGCCGAGTCGATTGCGACCGCGATCCGCGAGCACCGGCCGGGCGACGGCGAGGTCGAGCCGATCACGGCCAGCGTCGGCGTGGCGATGTTCGGCAACGACCCGCGCACCAGCGCCGAGTCGGTCGTCTCCGAAGCCGACACCGCGATGTACGCGGCCAAGGACGGCGGCCGCGACGGCGTCCGCGTCTTCGACCCGGTCGCGATCCGCGACGACGCTTCCTGGGACGACCTCGGGCTCTAGCTGGGCGCCATCGAGGGGGCCAGCTGGCGCCGCAGGTCGAGCACCCGCTGGGCCGAGGCCTCGAACTGGTCGCGATCGAGGGCGCCGGTGCGGAGCTTCGCGACCAGCGCCCGCCACGCCTCCTGGGCTGGCGCCAGGTCGGTGTAGAGGAGCAGGTCGGAGCCCGCCCTGGCCGCCGCCACGCCCGCCTGCGCCCGCCCGCCGAAGGCCCGCACCGCGACCGTGTCGAGCGCGTCGGTGACCGTGACGCCCGTGAAGCCGAGGCGGGCGCGCAGCTCGCCAGTGGCGATGGCGCGGGAGAAAGCGGCGGGGTCGAGCGAGAGCGCCGGGTAGATCGCGGTGCTGAGCATCACCAGGTCGCCGCCGGCGGCGGCGAAGGCCCGGTAGGGAGCCTCGTCGACGTCCCTCAGGGTCGTCTGCGGGAGGGCGATCCGCTGCACGGCGAAGTCGGTGCTTTCGGGCGCCGCGCCCAAGCCCGGGAAGTGCTTGGCGGTCGCTGCCACCCCGCCCGCCTGCAGGCCCGCGGCAAACGGGATCGCGGTCGCGGCGACCTGCTGGGCGGTGGAGCCGAAACCGCGTTCGGTCGCGGCGATCGTGCCGCGCGGCCGGGCCACGTCGAGCACCGGGGCGAGGTCGACGTTGACCCCGAGCTGGCGCAGGTTCGCCGCCGTGCGCCGGCCCTGCGCGCGGCTGAAAGCACCGCCGCGGGCGATCAGCCGGCGGCCGGCGGCGCGGCTGGGGAAGTTGTCGGCGAAGAGGACGACGCCGGCGACGCGCCCCTCCCAAATCGCCCGTTCCAGATCCGGTGAGACGGCGGTGCCGCTGACGCCGGCGACGATCCGCTCGCCGGCCAACCGCGGGAGCGAAAGCGTGCCGGCGACCTCCACCTCGGGCGCGGGCGAATCGTCCAGCGCGGCGCCGAGAGCAAAGGCCGCCGCGGCCAGGCCGGCCAGGGCTCCCAGGGCCAGACGGCGCCTGCGTGCTTGCGCTCGCTCCACGGCCCCGATGCTACGGCCCCAGGCGTCCGGTCCGGTTCCTAGCCTTGCGGTCAATCCACCCCCTGGACCAACCCTGGAAAAGAGTCAGGAATGCCCTCTCTGATCACCTTTGACGAAGCCCTCGCCTACGGCCGGCTAAGCGACCACGACGAGATCGGCGCCCTGGTCGAGCGCGCCTGGGAGGTCCGCCAGGAGAACTTCGGCGACTCCACCGACATGTGCTCGCTGGTCAACGCCAAGTCCGGCGGCTGCGCCGAGGACTGCGGCTTCTGCGCCCAGTCGCGCTACGCCGAGGCCGACACGCCGATGCACGCGATGCTGGAGCCGGAGCAGATCCTCGAGCACGCCAAGGCCGCCGAAGCCGCCGGCGCCCACCGCTTCTGCATGGTCACCCAGGGCCAGGGACTCTCCAAACGCGACTTCGCGAAAATCCTCGAGGGCACGCGGCTGGTCGCCGAGCAGACCAACCTCAAGCGCTGCGCCTCGATCGGCCACATGTCGGCCGAACGCGCCAAGTCGCTGAAGGAGGCGGGCGTGCAGCGGGTCCACCACAACGTCGAGTCCTCGCGCTCCTACTACCCCGAGGTCTCCTCGACGGTCCGCTACGAGGGCCGGCTGCGGACGATCCAGGCGGTCAAGGAGGCGGGGCTGGAGACCTGCGTCGGCGGCATCCTCAACCTCGGCGAGAGCGAGGAGCAGCGGGTCGAGATGGCCTTCGAGCTGACCGAGATCAACCCGACCTCGGTCCCGATCAACCTGCTCAACCCGCGCGAGGGGACCAAGTTCGGCGACCGCGACCCGATGGACCCCTGGGAGGTCGTGAAGTGGGTGGCGATCTTCCGCCTGATCATCCCCGGCGCCCTCTTCCGCCTCTGCGGCGGCCGCGTCGAGAACCTCGGCGAGCTGCAGCCGCTGGCGGTGAAAGCCGGCCTGAACGGGGTGATGATGGGCAACTTCCTCACCACCCTGGGCGCCGAGCCCGAGGACGACCGGGCGATGTTCGAGGAGCTGGGGCTGAACGTCGCCCGCCAGCCCGACAACGGCGCCAACCCGCGGCCCGACAACCGCTCCGGCTGGCTCGACGGCGAGACGCCGGCGACGCCGATGGACGCGCTGGTCGATCGCCAGGAGGAAGCCAACTTCTGGGATCCCTCGACCCAGCTGCGGGTGGTCAAGAAGGCGAAGAAGCCCCCGCCCTACCCGCAGGCGGTATGACCGACGTCGCGGAGCGGCTGGAGGAGCTCCGCGACCGCGGGCTCTACCGCCAGCTGCGCCTGGTCAGCGGGCCCCAGGGCCCACGGGTGCTGCTTGGCGGGCGCCCGGTGCTGCTGCTCTGCTCGAACAACTACCTCGGCCTCGCCGACCACCCCAAGGTGCGCGGCGCTGCGGCCGAGGCGGCGATGCGCTGGGGCGCCGGCGCCGGCGCCTCGCGGCTGATCTCCGGCAACATGGAGCCCCACCGCAGCCTCGAGTCGCGGCTGGCCGAGTTCAAGGGTCATGAGGCTTCGCTGCTGTTCGGCTCCGGCTACCTCGCCAACACCGGGGTCATCGCCGCCCTCGCCGGAGCGAGCGAGGTCGTCTTCTCCGACGAGCTCAACCACGCCAGCATCGTCGACGGCTGCCGGCTCTCCCGGGCCGAGACCTTCGTCTACCGCCACGGTGACCTCGAGCACCTCGCCTGGGGCCTGGAGCAGGCCGGCGGGCGCGGCTCGCTGATCGTCAGCGATGGCGTCTTCTCGATGGACGGCGACGTCGCGCCGCTGCCGGGCCTGGCGGAGCTGGCTCGCCGCCACGGCTGCCGGCTGATGGTCGACGAGGCCCACGCCACCGGCGCGATCGGCCCCGGCGGGCGCGGCTCGGTCGCCGCCGCCGGGCTCGGTGACGAAGTCGACGTCGTCGTCGGCACCCTTGGCAAGGCGCTCGGCTCCTACGGCGCCTACGCCTGCGCCAGCGCCGAGACGATCGACTACCTCGTCAACAGTGCCCGGCCCTTCATCTTCTCCACCGCCCCACCGCCTCCCTCGGTCGCGGCGGCGAGCGCCGCGCTGGAGCTCGTCACCCCCAACCGGGTCGAGCGCCTGCAGGCGAATGCCGCACGGTTCCGCGCCGCGCTCGCGGCCGAGGGCCTCGACCCGAGCCCCTCCCAGAGCCAGATCGTGCCGATCGAGGTCGGCGGCGCGGAGACCGCGATGGACCTCTGCGAGCGCGTGCTCGAGCGCGGCGTCTTCGCCCAGGGCATCCGCCCGCCGACGGTGCCTGAGGGCTCCTCGCGCCTGCGCTTCACGGTCATGGCCAGCCACCGCGTCGGCGAGCTCGAGCGCGCCGCCAAGCTGGTCGGCGGCGCCGCCCGCGAGCTCGGTCTGCTCGCACCCCAGCCGATCGCCGCTTGACGGACCGGCCGTGACAGCCGAACCCGGCAACGGGGTCTTCGTCACCGGGACGGGGACCGAGGTCGGCAAGACCGTCGTCGCCGCCGCCCTCGCCCGCACTCTCGCCGCCGAAGGCAAGCGCGTCGCAGTCTTCAAGCCCGCCGTCACCGGCCTCGACGAACCGTCCGCCGATGGGCCTCAAACGTCCGCCATACGGACGCCTGAGGCCCATCGACCCCCTCCGGACCATGAGTTGCTGCGGATTGCGGCGGGGTCACAGCAGAGCGATGAGGAGATTGCGCCTTATCGGTACGGGCCGCCAGTCTCGCCGCACCTGGCGGCGAGACTGGTGGAGAGGAAATCGAGCCGGCGCGGCTGCTCGAGGCCGCGCGCACGGCGGCCGCCGGAGCCGACACTCTGGTCTGTGAGGGGGTCGGCGGACTGCTGGTGCCGCTCGTCCGGGGGGTCGGCAGCTTGGGACGAAGAGGAATCGGGAGCCCCTACCTCGTCCGCCATCTCGCCGTTGACCTCGGCTACCCGCTGGTGATCGCCGCCTCCCCCGGGCTCGGCACGATCAACCACACGCTGCTGACGCTCGAGTCGGCCCGGGACGCCGGGCTCGACGTCGCCGCGGTCGTACTCACTCCGTGGCCGGAGGATCCAACTGCGATCGAGCGCTCCAATCGCGAGACGATCGCCTCCCTCGGCGCAGTCGCGGTCCTGACCCTGCCGTCGCTCGACCTCGCCGCGCCGGCGACCTGGCCGGCGCTCAGATGGCGACGATGATGTCGAGGTTGGAGCCGAAGAGCTCCACCTCGTAACCCGCTGCGCGAACGCTCGCCGCCGCGGCCTCAGGATCGGCCGGCGCCTGCTTCGCCAGCAGCAGCTCCCGCGCCACGTCGCCCCGCACCGCCTTCGCCATGTGCGAGACGGGCTTGCGTTTGCCGTTGCTCTCGCTGAACGCGCGCACCGCCAGCAGCGTCGACTGCCGCGGCTTCCAGGCGGCCGCGTAGGCGGCGGAGCGCATGTCGACGACGAGGTCGCCGGGCTCGTCAGGCATAACCTGCGCCAGCGCATCCCGCCAGTAGGTCGCCGGCGCGCCGATCCGGGCCAGCCGGGCTTTGGCGGAGAACCGGTAATAGGGAATGCGGTCCTCGGGGCGCAACATGCCCCAGAGGGCACTGGCAATCAGCACCCGCCGCCGCGCCTTCGCCGGCAGCTCAGGCAGCCGCAGGTGGTCGTAGAGGACGCCCGTGTAGACCTTGGCCGCCGGCGCCGCCGGCGCCGACCGCAGCGCCGCGTCCACCGCGATCTCCCCCGCCTGCCCCTTGGAGATGTCGAGCTGTTTCAGCGCCCGCGCGGTGGAGACCGTCCCCAGCCGCTCCAGCGCATCGAGCAGTCGCTCCCGCCGCTCGCCCAGCTCCGCGGCAAAGGCGAGCGAGTCGAGGTCGACCGGCGTGCCCTCCGCTGGCGTGAACTTGCCTTCGGAGGGCGGCAGCAGAATCAGCACGCGGCCGATTCTCGCCGATCTAGACCAGCTCCAGCTCCTCCTCGCGGGCGGCGACTGAGGAGCCGCCGGGATTGACGTTGGCCTCGGCCGCCTCGACCGTCAGCCGGTGCTCACCGTTGTTCTTCTTGGCCCGAATCGCGAAAGCCCCGACCGCGGCGCCGAACAGCGCCACCGCGGCACAGACCGTCATCGCGAACCCGAGCGCATCGACGAACTGCTGCGGCGACGCGGTCTCGAAGCTGGTCCCGACCCGGGCCTGGAAGATCGCGCCGGTAACGGCGACGCCGAGGCTGCCGCCGACCATGCGGAACATCGAGAGCACGCCGGAGGCCACTCCCGCTTTCTGCACCGGTACCGCGTTCATCGCAGCGCTGGTCATCGGCGACATCGTCATCGCGATGCCGATGCCGAGCAGCATGAACCCGGGCAGCAGGTCGAGGTAGCCGGAGTCGGTGGCGATGCCGCTGAAGCTGTAGAGCGAGGCGGCGACGATCGCCAGCCCGCCGGCGATCAGCCAGCGCGGCCCGAAGCGGTCCGAGAGCCGGCCCGCGACCGGGGCGACGCCGACGATCATCAGGGTCGAGGGCAGGAACCTCACCCCCGCCTCCAGCGGCGAGTAGCCAAGGATGTCCTGCATGTAGAGGGCGAGGAAGAAGAAGACGCCGAGCATCGCGAAGGAGACGATCAGAGCGACCACGACCGCGCCGAGGAAGTTGCGATCGGAGAGCAGGCTGAAGTCGACCATCGGCACCCTGACGCGGCGCTCGATCGCCACGAACGCGCCCAGCCCGAGCACGGCGCCGGCCAGCAGGGCGACGATTTCGGGCGAGCCCCAGCCCCAGCTGTTGCCCTCGACCAGGGCCAGGATCAGCGCCGTCAGGCCGGTGGTCAGCGCGGCGACGCCGGCGTAGTCGACCTCGCGGCCGACCGTGGTGTCGCGCGACTCGCGCACCGCGAACAGAGCTGCGGTGACCGCCCCGATCGCGACCGGGATGTTGAGATAGAAGATCGCCCGCCAGCTGACGTGCTCGGTCAGGAACCCGCCCAGCACCGGGCCGACGGCCAGGGCCAGAGCCGAGACACCCGCCCACATCCCCATCGCCTTGCCGCGCTCGGAGGCGGGGAAGGCGTCGGTGATGATCGAGAGCGTCGCCGGCATCATCAAAGCGGCGCCGACGCCCTGGACGATGCGGCTGACGACCAGCGAGGTGGCGTCGCCGGCGAAGCCGGCGGTCGCCGAGGAGAGGGTGAAGATGACGACCCCGCAAAGGAACATGCGGCGGCGGCCGAAGATGTCGCCGAGCCGGCCACCGGTCGCCAGCAGCACCGCGAAGGAGAGCGTGTAGCCGTTGATCGTCCACTCGAGGCCGGAGATCGAGGCTCCGAGGTCTTTCTGGATCGACGGCAGGGCGACGTTCACCACCGTGTTGTCGAGCATGATCATGAACAGCGCGAAGCACATCGCTCCGAGCGTCCACCACTTGCGGTTTTCGTCGGTGATCAGGTGGGTGTAACGGGTCATGCTCCACTTCCCTTCAGGTGCTCATAGGTCTGGGCGATGTCGTCGCGGTCCATCAGCGAGTCGACGGCGGCGTCGAGCTTGCGGCGCTGAGCGGCGCTGAGGGTCGAGGTGAAGGCCTCGAACCCGGTCTGCCGGACGGCGACCAGGGTCTCGACCAGCTCCTTGCCCTTCGCCGTAATCCGCACCTGCCGCACGCGCCGGTCGTCGGGGTCCTCGACCCGCGTCGCCAGGCGCTTCTTGACCAAGCCGTCGACCGCCCTGCTCATCGAGGGGACGGAGACGCCGAAGACCTCGGCCAGGTCGCCGACCTGCCAGGCTTCCTCGGTCTGCCCCAGGCCGCCCAGCTCCAGCAGCGCCTTCGACTGGGTCATCGAGAGCCCGGATTCCTCGATCACCCGCAGCTGATTGCCGCGGTCGTAGAGGAAGAGGTGGCGGAAGAGGGCCGTCAGCCGCGCCGCCGTCTCCTGTGCCTCCGGAGCCACCTCGAGGGCGGCTCTCTCGACGACTGCCTTCACATCGCTTGCTTGCATGCTGGCAATAGTTGCAGAACTACAACTATTCCTCAACAGCAATGGTTGCGCCTGTGACCTATGTCACAGAGGCGCGCGCCGGTGCCGGGCGGTGCGGGCGCGGCTTCGGGCGGGAACGGCCACCGGGGAGGGCGAGCCGCAAGATCGTTCGCTGCACCATCGCGAACTGCCTCAGGAAGGGGCCCGTGTTGTAGGGCAACCCGTAGCGCTCGCAGACGCCCTTCACCTCCGGGGCGATCTCGGCATAGCGGTTGCTGGGCAGGTCGGGAAAGAGGTGGTGCTCGACCTGGAAGCCGAGGTTGCCGCTGGCGATGTGGAAGAGGGGGCTGCCTTCGATGTTGGCCGAGCCGGTCAGCTGCCGCACGTACCAGCCGCCCGCCGTCTCTCCCTCGACCTCGGAGCGGCTGAAGGTGTACGTCTGGTCCGGGAAATGACCGCAGAAGATGATCGCGTAGGTCCAGACGTTGCGGGCGAGGTTGGTGGTCGCGTTGGCCGCCGCTGTCGCCCGGAACGCCTTCGAGCCGCGGGTGAGAGCGCGGCGCAGCAGCCCCTCCCGGCCGCGGCCGGAGCGAGCGGCCCCCACGGCCTCGAACGCCAGCGTGACCGTGGCCGTCGCCGCCGCGCTCGCCAGCGGCCAGGCGATGTAGTCCTTGGCGATTTGGCTCTTCGCCTTTTCGCGGATCCCCGCCAGCTCCCGTTCCAGCTCGGCCTTCGGCTTCGTGCCCTTCCTGATCGCCGCGTAGTCGAGGTCGTGAATCGCGATGCCCCACTCGAAGAGAGCCATCAGGATCAGGTTGTAGAAGGGCTGCAGCAGGTAGATCGGGTACCACCTCTGCTGCGGATCGATCCGCATGATCTCGTAGCCGAGGTCTCGATCTTTGCCGCGGATGTTGGTGAAGGTGTGGTGGACGTAGTTGTGGGAGTGCTTCCAGGACTCGGCTCCCGAGGCGATGTCCCAGTCCCAGGTCGAGGAGTGGATGCGAGGGTCGTTCATCCAGTCCCACTGCCCGTGCAGGACGTTGTGGCCGATCTCCATGTTCTCGAGGATCTTCGCCGCCGAGAGAGCCACGGTGCCGGCGACCCGGGCCGACCGGTTCCCGACCGCCAAGAGCAGCGCTCGGGCCATGATCTCGAGGCGACGATGGACCACGATCAGGCTCTCGATGTAGTGGCGGTCGCGCTCCCCGAGGTCGGCGCGGACGCGATCGCGGATCGTGTCGAACTCGCTCGCCAGCTCGTCGAGCTGCTCGGCTGAAAGATGACTCAGCGGGCTTTGGGTCGTAGCGCCTGGAGCGGCCATCGAGTGCCGCGATGATAGGCGCCAAAGGCGCCCTGAAATGCAACGACTTTGGATCTAATTATCGCCGCGGTACGGTCCCGGCTTCGGCCGCGCCTTGCCGCCCGGGAGCGCCAGCCGCAGGATCGTCCGCTGCACCATCCCCAGCTGCTGCATGAAGGGCCCGCTGTTGTACGGCAGCCCATAGCGCTCGCAGATGTCTTTCACCTGCGGCGCGATCTCGGCGTAGCGGGTGCTGGGCAGGTCGGGGAAGAGGTGGTGCTCGACCTGGAAGCCGAGGTTGCCGCTGGCGACGTGGAAGAAGGGGCCGCCCTCGATGTTGGCCGAGCCTGAGAGCTGCCGTACGTACCAGCCGCCCGGGGTCTCGTCCTCGACCTCGGCCTCGCTGAAGGTGTAGGTCTGGTCCGGGAAGTGGCCGCAGAAGATGATCGCGTAGGCCCAGACGTTGCGGGCGACGTTGGCGGTCGCATTGGCCGCCGCGGTGTTCCGATAGGCCTTCGCCCCTTTGCCGAACGAGCGCCGCAGGTTGCCTGCCAGCCCCCCGCGCCGACGCCGGCGACCCGGCTCGCGCCGGTCGGCGACCGTCTCCAGCGCCAGCTCGACCCCGGCGGTGGCCAGCCCGCTCAGCAGCGGCCAGGCGATGTAGTCCTTGACGATCTGGCTTTTAGCCTTGCCGACGATGCCCTTGACCTGGCGCTGCACCTCGGCCTTCGACTTCTCGCCCTTGCGGATCGCCTCGTAGTCCATGTCGTGCAGGGCCACGCCCCACTCGAAGAAGGCCATCAGCAGCAGGTTGTAGAGCGGCTGCAGGAGGTAGACCGGGTGCCAGGACTGCTCCGGATCGATCCGCATGATCTCGTAGCCAAGGTCCTTGTCCTTGCCGCGGATGTTGGTGAAGGTGTGGTGGACGTAGTTGTGGGAGTGCTTCCAGGCCTCGGCGGTCGAGGCGGTGTCCCAGTCCCAGGTCGAAGAGTTGATGTGCGGGTCGTTCATCCAGTCCCACTGCCCGTGCAGGACGTTGTGGCCGATCTCCATGTTCTCGAGGATCTTCGCCGCCCCCAGGGCGACGGTGCCGGCGGCCCGGGCGGGGAGGTTATTGGAGGCGAGCAGCAGCGCCCGCGAGAGCACCCCGAGCCGGCGGTGCAGCTCGATCATGCTCTCGATGTAGCGGCGGTCGCGTTCGCCGAGGTCGGTGCGGACGTGGTCGCGGATCGCGTCGAACTCGCGTCCCAGCTCGTCGATCTGCTCCGGCGAGAGCCGACTCAGCGGGCTCTCTATGTCGGTCATGGTGGCGGTGGTCATCGAATTCCTCTCGGTTGGCTCAAAGTGCGATCTCGATCGGCCCCTCGGGGGCGTTGACGCAAGTCCTGACCATCTCTCCCTCGCTGCCGTGGACCTCGCCGGTGCGCAGGTCGCGGACCTGGCCGCGGCGCAGCTCGCCGACGCAGGTGTGGCAGATGCCCATGCGGCAGCCATAGGGCAGGGTGGCGCCGGCAGCTTCGCCGGCCGCGAGGATCGGCGTGGCGCCGTCGCAGGCCGCCTCGACCCGGCTCTTGGCGAAGCGGATCTCGCCGCCCTCGCCGCCGCCGGCCTCGCCGCCGATGATCGGCTGGAAGCGCTCCATCTCCAACAGCTCCGGATCGCCCTCCAGCCGCCAGTGGCGAGTGAGGTCGTCGAGCATCTCCCCCGGCCCGGAAGCGAAGGTGTGGCGCTCGCGCCAATCGGGGCAGAGTTGGTCGAGGTCGGCAGGCGTGACGCGGCCCTGCTCGGCAGTCAGGCGCAGGTGCAGGTTGAAACTCGGCTGGGCGGCGACCAGCTCGTCGATGCGGTTGCCGAAGATCACCGTCTCCGCGGTCCGGGCCGAGTGGATGTGGACGACGTCGCCGACCGCGTCGTTGCGGACGAGGCTGCGCAGCATGCTGGCGATCGGGGTGATGCCGCTGCCGGCGCTGATGAACAGCAGCTTGTCCGGGACGGGGTCGGGGAGCACGAAGGTGCCTTCGACGCCGCCGAGCCGGACCAGATCGCCGGGCCGGGCGCGCCGCACCAGGTAGGGCGAGACCTTGCCGGCCTCGACCAGCTTCGGCGTGATCGCGATGCAGCCGTCGAGGCGACCCGGATCAGAGGTCAGCGAGTAGGCGCGCCAGTGGTGGATGCCGTCGACGACGACGCCGATCCGCAGGTACTGGCCCGGCTCGTGGCCGCCCCACTCGTAGCCGGGGCGGATCAGGACGGTGGCCGCCTCGTCGGTCTCGGGTTCGATCCGCTCGATCCGGCCGCGCAGTTCGCGGGTCGAGAGCAGCGGGTCGATCAGCTCCAAGTAGTCGTCGGGGAGCAGCGGACTGAACAGCGAGCGGACGGCCCGCAGCGCTCGCTGTCGCGCTTTCGGGACCTGCGGTATCGCTCCTCGCTCAGCCATCTCAAGCAATCATTACATGAATCGATGTAACATCTGTGGGTGTAATCACAGAGAGCCTTTACCCATTCCGGCCGGAGTTGCAACTAACGTCGCCGGAGTGACCTCGGCGGACCCCGCGCAGCTCGATCGCGACCACCTCTGGCACCCCTTCACCCAGCAGCAGGGCTGGTCGGAGGAAGAGCCGCTGCTGATCGAGCGCGGCGAGGGCAGCTACCTCGTCGACGTCGCCGGCCGCCGCTACATCGACGGCACCTCCTCGCTCTGGTGCAACATTCACGGCCATCGCCACCCCATGATCGACCGGGCGGTGGGCGAGCAGCTCGGCCGCGTCGCCCACTCGACCATGCTCGGCCTCTCCCACCCCGGCGCCGCCGAGCTGGCCGCGCGCCTGGTCGCGATCGCCCCACCCGGCCTGGAGCGTGTCTTCTACTCGGACTCCGGCTCGACCGCGGCCGAGATCGCGCTGAAGATGGCCTTCCAGTACCAGGCTCAGCGCGGCGGCGAGCACGCCCGCCGTGCCTCCTTCGTGAAGCTGCGCGAGGCCTACCACGGGGACACGATCGGCTCGGTCTCGGTCGGTGGAATCGACCTCTTCCACGCCGCCTACGGGCCGCTGCTGTTCGAGACCCACGCCGCCGAGCCCGGCGACGCCGCCGACCTCGAGCGCGTGCTCGCAGCCCACGGCGAGGAGGTGGCGGCGGTGATCGTCGAGCCGCTGGTCCAGGGCGCGGCCGGGATCCTGGTCCAGCCGCGCGGCTACCTGCGCGCGGTCCGCGAGCTCTGCGACGCGCACGGCGTGCTGCTGATCTGCGACGAGGTGGCGACCGGCTTCGGCCGCACCGGGACGATGTTCGCCTGCGAGCAGGAGGGCGTGGCTCCGGATCTGCTCTGCCTCGCCAAGGGGATCACCGGCGGCTACCTGCCGCTGGCGGCGACCCTGACCACCGAGGCGATCTACCAGGGCTTCCTCGGCGCCCCGGAGGAGCAGCGGACCTTCTTCCACGGCCACACCTACACCGGCAACCCCCTGGCGGTGGCGGCCGCCCTGGCCAACCTCGACGTCTTCGAGTCCGAGCGCACGATCGAGCGCCTGCAACCGAAGCTGCAGCTGCTCGCCGGCCGGCTCGAGGAGATCGAGGCGATGCCCGAGGTGGCCGAGGTGCGCTGGCGCGGCTTCATGATCGGGATCGACCTCGGCGGGCACGACCCGGCCCTGCGGATGGGCCACCGGGTGACGCTGGCGGCCCGTGAGCGCGGCGCGATCGTACGCCCACTGGGCAACACCGTGGTCCTGATGCCGCCGCTCTCGATCTCGGCCGACGACCTCGGCCGGCTGCTGACGATCACCGCCGAGTCGATCGCAGCGGCCTGCGCCTCGGCTCCGGGCGCGGCGAAAGCGCCGCTCGGGGGCTCCCACATCCCCTACGCCGCCTGAGTCCACCCTCGCTGATACTCGGCTGTGATGGATTTCTCCGGCCGTCGTAGTAGTGGCATGGATCAGACGTTGACCGCCCCGGCCGAGGAGGCGCCCAGCCAGGCCGACCTCGCCTTCGACCGCCTCTACCGGTCGAGCCGCGACGACGTCTACGCCTACGTCGCCAGCCTTGTGCGCGACCCGGCGGCGGCGGAGGAAGTCACCGCGACCGCCTTCGAGCGCGCCTACCGCAAGCGCTCGCGCTTCGACCCGCGCCGCGGCGAGCCGCGCGCCTGGCTGTTCGGGATCGCCCGCAACGCCGCCCTCGACGAGCTGCGCCGCCGCGGGCGCCAGGCCGAGCTGGCGGCGGAGCCGGCCGACCTCGCGTCCATCCCGGCCCACGAGGGCGCCGAGGCAAGCGAGCGGCGCCTGGCGCTGACCGCCGCCCTCGCGACCCTCGAGGCGCGCGAGCGCGAGCTGATCGCGCTCAAGTTCTTCGCCGGCCTCAGCAATGCCGAGATCGCCGCGGTGGTCGGCGTCTCCGAGTCGAACGCCGGCACCAGGCTGCACCGAGCCGTGACCAAGTTGAGGGAGGCATGCGATGGAGCCCTTTAGGGACGACAGCGACCTGACCGCCGAGCTGCGCGCCCTGCGCCCCAAGCCCCGCCCGGAGTTCACCGGCCAGCTCGACGAGCGCGCCGCCGCGGGCTTCCCGCGGCGCTCGGCGCGCTCCGGCGCGTCCCTGGGCGGCTTCCTGGCGCGACTGCGGGCGCTGCCGCCCCGGCGCCTGGCGCTCTCGGCCGGCGCTGTCGCGCTCGCGGCGGTGGTCGTGGCGACCGTCGTCGTCGCCGTCAACGAGCCGAGGACCGACCCGGCCTCCCTCGCCCAGCTGAGCCCCCGGGAGCACGCGGGGGGCGGTCACTTGAGCGGCTTCTCCCAGCGGCAGGCGGCCAAGCTCAGCCCAACCGGGCCCAACGAGGAAAGCAGCGGAATCATGTACGGGGGCGAGATTCCCTCCGTGGTTGGTTCAACGGCCACTCCGGGCAAGAGCTCCTCCTCCGAGGGCCCTGGCGGGGCCGCGAATGCCGGCGGGGGCACGGGCGCCGGCGGAGGCACTAACTACAACGGCTCCGGCCCCTACGTTGCCAAGGCGAGCCACCGCGACGTCGAACGCTCGGCCGAGATGGTTCTCGGCGCCGATCCAATCGACGTCGCCGGCGACGCCGCCGACGTCTTCGACGCCGTCCACGCGGTCGACGGGATCGTTCTCAGCTCCTCCGTCAGTGGCGGCGGCGCGGGCGATGCCGGTGCCCGCTTCGACCTCCTGATCCCATCCGCCAAGCTCGGCGACGCCCTCGCCGAACTCTCCGCGATCGACACCGTCGTCTCCCGCCACGAGGCGACCGACGACATCACCGCGCCCACCGTCCGGGTCGGCGAACACCTGCGCGACTCGCGGGCGAAGGTCGACGGCCTGCTGGTCCAGCTCGCCGGCGCCGACAGCGACGAAGAGCGGGCCGAAGTCGAAGCCGAGCTGAGGGCCGAGCGCCGGCACGCCGCCGCGCTGCGCTCGCAGGCAACGAAGCTGAGCCGCCGCGCCAACCTCTCGCGGGTTTCCCTGCGGATCGAGACCGGCGCCGCCGCGAGGGCCGACGAGGACGGCGACTGGGGGGTCGGCGACGCCCTCGGCGACGCCGGCCACATCCTCGGCATCGCTGCCGGGGTCACGATCGTCGGCCTGGCGATCCTCGCCCCCCTGGCGCTGATCGCCTTCCTCGCCTGGCTTGCCAACCGCGCCCGCATCCGACGCGGCCGCGAGCGCGCCATCATCTGACCAGCGCCAGGTACGTGTCTGAGCTCAGGGGGTCGTATAGCCCCCTGAGCTCAGACACCCCCGTTAGGGTGGACCGATGGAGGAGCGACAGCGGGGACCAGCGGAGGCCCCCAACCTGGGGACGCCCTCCGAGCCCCGTCCGGCCGCCTCGATCGTGCTCCTGCGCCGCGGTGGCAAGCACGGCGACCGTGAGCTCGAGGTGCTGCTGCTGAAGCGCAGCGCCGAGGCCAAGTTCATGCCCAACGTCTGGGTCTTCCCCGGCGGCGCCGTCGACCCCGAGGACGGCGAGGGCGAGGCCGGCTACCGCGCCTGCGCGGTGCGCGAGCTGGCCGAGGAGGCGGCGATCGAGCTGCCGGCCGGAGAGGAGCTGGTCCTGTTCTCGCGCTGGATCACCCCGGCCGTGATCTCCACCCGCTTCGACGCCTGGTTCTTCCTCGCCCTGGCGCCCGCGCACACCCCGCCGAAACCCGACGGGGTGGAGACGACCGAGGCCGCCTGGTTCAAGCCGAGCGCGGCGCTGAAGGCGCAGGAGAAGGGCGAGATCGTGCTCGCCTTCCCCACCCTCAGCCAGCTTCAGTCCCTGCTCCCCCACCGCACTTCCGACGAGGCGCTTGCCGCCCACCGCGACCGCCCGGTCGAGCCGATCCTGCCGGTCGTCCTCGGCGACCGCGAGAACCACCGGGTCGTGATGCCCGGCGACCCCGACTACCCCGCTTAGACCGCCCTTCCTAGCTCGCCGGAAACGGCTCCAGACCCGCGTGCCAGGGGCCGGGCGGGTAGGTGTGGATACCGCTCTCGTCCATCTCTCCCTGCAG
Source organism: uncultured Solirubrobacterales bacterium (assembly GCA_963829445.1). Lineage (GTDB taxonomy): Bacteria > Actinomycetota > Thermoleophilia > Solirubrobacterales > 70-9 > VAYN01. The sequence goes on along the minus strand of CAWHIW010000001.1, from coordinate 39,467 downwards.
CCGCTTGAACAGCTCGCCGGCGTTCTTCAGCGCGGTCTTCAGCTCGGCTTCGGTCCGCTCGCCCAGCCGCCAGAGGAACCAGAGCTGGCGATCGTTGATGCCGAAGTCGATCTCCCCGGTCATTGTCGTCACCCAGCCGAGGAAGCCGGGGCTGAAGAGCTCGCGTAGGGCGATCGGGTCGTACGCCTTCGGCACCGTCGCCCAGAAGCGCTTGTTGAAGTCGATCGACTCGAACTCGACCTTGCGCGAGAAGCGCGAGGTGACGGCCTCGCGCCCCTCGATCGACTCGACGTTGAAGGCGGGGACGACCTGGGCCAGGTCCGGCATGTGGGCCTTGGCCAGCAGCGCCGTCGGCAGCACCGCCTTATTGAAGAGGCCACCGACTTCCTTTTCGTCAGCGTCGCAACAGGAGCCCCAGAAGCCCTCACTGAGCTGGCCGGTGAGCCGGTTGACGCCGCCGACGCAGAGCGCGACCGGCCCGTCTTTGGGATTGATCCCCCCGACCTCCTCATAGGTGAGCCCGGTGCGCTCGCCATAGTGCCGCACCGACCCAGCCCACTCCTCCGCTTCCTGCTTCGCGCCCATCGCCCGATCCTATGCCCCGGCCCAGCCGGCCGATGGGCGGATTTCCCACGACATACGTGGGTTTCCGGCCCATCGGCGGCTAGGATGGGGATCTGCCCGGTCGACCACAGGAGCCCTCATGACCATCGTCCTCATCGTCATCGTCGCGATCATCGTCATCGCGGTCTTCTACTTCATCGCGAAGCGCAACTCGATCATCGCCTCGCGCAACCGGGTCGACGAGTCCTGGAGCGGCATCGACGTCCAGCTCAAGCGGCGCCACGACCTCGTCCCCAACCTGGTCGAGACGGTCAAGGGCTACGCCGAGCACGAGAGCCAGACCTTCGAGAAAACCACCCAGGCCCGAGCGGCGGCGATGCAGGCGCAGAGCGTCGAGGAAACGGCTCAGGCCGAGCAGAAACTGACGCAGGCGCTGGCCGAGGTGAAAGCGGTGGCCGAGAACTACCCGACCCTGCGGGCGACCGAGAACTTCCAGCAGCTCAGCCGCAACCTCTCCGAGCTCGAGGACGAGATCCAGGCCTCACGCCGGATCTACAACTCCAACGTCCAGTCCTACAACACGGACATCGAACAGTTCCCGGGCTCAATCGTCGCCAACCAGGGCAACTTCACCAAACGCGAGTTCTTCGAGATCGAGGACAAAGCCGATCGCGAGCCGGTCGCGGTCGACTTCGGCACCAAATAGGGCTTCTGGAATCCAGCCATGACCGCGACCCAAGAAGTCACCCTCTGGATCTGCGACAGCTGCGGATTCATCTACGACCCGGCCGTCGGCGACCCAGACGGCGGCATCCCGCCCGGCACCGCCTTCGAGGACATCCCCAAGGACTGGTTCTGCCCGGTCTGCGGCGCCCGCACCTCGGACTTCCGCCCGCTGGAGCCGGGCGAGGCCTAAGCCTCGTCCCAGCGGGTCCTCCGTCGTGACCTACGACTACGACTGGATAGTGGTGGGCTCCGGCTTCGGCGGCTCGGTCTCGGCCCTGCGCCTGGCCGAAAAGGGCTACTCGGTCGCCGTGCTCGAGTGCGGCAGCCGCTTCCGCGACGAGGACTTCGCCGAGTCGACCCTGCGCGAACCGCGGCGCTACTTCTTCGCGCCGAAGCTGGGCATGCGCGGGGTCCTGCGGATGACCTTCTTCAAGGACGTCTTCGTCGTCTCCGGCAGCGGTGTCGGCGGCGGCAGCCTCGGCTACGCCAACACGCTCTACCGCGCCCGCCCGGCCTTCTTCGAGGACCCGCAGTGGGCTGAGCTGGGCAACTGGGAGCTGGAGCTGGCCCCCCATTACGACACCGCCGAGCGGATGCTCGGCGTCGCCGAGTACGAAGGCATCGGCCCCGCCGACCAGTTGCTGCGCGAATACAGCGAGGAGATCGGCGTCGGCGAGACCTTCACCAACACCCGCGTCGGCGTCTTCTTCGACCAGCCCGGCAAAGAGGTCCCCGACCCCTACTTCGGCGGTGAGGGCCCCGATCGCACCGGCTGCATGCGCTGCGGCAGCTGCATGGTCGGCTGCCGTCACGGCGCCAAGAACACGCTGGTCAAGAACTACCTCTGGTTCGCCGAGAAGCTCGGCGTCTCGATCTTCCCCGAGCGCCAGGTGACCGAGGTCCGCCCACTCGGCGCCGCCGACGGCTCCGACGGCTACGCGGTCAGCGCCGAGCGAGCCGGCTCCTGGTTCCACGCCGAGCAGCGGACCCTGCGCGCCAAGGGCGTCGTCATCGCCGCCGGCGCCCTTGGCACCAATCAACTGCTGGCCAACTGCAAGCACGAGGGCGCCCTGCCGCGGCTGTCCGACCGGATCGGCGCCATCGTCCGCACCAACTCGGAGTCGATCCAGGCGGTCACGGCACCCGGCGACGAGCGCGACTTCAGCCGTTCGGTCGCGATCACCTCCAGCATCTATCCCGATCCCGACACCCACATCGAGGTGGTCACCTACGGCCAGGCCGGCGACGCGATGAGCGGAACCTTCACGGCGATGACCGGCGCCGGCACCAAACTGACCAGGCCGCTGAAGTGGCTGGCGGCGATGGCGAGCCATCCGCTGCAGGCCCTGCGCGGACTGGTCCCCTTCAAGTGGTCGCGCCGAACCGTGATCCTGCTGGTGATGCAGACGGTCGACGCGGCAATGCACCTGGAGCCGAAGCGCAAGCTGTTCGGCCGCGGCGTCCGCCTGCAGACCGAGCAGGACCCGCTGCGGCCCAACCCGACCTTCATCCCCGCGGCCGAGCAGGTGGCGCGCTGGTTCGCCAAGCGGACCGGCGGCATGGCCCAGAGCGCGCTGACGGAGTCGCTGCGCAACACCCCCACCACCGCCCACATCCTCGGCGGGGCGGTGATCGGCGCCGGCCCCGAGACCGGCGTCGTCGACGCCGGCAACCGCGCCTACGGCTACGAGAACCTGCTGGTCACCGACGGCGCCTCGGTCCCGGCCAACCCCGGCGTCAACCCGAGCCTGACGATCACCGCCAAGGCCGAGCACGCGATGAGCCTGATCCCGCCGAAAGACGGGACCGAGCCGCGCCACCTGCCCGAGGCGGCGCGGCCGGCGACGCCCGTCGCTCGCTGACGGACCGCCTAGCTGGCGTCGGCGAAGCGCTGGGCGACGAAGTCCCAGTTGACGACGTTCCAGAAGGCGTCGAGGTATTCCGGGCGCTTGTTCTGGTACTTGAGGTAGTAGGCGTGCTCCCAGACGTCGCAGCCGAGCAGCTCAGTCGAGCCGCTGGAGATCGGCGCGTCCTGGTTCGGGGTTTTCGCCACGGCGAGCCCAGAGCCGTCGCGGACGAGCCAGGCCCAGCCGGAGCCGAACTGACCGATCCCGGCGTTTTTGAACTCCTCCTTGAAGGCGTCGAAGGAGCCGAACTTGGCGTCGATAGCGGCGCCGAGGTCGCCGCTCGGGGCGCCGCCGCCGTCGGGGCTGAGCATCTGCCAGAAGAGCGAGTGGTTGTAGTGGCCGCCGGCGTTGTTGCGGACGGGGCCCTGCTTGTCGGCGGGCAGACTGTCGAGATCCCTCAGCACCTCGGCGACGTCCTTGTCGGCCCACTCGGTGCCCTCGAGCGCGGCGTTCGCTTTGTCGACGTAGGCCTGGTGATGCTTGTCGTGGTGGACCTTCATCGTCGCCTCGTCGATGTGCGGCTCGAGCGCGTCGTAGGCGTAGGGAAGATCGGGAACGGAGAAAGGCATCTGGTGACTCCTATGGTCGATTTCGAAGTGAGTACGGAGCCTAGCGACGGCGATCCGTTGGGGCGGGTGCGGTTTCGCCGTCGACCACCGCCGGTTTTTCCCCGCCGACCGCATCCGGTTCTTCGTCGACTTCGAGTTCCTCCCCGCCTGGACCGAAAATCGCCTTCTTGACGACGTCCGGGTCCCCTCCCGTCCAGGCGTTGAAGCGGTACCAGGCCGGCTTCGCCCTGCGTTTTTCAGTCAGCAGCCCGGCCGAGCGGCAAAAGACGCAGCCGCCGCCTTCGTCGGTCCAGGTGAACCACCAGGCAGCGGCGACCCCCCACTGCAGCCGGTGCGCGGAGAGCAGCGCGAAGGCCTGCGAGAGCTGGTTCGCCTGGCCCTGCAGGCCGCGCTCCCAGCGGGTGGGACCGCCGTGGGACCCCCACCCCAGCTCGGTCACGAAGAGGGGCGTACGGGGATCGTTGTGGGCGCGCATGATCCGGCGCAGGTTTTCGAGCTGGGCCCCCATCGCCCGGGCCCGGGCCACATAGGGGTGCAGGGCAACCCCGTCGAAGTAGGGCTTGACGTTTCCCGCCCGGTAGAAGCGCGAGAGGAAGTCGCCGGAGGCCACGTTGGGCGGCACCTGCAGCGGCCGGCCGAAGAGGCCGCCGAGAAGCACCTTGGCGCTGGGGTCGACGCGATGCAGGACGCGCCCGGAGATGCGGATCAAGGTCGCGAACGCGGCTGGGTCGGGGTCGTCGGCGAAGGTGACGATGTTCTCCTCGTTCCAGATCTCCCAGCGGCGGATCGGCAGGAACTCCAGGTCTTCGTGTTCTTCCCAGAAGGAACCTTCCGCGCCATAGCGTTCAGCCGCTTCGCGCAGCAGCTTGGTCCAGGCCCAGCGCTGCCAGGAGCTGCGCACCGGCAGGTCGATCGGCTGTGCCGCCGCCCATTCCGGCGAGCCCCAGACGAAGGGCATGATCCGGATCCCGGATTCGGCCGCGAGCTTGACCTCGCGATCGAAGCCGTCCCAGTCCGGCTCGGCGACGGTCGGCGGCTTGCCCTGGATCTGGGACCAGTACAGCGGCAGGCGCACGCTCTGCACCCGGGCTTCCTCCATCAATTCGAAGTCGGCGCTGTTGGCCGCGCTCTGGGGGGAGACGCCGATGAAGCCCTCCGGCAGATAGGCATGCGCCGCCGACGGCAAGATCGCCGCCACCAGCAGCACCAGAATCAGAGTGATCTTCCGCATGTCGACCTACTGGAACAGCCCCCCAGCGCAAAGTAGCGGCCGCGCCGGGCGGGGGCGGAACGGCCTTCGGGGCCCGCTCTGAGATAATCGCCGCTCTCGGGGCGTGGCGCAGCCTGGTAGCGCGCACCGTTCGGGTCGGTGAGGTCCCCGGTTCAAATCCGGGCGCCCCGATTGGCAGCATTCCTCCGTCGTGCCCAGCACCGCTCCGCACAGCCGCCCCACGCCCAAGCACGGCGGGGCGTGGTGCGGAGTGGCTCGGCGTCTCTGGACAGAGCCAGGAACCACTATCGGCCCAGGGAGCCCCTTCGCCATTCGTGCAAACCTATTTGCGGGAATACGGTCAACTATCCCCCATATTCCTCGCCCCAAGCGCAAAGCACCGGAGGCCCGCGCCGCGTTGGTGGCATTCGCTACCGAGCATGCCCGGCGCGAGGCCGAATTGGAACAAGCCACTGAAGCGCTGCGGGCCGACCGCGACGAGGCAATTCGCCAAGCGCACAAGGACGACTTGCCGATGTCGGACATTGCCGACATTTTGTCGCTGACCCATCAACGCGTTTCGCAGATCGTTCGGAGCTAACCGGGGCCAATCAGACTAGGCTTGGTCCTCGGGATCCCCTGGACCCTCTTTCCCGAGCGGGAACTGCATCATCACTACACGGGCGATGATCAGTGCCTCCCCGCTCACGAGGGCGCGTTCCTTGCTCTTAGCGTGCGCCTCCAAGACTCGATGCAAGGCGACTTCTAGGGCTTCGACTACTTCAGTCCATCCCTCCGCGTCCAGTTCGATCGGAGATCGGCTCAAGTGCCTGTCTTGGAATTGGCTGAACCGTCCTTCGGCAGCCGCACGACCCGTATCGTCAGAGATTTGATGGAGAATCGTTGAGACCAGTGGATCGCGCAGTTTCGGGTCCACGGCCAGCCATTCTGCCAAGGTGAAAAACTGCCGCTTGGTCGCCCGGTAGAAATGTTCCTTGCGATTGCCACGTGGCTGAATTCGCACTAGCTCGACCAGCCCGGCCTCGCGTAGGACTTTGATGTGATGGGAAACGAGTTGGAGGCTGACCCCTTCCATCCGTCTGCGCATCCGACTGGGGCTGTTCGGACCCTCAGACAGAATATTGAGGATGTGGGCGCGAATCGGATGAGACTGCGCTTTGAGAATGCGGGGGTCTATCAGGGTCGGGGCAGGGGCCTTGATCGTCACGGTTCCTCCGGGGCGAAATGCAATTTACAACGAGGCACTATTCCAGATTGCTTGAGCTAATCTCGGTCAGCGCCGCTTACCGAGATCAGTCGCACATTGCGGACACTCACCGGATGGCGCGTTGATTGCTAGAAGTCCTTTCACTAAACCGTAAGCGCAAGGGCTCAGGGAATGACTCGTCAGACGGGGGCACTCTTTGCCGATTCATTTGCGGCAGCGTCTGTCCTGGGTCGCGCATGCATCTCCCTGAGCCGGAATCCGCTATCCGCAAAGGGGGTGAGGATCGTGAAGCTGACCTCAGTAGGAGCGTCATTCCCGGCAACCTCGATCACGAAGGGCGGCTGATGCCAAGGGGTCGCTCTCGGGATCAATACCGGTCCCGCGAGCGACCCTTCGTTTTCGGTAAGCAAGTTTTGGCTAGCAGACTTGCAAATACGTTGCAAACATGCCTGACCAGTCCGACCAACCCCCGTAATCAGCGAGGAAGTCGCAGGCAAATGCATAAACGAGAGACCGGAAACGCTAAACGCCCAGGCCGCGAATCCAATCGGCCACTTCCAGCACAACTCGCTAAGAGCCTCAGGCCAGAGATCCGCCAAGCGCTTACGAATGGGGCACGCCGTCGCCTCTTGCGGATGCTCGATCAAGACCCGCGCCCAAGGACCATCCAGGATTTCCGCAAGGCATTTCCCGGATTGAGCCTAAGCAGGCTCCACTATCACGTCCTTGTACTTGGCAGGTGCGACTGCCTCACGGTCTCCCGAGTCGGAGCAACTCCCAGAAGCTGCACTTTCCTACTCGCCTCGAATGTTGCGGACGACCCGCAGGTCGCAGCAGCCCTGCGAGCAACTGAGGCGCTGGACGATGTGCGTTGACCGGCGTCCTGCCGACATCGTCACCGGCCACCGAAGCCGCGCTATTTGCGAAGCTGCTCAGCCACCCTGTCCGAATTCGCCTCATGCTGGCTCTAGCTGCCACGGGGACGAGTAGCGCGACCATGCTGTCTGTTCAATTAGGCGATGTCACGGTGGGCGATTGCCATTACCACCTGACGAAATTGAAGGACGGAGGTGCAATCAAATTAGTGCGCTCCCGACCCGTCCGAGGAGCCACAGAAAGGGTCTATCGCCTAGCCCCCCGCCCCCGGGTAGCCCAGGGCGCAATGTACCTTCGGCACTTCATTGATGTGAGCATGCCGGCGGTGCAGCCAAGCCACCGCTGCTGCAAAAACGGACCTTAATCCTGAGCCATGCCGACTAGGAGGGCCAAGGACGTGACCAACATTCACGACCCGAAGTTTGAGGAGCCGCACAAGCACGATGGCTTCCGCGCCAAGCGCGCTCGGATCGGCCGTCAATTGGGCGCCGAGCGACTCGGGCTCAGCCTCTGGGAGATCCCTCCAGGAGAGGCCTCCTACCCCTTCCATTTCCATCTTGGCGAGGAGGAGATCGCCATAGTCCTGAGAGGCACCGCGACCCTGCGATCCCCGGAGGGGATGCGCATGCTTGCCGACGGAGATGCGATCCGGTTCCCACGCGGCGAAGAAGGGGGACACCAGCTGCTCAACGACGGCCCTGAGTCCGTTCGGGTGCTGAGTATCAGCACCGTCGAGCAGACCGACATCGTCGTCTACCCCGACTCGGGCAAGATCTGCGTCGTCGAGCGAGATCCCCAAGGCGACGGCCTTTACGCGGTGTTCCGACACGAAGACAGGGTCGATTACTGGGAGGGCGAGCATCGCTGACATGAACAAGCGCGACGACCAAGGGACTCACTCCCAATTGCTCCGTGCCTTGGGACACCCACTGCGACAAGCGATTCTCAAAGAGGTGGCGGACACCGAGGAAATCAGCCCTCAGGAATGCGGCAGACAAATGGGAGTAATCGTTTCCACGGTCGCTTACCACTTCAGAAAACTCGCCGAGTGCGATGCGATTGCCTTGGTCAGGACCGAACCGGTACGAGGATCCATAAAGCACTACTACCGATTCGCCGTCGAGGAGTCTTGGGCGCTGGAGGCGTTGGGACTGCCTTCCTCCCCGGAGTCGCTCTAGGCACGTACCCCTTTCTGAGTCCGCCGCCACGGCCGCACCCAGGCGCGCCTCGATCCGATCGCCCCGATTACCGCACTGCTTCGATGGCCCGTTCGACCTGACCCAGCGACGGGCCGTCTTGGAGCGTTTCGGTGCCGTTGGGCCCGCTGACGATCATCGCCTGGCGGACGCGGATGCCGAGGTCGCTGCCAAGTTCCTCGTAGCCTTCGAGACGCTTGGCGATGGCGCCATTGGGCCCGCCGTTTTCTTCCAGGTCTTCTTCCCATTCGGGGCCGTTGAGTTCCTCGACGCCGCCGGCGATCGAGGCGAGGAAGTCCTGATCGACGCCGAAGTGACCCGCTTCTCCCTGATTACGGAAGAAGAGGTAGATGTACTGCCAGCCGTAGCCCTGGTCGGCCGCCGCCTCGGCACCGTAGAAGCTCAGCTCCTCGGCGTTTTCGCTGTTGGAGTAGTGGCGGTAGAGCAGCTGCACGCCCCCCGGCCGGGCGAAGTCTTCGGCCAGAGTCGGGATCGTGCTGAGGAAGTCTTCGCGGCAGTCCGAGCACTGCATGTCGTTGAAGACCTGGATCGTCACCGGCGCGTCGGAGGAGCCGAGACGGTCGCCTTCCTGGGGGATGCCGCCGAAGATCCGCTGGGCGTCGCCGATGCCTTCGACGTGCACCACCGCCGGCCCCTCCTTCTGGGTCGAGATCTCGACCACCAGGTAGCCGAGGCCGAACAGGCCGAGGGCGAGGAGCGCGATCACCCAGAGCCGGCCACGGCGGGGCATCGCTTTGACGGCGGCGACTTCGGGCACGCGCCCATTATCGCGACCGACAGGCGCGGCAGGCCGCAACGTGGGGGCGCGGCGGTTGACACGGCCGCCGCGAGCGATAACTTGGACCTACCCACTTTCAACTACACGGGAGGTCATCTATGGCCCATCACCTGACGCCCACCGAGCTCGCCGACCAGCTGCAGATGAAACGGCAGGAGGTGATCGGAAAGTGCGTCGAGATGGGTGTCCCGATCTTCCACGGCCGCATCGACAGGACCCTGTTCGAGACCTCGCTGCGCAGCCTCTCCCCCCGCCGCGAACCGCGTCGCACCGCCCCCAATCGAGGCTGAACTAGACTTCCCCGCAATGGGGCGGGGAACCAAGTCGAAAACGCTGGCCGACCTGCTGCCGCTGGCGGCGCAGACCTACGGCAGCATGCCCGCGGTCCGCTACAAGGACGACGGGAAGTGGGTCGACCGCAGCTTCTCCGAGGTGCAGGAGATCGTCCGTCCGCTGGCCCTCGGCCTGGCTGAGCTCGGCGTCGTCAAGGGCGACCGCGTCTCGATCCTCGGCAACACCCGCCCCGAGTGGACCTACTTCGACTTCGCGGCGCTCTCGATCGGCGCCACCGTGGTCCCGATCTACCAGACCAACTCGCCCGAGGAGTGCCGCTACGTCCTCGAGAACTCCGACGCCAAGGTCGTCGTCGTCGAGGACGACGAACAGCTGGAGAAGATCCGCGAGGTCCGCGACAAGCTGCCGCAGCTGGAGCAGATCGTGCGGATGACCGGCGCCAGCGACGACGCGCTCTCGATGGAGGATCTGGCCGCCAAGGGCGCCGGCGGCGACCAGGGCCGCTGGGAGTCGCTCTACTCGGCTGTCACCCCGGCCGACATCTGCACCTTCATCTACACCTCCGGCACCACCGGCCCGCCCAAGGGCTGCATCATCAGCCACGGCAACTACCGCTCGATGCTGGACATGGTCAACGAGACCAGCGTCATCGAGGGCGAAGACGTCAGCTACCTCTACCTGCCGCTGGCCCACTCCTTCGCCCTGCTGATCCAGCTCGGCAGCTTCGACCTCGGCGCCACGATCGCCTACTGGGAGCGCGACCCGCTGAAGATCCTCCCCAACCTGGCCGAACTGAAGCCGACCTACTTCCCCTCGGTGCCGCGGATCTTCGAGAAGATCTACACCGCCGCCAACAGCGGCGTCGAAAAAGAGGGCGGGCTCAAACAGAAGATCTTCAACTGGGCGATCGGCGTCGGCGCGAAGATGCGCGCGGTCGAACGCAGCGGTGGCAAGCCAGGCTTCCTGCTGACCCGGCAATACGCCTTCGCCGACGAGAAAGTGCTCTCGAAAATCCGCAACCTCTTCGGCGGCAAGCTGCGCCTGGCGGTCTCCGGCGCCGCCCCGATCAACCCCGAGATCCTGCGCTTCTTCGACGCCGCCGGGGTGCTGGTGCTCGAGGGCTGGGGCATGACCGAGACCTCGACCGCGGCGACGATCTCCTCTCCCGACGACTTCAAGGTCGGCACGATCGGCAAACCGTTCCCCGGCTGCGAGGTGAAGATCGCCGACGACGGCGAGATCCTCGTCAAGGGCCCCAACGTGTTCCAGGGGTACCACAAGAACGAGGAGGCGACCAGGGAGACGATCGTCGACGGCTGGCTGCACACCGGCGACATCGGCGAGATCGACTCCGACGGCTTCATCAAGATCACCGGCCGCAAAAAGGACATCATCATCACCGCGGGCGGCAAGAACATCACCCCCGCCAATCTCGAGGCCGACATCAAGCAGCACCCGCTGGTCTCGCAGTGCGTCGTCGTCGGCGACCGCCAGCCCTACCTGGTGGCACTGGTCACCCTCGACCCCGAAGAGGCCGCCGCCTACGCCAAGGAGCACGGCCTCGATGAGACGCCGGAGCAGCTCGCCGCCAACGCCGACGTCAAGGCCTCGATCGAGGCCCACGTCGAGGAGATCAACAAGAACTACGCCCGGGTCGAGCAGGTGAAGAAGATCGCAATCCTCAAGCAGGACCTCTCCCAGGAGACGGGCGAGCTGACGCCGACGCTGAAGGTGAAGCGGGCCGTCGTCACCAGCAAGCACGAGTCGGAGATCGAGGCGCTCTACGCATAGCTCGTGACCAGTCAGCAAGAGGGATGGGTGACCCCCCTCTCTCGCCTGACTGGCTGGATCGCCTAGAGCCGTCCGAGATGGCTTCCTGGCCAGCGGCGCAAAACGTTCGGGGGGTCACCCATCCCTCTCGACGATCGCGATCGAGCTGCGCGCAGAACGCCGTGAGGTCCGCCTGGTGTCGTTGGACAACTCGATTTGGAGCGGGCTCCTCCGTGCCACGTCGAGTGGGGGTTCGGTGCCTCTCCGAACGTTTTGCGCCGCTGGCCGACAGTGCAACTCGGACGACAGAACGCGATCCCGCCAGTCAGGCGAGTGAGGAGAGGTACCGAGCCCCCTCCACCTCCGGCGAGACCGCTAGGACGCCTCGCCGCTCTGCCGAAGGAGCACAGACGTGGTCTGCTCGAGGACCCTGCGCCAGGCTGAAGTCTGCTCCGGCTCCTCCTCGCCGGCCCGCTCGACGACGCGGCGGACGCGGCGGGCGGAGATTTCGAGGCCGTGGCGGCCGGCGAGCTCCTCGAAGCGCTCGTAGTCCTTGGCGAGGGTGGCGGTGACCGATTCGAAGCCGTGGCGGGCGATCTGCAGGCGCCGCGAGTAATCCATGATCGGGGTGCCGAACATCAGCTCGTCGGTCGGCTCGGGCTCGACCAGGATGATGTCGACCCCCGGGTATTTCTCCTGCCACATCCCCACCGCCTGATGCAGGCGCTGATGGGCGATCAGGCGGAAAGTCTGGTTGGCGATCGCCGGCAGGCCCATGTCGGAGACCCGCCGCACGCGGTTGCCGAAGACGGTCGGAATCGTCTTCTCGAAGTCATTTACGTAGGGGACCAGCGGGTTGACAACGACGATGAATTTGGCGCCCTTTTCGACGGCGATATCGACGTTGGTGGTCGAGCGGATCCCCCCGTCGACGAGCTGGCGACCCTTCAGATCGACCGGCTTGTAGACGATCGGCAGGCAGGTCGAGCACTGGACCGCCTTCGAGATCGGCACGTCGGACCAGCCGTCCTCGCCGAAGACGATGCGCTCGCAGGTGTCGAGGTCGGTCGCGGTCAGGTAGAGCTCGCGATCGAGCAGCCGGAAGTCGTTCACACGACCGGCTTCCGCGAGTGCTTCCTCGACGTAGTCGGCCAGCCCGGACCCCGTGTAGAGGCCGGTTGGCAGCGCCTCAGCGAGTCCAACGCCGATGTCCATCGCCGAGAAATCGCCAATCCGCGCCAGCGCCCGCAACAGCTCCGCCGTCCGCAGCGGCAGCGCCGCCGCTTTCGAGAGGAAGCCGAGATAGTTCGGCTTCAGAACCCTGCTCAGATCGAGGTCTTCGAGATCGGAGGGGATCCGCGCGTTGAGCACTTGCATCATCTCGTCAGGACTGACGCCGTTGGCGAGCATGCTGGCGACGAAGGAGCCAGCGCTGGTGCCGACGTAGACGTCGAAGTTGTTGACGGTGCTGTTGACCGCGAGCAGGTCGAGCGCGCGCAGGGCGCCGATCTCGTAGACGCCGCCGGTGAAACCGCCACCACCGAGGACCAGAGCCGTCTTCGAAGGCTTTTTACGGCCGCGGGCTTTGCGGCGGGGCTTGGACTCGATGTCGACGACTTTGCCCATGAGGAACACGAAGTATCCCAGGGCCACGGGCCGGCGGGGCCCGTCATGGGAGGAGGGGCCTGCGGGCGGGCCAAACTGGGTCCGTTCTCGGCCCCTCCTCCCATGCCACCCCCCGGAGGCCGCTACCCTGCTCCCCCGCTGTGTTGGTACTGACAATGAAGCGCATTTCGATTCTTCTGGCCGCCGTTTGCGCGGCCATGTTCTTGCTGGCCGCCAGCGCTCATGCCAGTGCGGTTTGCGACCAGATGCGGGGGCTGCTGACGAGCGGGGGTGGCTCCGCCAGCGGCCTGATCGTGGCCGAGGCCGAAAGCGGGGACGTGGTCTGCGCGCGGGCGGCGGGAACGCCGCGGATGCTGGCCTCGAACATGAAGCTGTTCACCACGGCGACGGCGCTCTCCCGGCTGGGGCCGCAGAGCCGCATCCCCACCAAGGTCCTCAGCGACGGCAAACTCGACTCCGGCGGCATCCTCCACGGCAGCCTCTACCTGCAGGGCGCCGGCGATCCAGCGCTGGGCACGCCCGGCTTCTACAACGGCTACCTGGCCGGCCTCGGCACCAACCTCTTCGCCCTGGTGCCGCAGATCCGCGCCGCCGGGATCCGCTCCATCACCGGCCGTCTCTACGCCGACGACACGGTCTTCGACCGCCTCCGCGGCGTCGCCGACTCCGGCTACGCCACCAGCTCCTACATCGGCCCCCTCTCCGGCCTCGCCTTCAACTCCGGCTTCGCCGGCTCGACCAGCAGCAGCGGCTTCTCCTCGGACCCGGCCAAGCTGGCGGCGTCGAAGCTCGCTCGCTCGCTCAGCGCCAGCGGCGTCGCCGTGCCGACCCAGATCGCGCTGGCGAAAACGCCGACCAAGGCCGAACAGGTCGCGGTCGTCCGCTCGCCCACCCTCTCCCAGATCGTCAACACCACCGACGTCTACTCCGACAACTTCTTCGCCGAGATGCTGATGAAGCTGCTCGGCGCCCGCTTCGGCTCCGCCGGCACCACGGCGGCCGGCACCGCCGTGGTCGAGGACTTCGCGCGGGAGCACGGCTCCGGCGTGCAGGCCATCGACGGCTCCGGCCTGACCCGCTCCAACCGCGCCTCGCCGCAGCAGGTCGTCGACCTGCTGCTGTCCATGCGCGCCGATCCCGCCGGCGACGAATTCATCCAGGACCTGGCGCTGACCGGCAAGGAGGGCACGGTCGCCGACCGCATGCACGGCACCGCCGCCTACGGGCGCTGCCGGACCAAGACCGGCACGATCACCGGCGTCAGCAACCTCTCCGGCTATTGCTTCAACAAGAGCGGCCGGATCATGGCCTTCTCGGTCCTGATGAACGGGGTGGCCGACGTCGGGTACGCGCATCTAGAGCAGGACCGGATCGCCGGGCTCGTCGCCAGCTACTGACCGTAAGAGGGACGCGCGGAGGGGTTGGCGTGGGTGGGGTGCCCCTCCATCAGAAGCCGTCGCGCAGCTGGGGTCAGCGGCGAGGGTCCAAGCCCCCGCCCTTGAGCTTCTGCTGGAGGGTCACCCCACCCACCTCACGAATCGCCACCAAACCTCCCGAGGTGAGCAGCTTCCGTGGAGGCACGGCTCTCGGAAGCTGGAACTCACGTCCGAGCGCCGCCGTCTGATGAAAGCTCTCCGTATAGAGGGCCTCTGACAGCTCAGCCCTCAAGCAACGCCAGCAATCCCGCCTCGTCCAGGATCTCGGTCCCGAACGACTCGGCCTTGGCCAGCTTCGATCCCGGACTCTCTCCGGCCACCACATAGTCCGTTTTCTTGGAGACCGAGTTCGTCACCTTGCCACCGGCCGCCTTGACCAGCGCCGCCGCCTCCTCGCGGGTCAGTTCCGGCAGGGTGCCGGTGAGGACGACGGTTTTGCCTTCCAGCGGCCCCCCGGTCGCCGCGCCGTTCGGACTCGTCGGCCTCCAGCCGCAGGCCCTTCTCCCGCAGCTTCTCGACCAGGCTCCAGGTCGGCTCGTCGGCGAGCGACTCGGCGATCTGCACCGCCATGATCGGGCCGACGCCCTCGACCTCCTCGATCGCCTCGGGGTCGGCCTCGTGCAGGGCGTCGATCGAGCCGAAGTGGTCGGCCAGCGCCTCCGCGGTCACGTAGCCGACGCCGGGCAGGCCGAGCGCATAGAGGACGCGCTTGAAGGGGCGCTGGCGCGAGGCCTCGATCGCCGCCACCAGGTTGCGGGCGGAGGTCTCGGCGAAGCGGTCGAGCCCGACCAGCTGCTCCTCGGTGAGGTCGTAGACGTCGGCGACGTCGGCGATCACCCCCTCCTTGAGGAAGGTCGATGCCTGCTTCTCCCCCAGCCCGTCGATGTCCATCGCCCCCTTGCTGACGAAGTGCTTGACGTGCTGGAAGGACTGGCCGGGGCAGCCGGCGCGGTTGGGGCAGATCGTGAAGACGGCGCCCTCCGGCTTGACCGTCTCGGTGCCGCAGGCCGGGCATTTCTTCGGTGGCCGCGGCTTGCGGGCGCTCTTGTTCTTGCGCGGCAGTTTCGGTGAGACGACCTGGGGGATCACGTCGCCGGCCCGCATCACCACGACCTCGTCGCCGTTGCGAACGTCCTTGCGTTCGAGGTCCTCCTCGTTGTGGAGGGTGGCGGTGCTGACGGTGACGCCGCCGACGTGGACCGGCTCCAGCATCGCGAAGGGGACCAGGTGGCCGGTGCGGCCGACGTTCCAGACGACGCTCTTCATCGTCGTCGTCGCCGTCGTCGGCGGGAACTTCCAGGCGATCGCCCAGCGCGGCTCCCGCCCGACCACGCCCAGCTCCCGCCACAGCGCCCGCTCGTCGACCTTGACGACGACGCCGTCGATCTCGTAGTCGAGCGCCTCCCGCCGCCCCTCCCACCAGTGGCAGCGCTCGACCACGCCCTCGACTCCCCGGTGGTGGGCGGTGTCGGGGTTGACCTTGAAGCCGCGCTCGCTCAGCCACTCGACCTCGTCCATGTGGGTAGGGAGGTCGAGGCCGCGAACGGCGCCGATCCCGTAGATCCAGTTGGAAAGCGGCCGTTCGGCGGCCAGCGCCGGATCGAGCTGGCGGATCGAGCCGGCGGCGGAGTTGCGCGGGTTGGCGAAGGTGGGTTCCTCGGCTGCGGCCCGCCGCTCGTTGAGCGCTTTGAAGGCTGCGATCGGCAGGTAGATCTCCCCCCGCACTTCGATCAGCTCCGGCGCCCTCTCGATCCGCAGCGGAATCGAGCCGATCGTGCGCAGGTTCTGGGTCACGTCCTCCCCCACCCTGCCGTCGCCGCGGGTCGCGCCGCGGACCAGCACCCCGTCCTCGTAGGTGAGCGAGATCGCCAGGCCGTCGATCTTCGGCTCGCTCGTGTAGCTGAACTCCGAGGCGGCTATGTCCAGGCGCTTGAGGTAGTTGGCCAGGCGCGTCTCCCAAGCCCGCAGCTCCTCCTCGTTGCGGGCGTTGCCGAGCGAGAGCATCTGCTCGACGTGCTCGACCTGCTGGAAGCGGTCCAGCGGCGGCGCCCCAACCCGCTGGGTGGGAGAGTCGGGGGTGCGCAGCTCCGGGTTCTCCGCCTCGAGCGCCCGCAGCTCGTTGAGGAGCTCGTCGTAGACGTCGTCGCCGACCTCGGGTTCGTCGAGGACGTAGTAGAGCCGGTTGTGGCGCTCGAGCTCCTGGCGCAGCTCCGCCGCCCGCTGCTGCGCGGAATCGCTCACGCCGCTGGAGCGCTTGCCGCCAGCATCTCCTCGAAGCCCCAGCCGCGCAGCCGCTCGAGGCCGCCGTGGTCGGTCAGGTCGAAGTGGATCGGGGTGACCGAGATCCGCCCCTGCGCGACCGCGTGCAGGTCGGTCCCCTCGATCTCCTCGTAGCCCGGCTGCCAGCCGTAGATCTCGTAGCGCTTGCGCCCGCCCTCGGCGTCCTCGCCGACCAGCTTCAGCTCGTCGTTGTAGATCCGTTTGCCGAGCTTGGTCACCTCCACCCCACTCGGCTCGCCGGCCGGGCAGTTGACGTTGATCAGGGTCGCCTCCGGCATCCGCTCGTCGATCAGACGGGCCACCAGCTGCGCCGCGAAGGCGGCGGCGACGTCGAAGTCGAAGCGGCCGCTGACGTAGCCCATGCCGCCGGCTGAGGACTGCTGGGAGAGCGCCACCGCGGGAATCCCGAGGACGATCCCCTCCAGCGCCGCCGCCACCGTGCCCGAGTAGGTGATGTCGTCGCCGAGGTTGGCGCCGTGGTTGATCCCGGAGACGATCAGGTCGGGGCGGCCGCCGACCAGCCCCAGCTCGGCGAAGCGGACGCAGTCGACCGGAGTGCCATCGGTCGCGTAGCCGCGGTGGCCGTCGCCAAACTCGACCTCCTCGATGCTGAGCGGCGAGCGGGTGGTGATGCTGCGCGCGGTGGCGCTGCGGTTGGAGTCGGGGGCGATCACGTCAACCTCGACGCCGCCGAGCCCGCGCAGCGCCCGCCGCAGCGCCTGCAGGCCGGGGGCGGAGATCCCGTCGTCGTTGGTGAGGAGGATGCGCACGAGCTGATTCTAGGTGTAGGAGACGGACTCCAGATAGAGGCCGTGCGGCGGCGCCGTTTCGCCGGCCTCAGGCCGAGGCGCCCCGTCCAGGAGCCGGCTGAAGCTGTCCACCGTGCGGCGGCTGGAGGCGACCTCGAGCATCGTCCCGACCAGGATCCGCACCATGTTGCGCATGAAGGCGTCCGCGGTCACGCGGAAGGCCAGGATCTCCCCCGGATGGTCCTCCCAGGCGGCGGTGAGGATCTCGCGCTTGAAGTAGACGTGGTCGGTCTGGCTCGGGGTGAATGCCGTGAAGTCGTGGCGGCCGAGCAGGGCGGCGGCGCAGGCGTCGAGGCCCGCGCGGTCGATCCGGTGTGGCCACCACAGCGCCCGTCCCTGCTCGAACGGGCCCGAAGGACGTCGGGTGAGGAGCCGGTAGCGGTAGCTGCGCGAGGTGGCGTCGTTGCGGGCATCGAACCCGGCCGGCGCCGGGGTGGCAGCGGTCACCGCGATGTCATGGGCGGTGATCCCATTCAGCCGCCGCAGCAGGTCGCCGGGGATCTCAGCCTCGGTGGCGAAGCTGGCCACCTGGCCCCAGGCGTGGACGCCGGCATCGGTGCGGCCGGCGACGGTCAGCGCCACCGGCTCGCGCAGGATCGTCGCCAGCGCCGTCTCCAGCTCGGCCTGGACGGTGCGCTTGCCCGGCTGCTTGGCCCAGCCGGAGAAGCCGGAGCCGTCGTATTCGATATCGAGGCGGAGGGAGCCGGAGCTCAAACCAGCTCGAGGTACACCATCTCGGTGCTGTCCGAGCGGCGCGGACCGAGCTTGACGATGCGGGTGTAGCCGCCAGGGCGGGTGGAGTAGCGCGGCGCCACCTCGTCGAACAGCTTGTGGACGATGAACTTGTCGTTGTGCAGCGTCGACAGCGCCTGGCGGCGGGCGTGCAGATCGCCGCGTTTGGCCAGGGTGATCAGTTTCTCGACCTCGGGCTTGACCGCCTTGGCCTTGGCCTGGCTGGTCTGGATCCGCTCGTGCTCGATCAGCTGCTTCGAGAGGTTGGAGAGCAGCGCCTCGCGGTGCGAGGCGTCGCGACTGAGCTTGTTCCGCTTCTTACGGTGACGCACAGGTTTCTCCGCTCGCTCTCGCCGTTGCCTCAGTCTTGCTGGAGATCGAGGCCGCGGGCGTGCAGGGTCTCGATCACTTCCTCGATCGACTTGGAGCCGAAGTTGGGGATCGCGTTCAGTTCCCCGCGCGATTTGCGTACGAGGTCGCCGACGGTCTGGACGCCGGCGCGCTTGAGGCAGTTGTAGGAGCGGACCCCCAGTTCGAGCTCCTCGATCAGGATCTCGTCGAGGCCGTTGTTGCTGGCCACACCTTCCCCGGAGCCCGCGGAGAGCGAGTCGGTCGGCAGCGAAGGAGCCGGTTCCCTGGCGGTCAGCTCTTCCACGCGCTCGGCGTCGGTGAAGATCGCCAGGCTCTTGATCAGGATCTCGGAGGCCTCGCGCAGCGCCGCCGCGGGCTCGATCGAGCCGTCGGTCTCGAGGTCGAGGGTGAGTTTGTCGAAATCGGTGCGCTGGCCGACACGGGCGGCGGCAACCGAGTAGGAGGCGCGGCGAATCGGCGAGAAGATCGAGTCGATTGGGATCACGCCGATCGGCTGCTCGTCGGACTTGTTCTCTTCGGCCGGCGAGTAGCCGCGGCCGCGGCCGATCGTCAGATAGACCTCAAGCTTGGTTTTCTTCTCCAGGGTCGCGATCGGCGCCTCGGGGTTGAGGATCTCCACGCCCGAGGGCAGGTCGATGTCCTTGGCCTTGACCTCGCCCGGGCCGGTGGCGACCAGCGGCGCCTCGACCTCGTCGGCGTCGGTGTGCATCCGCACGACCAGGTCCTTGAGGTTGAGGATGATGTCGGTGACGTCCTCTTTGACGCCGGCCACGGTCGAGAACTCGTGTGCGACGCCCTCGATGCGGACGCTGGTGATCGCGGCGCCGCCCAGCGAGGAGAGCAGGACGCGGCGCAGGCTGTTGCCGAAGGTGTAGCCGAAGCCCTTGTCGAGCGGCTCGATGGTGAAGGTGCCGCGTCGGTCGTCGACCTTCTCGGAGGTGATGCGGGGGACCTGGAAATCAGTGGTCATGAGTTCCTTGCGTATGCGTGTTCAGAAATTTCGGGGTTCCGGACTACTTGGAGTAGAGCTCGACGATGAGCTGCTCCTGTACCGGCGCCGAGATCTCGGAGCGCTCGGGGTAGCGCAGGATCTTGGCGGTGAGGGCATCGTGATCGGCCTGCAGCCAGGCCGGGACGGTGGAAACCAGTTCCGTCGCCCGCTGGATCGTGTCGGTGGCGGACGAGCCGGCCTTGATCGAGATGATGTCCTCGGGACGAACTTGGTAGGAGGGGATGTCGACGCGGCGGCCGTTGATCATCCAGTGCCCGTGGCTGATCAGCTGCCGTGCCTGGCGCCGGGAAGCGGCGAAGCCGAGGCGGACGAGGACGTTGTCGAAGCGCGACTCGAGCAGCCGCAGCAGGTTCTCGCCGGTGACGCCGTCCTGCCGCGAGGCCTTGTCGTAGTAGGCACGGAACTGCTTCTCGAGCACCTGGTAGTAGCGGCGCGTCTTCTGCTTCTCGCGCAGCTGCACCCGGTACTCGGACTGCCGCATGCGGCCGCGGCCGTGCTCGCCGGGCGGATAGGAGCGGCGCTCGACGCCGCACTTGTCGGTGAAGCAGCGCTCGCCCTTGAGGAAGAGCTTCTGGCCCTCGCGGCGGCACTGCTTGCACTGGGGGCCGGTGTCGCGGGCCATTAGACGCGCCTCCGCTTCTTCGGCCGGCAGCCGTTGTGGGCCTGCGGCGAGACGTCCTTGACCGTGGTCACGTCGAGCCCGGCCGCCTGCAGCGAGCGAATCGCCGTCTCACGGCCCGAGCCGGCGCCCTTGGCGAAGACCTCGACCCGCTCGAGGCCGTGCTCCATGCCCTTCTTGGCGGCCGCGTCGGCGGTCACCTGGGCGGCGAACGGGGTCGACTTGCGCGAGCCTTTGAAGCCCACCGAGCCAGCCGACTCCCAGGCGATCACGTTGCCCTCGGTGTCGGTCAGGGTGACGATCGTGTTGTTGAAGGAAGTCTTGATGTGCGCCTGTCCGTAGGTGACGTTCTTTTTGACGCGGCGACGGGTGCGCCCCTTGGTGGGTTTCTTCTCGGCCATTTTCTGCTCCTAGACCTTGCGCTTGCCGGCGACGCTGAGGCGCCGCGGACCCTTGCGGCCGCGAGCGTTCGTCTTCGTGCGCTGGCCCCGGACCGGCAGGCCGCGACGGTGGCGCAGGCCGCGGTAGGACCCGATCTCCATCAGGCGTTTGACGTTCTGAGAGCGCTCGCGCCGGAGGTCTCCCTCGACCTCGCGGTTGTCGACCGCGTCGCGCAGTTTGATGACCTCGTCCTCAGTCAGGTCCTTGCCCTGGGTGCCGGGGTCGATCTTGGTCTCCTCGAGGATCTTCTGGGCGGTCGAGTGACCGATCCCGAAGATGTAGGTGAGGCCGACCTCGATCCGTTTGTTGACGGGGATGTTGACCCCAGAGATACGTGCCATGCGCGGCTAGCCCTGCCTCTGCTTGTGGCGGGGGTTCTGACAAATGACCAAGACCGCGCCATTTCGGCGGATGACCTTGCACTTCTCGCACATCGGCTTAACGGAAGCTCGAACCTTCATTGCTCCGGTTTCGTATCGAAAACAGGATTCCCACGCGCCCCATGAGTCGGACGGCAGGGTGAATACCGGCCCATTGGGCCGACCGGGAAAGATAGCAGGGCGACGTGGGTGGGCGTCGCCTAGAGAACCAGGCCGACGGTGAACCCGTCGTAGCCCTTGCCGCCAACCGTCTGGATGGTAGTGGCCGCCACCCGCGGCTCGGCGGCGAGGGTCTCGTGCAGCTGGCGCTGGGCCCGGGTCCCGGGGTCCTCGCTGGCGCCCTCGGCGAGGGTGCCGCCGCGGACGACGTTGTCGGCGACGATCAGGCTGCCGGGACGCGAGTGGTCGAGGGCCCAGGCGAAGTAGTTGGGGGTGTTGACCTTGTCGGCATCGATGAAGGTGAAGTCGAAGGGGCCGGCGCCCTCGTCCTCGAGGGCCGGCAGCGTCTCCAGCGCCGGCCCCACCCGCAAGTCGACGACCTCCGCCAATCCCGCCCGCTCGATGCTGCCGCGCGCCACCTCCGCGTACTCGGCATTGGCCTCGAGGGTGATCAACCGCCCTCCTGCGGGCAGCGCCCGGGCGAGCAGAATCGTGCTGTAGCCGCCGAGCGTCCCGAACTCCAGCAGCGTCCGCGCCCCCTGCAGGCGTGCCAGCATCTGCAGCAGCTTCCCCTGCGGCGGCGAAACCTGGATCTGCGGCAACCCCGCCGCCCGCGCCGCGTCGAGGGCTCCCTGCAGAGCTTCGTCGGGCGGCACCAGGGTCGCCTCGACGAATGAGTCCACCGCGTCGAACGTCTCTTGATCCAAACCCATGGCCTCGACCCTAGCGGCCCGCGGAAACGGTGCCGGGACCTTTTCAGTCCGCTTCGTGCCAGGGCGTGAGGATGCGTGGCCCGGCGGCGGTGACCGCGACCGTGAACTCGAAGTGCGCCGCCAGCGACCCGTCCTCGGAGAAGACCGACCAGCCGTCCTCGTCCATCCGCACCAGCGGCCCGCCGACGTTGACCATCGGCTCGATCGCCAGCACCATCCCCTCCTCCAGCTCCGGGCCCTTGCCGGGCTCGCCGAAGTTGGGGACCTGCGGCTCCTCGTGCATCTCGCGCCCGATCCCGTGGCCGACCAGGGTGCGGATGATCGACATGCCCTCGGCCTCGACCGCGCGCTGGATCGCCGCCGAGACGTCGCCGAGGTGGTTGCCCGGGCGCATCTGCTCGACCCCGGCGAAGAGCGAGGCCTTGGTCACGTCGAGCAGCTTCACGGCATCGGGTCCGACTGCACCGACCGGCACGGTCATCGCCGCGTCGGCGACCCAGCCGTCGGTGACGACGCCGACGTCGATCGAGAGGACGTCGCCCCGCTGCAGCTCGTAGGCGCCGGGAATGCCGTGCACGACCATCGAGTTCGGCGAGGCGCAGATCGAGCCCGGGAAGCCGCGATAGCCCTTGAACGCAGGCACCGAGTCCTGGGAGCGGATGAACTTCTCCGCCGCCGCGTCGAGCTCGCCGGTGGTGACGCCAGGGCGCGCCTTCGACTCCAGCATTTTCAAGCAGCGCACGAGGACGTCCCCGGCCTGGGCCATCTTCTCGATCTGCTCGGGAGTCTTGCGAACGATCATCCGGTGCACACTGACCCTGACCGCACGGCTCTAGACCGCCTCGTCCTGCTCCAGGCGCATCGTCGCCAGGGTGCGGCGGACCTCCTCGGCAACCTCGTCCGGAGGGGCGATGCCGTCGAGCCGGCGCAGGACGCTGCGCTGGTCGTAGTAATCGACCAGGGGCTCGGTCTTGGCGTGGTAGGTCTCGAGCCGGTTGCGGATCACCTCCGGCTTGTCGTCGTCGCGCACGACCAGCGGACTGCCGTCGAGATCGCAGACTCCGTCCTGCTTCGGCGGGTTGAACTCGACGTGAAAGACGTGGCCGTTCTCCTCGCAGGTGCGGCGGCCCCCGAGGCGGCGCACCACCTCGTCGTCGGAGACGTCGATCAGCAGCACCGCGGTGACGGCCCGCCCCAACTCCGAGAGCTTGGCGTCGAGCGCCTCGGCCTGGGGGATCGTGCGGGGAAAGCCGTCGAGGATGAAGCCGTCGAGCGCCTCGGCCGAGTCGATCCGCTCGGCGATGACCCCGACGATCACCTCGTCCGGCACCAGGTCGCCGCGATCCATGTACTCCTTGGCCGTCCGGCCCAAGGGTGTCTCGTCCTTCACCGCGGCCCGCAGGATGTCGCCGGTGGCGTAGTACGGCAACCGCAGGTCTTCCTGCAGACGCTCGCCCTGCGTGCCCTTGCCCGACCCGGGGGGCCCTAGAAGTACGAGGTTTAGCTCAGCCATGGGGTCAGATCGTTCCACACCCAGAGGCGTGGGGACCAAGCGGGTCGCGGGGACCTATTTGAGGAAGCCCTCGTAATTGCGCATCATCAGCTGCGCCTCGAGCTGCTTGACCGTGTCCAGGGCGACGCCGATCACGATCAGGATCGAGGTCCCGCCGAAGTAGAAGTTGGCCGACGTCTGGCTGATCAGGATCGTCGGCAACGCCGCGACCGCACCCAGGTAGAGCGCGCCGGGGAAGGTCAGGCGGGAAAGGATGCGGTCCAGGTACTCGGCGGTCGGCCGGCCGGGCCTGACGCCCGGGATGAAGCCGCCGTATTTCTTCAGGTTGTCGGCCTGGTCGACCGGGTTGAAGGTGACCGCCGTGTAGAAGTAGGTGAAGACGATGATGAAGAAGATCTCGCCGACCACGTAGGCCCAGCTGTTGGGACTGAAGAAGGCGGCGAAGTCGAGCGCGGCCGGCGTGTTGAGGAGCTGGCCGATGGTCGGCGGGAAGGCCATGATCGAGGCCGCGAAGATGACCGGGATGACGCCCGCCATGTTGACCCTCAGCGGCAGGTAGGTCGAGCCGCCCGAGGTCATTTTGCGGCCGACCACGCGTTTCGCGTACTGGACCGGAATCCGGCGCTGGCCCTCCTGGACGAAGACGATCGCGACGATCACGGCAAGGGCGATGAAGGGCATCATCACCACGAAGACCTGATCCGGACTTTCCCACCACTTGGTGATCCCGCTCGGGATCGAGGAGGCGATCGAGGCGAAGATCATCAGCGAGATGCCGTTGCCGATCCCGCGCTGGGTTATGAGCTCGCCCAGCCACATCAAGAGGGTGCAACCGGCCGTGAGACAGATCACGATCAGGAAGGTCTTGGCGAAGGTGAGGTTGCCGACGACGCTGGTGCCGGCTTCGTTGCCGAAGGAGCGGAAGAGGAAGACGTAGCCCAGCGACTGCGCGAAGGCAAGGCCGACGGTGAGGTAGCGCGTGTACTGCGTGATCTTCTGCTGGCCGACCTCGCCCTCTTTCTGCAGGCGCTCCAGCGAGGGCACGACCACGGTCAGCAGCTGCAGGATGATCGAGGCCGTGATGTAGGGCATGATCCCCAGCGCGAAGAGGCTGAGGCGCGAGAGGCTGCCGCCGGAGAAGAGGTTGAGGAAGCCGAGGATGTTGGAGCCGCCGAAGTTGTCCTGGATTTCCTTGACGGCCTGGACGTCGACTCCCGGCGCGGGAATGTAGGCGCCGAGCCGGTACAACGCCAACATCGCCGCGGTGAAGGCGAGCTTCTTGCGGATGTCGGCAACGCTGAACGCGTTGAGAATAGTTCTGAGCATTACGGCTCCAGAGTGTGACAGGAACCGCCGGCGGCCTCGATCTGCTCCTTGGCGGCGGCACTGAAGGCGTGCGCGTGAACCTCGAGCTTCTTCTTGATCTCGCCGCGGGCGAGGATCTTGACCGGGTCCGAACGCTTGGCCAGGCCCTTCTCCTTGAGCGTCGCAACGGTCACTTCGTCCCCGCTCTCGAAGCGCTGCTCGAGGTCGGCGAGGTTGATCGGCTGCGTCTTGGTGCGGAAGTTCTCGAACGGCATCGACTTCTTCATGTGCGGGCCGCGAAGCTTTCGCATCCGCATGTGAATCGGGTTCTGGCCGCCCTCGTAGCCGGCCTTTTCCTTGGCGCCTGCGCGCGAGCCGGCGCCCTTGTGGCCGCGGCCGGAGGTCTTGCCCAAGCCGCTGCCCTCGCCGCGTCCCAGACGCTTGCGCGGTCTTTTCGAGCCCGGCTTCGGCTTCAGATTGTGCAGTCCGATCTCCTCGGAACGAGGCGTATCGGCGGCCATCACGCCACCTCGACCAGGTGCGAGACGACCCGCAGCTGACCCTGCAACTGCGGCGAATCCTTCAACTCCACAGCTTTGCCGATCCGCCCCAGCCCCAGCGACTTCAAAGTGGCTTTCTGATCCGGATTCGTCCCGTTCGCCGAGCGAATCTGCTTGATCTGCACCCCGCTCACGAGCTGGCCTCCTCGGCCTTCGGCTCCTCAGCGGGAACCGCCTCGGCCGAAGGAGCAGCATCCTCAGCAGGAGTCACCTCGGGCTGACCCGCAGCCTCTACGGCCTCCGCGGCCGGCGCCTCACTGCCTGACGGCGTGGCCTCTGACGCGGGTGGCGTGGCGGATGGCTCCTCGCCCGCAGCCTGCGAGGACGAGGAGTCGTCTGCCGCGACAGGACCCGCGTCCAGATGCTCCCCATTGGTAGTCGAAGAACCATTCAGATCGAGTCCCAGGACCTGCTTGACCGTCAACCCGCGCAGCTCCGCGACCTCCTCCGGCCGCCGCAGCCGGATCAGCCCGTCCATCGTCGCCTTGACGAGGTTGATCGGGTTCTGGGTGCCGATGCTCTTGGTCAGAACGTCGCGGACGCCGCCGAGCTCGAGCACGGCGCGGACGCCGCCGCCGGCGATGACGCCGGTACCGGGGCTGGCCGGGCGCAGCACGACGTGACCGGCGCCGAAGCGGCCGATGATGCGGTGGGTCAGCGTCTGCCCGTATTTGGGCACGCGAATCAAGTTCTTGCGGGCGTCCTCGACGCCCTTCTGGATCGCCAGCGGGACCTCGCGGGCCTTGCCGTAGCCGATCCCGACCACGCCCTCTTCGTCGCCGACGGCGACCAGCGCGGTGAACGAGAAGCGGCGACCGCCCTTGACCACCTTGGCGACGCGATTGATCTCAATCACGCGCTCCTGGAGGTCAAGCCCACGCGGGCTGACCGTCTCGACGTTGTTGGTATCCATTCCCTTCATTGCAAGCGGCCCACCGTAGCGGAACTAGAAGGCCAACCCTCCCTCGCGTGCTCCTTCGGCCAAAGCCTTGACGCGGCCGTGGTATTGGTAGCCGCCGCGGTCGAAGACACAGGTCTCGACCCCGGCCGCCTTGGCCCGCTCGGCGAGCAGTTCGCCTGACTTCTTCGCCTGCTCGGAAGCCGTCAATTTGCGCAGCTCCGGCTCGATCCAGTTCACCGCGGCCAGCGTGTGGCCCTTGGAGTCGTCGATCAGCTGGGCGAAGATGCCCCGGTTGGAGCGGAAGACTGAGAGGCGCGGGCGCTCGGCAGTGCCGGTCACGCGGGCGCGAACCCGGCGGCGGCGACGCAGACGCTGCTGACCCTTGGTAACGACCGTCATGCGCGCTTACCCACCTTTCGCAGAACCTGCTCGCCCTTGTAGCGCACGCCCTTGCCCTTGTACGGCTCGGGCTTGCGACGCTTGCGGATGTCGGCCGCGACCTGGCCGACCAGCTGCTTGTCGATGCCGCGCACGATCACTTCGGTCGGCTGCGGGACCTCGAACTCGATTCCCTCGGGGGCCTCGATCGAGACCGGGTGCGAGTAGCCGAGCGCCAGCTCCAGGTTCTTGCCTTTGAGGGCGGCTCGATAACCGACGCCCTGGATCTCCAGGCGCTTCTCGAAGCCGTCGGTGACGCCCTCGACCATGTTCGCGATCAGGCTGCGGGTGAGGCCGTGCAGCGCCCGGTGCTCGCCGCGGTCGGTGGGACGGGCGACGGTGACGACGCCATCGCCCTGCTCGACCGACATGTCCTGCGAGTAGACCTGGCTGAGCTCGCCCTTGGGGCCCTTGACGGCGATGTTGCCAGGGGCGATCTCGACCGTGACGGCCTCGGGAACGGGGACGGGTTTTCTTCCGATTCGACTCATCAGCTCACCAGACGTAGGCGACGACCTCGCCGCCGACGCCCTTGGCGCGGGCTTCGTGGCCGGTCATGACGCCAGCGGAGGTGCTGACGATCGCGGTCCCGGTGCCACCCTGAACCCGCGGCACGGTCTTGTGGTTGACGTAGCGACGGCGGCCCGGGCGCGAGACGCGCTCGATCCCGATGATCACGGGGCGGCGGTCCTCGGTGTACTTGAGGGTCACCTCGATCGCCTCCCCTACCGGCGCCGGCTTGCGATGGAAGTCCTTGATGTAGCCCTGCTCCTTGAGGATCCGCGACATCTCCATCTTCAGGCCCGAGAGGGGAATCTCCACCTCGTCATGGCCCGCGCGGATCGCGTTGCGAAGGCGGGTCAGGTAATCGGCTATGGGATCGGTCTGCATCGTCCTACCAGCTCGACTTGGTCATTCCGGGGATGTACCCCTCGTGCGCGGCCTCGCGCAGGCAGATCCGGCAGAGGCCGAACTTCCGATAGTAGGCCCGCGGACGTCCGCAGCGCCGGCAGCGGTTGTAGCTGCGCGATTTGAACTTAGCTTTGCGGCCCTGACGGACCTTCTGTGAAGTCTTAGCCATCTGAATCCTTCTCCTGGTCGGCCCCGTCCTCCGTGGCCTCGTCGTTTCCGCCCTCGGCGCCCTCGCCCTCAGCCCTCGTCGCTCTCGGGCTTGGCGTAGGCCTCCGGGTTCTCCTCTTTGAGCTGCTCCAGCGCGGCCTGCTCGACCTCGGCCTTGAGACGAGCCTCCTCCTTGCGCTTCTCCTCCTCGGCCTCGGCTTCGGCGGCTTCCGCGATCCGCCTGGCCCGGTCGCCCCTCCTGGGCGAACGGCATGCCCAGAGCCAGCAGCAGCTCGAAGGCCTCGAGATCGGTCGCGGCCGTGGTCGTGATCGTGATGTCGAGACCGCGCACCACGTCGACTGAGTCGTAGTCGATTTCGGGGAAGATCAGCTGCTCTTTGACGCCCATCGAGTAGTTGCCACGGCCGTCGAAGGAGCGCGGGTTGAGGCCGCGGAAGTCGCGGATCCGCGGCACCGCGATCGAGGTCAGGCGGTCGAGGAACTCCCACATCTTCGCCCGCCGCAGCGTCGCCGAGACGCCGACCGGCATCCCCTCGCGCAGCTTGAAGGAGGCGATCGACTTGCGGGCACGGCGCACGTTCGGGTGCTGGCCGGCGATCAGCGCCAGCTGTTCCTGTGCCGATTCGAAGGACTTCTTGTCCTGTTTCTCGGTGCCCAGCCCCATGTTGAGGGTGATCTTGAGCAGCTTCGGCGCCTGCATCGGCGTCGTGTAGCCGAATTTCTTGGTCAGCTCGGGCAGGATCTCCTGCTCGTAGCGCTCGCGCAAACGCGGCGGCGGAGCTGCCTGCTGGGTCGCGGTGGCCTCCATCAGTCGATCGCCGCCCCACTGCGCTTGGCGAAGCGCACGCGCTTGCCGCCGTCGTCGCGACGGACGCCGACCCGGGTCGCTTTGTTGCCTTTGGGATCGAGCAGCATCACGTTGGAGACGTGGATCGGCCCCTCCTTTTCGACGATGCCACCGGCCTGGGCGTTTTTGAGGTCGCCCTGGGAGCGCGCTCGTTCGGCCCGCTTGATCATGTTCAGGCCCTCGACGTAGACGCGCCGCTTCTGCGGATCCGTCCGGGTGACGCGGCCGGTCTTGCCGGCGTCCTTGCCGCTGATGACGACGACCTGATCGTCGGTCTTGACGCGCATCGACTTCGCCATCAGAGCACCTCGGGTGCGAGCGAGATGATTTTCATGAAGTTCTTGTCGCGCAATTCGCGCGCCACCGGGCCGAAGATGCGGGTCCCGCGCGGATTGTTGTTGGCGGGGTCGATCAGGACCGCCGCGTTCTCGTCGAAGGAGATGTAGGTGCCGTCGGCGCGGCCGAGCGGCTTGCGGGTGCGGACGACGACCGCCTGCACGACCTCGCCCTTGCGGACGGCGCCCTGCGGGCTGGCCTGTTTGACGGTGGCGGTGATCACGTCGCCGACGCTGGCATAGCGACGGTGCGAGCCGCCCTTGACCCTGATGCAGAGGATCTCGCGAGCGCCCGAGTTGTCGGCGACCTTCAGTCTCGACTCCTGCTGGATCACTTCGCTCTACCTCGCCTTCTCGACGACGTCGACCAGGCGCCAGCGCTTGGTCTTGGACAGCGGACGGGTCTCGACGATGCGAACGACGTCGCCCTCGCCGGCCTCGTTGCGCTCGTCGTGCGCGTGCAGCGTGCGCGAGCGGCGGACGATCTTCTCGTAAGTCGGGTGACGGCGGGCGAAGTCGATCCGGACCGTGATCGATTTCTCGCCTTTGTTGGAGACGACGATGCCCTGGCGGGTCTTGGCGGCGTTGGAGTCGCGCTCGGCCACCGGCGTGCCGGTCTTGGCCTCGCCCTTCTTGGCCTTGTGCCGCGGCCCGCTCCTTGCGCCGTTCGGCGGCCTTCTTCTTGCGCCCTGCGACGCGGGCGGCGGCCCGGTCCTCGGCGTCTGAGAGTCGGCTTCGCCTCGCTCGGTCGGCGCGAGCGCTGCAACCGGCGCCGCTCCTTCCAGGGAAGCTCGTCCTCCGGATCCGGCTCCTTCTCGGCAGCAGCCTCAGGCGCGCAGGCGCCTCCTCGGCGGGAGCCTCATCAGCGACAGGAGCCTCAGCCTCCTCCGCAGCAGCAGCGTCGTCAGACGAACCCTCCTCGGCAGCCGGAGCCTCGTCCGCAGGCGCCTCTGACGCGGGTGGCGTGGACGAGGGGTCCTCGCCCGCAGCTTCCCGCGAGGACGAGGACCCCTCGTCCACGACAGGACCCGCGTCCTGAGGGCTCTCGTCCTGAGTCGTCTCGTCTACCGAATCTTTTTTAGTCTCGTCGTCGCTCATATCCGCTTCGTCTCTTTCTCAACATCGATGCCGCGGCTGCGGGCGATGGTCAGCAGCCGGGCGATATCGCGCTTTGCCAATCCCAGCCGCGCGGTGTTCTCGAGCTCGCCGGTCGCGTGGCGGAAGCGCAGGTTGAACGCCTCCTGCTTGGCGTCGATCAGCTTCGCCACCAGCTCGTCGTCTTTCAGATTATGGGCCTCGGCCGCTTTCATCAGCCCTCTGCCCCCTCGCGGACGACGAATTTCGTCCTGACCGGGAGCTTGTGCCCCGCCAGGCGCAGCGCTTCGCGGGCGAGGTCCTCGGGCACGCCGGCCAGCTCGAACATCACCTTGCCGGGCTTGACCACGGCGACCCAGCCCTCGGGGTTGCCCTTGCCGGAGCCCATCCGCGTCTCGGCGGGCTTCTTGGTGTAGGGCTTGTCCGGGAAGACGTTGATCCAGACCTTGCCGCCACGTTTGATCTTGCGGGTCATGGCAACGCGAGCGGCCTCGATCTGGCGGTTGGTGATCCAGCCGCGGTCAATCGACTTCAGCCCGTACTCGCCGAAGGCGACGGTGCTGCCGCCCTTGGTGTTGCCGCGCATGCGGCCGCGGAACTGTTTGCGGTGCTTGACGCGTTTCGGGCTCAGCATCAGCGACCGCCTCCCCCACGACCGCCGCGGTCTCCACCGCGACCGCCGCCGCCGGGACCACGTCCGCCGCCGGAGCGACCGCCGCCGGGACCGCGATCGCCGCCGGGGCCCCGGCCGCCGCGGTCACGACCGCCGCCGCGCTGCTGGCCCTGCGGCTCGTCATCGGTCGAGGCGAGATCGGAGCGGAAGCCCTCGGGCATGACTTCGCCCTTGTTGATCCAGCATTTGACGCCGATCCGGCCGGTCGTCGTCTTCGCCTCGAAGAAGCCGTAGTCGATGTCGGCGCGCAGCGTGTGCAGCGGCACCCGACCGTCGGAATAGCTTTCGGTCCGCGCCATCTCGGCACCGCCGAGGCGACCGGAGACCTGGACCTTGACGCCCTTGGCGCCGGAGCGCATGGCCGAGGTCAGGGCGCGTTTCATCGCGCGGCGGAAGGCGACCCGGTTCTGCAGCTGCTCGGCGATCGACTGGGCGACCAGCTTGGCGTCGAGCTCGGGACGCTTGACCTCGCGGATGTTCACTTTCACCGGGCTGCCGGTCAGCTTGTGCAGCTCTTTGCGGAGCGCGTCGACTTCGCTGCCCGACTTGCCGATGACGATGCCCGGTCGAGCGGTGTGGATGTCGACGGCAACCTCGCCGCGGCGCTCGATCGTGATGTTCGAGAGCCCGGCATGCGAGAGCTTGCCGACGATGTGATCGCGGATCTGCAGGTCTTCCTGGAGCACGTCGGCGAAGTTCTTCTCCTCGAACCAAGTCGACTTCCAGTCGTGGATGTAACCGACGCGGAAACCCTCCGGGTGGATCTTCTGGCCCATGGCTTAGTCCTCCACCGGGGTTAGCGCCACGGCGATGTGGCTGGTTCGCTTGTGGATCGGGGTCGCCCGTCCCATCGCTCGGGGCCGGAACCGCTTCAGCGTCGGGCCCTCGTCGACGGTGATCGAGGAGACGCTGCATCTCATCGCCGATCAGGTCGTGGTTGTTCTCCGCGTTGGCGGCGGCGGAATCGATCAGCTTGTGGATGTCCTCGGCGGCGCCGCGGGGCGAGAACTGCAGCAGCGCCCGCGCCTTTTCGATGTGCAGGCCGCGAACCTGGTCGGCGATCAAGCGCGCCTTGCGCGGCGCGATCCGCACGTAGCGAGCGCTGGCGCGAACAACCGGGGGCGCGGCCGGGCGGCTTTTTTAGCGGTGCTTTTTTCGCCGGCTCTTTTTTGGCGGCAGCTTTTTTCGGAGCGTCTTTTTTGCCGCGGCTTTTTTCGCGGCTTTTTTTGGAGCGCTCTCTTTTTTCGCGGCGGCTTTTTTCGGCTGGCTCTTTTTTGCGCTTTACCCGCGGCTTTGGCTTTGCCGTCGGCCTTTGGTGCTTGGTCTTTCTTCTCGTCGGCCATCGCTAGTCACCCCTGCCGGTGCCGGTGTGGGAGCGGAAGGTGCGGGTCGGGGCGAACTCGCCGAGCTTGTGCCCGACCATCGACTCGGAGATGAAGACCGGGACGTGTTTTTTGCCGTCGTGGACGGCGATCGTGTGCCCGACCATCTCCGGGAACACGGTCGAGGTGCGCGACCAAGTTTTGACCATCTGTTTTTTGCCGGCCTCGTTCATGGCGCCGATCCGGGCCATCAGCCGCTCTTCGACCCACGGGCCCTTTTTCGTCGAACGTCCCATCAGCGGCCACCCTTCTTCTTGCCGCGGCGCCTGCCGCGCACGATGTAACGATCGGACTGCTTGCCCTTCTTACGGGTCCGGTAGCCGAGCGTCGGCTTGCCCCAGGGGGTCACCGGATGGCCACCGGGAGTGTGGTGCGCCTCGCCGCCGCCGTGCGGGTGGTCGACGGGGTTCATCGCGACGCCGCGGCTCTGCGGGCGCTTGCCCTTGTGGCGGTTACGGCCGGCCTTGCCGATCTTCATGTTCTGGTGCTCGGCGTTGGAGAGGGTGCCGACGGTGGCGCGGCACTCGGCGCGGACCAGCCGCATCTCCGAGGACGGCAACCGCAGGGTGACCATCTCGCCCTCCTTCGCGACCAGCTGGATCGCGGTGCCGGCGGAGCGGCCGAGCTTGCCGCCCTGGCCGGCGATCAGCTCGACGTTATGGACGATGGTGCCGGTCGGCATTTCGCCCAGCGCCATGCAATGACCCGGTTTGACGTCGGCCTCGGGGCCGGACTTGACCTCGTCGCCGACCGTCGAGCTGCGCCGGAGCGAGGATGTAGTCCTTGTGCCCGTCGACGTAGTGCAGGAGGGCGATGTAGCAGGTGCGATTGGGGTCGTACTCGATCGTCGCGACCTTCGCGGGCACGCCGTCCTTGAGCCGCTTG
The DNA here is from genome assembly GCA_963829445.1 of uncultured Solirubrobacterales bacterium. Taxonomy (GTDB): domain Bacteria; phylum Actinomycetota; class Thermoleophilia; order Solirubrobacterales; family 70-9; genus VAYN01. Next base: position 6,735 of record CAWHIW010000001.1, on the reverse strand, counting down.
AAGTCGATTTTCCGGTAGCGCCGCTTGGCACCGCCGCCGCGATGGCGGGCGGTGACGCGGCCGTTGGCGTTGCGGCCGCCGGACTTGCGCAGGCCCTCGGTCAGCTTCTTTTCCGGCTCGCTCGCGGTCAGCTGCTCGCGCAGCGGATAGGTCGCGAAGCGGCGGCCGGGGCTGGTGGGTTTCGTTTTGCGGTTCGGCATCTTTCAGACTCCCTACGCGGTCTCCGCGCCCTCGAACAGCTCGATCCGTTCGCCGGGGGCGAGCTGGACGATCGCCTTCTTCCAAGCGCGGGTGCGACCTTTGGAGAGGCCGCGCCGCTTCGGCTTGGAGCGCACCTTCGAGGTCCGCACCTGTGCGACCTGGACCCCGAAGACCTCGTGCACGGCCTGGGCGATCTGCGTCTTGTGGGCGCGATCGTCGACCCGGAACGTGTACTTGCCTTCGGCGATCAGCGCGTAGCTCTTCTCCGAGATCACCGGGCGGATGAGGATGTTGCGCGCGTCCATCAGCCGAGCCTCTCCTGCAGCGTCGCCAGCGCGGCTTCGGAGATGACCAGCGCGGCGGCGCCGATCACGTCGGCGACGCCGGTGGCGCCGACCTCGATCACGTGGGTGCGCGGGATGTTGCGGAAGCTCTTCATCGCCCCGGTCTCCTCGGCGGTGAGCACGATCAGGGTCGGGCTCTTGGCGCCCCATTTGCCCAGCGCGGCGGCGGCCTGTTGGTCGAAGGCGTGTCGAAGGCGGCAGCGTCGAGGACGGCGACGCTGTCGCGCTCGGCGTGGACCGAAAGGGCGGAGCGCATCGCCCGGCGGCGGGGCGATCCCCGGTCGACGGACCCGGCCTCCCTCGATCGGCTCGAGCGGCGGCTCCGGCAGGCCTTGACGCTCTTCGACGCACTCGCCGCCGATTCGCCCAGCCTCGAATACGCCTCGTTACGGGCGCATGTGCTGGAGAAGCTCGGCGACACTGCACCGCCTGCATCGGCCCGACGAGGCCGAGGCATGCTACCGCCGGGCGGTCGCGCTCGATGGGGCATGGGGCGAGCTCCGCCTTGCCTCCGCAACGTTCAGGTCGCCCCGGCGGCGAAGCGGGAAACCTCGCCACCCTCCTCCTCGAAGCCGGCCGAGCGCAGCGAGGCGGGGGTTGCTCGATGCGGCGGCCGCCGACCCTCATTCCATCGCGACGGGAGTCCATGGGCCCGGGCATCGAGCGGTCGTCGCCGGGCGATTCGGGAGCCTGGCCAGGGCGTCGAGGGGCTCGGCGAGCGGCGCCTGCAGAGGACATCGCCACCTCGGCGCTCGAGGCCCGCTGGCGACCGCCCGAGCGGTCGCCCCGGCCACGCGGCCGCGGCCCCGGCGACTGAATCGCCCGCCCTTAAGAAAAACTGACCGGCACCGTGCTTTCTCTACCGGCCACGGCTACTGGAGCTTCCCGACCCCGCCGCGCAGGACGATCAGCGGGATGTCGGCGGCCTTGTCCGGCGCATACGGGTGGCCAGGCGGTTTTCTTCACGGTCCCGCATAACTTCGCTTGTCTTCGCAGTCCACGGAGACTTCTCCGCTTCGCCGCCCGGCCCGGCTCCGGCAAGTCGCCGTACTGCATCTAGGTAGGGTGGCGCACGCCCTCGAAGATGTTGCCCTCGACCAGCACGCCGGCGTCCATCGACGAGGCGACGCCGTAGCCGTTGTTGAGGAAGTAGTTGTTGAAGACGTGCACCGGCTCGCCGAAGCGGACCCGCGGGTGCCGCGGCTCGGTGCCGTCGAAGCAGTTGTGGTGGTAGGTGACCCGCAGGTGCCCGTGTCCTGCGCGCCGGTGTCCGCCTTGTCGCTGTGGCCGAGCAGCATGTCTTGTCGTGGTCGTGGATGTGGTTCCACGAGACGGTGATGAAGTCCGAGCCCCGCTTGATGTCGACCAGGCCGTCGTAGCCGTGCGACAGGTCGTTGTGGTCGACCCAGACGTGGTGCGACCCCTCCATGTTGATGGCGTCCGCCGTCGGCGATGGCGCAGGTTCCGGATGATGACGTTGCTCGCCTTGATGGCCGAGCCCGCAGCCGGTGATGGTCGCGTCGGACCCAGGCCGAGGATCGTCTTGTTGGACCGGACCCGGACGGAAGCCGTCAGGCGGTACGTCCCGGAGACGTGGATCATCAGGGGCTCGTCGCGCCGGACCTCGTTGCGGAACGACTCCGCGTCGTCGACCGTCGTCTATCCGCCCTGGCCACCCTTGGTCCCCCCCTCCACGGACGCCCGACCGACGGGGCGGTCACGATCGCCCACCGCCGGGTCCCGATCGTCACCCCCGCGGGCGGACGCCGCACCGGGCGGAGGGCGGGGGGGGGCTGTCCGCGCGGCCGGCGCGGTCCCCGCGGCCAATCCCTTTCGCCCAACAGCAGAGGGCGAGCCCCCACGGCAGGCGCGCGACCACCCCTCCGCCGGCCCGCCGGGCGATCGCCGGTCGCAACTGCTCCTCGCCGCGACATTCGGACCTGATGGGAATCCGCATCGTAATCGGCGGGCGGCCCGGCCCTCCTCCCCAGGTGTGTCGGCTCGTTCGGTCCACCGCGGCAATCCTCCTCCGGCCCATCGCGGTTTCAATCGCGTCGGGCTCCCACTCCTCGGTTCACCCGGGAAAGACCCTGCAGGCAATATTGTTAACGACGGCCATCGAGTGCGGTAAGGTCCCGCCTCGGATACCCTCATCCCGGAGTCGAGAGAGTCGAGATGCGATCACTCAGGGGGATCGGACGGCGCCTCGACGGCATTCATCGGCGCGCTTCTGGTTCGTCGTCCCGATCGTCGCGGCCGGCGGCGGCTCGCCGCCGAGCGCTCCCCGGAGGATGCGCGGACGCTTGTCGTCGCCGCCGACGGCAGCGGCGACTCCACACGTCCAGGAGGCGGTCGATACGTACCCGGCACCACCACGTGGGCTGCACCATCCGCATCAAGCCGGGGGTCTACAAGGAGCGGGTCCGGGTCCCGGCGGGGAAAGATTTCGTTCTCATTCGTCGGCGAGCACCGAGAAGCGATTCCTCGCGTACGACCTCTACGCCGCCCGACGGGTCCGGATGGTCGCGGGGTCGGCACCGCCGGCAGCCCCAGCGCCGAGGTGCGGGCCGACAACTTCCGGCCAGAGAACATCACGTTCGAGAATACGGCAGGAGAAGTCAGCCAGGCCGTCGCGTTCAGCGTCTACGGCGACCGGGCCGTCCTACGCAGGTGCCGGTTCCTCGGGCTGACAGGACACCCTGCTGGCCTACGAGGGGCGTCAGTATTTCCGGGACTGTTCATCGCCGGGCGCGTCGATTTCATCTTCGGGCGGCCGACAGCGGTCTTCAAGAGTCGGGAGATCCACTCCGGGCCGGCGGATCGATCACAGCCGCCAAGACGCCGGAGGACCAGCCGGCCCGGTTCGTCTTCTCACGCTGCCGGATCACCGCCGCGACCGGAGACGGGAAGTTCTACCTCGGTCGGCCCTGGGGTCCGTTCGCGAGTGTGACCTTCTTGAAGTCCTACCTGTGCGCTTCGCGATCGAGCCGGCGGGTTGGCACAACTGGGATCAACCGGAGCAGGAGGAGACGGCCGGCTTCGCCGAGTATCAGAACACCGGACCGGGTGCCCGGCCGGACGCCACCGTCTCCTGGTCGCGCAACTGACCGACGAGCAGGCCGCCGCGATGACTGCAGGAAAAAGGGTCCTCCACGGCCCCGATGGCTGGGACCCGAAGGCTGCGGACGCATCGGAGCAACGGACCGACTGATACCGAATCGCGTCGATCGCTCTTCTTTGTAGGGTGCGTGAAACGCACCGAATCCCGGGAATCGGTGCGTTTCACGCACCCTACGAAGTGAGTCTTCAACGCGATTCGGTGTGATTCGCATCCCCGTCCATCATTCCCAGGACGAGCCCTCGACCATGGCGTATTCTCGTCATCGGCGGGGCCGGTTACATCGGCAGCCACACGGTCCGGCTGTCTCGCGCGCGGCGCACGACGTCTGGGTTCTCGACAACCTCGAGCGTCGGCCACCGCGCCGCCGTCCCCGACGGGCGCGCTGATCGTCGGCGACCTGGCCGACCCGGCGGCGCTCGACGACGCCCTGCGCCGACCGGATCGACGCGGTCATGCACTTCGCCGCGTTCGCCTACGTCGGCGAGGTCGTGACCGATCCGGCGAAGTACTACCGCAACAACGTCGTCAGCACGCTCACCCTGCTCGACGCGATGCGCACGGCACGGCGTCGGGCGGTTCGTCTTCTCCAGCACCTGCGCCACCTACGGCATCCCCGAGATCGTGCCGATCACCGAGGACGAGCCGCAGGCGCCGATCAACCCCTACGGCCCACGAAGCTGGTGGTCGAGCGGTGCTGGCCGACTACGCCCGCGCCTACGGCCTGGGCTTCGCGGCCCTGCGCTACTTCAACGCGTGCGGCGCCGCCGCCGACGGCGACGATCGGCGAGGACCACGACCCCGAGACGCACCTGATCCCGCTCGTGCTCCAGGCGGCCCTGGGCCGGCGGCCGCACGTCGACGGTCTTCGGCACCGACTACCCGACGCCGGACGGCACCTGCGTCCGCGACTACATCCACGTCGACGACCTGGCCGACGCCCACCTGCTGCGCCCTGGAGCGGATCGACCGGGGCGGCTGCTGCGTTACAACCTCGGCACCGGCACCGGCGCCAGCGTGCGCGACGTGATCGACGCGCCCGCCGCGTCACCGGCCGGCCGATCCCGTCGTCGAGCGCCCCGCCGCGCCGGCGATCCCCGGCCTGGTGGCCGCGGCCGCCGCCAGCCGCGAGCTCGGCTGGTCCCCCCGCACCCCCGGGATCGACGCGATCGTGGAGTCCGCCTGGAAATGGCACTCCGCCCACCCCGACGGCTATGGCGACCGCAAGCCCTCAGGCGTCGCGGGCTGACTCGTTCGCCGGCGCGGCCATGCCCTTGAGGCGGCCGGCCTCGACGGCCCGGACGATGACCTCGGCGGCGATCGGCATGCCCAGGCTGTCGGAGTCGAGCACCAGGTCGTAGTTGTGGGGATCGGTCGGGTCGACCCGGTACATCGTCCGGTCGAACTGGGCTCGGCGGCGGTCGAGGTCGCGGGCGGCGCGGCGCCGTCCGCAGCGAGACGCCCATCCGCTCGGCCAGGCGGGGCCCGGGCCTTGAGCGGGGCGATGATCCGGACCGAGAGGGTCTCCCCCCGGGAGCATGAAGCCCGCCCCCCGTCCGACGATGACCGATTCCCCCGGCCGGCCGATCGCCTCGACCAGCTTGGCCAGGTGATCGAGGTAGGCCTCCTGGGGGGCGTAGTGCTCCTCGCGCAGGGGCAGGATCCAGTCCTGCACGACGCTCGGCGCCAGTTCGTCGAAGGCCTCGCACCTCGTCGGCCGGGGAGCTCCATGCGCTGGGCGATCGCCTCGAGGATCTCGTGGTCGTAGACCTTCCAGTCCAGGCGGGTGCCACCAGCCGGCCGATCGTTCCCGCCGCCGGCGCCGGCCTCGCGGCTGATGCAGATGTTGCGGAACCGGGGGACCGACCGGGCGGCCTCGGCGGCCGTCCCGCGAGTCGGCGCCGCCCAAGCAGCCAGCGTGGCCAGCCGCCCCGGCCAGCTCAGCAAGCGCCCGGCCCCGATCCCGGCCTCGGCCATCGAGAACGCCATCCGGACGGTGCCATGCCTGGTCTCTCCCGGGCGATCGGCCCGATGCCCCGCGGCATCCGGCCGTCACACCAGTCTACCGCTGTGTTGTCGAAAGGAAAGGCGGCGCCCGGGGGGGCCCGGACCCATGTAATCCTTACATCCGGCCCGAGAGCGTCCTCGATCGTCCGGCCGATTCCGTGTTTTCCTCAAGTTTTCGCCGGCGACCAGTTGGACCAGGGCGCCCCGGGCCGTTTCCGGCCCCGGTACGACTTTGCCCTGAACGATCACGCAACGGTTCCCCGCCCGGAGGGGCGACCCTCGCTGGACCGCACGGGCAGGTTCCGAGCTGAGAGGACCTCGATGAGAAACCGGCGAACCACGTGCTCTGGATGAAAGACCTGATCGAGCACATGAATCAGTGCCACGAGCAGCTCCAGTGGGCCGGCAACGACGGCCCCCCGAGTCGTTCCTGACCGAGGCGATGCTCGTGGACCTAGTCGAATGCCACCGGCTCTGCGAGCAACTCCGGGTGACGCCCGCCCGGGCGGCCCTGTCCCGGGTCGGGAGGAGCGACGGGTCCCGAGCCGCCCGGGGCGTGGCTCGCGCCGGGGACGGGTCGCTATGCTGGGGACGGACCGCCGATCTGCCGGGGTGGAGTTCCCCGGCAGCGGTGCCCGGCTGCGACGAGGACCCCTCAATGAGCCGTCCGAGCCCGGCCAGTCGCCGAATTCTCCGTCGATTCCCTCCGAGTCGCCGTCTATCGAAGATCGGGCCCAGATGGGCCGGGCCGCCGCGGCGGCGTGGCCCAGGGCATCGCCGGCGGCAGGCCGCGGCCGATTGGATCAACGTGGTGTTCGCCGCGGCCCCCAGCCAGAACGAGCTCCTCGCCGCGCTGGTCGCCTCCGAGATCGATTGGTCCAAGGTCGTCGGCTTCCACATGGACGAATACCTCGGCCTGGGTCCGGACCATCCCGCCTCGTTCCGCCGCTACCTGCAGGAGCACCTGTTCCGCCTGGTCGGCCTCACCGACGACCGGCTCCGGCTGATCCCGGGCGAACAGGCCGAACGGCCCCTGCGAACCTGCCTCGTCTACGAGGACGTCCT